>CAYVBY010000006.1:18162-121188 GCA_964449895.1 uncultured Clostridium sp.
GCCAATGACGATAATAGTTTTATAGATAATTATTATCGTCGTTGCATTTTTTTTAGTATTTATAATATAAAAATAAAAAGCAACTTTAAAGTTGCTTTTTATTTTTATATATTCTAATTATTTTTTTCTTTTAATAACAATGGATTATAATATCTCCCCTTTTTCTTTGTACTATTTCCATACTGTATAGCTTCCTTAGGACATCTACATATACAAGCCATACATTTTGTACATTTTTTAGACCAAATGGGCTTTCCATTATTCATAGTTATATTTTTATAAGGGCATACCTCTACACATAATCCACATGAATTACATTTTTCATCTGCTTTAAATTTGCTAGTTCCCATAAATAATAAATAAAATAAATGCTTTATAATATATGTTTTTATATAATCTATAATTGAATAATTTTCCTTATCAAAAGCATGTAAACGACCATTTTGTATTTGATTATTTATTTTTTCAACCTTATCTATAGCTTTTTCAAGTATTTCTTCTGTAAAAATTTCAGAATCTAATTCAAACATAGTTATAAAATTTTCTGGCATTTGTATAAATTCTGTATAATATATTTCCATTTTTTTATCTTTAAATATATTGTCAAGATACTTAGACATACAACCAGAATCTGAACCGCAAGTATAAACAGAAAATAAATAATGTTGTCTATATCCATTAAATTTTACCTTTTTAATAAATTCCTCAACAATTTTAGGAGGTGCCCATGAATATGTCGGAAATACAAATCCTATTTTCTCTCTTGTATCTAAATCATAGATATACTCATTTAAATTTTTTTGTAATTCTTCTGCTATATCTATCATTTCTTCCTTTTGGTATTTTGCTATTTTTTGAGCTACCCATAAAGAATTTCCCGTTCCTGAGTAGTAAAATATCATCTAATAATTCCCCCTAACATATAATCTCTTATATCTATATGTAATCAAAATATATTATATCTATATCAACTAATGTATATACTTATATACTTCTATAATTGAAACATATCTAGCAATTATTTTCAATAATATAAGAAAATCTTTATCCTAAAAACTCTAAGGTATATTTTTTCAAAATATATGTAGAAATTATCTTTACTTATAAATTTAGAAGAAATATAATTTGCTATAAAATAAAAAGATCTCAGTTGACTAGGAATACTGAGATCTTTTTATTGGTTATACCCTAATGATAAAATTTTAATAACCAGTTTTATTAGTATTATACCTTATTTTTTAACTTTTAAAAGCATAATTTAAGTTCTACTACTTTACTATATTTATAAAATACATACTTTATTAGCTTCATTTCATTATAAATTTATTTTATTATAATTTAATATTAATGATATGTTAATGCTTCATAATGCAATTTTTATTTTTACATAGTTTACACATACCTACACATTCATCAACTAAATCTAAACTTTGCTCGAATGCAAATTTACTATTATTTTTATTTCTTATTATAGGAATATCTTGTTTTTTAGCTTGAGTTTCAACTGATGCTACTAATTTATGTGATGCAGTTGATGTAAATATAACTACAGCATCAGGTGTACCTATTGATCTTTTTACCCTTGATGACATATTTAAAACTACCTTTGCCTTATATCCTCTATTTTTTGCTAATTGTATATAATCTCTCTTCATTCTTTCATTCCCACCAACTATTACTAAACTCATATATTTCCACCTCTTTTGACTTTTTCATTTATTATTATTTTTATTTATCGATATTGATTATCAATTAATATAATATTATATATTTTGTGGAAAGTCAACATTAATTGAGAATTTTTATCAATTAGCTATAATATTTTAACTTATCATACAATAAACAAATATAATTTTCTGTTTATTAAAAAAAACTGCCTACTACAATCATTCTGTAGCAGACAGTTTTGTATTTATATTATTCTTGTTCTAAATCAACTTTTATACTTAATTCTTCTAATTGGCCATCTTCTGGTAATCCTGGTGCATTAGTCATTGGACATATAGCATTTTGGTTTTTAGGGAATGCTATGACTTCTCTTATGTTATCTGCTCCTGTAAGTAGCATCATAAGTCTATCAAATCCAAATGCAAGTCCAGCATGTGGTGGAACACCGTATTTGAATGCTTCTAATAAATATCCAAATTTATCGTTAGCAGTTTCTTGACTCATTCCTAATGCTTTGAACATCTTTTCTTGAACTTCTTCATCAGATATTCTAACACTACCTCCACCAAGTTCATATCCATTTAATACCATATCGTAAGCTTTAGCTCTTAATTGAGTTTTATCTTCTTGTTCTAATTTGTCTATATCTTCATCTAATGGACAAGTGAATGGATGGTGCATTGCTATCATTCTACCTGTTTCTTCATCTTCTTCAAATAGTGGGAATTCAGTTACCCATAATAAATTGTATTTATCTTTGTCTATTAAGTCCATTTTTCTAGCAACTTCTAATCTTAATTGACCTAATGCATCATATACAACTTTATTTCTATCAGCTATAAATAATATTAAGTCGCCAGCTTTAGCATCCATTCTATCTAATATAGCTTTTACTTCGTCTTCTTTAAAGAATTTAGCTATTGGTGAATCTATTCCTTCTTCAGTAACTTTCATCCAAGCTAGACCTTTTGCTTTATAAGTTTTAGCATGTTCTTCTAATTTTTTCATTCCTTTTTTAGAGAAAGCATCTGCTCCACCTATTGCATTTATAGCTCTAACACTTGAATTTTCTGCATTAGCTGCTGATGAGAATACTCCAAATTCACATTCTTTAACTAAGTCAGATACATCTGTAAGTTCCATAGCAAATCTAGTATCTGGTTTATCAGAACCAAATCTATCCATAGCTTCTTTGAAAGTCATTCTCTTAAGAGGTAATTCTATATCTATATTGTGTATTTCTTTGAATATTCTTCCTATCATGTTTTCCATCATAGTCATAACATCATTTTCATCAACAAAAGACATTTCACAGTCTATTTGAGTGAATTCTGGTTGTCTATCTGCTCTTAAGTCTTCATCTCTAAAGCATTTAACTATTTGGAAATATCTATCCATACCACTTACCATTAATAATTGTTTAAATAATTGTGGTGATTGTGGTAAAGCGTAGAATTTTCCTGGGTTAACTCTACTTGGTACAAGGTAATCTCTAGCACCCTCTGGACTTGGTTTTATTAAGAAAGGTGTTTCTATTTCTAAGAAATTATTTTCTGCTAAGTAATTTCTTACTATTTGAGCAACCTTACTTCTAAGTATTAAATTATTTTGCATAGAAGGCTTTCTTAAATCTAAGAATCTATATTTTAATCTCTTATCTTCAGCTACATTATCATCATCTTTGATGTATATTGGAGGAGTTTGAGATTTGCTAAGAACTCTAAGTTCTGTAGCTGATATTTCAATATCTCCTGTAGGCATATTAGGGTTTTTAGATTCTCTTTCACGAACTGTACCTTTTACAGCTACAACATATTCTGAACCTAATTTTTCAGCTTTTTCAAAAGCATCTTTACTTACATCTGCATCAAATATTATTTGGCTTATTCCTCTTATATCTCTTAAGTCAACAAATACTAATCCACCTAAGTTTCTTTTCTTTTGAACCCAACCATTTAAAATAACTTCTTCACCAACATGGCTGATTCTAAGATCTCCGCAATAGTGAGTTCTTTTTAATCCTTTTATTGTTTCCATCTCTATCTCCTTTGATTATAATCTTTTCTTAAGTTCATCAACTATTTCACTTAATTTTATAGTTGTTTGTTCTGATGTTTGCATATTTTTAAGAGTTGCTGTATCATTAGCTAATTCATCATCACCTATAACAACTGTATATTTTGCATGTATTTTATCAGAATACTTAAATTGAGCTTTTATACTCTTATCTAAGTGATCATTATCAGCACTTATATGATTAGCTCTTAAATCTTTTATTATTTTAAAACTCTTAGTTTTAGCTGCATCTCCTATAGTTGCTATATATATGTCTGTTGATTTTGGATTTTCTATTTCTATATTATTATTTTCTAAAGTTAATAATAATCTTTCTATTCCAAGACCAAAACCTATACCACTTATACCTTTAGGTCCTCCAAGCATTTCAACTAATCCATCATATCTACCTCCACCGCAAACAGTGCTTTGAGCTCCGATATCATTAGATATTATTTCAAATGCAGTTTTTTTGTAGTAATCAAGTCCTCTAACTATAGTTTTATCAACTACAAATTCTATACCCATTTCTGTTAAGTATGTTTGTAATTTTGCAAAGTGTTCTTTGCAGTCATCACATAAATGATCTATCATGAAAGGTATATCTTGTAAGTTTTCTTTACATTTAGGATTTTTACAGTCTATAACTCTCATTGGATTTTTATCTTTTCTTTCTAAACAAGTTTCACATAATACATCTACTTTTTTGTCTAGATATTCTTTTAATTTTCTATTGTATTCTTCTCTACATTTAGGACATCCTACAGAGTTTATATTTACTGATAGATTTTTAAGTCCTAATTCGTTGAAAAATTGTACTGCAAGACTTATAGCTTCAGCATCTACTGAAGGTCCATCACTACCTAATACTTCTATACCAAATTGGTGGAATTGTCTTTGTCTACCAGCTTGTGGTCTTTCATATCTGAAACAAGGAGTTATATAGTATAATTTTGTAGGTTGTGTATCAGCATACATTTTATTTTCTATAAAAGATCTTATAACACCAGCAGTTCCTTCTGGTTTTAAGCTTAGTTGTCTGTCCCCTCTATCAGTGAAAGTATACATTTCTTTTTGAACAACATCAGTAGTGTCTCCAACACCTCTAGCAAATACTTCTGTGTGTTCAAAAATAGGAGTTCTTATTTCTTCATATCCATATAATGCACAGATTTCTCTGAATTTACGTTCTACATAATGCCATTTATATACATCCTTAGGTGTTATATCTTTAGTTCCTCTAGGTGCTTTACTTAACATTCTTTTGTACCTCCTCATATTTTCTTTTTATCATTTCGTCAACTCTATCAATATATTGTTCTAGATTTTTGACGTTTTCCACTCTTTCAATTCTATTTTCATCTATATAAACAAATTTTGTAATTGAGCCTGCTCCTAAGGCTATATTACTTTGACGTTCTTCCATCATTTGAATATTGTATATACATTCATAGCCTTCTTTGGCATATCCTATATTTTCTAAATTTCCTAACATGTGTTTTTGTCTATACATATAGTATGGATTAAGACCCATTTTTTTAGCATATTCCATAGATAAATCTATCATTTTTGACATTTCTTCAAACTCTGTTAAATTATACTTATCTAAATTATCTTTTAATTTAGATGTTCTTTTAACTGATAATGTATGAACTGTTAAACTTTCTGGGGATAATTTTTCTATTTGTTTCAAGGTATTTTCTAC
Source organism: uncultured Clostridium sp. (assembly GCA_964449895.1). Lineage (GTDB taxonomy): Bacteria > Bacillota > Clostridia > Peptostreptococcales > Peptostreptococcaceae > Intestinibacter. Next base: position 23,591 of record CAYVBY010000006.1, read on the forward strand.
CATTTCTAGATTTTCATCCACAAGCCCTAAAATTATGTCCATATTAATATTATCAAATCCTAGCTCTCTAGCCAACTGAAAACATTCAATAATATCTTCTACACTATGTTTTCTTCCTACTTTTTCTAAAGTTTCGTCATTCATAGTTTGTGGATTTATACTGATTCTATCTACATTGTGTTTTTTAAGTACTTGTAGAATTTCTCTATTTATTGTATCAGGTCTTCCAGCTTCAACTGTAAATTCTTTAATTTTGCTTAAGTCAAATAATTTGTATAATCCTGTTATTAAAGTATCCATCTCATCTGCCGTTAAAGTTGTAGGTGTTCCTCCACCTATATATAAAGTTTCTATTTCTTTGTTATTTTCTCTAAGTAGCTCTGATACTCCCTTAGCTTCCTCAAGTAATTTTTCAACATATATAGGCTTTTTATCTGCAAATTTTTCTAAAGAATTCGCTGGGAATGAACAGTAATAACATCTAGTTGGGCAAAAAGGAATACTCACATATAATGATACCTTATTTTCGTCTATTGGATATATAAATTTTCTTTCTCTTTTTGCAATATTTAGTGCTAGTTCTATTTTATCATTATTTATATAATAATCTTCAGCTAATTTTAATTTTATAAATTCTTCGTCTTTACCTTCATCTAATAAAGCATGTACTATTTTTACAGGTCTTATTCCTGTAAGTATGCCCCATGGTACATTTGCTTCAAATTTTTGTTCAAGAATTTTGAACATACTTCTTTTTATAGTTTCCTTTATAGTTTTTTTGCGCGCTCTTTCATCAAGACCACTTAAATCTCTATAATCAATATTGCTAAGTATTTCTTGATAGTTTTCACAGTATATAGTTTTTGAAAAAACTTTGTCATTATGGAAGAATATACTATTATCGATTACCATCATACAGTCTTTTTCTTCCAAAAATTTAAATTCTGAAGTAAATAATTTAATAAGTTCACTTACCTCATACTTATAATCATGTCCCTTTAGAACAATTCCTATCATTTTTATAACTCCTTTTTACGTTATTATCTATTAAACCATTTATTATTATAACAAAAAATAAACCAGTACTGCTTTTATTAGCTAAAACAGTACTGGAAAAATTTAAATTTGTTGCATATAAAAATTCATTAATTTTTCTTCACCAATTGTTGATGTAGAACCATGACCTGGATATATTATCGCATTGTCATCATATTTAGCTAATTTTCTTAGAGATTTCATAATTTGTTTGTAGTCTCCACTATAAAAATCAGTTCTACCTATACTTCCTGCAAATAAAGTATCCCCTGTAAATATATGCTCTCCTACTTTTATACACATACCACCTTTTGTATGACCTGGTGTATGTATAATTTTTAATTTAAGACTTCCAAGCTCTATAATATCTCCTTCTTCAACAGATAAATCTGAATCAAATTCAACTAAAGGTCCTGGTAGCTGTCCACTTAAATTCTTATTTCGATCTAATAATAATTCTTCTTCGCCTTTATACGCTACTATTTTAGCATTAGTTTTTTCTTTAATTTCAGGAACACGACATATATGGTCTCCATGTCCATGAGTTAATATTATATATTCTACAGTTAATTCATGTTTTTTGACTATATTAAATATATCTATAATACTTCCACCTGGATCTATTACTGCACATTTTTTTGTTTTTTCATCTCCAAGAATATAAGTATTTTCATCCATATATCTATCTACAACTTTTTCAATTATCATAGTATATCCTCCCTAGAAAGCCTTTCTAGATTCTAATAAAATTGTTACAGGGCCATCATTTGTAAGCTCAACCATCATATGAGCTCCAAATTCACCAGTTCCTACAGTTATACCTTGTTTTCTTAATTTTTCAACAAATTCTTCATATAGAGGATTTGCTACATCTGGTCTTGCAGCATCAGTAAAACTTGGTCTTCTTCCTTTTCTACAATCCCCATAAAGAGTAAATTGAGATACTGCCATTATTTCTCCATTTATATCTTTTAAAGATAAGTTCATTTTATCATTTTCATCTTCAAATATTCTTAAATTTACTACTTTATCTACCATATAATCTACATCTTTAGATGTATCATCATGAGTTACACCTAATAATACTAATAGTCCTTTTTTTGCTTCTCCAGTTACTCTTTCATCTACAGTAACTTTTGAACTTGATATTCTTTGAACAACAGCTCTCATATCTTCCTCCTTAAAACCCTTCTTTTAAGATATTAATAATTATTGAAATATATTCAACACCTAGAACTAGATATCAATTTAATTTTCGAAATACATTTATACCCCTAAATTATATTAATTTCTTGTTCTTGAAACTTCTTCAACTCCTGGAATTGATTTAATTTTTTTCATAAGGCTATTTAATTCTGATATATCATTTACTTCAACTAATATATTTATAATAGCTGAACTATCTTTTAAAACTCTACAGTTTATAGCACTTATACTTAATTTTTCCATTGATACTACATGTATAATATCATTTAAAAGACCTACTCTATTACTTGTTACAAGTTGTATTTCTCCTTCAAATTTACTCTTTTCAGGATTATTCCATTCAACTTCAACTAATCTATTTTTAGAGAATTCATCATTTATATTTATGTTTGTACAGTCTCTTCTATGAACTGCAACTCCTCTTCCTTTGGTAATGTATCCTATTATATCGTCTCCTGGAAGTGGATTACAACATTTAGCATAACGTACTAATATATTATCTAAACCTTTTACTGTAACACCTGTGTCTTTTTTCTTTCTCTTCTTTGAATATTCTTTTTCGTCATAATTTTTCTTTATGTTTTCTTCTTTTTCAAACGCTCTATTTTCTTTTTCTTGACGATTTATTTCTTTAAGATAATAATCTCTTACTTTAGGCATTACTTGTGAAGTAGTTATTCCACCATAACCTATAGTTGCAATTAAATCTTCAAGCGTTGCTTGATTAAATTTTTTTGCAATTTGGCCTAAGAATTTTTGAATAGCCTGATTTTTGTATGGTATATTATAACGTTTAAACTCTTTTTCTAAAATTTCATTTCCTCTTTCGATGTTTTCTTCTCTCTTTTCTTTTTTGAACCATTGTCTTATTCTATTTCTCGCTGTAGGAGTTTGAACAATACTTATCCAGTCACGACTTGGTCCAGGAGAATTTGAACTTGTTATAACTTCAACTATTTCACCATTTTGTAATTTATAATTTATTGGAACTATCTTACCATTTATTTTTGCACCTGTACATTTATTACCTACAGTAGTATGTACTCTATATGCAAAGTCAATTGGAGTGGAACCTGCTGGTAGCTCCATTACATCTCCTTTTGGAGTAAATACATAAACTTGACTGTTAAAGACATCTTCTTTTAAGGCATCCATAAATTCATGTGGATCTTTGACGTCTTTTTCCCATTCCATCATTTGTCTTAGCCATTTTAATTTTTGTTCCATTTTGGCATCATGATTTCCTGTTATACCTTCTTTGTATTTCCAGTGAGCAGCTATCCCATTTTCAGCTATTTCATGCATTTCATGAGTTCTAATTTGTATTTCTACTGGTTCTCCATCAGGTCCTATTACAGTCGTATGAAGAGATTGATAAAGATTTGGTTTAGGCATAGCTATATAATCTTTAAATCTTCCTGGCATAGGTAGCCATAAAGTATGAACCATACCTAATACTGCATAACAATCTTTAACTGTATTAACTATTATTCTAACTGCAGTTAAATCGTATATTTCTTCAAATGTTTTATTTTTCTTTTTCATTTTTTTGTAAATACTATAAAAATGTTTTGGTCTACCAGAAACTTCACATTCTATATTTACTTCTTTGAATTTTTCTTCTAATAAAGACACTATTTTTTCAATATACTCTTGTCTTTGTCCTCTTTTCATAGTTATCTTCTTAGCAAGTTCGTGATAACCTTCTGAATCTATGTATTTTAAAGCTAAGTCTTCTAATTCCCATTTGATCTTTGATATACCTATTCTATGAGCAATACCACCGTATATTTCTAAAGTTTCTTTAGCTTTATATTTTGCCTTTTCTTCAGGCATAAATTTAAGAGTTCTCATATTATGAAGTCTATCCGCTAGCTTTATTAATATAACCCTTATATCTTTAGCCATCGCTAAAAACATTTTTCTAAGGTTTTCAGCTTGAGATTCTTCCTTTGTTTGGTACTTAATTTTACCTAATTTAGTAACTCCATCAACTAAATCAGCAATGTCTTTTCCAAATAATTCATTTATATCTTCATAAGTGTAAGAGGTATCTTCTACTACATCATGTAAAAGTCCTGCTGCTATAACTTCCATATCTAACTCTAAGTCTGCAAGTATATTAGCAACAGCAATTGGGTGAATTATATAAGGTTCACCTGATTTTCTAAATACTCCCTCATGTGCCTCTTTTGCTAAGTTATAAGCTTTTATAACTAAAGAAACATCAGCATTTGGAGCATATTTTTTTATTTTATCTAAAATTTCTTGCAATTCCTTATCATACATATTACCACCTGATTTATCCTATATTTTTATATATGAAAATAGTTGGTTATACCACCAACTATTATTATTTTTCTAGTATTTAATTAGAGAATTAACATGACAATTGCCTAATTTAGCTTTTCCATTTAATTCTTCTAATTCTATTAAAAATTGCGCTGAAACAACTTCTCCGCCTAATTTTTCTATTAATTTTATTGCAGCTTCAGTAGTTCCTCCTGTAGCTAATAAATCATCTACTAATGCTACCTTTTGTCCTGGTTTTATAGCATCTTTATGTATTTGTAATGTATTTGAACCATACTCTAAATCATAAGAATATTCCTCTACTTCTGCTGGTAATTTTCCAGGTTTTCTAACTGGAACAAAACCAACTCCTAGAGCATAAGCAACAGGTGTTCCCATTAAAAATCCTCTTGCTTCTGGTCCTACAATTATATCTATGTCTTTGTCTTTTAAGTCTTCTACTATTTGATCAATAGCGTATTTTAACGCTTCTCTATCTTGTAATAATGTTGTTATATCTTTGAAACTAATCCCTTCTTTTGGAAAATTTTCAATAACCCTTACACTTTCTTTTAAATTCATTATAAAATCCTCCTAATAGCTTTCTAAGTACCTATTTTTTCGTTGCTTCATATTGTTAAGAATTAAACTCTTTTCTAAGTCAAATTTAGATATAGATTCATCTGTAAAATCTACAAAAAGAATATTTTCTTCTATTTTATAAATCAATAAATTAAACTCTCCAAAAACACTTAATATAACAAATAACTTCAGTGGCATTATACCAAAAACTGCTTTTATTTTATTAAGTGTCAGCTTAATATTTTTGTTTTTGATTAAGAATTTATATACTATTATAAACTCTTCTCTTGTCGGTACTATATTTTCTATTATGCTATTTAAATATAGTCTATGTTTATCATTATAATACTTCACAAAATTGGCATTTAACTTAATATTATCCAATAAATACCAATATTCTTCTTTATTATATAAAAAATCGTAAAGAATAATATTATTATATATGTTTAATTCTAATTTATCAAGATAAGGCGAAAATATAAGTTTAATTTTATTATCATTTTTAATAATTTCATTGAAATTTACATCAAAATCTAAATCCATAAGAGATAAATCCGAATAAGCCCTAAAAAATCCATTTAATGTGTTACAAATAATTAAAGTTTCTTCGTTAAAAAATTCAAATATATTTATATTTTCATCATTTATTGATATTTCATTATAGACCATATTCTCTTGTTTTATTCTATTATTTTCAAATTTATAATCTAATTTATATAAATGGTTTGTATCTTTAGGTACCATTTTAGAAAATAATTCAATTGATATCGAATCCTTTATAGCTGATTTAGGATGAGCAATTCTTATATCCTTAAGTAAAAACTGAACTTTTCTATTGTTATTAAAATTATTTTCATCTAACTGAAATAACACATCTACCTTGTCTCCTCTAGTAAAATTGTCAGCTAAATATGCCATATTAAATCCTATCGCTTCATATATATTGTCACCTTGAAGAGTTAACTTTAAATGTTGCTTTGCTGCTCCAACAAATCCCATATTATAAAGAACTAAATCTCTCATTATAAATTTAGGTGTAGGGTTACTTAATCCAAAAGGTTCTAATTTATGAAGTTCATCAACTAAATCTAAATTTACTTGCTTTTCCTCTAATTCATATTCAACCTTTATATTTTCAATCATATCCTCTTGAGTTAAATTGTAATCAGCTATTTCATTTACTCTTCTTCTAAGTTCTTGTAAGTTATTGGCATCCATAGAAAGCCCTGCCGCTTGTTCATGACCTCCAAATTTAGTCATTAAATCCTTACAATTAACAAGAGCATCAAATATACTAAATCCTTTAATTGATCTTGCTGATCCTGTTGCAACACCATCTTCTATCGTAAGAAGTATACTTGGCTTGTAATATTTTTCAGTTAACTTAGAAGCTACTATTCCGATTATTCCATGTTGCCATCCTTCTTTTGCAACTACTAATACTTTATCATTTTCATAGACAGAATCACTATTTATGATAGCTTCAGCTTCACTGTACATTTTACTTTCTATTAGTTGTCTTTGAGTATTTTTTTCTTCTAAATCAAGAGCTATCTCCTTAGCCTTATTTGTATCATCTGTAGTAAATAATTCCACTCCTAAATAAGAATATCCAAGTCTTCCCGATGCATTTATTCTAGGCCCTACAGAATAGCCTATATGAGAAGATTTTACTTTATCTGTATCTATACCGCATACTTTTATAAGTTCTTTTAGACCTATATTGTTTCCATTTGACATAAGTTTCAAGCCATTCTTAACGATGATTCTGTTTTCGTCTTTTAGAGGAACCATATCACAAATAGTGGCAAGTGTAACTATTTCTAAATAGTTGTACATAGTTGTTTTAAATTCTTCAGGTGGTGTAAGTGCTTGTATTAATTTAAACGCAACTCCGCAACCACATAATATATCATATGGATAGTTACAATCTTCTTGCTTTGGATTTATAACGGCTATAGCATCTGGCACATCTGATTGACATTCATGATGGTCAGTTATAATAACATCCATACCGAGAGATTTGGCAAATTCAACTTCTGGATAAGATGTAATTCCACAGTCTACACTTATTAATAAATCACAACCTATTTCATTTATTTTTTCCAATGCTTCTATGCTTATTCCATATCCTTCTTCAAGTCTGTTAGGTATGTAGTAATTCACATTGTATCCTATTGATTTGAAGTATAAAAATAATATTGAAGTAGAAGACACTCCATCTACATCATAATCTCCATAGATAAAAATTCTGTCATTATTGTTTATAGCTTCATTTATTCTATCTACAGCCTTTTGCATATCTTTCATCAAAAAAGGATCTCTTAAATAATCTAAAGAGGGATTCATAAATATTTCCGCATCTTTATCTGTTATTATGTCTCTATTTTTTAATATTTGACTTATTTCCGGGGAAATATGGATTTTTTTGCTTAAATCATCTTTTTTTATTTTCCCAAAATGTTTTAAAGTCCACTTTTTCTCATAAAACATTTACTCCTCACCTCCTAATTTTTTCTATTAATTTCCATTCATATTTTTTATTAATAATTTTGAATTGCTATTTTTTCCAATACATTATCGCCTTGACTGTACTTATTTTTTCATAAATTATTCCATTTTCACTTATGTCTTCTAAATATTTTTTTATTATTTTTTCTTGATTTTCATCTATATTAAGTTTTACCCTGCTTCTATTTGTATAAACCTTTATTGCCTTCTCAAGCTCCATCTCACTATCCCAGCTTTTATGTACATATTCTATATTTGGATAATATCCATTTTCCCATAAAATATTGAATGCGTACAGTAGACTTTTTTCCGAATTTCTTTGTTTTTTTTCGATATTTAAAATTCTATCAATTTCATCACTTACTGAATCAGTTCTTCTAGTTCCTGTGCAGAAAATCCCAGCATTTTTACTACACTTCATAAATTTTTCAAATGTTTCATAATTACATAGTGCAGGAGTCATACAAGCCATAACTAAGTCAAATTTATTCGCTAGGCCTTCCTCGACTATATCGACCTTTGACCAATCGTCACATCTAAATTCCACATTTTTCTTATTATATTCATCAGCTCTCCTCTTAGCATATTCCACCATTTTAGGAGATAAATCAGTTCCAATAGCTTTGAAACAGTCATCAGCCAAAGCTGTGCAGTATTTGCCAGCACCACAACCAACATCTAATATGATTGAATTTTTATCAATTAAATTATTTTCCTTAATGATTTTTATAAATCTATCTTCATAAACTTCATCTAAATCATAACTACCAAAATAATCTGCCTTTTCATTCCATAAATCAATTTGCGACTGTTTATTTTTATTGCTATCTTCTACCCAACTATCTTTTATAGCTTTAATTAACATATTTTTACCCTTCCTAAGTGTTATTTAACATTTAAATTTTTAATATAGTATTTAATAATATCAAATTCTAATATTATCTAAAATTCTTCCTCAACATCTGTAAATATAAGTACTTCATCTAAGTCTGCATTAATTAAATACTCTGCAAATTCTTCTCTATCCATTTTTTTGTCTCGATTTAAAGATTTTAACTCAATTTTGATTTTTTTACCATTTGTTTTATTAAAAAATGAAAAAACTTGATTATCTAATTCTTTATGTATTAATCTACCATTTCTTTCAGTACAATTTAATATAAACCTTACAGCATCCACTGGGCACTTATTATTTTCTACAATACATATAATTTTATCCTTAGAAGTATCTATATCTAGCTTAGCAATTGCTCCTTCACAAACTTTAAACCCCATAGCTATCCCTGGACATACATGTCCGTGATATTCAACAGTATCTTCCCATAATTTTCTATTCATTTCATTACCTCCGTTTTCAAATCTATATCATACTTATATAATAATATATTTTTACCTTAAAATTTAATAAAAAATAGCTAACTTATAATTATCACATTATAAATTAGCTATCTAAATATTTTATTTATATTATTAATAACTTATGTATTTATTAAATGCAAAAAGTCATCTATTTTTTAATAAAACCCACCTTAACACTTGAATATCTTAAAGATTTATTTCATGTCCATGATCATGTCCACATCCGCCATCTCCATGGTGATGTTGACAAGCATTAGCTGGAGAAAATTCATCTAATTTTCCTTCTTTTAATAATTCTAAATTAACTTTTATAGTGTCATTTACTCCTCTATAAACTTTAGTTCCCATAGCATTTAATTTCATTATAGCACCTGCACCTATACCACCTACTATAACTGCATCTACTTTAACCCCTGATAAAGCTTTTAATGGTTGACATTTTCCATGTTCATGCCCTAAATCTCCATTGTTTATTGTTTCAACTGTTCCTTGTTCTAAATCACATACAACAAATTCTGGAGCTGATCCAAAATGTCCATATGGTAAACTTTCCATTCCTTTATTTTCTACAACTGGTATACAAACTTTCATATTTACATCCCCCTATTTTTACAACATTTTTTATTTGATTTACAATTTGCGCAGCTATTTAATCTTATTTGTTCTAAATTTTCTTTTTTTATAAATGTATCGTCATCGACCTGATTTATAATTTTTAAAAATAATTTAGCCTTATTAAAACATTCTTCATTAATAATATATATAACTGAATAGCCTTCTTTTATTCCTGTAACAATATTAGCCTCTTTCAGAACCTTTATATGCTGAGATACAGCTGAATCTGAAATACCTAAATGTTTAGAAATACCCTTTTGGCAAATTGTTCTCTTTGAAATAATTAATAATATTTTTAGTCTAGTTTCATCGCTTAAAGCTTTAAAAACTTTCACTAAATCTTCCATAACTACCTCCTTATTTAGTTAAGTAATTACTTAACTAAATAGTAGTATGCTAAACTAAAAAAGTCAACTCTTTTTTATTATTTTTATCAAATTATTATATATATAAACACAAAAGACACTAGTTATTAAAAAACTAATGTCTTTGTTTATGATTAATATTTTACTTTGATTATTTATATATTCGTGTATTAATTGACCCATTTTGATGCAATAAAAACTCAAATAGTTGCAATTAAAATTCTAGCCTCTAATTATATATTTAATCTTAAAATATTTTTCTCAAAATTATCCTTTTATCATTTTAAAGTATTCTTGTATTGTCATATCAGGATAATACATCTTCCAATCCATATATTCATCATCAGATATTCTTCCTAATAAATCTATTTCTTCTTCCTTATTTTGTGCCTTCGAAAGCTTACCATTTAAAGATGTTCTAAATAAATTATAATTATTTATATTTATACTCTCAGCACCATCCTTATCTAAAGTATATGACTGAGCCTGTATTAGTAATAACAAATTATCTATCTCATCAAAATTAATATGCCCAAATTCCTTATTAAACACGAAATATAAGTTTTCCTCTAAAATTAAAGGAATTGGTATGTTGTATTTTTTTTTACTATCTTCCTTTGTTTCTAACTTTTCCATCTTAACCTCAGAACCTTTGTCCACTACAATAGCTTTCTCTTCCACCATAAATATAATTTCTACTACTTTTTTACCTTTCTTCTTAGTCACATAAGAAACCCTAAGCTCTGATTTCTCGTTAATTTCATTTACTGCCTTTTTTAATATTTTGTTTTCAAAATTATTAAAATTTCTATACCCTGAATTTAGGATAGTTACAGATCCATCTTTTTCAACTTGCTCAGTTTCCTCAACACCCAATAAACTCTTCAATGTATCAACCTTATATAAAATTTCCCTTTTCGCACTAGACCATTGTTTCAAAAGTTCATAAATCCTCATAGTATAAAAATTTTTAAACGAATACAAAGTAGCTATCTTCAATCCCGTAAAATTTTTATCAAGAGATTGAATATATTCAAAAACTAAATCATCTATAATCAAAGTAATTTCAGACAAATCTAATTTTCCCTTAATAGCATACCACTGTGTCCTAATATAAGTATCATTATCCATATCAATTATATAAGGTTTCTTATCCTGTATAGATTCTAAAGTATATCTAAAATCACTCTTAGTAATTTTTCTTCCTATAATTTGTTTATACTCTCTATAAAACTCCTCAAAGGTGAATGTAACTTCCTTAGTCTTATACCCTTTCTTTTGAATTTCCTCAAAAATCTTATAAAGTAGCTTTTGCTCATTAGCAGTCAAAGAATACTTACTTTGTACCAATTTATTATGTTTAACCAATAGCTTATAATCCTTTTTTGAATCATCCTTTATAGGTTTTATATAATTCAACAAAATCACCCCACCCTCTAAATCAATCATAAAACAATCCCATGTATTTTCTAATTATAACTTTTTTGATTATACTTGTAAAACATCCCATTTAGGTGCAATAACGACTCAAAAAGTTGTAATAAAAACCCATTTGGTTTTAGTAATAACCCAAAAAGTTATAGCATCGACCCATTTTGATGTATAAGTTACTCAAAAAGTTGTAATTTAACCTCTAAATTCATTAAAATAACTCATATATAGAAAAGTTAAAATAAATAAAATAATAAAATATATATATACAAAATAAGAAAAGAAAAGAATAGCTTCAACCCTATCCTTTTCTTCAAAATTACCATATAATCATTACCTTATTTATATTTGTCTCATATTACCATTATTTTATATTTAGTAGATATGTGCCTCTTCTTCACCATTAAGTACTCTTAATGCTCCACTAGCTAAGGCTTCTAATTCATCTTCTCCTGGATAAACTCTAATCGGTGCAATAAATCCAACACTTTCTTTTATCATATTTACTATCAATTCTGAATACGCAATGCCTCCAGTAATAAGTATTGCATCAATATCTCCTTTTAGAACTGTTGAATATGCTCCTATTTCTTTACAGATTTGATATACCATTGCTGAATGTATTAATTTTGCATATTCATCACCATCTTTTATTCTTTGTTCTATTTCAATTATATCATTTGTTCCTAAATATGCAGAAAGACCACCTTTTCCATTTATCTTTTTACCAATTTCATCAGCTGTATATTTGCCACTTAAACACATTCTCATTAAATCCCCTGTAGGTATTCCTCCACTTCTCTCTGGTGTAAAAGGTCCTTCTCCATCTAAAGCATTTGTAACATCTACTGCAACGCCTTTTTTATGTGCAGCTACTGCAATTCCTCCACCCATGTGTAAAATTACAAAATTACAGTCTTCGTATTTTTTCCCCATATCAGAAGCGGCTTTTCTTCCTATCGCTCTTTGGTTTAACGCATGCCATCTACATTGTCTTTCAATTTCAGGAATTCCTGTTATTTTAGCTATAGGTTCCATTTCATCTATTACAGCAGGGTCAACTATAAATGATGGTATGCCTACTTCATCAGCTATTTTTTTAGCTATGACACAGGCTAAGTTTGCTGCATGATATCCATAAATTCCATTATTTACTGTGTCTATCATTTCTTGATTAATCGTATATGTACCACTTTTTATAGGTTTTAAAAGTCCACCTCTGCCTACAACTGCATCTAAATCTTCTTTCTTAACTTTAGCTTCTTTTAAAGCTTCTAATATCAAATTCATTCTGAATTCAAATTGTTCTGGAATATTTTTAAACTTGCTGATTTCTTCAGCAGAATGTCTAAGAGTTTTTTCAAAAATAAGTGTAGTATTTTCAAATACTCCTATTTTAGTAGATGTAGATCCTGGATTAATAGCTAATATTTTTTTCATTTCAATCTCCCTTTCTAATTCACACATTTTATTTTGTAATTTTTCTAACTAATTTGAGTGTAGCACATATTCTTTAAGTATATAAAAAAAAGCCATAAAACAATCTATTTTATGGCTTTTTGATTCAAATCTATTTTTTATGTATTTGAGCTGTTTTATAGTATTCTTCTGCTGATTTTACTAAGCTTTGTTTTTCTTCTTCAGTTAATTCTCTAACAGCTTTTGCAGGAGAACCTATTATAAGAGTTCCATCTGGGAATTTTTTATTTTGAGTAACTAAAGCTCCAGCACCTATCATACAGAAATCTCCTATTTCAGCACCATTTAGTACTATAGCTCCCATACCTACTAAAGTATTATTTCCTATTTTGCATCCATGTACTAAAGCATTATGTCCAACTGTTACGTTATCACCTATAATAGTATTTGTTCTAACACCGACATGAATTACAGTACCATCTTGAATATTAGTATTTTCTCCTACTGTTATAGAAGCTTCTTCATCTCCTCTAAGTACTGTATTATACCATACACTAGAATTTTTACCTATTTTAACATCACCTATAATGTCAGCACTTTCTGCTACAAATACAGATTCATCAATTACTGGTTTTATTCCATCTAATTCTTTAATCATAATCTCCCATCCCTCCTAATATTAATTATATTTCCTTAATTTAAGTCTATCATAAATCATAAAAAAGTAAAACGATATCCTCTTTACTATAATTAAATTTTAAAATTTACATTGTCTTAACCAATCACTAATTTAATTTTGCTACAATTAAACTAATTATACTTTTTTAGAAAGGAGATATGTACATTAAAAATGGACGAAACCGATAGGAAAAACGAAAAACAACCTCCATCGTATCATATACTAGAATTTATAGGACATAATATATTCTTACTAGAGTAAAAAAATCTTTATTCTAAAAACCTTTTAAAGATGTAGATTTCTTTGAAACACATTGACGAAAATTATAATTATCTACAATTTTTAAATGAATATAATTACTATGCGTTATAAGAAATATATTTACTATTTCTTATCCATTAAAAAATTTTAAATTTGTATTATGATATTTTTAGGAGGAATTAATTTGGAAAATTCAATTACTTTTATGATTTTATTACAGGTAGTATTAATTTTATTAAACGCAATATTTGCATGTGCAGAAATTGCAATCATTTCGATGAATGATAATAAATTAGCTAAATTAGCAGCTGAAGGAGATAAACGAGCAATACGTCTTGCTAAACTTACAAGTCAGCCTGCAAAATTTTTAGCTACGATTCAAGTTGCCATTACTTTATCTGGATTTTTAGGAAGTGCCTTTGCAGCAGAAAACTTTTCTGAAGTTTTAGTTTCTTTACTTTTAAATTTAGGTCTATCTATTCCTATAAATGTATTGCATTCTATTTCTGTTATTGTTATTACAATTATCTTATCTTACTTCACATTAGTATTTGGAGAACTTCTACCAAAACAAATTGCCATGAGAAAAGCTGAGCCACTTGCCCTTGCTATGTCAGGTTTAATTAGTAATATCGCAAAAATATTTGCACCATTAGTTTGGAGTTTAACTATCTCAACTAATGCGATTTTACATATATTTGGCATCGATCCAAATAAAGCAGAAAATGATGTAAGTGAAGAGGAAATTCGAATGATGGTAGATGTTGGAAGCGAAAAAGGAACAATTGACCACGAAGAAAAAGAATTTATACAAAATGTATTTGAGTTTGATGATCTTTCAGCTGAAGAAATTTCAACTCACAGAACAGATGTTATAATGCTAGATTTACAGGATTCCATGGATGTATGGAAAGATACAATCTACAATAGTAAGCATACTAGATATCCTATTTGCAATGATTCTGTAGATAAAATCATTGGAATTTTAGATGCTAAAAAATACTTTAGACTTGAGGATAAAAGCAGAGAATCTGTAATGAATAACGCAGTGATTTCACCTTATTTTGTTCCAAACACTGTAAAAGCAGATATCCTATTTAAAAATATGAAAATGGGGAGGCATCCAATTGCAGTTGTTTTAGATGAATATGGTGGTATGAGCGGCATTATTACAATCAACGATTTAGTAGAGCAATTAGTTGGAGATTTATGTGATGACAATGAAAGCGAAGAAGAAATCCTTATAGAATCAATCGGAGAAGGACTTTGGAAAATTCATGGAAGTGCTTTACTAGAAGATATCTCAGATACTATAGGCATTTCACTTACATGTGATGACTACGATACATTTAACGGATTGATTTTCCACACTCTAGGAACTATCCCAGAAGATGGTAGTGGTATAGAAATCGAAGTTTGTGGTTTAGTTGTACAAGTAACAAAAATACAAGACCACCAAGTCGAAACAGCACTTGTCCATTTAAAAAACGATGAAAATAAAGAATAATTCTTATTCAATAATAATTTTATAGATAAAAGTCGAGTTAGATTCATCTAGACTATGCACTAAAAATAGTGCATGGTCTTTTTTAATTATAATAATCTATTTTATAATTCCAAAATACTTAAATAAAAATATTGTATTTCTATTTTATCTAAACTAAATATAATAAAATACAAAAGTTAAAATTCTGATATAATAAAAGAAAAATTCAATTAAGGAGGCAATTAATGATAAATATTATGTTTGTATGCCATGGTAATATATGCAGATCTACTATGGCTGAATTTGTACTTAAAGATATGGTAAATAAAAGAAATTTATCCGATAAATTTTACATAGCATCTTCTGCAACAAGTAGAGAGGAAATTGGAAATAATATACATCACGGGACTAGAAATAAATTGACAGAAATGAATATCCCTTATACATCTAGAAAGGCCGTTCAAATAACAAAAGCAGACTATAAAAAATACGATTTTATATTATGTATGGATAGAAATAATATTAGAAATATATCTCGTATTATACCTAATGATAAAGAAAATAAAATCAAACTTCTTCTAGATTTTTCTGAAAATCCTAGAGATATAGCAGATCCTTGGTATACAGGAAACTTTGATGTAACTTACGATGATATTTTAGAAGGCTGTGAGGCTCTTTTAAAATACCTTAATTTCTAGAATAAATTATTTAAATACAAAAAACTCTCTTACAATTATGTAATGAGAGTTTCTTTGTAATACTTATGGGTGTTAGTTAAAATCAAAAACAGAATTTTCATCAAATTTTACTTTTATATTTTGGCCTACATAGACCTTTTTTATATTTTTATCAACTTCCATTTGTAATGAAAGATTATTTTCCCCCTCTACTTTTCTTATGTGAATATTATATGTAAAAGAATTTTCTATAACTTTTACAACAGTCATATCAAAAATATTATCTTTATTATCTATATTCGACACATCACCTTCAATTACCTTCATATGATGAGCTCTAATTCCAATATATTTGGAATTTTTATTTACACCATTATTCAATTTGCAATTAATTCCCCAATCTTTAGCAAATACTGTATTTTCATCTATAATTTCACATGAAGAAATATTTTTACAACCTGTTATTATAGCTTCTGTCATTGAGGCTGGATGTACAAATAACTCATCTTTAGATCTTTTTGGTAATGACTCTCCATCTTCAAATACTATAATCTCATCACTTATCCTATATGCCTCTGAGATATCGTGGGTTACAAATAATACATTTCCATCAAAATCCTTTAATATCTCACATAATTCATTTTCCATATTGCTTCTAAGATGATAATCTAGTGCTGAAAAAGGCTCATCTAAAATAAGTATATCAGGATTTGTACATAAAGCTCTAGCCAAAGCTATTCTTTGTTGTTGTCCTCCTGATAATTGCCATGGATATCTATCTTCAAACCCTTCTAATTTGAATTTTTTTAAATATGTACTAGTTATTTCATCTTTTTCTTTTTTAGTAAGCTTTTCTATACCTAATTGTATATTTTCTTTTACAGACATATGTGGGAATAAAGCGTAATTTTGAAATAAAAATCCTATGTTTCTCTTTTGAGGTGGTAAGTTTATTTTTTTTTCAGAATCAAAAAATACCTGATCATTCAATATTATTTTTCCACTATCTGGTTTTATGATTCCCGCTATACATTTTAAAGTCATACTTTTTCCACAACCAGATTGACCTAATAATCCTAATATTCCCTTTTCCTGCTCAAACTTTACTTTTAATTTAAAGGAGCCTAAATCTTTTTCAATATCAACATATAAAGACATTTTTATTTACCTCCTTTAATTCTTTTACCAACTATATCTTGTTGTTTATCCGACCAAAAATTTAATATAAATATCATAACTACAGATATTGCTACTATAGTTGCAACCCAAATCATTGCTCCCTTATAATTCATAGCTTGTACTTGGAAAAATATAGCTAGCGGCATAGTTTGAGTTTTGCCTGGTATATTACCAGCTATCATAAGTGTTGCTCCAAATTCACCTAAAGCTCTAGCAAAAGAAAGAACTATTCCTCCTATTATTCCTGGCCAAGCAAGAGGTATAGATATCTTATAAAAAATTTTCCAATTACTCATTCCTAAAGTTTTGGCAGCTGCAATTAAATTATCATCAATTTGTTCAAAAGCCGAACGTGACGATCTATACATCATAGGAAATGATACTACAACAGCAGCAATTACAGTTGCAGTCCAAGTAAATATTATATTTATATCAAAATTTAATAAAAATTTACCAGCCGCTCCATTTTTACCAAAAAAAAGTAGTAAAAAGAACCCCAAAACAGTAGGAGGAAGAACAAGTGGTAGTGTAAACATACTATCAATTAATCCCCTCCATTTTCCTTTGTAATTTGCAACTAAATAGGCTACTACTATTCCTATAAAAAAAGTTATTATAGTTGCTAGCAATGATGTTTTAATGGAAATCCAAAGAGGTGTTAATCCTGCATCCATCTTATTCTTCCTCCTCATTTATTCTCTTTTTATATTATATATCAAAATTCTCTATTTTAATAAAATTATTGAGCTTTTTTAAATCCATATTTTTCTAATATAGCTTGTCCTTCTTCACTTAATAAGAATTTTTCAAACTCTTCAGCAGCTTCCTTTTGTTTACTATCTTTTAAAACTGCTATTGGATATGCTATAGTTGAGTGAGTATCTTCTTCTGTAGTTAATACAACATCTATATCATCAACGCCTATAGTATCACTTAAATAAACAAATCCTACTTGTGCACTACCTTGTTGAACCCAAGATAAAACTTCTTTAACATCTTTAGCTAAAACTAATTTACTTTCTACACTACTATATAAATTAGTATTATCAAAAACTTCTTTAGCATATTTACCAGCTGGAACACTCTCAGGGTCTCCTATAGCTATCTTAGTTATATCATTACCTTTTAAAGATTCTAATGAATCTACTTTTTCACCTTTAGCAGCAACTAAAACTAAGTCATTAGTAAGTAAAGTTTTAGAAGCATCTTCTTCTACTATTCCATCACTAATTAATTGTTTCATTTGTTTAGCACCTGCAGATATAAATACATCACATGGAGCTCCTTCTTGTATTTGTTGCATAAGTGAACCTGAAGAACCTAAATTTACTGTTAATTTTACATCTGGATTCACCTTTTTAAATTCAGTTTCAATCTCTTTCATTGCTTCTTGTAAAGATGCTGCAGCTGATATGTTTAATTCTATAGTTGCCTCTTTATCTGTTTTAGAAGATGTTGAACTTTGCGAACTACATCCAACTAAACCTATTATTAAACATAATGTTAAAGCTAAAACTCCAAATTTTTTTTTCATTTTGATATTTCCTCCTTATATAAAACACTTCGACACTAAACACAATAAAACAAGTTATATTTAATCTATTTATGAATTGTTTAGTTATGTTTTATTATGTTTTGTTCTTATATTTTTAATTGTATAACCATTTTCAACATTTTTCAATCTATTTAAATAAATTTTTCATATAATTTTTATTTATTTTTATAAAAAATTATTATTTTTTTAAGATATACATATCCTAAAATATATTATAAAATACTTAGTAAGGAGGTTGATATACAATGGATTCAACATCATTAACACCACTAGAAGTGGCTGAAATTTTAAAAATAACTAAAAATACAGTTTATGAATTAGTTAAAAGAGGAGAAATCCCTGCATATAAAGTCGGAAGAAAATTACGTATAGATAAGGAAGATGTACAAAATTATATAAACAGCCAAAAAGGAATTCCTTCTCAAATTACACAACAACCATTAAAGGAAAATAATAAAAATAAAATATCTCAAAATACAACAAATACTTTAGATAACGAAAGTATAGTTATTTGTGGACAAGATATGATTTTAGATATTTTAGGGAGACACTTAGAAGAAACTTTTCCTACATTAAAATCTTTTAGATCTCATATGGGAAGTTACAATAGTCTATATAACTTATATAATGACAAGGTTTCTATATCATCTTGCCACTTATGGGACTGGGAAACAAATGAATATAACACTAGTTTTGTAAAAAAACTACTTCCTGCTACTGAATGTATAATAGTAAACCTAACATATAGAATGCAAGGTTTTTATGTACAAAAAGGAAACCCTAAAAATATAACTAGTTGGCAAGATTTAAATAGAAATGATATATCTTACGTAAATAGAGAAAAAGGATGCGGAGTTAGGATTTTATTAGATGGAAAACTTCGTGAGCTTAATATTTCTCATAATAGCTTAAAAGGCTATAATGTTGAACAAAGTTCTCATCTTTCTGTTGCAAGTGCAATTGCTAGAGGAGATGGAGATTTTGGTATAGGGATAGAAAAAGTAGCTAAACAAATAGATAATATAGATTTTATACCTCTTCAAAAGGAAAGATATGACTTAGTTATAAAAAAAGAAGATTTAAACAATAAAGCATATAAATATATATTAGAAATATTAAATTCTCAAAAATTTAAAGATGAATTAGAAGGAATTGGTGGTTATGATTTAAAAGATACGGGAAAAATAATGGCAGAAATATAACCTAACCACCTTTAACTAAAAAGGATGTTGTAAAATAGAGTAAAATCTATTTTACAACATCCTTTTTTTCGTCAAAAATAAAGGGGCATCGCAAGCTTTATTTTGCGACAGCCCCTTTCTATTTCATTAATTCGTTACTAAAAATTACTTTATCTCAAGTATTTTTTTAGGACAGTGATTTACACAAGTATTGCATTTTATACAGTTTACATCTTCAAATTTATTATTTTCATTAAATTCCAAATAAGGCTGTAGCTGCATAGGACATACTCTTGCACATTTTTTACATTTTATACAAGCATCCTTATCTAAAATAGTTAATTTTTTATTTGTATTTTTTGAAATATTTGTGGCTTGACCTAACTTGCCGAACACTTTTTGTATAGTTCCCATTGGACAAAATTGACACCATACTCTAGGAGCAATAAACAATCCAAGTGGTATACTTATAATCATTACCACAAGATAAGTAGTTACAAATATAAATCCAAATTTATCCAATATATCCATACTAGAAGCATTCATAAATACTTTATATACTTTTGAGCCTAATACAAATGCAAATAAAATAAATACTAATGTTATAGATACTTTATTTCTAAAAACCTTAGGTATCCCTTCATTTCTAGAGTATTTAAGTAAAATACTATCGTATAGACTTCCATGTGGGCATACATTTCCACACCAAAATCTACCATTAAATAAAGATGTAATCATAAGTCCTGTCATAACGAAGAAAGGCACAATTAAACCCAACTTATGTTCATACAATCCCCCAAATGCAATAATGATAGTTAATAACCAACCATATTTTCTCCAAATAGTAAAGGTTCTATTTCCTTTTATGTTTTTCATAGTATTACTCCAATCTAACCCAATATTTTCTAATAAGTATTATATACTAGTATTTTATATATAGTAAATACAAGATAAGAAATTCTATAAATCCTCTGATTTCTTTCAAAATAAAGTAATACTCTTTAAAATATGGTTATCTAAAATTAACTCCTATAATGCCTCCAATTCCTCCTGCGAAAGTAGTAAACAATAAATTATACAATAAACTCATCTCAAAAGAAAAACTCTCTTTTGCCAAAAACACTAAAATTAACAAAATTAGTATGTAAAGGAACCCTTCTAGAAAACCATATAATAAGCCTTTTTGTTTTATCTGTCTACAAGCATAAAATCCACCAAAAGCTGCACTAAAAATAGTAATAAAAGAAATTACTATACCTATATTATCTGAAGTCAATTTAGTAAATGTTAAAAGTGCATTATAAACTAATAAAACAATTAAAGTTAATAGATATGCCCATCCAAGTCCTTTAAAAATACTTATAGTTTTAGACATTAAAAAACCTCCCTTCTTAAATAAATATATTTAAGTGGGAGGTTTTAAATTACTAATTATTATTGAATTTCTTTTTTTGCTTGAACAGAACCTATAGCCCATTTTTGTATTGGCATTTTAGTTCTACTTGGTCCAACTTCTATTATAACAGTTTCTTCTTCTATTTTTGCTACATTAGCTACAATTCCGCCTATAGTTACTATAGTATCTCCAACATTAAGACCATCTCTCATTTCTTTTAATTCTTTATCTTTTTTCTTTTGAGGTCTTACAAATAAGAAATAGAATATAGCAAATAATGCTACTATATAAGCTATTGAGATTATTAATTGTCTATTCATTTATTTCTCTCCTTTATATTAAATTTTCATTACTAAGTATTATATATCAAATATCTTATAATTCATACCCATATTTAGTAAAAAATTCTTTTCTGAAATCTAGTAATCTATCTTCTCTTATAGCTTGTCTTATTTGTTCCATTAATTTAAGTAAAAATCTTAAATTGTGTATAGTTATAAGTCTAGCTCCTAGTATTTCATTAGCTTTTACTAAATGTCTTATATAAGCTTTTGTGTAATTTCTACAACAATAGCAATCACATTCTGGATCAAGTGGAGTAAAATCTCTTGCGTAAGTTGCATTTCTAACTACAACTTTACCTTGGCTAGTCATAGCTGTACCATTTCTAGCTATACGAGTTGGAAGAACGCAGTCAAACATATCAACCCCTCTTATTACACCTTCTATTAAATCATCAGGTGAACCAACACCCATTAAATATCTTGGCTTGTCAGCAGGCATTAATGGCGTAGTATATTCTAGTACATCATACATAAGTGGCTTAGGTTCTCCAACACTAAGACCTCCTATTGCATATCCTGGTAAATCTATAGCTGTTACTTCCTTAGCTGATTGCTCTCTTAAATCTTTATACATACCACCTTGGATTATTCCAAATAAAGCTTGTTTTTCTGTATTTTTGTGAGCATCTTTACATCTTTGAAGCCATCTTGTAGTTCTTTCTAAAGAATTTTTTACATATTCTCTATCTGCTGGATATGGAGCACACTCATCAAATGCCATCATTATATCTGAACCTAAAGCATTTTGAATTTCCATAGCTTTTTCTGGACTTATAAAGTGGCTTGAACCATCTAAATGTGATTTAAATGTAACTCCTTCTTCTGTTATTTTTCTAAGTGGTCCTAATGAGAATACTTGGAAACCTCCACTATCTGTAAGAATTGGTTTATCCCAATTCATAAATTGATGAAGTCCTCCAGCTTCTTTTACTAAATCATGACCTGGTCTCATATATAAATGATAAGTATTACTTAAAATTATTTGAGATCCTATTTCTTTTAATTCCTCTGGTGTCATAGCTTTTACAGTTGCTTGTGTTCCAACTGGCATAAATATTGGTGTTTCTATATCTCCATGTGGTGTATGAAGTATTCCAAGTCTTGCACCACTTTGTTTACAAGTTTTTATAAGTTCATATGTTACTGCACTCATATTTTTCCTCCTTAATTTATTCTTTCTCAATAATATCTTCAACTATCTCTTCAATAATTTCTGATTCATTTTCTTCATTAATATCAACTATTTCTTTTTTTTCTTCATAGGTTTTAACTACTTTTTTAAATATCTCGTTTATTTCTTCTTTTTGTTTTTCATTTAATTTATCCTTAGGCATTAAATACTTTTTTATGGCAAAAATAACTCCTATAGCTAAAACTCCTAGTAATAACTCACCTACACTTTCCGTCTTAGGTATTAAAAGTAGCTTTCTAGCTATAGCATAAAGTAAAACCTCCAGTAATGTTTCTGGTAAATGTAAGCATAACATAATTACTAATTCTACCCCTATTACAAGAAGTAATATTTGTGCTAAAAAATCATTTAATTGATCATAATTTACAGGATGAGCAAAATCTATGATGTAAGCAGCATAAATTTCTCTTAAAATATCTACTATTCCTAAAAATATAACTAGTAATATTACTATAGATAATAAAATTTCAAATACATGCGCTATTTTAATAAATGTCTGCTTTTCCTTTATATTCATTTTATACCCCTCCAACTAGAACATTATATTATTTAATAAACATTGCGTCACCAAAACTAAAGAATCTATATCTTTCTTTTACAGCTTCATTATAAGCATTTAATACATGTTCTTTTCCAGCTAAAGAGCTAACTAACATTATTAATGTAGATTCTGGTAAATGAAAATTAGTTATAAGATTATCGATAACTTTCCATTTGTATCCAGGATATATAAATATATTTGTCCATCCTGATGTAGCTTTTATTTTTCCATTTTCATCAGCTACTGATTCTATTGTTCTTGTACTAGTTGTACCTACACTTATTACTTTGTTTCCATTTTCTTTTGCTTTATTTATCTTTTGAGCAGCTTCTTCAGTAACTATGTAATATTCTGAATGCATTTGATGATTTGTAACATCCTCTACTTTTACAGGTCTAAAAGTTCCTAAACCAACGTGTAAAGTAACAAATGCTAAGTCTACTCCTTTTTCTTTTATTTTTTCTAATAGTTCATCTGTAAAATGTAAACCTGCAGTTGGTGCTGCAGCTGAGCCATTATGTTTAGAATAAACAGTTTGATATCTTTCTTTTTCTTCTAATTTTTCTGTTATATATGGTGGAAGAGGCATATTTCCTAATTCATCTAAAATTTCTTCAAATATACCATCATATTTGAATTTAACTATTCTAGCACCATCTTCTGCCATTGCTACAACTTCTGCAATTAATTTTCCGTCTCCAAATGAAAATTGTGCACCTATTTTAGCCTTTTTACCTGGTTTAACTAAAGTTTCCCAAGTATCATCTTCTGTTCTTTTTAAAAGTAGAAATTCTATTTTTCCTCCGGTACCTACTTTTGAACCTATAAGTCTAGCAGGAATTACTCTCGTATCATTTAAAACTAGACAATCTCCTGGATTTAAATAATCTATTATATCTCTAAATATTTTATGTTCAATTTCTCCAGTTTCTTTATCAACTACCATAAGTCTAGAACTAGTTCTATCTTTTATTGGAACTTGAGCTATTAACTCTTGTGGTAAATCAAAATTAAAATCACTTGTTTTCAATTAATTAACTTCCTTTCTAAATAAATATTTATCAAAACATACAATTACAATAATAACAAATATTTATTTATTTGGGTAGGTTTTTGTTTTGTATTTTATTTTTTAGGGTATTCTATTTTTAAATGTTCATAAGCTTTAGGCATAGCAACACGCCCTCTTGGCCCTCTATTTATAAATCCTAATTGAAGTAAATAAGGCTCATAAACATCTTCTATTGTATTTCTATCTTCACCAATAGATGCTGCTAATGTATCTAATCCAACTGGTCCTCCATTAAATTTGTGGATTATTGTTAAAAGTAGTTTTTCATCTACTTCATCAAGTCCTAATTTATCCACACCTAGTAATTCTAAAGCTTTATCTGCAACTTCATCTGTTATGTTTCCATTTGCTTTAACCTGTGCATAATCTCTAACTCGTTTTAGAAGTCTATTTGCAATTCTAGGTGTTCCTCTTGAACGTCTAGCAATTTCAGTTGCTCCACTTAAATAAATCTCTGCATCTAAAAGACTTGCTGATCTCATAGATATTTGTGCCAATTCCTCTACTGTGTAATAATCTAATTTACAAATAACACCAAATCTATCTCTAAGTGGATTTGTAAGCATACCTGCTTTAGTTGTAGCTCCAATTAACGTAAACTTTGGTAAATCAAGTCTTATACTTCTAGCTGAAGGTCCTTTCCCTAAGATTATATCTATACAATAATCCTCCATAGCTGGGTATAAAACTTCTTCTACACTCCTATTTATTCTGTGTATTTCATCTATAAATAATACATCATTTTCCTCTAAATTGGTAAGAATAGCTGCCAAATCTCCTGCTCTCTCTATAGCAGGTCCTGATGTTATTCTCAAATTAACGCCCATTTCACTGGCTATAATCCCTGCTAATGTAGTTTTTCCAAGTCCTGGAGGTCCATATAATAATACATGGTCTAGCGATTCATTTCTAGATTTTGCCGCTTCTATAAATATTTCTAATTGTTCTTTAACTTTTTCTTGCCCTGTATAATCAGATAAACTTTTAGGTCTTAAGCTAACTTCTGTATCATTATCTTCCTTCTTCATAGTTGAAGTTATAAGCCTATTTTCATCTTCATATTCAAACATCTCTCCATCTCCTTTCATTTACTATTTAGTCATAAGATAAGTAAGAGATTTTTTAATAATATCTTCAGTTTTTAATCCGTCCTTTTTAAACTTTTGAACAGCTTCTTTAGCTTCACTATTTGAATATCCTAATGCAATTAATGCCTCTAATGCTTCATCTAATTCCAAACCTGTAGGCTTCTGATTAAATAAAGTAGCTTCAAATTCTGCATTATCCTTGTCTACCTTATCCTTTAATTCTAAAATTATTCTCTCTGCTGTTTTTTTGCCTACACCTGGACACTTTGATAATTTAGTGATATCCTCACTTAATATATAAGCACTTAGCTGACTAGGCGTTGCTGAAGATAAAATCCCTAGTCCCACTTTTGGTCCAATTTTTGATACAGATGTAAGTAATCTAAACATTTCTAATTCTTGTCTACTCGCAAAGCCGCAAAGACTCATATCATCTTCTCTTACTATTAATTTTGTAAAAATTTTTGCTTCCTGTCCCTTAATAATGCTTTGTGCAGTATAGCTAGATACATTTATCTCATATCCTATCCCATTATTTTCCAATATGATTTTATCTAAATATATTTCCTCAACAATTCCTTTTATATAACTGTACATATTTTCTCCTTTAAATATAAATTATTTTATCTATTAATTTAGTAGTTGAAATTTTTTAAAGTTTTTTCAAGCTTGTTGGCATGTGCATGACATACAGCTACTGCAAGAGCATCTGCAACATCATCAGGTTTAGGTATCTCTTTTAATTTTAAAATAGATGTTACCATTTGCTGAACCTGTAATTTTTGAGCCCTACCATATCCTACAACACCTTGCTTAACTTGAAGCGGTGTATATTCATATATAGGCTTACCATTATGTGTGCATGCTAGCATTATAACACCTCTCGCTTGTGCTACAGTTATAGCTGTTTTTACATTTTTGTTAAAAAACAACTCTTCAATTGCAACTTCATCTATATTGTAATTCTTTATTAAAATATCTATCCCTTTATATACAAGTGCTAATCGTTTATCTGTACTCATTTTTGCTGGAGTTGTAACCGCACCATAATCTATAACTTTAAATTTATTATTTTTATACTCTACTATACCATATCCAACTATAGCTATTCCTGGATCTATTCCTAATATAAGCAAATTTGTCCTCCTAAATTTATTTTATGCAAACCTATGTTCTACTACATTATATCAAATAATAAAACTTAATATAGATAAAATTATAATTATTCTATTCAAATGCATATAATTTCCTGTAGATAAAAAATAAGCCCTCTTCATAAATAAATTATATGAAAAGAGCTTGTTTTTTGATTAACTTCCAAAGTCCTCAAGTCTAGAATACGCCTCATCCTCACTATCTAAGACAATAATTTCTTTAATTTGAGTTTGCACAGATTTTGGAAGTGATTCAATTAAAATAGAAGTTTTCTCTATCAATTTCTTTTTGCCTTCTTTATTATACTTAAATACACTTACATAACCATCATCTTCTTCTAAAGTATATTTATTTGCTTTAGATGTATCTACAATATCATTGGAATTTTTTAATATTATTTGATATTTATTCATAGTGGAAATTTCTTTATCTGGATACTTTTCTTTTAAGATTTCTTTTATTTCACTTTCTGTTTTATTTAGTAATTCATCTGTTATTGTATCTAACATTACAGGTATTTGATCTTCATCTTGAAACCAAATTTGACAATGTTCGTATAAATCAACTTTACCATTTTTATAAAGATTGTCATTTGTACCTTCAATTTTATTATTGCTCGCCTCAAGTGTTTCATTATTCTTAACACCTACAAAAATGCCTCCACTTATTAGTGCTATTGATAACGCAACTATAGATGGAACTATCCAACGAAAATTTTCTTTATTTTTCAATTTATAGGCCTCCTTCTTTATAATACTGTACAGGAATTTTATATGTATTTTAGACATTATTAGGAATTTTTATACATTGATATAAACATATTTTAGTTATAAATCAATAACTCCTAACATATAATTAGTAATAAAATTTCTTATAAATCGAGGTGAATTAATTTTGGAAAATACAAATTATAATATATTAAACAGACTTAATTATTTAGAATTTAGACAAAATCTACTTATCTTAAAACAACCAGGCCATAAAATATCAGTTTTCTTTGATTTAAATATAGATATTTTTACTAAAATAAAAAATTTTTCTAATGATTTTTGTAAAAGAATTCAAGATGGTGAAAATTTAACTTTAAAAGACTACGAAAAATCGCTAAATAATATATGGCCTCCTATATCTAGCTATCCTTCTTCTCATACTTTAATAGCTCAAGCTTTATTAGATAAAAAAATATTTGAACTAATAACAAAATAAATTTAATCAATATACATATTTTTTTAAAATTTGGAAATACTTCTATTAATAATAAAATTGCTAGGAGGTATCATTATGGCTAGAATAGAATGTAATGTAATGAATTGCTCTCATAATAATGAAGGAGTTTGTTACGCAAATAAAATTTCTGTAACAGGTAAAAAAGCACATACCAGTAATCATACTTGTTGCTCATCTTTTTTAAATCAATCTACATACAACAATTTAACGAGCAATGTTTCTCCTAATGATAGTTGTAACTATATAGGATGCAATGTTAAAACATGTACTTATAATGTAAGTAATATATGCAGTTTAGATAACATATCTGTTACATCTATAGCAGACACTACTAATCTTTATGCAGAAACTTACTGTTCAAGTTTCAAATGTAAATAACATATATTTTTTTAAAGATAGGCTTAATAATATAAGGCTATCTTTTTTATATCATATAAAAAATTATATTCTTTTAAATCTTTATATAAATATAATTTGCATATTTATCATTTTTCAGAATTTTCGAAATTATTTGTTGTTTTAACACAATTTTAACATTAGTTTGATTGACAAAATATAGCTAAAATCGATATAATTCTTTTATGTGTGAGTACTTACTCACTATTTTGTGTTTTGTATAATTATTTTTCAATAAAATATTGGTAAAATTTTGAAGTTAGGAGAATTTTTAAATGGAAAATTCTATATTAAATACTTACAAAAGTGATTTATTTAAAAACAAAACCATGACTGAAAAACAACAGAAAATATTAAAAGCTAGTATCGACCTATTTTCTAAAAACGGATATGCTAATACATCAACTAAAGAAATATCTAAAAAGGCTGGTGTCGCTGAAGGAACTATTTTCAAACATTTTGAAACTAAGGAGAACCTATTATTTTCATGTATAATACCATTTATATTTGAGTATGTTCTTCCTGAAATCACTACCGATTTTAAATCACTTAACCTCAAAGAGGTTTATCCAGATTTTAGATCATTTATTCATAATTTAATGTTTGAACGTTTTGATTTTATAAATAAAAATTATAAAATTGCACATATTCTATTTGCTGAAATTCTATATAGAGAAGAACTTCGAACAAAATTAGCAAATATTTTAGTTCCCGATTTGACAGAAAACTTTTATTATATTTTGGACTATTTCAAAAAAGAAAAAAAAATAAAAGATATCCCTAACGATCTTATAATAAAAACGATTATTTCTAATATGTGTGGATATATAGTTTTTGAATATATTTTCAAACCTGGTAAACAACATTATGACAAAGAAGAACTTAAATATATAGAAGATTTAATAGTTAATGCTTTTACTTTATAATATTTAGGATCAATTTGAGGAGGTTAATCATGAAAAAAATATTTAATGTAGGTATAGATGTAGGTTCTACAACCGTTAAAATAGTTATCTTAGATAACGAAGAAAAGATCGTCTACAAAGAATATAAAAGACATTTTTCAGATATAAAAAAAGCTGTTAAAGATGTTTTAAGTGATGTATATAAAAAATTTGGAGAAATTAAAGTTTCTACTGTTATAACTGGTTCCGGCGGAATAGATATTTCTAAATATCTAAATTTAAAATTTGTACAAGAAGTTATTTCTTCTACAAAAGCAATTGAAACTTTCCACCCTGAAACTGATGTTGTAATAGAACTTGGTGGTGAAGATGCAAAAGTAACTTACTTAAGTGGTGGTATAGATCAAAGAATGAACGGTATATGTGCTGGAGGTACAGGTGCTTTTATAGACCAAATGGCAAGTTTATTAAAAACAGACGCTTCTGGTCTTAATGAAATGGCCAAAGATTATAAAGTTATATATCCTATTGCATCTAGATGTGGAGTTTTTGCTAAAACAGATATACAACCCCTTATAAATGATGGTGCAAAAAAAGCAGATATTGCAATGAGTATATTTAATGCCGTTGTTGTGCAAACAGTAAGTGTACTTTCTTGTGGAAGAGCTATAGAAGGAAAAGTAGCATTTCTTGGTGGACCATTATATTTCTTATCAGAACTTAGAACTGCATTTAAAAATGTATTAAATCTAGATGATAAAGATATAATATTCCCTAATGATGCACAATTATATATTGCTATGGGTGCTTCTCTTTTAGCAAAGGAAGAACCTTCTATAAACTTATCAGATTTAATACATAAACTTGAAGAGATAGAAAAAGTTAATTTATCTCATGTTGAAGGACTTGAACCTTTATTTAAAAATGAATTAGAATACTCTGAATTTATAAATAGACATAATAAATCTAACGTTAATAAAATAGACATAAAAAATGTTAAAGGAAATTGCTTTTTAGGAATTGATGCAGGTTCTACAACTACAAAAGCTGCATTAATCGATGAAGATTGTAATTTAGTTTATACATACTATAGCAGTAATGAAGGAAGTCCTCTTCAGACTTCTATAAATATAATGAAAGATATCTATGCTAATTTACCTGAGGGAATAAATATAGCTTCTTCTTGTGTTACAGGATATGGTGAAGCTCTACTAAAAAAAGCTTTAAAAATAGACTATGGCGAAATAGAAACTATGGCTCATTATAAAGCAGCAAAATATTTTTCTCCAGATGTAGACTTTATATTAGATATTGGTGGTCAAGATATGAAATGTCTTAAAATAAAAAATGGAGTTATAGACAGTATCATACTTAACGAAGCCTGCTCTTCTGGTTGTGGATCTTTCCTTGAAACTTTTGCAAAATCACTACATATGTCAATTGAAGACTTTGCAAAAGAAGGTACATTCTCACAAAAACCAGTTGATTTAGGTTCTAGATGTACAGTTTTTATGAACTCAAGAGTTAAACAAGCTCAAAAAGAAGGTGCAAGTGTAGCAGATATATCTGCAGGACTTTCTTATTCAGTTATAAAAAATGCCTTATTTAAAGTTATAAAAATAAGAGATTTAAATGAACTTGGCAAAAATATAGTAGTTCAAGGCGGTACATTCTACAATGATTTAGTTTTAAGAAGTTTTGAAAAATTAATAGGAAGAAATGTAACTAGACCTGATATATCTGGAATAATGGGAGCTTTTGGAGCTGCATTAATTTCAAAATCTAGATACACTAATAATCACCAAACTCAACTTCTAAAATTAAATGAACTTGAAAATATACAAATAAATAGTACAGTTAAAAGATGTAGCGGATGTTCAAACAAATGCTTACTTACTATAAACCAATTTTCTGAATCAGAAATATTTGTATCAGGAAATAGATGTGAAAATGGAGCTGCTTTATACGGTGCAGAAGCATCTTCTAAAAAGGAAAAACCTATAAATCTATTTAAATATAAATATGATAGATTATTTAAATACTATAAACCTCTAAAACTTGAAGATGCTCCAAGAGGAGAAGTTGGTATTCCAAGAGTCTTAAATATGTATGAGGACTATCCTTTCTGGTTTACTTTATTTACTACTTTAGGATTTAAGGTAACTTTATCTGGAAGATCTTCTAAAAAAGTATATGAAAAAGGTATGACAAGTATTGCCTCTGAAACAGTTTGCTATCCAGCAAAAATGGTTCATGGACATATACAAACATTAATAGACAATGGAGTAAAAACTATATTTTATCCTTCTGTAACACATGAATACAAAGAAGATAAAACTTCAGATAATCACTACAATTGCCCTGTTGTTATATCTTATTCTGAAGTTATAAAAAATAACTTAACTGATTTAGAAAATAAAAATATTAAATTTATAAATCCATTTATGACTTTAAACGATAAAGAAAACTTAAAACAAAGACTTTACGATGTATTCTCTTATTACTTTGCAGATGCTAAAATTTCTAAAGATGAAATAAAAAATGCAGTAGATTTAGCAACAAAAGAACAATTTGCATTTAAAGATGATATTAGACATGCAGGAGAAGAATCTTTAAAGAAAATAATGGAAAATAATTTAAAAGCTATCGTATTATCTGGTAGACCTTACCACTTAGACCCTGAAATCAACCATGGTATGCCAGAATTAATAAATTCATTAGATATGGCTGTACTAACAGAAGACAGTATTTGTCATCTTGCTAGTGTTCAAAGACCATTAAGAGTTGTAGACCAATGGGTATATCACTCTAGACTTTATAAAGCAGCTGAATTTGTAAAAAAATACGATAATATAGAGCTTGTTCAATTAAACTCATTTGGATGCGGTCTTGATGCCGTAACAACTGAACAAGTTGAAGAATTACTAGCTGAAAAATCAAAAATTTATACAGTAATTAAAATAGATGAAGGTAATAACCTAGGCGCAGCAAAAATAAGACTTCGTTCTCTAAAAGCTGCAATGAATGAAAGAGAAGCTAATAACATAAGCGTCAAAAATATTGAAGAAAAGAAAATAAATTACACTAAAAACGATAAATTTGATCCAAAACGTAAATTATTAGTACCTCAAATGTCGCCAATTCACTTCCAATTTGTGGAAAAGGCTGCGAATTTATCTGGATGGAATATAGAAGTCCTTCAAGATACTGATAGAGAAATAATCGAAGAAGGACTAAGATATGTAAACAATGATGCTTGTTATCCAGCTATAATCGTTATAGGACAATTAATAAGTGCATTAAAATCTGGAAAATACGATTTAAATAATGTTTCTGTTGCTATGACTCAAACTGGTGGCGGTTGTAGAGCTACAAATTACATAGGTTTTTTAAGAAAAGCAATGCATGAAGCTGGATTTAAAGATGTTCCTGTAATTTCTTTAAGTGCACAAGGATTAGAAGATAATGGCGTTATGGACAATATATCTCTAAAATTTATAAATAGAGGGTTTATGGCTGTAGTTTATGGTGACTTATTTATGAAAGTTTTATATAGAGTTAGACCTTACGAAAAAGTAAAAGGAAGTGCAAATGCTCTATATGAAAAATGGGTTAAAATATGTATGGATTCTCTAGAAAAAGGAAATTTCTCTACTTTTAGTAAAAATATAAAAGGTATTATAAGAGATTTTGACAATTTAGAACTTCTAGACATTAAAAAACCTCGAGTTGGTCTTGTTGGTGAAATATTAGTTAAATTCCACCCAACTGCGAACAATAACATAGTAGATGTTCTTGAAAGAGAAGGTGCTGAAGCTGTAATGCCTGAAATGGCAAACTTCTTCCTATATTCTGCTGTCAACAGCATCTACAAAAAAGACAACAAATTAGAAGGTACAACTAAAGGTAAATTCTTTTCTAAATTTTTCATAGGATTAATAGGTTTCTACCAAAAAACATATGTAAAAGAATTAAAGAAAAGCAAGAGATTTACAGCACCTGAAAATATTATAGAATTATCTAAAAAGACTGCTTCATTAGTTTCTATAGGAAATCAAACAGGAGAAGGATGGCTTCTTCCTGGAGAAATGATAGAATTAATCGAAAGCGGAGTTGAAAATATTGTTTGTATGCAACCATTTGGTTGTCTTCCAAACCATATAATTGGTAAAGCTCCTGCAAAAGAATTAAAGAAAAGATACCCAAAAGCTAACATAATCCCTATAGATTATGACCCATCAGCTAGTGAGGTTAACCAAATAAATAGAATTAAGCTTATGTTATCTAGAGCATTTAAAAACTTAGAAGAAAAAGAAAAAATTAATTTAATGTCTCAAACAAAAAAACATTCTTCTGTAAATTTAAATAATAACTTAAAGCTAGATGATAATTTAGAAAAGGAAAATTCTAAAACAGCTGCAAATATGTAATAAAATCTAAAAAACTA
The DNA here is from genome assembly GCA_964449895.1 of uncultured Clostridium sp. GTDB lineage: Bacteria > Bacillota > Clostridia > Peptostreptococcales > Peptostreptococcaceae > Intestinibacter. The sequence goes on from CAYVBY010000006.1 coordinate 57,187, forward strand.
TAAACACAAAAGGGCTATCGTAAAATAAAACTTGCGATGCCCTTTAATTTTTAACTAAAAAAAGATGAACTTTAAAAAGCTCATCTTTTATATATTTTTAATTACTCACTTTGTAAATCAGCATATAATATGCTATCTTCTCTATTTAAATAAACATATCTTGTATTAATTTTCTCATCATCTTCAGATTTTGATATTACTTTTACAGCATAATCATCTGTAGCTATATCAACTAAAGTTTCTTCATAATCAGCATATATTCTATTAATTAAATTTCTAGCAGCTATTGGTGTATCATCAAATAATTCAACACTTTCTAATGTTATGTATTGTGACTTAAAGCTTCCTTCAAAAGTTAGACTTATAAAGTATATTTTGTGACATTTTGTACACATAACTACTAATTTTTCCATCTTATATACAGAAGCCTTTGTAACTGCATCTACTTCATTTGTTTTTAATTCAGTTTCATTAACTTCTCTAAATAATATCTTATATTCTTCTTTATCTGTACATGCACAAATTTTTCTTCCAAAATCTTCTTCATATAAAAATTTATTTACAGTAACCATAAAGTCTTCCTTTCTTTACATTTTAAATTATATTTTGATAATTCAAATGTAATTATTTATTTTTTTAATATACATTATACTTATTTTTTAATATATTGATTCAAAAAATAAAGGCTTAAAAGCCTTTATTTCTTGATGGATAATTTTCCGTATAAAACTATATACGAAAACTAATTTATTTTTCCATATAAACGTATTCTGTGTATTTTCCGTTATCTACTTCTTTTTCTTCAACTATTTTTGTTAAGAAATCTTCAGATCTTATAGTAAATAGTGCTTCATAAGAACCGTAGTTACGTATTATATGTTCTCTAACTTGGCTGTTTGTCTCAGTTATTTCTCTTACTTTTGAAACTTCACGTTTTTGTTCAGTACCATTTTTTGTATATTTCATTTCAAATCTATACATTCTAGAACATTTTGAGCATACAGCTATTATATCACTTACTGAATCGCATACATCTTCGTCTTTGCTTTCTGTCATTTGACTATGATTATATAAAACTCTGAATTTTTTACAATCAGGACATTGGCATACTTTTTGATCTAACTCCGCTGCTAAAATATATTTTGGTGTGTATAACATATATATTACCCCTTTCCAGTACAATATAATTATTTATTAGATATCCCCTACAACATAATGTGTATATGGAAAATTAAAGTAGCATAAAAACAATGTTTAATTTTATATAATGTTTTAAACATTTTTGTTTTTTGCTTCCCCTTTATTCTATTGTATCATCTTATTATGTAAATTTCAGATATAATTTAAAATTTTTTTTAAATTCTGCAAAATAATATTTATTTTTAAGAATTTTTCATAAAACATAGGAAATTATACTCATTTAAAATTATAAATATTTATAATTTCCATAAATGTGTTTGTAAAGAAATCTACATTTTTGAAGGAGCTTTATAATAAAGATTTCTTTATATCATTTAATTCTTCCATCCATATAAATTGGCATGCATCTGAAGCCATACGCCAATCTCCTTTTGGTGATAAAGATATACTTCCTACTTTTATTCCATCTGGCATACATGAACGCTTAAATTGTTGAGTCCAAAATCTATTGTAGAATATTTCCATATTTTTAAGTAATGCTTTTCTATCTACTACAGGATTTTCAATGCCATCTTTTTTATCTTGCATAATTTTTGCATTAATATATAAGTCAAATATTTTTTTAGGTCCAAATCCAAATTTTATCATATAATAAATAATAAAATCATGAATTACATAAGAACCTATTTTGTCTTCTGTTTTTTGTTTTATTGTTCCATCTTCATTTGGAGGAAGTAATTCTGGACTTACTGGTGTATCACAAATATCAAGTAAAATATCTCTTAACCCTTCATGATGTTTCGCATATGATTTTAATATTCCTATAACTAAAGTCTTTGGTATAGATGCATTTACACCGTACATGCTCATTTGATCTCCATTATATGTACACCATCCAAGTGCTAATTCTGATAAATCTCCTGTCCCTACAACTAGACCTCCTATTTTATTTGCTACATCCATAAGGACTTGTGTTCTTTCTCTGGCTTGTGTATTTTCAAATGTTACACCTAACTCAGATTTGTCATATCCTATATCTTTGTAGTGTTGTTCACATGCATCTTTTATATTAATTTCATAAGAAGTTACATTTAATAATCTCATAAGATTTTCTGCATTATTATGTGTTCTATTAGTAGTTCCATAACAAGGCATTGTAATAGCATGAATTCCTTTTTTATCAAGTCCATTTATATCAAACGCTTCTGCTGCTACAATTAATGCTAAAGTACTATCAAGTCCACCAGAAACACCTATAACGACTTTATCACAGTTTATTTTCTTTAATCTTCCAGCAAGACCTGCCGCTTGTAATTTTAAAATTTCAACAGCTCTTTCATCTATATTTTCTGGTATAAATGGATATATTGATATTTCTCTATTTGTAACAAATTTATCTATTATTGGTTCAAAAGTTCTTATATAAACATGTTTATATTCTTTTTTGTCTACTGCAGTCATAAATGATGTAGTTTTAGGTCTATTGTTTAACCCTATTTCTATATCTATTTCACCGTAAGTAATTTCTCTATCTTCTAAAAACTTACTTTCAGCTACTATTGTTCCATTATCTGCTATTATACTATGTCCTGAAAAAACAGTATCAGAAGTACTTTCACCTCTTGATGCTGAAGCATATACATATCCACAACTTGAAGTTGATGATTGCATTTTTATTAGATCTTGTCTATATTTAGTTTTTCCTATAGTTTCATTACTTGCAGATAAATTTACGATTATATTTGCACCATATAAGCAGTGATATTTTGAAGGCGGAATTGGAACCCATACATCTTCACAAATTTCACAAGAAACTATTGCTCCAGTTAATTTATCTTCTATTAGTAAATTAGGTGTAAATGGTACTTTTTTATCTTCTATTATTATTTCGTCATCTAATCGAGTTACGGAACTTGCAAAATGTCTAGCTTCATAAAACTCAGAATAGTTTGGTATGAAAGTCTTAGGAACTACACCTAATATTTCACCTTTATGTATTGCAACTGCACAGTTAAATAATTGATTATCTTTTCTAATAGGCAATCCTACAAATATAAGAGGACTACATTCCTCATTTGAAAGTTTAGCAAATCTTAAAAGTTCTTCATAAGCACTTTCAATCAATCTACTTTGATGAAATAAATCATGACAGCTATATCCTGTTATACATAACTCTGGATATACAACTACCCTAGTTTGTCTATCCCCTTTTTTATTTTTTTCACTCACCTCATGGACAAGCTTCAACATTTCATCTACATTAAATTTTGGGTTTGCAATTTTTATTTCATTCGGAATAAGTGTTGCAACCTCAATAATTCCATGATTTAATAAATTATTCATTACACAACTCCAATCTATAATATTTTCATCATAAATTTATATATATATTTTTACCTTAAATATATATTTTATCACAAATCTACATTCGATTTAAGTTAGAAGTTTTTATTATAAAATTTAATCTTTTTTATACAAAAAAATAAAGAGTAATCATAGTAATGCCTAAATTACTCTTTATAAAAATATTTTCTAAAAGATATTTAATAAAATCGATTTATACAATCCTATTAAATCTATAAATCTACTATATTATCTTACTAATTAATAAACTAAAGCTTCTTCTTCGCCTCTTAATACACGAAGTCCTCCACCAGCTAAAGCACTCATTTCATCTTCACCTGGATAAGCTATAACTTTAGCTATAAATTTAACTCTATCTTCAATCATTTCTCTAACCATAGAAGAGTAAGCTATACCACCAGTTAATACTATGGCATCTACTTCTCCTTTTAAAACAGTTGCATAAGCACCTATTTCTTTAGCTATTTGATAAATCATAGCTTCATGAACAAGTTTAGCTTTTTCATCTCCGTCAGCTATCATTTGTTCAACATCTCTTATATCATTAGTTCCAAGGTAAGCAACAACTCCACCTTGTCCTTTTATTCTCTTAGCTATTTGTTCTTTAGTCATTTTATCGCCATAGCAAGCTCTAAATAATTCACCAACAGGGATTCCTCCACTTCTTTCTGGAGAGAATGGTCCTTCACCGTCAAGACCATTAGTATTATCTATAACTCTACCTTGTTTGTGAGCACCTACAGTTACTCCACCACCCATGTGAACTATTAATAAATTACATTCTTCATATTTTTTGCCTAAATCAGCAGCAGCTCTTCTTCCTATAGCTTTTTGGTTTAAAGCATGGAATATACTTATTCTTGGCATTTCAGGAACACCTGATAATCTAGCAACATCTTCCATTTCATCAACAACAACTGGGTCAACTATATATGATGGTATATTTAATTCATCTCCCATTTGTTTTGCGATTATTCCACCAAGGTTAGAAGCATGTTCTCCTGATACACCAACTTTTAAATCTTCAAACATAGCATCATTTACGCTATAAGTTCCACCTTTTATAGGTTTTAAAAGTCCACCTCTACCTACTATAGCATCTAATTCTTCAAGTTTTACATCTGCTTCAACTAAAACTTTTTCTATTATGTCTTTTCTAAAATCTAATTGATCAGCTATTTTTTCAAATTTGTCTATTTCTTCTGATGAATGTCTAAGAGTTTTTTCATAAACTTCTTTTTCATTGTCATAAACTGCTATTTTAGTAGAAGTTGATCCAGGATTGATAGCTAAAATTCTGTATACTTTTTCCATAATTTGTTCTCCTATTCACTATAAATTATAATATGTAAATTTTTAATAATTTTCTAATTAGTCATTTTTAGATGCAACTAAAACACCTAATGCAATTGAATTTAATTTTGTAACATCACTATCAGCTCTTGAAGTTAAAACTATTGGAGCTTTAGCACCTAATATTAATCCAGCATTTTCTGATTTAGCAAAGAATACCATAGATTTATAAAGCATATTTCCTGCTTCTATATCTGGTACTAATAATATATCAGCTTTTCCTGCTACTGGATGATCTATACCTTTATGTTTAGCAGCTTCTTCGCTAACAGCATTATCTAATGCAAATGGTCCACCAACTATACAATTTTTGATTTCTCCTCTTTTGTACATTTCTTCTAATTCATGAGCATCTACTGTATCAGGCATTTTAGGGTTAACCTTTTCCTTAGCACAAAGAACAGCTACTTTTGGTTCATCTATATCTAATGCTCTAGCTACTTGTACAGCATTTTCTATTATTTCTTTTTTAGTTTTTAAGTCTGGAGCTATATTCATAGCAGCATCACTTAAGAAGAATAATCTGTCATATCCGTTAACAGCAAAAACTGCTACATGGCTTAATACTTTACCAGTTCTAAGACCTACTTCTTTATTTAAAACTGCTTTTAATACTATTGAAGTATCTACTAAACCTTTCATTACCATATCAGCTTTTTTGCTAGAAACAAGTTCAACAGCTTTTAAACTAGCTTCAGCTAAATCTTTTATGTCTATTAATTCGTAATTATCTAAGTTTATATCTAATCCAGCAGCAATTTCTTTAGTTTTTTCAATATCCCCAACTAATATTGCATTTACTATTCCTTCTTTTCTAGCATTTTCTACAGCTACTAAAACTTCTTTATCTTGACAACAAGCTACAGATACAGTTTTAGGTCCTCTTTCTTTTGCTAATTTTATAACATCGTTTATATTCATGTTTACACCTCTTTATAGATTATATTTAATTTAAATTACGCAAATACTCTATTTAGTCTTTATTATTTTAAATTTATACATTTATTTTTTCATTAAAGTTAAATTTAAAATACTTTCTCTCTTATAATTATATAATTCTTTCAATATAAATAGATAATATGTATTTCTTATCATTTGTTATAAAAAATTCTTATATCCTTATTTGAAATATCAACAATTTTAGTCAAAAAATAAGGACTAAAAATTAATATTTTTAGTCCTTATTAATCAATACAAATTTAATCTCTTGAATCATCTTTTTTGGCAAATTCTTTATAAATATTTACAAATTCTTCCGCTATCTCAGATAATGGTTCATCTTTTCTCTTTACATATCCACAATCTAATGTGATTTTTTTAGATAATGGAAGTATTACAGTTCCATCATCTAAATAAGTTTTCTTTTTAAACGCTCCTCCCATTAATGAAAAATAAACGCCATCTGTTTCTCTTATAAAGAAATTTAGCATTTCATGATCTTGTACTGTTATAAAATTATTAAAATTATCATAATCTAATTCATTTCCAATCCACATAGATAAAAAGCTTCTATCTACATATTCATTAGTTAACAATACATACTTTTGTAAATCTTCAAGTTCAACCTTTTCTTCAACTTCACATAAAGGATGTCCTTTTCTAACCTTTACGTAAACATGACCATCTGTTACTTTTATAAATTCTAAGTTTTTTGATGTAAGTGTCCTTCTACTATTAAAGCTTATTGGTCTAGTTAATTTAATTATACCTATATCAGAAAGACCTGTTTCTACATCTCTAAGAACATTTGAAAAATTATCTTGATTGATTATTAAATTTAACTTTTCAGTTTTATGTTTCTTGCTTAAATCTAAAATAATATTTTTTATAAAATATAAATAACATGAAGAAATTCTAAAATTTACACTTTCATTCTTAGCTATACTATTCATACTTCTAATTAATTCCATATTTTTTTGAATTTCTTCACCATATTGAAGTAACTCCATTCCCTTAGCTGTTAATTCTACACCAGAATTACTTCTATCGAATATTTTAAATCCTAATTCTTCTTCAAGCATCCTAATTGACATACTCAAATTTGGTTGACTCATATATAATTTTTTTGCAGCTTTTCCTATCGACCCTTGCTTTGCAATTTCTAAAATGTAGCTTATTTGTTCTAGTTTCAATATAATCACCTTTTCATTTAATCTTTTTACACACTCACTCAATTTTTATATTTATTTTTTTAATAAAAAAAGCCCCATATAGTTTAATATATTCATTTAAATTTTCTATTCTTTTTCAATGTATTTATATGTATCTATTTTCCAATATAATAAGTATAACACATTTTTATTGCATTTTTTAACAAAAACACAAAAAGAACTGCCTAATAGCATAAAGCTAATAAGCAATTCTTTTGGGCTTCATTTAATTTGGTCTAAATATATGAATTTAATTATTTAACTGCATCTATACCTTTTTGTAAAGCTTCTCTATTTATTGGTATGAATTTAGATTTTCTTTCACCAAATACTTTTAAGAATGCTTGTAATACAGATTCTATATCAACAGATTCAGTTACTTTTAAGCAAGCACCTAACATTATCATGTTAGCAACTTTAGGCATTCCTATTTCAGCTGCTAAATCGTTAGCTGGTATGTAAGTAACTTTAATATCGTCTCTTTCTACTTTTGCATCTATTAATGAGCTGTTTATTAATACGTGTCCTCCTGGAACAACGTCATCAACGAATTTCATTGAAGGTAAGTTCATTATTACGGCACAAGTTGCATCTTTAACTATTACAGGTGATCCAACTGGTTCATCAGATACTGTTACTGAACAGTTTGCAGTACCTCCACGCATTTCTGGTCCGTAAGATGGTAACCAAGCTACTTCTTTACCTTCTATCATACCTGCGTATGTTAATAATTGTCCCATTGACATTACACCTTGACCACCAAATCCTGCACATATTACTCTAGATGTTGCCATATTATTTCACCTCCTCAATTTCTATATCTTTTTTATTACCTGGTTCATAGTATTTCATCATATTATCTCTTAACCATTGTAAAGCATCAGTTGGAGCCATACCCCAGTTAGTTGGACATGTTGATAATACTTCTACTATACCAAATCCTAAACCAGCTTTTTGAACTTCGAAAGCTTTTCTTATAGCTTTTTTAGCTTTTCTTACGTTAGCTGGAGTATCTACTGTAACTCTTTCTACAAATACTGCACCTGTTAAAGTTGCAAGCATTTCACTAACTCTTATTGGGAAACCATTAACTTCTGGTTTTCTACCTTCTTGAGCAGTTGTAGCTCTTTGTCCTATTAATGTAGTTGGAGCCATTTGTCCACCAGTCATACCATATATACCGTTGTTAACGAATATAGTAGTTATTTTTTCTCCTCTAGCAGCAGCATGAACTATTTCACACATACCTATTGAAGATAAATCTCCATCCCCTTGATAAGTGAATACAGTTTTGTCTGGATGAGTTCTTTTTACACCTGTAGCTACAGCTGGAGCTCTACCATGAGCAGCTTCGTGTGTATCTACGTTAAAATAATTATATGCTAAAACTGAACATCCTACAGGAACAACACCTACAGCATCTCCTAATAAATCCATTTCTTCTAAAACTTCAGCTACTAATCTGTGGATTATACCATGAGTACATCCTGGACAGTAGTGAGTATTAGCATCTGTTAAACCTTTTGTTTTTTTGAATACTACATCCATTATTTTACACCTCCAAGTAATTCTTTAGCTTTTGCAGCTATAGCAGATGGTTCTGGTATCATACCACCAGATCTTCCATAGAAGTGAACTGGTAATTTACATTCTACAGCTAATTTAACATCATCTATCATTTGGCCTAAACTCATTTCAACTACTAATAAGTTTTTAGCATTAGGTATTTGTTTAAATGCTTCATTTGGGAATGGCCATAAAGTTTTAGGTCTTATTAAACCAACTTTGTAACCTTCTTTTCTTAAGTTTTCTATAGTTGTTTTAACTATTCTTGAAACTGTTCCGTAAGCTACGAATACTAATTCAGCATCTTCAGTTTTATACATTTCGTATTGAACTTCGTTAGCTTCTATAGCTTGATATTTCTTTTCTAATTTTAAGTTGTGTAATTCTAATTCTTCAGATTGTAAGTATAAAGAGTTTATTACATTAGGTTTTCTCATGTTTTTATGTCCACAAGAAGCCCAATCTTTTTCTGGTAATTCTCTTGATTTTCTTTCTTTATCAAAATCAACTGGTTCCATCATTTGACCTATCATACCATCAGCAACTACCATAACTGGAGTTCTGTATTGATCAGCTACATCAAATGCTTCTATTATCATGTCAACAGCTTCTTGAACTGATGCTGGAGCGTAAACTGGAGTTCTGTAGTCACCATTTCCTCCACCTTTAGTACTCATATAATAGTCAGCTTGAGATGGTTGTATAGTTCCAAGTCCTGGACCACCTCTCATTATATTTAAAACTACGCAAGGTACTTCTGCACCTGCACAATAAGTTATACCTTCTTGTTTTAAAGCAACCCCTGGAGAAGATGAAGATGTCATAACTCTAACACCTGATCCTCCTGCACCATAAACCATGTTTATAGCAGCAACTTCAGATTCTGCTTGAACAAAAGCTCCTCCTACTTTTGGAAGTTCTCTTGATAAATATTCTGGTAACTCACTTTGTGGAGTTATTGGATATCCAAAGAAGTAATGACAACCTGCTTCTATAGCAGCTCTACCAAACGCTTCATTACCTTTCATTAGTACTTTAGCCATTCTTATTTCCCCCCTAATTATTGAAATTAATTAATCTCTTTCTACAGTTATAACTACATCAGGACACATAAGTGCACAACTTGCACATCCTACACATTTGTCTTCATCAGTTATTTTAGCTGGATTATATCCCTTTTGATTTATGAAGTCAGTGTCTATTGCTAATATTCCTTTTGGACATGCCTCTACGCATAATCCACAACTCTTACAACGTTCTACATCAAAAGTAATTTTGCCTTTTTTAGCCATTTTTAAAAGCCCTCCTTAACATTGTGTTCTATTAAAACTCATACTACATCCATATCTCTCTCATATATAAATCTATTGGTAGTATGTCCCCTTCTATGTCTTCAGGTAATGAATCAACTAATTCTCTTAAACATGTAGTATATTTTATAGGTAAATTAGTTAACTTAGAAACTTCTCTAACTAGTTCTTGACCTTTTAAAACATCTTCTACACTAGTACTTCTAATCATATGAGTATTGTTGATTAATCCTGTAACTTTTAGTTTTGAACTTGCTTCCATAGATTCTATAAATCTTATGACATCTTGAGCAGTTTGAGTTTGCTCCCTATTGGCATTTACAACACAGAACATATCATATTCGCCTTCTACAAAATGTTCTGCAAATCTACCTACAACTCTTGTTCCAACATTATCTCCACCAACATCTAATACATAATTTACATCTTTATTATGTAAAGGTGTCATTATTTGTGCTGATACAGCTGGTAAATCAAGTGTAGTTGTACTGATTGAACTATCAATTGGATTTATTCCCATAGATCTAAGCTCATCTTTTTTTTCTCTAGTTCTAAAATACACGTTTACTATATCTAAGTCAGCAAAAGCAACTTCACCTTCTACTTTTTTTCTTAGCTTAGTAACGTAATTTATTGAGACTTCGCTTTTTCCACTTCCGTAATGTCCAATAAATAGCCTTACTCTTTTATCATCTTGTATCATTTCTATCACCTATCTCTTGTTACTTTTAGATACTAATAAAATTAGCTTATTTTCTATGATAATATAACCATAAATTTAATTTAACTTTTAATGTTGTTAAACTATTAGTAACTATTTTCAATAAATAATTACAGTTAAATTATACCTTTTTTTGTCAGGAAAACGATAATATATAAAATTTATCCTTGGGTATAAAAATTTTTTATTACTTTTTTTATTACTTTTTATTTTGAAAATCGTTTTCCTGATTCTGCATTTTTTTATTAAGTTTGTTAAGCAAACTAAATTAAAAAATTTAATAAAAAAATATTTTTACTATAATAGAAATATTTTCAAATTTATTTACTTCTTTATTTTTATTTTTTTAAAAATAATTCATTTTAGTAAAAAATTCCACATAAACATTGAAATTTCAACATTTTTATTTTTTGAGTTTTTATCATAAATAGTTTTTATAATAGGGAATAAAAATTACTTATTAGCTAATTTTTCATTTTTTTATATATAATTAATGTATAGATATATGTTAATTTATATATTAAAAAAATTTAATGTGATCTTAATTATTAATAAGGTTTAATTATATTTTCAAATAAGTATGTATAAATTAAATGTACAAAACTACATATGTATAAATTAAATGTATAAAAATACAGGGGGTGCTTTTTAATGGCTGTAAAATTTGCAAAAAGATTAGATAATTTAGAGGGTTCTGCTATACGTGAACTATTAAAACTTACTGCTAGACCAGAAGTTATATCTTTCGCAGGAGGAATGCCTGCTCCAGAACTATTCCCAGTTGAAGAAATGAAAAAAGTTTCTGTTGCAGTATTAGAAGAACAAGGACAAGTTGCTCTTCAATATACAACTACTGAAGGATATGCTCCATTAAGAGAAAAAATCGCTGATAGAATGAACACTAAATTAAAAACTAACGTTAATGCTAACGATATATTAATTACTAGTGGTTCTCAACAAGGTTTAGATTTCGCTGGTAAAGTTTTCATTGATGAAGGTGACGTTATATTATGTGAAAGTCCTTCATACATGGGTGCTTTAAATGCAATGAAAGCTTATCAACCAAAATTCATAGAAATACCTACAGATGAAAATGGTATGATAATGGAAGAATTAGAAAAAGTATTAGAAACTACTGATAGAATAAAAATGATCTATGTTATACCTGACTTCCAAAATCCATCTGGTAGAACTTGGCCAATGGACAGAAGATTAAAATTCATGGAACTTATAAATAAATATGAAATACCAGTAATAGAAGATAACCCATACGGAGAATTAAGATTTGATGGAGAATTCTTACCATCATTAAAATCTTTAGATACTAAAGGTTTAGTAATATTCTTAGGAACTTTCTCTAAAATATTCTGCCCAGGATACAGATTAGGATGGACTTGTGCAGCTCCTGAAATATTAAATAAATTCAATATCTGTAAACAAGGTGCTGACCTTCAAGCTTCTACTATATCTCAAATGGAAGTTAGCAAATTTATGGATATGTATGATTTAGATGCTCACGTTGAAAAAATAAAAGCTTGCTATATTAAACGTAGAGATTTAATGATGAAAACTATGGAAGAAGAATTCCCAGAATCAGTTAAATGGACTTACCCACAAGGTGGTTTATTCACTTGGGTAACATTACCAGAAGGTGTAAACGCTGGTGAAATGGCTAAAAAATGCTTAGAACAAAATGTTGCTTACGTTCCAGGTGAATCTTTCTATCCAAATGGTGGAGTTTACAATACTTGTAGATTAAACTACTCTAACATGCCTGAAGATAAAATAGTTGAAGGTATCAAGAGAATGGGTGCTGTTCTTAGAGAAGAATTAGCTGCTTTAAATAAATAATAAGATATTAATATAATTTAATTTATATTTTTATATACTCACTTTTCATTTAATTTTAAAAGGATTGATGAATTTTTCATCAATCCTTTTTTTAATTTTGTATGTTTATAAACTTATAAGAATTTAATATTATTTTTCTTCTAGTAATTCTACATCATTTTCTATTTTATAATATTTTTTTATTACAAAGAATGATATTTGGAATATAACTATTCCTATCCATCCTATTCCTGTTGCAAGTGCTACTCCTCCTATACCCATTGATTTAACTAATATGTAAGAAAGTATTACTCTTATTGTTATTTGCAAAGTCGTTCCTATAACAGGTATATTTACATGACCTGTCCCTCTATAAAAACCTACAAATATACTTCCAACTAAACTGACCATATAAAAGAAAGATATTATTTTAAAATAATATACTCCATACTCTAAAACAGCCTTACTTTCATCAAATACAAAGAAATTAAGTAGTATATCTGAGCGGAAAAACATAAGTAAAACCAATCCTATACAAACAAGTTGTATTAGTACCATTGCATCTTTAAAGCCTTCTAATACCCTTTTGTGATTTTTTGCTCCTGTATTTTGTGCTATAAATATAGATGTTGCTTCTGAACCACTATTTCCAAATGCTAAAATTACATCCTCAATTCTTCCTGTAGCTGTATAAGCTGAAATAGCATCAACACCAAGTGAATTAACTGAGCCTTGAACAAGAAGTTTTCCTATATAAAGTGAAGATTGATGTAATGCTGATACAAATGAATATTTGCAAGTAAGTCTTATCAATCTAGAATTATACTTCATATCTTTTTTAGTAACTTTTAAAAATGGAATTTTGTAGATTATATAAAAATAACATAAAATTGCAGAAACTGCCTGTGATATTACTGTTGCCAAAGCTGCTCCCCTTATTCCCATAGAAAATGTATTTATTAATAATAAGTCAAGCACTATATTTAAAATAATAGAAATTATTAAAAATATAAGAGACATTTTTGTATTTCCAACTGATCTTAAAATCGAGGATAAGAAATTATACATAAAAGTCATTATGAGACCTCCCAATATCACATTCATATATTGGGTTACATATTCTGTTAATTCCTGTGGTGTTTGAATAATTTTTAATATGACCGGCATAAATAAAATTCCTAAAACACTAATTATAATAGTTACTACTACACCTAAAATTGCTGCTAAAAATATCTCATTTCTCATATTTTCATAATTTTTTTCACCGTACAATTGAGCAGTTATAATAGATATACCTGTACAACATCCTATTATCATAAATATAAATAAATGCATTACTGTTCCTGAAATTCCAATAGCTGCAAAAGCATCATGACCTATATATGTTCCTACAATTATACTGTCTATTGTGTTATAAAATTGTTGAAATATACTTCCTATCAAAAGAGGTATAGAAAGATATATCAACTGTCTTTTTATATTTCCCTGTGTTAAATCGTATGTTTGTTCCACTACTTTATCCCCTTTCTATATTATCCTTTTAAATTTTAACATTAAATTTTACTTTTATATAATGCATATTTAAGCTATATAATATAAAGTATAAGTTATATTTTAGGAGGAAAAACTATGACAGAGTTAGAAATAGATGCTTTTTTAAATATCGTAAAATATAATAGCATCACTAAAGCGGCTGAAATTTTATATATAAGTCAACCAGCTTTAAGTAGAAGAATTAAAACCTTAGAAAACGAATTGCAATATAAATTATTTACAAGAAAAAAAGGTGTTCGAAATATTGAACTTACTCCTCAGGGTGAAGCTTTTATACTAATCGCAGAAAAATGGAAAGAACTTTGGCTTGAAACAAAAAATATTTCACCAATACCTAAAAATACTATGTTTCATATAGGTGCAATAGATAGCATAAATACATATATTTTACCTAAAGTTTATAAATCTTTTATCGAACAAAATAATCATATACATCTTGTTATGCATAATTTACATTCACAAGATTTATATACAAATGTTGAAAATAAAATTGTAAATTTAGGATTTATTTCGGATGATAGATATAACAAAAATATAAAAACTATTCCAATTTTTAGTGAAAAAATGTGTTTTATATCTAACAAAAAAAATAATTATCCCAAAACAGTTCATCCATCAAATTTAAACTGTAAATTAGAAATAAAATTACCATGGAATCCTGAATTTGATAAATGGCATAATTACTGGTTTGGAACGACATCAAAATTTCTAATTATTGCCGATAAAATATCTATTTTAGATGATTTTTTACAAATAAAAAATAGTTGGGCAATTGTACCTCTAAGTATTGGAAATTGGCTTGTCGAAAATAATAGCGATTTAAAGATTTCTCAAATTGAGGATCCTCCTCCTGAACGTATTTATTATTATATCCAGCATATAAATTATAAATCTGAATATGTAGACAAGTTTTTAAATATTTTACAAAAACATCTTGAAACAATTCCTGGAATTGTAGTTTTGTTAAAATCTGTATAAATAAAAAATTAAAGTTGAGTAGCGACAATTTAGCATAAATACAACATTGTCGCTACTATTTTTTATCAAATTTTGATTTAACTTGATAAATTAGGTCTAATGTACTAAAATAATATTAGGTCAAATAACCTAATATTATTTTTGAAAGGAGTTACATAGATGACTACAAAACAAATAACAGAAAATCCCCTAGGAACACAACCAATTAAAGGTTTAATTTGGAAGTTTGCTATCCCTGGAATCATTACACAACTTGTAAGTTCACTTCATAACATAGTAGACCAAGTATTTCTAGGATGGGGTATTGGTGATCTTGGAGTAGCTGCAACTAATATTGTCTTTCCAATTACTACAATTATAACAGCACTGTCCGCTTTAATTGGTTTAGGAGCATCTGCAAAATTTAGTATTTTATTAGGAAAAAAACAAATAAACGAAGCAAAAGATGTTTTTGGAAATGCAATTGCACTTATGATATTATTTGGTACTATTCTTTTACTTGTCACATCAATTTGCCTTGAACCAATGTTATATTTATTTGGTGCAACCGAGTTAATTATGCCATTTGCACATCCTTATGCTCGTGTCATTTGTATCGGTATTCCTTTTGGCATTTTCTCAACAGCTATGTCATATTTTATTCGTGCGGATGGCAATCCAAACTATTCTAGCTTTATTCTGTTGTCAGGAGCGATTTTGAATATAGTTTTTGATCCTATTTTTCTATTTGTTTTTGATATGGGAATTACAGGTGTTGCCCTTGCAACAGTGCTTGGACAGGTTTTATCAACTTTACTTGCACTATACTATATATTAAAAAAACTAAAGTCGATTACAATTTCATTAAGAAATATTACTATCAAAATTTCTGTTACACGACTTATTTTTTCTTTAGGAGCTGCTGCATTTACAACACATATTTTAAATACAATTACTCAAATTGTATTGATGAACGCTCTTAAACACTACGGTTCTTTATCTATCTACGGAAGTGAAATTGTCATAGCCGCATCTGGTGCAGTAGGAAAAATATCAATGGTATTCTTATCAAGTGTCATTGGAATTTCTTTGGGGTGTCAACCTATATTAGGATTTAACTTAGGAACTAAGCAATATGACAGAGTAAAAGAAACTTATTTGACTGCAATTCGCTATGGTACTATAATTGCTATAATAGCATTTTTGGTATTACAATTGTTCCCAAAACAGATTATCAGTATTTTTAATTCAGATAATCCACTTTTTTATGAATTTGCTGCAAAGTATATCCATATTTATTTTGCAATGCTATTTTTGAATGCGATACAACCAATTACATCCAATTTTTGTACAGCAATTGGTAAAGCAAATCTCGGCTTTTGGATGGCTGTAATACGTCAAGGAATTTTATTAATCCCTTTATTGCTGTTATTACCACATATATTAGGAATAAATGGTGTCCTTTTATCAGGAGCTATTTCCGATGGAATTGCGGCAATGATAGCAATTTTTATCGCAAGGAAACAAGTAAAATATCTTACAGAAATGCAAAAAGATTCTATATGATTTCTAATTTACACGAAAGGAATAGACTACATGAAAATAAACACCAAACAGAAAATATTAGATACGGCAAGAACACTTTTTAACAGTTACGGATATAATAGCGTTTCTTTACGTGATATTGCAAACACTGTAGGCATTAGTGAAGGTAATTTAACATACCATTTCAAAAAGAAAGAAAATCTTATTGAAAACCTTCTTATGGAAGGGGAAGATACACTTCCTTCCTACACTCCACAGACGCTGAAAGAGCTAGACACAATTTTTCTTGATATGCAACAAAAGGTGCAGCAAAATCTATATTTTTTCCTGCACTATACACAACTATCACAGACTTCACCGGAAATATGTCATAAGCAGAGCGTCAGATACGGCAAGCTGTTAGAAAAATTTAGACTTGCATTTCAAAATTTGTATGAAGTTGGACTAATTCGTGATGAAATCTTTCCCGGTGAGTATGACAATGCAATTGATACACTGTATATGTCTATTATTTATTGGGCTCCTTTTATAGAACTTAAAAAAACAATCCATCTAGAAAACATAAATTATCAGCGCTATGCATGGAGTTCTATATATCATCTTCTAACAGAAAAAGGACAGTCTGAATTACAAGCTATTATTCAAATTTAAAAAATTTTTTTAAAAAACTAAATACATAAATATAAAGCCGATAATTTATGTCCTTTGTACATTAATTATCGGCTTTATATTTATATACTTTATAATTCTTATTTTTTATTCTCCATAAGTTCGTACCCATTTTTCCATTGCAACAAAAATTGTATACAATGATTTACCTTTATCTGTAAGTGAATACTCAACTCGTGGTGGAATTTCATTAAATTGCTTTCTTTCCAAAAAACCATACTCTTCTAATTCCCTTAATGTTGAAGAAAGAGATGTATTTGTTATTTTTCCGATTTGTCTTTTTAATTCCCCAAATCTTATAGAATCATTTTTTGTTAGTTCAAAAATTACACGAAGATTCCATTTTCTCGATAATTTATCCATCAAATTTCTAACTGGACAATCTTCTGTTGGATTTATTTTTTTAATCATATCTCTATATTTCTCATATGCAATATCATCCATAATAGTATACTCCTTTATACTAAGTACATATTTTTTAACTACTTGATTGTTTTATGATATATAGTATAATTTATATACTATTATAAATCAAGGAGGTAATATATTATGGATTTAACAACAATACTTAATAGTAGAAAATCTATCCGTTCATTCACAGGTGAACTAATTCCAGAAGATGCACTTGCAAAAATACTAAGTGCTGCAAATGCTGCTCCTATTGGATTAGGGAAATATGAATCTGTTCATCTTACAGTTGTAAAAAGTAAAGAACTTTTATCTAAAATCGAAGAAAATGCTTCAAATATCTTCAATGTTCATGATAGAAGCTTTTTATATAATGCACCTGAACTTGTTATAGTATCTACAACAAGCAGTGATAATGTTAGCTACTCAAATGCTGCAATTGTAGCTCATAATATGGCTCTTCAAGCTGTTGACTGTAGAGTTGGTGCTTGTCATATTTGGGGATGTATAATAGCTCTTAGCCAAAATTCAGAACTTATTAAAGAATTACAAATTCCTGATGGTTTTGCTCCAGTTTGTTCTATTGCTCTTGGAATTTCTGAAGAAGCTTATTCTCCTCGTGAAATTCCTGAAAACCGCATAGCTATTAATTATGTATAATTTTTAAACGAATATCATTTTACATATTAAAAAAAATATCCTATACAGTTAAACTAATTTTTAGTATTTCTGTATAGGATATTTTCAAATCTACTAATCATTTTTTATAAACTGTTTTAAATTCTATTAAATCTACAAAACTTATAAATTTATACTTCGCATATTTATTTGATATAATAATATTAACATAACAAATCAAAATACTTTAGAAAGGACTTGATAAACTATGATAAAAATCCAAATCGCAGATAGTATAAAACAAGTATGCCCTAATACTTCATTAGGATGCATCCAAGCAAAAGTTAAAGTTAAAACTAGCGATGAAGAATTATTAAATGAATTAGATAAATGTGCCAAAGAATTAGAATCAAATTTAAAATTAGAGGATGTTGCATCACTTCCTGAAATACATGATTCAAGAGAGGTTTATAAAAAACTAGGGAAAGCCCCTAGCAAATATAGAGTTTCTTCAGAAGCATTGATAAGAAGAATTTTACAAGGCAAAGGACTTTATCACATAAATAATATAATCGAAATCAACAACATTATTTCGATAAAATCACATTTTTCTGTCGGTAGCTACAACGTTAAAAATATAGAATCTCCAATATGCTTAAACATTGGACAAGAAGGGCAAAGCTACAAAGGAATCGGCAAAGCAAGCGTTAATATAGCTAACTTGCCAGTTTTATCAGATACAATCTCGACTTTCGGTAGCCCAACAAGCGACTCAGAAAGAGCCATGATTACAAATGATGTCGAAGAAATAATTATGTGTATTTATTCTTTCAGTGGTAGTAAAGGTTTGGATGAATATTTAGAACTTGCTAAAGAATTGTTAGTTAAATATGCAGATGCTGAAGATGTTTCTGTTAAGATATTTAAATAATTTAATTTTATGACTTATAGGAAATCATATAATAAATCTTCTTATTTATGATTTCCTTTTTTAACTTTAAAAATTTAAATAAAAATTATAACCTTTTAATCTACCTCCATAAAACTTTATCATTTATTAAATATTACCTTTTAAATACATAATATCACTTAATTAAACTAATAACAAAAAACACCTTCTTATTACTCACATATGTCTTAATTAAAAACTTGTATATTGTAATAAGAAAGGTGTTTAATATATCATTATTTCTCAATTTTAAAACTTTATAAATCTTAGAATCGCTAACATTCAGAAATTATTCAGTTATTTCCCAGTTATGGAATACATTTTGAACATCGTCATCATCTTCAAGTAAATCTATTAATTTTTCCATAGCTTTTACTTGTCCATCATTGTCTAAAACTGTAGTAGTTTGTGGTATTAATTTAATATCAGCTGATACAAATTCATATCCTTTTTCAACTAAAGCATCTCTAACTGCGTTGAAATCTTCTGGAGCTGTTATAACTTCAAATCCATCTTCTTCTGTTATTATGTCATCTGCTCCTGCTTCTAAAGCATCATCCATTAATTGTTCTTCACTTATACCTTCAGCAGCTATTAATATTTGTCCTTTTCTATCGAACATGAAACCAACGCATCCAGTAGTTCCTAAATTACCACCGTTTTTGTCAAAATAATATCTTATGTTACCAGCAGTTCTGTTTTTGTTGTCAGTTAAAGTTTCAACTATAACTGCAACTCCTCCTGGTCCATATCCTTCATAAGTATTTGAGAAGTAATCTTCTCCACCGCCAGCTCCAGCACCTTTTTCTATTGCTCTTTTTATATTGTCATTTGGCATGTTATCAGCTTTAGCTTTATCTATAGCTGTTTTTAAAGCTGCATTGTATTCTGGATCAGCTCCACCTTCTCTAGCTGCAACAGTTATAGCTCTTGCATGTTTAGTGAATACTGATGCTCTTTTAGCATCTTGTTTACCTTTTCTATTGATAATATTTCCTATACGACCCATAATTTCACTCCTTAATTTTAAATTCGTTCATTTATAGATTTATTTAAAATCTATTGCCAAAGTAAATTTTAGCATAAAAATGCAATTTAGTAAATTAGAATATAGGAGGTTTTGTTGGAGTATTTCTTTTATGTTCACTAACTCTATGAAGTCTATCTATAATAGCTAAGTCCTTTTGAGGAACTTCATCTCTTTTTCCTAATACAACTTTATCTATCATATCGTATGTAGTTCCCATTTCGTTTTCGTCTGTTTGCCCTTCCCATAAACCAGCTGATGGAGCTTTATCGATTAAATCATTATGTATGCCTAATTCCCTAGCCCAATCATAAACTTCTGCTTTAGTAAGGTTTGCAAGTGGGACTAAGTCAACTCCTCCATCACCGTATTTTGTGAAATAACCTGTATGTATCTCAGCTGCATTATCAGTTCCTACAACTAAATAACCTAAGTCATTTGCTATAGTATAAACTGTACTCATTCTAACTCTTGCTCTTAAATTTGAATCAGCAGCTCTAAGCCCTGCTTCATCATATAGTCCTTTTTCTTTTAATGCTAATGTAGCTGTATTTAATATCATTTCTTGTGCTTCAGTTAAATCTAGGTCTAAAAAATCTATATCACATCCATTTATTACTTTAAGAGCATCTTCTCTGTCTTTTGGATTGCTATTTATACTCATAATAACTCCTATAGAATTATCTGGAAAAGCTTTTTTGATAAGATAACATACTACTGCTGAATCTATTCCTCCAGATACACCTACTACTAATCCTTTACATCCTGCTTCTTTAACTCTTTCTCTAAGCCAATCGACTGTTTTGTCGATTTTTTCATTTATTTCCATTTATTTTTCCCCTTTCAAATAGAACTTATACCTTTATAATAACATATTTTTCTTCTTACATATCAATTTATATACATAGTTTTCTTAATTTTGAGAATAATATTACAAGGTAGGTGATATTGTGAATCCATTTAATTTTAAAAATTCTTTAATAGGTAGCTTTACAGGATTTATAAATGGTTTATTTGGATCTGGCGGTGGTACTCTTTTAGTTCCTATTTTAAATAATCTACTTAAAGTCGAAGAACATAAATCCCATGCCACAGCTTTAGCTATCATAATATTTTTAACTATAACTAGCTCTATTATTTATATATCAAAGGGCACTTATGATATTAACGCAACTATTCAAGCTTCTATAGGAAGTATAATAGGAGGACTCATCGGAGCTAAATTATTAAGTAAAGTAACCGGAAAATTCCTTAGAATTACTTTCGGAATAGTTATGATAATTGCTGCAATTAGAATGATTTTTTATTAGGAGGGCTTATGTTAATCGGAATAATTGGATTTTTTGCTGGAATAATAGGTGGAATGGGAATGGGTGGAGGAACTATATTAATACCAGCTTTGATTTTATTTACAAATATAGACCCCAAAATAGCCCAAAGTATAAATCTACTTTCCTCAATACCTATGACTATTGCAGCACTTACTATACACACAAAGAAAAAAAATATAGATTTTCAACTAGTTTTGCCAATAGCATTATTCGGTATTGTAGGAGCCATGTTTGGTTCTACTTTAGCTGAGTATATTTCATCTGATAATATTAGAAAGTTCTTTGGTGTATTCTTATTAATTATAGGTATATTCGAAATACAAAAGGGCATTTTTAACAACAAAAAAAACTAAAACTATTCTTGTTCTTATAATATAGTTTTAGTTTTTCATACTTTTTATTTATTTTATTAAATTTTTCATTACAAATAAATTATAAATACTTTCAAAAGTTCTATAATCTATTGATTTTTAACCTTTTTTTCAAGTCTAGTTAACATAAAGAAATCATTTATTGCATTGTCATAATCTCCAACTTTACAATATGCTTCTCCTCTTTTTTCATAAGAATGATTATCTGAAGGATTTTTATCTATTACTATAGAAAAATCTTCAATTGCTTTTTGATATTTTTCAGAATTGTAGTAAGCCAATCCTCTATAATAATAATTTGTATAATTATTACCACTATCTAATTCAATTGCCTTATCAAAATCTTCTATAGCTTCCTCATATTTATTTAAATCTAAATTAGCAGCTCCTCTTCCCATATACACTAAATAACTGTCATATCCATGTTCTATCGATTTTGTAAAGTCTTCTTTTGCCTTTTCAAAATTACCAATTAAAGAGTATTCCTTACCTCTATTACAATATGCCTTTCCTACTTTGTATCCCATTTTTATTGCATTTGAAAAATCCCTAATTACCCTTGTGTGATTTTCCATTTGTTCATATAAAATTGCTCTATTGTAATATGCTTCTCCATTTTTAGGATTTAATTGTATTACTTTATCTAAATCTTTTAGAGATTTTTTTATATTATTTTGTTTTAAATAGGCAATAGATCTATTAAAATATGCTTCTTCATATTTTGAGTCAATTTCTATTGCTTTATTATAATTTTCGATGGCATTATTTAGTTGGTTCATTTGGCAATAACAATCTGCCATACCAAGATATCCATCTCTAGCATCAGGAATCATTTTTGCAAAAGTTTTATAATCCTCTAATGCATTTTTAAATTGTTTCATTAAATAGTAAATCGTAGCTCTTTCAAAGAATAATCTTTCATCGTATTTTTCAATACTTATTGCACTTGAAAAATCTTTGATAGATTCTTTATATCTACCTAAATAAGCCAATATTTTTCCCCTATTATAATAAGCACTTACATCATTTTCATCTAATTCTAAAGCCTTTGTATAATTTTCTAGAGCTTTATCATATTCTCTCAAATTATTATAAGATACGCCTAAATTATAATATGCAACTTCATAGCTTGGATCTATCTCTAGAGCTTTTTTATAATTTTTTATTGCTAAATTATGGTCACCTAGTCTACTATAACAAACACCTTTTCCTCTATATGCTTCTTTGTAATTTTCATCAAGTTTTAAAACCATTTCAAAATCCTTCATAGCTGTATAAAACTTTTCAAATTTTATATAAAGCTCTCCTCTATAATAATATCCATCAGGACAATCATTGTATTTATTTATGATTTGGTTTATATATGCCATTTTTTCATTTATTTCAATCTCTGTAATAGCATGATTTAACATATCTTGTATGAAATTTTTTCTTTCTAAATCAGCTTCTAATTCTTTTAAATTTTGGTTAATTTCTTTTATTTCTAGATTATCGGCTTTAGCAATTTTAAATATATTAAATGCCATAAAAACCATAAATCCGTATATAAAACAAAATATTATTATTTCTTCATTTTTAGATAATTTTAAAATCATAATAGTTAAAAATAAAATTCCTATTATTGCTAAAGAAATAGCTATATTTTTTAATCTTTGTAATTTTTCGCTTTCCATTATGACTATCTCCCCTCAATAAATATACTATAACAAAATTATATGTTATATAAGAATTTTTCCATCTTTTTCAGATAAATAAAAAGTTTCACTTTCACTTAAAAGTGCTGTAGCGCTTGTTATATCTATCATTTTTGCCTTAAGTGAATCCGCTTCACCTTCTCTTGAATAAACTATGATTTCAACTCTATCAGTATACAAAGTGTCTTTTATAGTATAACCCATGTTCATTATCTCATTTTGAACTTTTCCTATTTGATTGTAATCTATATTTATATGTACCTCTTTGTATTTTACCTTTTGGATAATTTGAGCTGCATCAATTCCTATCTTAGCACCTTTTGTGTATGCTCTAACAAGACCACCAGCTCCAAGCTTTATTCCTCCAAAATATCTAGTAACAACTACTACCACATCTCGCAAATCTTCTTTCTTGATAACTTCTAGCGTAGGTATTCCTGCTGTTCCTTGTGGTTCTCCATCATCACTATATCTTTGAATATTCATTGTTTCACCTACAGTATATGCCCATACATTATGTGTTGCATCTTTGTGTTTTTTCTTGATTTCATTTACAAATTCTATTGCCTCTTCTTCAGAGCTTATAGGTTTTGCATATCCTATAAAAGTAGACTTTTCCACAATATATTCATCTGACCCAAAGCCATGTAATGTCTTATAAGTCTTCATAGTGCTTCTCCCCCTGCCGTTAAATATTTTAAAGCTAAAATAGCTTCATTATATGCTCTTATGACATATTCCTTTTCATTTATTCTTTTGTTTTTTATAAGTTTTTGTAAAATATCGACTGTTTTATTATCTCCAACTTTTGCTAAAGCCTTAGCGCAATATTGTCTAGTTTGAGGATTTGAATCATAAAGCCCCTTTTCTAAAACGCCTTTGCTCTTTGGAGATGATATTTTTCTAATAGCAGAATAAGTTATTCTTCTAATATCTGAATGTCTATGATTTGTAAGGGGATGAAGTATTTTTAAGAAACGATCATCCTTAAATTCTCCAGTTGCCCAAATTAAGATAATTAAATCATCTGCATTCTTTTCTCTAAGTATTCTTTTGTATAATTCTCTTTTAAAATTTAATTCTTTTTCTTTATTTAGAGTCAATTCCTCCATAAATTCAAGACGTGAGTCTTTTCCAAGTTCTAAAAATTTATCCAATACATCCTTAGAAGATTCTACTTTTTGTCTATTTTCAGATTTTATTTCTAATTTTGCTTTAATTAATTGATCATTTACATCTGAAATATCCATATTTCTGATTTTGCTAATTTGTGACACTGTTTTAGATTCAGTATAAAGAAGATATGTAATAAAATAATCCTCTAAATTATCAATATTACTCCAACTTATATCCATATTTATTCCTCTACAACATATCCTTTATATACATTGTAATCTTCTTCGTCTAAATTTACTTGAAGCTTTATTCCAGTTTCAACATATTCAAAATTTTCTACATTGTATTTGTCTTTAATTTTACTGAATATATTTCCTTTGTCATATGGAAGTAATAGCTTAACTTCATAAGTGTCTTCCATTAAAGCATTTTCAACAATTTTTAAAAGTTTATCCATATTTATGCCTTTTTTAGCAGAAATATAGACTCTATCTTCTCTATTTTTTGGATAAATATCTAATTCTAATTTATCTATTTTGTTATAAACTAAAATAGTTTTCTTATCTGATGCACCTAATTCTTTTAGAACTTCTTCAGTAGTTTGTTTTTGAAGCTCATAACTGTTATTTGTCGCATCTATAACATGTAGTATTAAATCTGCATATTGAACTTCTTCTAATGTTGCTTTGAAAGCATCTACTAAATCATGTGGTAATTTGCTTACAAACCCAACAGTATCTACTACTAGAAAATCTCTTTTATTAGGTAAAGTTGCTTTTCTTAAAGTTACATCAAGAGTTGCAAAAAGCATATCCTTTACAAATACTTCTTTTTCTGTTTCGTAATCTTTATGTGTTTTTATAAGTTCATTTAATAATGTAGATTTTCCTGCATTAGTATATCCAACAAGGGCAACTATTGGTATATTAGATTTTAGTCTTTGTACCCTTTGAGTTTCCCTGTTTTGTTTTACTTCTCTAAGTTCCTTTCTTATATCTGCTGCTCTATTTAAAATGTGTCTTTTGTCTATTTCAAGCTTTTGTTCCCCAGGACCTCTAGTTCCTATACCAGCTCCTGTTCTACTCATAGCTCCACCCATTCCATAAAGTCTTGGTAATCTGTATTTTAATTGAGCTAGCTCAACTTGTAATTTACCTTCTTTACTTAAAGCTCTTTGAGCAAATATATCTAGTATTAAAGCTGTTCTATCTATTATTTTTAGACCAGTAAGATCTTCTATATTTCTCATATGAGCTCCAGATAATTCATCATTGAATACTACCATAGTAGCTCCTAGTGCGTGACAGTAGTCTCTTATTTCTTCAACTTTACCTTTTCCTATAAAATAAGCTGCATCTCTTGCCGGTCTATTTTGAATAACAGAACCTAAAACCTCAGCTCCTGCTGCCTTTACTAGCTCTTTAAGCTCTTGCATAGATTCATTTATATCAATATCATCAATTTTTTTTACATTAGTTGTTATGTTAAGGCCCACTAAAATCGCCTTTTCTATTAGTTTATCCTCCACAAAATCACCTCTTTTTCTATATTTAGTCGTATTATATATTTTTGACTTTTATAAATAATTTCATTCTTTTAATTTGTCATTTTAACGGTATTTTTACTCAAAACACTATTTTATATAAAGATTCTTAATAATTATATCATTAAACTATAATTTTTATAGATATTTATTAATTTTTTATTTTAATCTTATTAACTCTAGATATCTCTTACTGTTTATACTTCCGTTTCTTTCAGCTTTTTCAAGTAATTTAATAGCTTTTTCTATGTCTTTTTCTATAATTTTTCCTCTGTATAGCTCAAATCCTAATTTTTCTTGGTATATAGGATTTTCTTCCTCTACCTTCTTATAGTATATTTCTATTAATTTTTCCTTGCATCTTTCATCACCTGAGTCTACAAGCTTTTCGTATTCTACTACTGCTTCATCGATTTTGCCTAAATCGTAATATCTTTCTCCAAGTATGTAACTTGCTTCAAGCTCTCCTTCTTCAGATAAAGTTTTTAGTACATTTTCGCTAAAACCTCTATAAATTGATGTTTTTGAAGCATCTTCTTTAATGTAAGATTTCATAGTTTCTTCAACTATATTTTTTATTTCTGATTTTATACTACTTATATCAAGTCCTTCTAGTGAAATACTTCCTCCTACTTCATCTTGCCCTGATGAAAGTCTTATAGTATTTTGTTGAGATGTAACCTCCTCTAATTTACCTTCAATTGAATCTATTACCTTTTGTTGCTTTTCTAAGGCTTTATCAAAATATTCTACTAAGTTTTCATAATGTGTATCTAACTTTTTAAGTAGTTCACTTTGTACAAATGTATCTATTCTTTTGTTGAATGCATTTAATCTTTTTTCTATTTCTCTTACATTTTTTGATACATTGTTGAAGTTTATAGAATGACTTTCCTTCATTACTGATTGTATTTCTTCGCCAAATCTTGAAATATTTTTGATTAGATCTTCTATACCATATAAATCTTTATCTATTGTCTGTAAATTTTTTACAACTTCCTCTGTCTTATCTTTGTATTTTTTTAGTTGATCTATTTTTTCCTTAGTAAAATCAATTTCCTTTAACTCATCAAGCTTTGAAATAGATTTATTAAATCCATTTAAACTTTCCTCAAGTCCATTTAAAGAAATACAGATTTGCTCACTATGTTCGTTAAATCTATCTATTGAATCTATTATACCCTTTGCATTAAGTTTATTATTTTCCATAAAAAATTCCCCCATCTTTAATTCATTTTTTTATTTATATTTTGAATTAATCTATTTATATTATTTAACTTATTATCTACATCAAGCTGTAATTTTTCAGTTTTAAGTATTTTATAGTTTAAAATATCGTCTAACTTATGGAATTTATAAGCGTATTTTTCGTATATTTCACTAAAAGTTAGATTTTCCTTTTCTAAATATCCATAAAATTCCTTTAGTTGCTTTTCATAGGATAATGTATCTATATAAAGATACATTATGGCAAATTTAGAAAATTCATAGGCTTTTTCATAGTAGCTTTGTGCTAATTTATATTCGCCTATTCCAAATAGCTTATCTCCCTTTTCTTCGTATTTATCTTCATTTTCAAATAAGTCACATAGCTCTGCTAATTTATTTGAATTTGGCTCCATACTTCTAAGTAAATAATCCTTAGCCATTGAATATTTTTCATCATAAAAAAATTTCATACCTATATTGAATAATTCTATACTGTCTCCTATTACTTCACCTAAATTTAAATCCTTGAAGCTACTTATATTTTCAATAAATTTTAAATCTGCTCCAAGCTTTTCCTTTATTTCTTCTAATACCTTTGTAGGTTTTTCTTCTATTAAAACTAGATTGTAATTTGCTCTAGTTATAGAAACATAAAATCTATTGAAATAATAGCTATAATGCCCTTCCTTTACATGTTCATATCTGTATACTTCTTCATATACGTCAGCATAATCAGATAAAATGTTGTAGGCTATTATATTATCGAATTCTTTTCCCTTAAATTCCGATATTGTAAAAGCAGTTTTACATCCGTATTTTTCCTTTATCTCCTGTTTCTTTTCATCATCAGAAACTATTAATGCTACCTTTGCAGAGGTTCCTATTTCTCCTAGTACTATTTTTAAGTTTTCATCTGTAGCTTTTAATAGCTCTATTATACCTGTCTTGTTATTTTTAGTTACTTCATCTTGTTTGTCTTCTTCTTTTCTAGCAGGAAGTTTTTCATTTATAATTCCATTTACTATGTTGTTCATCTTCATTATTTTTATGGAATTTCTGAAGTTTTCGTTAAGTCTTACTACTTCAAATTTGTAGTCATTTATATAAAATAATTTTGTAAGTCTTCCGATTTTGAAGAAAGTAGGATTTATAATTTGGTTTGGATCTCCAGCTAATAAAATTTTTCTAGTTTTATTTTTGCCGTAAATTTCCTGTTCCTTTGCTAGTAAAAATAGTAAATAGATTTGTACCTCTGTAAAATCCTGCACCTCGTCTACTACTACATATTCATAGCAGATAGATTTTTCCTTTATTAAATCATGTAAATCAAAAGCTATGTCATTGATGTCGTAATATTGATTTTCAGATAGCCATTCGTTGTATTTTTCAGTTATTGAGTATATAACATCTCTTTCTTCTTCTTGGAAAAATTTATAATCCTCTACTATTTTTTTGCTACTTTCTATATAATACTTAGATTTTACTATATCTTTTTCTTTTCTATCCCAGTCTACATACATTGAACCCTTTAATATTCCAAATATTTCACTATAGACAAGATTTTTTTCATCCTTGTATTTTCTAAAAAATTTTAAAATATTAGAATCTCTTGTAGTTCTATGTAAATAGTTTAGAAATTCAGTAAAGCTTTTGTTGTATGAATTTTGAGTTATAATTTTAGCCCTATCTATTTTTTTATTATTGTACTTATAATTAATGTCAGTACATACATCCTCAAATGTCTTTATTTCCACATATTCACTACAATCGTAGTAACTTTCTATGACCTTTGACTTTATATATTCCTTTAGATTATTTGAAAATGTTACATATAAAATCTTGTCTGTGCTGTTGTTATTCTTTATTTTTTCAACCATTTCTGGTATTAAGTTTATTGTAGATAGAGTTTTACCACTTCCTGCTATTCCTGACAGTATAAATGGTTCTGACTTTTGGATAAATAAATCTATATTTTTCGCCTGCTCTTTAGTAAGTACCTCTTGATATATGACCTCTTTATCCTTGAAATCTATCGCTCTAAATGTCATATTATTTTCTTGTTCTTTATTTTCAAATTTATTATGTTTTTTATTTGATTTTGAAACACTTTGGAATTTATTTTCATTGTAAAAATTATTGTTTATTCTTTTAGATACTTTTTCTGCCTCTTTTTCTTGATGATTGTGCTTTACTATAGAAAATAGTATAATTCCCTTTTTTGTATTATCACTTGTATACCTTTCAAAATCAAAGTCATTTTTCTTAGCATAATCGTCTATAAAGCAGGCTATTATTCTGTCGCTGTCATTTACTTTGTTGTTAAAATCAAATCCATAAATTTTGTTGTTTACGCCTTCGTATTTTTTAAAGCCTAAACTGTTTAAATTTAAGGATTCGCTCTCTGAGTTCCAGCATTTGTCAATTTTAATTAGTAGCCTTCTCAGATCATTTTCTAAGTTATTATCCTTTACCTGCTTAAATATAGTCTGTTCTAAAAATACATTTATCCCTAAATCATAGTCAAATAAAATCTCTTCATCTATATCTTCTAATGTAGCTACTTCTTCATAACAGTCATCTATTATATCAGATTCTTCATTTACTTCTTCTATTACCTCATCTATGATTTCTTCTATAACTTCAACCGTATCTATATCTGCAATTTCATTTATTATTTTTTCTTCAGAAAGTTCTGTTAATTTTATTTCCTCTTTATAATCCTCAGAAATTTCTTCTGTATTTTCTTTCAATTCTTCATCATATAATCCTTCATTTTTTCTACTAACTTCATTACATTGTAGTAGATAAAACTGTGCGCTTTTATTTCCCATTTTTGCAAGATCGTTGTAGTACTCAAATGCTATTTCCTTATTAGCTTCTGTTCCTATTCCATGTTCATAACAATAAGCAAGCTTATAATATCCTTCTTCATGTCCTGAATTGCTTAGTTCTTCATAAATACTAAAAGCTTTTTTTAAATCAACATTAGTACCTATTCCTTCTTCATAACAGTGAGCCAATAAGTATTTGGCATCGTCATTTCCATTACTTACAGCCTTTCTGTAACGATTAAACGCTTTTTTGTAATCCTTCTTTGTTCCTATACCTTCTTCATAGCAATAAGCAAGTCTTAACTGACCTCTATCATAGCCTTTATTAGCACATATTTTATAATAGTCAAAAGCTTTTTTATAATCAATTTCTGTACCTATTCCTTTTTCGTAATAAACTCCTAGACAATATGCAACAATTGGATTATTTTTACTATCACATGATTTTAATATTTCAAAGGCTTTTTGTGGATTATGATTTGAATTAATTCCATTTTCATATGAAATAGCTAAAATTATTTTGGCCCTTATATCGCCATTTTCTGCCAACTTTTCACACCACTTAAAAGCCTCATTATCATCCCTTTTTACGCCAATCCCATTAAAATAAGCACACATTAAATTATGTTGTCCATCTACATTTCCAGCTTCTGCTGCTTTTTTATACCAATCAACTGCTTTTTTTATATTTTCACTATCTTTAGTTTTTTTCCACTCTATATAATAAAAATCCCCTAAATATAATTTAGACTCTTCTTCGCCCTCTTCAACCCCCTTCATCAAATCAGAAACTAGCTCCTGCTTTGCATCTTCCTTATTTTTATTAGGTTCATTTATTTCTTTAATTTCCTTAGCTTCTTCATCAACATCACTATCCTCTTCATCTGAATTTAAACCAAATCGCTTACTAAACAATTTCATATTAAACAGCAATTGTAACTTTGTTGTTTTCACTTCAAATTCATTATTTAATAAATAAAATAGCTCAAGAGTTGAAACATCTCTAAAATCCCTCATAATAATACCCCTCTCAAAAAATGTTATACTATAAGTATAATAAAATTAATAGTAAATAGTATAATATAATAGTATAATATAATTACTATTATATATGTAAATCTTGTTGAAAATTAGTATTTTGGAGGTGTAATTAAATTGAGTCATAAATTTTTTAGAAATGATAAATGTGAATATTTCCCTTGTCATAAAACAAATAATCCCGAAAATTTTAACTGTTTATTTTGCTACTGTCCCCTATATGCTTTAAAGGATAAATGTGGCGGTAATTTTAAATATCTAGAAAATGGAATTAAGGATTGTTCTAATTGTACACTTCCTCATAAGGTTAATAATTACGAATATATTATGAATAAATTCGGAGAAATAGTTGAGATAACTAAAATTGATGTGGATAAAAAATAAATACATAAAAATAGAAATGAGCTAGATAACTTTATCATCTAGCTCATTTTTTATTTAATTTAATTTTTTCGTAAATCTATAGATAAACTGTAATACTAAGCTACTAAGTAACATAAATACTAGTATTGCTACTCCCATATGCATAAAAAATGCTTCTGGCAATATATTTATAACTGGATCCAATAGAGGATTAAATATCCAGTAATCATTGCTAAACATAATTTCATGAAATAATACAAAACATTTATTGAAATCTATGGCAATTGGAATTGCCAACAATGCTGGTAATATTATGATTAATATAGATGAATTTCTTAAAAATTTAAATTCTCTTTTTCTAATTTGTGAAATTCCTCCTACAACTGATATAATTCCAGTAATTATAGTCAGTAATTTCACAGATTGAAATATATCTCTAACCTCTTCAAAGTGAATTTTTCCTTCTTTTGATGAAGCTAAAGTAGGCAACTTAAATTCATCTACCTTTGTGTTTAAATTATAATCGATTAAATAATCGTAATGCTCTATTATTTCTTCCCTAGACAAAGTTGTCATAGATTCTATGTTTAGTTTATCTATGTCTTTGTAATAAATATCCTTTATGTTTAGAGTTATAATAACTGATAAACCTATCATAAAAATCGCTAAACATATAGATACAATAACATTAAGTAATCTTTTCAACTAAAATCCCCCTTTAGTTTACTTAAATTTACTATAATAGCTTGATTTTTTAATTAAATATTCCTATAAAATAATTTTTATAAACTACTCTTTTAATTAAATATCATTAAACTATTTTTGTAGTAAAGTCTTCTATATTCCATACATCTTTAACTATATCGTTGTAGAATTCTGGCTCATGGCAAACTAAAAGTACAGTTCCTTTAAATTCTTTTATAGCTTTTTTTAGTTCGTCCTTTGCTTCCACATCTAGGTGGTTTGTAGGTTCGTCTAAAACTAAGAAATTTATATCTTTTAACATTAATTTACATAATCTTACTTTAGCTGCTTCTCCCCCACTTAAAACTCTAACTTGACTTGTTATATGTTCATTTGTAAGTCCACATTTTGCAAGAGCTTGTCTAACTTCATAGTTAGTTAATGATGGATATTCTTGCCATACATCATCTAAAGCAGTATTGTAGTTGTCCATTGAACTTTCTTGTTCAAAATACCCTACTTCTAAGTAATCTCCAAGCTCTAAGCCACCTTCAAATGGTTTTATTATTCCAAGTAAAGTTTTTAGAAGAGTTGATTTACCTATACCATTCATACCTTTAAGAGCTATCTTTTGACCTCTTTCTAATTGGAAATTAAGAGGTTTAGTTAAAGGCTCATTATATCCTAATACTAAATCTTTTGTTTCAAATATTATTCTAGCTGCTGCTCTTGCATTTCTAAATGCAAATTGAGGTTTTATTTTTTCTTTTGGTCTTTCTAATATTTCCATTTTATCAAGTATTTTTTGTCTTGAGTTAGCCATACCTCTAGTAGCAACCCTAGCTTTATTTCTTGCAACGAAATCTTCAAGTTTTTTTCTTTCTTCAACTTGTTTTTCGTAAGCACTCTCTTCTTGTCTCTTCTTGATATCTCTAAGTCTTACAAATTCATCGTAATTTCCTTTATATCTTGTAAGAGTAGCATTTTCTATATGGTAAATTACATTACATGTATTATTTATAAATTCTATATCATGTGATACAAGAATAAAGCTATTTTCATATTCTTGTAAATATCTTGTAAGCCATACTATATGTTCTTCATCTAAATAGTTAGTAGGCTCGTCAAGTATTAATATTGTTGGACTTTCTAATAATAATTTAGTAAGAAGCACTTTTGTTCTTTGACCTCCACTTAAATCAGTTACATCTCTATCAAGTCCTATTTCTCCTAATCCTAATCCATTTGCAACCTCTTGAATTTTGGCATCTATAATATAAAAACCACTATTTTCTAGTATAGTTTGTATTTCAGCTGTATCTTCAAGAAGTTTTGCCATTTGATCGTCATCAGCATCTGCCATTTGATCGTACATTTGTAACATTTCTTGTTCTAAGTCAAACATATGCTTAAATGCATCTCTTAATACATCTTTTATAGTCATTCCTTTTTCTAAAACAGCATGTTGATCTAAATATCCAACTGTTGCTCTAGTTGACCATTTTATATTTCCTGCATCTGGCATTAATTTTTTTGTTATTATATTTAAGAAACTAGATTTACCTTCTCCATTAGCACCTACAAGAGCTATGTGCTCCCCTTTTTTAAGTCTAAAAGAGACATTTTCTAGTATTGTTCTCGCTCCAAATCCGTGACTAACATTTTCTACTACTAGCATCTATACACCTCTCATCATTTTATTTTTTCACACTTATATTATTATATTTTATTTTTGAGGTTTTGCATATATATTATTTTTAAAATATAGCCACATATCAGACATTAAGAATATTAAATTTATGAAATTTTACTACCTATCAAAATACTCATCTAATCCATCTCCTATACTTGTCATCATTTTGTTTTGGTACTTAGGGTTAGACATATTTTGATCTTCTGCGTAATTACTCATAAATCCCATCTCCACTAATATAACTGGTACTTCTGACCAATTAAATCCTGTCAAATCATTTCTTTGTATAACCCCATTTACTTTAAATCCTTGACTTTCCATTTTAGCTTTTACTAAATTAGCACATTTAAAACTATCATTATATATATTAGCTTTATCATTTTTTTGAGATGGTATTAAAATAGAAGCACCGGTAATTGATTGATCATTAGAACTATCTGCATGTATTCTAACTATCATATCTGCATTTTTTTCATTTGCAAAAATTGCTCTTTCTTTATTACTTATATTCACATTATGACTTTCTCTTGTCATTACAACCTGGTAACCCCTATTTTCTAAAATCTTTTTTAATTTTAGGGAAGCTTCTAAATTTAATTGATATTCGGGTTTTTTGGTTGCAATTCCCGCTGTTCCTGAAGATACTTTTATTTTGTATGAATTTGAATTTGGTGCTATTTGTTCTGTTGTAGAATCGCCTTTTAATTGGTGTCCTGGATCTATGCATATAGTTATTTTTTCATTTTCCTTAATAGTTTCTATAGGTATATTTATTATGTTATTAGAATATGTCAATAAATTACTAAATTCATTCGATCTTCCAATAATTATAATCCCTGTAATCAATATAATAGCAACTAAAATTTTATATTTTTTCATATAGATCTCCTTAATATTTTTTAATTTACATCTAACCATTTAATTTTTCATATATATTTTATATATGGAAGTAAACTGAGGTGATAACCTTGAAAAAAAGAAAGAAAATATATTATAGAAATAATCATTCTTCAAATCAATGCACTTCACAAAATAATGAATCAAAATCTAATGATAATTCCACTAAAGATAATAATTCAGATAACAATAGCAATTTAAGTTCAAAACTTTGTTGTTTTTCTTCTACTGATTACATAGTCTTAGCATCAACCTTGGCAATTGCACTTGGAGAAGAATTATCTCAAAATGATTTAAATATACTATCTACTTTTTTTGCAGTTTTATCAGATGAACTAGCATTAATTACAGCTGTGCAAAATTGTGGATCAGGAAACGATGACTCTGTATTCGTTGCACCAATTCCAGATGTAGCTGTAACATCATCTAAACAAAAATCTAATAAAAATTCAAAAGTATGCTCAAAAAAAATCGTTAAAAAAAAATTTAAAAGGAAATAAAATCAAAGTTTTCATAGATTTTATTTCTTTTTATTTTTTGTTTAAAATATTTGAATGTTCTATTCTTATACTCTGTTTATTTATGAAATCTTAAACTTACTTGAAGTTGATTTCCAAGCATCAAAAATTCAATTTTGTAAAATATAAATATAAATTCATAAAAATTAAATCAACAACTAAATTCCAAAATTTATAGAAAGAAGGTGTTTATTAAATTGAAAATTTTTCATAAAAAAATTAAATGGTTAAAATTTAATAACTTATTTTTTATTTTTTCTTTATTATTACTATATTCTTTCTCTTATGTTGGAAATTATGCATATTCATTTGAAAAAAATAACGATGAATATTTAATTCCTATTGGAAAAGTTATACAAATTGATGGTGAATTAGAAAATTTAATAGTTAGAAATGATGTAAAAGATTGTCCTTTAAAGAAAGGTGATTTAATTTTAGATGTTCAAGGAGTTAAAATCAAAGACTTTAATCAACTTTGTGATTTATTTATTTCTACATCTAATACAAACTTTGAAATAAAAATAAAAAGAGGCGATAAAATAAAAAAAGTAATCTGTAACAAAAGCTGTTTAGAAAAAGTCAACTTTAATAATAATATTTCTGGATTTGCTACATTAACTTATATAAACCCACAAAATAATAATTTTGGTGCAGTAGGACATCCTATAAATATAGGTAATGCAAAGCAAATAAAAATTAAACGTGGTAATATATCTTCCACTATAAATCTAAATATCCAAAAATCTTATAATGGTAATGTTGGATGTATAAATGCACAAAAAAATTATTCTATAGGAAAATTCAATCAAAACACAAAATATGGAATAAAAGGAACTATTAATGACATAACATTTTTAAAACAAAAAAAATATAAAGTAGCAAATTTAAATGAAATAAAATTAGGAAAAGCCCAAATAATACTTCAAAATAATGAAAATGAATGTCAAAAATATGATATAGAAATATTAAAAATTGAAAATCAAAGTACTCCTAAACCCAAAACATTTAAAATTCGAATAGTCGATGAAGATTTATTAAAAGAAACTGGTGGAATTGTTCAAGGTATGAGCGGAACTCCAATCATCCAAAATAATAAAATAATAGGAGCAATTTCTCATGCATTAGAAAACAACCCTAAAATGGGTTATGGGGTATTTATTAAGTGGATGATATAATCCTCATTTTTAAGCATGATATATTATAATCGATATTTTCTTGTAAACTATTACTATTTTTTATTATAATATCCTAAATATATTTAATTTCTACTTTATAATGTTCAATTTAAAGTATATAATCCTATTTTTATATGATTATATACTTTAAAATCCTTTACAGATACTTACATTTTTTTATTATCTATAAAAAACACTTAAAATATGTTATAATTATACATTAAATAAGGAGGTATATAATGAGCAGAAATAATAATGATGATAAAAATAAAATCAGAAGAAGAAAATTTAACTCTTCTCAAAACAATAAAGATGGAAATGAAACTCAAGAAAAAAAAGATTATAAAAAGATTTCATCAAAACCAAAAGTTCGCAGAAAAAAAAGTAAAATCAAAATTTTTGGTATGGCAATTTTATTTATGTTAGTTATAGGTATAGCTGCTAGCTCTGCATTGGTTTTCTCATCTTTACGCAATACAGAGGTAGTTACTAAAGCTGTATTAGACAAAAAAACTTATAGTAAAACTGTTCTTAAATACACTGATGGTAGTACTCTGACTGAAGCAGAAACTGCAAATAAAAAAGAAGCTCTTAAGAAGTTAAGTAATCAGACTGTTAAAGATGCCGTTATATCGATTGAAGATGCTAGATTTTATGAACATAATGGTGTCGATCTTAAAGGTCTAGCTAGATCTGTTGTAAAGACATTACTTGGTGATAGACAAGGTGGTAGTACAATACCAATGCAGGTCTCAAAATTACTTTTAACATCTCAAGATCAAACTCTAACTCGTAAAATAAAAGATATTTATTATGCTTATGAAATGAGTAAATCCGTAAGCAAAGAAGATATTTTACTTACATATCTAAATAATATGTATGTAGGTAATAGTTTTTACGGAATTGAATCAGCTTCAAGAGGATACTTTAATAAACCAGCCGAAAAACTTGAATTAGCAGAGGCTGCTATGTTAGTTGGTGCAACTAATAACCCTTCTAGATATGCACCTTATACTAAAACTAAGTTAGACGGTTCTGAACAAAGATCCGATGTAGAAAACAAATTATTATTTTACTCACATACTCAAGGTGATGGATTCGATGACCCTACTCAAGTTGAATTAAATATGATAGATAAATTATATCAATGGGGATTAATAACAGATTCAGATACATATAATCAATTAAAAAAAGGTACTATGGTTGTTAGAAAAGCAGTATTAAATGATGGTGCTGTTGGAAGAGCTAGAACCGTTTTAGATAAAATGCTAGAATATGGATATATTACTAAAGCAGAACATAGTCAAGCATATGTAGACGCTCAAAATATAAATATACAAATACCTAAAACTATGGAAACTATAGTTTCTACAGTAGAAGACTATGTATATGAAGAAGTTATAGAAGCTTTAATGAATCAAGGTTATACTAGAGAAGAATCTAATAACTTATACTACAATGGTGGTTTACAAATCCAAACTACTATAGACTCTAGTATGCAAGCTGAACTTGAAGCTCAATATAATAAAACATCTAATTTCCCAAATACTATAACAGATGCAAATGGTGTTATTCAACCTCAATCAGCTATGGTTATAATAGACTACCATAATGGACAAATTAAATCATTAATTGGTGGTAGAAATGTAAAAGGAAAGAGAACCTTAAATAGAGCTACTAATCCTGTTCAACCAGGTTCTACTATTAAACCTCTTTCTATATATACACCTGCTATTGATACTTTACAAATGACTCAATCATCAGTATTTAGTGATGTAAGAGGTGGTTATAAATTTAAGAAAAATAATGACTGGAATCCTTCTACAACTACTGGTGGTGCTGGAAATATGAGTTTACGTTTAGCACTTGCAAAATCATCTAATACAATCGCCGTAAAAGTTGGTGAGTCTTTAGGTTCTGACTACGAAGATTGTATAGATATTATGATGGATTATCTTAAAAACTTTGGTATAACATCTGTAGTAGACAGCAAAACTAATAGTTCTGGTAACACAGATAGAACTTTCCCTTCTTTAGCATTAGGTGGTATGGCTTTTGGTATTTCTCCACTTGAAATGTCAGCAGCTTATGGTACTTTAGCTAATGGTGGAGTTTATATAGAACCTACTGTATTTACTACAGTTACTAACTACAATGGAGAATTAATTGTAAAATCTAATCCTAAAGAACATAGAGTTGTGGATGAAAATGTAGCTTATGTTATGACAGATATGCTTAAAGCCGTTGTAACAGAAGGTACTGGTAGAAGCGCTTCTATAGGTTCAATGCCTATAGCTGGTAAAACAGGTACTACTAATGGTGGTTATTGTGTATGGTTTGTTGGATACACTCCATATTATGTCGGAGCTACTTATGTAGCAGATGATGTAGGCCGTAAAGATGCTGATGGAAATATTTTAAAATCACGTGCAATGGGTAGTTCTTCTATACCTGCATCACTATGGGCCAATGTTATGAGATCTATCCATAAAAACTTAGAAGTTGTAGATTTTGAAGTTCCTTCTGGTGTAAACTTCTATAAAATAAATATACTTGACGGTGGAACAGCTAGCGGTGGTTCAAATGCAGCCTTTGTAAATGGAACTTATCCAACTAGAACAAGTACTCATGCTCTTCCTAGTCAAAATACTCCAACTGAAGAACAACCTCCTCAAGATGGAACTACTGGTGGGGATGGAGATACTCCTCCAGATAATGGAGATAATAATACAGGCGGTGGAGATACTACTGGCACAGGTAATATAGACCAGCCTGGACAATAAAATAAAAATATATAAGGGAGAATATCAAAATAAATTGATTTATAATTTATTTTGTTAAACTCCCTTTTTTATTAAAAATAATTTCTAATCAAGGCTTAGCTTTTGGTGTAAATATTACAGCCATAATATATCCAAATAATATGGCTGATGCTATTCCTGCTGAAGTTGCTATAGTTCCACCTGTAATTACACCTAAAAATCCATCTTTGCTAATGCCTTCTATTACGCCTTTACCTAAAGAATATCCAAACCCAATAATAGGTACTGTTGCTCCTGATGCTCCAAAATCTACAATTTTATCATAAATGCCTAATAAAGTAAGTATAACTCCTGCTGTAACATAGCTAACCATGATATAAGGAGTTTGAAGTTTAAAATAGTCAATCAAAATCTGAGCTATTAAGCATATACTTCCACCTACAATAAATACTTTCAAATAATCTATTATCAACCTTATCACATCCTAGTATTAATCTATTTTTTATATATTAAACTTTCTACTTAAAAATTATATTTCTCTTTCATTTTCAATTATTACAGCATGTGCAACACATGGTATAGTTTGTTTTTGGAGGGTACTTGTCGGTGATAGTAAAGCTCCAGTTGAAACTAACATAACTTTATTAAATTCTCTACTTACAAGTTTAGGATAAATATAAGAAGAAAATACTACTGCTGAACATCCACAACCACTTCCACCACAATGAACATCTTGTTTTTTTAAATCAAAAATTTCTAATCCACAATCTGTATAAACAGAAGAAATATCTATTCCTCTCTGTCTAAGAAGATCTGATGTTATTTTTTTACCTAAACTACCTAAATCTCCAGTTGCTATAATATCAAATGAATTTGGATCATCATTTGTATCTTCAAAATAGGAATATATTGTATCTATAGCTGCAGGAGCCATAGCTGCTCCCATATTATTTC
Source organism: uncultured Clostridium sp. (assembly GCA_964449895.1). Classification (GTDB taxonomy): domain Bacteria; phylum Bacillota; class Clostridia; order Peptostreptococcales; family Peptostreptococcaceae; genus Intestinibacter. The sequence goes on from CAYVBY010000006.1 coordinate 97,527, forward strand.
CATCTTCTATGCCTTTATCAATAACTTTACCTATAGTAACATATTTTATTTGGGGTCCTTCTCCTGTACTAGATATCAATGAGCTTCCTGCTCCAGTAACAGTCCATTGAGCAGTCATAGGCTTTTGATTTCCAAGTTCTAAAGGAAATCTAAATTGCCTTTCAGCAGTACAAAAATGACTAGATGTACCACAAAGTGCATAATCTGCAAATCCACCATCTACAATCATAGAACTCAAGCATATTCCAAGTGCCATAGTTGAGCAAGCTCCATATATACCACAGAAAGGAACATTAAGCTCTCTAGCTGCAAAAGAAGCTGGAAAAATTTGATTTATTAAATCACCCCCAAATAAAATTTCTATATCTTTCATATTTTTTTCTGATTTTTGAACTGCAAGTTCCATAGCAGTTTGAATCATCTTGCTTTCTGCTAATTCCCATGTTTTTTCTCCATATAGATCATCTGGTAAAATAATATCAAATTTTTCTTTAAGTGGTCCTTCGCCTTCTTTTGGTCCAACAACAGAAGCAGTTGAAATTATGGTAGGAGAATTGACCATTTTCATAGTTCTTTTTCCTATTCGTTTATTTCTCATATATATAATTCCTCTCTTGTTTATATTAATTGTATGAAATTACTAAAATACTACTTTAACTATATAATATATAAATCCAAATACAATTGATGAGCCTACTCCATAAACTAAAACAGGTCCTGCAATTTTAAATAAATTTGCCCCAACACCCATAACATAACCTTCCCTTTTAAATTCCATCGCTGGAGATACAATTGAATTAGCAAACCCTGTTATAGGAATAATAGAACCTGCCCCTGCCTTCTTGCCTATTAAATCGTAAACCCCTAATCCTGTTAAAAATGCGCCTAAAAAAATTAATGTAATTGACGTCCAAGTAGCTGCATTTTCCTTACTTAATCCTAAAAAATTCATATAAGAATCATTAATTCCTTGACCTATCATACATATAATGCCTCCTACTAAAAATGCCATAATATAATTTTTTATATATGATGGCTTTGGACTTATCTCATCAACATAATCTTTATATTTTTTTTCATTTTCATTAGATTTTTTTTCATTAGACATAAAATCCATCCCTTTCTAAATAATATCTCTACTTATTGTTTGAAAAATAATAAAAAAAATTCATATTAATATTAAATTTTCACAAAAAAATCCTACATAGTAATGTAGGATTTTAATTTTCCTAAAACTTTTTTTTCAATTCTAGATACCTGAACTTGAGATATATTTAATAATTCACCAATTTCACTTTGTGTTTTATCTTCAAAATATCTAAGCATAATAATTTGTCGTTCTCTTTTTTCTAATTTTCCTAATACTTCTTTTAGTAATATATTATCTACTACTTTTTCTTCTTCATTTTCTCCTTTTAAAGATATCTTATCTATAAGACATATTGGCGAACCTTCCTCTTCATGTATAACTCCTTGTAAATATTCTACAGAAAAATTAGATTCTATAGCCATTACTACATCTTCTTTTTCAACACCTATTTCGGCTGCTATTTCTTCTATTGTTGGTTCTCTTCCTAATGTTTTGCTCAAGACTTCTCCTTGCATCTTTACTTTAACTACTAATTGTTTTAAAGAGCGAGATACTTTCACCATACCATCATCTCTTAAATATCTTTTTATTTCTCCTAATATCATTGGAACAGCGTATGTAGAAAATTTTACATTATAGCTAGGATCAAATTTGTAAATAGCTTTGATTAAACCAATAGATCCTAATTGAAATAAATCATCTCTTTCATAACCTATGTTGGTAAATTTACCAACAACACTTCTGACTAACCCGAGGTTGCTAGATATAAGCACTTCCTTAGCCAATTCATCTCCTTCTTGGACTTTTTTTATCAAATCCAAAGTTTCTTCGTGACTAAGTAAGTGTCTTTTTTCTTCTCTTTTAGCAGTTAACCCCATAACCAAACCTCTATTCTATATTAGAATTTATTTAGGTATTTCTATAGTTTTAGTCATTATAACTTTCGTCCCCTCATCTACTATTGATACTACTTGCATATCGTCCATAAAACTTTCCATAAATGAAAATCCCATCCCCGAACGATCTAATTCTGGTTTAGATGTAAACATAGGTTGTTTAGCTAGCTCTACATCTTCAATTCCCTTACCATAATCTTCAACAACTATTTTTATTTTGTTTTTTATTAATTCACATCTTAAATGTACAAATTTACTTTCATCCTCTTCATATCCATGAATAATTGCATTTGTTACTGCTTCAGATACAGCAGTCTTTATGTCTGCCAGTTCATCTATGGTTGGATCTAATTTAGCTGCAAAAGATGCAACTATTACTCTGGCAAGACTCTCATTTTCAGATTTGGCAGAAAACTTTACTTCCATAATATTACTCATTGTGTAATCCCCCTTATTAAGAATTTATCGCATCTTCGTATGAACTATAAACACTTATAATCTTTGACATTCCTGATAAATTAAAAACTTTTTCAACTCTTGAATTCATATTTATCACAGATACTTTTCCATTTTTATTTGCAATTTTTTTGTATCTGCCAATTATGACACCAATACCTGAAGAATCCATAAATTTTATATTTTTAAAATCAAATATAATATTTTTTATATTTTTTCGTACTATAATTTCATCTACATTTTCTCTTACATAGGTAGCTATATGATGGTCTAATTCTGTTGCTGTAAATTCTACTAATAGTGTTTTGTCTTTTAAATAGCATTTAATCATCTTAATCCCTCCCCATCTGAAGATTACTGATAATACATTCTATTTTTTGTAAAATTATTCCTTTGATGAAATTTAACTAGTTTTGTCAATTATATCTATGTAAGCTATAATTCAAAAACTAAAAATACTTATTACTATTATTTCCTTGTTTGCCATACATATACATAAAATACTACAAAAAATAAAAAGTGCCTGTATAAATACAGACACTGTATATTTGTTATTCAGTTACTTATTTTTATAATGGATTACTTGCTTCCATTTCTAGCTATTGGTATTGGTATGAATTATTTTTATAGCCAATTTACCCTATTCTAAATTCGCAGTGGCTACTTCTGCTACCCATAATAATATCCATGTTATTTTGTATATTATTTAATAATTTTATAACTTGTTTCTAATTTTTTAATTAACTTTTACCATTTTTTAAGCAATTATCTCAGATGGTTTTGCAATTTTTATAACTATCTTCTTCCATGCAATTCCTATAAGTACAGTTTGTACTGGTATCATAACTAAAGCTTTAAATATACGTGTTGGTAATAAAGCAACGTATCCTTGTCCCATTAATATACTTAGCCATAAAGTATCTAAACCTAAGTTTAATGCTATACAAACTACCCCAACTGCCATCGCTATTCTAAACCAAGATTTTGGTTTTTTGTATAAAAATACACCATAAACTACACCTGTTAAAACTGCTGTAAGTGTAAATCCTGGGAAATAAGAACCACTAGGGAATATCATCATTCCTAAAACATCACCTATAGCATAAGCTATTCCTGCACTTAATGGACCATACATCATCCCAATTATCGCAATTGGTAAAAATCCAAAACCTATTCTTAAGATTGCTGTATTTATTGAACAGAATCTAGTTAATATAATCTCTAACGCTATTAATAAACTGATTTCAACTAATTTTTTTACATTATTATTTTTCATAAATTTCCTCCTATTTTAGCTAGCATACATAAATAAGTGATCTATGTATAACATGGAGGAGCGTAAAATATATAAATTGTACTTTGTAATGTATATTTTATGATAATTAATATATTCTACTTCTAACCCATTATTTGTAAATAACCTATATTTGTAAAATCGCATAAAAAACAACCTTACAACAAGATTAATGTTACCTTTGCAACATTCGCACTATCATACTACAATAGATTTGCATTTTTACATAAGTGCATTTGTAAGGAATTGATTCACATTCTTTGACTCATTTTTCTGTCTATAAATAAATCTGAAGTGCTAATTTTATCTCAGCAACGTCGATTTGTTTCTTCATTAAAATATGATAATGCACCGTTAGAAAACTAACAGTACAAAAGTAATATCACTCTTTCTATCTATAAGTATATCATAAATTTAACAATATACAAGATTATAAAATTTTTTTTATTAAGAAAAAAGTTTAAATTTCAATATTTCAAAACAAAATAATAAACTGCCTAAATTTCAATTGATTATACTTCAACAAAAATTTAGGCAGTTTAGTTAAAAAATTATCATATATAAATTTCTAAGCTATTATTTATTTCTTTTATTTGCTTTTTCTATATTTATTCTATTTCCTTTTATTTTTACATTTTTAAGTTTTTCTAAAACTTTTTTAGCATTAGCTTTAGGAACTTCAACAAATGTGTATTTGTCATATATATCTATAGTTCCAACTAATTTACCAGATATTCCAGCTTCTCCAGCTATAGCACCAACTATATCTTTAGCTTGAACTCTTTGGTTTCTACCTACATTTATAAATAGTCTAACCATACCATGTTCAGCACCTGTTGAAGATTTTTTAGATTTTTTAGATTTTCTAGCTTCTTTTCTAGTTGGTTCTTCTATTATTTCTTCTTTTAATTCTTCACCCATACCTAATTTAACTAAAGCAGCTGCTACTTCTAAAGTTGAAAGTTGTTCTTCTTCACATAAAGCTTCTACCCAATTTATTTGTTTAGCTAAATTACTGTCTTTTAAAACATCTTTTACTTCTTTGAAAAATGCTGCAACTTTCTTTTCTTCTACATCAGCTATTGTTGGTATGCTGTGTTTTACTAATTTAGATTTAGTATATCTTTCTATATCTCTCATCTTTCTCATTTCTTTTCCATATACGAAACTAAAAGATGCTCCTTCTCTACCTGCACGACCTGTTCTACCAATTCTGTGAACATAGTACTCTTCATCTTGTGGTAAATCATAGTTAAATACCATATCAACATCATCAACATCTATACCTCTAGCTGCAACATCTGTAGCTACTAATATATCTATTGTACCTTGTCTAAATTTATCCATTACTATATCTCTTTGAGTTTGTTTTAAGTCACCATGTAGAGCATCTGCAAAATATCCTCTAGCTTGAAGTTCTCCCACAAGCTCATCAGAACCTCTTTTAGTATTGCAGAATACTACAGATAATTTTGGATTATATACATCTATTAATCTACATAATACTTCTAACTTATTAGCTCTTCTTGTTTCTATATAATATTGTTTTATGTTTGGAACTGTAAGCTCTTTTCTTACAACTTTTATTAGTTCAGGGTCATGTTGATATAAACTAGTTAATTCTAATATTTCTTTAGGCATTGTAGCAGAGAAGAAAGTAGTTTGTCTTTCTATTGGAGTTTGATTTAATATTAACTCAATATCCTCTCTAAATCCCATATCTAACATTTCATCCGCTTCATCAAGTACTACCATTTTTACATCATTTAATTTTAAAGTTCTTCTATTTATATGATCTATTACACGTCCTGGAGTTCCTATTACTATTTGTACTCCACTCTTTAATGCTTTTATTTGTCTATCTATTGGTTGACCACCATAAACTGGTAATGTTTTTATTCCGCTCTTAAATTTACCAAGTTTTCTCATCTCTTTAGAAACTTGTATAGCAAGCTCTCTAGTTGGACATAAAACTATAGCTTGTAAATTTTTATTATTTGGGTCTACTTTTTCAAGTACAGGTATTCCGAATGCTGCTGTTTTTCCTGTTCCTGTTTGAGCTTGACCTATTATGTCCTTTCCTGATAATATTACTGGTATTGATTGAGCTTGTATTGGAGATGGCTCTTCAAATCCCATTTCTGCAATTGATCTTTTTATTTCATCACTAATTGGTAAATCTTCAAATTTTATTATACTCATATAATTGTTTATTTCCTTTCCGTTTTCATAATATCCTAACTTGTCTATTATATATTTATTTCAAATATTATGCAAACTTATTTTTGACTAAATTCAAACAATTTATACAAGTCCACTCACCAATAAAGGTCTGTCTAATAATTTTTAATAAAATCTTTAAGTGTAACAATAACTTTTAATAAATAAAATAAGACTACAACTGAAACTGCTAAAACTAAAATTATTCCTATTGTCTTGAAAAGTAGCATTCCCGCTATACCAATTCCAGCTAACAAAACTCCATATTTTAAATTTATTTTTGCAAACTCTGTTGAATAAAATAAATCATATAAAAAACTATTTTTTATTTTTACAAAAAAATAATTTTTACTTTTCTTATGTAAAACTATATCAGTTCCTCCCTTTCTCATTTTTGATGCCATTAATTTACATTGAATATTTCCAAATAAAATCATAAATGCACCTATCATTCCAATATAAAAAAATATATCCATATCTATTCCTCCTATTTTTTATCCTTAGTATATATTATATAGTTAAACTCTGATTTAAGCATAAAAATTCATTAGTAAGTAATAAAAATAACTAGATTTTTAATTATTCAAGTAAGCTCAAATCTAGTTACCAAAAGTAAGGCATTTAATCTATACATTCTATGCTATATATGTAAAATATAAAACAGATAAATAAACTATATATGTAATTAACATAAAGAATCCTTGTATTCTGTAAAGTTTATTTTTAAAAATAGTAGGTAGTATTAAAGTCAAAGTTAAAATTATCATAAATGGATAGTCAACTCTTATATTTTGTGAAAGTATAGGAATTGAATTTGGCATAGATGATATAGCAGTTACAGATATTATATTTAATATATTAGCTCCCAGTATATTTCCTACTGAAATTTCATGATGATTTTTTCTTACAGCAGTAATAGATGATACAAATTCTGGAAGAGAAGTCCCTAAAGCTATTACAGTTAGACTTATTATTCCTTGAGGTATTCCTATAAAACTAGCAATCTCAACACCATTATCTACTAATAATCTAGAACCTACAATCATCATAACAACACCAGATACAAAATATACAACTATTTTAGCTACAGACATATCAGATTTATGAGTCATACAATAATAAAGACAATTTTTATCCGCACTATATGATATACTTCTATAATTTGTATACATGTATATTGCTAAAATAATAAGTAAAACTACTCCATCTATACGAGTAATAGCTCCATCAAATCCTAAAACTATCAATGCTATTATAGATATTAATAATATAGTGGACTTTGATTTAAACATTTCTTTATCTACTTTAAAAGGACTTACTAAAATAATTATCCCCAAAATCAATCCAGTATTACATATTATAGATCCTACAGCATTTCCCAAACTCATAGTAGTATGATTCTCAATAGATGCAAATAACGATACTGTAAGTTCTGGAAGTGTCGTTGCAAAACTTACAATAGTTGCCCCTAAAATTAATTCAGATATATTTGTTTTCCTTCCAATTTCTACAGTTGCACTTATAAAAAAATCTGCTCCTTTAGATATTAAAATAAAACCGATTACAAATAAAATAGTTACAAATATCATAATTATCCCTCCCATATATAATAGATATTCATAACTATTTGAAAAAAGTATAACTTAATTTTTATTGCTAAAATTTTATTTCAATTAAAAAATTTTTTTAATTTATATACTTATTTGTATTTTAGAATTAAATTTTTTTATATTTATGTTTAAATTTTATACTTATGGGTAAATGTAAAATATAATAATATTTTATTATTTTGAACAAAAATTGTATACAAAATACTGTATTTATGTTATTATAATCAATGTAAATTTTAAAAATTATATCTAGCTAGATTTTTATAATATATAAATTATAAATATGGTAAATAATAAATAGTAATTTAACCATACAAAATGACATTTAAGGAGGATGCATCATTATGAGTAATGCATGGAAAGGATTTAAAGAAGGTAGATGGACTAAGGAAATAGATGTTAGAGGATTTATTCAAGCTAACTACACTCCATACGAAGGAGACAGTTCTTTCTTAGCTGGAGCTACTGAAAATACTAAAGAATTATGGGATGAAGTCCTAGATTTATTCAAAAAAGAAAGAGAAAACGGCGGAACTTTAGATGTAGATACTAAAACAGTATCAGCAATAGATGCTTATGCACCAGGATATATAAATAAAAATTTAGAAACAGTTGTAGGTTTACAAACTGACGCACCTTTAAAGAGAGCTATCATGCCTGAAGGTGGTATAAGAATGGTTGAGACTTCTTGTAAAGCTTACGGTTACGAATGTGATCCACAAGTAAGTGAAATATTCTCTAAATACAGAAAAACTCACAACCAAGGTGTTTTCGATGCTTATACATCAGAAATGAGAGCAGCTAGAAAATCTGGTATAATAACAGGACTTCCAGATGCTTACGGAAGAGGAAGAATAATAGGTGACTACAGAAGAGTTGCTTTATACGGTGTAGATAGATTAATAGAAGACAAAATGAATCAAAAACTTTCATTAGAAGTTTCTTGCATAGACGAAAATGTAATAAGATTAAGAGAAGAATTATCTGATCAAATAAAAGCTTTAGAAGCTTTAAAAAGAATGGGTGAAAGCTACGGATTTGATATATCAAAACCTGCTACTAACTCAAAAGAAGCAGTACAATGGTTATACTTCGCATATTTAGCTGCAATAAAAGACCAAAATGGTGCTGCAATGTCTTTAGGTAGAACTTCTACTTTCTTAGACATATACTTCGAAAGAGATTTAAAAGCTGGTCTTATAACTGAAGAAGAAGTTCAAGAATTAATGGACCACTTTGTTATGAAATTAAGAATGGTTAAATTCTTAAGAACTCCAGAATACAATGATTTATTCTCAGGTGACCCAACTTGGGTAACAGAATCAATCGGTGGTATGGGTATAGATGGTAGAACATTAGTAACTAAAAACTCATTCAGAGTATTAAATACTCTTTATACTCTTGGACCATCACCAGAACCAAACTTAACTGTACTTTGGTCAAACCACTTCCCACAAGGATTCAAAGATTTCTGTTCTCAAGTATCAATAGATACAAGTTCAGTTCAATACGAAAACGACGACTTAATGAGAGCATACTGGGGAGATGACTATGGTATAGCTTGCTGTGTATCAGCAATGAAAATAGGTAAACAAATGCAGTTCTTCGGAGCTAGAGTTAACTTAGCAAAAACATTATTATACGCTATAAATGGTGGTGTTGATGAAAAATCAGGTGTTCAAGTTGGACCAAGATTTGAACCAATAACTTCTGAATACTTAGATTACGATGAAGTAATGGCTAAATTTGAACCATTCACTGATTGGTTAGCAAGACTTTATGTAAATACATTAAACATAATCCACTACATGCACGACAAATACTCTTATGAAGCTTTAGAAATGGCTTTACATGATAGAGATGTATTTAGAACTATGGCTTGTGGTATAGCTGGTCTTTCAGTTTGTGCTGACTCTTTATCAGCTATAAAATATGCTAAAGTTAAACCAATAAGAAATGAACAAGGAATTGCTGTTGACTTCGAAATAGAAGGAGATTATCCAAAATACGGAAACAACGATGATAGAGCTGATGAAATAGCAGCTTACTTAGTAGAAGATATGATGAACAAAATAAGAAAAAATAAAACTTATAGAAATGCTTATCATACTCAATCAGTTCTTACTATAACTTCAAACGTTGTTTACGGTAAGAAAACTGGTTCTACTCCAGACGGTAGAAAAGCTGGTGAACCATTTGCTCCAGGTGCTAACCCAATGCACGGAAGAGATACAAGCGGTGCTTTAGCTTCATTATCATCAGTTGCTAAATTACCATACGAACATTCACAAGATGGTATATCTAATACTTTCTCTATAGTTCCAGGTGCTCTTGGAAAAACTCCAGAAGAAAGAATCAAAAATTTATCATCAATGATGGATGGATATTTTGGACAAAATGCTCATCACTTAAATGTCAATGTATTTGATAGAGCTACTTTAGAAGATGCTATGGAACATCCAGAAAAATATCCTCAATTAACTATAAGAGTTTCTGGATACGCTGTAAACTTCATAAAATTAACTAAAGAACAACAATTAGATGTTATAAACAGAACATTCCACGGAAAAATGGCTTAACTATTTTAAAATAACTAAAAAAGTCCAGAAAACAGAATATTTTCTGGACTTTTACATAATATTAACTATTTTTTTGGTAGACATTTCCAAACTATTGTTTTATAATATCTCATGTATAAGTTTTATTGTATACAATATATACTATTATAGTTTAGAAATTCTACTCATATTTAATTATTAGAATATATTTTTAAATCTTAGAAACCATATTCTATATAATAATAAAATATTCTAACTATAATGGAGGATAATATGTTAAAAGCAAAGGTACATTCAATTGAAACTTTTGGTACTGTTGATGGACCAGGTATAAGGTATATAATATTTTTCCAAGGATGTCCATTAAGATGCAAATACTGTCATAATAGAGATACTTGGGATAAAAACTGTGGTAAAGAATATACAGTTGATGAACTTATAAATGATATAGTTAAATATAATTCATATATGCAGTTTTCTGGTGGTGGCATCACAGCATCTGGTGGCGAAGCCACATTGCAAGCAGAATTCATAACAGAATTATTTGCCAGATGTAGAGAAATTGGCATACACACTTGCCTAGATACATCAGGATTTGTTAATATCAAAAAAATCGATAGATTATTAGATTACACAGATCTAGTTTTACTAGATATAAAACATATAGATAATGAAAAATGTAAACAACTAACTGGAGCTGGCAATGAAAAAACACTTGAACTAGCTCATCATTTAAATAAAAGAAACATCCCTGTTTGGATTAGACAAGTTCTTATCCCTGGTATAACAGACGATGAGGAAGATTTAAAAAGTTTAGGACAATTTATATCTACCCTAAACAATGTGGACAGAGTTGAATTACTACCTTATCACGGTATGGGAATACACAAATGGCAAAGCATGGGACTTGAGTATGAATTAAAAGATATAAAAGAACCTACTACTAAAGATATCAAACGCGCTAGCAAAATTCTAGAAGCTTATGGTATATCTGTTCACAACAAATAATTAAATAATGTCCTCTCAAAGGATATTATTATAAAAACGCCCTTATATATTTTTAAAGTTATTAAACTTTATAATTTTTTTTATACTTTAGAAGTCTGAATAAGACTTCTTTTTTATTTCAAAAAATTTATAAATTAGTATGCTATAAAAAAACAGATAAAATTCACTAAATGTAAATTTTATCTGTTTTTATCTAAGTAATTCTATTAATGAACTATACTCATAACTAAACTTTTTCCTATTATAACTCCGATTAAACTAAGTAGTACATTTAATCCTATATTAATTGCAGCAGTAGTATAATTTCCATCTGAAAAAAGCCCCACTGTTTCATAGCTAAATGTAGAAAAAGTAGTAAGTCCTCCCATAAGTCCTGTAGTTAAAAATAATTTCATTTGAGGAGATATTAAATCAGTTCTAGAATTTAATTCTAAAATAAGCCCTATAAGTAAACCTCCTAAAATATTTACACATAAAGTACCTACTGGAATTTTGCTTGTAAAAATCTTAGAAGTCTGTATAGATATAAGATATCTTGAAATTGCTCCAAAAAATCCTCCTAATCCTACACATAAAGCTTCTATCATCTTTTATCCTCCTAGAATTCTACTATTTCAACTTCCATTTTTTCTATAGCATCTGCTATTAATCCTTCTACATCTAGTTTAGATTCATCTGATTCTATTCTATCAAGTTTAGGCTTTGTAGCTGGTCTCTTTGGTGCAAATACTGAACAGCAGTCTTCTTCTGGTATTATTGATGTTTCAAATGTACCTATATTTTTAGCTATATCTATTATCTCTGATTTATCCATTGCTATTAATGGTCTAAATACAGGCATTCTTACAGATGCATTTGTACAAGTAAGTCCTTGTATAGTTTGTGATGCAACTTGTCCTATACTTTCTCCTGTAATTAAAGCATCACATCTTCTTTGTTTACCAACTTCTTCAGCTATTCTCATCATAAAACGTCTAGAAATTATAGTTACTTCTTCTTCTCTACATTCCATTGCTATAGCTTTTTGTATATCTAATATATTAACTTTGTGTAATCTAACTTTTCCACAATATTTAGCTAATATTCTAGCTAAATCTCTTACTTTTTCCATTGATTTTTCACTAGTGAATGGGAAAGTATGGAAATGCATGCATTCAACTTCTACCCCTCTTTTTGCAACCATCCATGATGCAACTGGTGAATCTATACCTCCTGATAATAAAGACATAGCTTTACCATTAGTTCCTATAGGAAGTCCACCATATCCTGGTATTGTGTCACTATATGCCGCCACATTGTGTTCTCTAAGTTCACATTTTATTTTAACTTCTGGATTTCTTAAATCTACTGGAATTTTGCCTTCAGTCTTGCTTAATAAATATCCTCCGATATCTATACTCATCTCTTGTGAAGTCATTCTAAAAGATTTATCACCTCTTCTAGTTTCAACTTTAAAACTTTTACATCCTTGTTCTATTTTTTCTTCTAATACTTTTAAAGCTGTTTCTTGAAGCATTTTGTAAGCTTCTTCAACATCATCTGATTTTCTATCTAATTTTATAACTGGGCATACTCCAACTATACCAAATACTTTTTTAACTTCTTCCATTACTTCTTCATAATCATAGTCACCAAGTTCTACATAAACTCTACCATACTCTTTATATACATCAAATTTGCCTAATGGTTTTAACATATTTTTTATATTTTTTATTAGTTTATTTTCAAATATATATCTATTTTTTCCTTTTATTCCTATTTCTCCATATTTTACGATTAATGCGTTATACACTTTTTCACTCTGTCAAAATTTAATTTTGACATTCTCCTTTCTCAATTTATGTTTTTTATTCTAATTATTATTTTATATTTTATTTGTTAATATTAATCAATTTACAAATAGTTTATCTTCTTTTGCCTATTATCATTCTTAAATCTGATACTGATTCTTTTAAAAACTTTATAGTTTCTTTAATTTCTTTTTCTGTATTTAAGTCACTTAAACTAAATCTTATAGCACCTTCTATTTCTTCAGGTGATAATCCTATTGAATTTAATACATGACTTCCTTTTTTCTTAGAAGAACAAGCTGAACCTGTAGATACATATATTTCCTTTTGTTCTAAATAATGAAGAAGTACTTCCCCTTTAACACCTTTAAATGAAACATTTAAAACATGGCATACTCCGTCCTCTGGAGAGTTTACTTTAACATTATCTATATTATTTATTATTTCTTCTTTTAAAAGATTTTTTAGATTTTGTATCTTATCTATAGTTCCTTGTAAATCTTTATTTAAAATCTTTACAGCTTCACCTAATCCATATATTCCAGGCACATTTTCTGTACCTGATCTTATACTAGATTCTTGTCCACCTCCAGTAAGAAGAGGTTTTATTCTATTATTTTCCTTTACATACATAAACCCTATACCTTTAGGTCCATGTAATTTATGACCACTTACACTCATAAAATCTATATTGTATTTTGATGGTCTAAATTTTACTTTTGCGTAAGATTGTACACCATCTACATGAAAATATACTTTTTCATCTAATGATTTTAAATATTTGCCGATTTCTTCTATTGGTTGAATACTTCCGATCTCATTATTTACATGCATTATAGAAACTAAAAAAGTTTCTTTTTTTATAGCATTTTTTAAATCTTCAATTGATATTTTACCTTCTTTATCTACTGGTAAATATGTCACTTCAAATCCTTGTTCCTCTAAATCTTTTAAAGTATTTAATACTGAAGGATGCTCTATACATGTAGATATTATATGTTTTTTAGTCTTTTTATTTAAGTTAGCAACACTTCTTATTATAGTATTGTTGCATTCTGTACCACCTGATGTAAAATATATCTCTGTCTCTTTTGCTCCTAAGCTTCTAGCAATATTTCTTCTTATTTCCTTTATTTCTCTCTCTACTTCTATACCTTTTTTGTATATAGAAGATGGATTTCCGTATTGATTAGTAAGAGCTACCATCATTTTATCAACCACTTCTTGATATGGCTTTGTTGTAGCACTATTATCTAAATATATTTCCATTGTTTGCACCGTCCTTTCTACAAAATAACTCATAATATTATACCATTAAAATATTCACTTTTTAAGGTGTTGATTTTAAAATTTATAATTTTATATGTATAAAACTTCTTATTTAAATCTAATCACTATTTCATTTTTAATTTTTATTTTATTTTTTATTTTTATTATTAATAAAATAACTATAGCATTATAAAAAACCTTTATTTTCCAACACTTTACCAAATATTACATATCAAATTCACTTGCATTTTTTGTCGAAAATTGTTATTATATATTTACGGTTATCCCCAATAACCATACTAAATATTTCTATTCGATACCCCTTTTGAGAATAGACTTTATATTATTTATTATTGTTAAATTGAAACGGAATCAGTTTGACCCATAAAAAAGAGCTTCCCCTGGCTCTTTTTTATTTTGTCTATTTTCAATAATTTTCATTTGATTTCTATATCAAAAATATAATATTTATATACATATTATATTTATCCCTACTTTTTATATAATTATATCTATAATAAATATTCATTTTATAATAATCAAATTAATAATACACTTAAAACATAGATTTTACAAGTAAAGAGGTATCTTTATGAAGCAAGCATATTTAAAGTATATTTTTTCTCTATTATTATTTTGAACAAATGGCATTGTTGCAAGCTATATATTACTTTCAAGCTATGAAATAGTATTTTTTAGAGCATTAATAGGTAGTTTATTATTAAATAGTAATGATTGTTTCTCCAATTTTATTTAAAGAAAAATTAACTTTCTCAATAATTTTAGGTTTAATCAATACTGGCTTCGGTTGCTATCTTTACTTTTCATCTATTTGCCATCTAACGGTTCAAACAGTAGCTATTTGCGATACACAATTTTTTATAACTAAAAACAGCATTCGTATTAATTTAAATAAAAATGATATAATAATACCAAATAAAATTTTCTTATGAATAATTAAATCAACTAAAATGGTGGTGAAAATATGAAAAATAACATAAAACCTTCTGATTTAGAAAAAAATCGTCAGTTTTCAGAAATGCTACAAGCAGCAATACAAAAACTA
The DNA here is from genome assembly GCA_964449895.1 of uncultured Clostridium sp. GTDB lineage: Bacteria > Bacillota > Clostridia > Peptostreptococcales > Peptostreptococcaceae > Intestinibacter. The sequence goes on from CAYVBY010000006.1 coordinate 112,784, forward strand.
CATAAATATACGCCAGAAGACATCGTAAAAAGAACAAATATAGAATTTGACAAGGAAAAATCGCAATTTCATTTTATGAGTTTAGGTCAAGAAATACATATTAGCTATCCAGATTTTAATTTAACTCCAGAAATAGACATGTGGCATCATCTAACTATACTTCAATATATGGATACAGCAGATGGTACACCTCTTGGAAATAAACTAATCTCTTTAGCTGAATTCAAAGACGGCGGTATTATTCGTGGTGTTAGTTTTGAACGTAAATGTGAATTTATTATAAGACAACATATAGGCAATAAATCTATAGACGAAGTTAAAAAAGGTTGTGAAACTCTAGATGGAAAAATCATCAAATCCAAAGCTGATTTATGTGCAGAATTTTCATTCTTACCTAATTTTCCAGTCACTTTAAATATTTGGTTTGCAGACGATGAAATGGATGGGTCAGGAAAAATACTTTTAAATAATAGCGCTGAACATTATCTTAGTGTAGAAGCGGCTGGAGGGGTTGCAAGTTTAGTTTTACAAGCGTTGATTAATGCCTCTTCTGATAAAAAAATAGCTCTTAATATTTATTAAATAAAAAATTTCAATAATATTTTACATCTATCAAAAATTTAAAGATGTACAATCATTACAATTTAGTATAAAATAGTAATGTATTTTGTTCATTTGGAGGTGTAATTATGACAATAAAGAAAAAAGTAGCTGTTGTCTTCACTGGTGGAACAATATCTATGACTATTGACCCAGACCTTGGTGCCGCTATTCCAAGTTTAACAGGTGAAGAAATTTTAGCTTTAGCTACTAATATAAATAAAGTTGCGACAATAGAAATTCACAATTTTGATGAAATACCAAGTCCTCATATGACTTTTGATAAACTAATGGAATTAAAACACTATATAAATAACCTTTTAGTAAGAGAAGATGTTTGTGGTGTAGTTGTTACTCACGGAACTGACAGCTTAGAAGAAACTGCTTATTTCTTAGATTTAGTTTTAAACAATAAAAAACCTGTAGTTGTAACTGGTGCTATGAGAAGTAGCTCTGAATTAGGATATGATGGTTCAAGTAACTTATCAGCAGCTGTATGTACAGCTATATCTGAAGCAGCTATTGGAAAAGGTGTTCTTGTAGCTATGAATAATGAAGTTTTATTAGCTTCTGAAGCTACTAAGATAGATACTTTAGCTTTAAATACATTCCAATCTCCTGTTAGTGGTTCTTTAGGCATTATAGATTGTAACCAATTAGTATTATTAAAGAGTCTTTCTAACAGAACTGTTATAGATACTGATACATTTGAACCAAAAGTAGCTTTATTTAAAACAGGACTTGATATGGATGAAGATTTAATAAAATTTGCTACAGATAATGGATATAAAGGTATTGTTATAGAAGGTATGGGTAGAGGAAATATTCCACTTCAAGTATATGAAGGAGTTAAATATGCTAGATCAAAAGGAGTACAAGTTGTTTTAGTTTCTAGATGTTTAACTGGTAGAGTTTACGATTCTTATGGATATCCTGGATCTGGTAGAGATTTAAAAAATATAGGATGTATATTCGGTGGAGATCTTCCTGGTCAAAAAGCTAGAATCAAATTAATGTTAGCATTAGGTAAAACTAATGACGACCAAGAAATAAAAGACATATTCGAAAAAGGAATATATTATTAATAAAAAGAGGCATCTGATGTCTCTTTTTTATTTATTAAAATTCTTTATAAATAAAAAGACCTTAAAATAATTTCTCATTTTAAGGTCTTTATTTATTAAAGCTTCTAATTTTCTATAATATTTTTGAGAAGAAATCTCTAGCTCTTTCATTTTTTGGATTTTCAAATACTACTTCTGGCTTATCATCTTCTATGATTTTACCACCATCCACAAATAAAAGTCTATCTGATACTTCTTTTGCAAATCCCATTTCATGTGTTACTATGGCCATTGTCATACCTTCTTCTGCTAGTTCTTTAATAACATCAAGAACTTCTTTAACCATTTCTGGGTCAAGAGCTGATGTTGGCTCATCAAATAACATCATTTTAGGTTCCATAGCTAAAGCTCTAGCTATAGCTATTCTTTGTTTTTGCCCACCTGATAATTGTGAAGGATAGGCATCTTTTTTATCTAATAATCCAACTCTCTCTAATAAAGCTTCTGCTTTTTTGCTGGCTTCTTCTTTACTTAATTTTTTTATTCTCATAGGAGCAAGTGTTATATTATCTAGTATAGTCATGTTTGGGAATAGGTTGAAGTTTTGGAAAACCATACCTATACTTTGTCTAATTTCATCAATATTAACCTTTTTATCAGTAATATCTATACCTTCAAATATTACTTGTCCTTCTGTTGGCACTTCAAGTAAATTCATACATCTTAACACTGTACTTTTTCCTGATCCACTAGGTCCAACTATTGTAACTATTTGACCTTTTTCTATTTTTAAGTCAATTCCTCTAAGTACATGTACATCACCGAATGATTTATGCAAATTCTTTAACTCTATCATTTTATCACATTTCCTTTGATTTATTTCTCTAATTAGACTGAGCTAATTTCTTTTCCAATATTCCTACTAATTGTGAAAGAACTGTAGTTATTACAAGATACATTATAGCTGCCATTATATATGGCTCGAAAGGTCTGTATAATGTAGTTCTAACTATACCAGCCTTGAACATTAATTCTTGAACTCCTATAACAGAAATTATTGAAGATTCTTTTACTAATGTTATAAATTCATTAGCTAATGCTGGTAATATATTTTTTACAGCTTGTGGTACTATAACAAATCTCATAGTGTCTACATACCCTAAACCTAAAGATCTACTAGCTTCCATTTGACCTTTGTCAACTGATTGTATACCAGATCTAAATATCTCAGCTATATATGCACTTGAGTTTATTGATAATGCAAAAGCACCACTTACAAAGTCACTTGATATAGGTCCTATATCAGGAAATTGAACTCCAAGTTGTGGTAAACCAAAATAAATAATAAAGATTTGTACAAATAAAGGTGTACCTCTAAGTACTTGTACATATATACTTGCTGGCCATTTTAAGATTTTTGTTTTTGACATTTTCATTAAACAAATAAGTAACCCTAAAGCAAAACCAACTATTAATGATACTAGGGAAATTAATATAGTAGTTTTTGCACCTTCTAAAAATACCCCATAATATCCTGATAATACACTAAAATCCATAATTTACTCTCCTACTTCTAATAAATACTAATTTTCTTGTTTATCAGCTAGTTTTAAAGCATCTTGCATTAAGATATCAATTTTACCTTCATCTTGTAATCTTTTTATAGTTTTGTTTATTGATTCTATAAATGCAGTGTTGTCAACTTTGTCACTAGCTTTTTTAACTGCTACTGCTGAAGTTTCAGCTACTTCTTGACCTACTTCAGTATTTCCTATAGCTAAACCACCATATTGTCCTATGTTTATATTAGCAACATTTCTTCCTGTAACTATAACATCTATATTTCCATTTTGAAGTTCTAACATTAAATCAGGAACTCTTTTTAATTGTTTAGCACCAGTTATACCTAAATCATCTGTTACATAACTAGCTTGTGTAGTACCACTTTGAACACCAACTTTTAAATCTTTTAAATCGTCAGCAGATTTTACTAAATCTTCGTCACCTTTTCTTACTATACAAACATTACTGTCTTCATAGTATAATTCAGAGAAGTCTACACTTTTCTTTCTTGTTTCATTAGGAGTCATACAAGCTAAAACTACATCAACTTTATCAGCATTTAAAGCTCCTAATAAACCATCAAAGTCCATATCAGTGTATTCAACTTTTACACCCATATCTTTAGCTATTTCTTCTACCATAGTAACATCAAATCCTACTATAGCGTCTTTTCCATCAATTACTGTATGGAATTCGTATGGAGCATATTCAGCACTTGTTCCCATTTTTAGTACTCCAGCTTCTTTTACTTGTTCTAATTTATCTACTGGTTCTTCAGAACCTCCACCAGAACATCCTACTAATCCCATTACCATAACTGCAGCTAACCCTGTAGTTATTAATTTTTTTAATTTCATATTAACAGTCCCCCTTAATTTTAATTAAATTTTATATAGTAAAACGCAGTATTTTCATAATTTCAAAACAGATAAATATATCTTTATAAATTCTAAAGAAGTCTTGAAAATAAAAAAAGTCTCTTAGCTTAAAACTAAGAGACGAATTATCCGCGTTACCACTCTTTTTGATAGTAAATAAAATTTACTTATCCACTCAAACCTTTAAGGCAGGCATACCTATTATTATACTTAATTCCAATAATATTCTCAAAAGCTCTCTTCGCAATAAACTTCATTACTGGCTCACACCATACCCAGCTCGCTTTAATTTACATTTATGTTACTTTCTTTTTCATAGAATTTTCTGTTATTAAATTATTAAGTCAATTATAAATTATTTTTTCTATTTTTGTCAATTCATTTTCGATAAATTTTGTCAAATTATTGAAATATATTTTAAATTATCTTAATAATATTTCTACTAACACAAATTTTATAATCCAAAGTCTTAGTAGTTGTTTTAAATTTAATAGTCACTAAGTTTGCATTCTTTTCTATAACTTTTCCTTCCTTAAACTTACTGTGATAAACTTTATCTCCAACTTTTATTTGTTTTAATTCTGAGTTTAAAGGCTCTTCTATATCATTTATAAATCTAGATTTTGTAACTTTTTTGCCGTATTTATTTTTAGGATAACTTATACATAATCTCTCTTTTGCCCTCGTTATTGCGACATACATAAGTCTTCTTTCTTCTTCTATTTGTTCATTTTTTTTGTCTTCATCGTCTATATCATAAGATTTTTCGTGTGGAATAGTACCATCAGTACATCCTATAACATATACATTTTCAAACTCTAGTCCCTTTGCACTATGCATAGTCGTAAATATTACACCATTTGTCTGTTTTAGCTTTTGATTTTCTTGAAGTTCTTCTTTTACTCTTTCTATATGAGATAAATATTCTTCTATAGTTAAGAAATTTGATGCAGAACTTTCTACTTCATTTAAAATTTCTATAAGACCATTTGGTTTGATTTTTCTATTCATACAATAATCTAATATATATTTATCGTAATCTAAAGTACTTCTTATAAATGAAATTGCATTTTTAGGTGATAGTGATTTTAAGTAACTCAAATCTATTTCCAAATCATTTATTGTTTTTACTTGCTTTTGATGTAAATTGCATTTTGTAATTAATGCATTTAAAAAGAACTTTTCATCCTTTACTGAATTTATACTATCTCTAGATATGTATCTAAATGGTTTATTTATAATTCTTATCCAATCTTCATTAGAGTCAGGATTTATGGATAATCTTAAATAAGATAATATATCCTTAGCTGCCCAATGATCATATATAGTTATAACAGCATCTCTAATTACAAAAGGAATCCTCATATCCATAAATACATCTATCAAAGCTCTAGATTGTACATTTGTTCTATATATTATTGCAAAATCATCATAATTTGCAGATTCCTGTTGTACTCTTTCTATTATTTGTTTAGCAATTTGTGTAGCTTCATCCTCTGAATCCTTTGGAGTTAAATATTCAACTTTTCCCTCTTCTTGTTGATTACACTTGATTACTTTATTATATCTATTCTTGTTTTTATTTATTAGTCTATTTGCCATACCTATAATTTCTGATTTAGATCTATAATTTATGTCTAATATTATCTTTTTACTATTTTTAAAATATTTTTCAAATTCTATTAAAAAATCAGGGCGTGCCCCTCTAAATCCATAAATACTTTGATCCTCATCTCCAACTACAAATATATTATTCTTAGGATTCGCAATTAATTTTATAACTTCAAATTGAACTTTATTTACATCTTGAAACTCATCTATAAGAATATACTTATACACACTTTGAACCATTTGAAGAGCTTGAGGATTATTTAAAAGCATATAGTATGTTCTAATTAACATATCATCAAAATCTATTTTTTTAACTTCTTCTTTATAATTTTCATACATATTATATGTATTTATAAATTCATTCTTTGTAAGAACTTCAGATTCAAAATCAGATTTATCCATAAGTTCATTTTTCACATATGAAATTTCATTTATAACTTGTCCTATAAGCTCATCATCTTCTCCATTTTCAACATTTAAACTTTTTAAAATTCCCTTTATTGCATATCTTTTTAATTTTTCTTCTAAAATACTATCTAAATTTAAATTTTGAAATTTTCTAAGTATCCTAAAAAATACAGCATGAAAAGTACCAAATGTTACTTTATTCATTCTAAAATCATTACATATTTCAAGAGCTCTATTTTTCATTTCAATTGAAGAAGCCTTAGTAAAACTTATAGCAAGTATTCTAGTTGGAGGTATTCCTTCATTCATAACCATGTTTACTATTCTATATGTAATTACTCTAGTTTTTCCAGAGCCTGGTCCTGCCAAAACCATACAAGGACCATCCAAATGTTTTACAGCTATCTTTTGATTTTCATTTAATTTATCTATATCTATCATATTTTCCACCTTAATGTATTTACATAAATAATTATAATTTTCATAATTAATCTATCTACATCATCATATTATATCAAATATAAAATTAAAAATTATTCTAATTTAATCATTAACTTATTTTTCCATAAAAATACATATTCATAAATCTTTATGAACAACTTGATTTTTTAGTTATATCTTCCAATACATGGGAAGCTGTTTTTTCACTAGCCATAACCGTAACTAAATCTCCTGCTAACAAAACAGTATCTCCATGAGGAATTATTTCTTTTTCTCCTCTCATTACAGATACTACTAAAGAACCATCTGGCCAATTAATATCTTTTATTTGATGATTATCCATTTTGCTATCTAACTCTACTGAAACCTCTACTAAAGTCTTTTTATTGTAACTACCTTCAAGCGTAAGATGATAATTAATTAAAATTCTCTCTAATAAAGCTTCATATATAGGTTTTGTCTTTAATAAATCTGAAACCAATAAAGCTACTACAGATACAAATGCTAAAGATAATAAGTGATTTAGTGAACCTGTCATCTCTGATATTAAAATAATTGCAGTTATAGGAGACTTAACTATAGCCGCAAAATGACCTGCCATAGCTATAACTATAAAATTAAGTAAATATTGAGATGGCACATTAAAATAAGTAACCATTATAATACCTACTAAATCTCCAACTAATGAACCTAATGTTAATAGAGGTAAAAATATTCCTCCAGGAGCTCCAGAACCAAAACATATAAATGTAAATATAAATTTAATTACTATATAAGCTATTAATAAGTTCAATGGTATATTTATATTTTGTAAGCTTAAAATTAAATCATGTCCTCCACCTAATAAAGCAGGTGCTATCAATCCGACAAAACCTGTAACTATAAAAGGTATTATACATTTCATTTCTACAGATAAGTTTGTCTTTTTATATATAAGTTGAGATACTAGTAAGCCTTTATTGAATAAGGTACCACTTATTCCTATTACAATTCCTAAAATTAAAAGTGCCCAATAATATTTTAAAGGCATTGCTTGCAAATTAATAAAATTTAAAGATGGTTTTAATCCAAAGAAATTTTTAGATACAAAATCTGCAGCTAACGAAGCACATATAGCAGATAACAATACTATTGAAGAAAAATTTTTATGCGCTTCTTCTAAAGAGAACATAACTCCTGCCATAGGTGCATTAAATGCAGCCGAAAGCCCTGCACTAGCTCCACATGTAATAAAATATTTCTTTTCATTATCTAATTTTTTTGTAGTACTTGCATATCCTTCTCCAACACAAGCTCCAATTTGTACTGAAGGACCTTCTCTCCCCATAGATAAACCTGCTCCTAAACAAACAAGCCCTCCTACAAATTTTAAAATCAATACACTGTACCATTTTTGCTTAAGCTTTCTAAGTAAAATCCCTTCAACTTGAGGTATACCACTTCCACTTATCATAGGATCTATTTTTACAAACTTTCCTACAATATATCCTAAAACAATTAAAACACCAAATATAACTGGTATATATATAGCATTTTCTCTTCCAAGAGAATAAAAATTATTAAACATAGAAAATACAGTTGATAATATAGTTCTATGAAGTACTATAACTAATCCTACTAATAAACCAACTATTAATGATTCTCCTATTATTTTATATTTATCCAGCTCGCCATAATTTAGCATCTTACTTGTCTTTAAATGATTATTTTCCATAAATACTTCAATCCTCCCCTTATCTTATTTTATTGTATTAAAATTTATATTTTTATACAATAAAATAAGTATTATTAAGGAAATCTTTATTCTAAATATTTTTTAAAGATGTAGATTTCTTTGAAA
>CAYVBY010000007.1:0-118132 GCA_964449895.1 uncultured Clostridium sp.
GTTTCTTTGTATTTATCCATTAAATCTCTACCAGTTTCATCCATTATTTTAACTATTTGGTCGAATTTAACATGATGGTATCCATCAGATAATAATGCATAGTTAGCACCGTCTAATGCTCTTTGTGCACCCATTGCATTTCTTTCTATACAAGGTATTTGAACATATCCATAAGCAGGGTCACAAGTCATACCTAAGTGATGTTCTAATCCTATTTCTGCAGCATATTCTATTTTTCTAAGTGGTCCACCTTTGATGAATGCAGTTGCAGCTGCTGCCATAGCACAAGCAACACCAACTTCACCTTGACATCCAACTTCAGCACCTGATACAGAAGCGTTTTGTTTAACTACAACACCTATTAATCCAGCTACTGCAAGACCTTCTTCTATAGCTTCATCGTCAAATCCATAATAATCTTGTAATGTAAATAATACAGCTGGTAATACACCTGCAGATCCACAAGTTGGAGCAGTTACTATTTCAAATCCAGATGCATTTTGTTCAGAAACTGCTAAAGCATAAGCATAAACCATAGATGTAAGTTGTTTGCTAACTTTGTATTGTCTGTAGAAACTTCTAGCTTTTCTAGCTAATTTTAATTTTCCAGGTATAACTTCTGTAGCTTTTAAACCATCCTCTAATGATTTTCTCATAGCTATTCTTATTTCTTTAAGATAATCCATTATATCATCATCATCGAACTCTTTAACATAATCAACAAAGTTTTTATGTTTAGCTCTACACCATTCTATGATATCTTCTAAATTATCATGTGGGTATACGCTTGCAGAAGATTGATCTCTTTTACCTTCTTCAGCTAAAGAACCTCCACCTATTGAGAAAACTTCCCATTCATCTACTACATTTTTGTCAGCATCTAATGCTTCAAATTTCATTCCATTAGTGTGGAATTCTTTAACTACCTCTGGTTGCCAAACAACTTCAACTTCTTTAGGTTCAAGAGTTTTTATTATTATGTAGTCAGTTAAGTGACCTTCTCCTGTAGCTGCTAAACTTCCGTATAAGTATACTCTAAAGCTAGCTGCATTAGGATTTTTTTCATTAAATATTTTAGCAGCTCTTTGTGGTCCCATTGTGTGTGAGCTTGATGGTCCAGGACCAATTTTATAAAGTTCTTTTAGTGATTCCATAAAACTTTCCTCCTAGTAAATTTCCTTTTTCTATTTAAATTTTAATATAATAATCATATTACTATTTAAAAATTTTTAACAACTAATATATCATAAATTATATTAGCTTCTTTTTCAATAACATACTTAATAAAAATAATTTTTTATTATTATAAAGTAGCAATTAAAAAATCTTATATACTAAGTATACCTTTTTTATCAAATAAATTACATACATATTTTCAATTTACATAATTTTACATTGATATAAATTACTTTTTTAATTAAAATCATAAATTAACTTATTAATTTAAGTAAGATTAAATATTTATTGTTATTTTTTTATCTATTTTTTTTTAAATTTTTGTTGCTTTTTATAAATAATTGTACTAACATTAACATAACAACTTATTTCAAAACACAAAAATAACTGACCTAAGTAGAGGTGCAATGATTAATAGTAAATAATACTAGCTGGCGAGCGTTTATTATTATTGAAAGGATGATTTGCCGAAGTATATATCTTGGCGAAGATATATGCTGGGTTCATATAAAATATATATGAGACTGTCACTTTATTTAAGTGGGGAGCTACAGGTTTGCTTTGACTTCTGATATTAATGTACAAAGTATTCCTTTGTACGTTTTTTAGTCTAAGAGCTAAAAAACCATTCTTTAAGTATTCTTTACATCCGTTTCTCCCTTATTTTTATATTTATATCTTTTGGTTAGTAATTTATAATCAGAAAACACTAAAAATTTTAAGAGGTGATATATTATGAAAAAAATTAATATAGCTTTAGTAGGAGCTACAGGTATGGTTGGTAGAACTTTTATAAAAGTTCTTGAAGAAAGAAAACTTCCAATAGAAAATATTTATTTCTTTTCTTCTAAAAAATCAGCAGGTTCAACAATATCTTTCGCTGGAAAAGATTATATAGTAGAAGAATTAACTGAAACTGCTTTTGACGGAAAAAATATTCAAATAGCTTTATTCTCTGCTGGTGGAGCTACTAGTGAAAAATTTGCTCCAATCGCTGCTTCAAAAGGAATAATAGTAGTAGATAACTCAGCTCAATGGAGAATGGATCCTGATGTTCCACTTATAGTTCCTGAAGTAAACCCAGAAGCCATAAAAGAAATAAAAAAAGGTATAATAGCTAACCCTAACTGTTCTACTATACAAGCTATGGTTCCTCTTAAACCTTTACATGAAAAATACGGCTTAAAAAGAATAGTTTACTCTACTTATCAAGCAGTTTCTGGTTCAGGAGTTAGAGGAGTACAAGATTTAGAAGATGGAATTAACGGTAAACCAAACCAATTCTATCCTCACCAAATAGCATTTAACTGTTTACCTCATATAGATGTATTTATGGATAACGGTTATACTAAAGAAGAAATGAAAATGATAAACGAAACTAAAAAAATATTCAATGATGATAGTATAAAAGTTACTGCTACAACAGTTAGAGTTCCAGTTAGAGGTGCTCATAGTGAATCTATAAATATTGAATTTAACAAAGAATTCGATCTTGATGAACTTGTTGAAGATATAAAAAATGCTGAAGGTGTTGTATTAGTTGACAACCCAGCAAATGACGAATATCCTCTTGCTTTAGATGCAGAAGGACATGATGAAGTATTTGTTGGTAGAATAAGAAGAGACTTTAGTGTTGATAATGGAATCAACCTATGGGTAGTTGCAGATAATATCAGAAAAGGTGCTGCTACTAATGCAGTACAAATTGCTGAATTATTATTAAAATCAGATTTAGTTTAAAGTATTTAGTTTTTTATAATAATAAATAATAAGTTATTATATAATAATAAAGAAATCTTTATTATAAAGATCTTTTATGTAGATTTCTTTAAAACACATTGACGGAAATTATAATTATCCACAGTTTTAAATGAATATAATTTCCTATGTGTTATAAAAATATAATTATTTTTATATATAAATAAGGAGGAAATATTTATGATATTTACAGGTTCTGCAGTTGCATTAGTTACACCATTTAATGAAGATGATACACCTAACTTTGATAAAATAAAAGAATTAGTTGAATACCATATAGCTAACGGAACGGATGCTATAGTTGCTACAGGTACTACTGGAGAAGCTAGTACTATGACAGATGAAGACCAATTAAACGTTATAAAATGTGTAGTTGATACAGTAAATAAAAGAATACCAGTTATAGCAGGAGCTAGTACAAATGATACTAGACATTCAATGCAATTAGCTAAAGGTGCTCAAGATGTTGGTGCTGATGCTTTATTAGTAATAACTCCATATTACAACAAAGCTAATAGAACAGGTCTTAAAGCTCACTTTAAAGCTATAGCTAGTGCAGTAGATATTCCAATAATACTATACAATGTTCCTGGAAGAACAGGTGTTAATATAGCTCCAGATTTAGTTGCTGAACTTGCTAACGAATGTGAAAACATAGTTGCAATTAAAGAAGCTAGTGGAGATATAGCTCAAGTTGCTGAAATAGCTAGATTAGTTCCAGAAGATTTTGCTATATACTCTGGAAATGACGATTCAATAACTCCATTATTATCTTTAGGAGGTAAAGGTGTTATATCTGTTTTAGCAAATGTTTGTCCTAAAGAAACTCATGATTTAGTAGCTAAATTTATGGAAGGCGATGTTAAAGGTTCTTGTAAAATACAACTTGATCTAAAAGCTCTTATAGATGCTTTATTCATAGAAGTAAATCCAGTTCCAGTTAAAACTGCTATGAACTTATTAGGATTTGAAGTGGGTCATTTAAAATTACCACTTGGAGAAATGTCTCCTAAAAACTTAGAAATTCTAAAACAAGAATTAATAAATGCTGGACTTACAGTAAAATAACAAATTATTGGTTTAAAATATATAAAGACGCCAAATGGTTTAATTTAAAAGATTGATTTAAACAGGGAAGAATCATTTGATTCTTCCTTGAAATAAATTTAATCTAATTAGGAGGTGCAATAATTGAAAATTATAATAAATGGATACGATGGAACAATGGGACAAGTATTAACAAAATGTATCTTAAATGACGAACAATTAAGTTTAGTTGCTGGTGTAAGTAAAACACATCACGATAATAATCAATTCAGCACTTATACAAATTTTTCTGAAATAAAAGAAGAAGCTGATGTTGTTATAGATTTTTCAAATCCACTTGCATTAGACGGTATATTAGAATACTGTCTTAATACAAAAACACCTGTAGTACTTGCTACTACTGGATATAATGACGAAGAAATGGCAAAAATACATGAAGCTTCAAAAGAAATACCTATATTTTTATCATTTAATATGTCACTTGGTGTAAATATTTTACTTAAATTAGTAAAAGAAGCTGCTAAAAATTTAGCTGGATTTGATATAGAAATAATAGAAAAACACCACAACAAAAAATTAGACTCACCTAGTGGTACGGCTGTAATGATTGCAAATGCCGTAAAAGAAGTAAGAGAACAATCTGAATTTATTTACGGAAGACATGGTCGCACAGGTAAAAGAACAGAAAATGAAGTTGGTATACACGCTATAAGAGGTGGTACTATAGTTGGAGAACATAGTGCAATATTTGCTGGTAATGATGAAATACTAGAAATAAATCACTCAGCTCGTTCTAAAAATGTATTTGCAGAAGGTGCTATAGCAGCTGCAAAATACTTAATCAACCAACACCCAGGATTTTACAATATGGATGATATGTTAGGATAATAAATTTAAATAATTATATAAATAAATCTTTATTCTAAAAATATTTTAAAGATATATATTTATTTAAAGCACATGGATAGAAATTATAATTATTACAAATTTTAAATCAATATAATTTCCTATGTGTTATAAAAAATAAAAAAATTTATTTTATTTATAAAAAAAATTAGTATAATAAATACATACTCTATTATTAATTATAAAATTAATAATAGTTTACTGCAAAAATAACAAATAAAAAGGAGATTAATAATGTTAGATTTAAATGATGCTTACGCAATTGCCAAATTTATAAAAGATGCAGAAAAACAAACACCAGTTAAAGTTTATGTTTCTACTACTGGTGAAATAGCTAAATCAGAAAACTTCAAAGTTTTTGGAAACAATGGAGAATACACTTTAATAGGAGACTACAAAACTATAATGGATGCTATAGCTCCTATAAAAGAACAAATAACTGATATGTATGTAGAAAATACAGCTAGAAACTCTGCTATTCCTATGATAAATATGTTAAATATAGACGCTAGAATAGAACCAGGTGCTATTATAAGAGATATGGTTACTATAGAAAAAAATGCAGTAGTAATGATGGGTGCTGTTATAAACATAGGTGCTGTTATAGGCGAAGGTACTATGGTAGATATGAACGCAGTAGTTGGTGCTAGAGGTACATTAGGTAAAAATGTTCATCTAGGTGCTTGTTCAGTTGTTGCAGGTGTTTTAGAACCACCTTCAGCTACTCCAGTTATAATAGAAGATGATGTTGTAATAGGAGCTAACTGTGTAATATTAGAAGGTGTAAGAATAGGTAAAGGTGCTGTTGTTGCAGCTGGATCTGTTGTTACAAAAGATGTTGAACCAGGTGCTGTTGTTGCAGGTTCTCCAGCTAAAGTAATCAAAATGAAAGACGAAAAAACTGCTGGTAAAACTCAATTAATGGATGATTTAAGAGGATAATCAATAATAATATAATAATAAAAAGTAGCCTTTACTTGGCTACTTTTTTAATTAAACCTTATAATTTTTATGAGAGTTTGAAGTTTTTTCTGTAAATCCAGCAATCTTCATTATTATGCTCCTTTAGCTTCGTTGAATTTAGCTATATAATTTTTACAAATAGAAGTTATTTCGTCAAATTTTCCTTCTTCTCCAAGTTTATTTAGCTCTCCACCTATTCCAATTGCATCAACACCTGCTTTAACCCAAGTATCTATATTATCTATATTAACTCCGCCTGTTACCATAACATTTGCATATGGAAGAGGACCTTTTATAGCCTTCACATAACTTGAATCGAAGGCACTTCCTGGAAATAACTTAACAAAATCTACACCAGCTTCATGTGCAGTTATAATTTCATTTATAGTCATAACTCCTGGCAAATAAGGAACTTTATATCTATTACATATTTTTGCAGTCTCTATATCAAAAGCAGGTGACACTATATATTTAGCTCCAGCAAGCATAGCAGCTCTTGCAGTTTCTGCATCTAAAACAGTTCCTGCACCTATTACGACATCATCTTGCCCTTCATATATTTCACTAATTTCTTTGATTATATCATTAGCAAATTTATTTGTATAAGTCACCTCTATAGCCTTAACTCCACCTTCTACACAAGCTTTTGATATTTCAACTCCTACTTTTCTAGAATTTCCACGAACAACGGCTACTACACCACAATCTCTTAGTGCTTTTAATGTATTTATTTTTATCATTTATTTTCTCCTCTAAAATCCGAAATAATTTAATGCATTATCATGCGAAATATTTTTTATCATTTTTCCTAAAACATTAATGTCATTTGGATATTCACCGTTTGATACCCATTCCCCAATTAATTCACACATTATTCTTCTAAAATATTCATGTCTAGTATAAGATAAGAAACTTCTAGAATCTGTCAACATTCCTATAAAATTTCCTAATAAACTTAAATTTGCTAAAGAAATCATCTGTTCTCTCATTCCAGCTTTGTGATCATTGAACCACCAAGCAGAACCCTGTTGTATCTTTCCACAAACACCAGCTTCTTGGAAACACCCGATTAATACTCCTATAGCTGCATTATCAACAGGATTTAAACTATATAATATAGTTTTTGGAAGTTGATTTTCTTTGTTTAACTCATTTAAATATGATGACAATTGTTCTATTGATACTCTATTATATATCCCGTCAAATCCACTATCTACTCCTAATTTATTAAACATTTTTGTATTATTATCCCTTGTAACACCAAAATGTAACTGCATAGCCCAACCTAACTTGCTGTACTGTCTCCCCAAATATAACATACAAGCAGTTTTAAATTGCAGCTCTTCTTTTTCAGAAATTTGTTCTCCTCTTAGAGATTTTTTTAATATATTATCTACAGTTTCATCATCAGCTTTAACATAAGGTATATAAAGTAATCCATGGTCACTTATTTTGCAACCTACTTCATTGAAAAATTCCATACGTTTTAAAATTGCTTTTTTCCAAGTATTAAATGAATTTATTTCAACTTCACTCACTTTAGATAATTCAGCTATGTAATCGTTAAAACCATCCTTTTCTATAGATATAGCCTTATCTGGTCTCCATGTTGGAAGAACTTTTATATTAAAACTTTCATCATTTTTTATATCTATGTGATATCTTAAATCATCTACTGGATCATCTGTCGTACATATTAATTCTACATTTGAAGCTTTCATAATACTTCTAGCAGACATAGTTTTTAGTTTTTTATTACATAAATTCCAAACCTCTTCAGCAGTATCCCCATTTAAAGCTCCTTCATATCCAAAATATCTCTTAAGCTCTAAATGACTCCAGTGATATAAAGGATTTCCTATTGCTTTTTCTAAAGTTTCAGCCCACTTTTGAAATTTTTCCCTATCTGTAGCATCTCCTGTTATATATTTTTCCTCTACACCATTTGATCTCATTTGCCTCCATTTGTAATGGTCTGCACCTAACCAAACTTGAGTTATATTATCAAATTTTTTATCCTCTGCAATTTCCTTAGGATTTATATGGCAATGATAATCTATTATTGGCATAGAGCTTGAATATTCATGATAAAGTTTTTTAGATATGTCATTTGATAACAGGAAATCTTTATCCATAAAATTTTTCATAACTTTCTCTCCTATTTCTAAAAATTAAATACCTAAAGCAGCCTCAAATTCATCTATAAGCTTTTGTTGGTAATCATCATCAAATTCTCCATCAAATAGTTTTTTACTAGCCTCTTTTTCTAATCGTTGCCAACTAAAACTTTCTTTGCCAACTATTATTGGATAAAATCTAACTCCATTTTCTAATGCAGCTTTTCTATCTCCAGGAGCATCACCTACCATCAAAACCTTATCCTTATCGTATCCTTTTTCTAAAAGTTTTTTTATGCAATAAGATTTTGAACCAGCTTCTTGGCATAATAAAACTCTACAACAATCTTTAATTTTATGTTTTGTCCATTCTGAATTGACTGCCTGTCCATTTGCCGAAGAAACAGCAGTTAAATCTGCAAATTCACTAAGCTTCTCCATAGCTTCTTTAACATTTTCAAAAGGCATATCATTTTCTTGTAACTCAACTATAGATAAATTGACATGTATACTCCAAAGTAGCGCTCTTTCCATACAATCATTTCTTTTTTCCTGACATTTTTCAAATAAAGCAGGGTTTGATAAACTATGTGATTTTTCAACCCAAATTTCGAATTCCTCTAGCCCTTCAAATTTAATATTTTTTCTATTGCTCATCTCTCTTAAAGCCATAGCCAAACCTTTAAATCTATTTATTCCTCTTGTTTTTGTAAATAAATTTATTTGATTCCAATATTCTAAAGCCTCTTGTTTATACTCTTCTAATTCATAAGACTTTATAAATTCTGGTCCAAATGAATTAAAATGTTTTGAATTCATAGTATCCATAGCACAGCCATCTGAATCTATACAAATTAGATAATCTTTTTCTTTTTTATAATCAAAATATCCCATAATTTCTCCTTCACTTATATAAGAAATTTAAATATATAAATTTCTATGTGTTATAAAATCAGGATGCACAAAGTGCATCCCAATAATTTCAATCAAAATAAATATTCCTAATTCTATTAGAAATGAGTATCTTCAAATCCACAAAATGCATCTACAGGACTTACACCTTTAAATTCTGATTTTCCTACTAATTTTTCAACTAATACTTCTAAAGTCATATCATTGTCATCATAAGTATTTATATAAGTTTTTACTTGTGGAACATCAGCTAAATGGAAAGGACATTTAACTGAAACAAATATAGTTGGAACTTCATTTACATAAAAAGGTATGTCTGGAGTTCCTTTACTTGCTGGCCATTGAATTCTTTGGTCAGTATTTGGATTAACATTAGCTATATTTATTATTAAATCGTAATTATCAGTTAAATCTGATATTGGTCTTTTTCCAGAATATACACTTGCCATAGCTTTAGCTATTTCTTCTTTAGGAAGCTTCATTACTTTGTCCATTGGAGATTCCCATATATCAACATCAAATCCTTCAGCTTCTAATAATTCTTTCATAACTTCAATAGGCTTTTTCTTAACTCCACTCATTAAAGCTATAAATGCACCAAATCCACCTTCAGTTCCTTTTACATCTACAAGTAAAACTCTCTTTTGTTTATCTGGTGATATAGGTAATAATTTTTGATTATTTTTAACTAAAGTTATACCTTTATCAGAAACTTCTCTAGCTATAGATTTATATTCATCTAGTCCAATTTTTGCCATTGCATCTTCTTTTTGTGGAAGTATTTCTGTTTTTTCTTTTTTGTGAAGACCTAAAGCTGCTTTTATACCTAATATACGAGTTAAAGCTTCTTCTAATCTTTCTTCTGTTATTATTCCTTTTTTGTATCCTTCCATCATCCAGTTAAAATCTTCATCTGGATCATTGAAGAATAAGAATAAATCAGAACCTGCAGCAATTGCTGTAGGCAACATTTCACTACGCTTCATAGTAGAAGTCATAGCTACCATATGTGATGCATCAGTTACAACTAAACCATTGAATCCCATTTTACCTCTTAATAAATCAGTTAAAATGTATTTATTTAATGTAGCTGGCATATATAATTCTTTAGTAGTTGCTTCTTTGTTAAAATAGCGAACATATTCTGGTAAAGATATATGACCTGCCATTATAGATGGAAGACCTGCTTCAAATAAACCACTATAAACTCTACCAAAAGTAGCATCCCATTCTTCTACTGATAATGAATTTGGTGCAAATGATAAATGTTGATCTCTCTCATCTATACCGTCTCCAGGGAAATGTTTAGCAGCAGGCATTATATTACTTTCTTGTATTCCTCTCATATATTCAAGAGATAATTCTAAAGTTTCTTCTACATCTGATGACCAAGTTCTTGTAGATATTATTGGATTTCTCCAGTTTCTATTTATATCTACTATTGGCGCAAAACTCCAGTTGCATCCTATAGCAGCTGCTTCTATTCCTGAAACTCTTCCCATTTCGTATGCATATTTTTTATCTTTTGTTGCAGCTATTTTCACTTCATTACCTATATAAGTACCATCTGTACAAGCTCCATTACCACCCATTTCAGTATTGGCAGCTATTAATAGAGGTATTTTGGAATTTTCTTGAAGTATTTTATTTTGGTCATAAACTTCTTCAGCTTTTCCTGGATTATATCTAACTCCACCTATATGATAGTTATCAAGAACACTTTTTAAGTATTCCTCATCTCTACTTGCTCCCATATTTATGAACAATTGACCTATTTTTTCTTCTAATGTCATAGATTTTATTGTATCTTCAACCCATTTAACACCTTCATCATCAAGGTTATAAGGTTTTACTCTTAAATTAACCATATTATGTCTCCTTTTAATGTCATAAATTTATATTAAACCCCAGAATATGCAGCAAATGCACCATCTACAGGTATAACTGTCCCGTTTACAAATCCTGATGCTTCTTCACAAGATAAGAATAATAATGTTCCTATTAATTCTTCTATTTCTCCAAAACGTCCCATAGGAGTTCCTGCAAGAATTTTTTGAGTTCTAGCAGTTGGAGTTCCATCTTCATTCCATAATAATTTCTCGTTTTGTTTAGTAGAGAAAAATCCTGGAGCTATTGCATTGCAACGAATACCTACCTTTGAAAAATGAACTGCTAGCCATTGAGTAAAGTTAGATATAGCAGCCTTTGCTCCACTATAAGCTGGAATTTTTGTAAGTGGTGAATAAGCATTCATAGATGATATGTTTATTATACTTGCACCCTTTTTATTCATCATATCCATAGCAAAAACTTGTGTAGGTATTAATGTTCCCATAAAGTTTAAGTTAAATACGAAAGAAACGCCTTGAGCATCTAAATCAAAGAAAGTTTTCATTTCATTTAGATGTTCCATATTAAAATATTCATCATCTGTTGTAGCTTTAGGATTGTTTCCTCCAGCTCCATTTATTAATATATCGCAAGTCCCAAAATCTTTTAATATTTCAGCTTTTGCAGCTTCACAACTTTCTTTTTCTAAAACATTGCATTTATATCCCTTAGCTATATATCCTTTAGCTACTATTTCATCTGCATATTTTTTAGCAGCTTCTTCATTTAAATCAAGCAATGCAACCTTTGCGCCGTTCATAGCCATAGCCTCAGCAAATGCAGAACATATAATACCTCCTGCTCCTGTTATAACTACAACTTTATCGTTTAAATCTATTTGAAATGGTAATTTCATATTGTTATCCTCCATTTATTTAATATTCTATTAAGTATATTAAATCTTTATAATTTGATCATAATTATACAATCAAATAATTTTTTATTTACTAGATTTTTCTATAGCCTCCCATAGACCATTTAAATAAGTAGCGCCTAAAGCTCTGTCATAAAGTCCATATCCTGCTCTACCAGTTTCTCCCCATATCATTCTTCCATGGTCTGGTCTTATATAGCCATCAAATCCATTGTCATATAAAGCTTTCATTATTTTATACATATCTAAGCTTCCACAAGAAGATAAATGAGCTCTTTCTTCAAATCCATTATCAAGAACTTTTACATTTCTCATATGGACAAAATGTATTCTTCCCATAGCTGCATATTTAGCTGCCATTTTAGCTACATCATTTTTGTTTGAACACCCTAAAGAACCTGCACATAAAGTTATACCATTGTGTTTATCATCTACTAATTTTAAAAATCTATCTAAATTTTCTTCACAAGTTATTATTCTAGGAAGTCCAAATATACTCCAACATGGATCATCTTCATGTATAGCCATATTTACATTGCACTGTGCTGCAACTGGTATTATTTTTTCTAAGAAATATTGTAGATTATTCCATAAATCATCTTCACTCATTTGGTTATACTCTGCAACTACACTTTTTAATTCTTCTCTAGTATAACTTGCATCCCAACCCGGAAGAGTTAAATCACTATCACTTTCTAAAGGATTGACCTTATCTACTTGTTCTTGATAGTAAACAAGTGAAGTTGAACCATCTTCTAGTTCATGGTCTAATTGAGTTCTTGTCCAGTCAAATACTGGCATAAAGTTATAACATATACATTTAACTCCAGCTTCTGCTACTCTTCTTATATTTTCACAGTAATTTTCTATATATTTATCTCTAGTTTCTTTTCCAAGTTTAATGTCTTCATGTACTGGTATACTTTCAATTACTTCGAAATTTAGTCCAGCATCTTCAGTTTGCTTCTTTAGTATTTGTATTGATTCTCTGCTCCAAACCTCGCCAACAGGAACATCATACACAGCAGTTACTACCGAATGCATACCTGGTATTTGTCTTATGTTTTGTAATGTTACTTTGTCGTCTTCTCCATACCAACGAAATGATAATTTCATAAATCTTCTCCTAACTTTTTATTTATATTTACTACACGGTAACTAATATTATTAAATATCAGTCACCGTATAAATTAAAAACGATTAATTATTTTTACTTCTTTTTTGTGCTAATATTTTATTATTTTCTTCTATAACTTTTTTGCTAAGAGGATATACAAAAGTAAGTATTAGCCCAACTATTAAGTAGCATATGGCTGGAAATAAAGTTGAAAATGTGTATATTCCATTTACTACTTCTTGAGTTTGAGAATTTGCTAAAGAATTATAACCTATAAATGTTAGAACAAATCCTCCAATACCTCCTGCTAATGCTTGTCCTATTTTTCTAGAGAACGAATAAACTCCATATATTACACCGTCATTTCTTTCTCCAAATTTTACTTCATTATAATCTATAATATCTGTTATTTTTGCCCATATAAGCATATTAAATGCTGTTATTCCTATACTTGATACTGCATATATCGCAAGAAATACCCATGGATTTGTAGTTTTTAAAAAATATAAAACTCCATAACTTGCTGCAGTTAAAAACATTCCAAATGCAGAAAATTCCTTTTTGCCAAACTTATTAGTTATCTTTACAGAAACTGATGCTAAGCCTAAGCTTATCGGTAAAGAAACCATATTTAAAACTGATAAAGCATTTATGTTTTTAAAGTAATCTGCAAATAAATATGTATTCATAGTTTGAGTCATAAGTTGACTAAGTAATAGCATAATTGCAGCTGCTATTATTGATATTAAAGCTTTATTAGATGCTATTGTTTTGAAAGATTTAACTAGAGAAATATTTTCATTATTTTTATTGTTCTCTAATTTTATACGCTCTGTAGTCATGTGATAACAAAGTGTGTAACATACTATTGCACATATTGAAAAAATACCTGCTACTATAGTAAATTTTTGACCATCTACTAATTTATTTCCATTTATATCTGAATAATATATTATTTGTGGAACTATAGTTCCTATAGCAACTGATGCAAATGTAGCTCCTAAACTTCTCCAAGTTGAAAGAGCTGCTCTTTCTTCTGGTTTATCAGTTATAGCTGATGCCATTGAGCCATAAGGTATATTTATAGCTGTATAAAATACTGATCCCCATAATATGTAAGTTACGAACATAACTATTACTTTCACAGTCATAGAAGCTCCAACTAAAGAATATTGATACATTAAAAAACTTGATAAAGAAACTGCTCCTGCCATTTTTTTTATCCAAGGTTTAAATTTTCCTTGTTCTGTCGTTTTTGATTTATCAGCTATACGTCCCATAGTTATATCTGTAAAAGCATCTATACATCTAGATATTAAAAATAATGTTCCTACTAATGATGCACTAACGCCCCACACCTTTGTATAAAATACCATTAGATACATACTTGC
Source organism: uncultured Clostridium sp. (assembly GCA_964449895.1). GTDB lineage: Bacteria > Bacillota > Clostridia > Peptostreptococcales > Peptostreptococcaceae > Intestinibacter. The sequence goes on from CAYVBY010000007.1 coordinate 14,152, forward strand.
AAAAATAAACATAAAATCGTTTCCAAAATCTCCGCATAAATATCCAATCTTATCTCTTAATCCAAAAGGTCTTAATGTTTTTTCTTCTTGTAATGTCGAATTTCTTAATTGTCTTAAATCCATTTTTTTCTTTCCCCTACCGAAATATTTTTGTTCATTTACTTAGTAAATATTTTTAATCGATTTTGTTATTTAAATAACAATCAAATAGTAGCACACTTGTATACAAGTTGTAAACAAGAATTTTATTTTTATTTATATTTTTTTATTTCAATTTATTTTCTCGTTTTAAATAGAGAAAATTTTTATTTTGTTGACAACAGATATGCGTGTTAGTATAATATTTTCAACATTAAAAATAAATTTAAAAATTAAATATTTTAAATAGTATATGAAATTTAATTTTTTTTGGTAAAATTTTACACCTTGTATACAAGTAATTAAATAATATTATAAATCGGAGGAATTTATATTTGAAAATGTACCTCTAAATCTAGGAGAAAATACTGTATCTATAAAATCCTCAGATTTAACTGATAAAATAAAAATAAACCGTATTGAAGAGACTACTGATGAATATATACTGCAAAATGTAGATACTGGAAACAATGTAGAAAACTGGATTGACATTACAACTGGAGAAATGTTAGAATTTCCAAAGGGTTATTTCTCAATAAAAATTAAACAAAATAATAAATAATAGGAGTAAGTTTTAAATGGCAAATAAAAAAAATACAGCTTCATCAAATATCGTCTATAACAGCTTAAAAAAAGATATACTAAACCTTAAGTTAGCTCCAGGAGTGGGTATAAGTGAAACAGACATGGCCTCTAAATACAATGTATCACGTACTCCAGTTAGAGATGCATTTAAAGCCTTAGCAAATGAAGGTTTATTAGAAGTAAAACCACATATTGGCACATTTGTTTCACTTATAGACATCAACCAAATTTCCGATGTTTTGTATATCAGAAAAGTTGTAGAGCTATCAATACTAAAAGATTTATGCTTATCTTTTTCAGAGGCAGATGAATTAAAGCTAAAATTCAGCTTAAATGAGCAAAAAAAATTCTTACAAAGTACAAATTTTGATGAACACTCAGTAACAGATTTTATAGAACTTGATAATAATTTTCATAAATTAATATTTCGTCTAGCTTCTAAGGAAGGTATTTGGAATATGATATTTGGGATAAATCAACATTACGAAAGATTTCGTTCCCTTCTAAATCTACATAGAGAAAATAATATTCAAAATTTATACGATGAACATTGCTCTATTGTGGAAGCTCTAAACAAAAAGGATACTGATGCATTACAGACAATTATAAATAAACATGTTTACGATGGTTTTAAAAATAGCTCTGATATATTACTTCAGTACTCCGACTATTTTATAAATTGCCATTATTAAATACAGACTATAATTAAGGTCATATCCAATCAAAATCGGATATGACCTTTTATACATTTATGAAAATATAACTTTTTTAATTTTTTTGATCATTTATGAAATCAATAGGCCTATATGCCTCTCCTTTTTTATATTTAAGTACAGATTCTATTTTTACTCCTCCCTTAGGATATGCATATCTATTTTTAGAGTTAATTACCTTACCATCTCCTATATATAAAGCGACATGTCCTGTAGTATAAATTAAATCTCCCGGTCTTAATATTCCTTTTACTTTATATTTTTTCAAAACATCTTGCTGTTGAACCGTTGAATAACCAATTTTTACACCTGTCACTTCTTCATAAATCCAATATGTAAGTCCAGAGCAATCAAAAGCTTGTTTTCCCATATACTCCTTTTTATTTAATGGATAATATTCTTCACCATAATAACCTATCAACTCTTTCAACCTATCCTCTGTCATTATTTCTCCCTTACCACCCCAAACATATTCAAGACCTTCTTTTTCTTTTGCAAGAGCTATAACTTTTTTTATAATTTTTATATCTTCATCACTAATTTCATCCCATTCATTCTCATAATCAACTTTTATATTGGAATTTCCCAATATATTTATTCCTATATTTGATATAAAAATCTTAATCATAAATAATCCAAATACTAAAATTAATAAAGCAACTACTGATTTTCTTAATTTTTTCATATCATTCACCTCTTTTAGATAATAACTTATTAAAATTTATATTGTTATTACCTAAATTTTAATGAATGATTTTAATATATTTATAAATTTTTTATTTATATTTATAAATTTTTCATTAAAAATTTTTAAAATAAAAAACCTACAGATTTAAATAATCCATAGGTTTTGCTTTTTATATTAGAAATTCATTCCTTTAAAATATTCAATTCCCATAGCTTCTCTAACTTCGCTTAAAGTTTGAGCTGCTACTGCTCTAGCATTGTCGCTACCTTTTTTTAGTACTTCATATAAATAATCTTTATTTTTTTCTAATTCTCTTCTTCTAGCTCTGATTGGTTCTAATTCTGCTTGAAGTATTTCATTTAGATATCTCTTAACTTTAACATCTCCTAGTCCACCACGTCTATAATGAGCTTTCATTTCTTCTAAAGTTTCTTTATCTGTACAAAATGCATCCAAGTAAGTAAATACCGCATTATTTTCAACACAACCTGGATCTTCAACCCTTATATGATTAGGATCTGTAAACATACTCATTATTTTCTTTTGAACAACATCAGCATCATCACTTAAATATATTGCATTCCCTAGAGATTTACTCATTTTAGCTTTTCCATCAAGTCCAGGAAGTCTTCCTGCTATACCTTCTGGATACATACCTTCTGGCTCAACTAAAACTTCTCCATAAGTATTATTAAAACTTCTTACAACTTCTCTAGTTTGTTCTATCATTGGTTTTTGATCATTTCCAACTGGAACTAAATCAGCTTTAAAAGCAGTTATATCAGCAACTTGACTTACTGGATATATGAAAAATCCTGCTGGTATACTTTCTCCAAATCCTTTTTGTTCAATTTCAGATTTTACTGTTGGATTTCTGTGTAATCTTGAAACTGTTACTAGGTTTAAGTAGTACATTGTAAGCTCTGCTAATTCTGGAATTTGAGATTGTATAAATAAATTAGTTTTAGTTGGATCTAATCCTACAGATATATAGTCCATAACTACTTCTAGTAAATTATCTACTATTTTTTTAGGATTTTTAGCATTATCAGTTAATGCTTGTTGGTCTGCAACCATTATATACATATTATATTTATCTTGATTTTGTAATGCTACTCTGTTTTTTAAAGAACCTGTATAATGTCCTAAATGTAATTTTCCAGTAGGTCTATCACCTGTTAATATAGTTTTTTTCATTTGTTTTCTCCTTTTAGTAAATTTTGAAATTAAAAAATCCCATCCTAAACATATAGGACGGGATTGCCGCGTTGCCACCTAACTTGCCGATAAAATCGACCTCTCAAAAAGTAATTCTCCAAGGCCCATTCATTAAATCCTCTCTTGCCGAGATTTCACCACCCTCGACTCTCTTTATTGAGCCTCAATTTAATTACTTTTCCTCTTCATAGAATCAATATTTTTATCTAATATCTATATTTTTATATTATTATTTTTACAAAAAAAAGTCAATTATTTTCTATCTTCATCAGTTACTGCAAATACATAAGGTATATTTCTATAGTAATCTCCGTAATTTAATCCATATCCAGCAACAAATTTATCTTCTATAGTAAATCCACAATAATCTGGAACTAATTCTACTTTTCTTCTACTTGGTTTATCTAATAATACACAAGATTTTATACTATTAGGATTTTTAGATTTTAGATGATTTAATACATGATGCATAGTAAGAGCTGAATCTGTTATATCGTCAACGATTAATACATCATATCCTTCTAAACTTCCTTTAATATCTACTACTACTTCTACATTACCGCTTGTACTAAATTCATTTCCATAACTTTTTGTAGTCATAAAATCAATTTTAACTGGTATATTTATTGCTCTAACTAAATCTGCACAGAATATAAAACTTCCTCTTAATAAAGAAATTACCATTAATTTTTTATCTTTATAGTCTTCAGATATTTTATTACCTAATTCTTTTATTTTTTTATCAATGTCCTCTTCAGAACATAATGTCTCCCAAACTTTCTTTTCTATATCCATTTCGATTCCTCCATTATTCTAATATATCTATTTTATAACGATAAACAAATTATGTCTATATGAAATATTATGTATTTTATATAAAAGTAATTTAACTAGAAATAACTCTATTTCAGCTATTTATAAAAACTAAAATAGAGTTACCTTCATTTAATAATATTATATTTAATTTTTACTATTTAACTTTATTTATATCATTCATTACATCAATTATTACTTGATCTGTAATTTGCATTCCTTGGTCACTTACTTTTCCTAAATTTTTAATAGATTCTTCTACTCTGTCACCAACTATACCATTTTTAGGTGGAACATGGAATCCTTGTTTAGCTATTATAGAACTTTGGATTGCTGCAGATGCTGCAGAAGATAATTTTAATGCGCAACCAGCTTTAGCTCCATCACATATCATACCACTTAAGTTTGCTATCATATTTTCTATAGCTCCTTTTATGTGGTTTATATCTCTATCCATTAACCAAGATATACCCGCTGCTGATCCAGTAGATGCTGCTACACCACATCCACAAACTGCAGATAATCTACCAGTGTAGTTTTTGATGTATCCAGTTACTAAGTGAGATATAGCTAATGCTTTTGCTAAATTTTCATCACTTTGTGGATATTTATTGTTATATGCAACTATTGGAAGTATTGCAGTTAAACCATGGTTACCACTACCATTAGAACTCATAACTGGCATTTTTATACCTGCCATTCTAGCATCAGAAGCTGCTGCTGTTAACATCATTGCTTCAGTTAATAAGTCATTAGACATATATCCTTCTTCTTTTGCTCTTTTTATACCAAATCCAACGCCTATTCCAGCCTTATTATTTAATCCAAAATTAGCTATTTCCATATTCATTGTAATTCCATCTAATAAGAATTTAATATCTTCAAATTCCATTTTTTCAACATTTTTAACTAATTCTTCTATATTAGTAGTATCCATTAATGTTTCTTTTGGTTTTGAATCAACTTCTGCTTCACTTTCTTCTTGATTATAATCTCCTGTATTTAATAATACTTCCTGATTTTTTTGTAAGTAAACAAAATTATCATGTTTTTCTTTTATAACTACTTTAGCTATATTATTTTTACCTCTTAAATCAACTTCGATAAATACTTTATCCTTAGTTTGAGCTGGAATTATATTTATTGGATTTGTATCCATATAGTTTTCTGATTCTTTTACTTGTTCTTCATCTAATGTTTCTAAAACTGTTAATCCATTTTCTGAATGTCCTCCAACAAATCCCATAGCAACGGCTATTTTAAGTCCTAATCTTTCTGTACCTGGTATTCCTACACACATACCATTTTTATATATACTTGGACTTACTAATATTCTATTTTCTACTATTTCTTCTCCTAGTAATTCTTTAGCTTTTGCACAAGCTAGTGCAACTGCTACTGGTTCTGTACATCCTAATGCAGGTTTTACTTCTGAAACTAATATATCAATTAATTGTTTTCTTAAATCTCTCATATTAATACCTCCTAAATTAAAATAAATTATTAAAAATTCTACTCAATTATTTATATAGCATTTTTCATGCCAACTTTTTATTTTATTAAAAATATTTTTTTATTAACTGTGTTTAAGTTATACTCTTAAAAAGAATTTAAATTTATTATTTTATATTTAAATTTTTTAAGTTAAAAAATTTAATATTTTCTCAAATATAAAAAAAAATATCTCAAAATGAGATTTTGTATCATTTTGAGACAGTTTTTCTAAAAATAATCTTTATATTTTTCCATTTTTCTATATAAAGTTGCTCTAGATATACCCAAAGCCTTTGCAGCTAATTCTTTATCTTTTTTATAGTCTTTATATAAATCTAGTGCTTTTTTTATTTCTCTTATTTCTAATTCCTCTAAAGTAATTATTTCACTTTTTTCTAAGTTTGATTCCTTTACATCACTTACAACAGTCAAAGATTTAGGCATAGAATCTATCGTAAGCATATCTGTTGTAGACATATTTATACTGTATTCTATTACATTTTGTAATTCTCTTACATTACCTGGCCAATTATAATTCATTAATAATTGCTTAGCATTTGCTTCTATTCCTACAATTTTCTTACCAAGCTTATCAGAATATTCCTTTATCATATAATCAATCATCAAAGGTATATCTTCTTTACGCTCTCTAAGACTTGGAAGTTTTATAGGAATTACATTTAACCTATAATATAAATCTTCTCTAAATGCTCCACTTTTTACCATTTCGTTCAAATTTTTATTTGTAGCTGCTATAATTCTTACATCTATAAATATATTACTTTTTCCACCTATTTTATCAAGTTCACGTTCCTGTAAAACTCTAAGTAATTTAGCTTGAAGATGTAAGCTCATATCTCCTATTTCATCTAAGAATATAGATCCTTTATCTGCTAATTCAAATTTTCCTAGCTTACCACCTTTTTTAGCACCTGTAAAAGCTCCTTCTTCATAACCAAACAGTTCACTTTCAAGTAAATTATCTGGAATAGCAGCACAATTTACAGTTACAAATGGATTGTCTGCTCTATCACTATGATTATGTATTGATCTAGCAAATAACTCCTTCCCAGTTCCACTTTCCCCTGTAATAAGTACTGTAGAAGTTGAATTAGATGCTATAAGAGCACTTTTCTTAGTTTGATTTATAAGCTCACTACAACCTGTTATATTTTCTAATGTAATTTTATAATCTTTATTTATTTTATTATAATTTTTTATAGCCTCTCTTTTTTCTATAAAATCTATAACATATCCTTTAAAATTACCTTTTAACATAATCTTATTTATGTTATAAATGCCTTTTACATTCCTATTATTCTTATTGTAAATAAAAGTACCCATTTTATATTTACTCAAATCATCATTGTTTGTCTTTTTTATAAAATCTAAAGTATCAAAAATACTATCTCCATAAATATTTTTTTCTTGTAAATTAAATAATTCTTGAAATTTTTGGTTACATTTATCCAAATATCCATCTATATCTACAGAAACTACTGCTTTATCCATACTATTTAAAAGTATTTCTAATTTCTTTTTTTCAAGTTCTAGCTCTTCAGTATTTATGTAAGCTTTTAATTTACTAGAAATCAAATCAGCCATTCTTTTTAAGAAATTTATCAAATCATCTATACTATTTTTCATCATATCTGATTGTTCCTTATTGAAAGCTATAAGACCTATAACTCCATAAGATTTGCCATCTAGCACTATTGGACAGCATATTTCTGCAAACTCAGTGCAATTTCCTATTTGATCACAACCACTACATATACAACTTTGTCTAGGTTCTTCAATAAAAATTTCCACCTGTTCTATAAATGCCCTTTTAAAAGCTGAATAACCATCTAATTTATGTCCAATTTTATTTATATATTTTCCTGTTCCTGCAATTCTTACAAAATCATCATCTACTATTGTTACATCTATATTCAAAACTGATAAAATTGCCTCTGCTATATTCTGTATATCATCTTTAATATTTTCTAGATTTTTCATTATAATCATCCCTTATTTTATTATTAATAAGTATTTCTTTTATGTCTTTTAATAATAGCAATATCTTATTAAGTGTAAATTGAATACTTATAAGTACAACAAATAACATCACTACTAAAACCATAGTATAATTAATTGTCAACAAGTACACCTCCTAATTTTATAAATAAAAAATCCTCTATATTTTACTAGAGGATAAATTTTAATTAATAATTTTCCATAAGTATAAGAAAATCTTTATTTTTAATAATCATGATGTTGATTTTTTTTAAATATATATATGGAATTTATTAGTTATATTTTACATCTTTTATAAAAATTTTTATACTTAAATATTTAAATTTCTTCTACCTTTTTTATTTTAGAAACAGAAACTTCATAAGCTACTTTTTTAAGTATATTATTTTCATCTATCTTCTTCTCATAAAATCTACTTTGAACTCTTCCCCACATTTGAACTCTATCGCCTACTTTTAAATTTCTCGCAAATTTAGCATTTCTTCCCCAAATTATAGAAGGTATATAATCAGATTTATTATAAGGTCTATTTATTGCTACTAACAAATCTGTTATTTCTCTTCCTAGAGGTGTTTTTCTGTATATAGGTTGTTTACATATATATCCATCTAAATAAATACTATTTGGATCTTTGCTATCTTCCTCCATAGGCTTTATTTCTCTAACAAATACAGTTAATACTAATTTATTTCTCTCTCCATCATTTTTATTATAGGATCTTAATTGACCTATTATATTTACATTTTTCTCCTCTTCTAAATCTATACCTTGTAATAATCGTTCCGATATAGTAATAGGTAATACATCATAAAAATCACTAAGTCTATTTATTTTTATTTTAGTGCTATAAAATTTTTCTCCAAAAATTTCGTGGCTAAATTCTAAATTATCTTCTATTTTGCCTCTTAAATTCACAATATTTGTATCGTCTTTAATAACTACCATACTTTTTATCCCCCCGAATTTGTTATTTATCTCCTCATCCTCTATATATAATAAATATATTTTTTTAATGTCTCATTTATTACTCTTTGTTATTTTTTATGTATCAAATTATTTTAACCTTTGTACTCCAGATGAATCTATATAATAATTATCTTGATATATTAACTCAGAAAGTCTAATCATATTATACTTATTTTTTTCAAAATAGCATATAATTTGTTCTAAATATTCATCTACATCTCTTCTATCACAGTGAAATAATATTATAGACCCTGGTGAAGTACTTTTCAATACTCTATCAACTATATGCTTAGAATCAATATTTTTCCAATCCATAGAATCAACATCCCACTTTATCACTTTGTAACCTAATGATTGGCAAATATTTATTTCCTTTTCATTTATTTCTCCAAACGGAGGTCTAAATAAATTAGTTTTACTTCCTGTTATATTTTCTATCTTTTGTGAAGTGATTTGCAATTCGTTTTTTATTTCATCCTCTGAAATTTCATTAAAATAAGTATGACTATTAGAATGGTTAGCTATTTCATGTCCTCTTTTATATATCTCTTCAACTAAATTTTGATTTTTATCAACCCATTTTCCTACAACAAAAAAAGTTGCCTTCACATTATATTTATCTAATATATATAATATATCATTTATTTTTTTATCGCTGTAGGAAACATCAAATGTTAAAGATATATTTTTTTCATTTGTATCAACCCTATGTATCGGTATGTCCATATTTTTTTCACAAAAAAATACTTTTATACAATAAACTAATGCAAAAATTAAAGCTAATCCAACAAAAAACAAAATTATACTACTTAAAAAAGCTCGAATTCTAGCAAACATGTCTCTCCTCCTTTTTATTTTTATATAAAGAAATCTTTATTCTTAAGATTTTTTAAAAATGTAGATTTTTTTGAAACATACGACAGAAATTATAGTTATCCACAATTTTTAAATGAATGTAATTTCCTATGTGTTATTAAAAATTTATTTTTTTAAACGCAAAAAAATAACTACTTTTTTTAAATATATAAAGAAATATTTATTCTAAAGATATTTCAATAATGTAGATTTTTTTGAAACACATTGATAGAAATTATAATTATCCATAATTTTTAAATGAATATAATTTCCTATGTATTATAAAAATCACTATATTCCCATATTTTTTTAGAATATAATATTTAGATTTGGAGAAATTATAATTAACAACATCAAACAAGATGTTGATTACCTTAAGGAGGAATTTACTATGACAAATAATAATAACAGACAAGTTGTTCCCGAGGCTAAGGCTGCATTAAACCAAATGAAGTTAGAAATAGCTAATGAATTAGGTTTATCTAACTATGAAACAGTAGATAAAGGTAATTTAACAGCTAGACAAAATGGCTATGTTGGTGGTTACATGACTAAAAGATTAGTCGAAATGGCTGAAAAACAAATGGCTGGAAAATAGTAAATTTTGTATACTTGAGTGTTAAAATCCACTACAAATTTGCGGTGGATAAGTACAAACAAGTCAAAATATATTTATTCTAAGATAAATATAATTTTTACTTGTTTAAACAAAGAAGGCCACCCTCTGGTGGTCTTTTTTTTATAAAAATTTAAATATTTTATACCTTTTATTTTTCTATATTTTAGTTTAATATAGTATTATAATAGTTTATTGGAGGATGATAAATATGTTTGAAAATTCATCTGAAGAAACAGCTTACCATAAGCTTTTAATATTATATATTTTATATAAAATTAAAATGGATTTGACAAATTCTCAAATCACTCAAGTTGTTTTAGAAACTGAAATGATGAATTATTTCTCGTTACAACAGCTTTTATCACAACTTATGGAATCAAAATTTTTAAAACTACATAATGACTCTGATAAAGAATTTTACTGTTTAACTCAAAAAGGTCTTGAAACACTAGAGTCTCTTATGTTAAAAATTCCAAGTGATTCAGCTAACAAAATCGATCATTATATAAAATTAAATAAAGAAAGTTTATTAGCTGAAACTCAAATAAAATCTAGTTTTGTTAGACAAAGTGAAAATGAGTTTATTGTTAATCTTAGAGTCATAGAGAATCAAAGTAATTTAATAGACCTAAATTTAAATGTTTCTTCTGAAAAACAAGCAAATTTAATTTGCAATAACTGGAAAAAGAATGCTTCTCATATGTATGCTGAAGTAATAAATCTACTTACTACATATAAAAAGTAGCCTACAAACAAATTATTGTTGTAGGCTCTTTTCCTACTCTAATTTCCTTTATAAGTTGATTTGTTTTCGTATCATAAACTTTTACAGTATTATTTGTAGTATCTGACACAAATAAATTATTAAAGTCCTTAGATATTTCTAATCCCTGTGGAATTCCATCAACTTTTATTTTACCTATATATTTGCCCATTTTATAATCTAAAATTTTTATTTGATTATAACCTAAATCACTTACATAAACTTTATTATCTCTATAATTAAACTTTATCTGAACAGGCAATAATAACTCCTCAAAAATATCTACTATATCAAGAGTTTCTTCATTTAAAATAACTAATTTCCCGTCTAATGTCGATATATATATTTCACCCTTTTTCTTATCTATCTCTAAATGCCAAGCTTTAAAATCTGTATCTACTTTTCTTTCAATAATTTGATTTTTAACATCTATACATACTATAGAGTTTATACATGGAACATATAATCTATTTTTTTCCTCATAATACCCAAATCCATGTGGCATGTCATCAACACTAATCATAGTTATTAGATCAAGATTATATTTATTTATTATATAAATGCTGTTAGTATCCTCATTCGATATAAATAACTTATTTCCATTTAAAAATATTTGACTTAAACTTCCTCCTACAGATACAGAATCAATTATTTTCTCACTTTTTATATCTAAAGTATAGAGAGTTCCATTTGTTAAGCTAGGAATAAATATTTTTTCTTGATTTTTATCTACACAAAAATGATGAGGATAAATATTGTCCTTCAGCTCAATTTCTCTTTCCGTTTCAAGAGTTTCGTAATCAATGACACTTATACTATGTGATAAATAATTAGAAATATATATCTTCAAACAATTCCTCCTTTCTTAAACTTTTCTAAAATAATATATTATTTTTTTTATTAAATTATTCTTAATGTAATATAGATATTGTATTATCTTTTTATTGTAATATATTAATACATATTCATTTTGAATATTTGATAAGTATTCAATTGGCATTTCTTACCCATATGTGATATCATATAATTTGTTTAAATAGTCAAATTCAATATAATTTAGAACATTAAAAAGTAATTTAGAATTTACGGAGGAATATATAATTATGAAAATAACTTTTTACCCAGAAGGAGTATGCTGTAGTCAAATGGACTTAGAAATTGATGAAAATAATATAATAACTAAGGCTGAATTTTTCGACGGATGTGATGGAAATCTTTCTGGAATAGCAAAATTAATAATAGGACAAAATGCTCTAGAAGTTGCAAACAAATTAGAAGGAAATACTTGTGGAGATAAAAATACTTCATGTCCTGATCAATTATCTAAAGCTATAAAAGGTGCTTTAAAATAATAAAAAGTAATATTATATAAATAAGAAAATCACCAATCACAAAGACGAGATTGGTGATTTTTTATATTATTTATAAATATATATATTTTTATATTCTACTACTCTTAATTTCTTTAAATAAAAATATACATATTATTAAACTAGCTAAAATATCTGCTATGGGCTGACTTAACCATACCCCTTTCATTTTCATAACTTTTGATACTACACTTATAATTGGAATAAATAATATCACTTGTCTTAATAATGTTAAAAATATAGAATGTTTTACTTTTCCTATCGACTGAAAATATATTGGACCTAGTATACAAATCCCAACTAATGGCATTGTAGATAAATATATATTAATCCCTTTCAAACAAATTTCGTTTAATCTAATATCATTAGTAAATATACTTACAAACTCATTTGGATATAACTTAATTAATAAAAGTCCTAAAGTTAAAAACAAAACTGCTGCAAATAGTCCTTGCATCAATATTTTTTTAGTTCTAATAAACTCCTTAGCTCCGTAATTATAGGCTATTAATGTCTGCATCCCTTGACTTAATCCAAATATAGGCATATAAAACATTAGAGATATAGAAGTAATAGCAGTCATAGCCCCTATAGCTAAATCTCCACCATAAATATGTAAAAATTTATTAGTAACTAAATGTATAAATCCTGTTACAATTTCCATACAAAAAGGTGTAGCAGAAACAGTTAAAATTGCAATTACTACATTTTTCTCTAATCTTATATTTTTTAATCTTAACTTTAGATTTGACTTTCCTCTAGTGAAATAATAAGTTGTCCAAGCAAAATTGATAAATTGACATATAACAGTACCTATTGCAGCACCTTTTATTCCAAATCCAAAATAAAATATAAATAATGGATCAAAAACTAGATTTAAAAGTGAACAAGTTATCATAATTGTAGCAGCTAGCTTAGGTCTTCCATCGGCCCTTATGGCTGCATTCAAACTAAATCCAGCTAAATTTATTATAGATCCCATTAACATCGTAGCCATATATTCTTTTGCATAAATAATAGTATTATCACTTGCTCCAAATATGTATAAAATCTGATCTATAAAAACAAGGCATACTATCATAGACACAATACCACCCAATATTTCTAAAAAAAATGTATTTCCTAAAATTTTCTCAGCATCATTTTTATTACCTTGACCTAATTCTATAGATATATTAGTACTACCTCCAACTGATACAGCTATTCCAAATGCTCCTATTAAAGTAAATACTGGCATAGTAACTCCAAGTCCCGATATTGCATATGCACCTATACCTTCTATAGAACCTATAAATGCTCTATCTACTGTATTATATAAGCAAGTTACTAACATAGCCAGTATAGCTGGTATAGAATATTTAAATAATAATTTACTTATATTGTCTTTTTCTAAATTGTCCATAATAACTCTCCTATCTAACCATATCGTAAGTTATACAAACAGGTTTTTTAGTTCTAGGATCTTTTACTATTTCACTATCTATATTAAAAAGCTCTCTTAAATTTTCTTTTGTCATCACTTTCTCTGGACTTCCTTCACAACAAATTTTACCTTGTTTAATTCCTATCATATGATGTGCAAATCTAGCTGCATTATTTAACTCATGTATTACCATTACTATTGTAGTATTATATTTTTTATTTAATTCATCTAATACTTCTAGCACTTCTAATTGATGAGCTAAATCTAAATATGTCGTTGGTTCATCTAAAAGTAATATATCCGTCTTTTGAGCCAATGCCATTGCTATCCATGCTCTTTGCCTTTGACCTCCAGATAAATCCTCTATTTTTCTATTTTTAAATTCATAAATTCCAGTAGCTTTTAATGCCCAGTCCACTATTTTTTTATCTTCGTTTTTATCTGATTTAAATCCACTTTTATGCGGAAATCTACCATAAGCAATTAACTCTTCTACAGTTAATCCATTTGGAGCTTGTGGACTTTGAGGTAAAACTGCCATTGTTTTTGCAATTTCTTTAGAGCTTTGTTTTTTTATATTTTTAGAATTTATATAGATATCACCACTTTTTACAGATAAAATTCTAGCAATTGTCTTTAAAATAGTCGATTTACCACAGCCATTTGCTCCTATAATTGTCGTAATTTTTCCTTTTGGTATTTCTAAATTTAAATTTTCTACTATGTCTATATTTCCATAAGAAATATTTATATCTTTTGTCTCTATCGAATTTATCATAAAATTCCTCCTTAATAACTAATTTGTCTTTATCATCAAGTAAATAAAATAAGGTACACCTATTACAGAAACCACAAGACCAACTGGCATCTCAAGTGGTGCAAATAAATTTCTAGCAATTGTATCTGATATAAGTAAAATAAATGCACCAAGCAATACAGAAATCGGTATAAGGCTTTTATGAGAAGGCCCTATTAATTTTCTAGCTATATGAGGAGATATTAGCCCTAAAAACGCTATACTTCCTGCAACTGAAGTTGCAACTCCAGCTAAAATCACAGCTACTACTATTAAATTTCTTCTCTCTTTTTCCACATCTACACCTAAACCTATTGCCACATCATCTCCTAAATTTAAAATATCAAGACTTCTGGATTTGTAAAATGCAATTAATCCAAATATAATCACAAAAGGAGCTATTATATATACATACTTCCAAGTTGCTCCCCATATACTTCCATTAGTCCATGCAATTACTCTATTAAACTCTTGAGTTGTAAATTTCAATTGAAAAACAGTAAGAAGTGCAAGAAATGCTGTATTTATACCTATTCCAATTAACAATAATCTCGATGAATTTATACCTTTATTCCAAGCTAGTACATATATTAAAAATGCTCCGAATAAAGCTCCTAAAAGAGCAACTATTGGCATAGTGTATATAGTAAAGTTACTCATTCCTTCGTATACATTCCCATTTAAAAAATACATATACATAACTACAAACAATGCAGCTCCTGAATTTATTCCTAATATTCCAGAATCTGCTAAATCATTTTTAGTAACCGCTTGTAAAATAACACCTGCAATTGCAAGTGCCGCTCCTACTAAAACAGCCATAATTATTCTAGGTAATCTTAATTTAAAAATTACTAATTCTTGGCTTTTAGTTCCCAATCCTATTAATGTCCTAATTACATCTATAGGTGTTGTATTTGAAGAACCTAGATGCAAACTGATTACAAATGTCAAAAATATAAGGGATATTAAAGCTATAATTATAAGCGTAAATTTTTTATTCTTTTTCATATTAATTCATATCCTTTCTAATAAGATATATAAAAACTGGAACTCCTAAAAGTGATGTTAAAGATCCTATTGGTGTTTCATAAGGTGCATTTATAATCCTAGAAAATACATCGCTATAAACTAAAAGTACTGCTCCCATTACAAAAGAAGATGGAATTATATATTTGTAATCTACTCCTACTATTTTCTTTACTATTTGAGGAATTATAAGCCCTACAAAAATTATATTTCCAGCTACACAAACAGATACACCTGTCAATAAAACAACTATTATTAATGCTATAAACCTTGTTCTATTTGTATTTTCACCTAAACCAATAGCTACCTCTTCACCTAAGCTAAGTATTGTTATTTTTTTAGATAAAATCAAAGCAAGAGTTATACCTATAGTCCCAACTGTCAAAAGTAACTTTACTCCCTGCCATTTAACACCTATAAATCCTCCACATATCCAAAAACTTAATTGCTGTGATAAATTAAAATACATAGCAATTCCAGTTGCTAAAGATATAAGTAAAGTTCCAAGTGCCGTTCCTGCCAAAGTAAGCTTTACAGGATCTACCTTGCCAATTGATTTAGAACTTATAAAATAAACAAATATACCACTTATACCTCCCCCTAAAAAAGCAAATATCATAAGTACAAATCCTCCTATAATTATATTTGGATTTATTTGCTGTAAAACTAAAGCTAAGGCTACCATAAATGTAGCACCTTGAGTTATACCTATAACTGATGGTTCTGCTATTGGATTTCTCGTTATTCCTTGCATAATTGCTCCAGATACTGCTAAAAAACCTCCAACTAATGCGCCTGCCAATGCTCTAGGTATTCTTACATCTCTTATAATTTTTGATTCAATGCCTTCACTATTTTTAAACAAACTATCTATCATAGTTAAAAAACTTATATCTTTGGCTCCTATAGATACAGATATAATTATCCCTAAAGTCAATAATATCAAGCCTAAAGCTATCAATATATATGAATTTCTTTTATTCATATAATTCACTCCTTTATTTAATTTTCTAGTTTATCATCTAAATTAAATTAGGTGAATAAATAAATTTATCCACCTAATTTTAAATAACTATAATTACTATTTTTATATTAAAGCGTTTTTGATTTCTTCTAATAATAATTGTCTTCCCATTGGATTATAAGCTTGTGAGAAGAATGGACTAGCATTTAAAAATACAAAATTTCCATCTTTTACAGCTCTTATTTCATTAAATACACTATCTTTTTCTAAATCTTTTTTATCAGATTCCATACCTATTACTACTATGTTATCTGCATCAATTTCTGAAAGACCTTCTATACTTACAGTTGGAAGAGTTATACTATCTTGTTTTGGCATGTTTTCTGGTTGTTTAAGATTCATATCCTCTTTTAAAATAGTTCCCATTCCACCTTCTGTAAATATCATAAATTGACCTGAAGATGCTAAGGCAACTACATAAGATTTATCGCCTTTAGATTTTTTTATTTCATCTCCTATTTTTTTAGCTTCTGCATAGTAAGAATCTAACCATTTTTTAGCCTCATCTTCTTTTCCAAATAATTTAGCGACTTGCTCTAAGTTTTTTTCCCAATCATTTGAATAATCTTCAAGCATTACAACTGGTGCAATTTCCTTTAACTCATCATATATTTTTTCTTGTCTAGGAGCCATTATTATTAAATCTGGCTCAGATTCTATTATCATTTCTATATCCATAGTATCACTCATAGAATGACCTACTATTTTGACATCCTTAAAATCCTCAGCCATATAAGCTGGTACATTTTCTATATCATAAGAGTCTACATTAGCAGTTGCCACTGGAGTATATCCCAATATAGCTAACTCCTCACTACTTCCAGAAATATCTACTATACGACTTGGATTTTCTGGTATTTCTACTTCTCCCTTTGAAGTTTCTACAACTCTCATTTTTGTTTCAGTTGCTGTTTCTTGATTGTTTGAACAGCCTGCAAATAATCCTATTGATAATATTGCTACCAATGACATTGCTAATATTTTTATTTTTTTCATATTTATCCTCCATAATTTATTCATCTAATAGATAATGATTATCACTATAAACTGATTATATTGAAAATATAAAATCTATGCAATACAAATTAATAATTTCCATAATTTACTATATTGTTCTATAAACTAAAAAAGGAAGTGTTCTAAAATAGATTTACTCTATTTCTAAACACTTCCCATTTATCATTTTTTAAATTAAATTATTTTAATATACTTCTTACATGTCCTATCATATATAATGAACCCGCTGCAATTATAACTTCATCTTCTTCAGCATTGTCTATTACATATTTTACAGCATCTTCTATCTTAGGTATAGCAACAACTTCTTTTCCATATTTTTCGATTTTTTCTTTTAATTCTTCAGCACTTATTGCTCTATCACTATCTGGAGTAGTTGTTACAACTTTTTCAAATTTATCCATTAATAATTCTAATACAGCATCTATATCTTTATCTTCTAACATTCCCATTAAGAAAGTTAATTTTCTTCCTTTGAAGTTCTTTTCTAATGCATTAGTAAGTGATCTAGCTCCATCTTCGTTGTGAGCCCCATCTATTATAAATACAGGGTTGTCTTTTATTTTTTCTATTCTTCCTGGCCATTTTGTATCATGTAAACCTTTTTTAATAGCTTCATCACTTAATTCAACTCCTCGTTTATCTCTTATAGCTTTTAATACAGTAAGTGATAAAACAGCATTTAATACTTGGTGATCTCCTATTAATTGTATTTCTACATCTTCAAATTTTTCTCCATCAATTGTACAATCAAATATTTGAGATGATACATCAGATTTTTTAACATTTATTGAATCAAAATTAACTTCTATGTATTCAGAATTTTGTTCCTTACAAACATCTTTTATAACTTGTGCAGCCTCATCTTTTTGTTTGTAAGATATAGTTATTCCATTAGGCTTTATTATTCCAGCTTTTTCATAAGCTATTTTTGCTAAATTATCACCTAATATACCTATATGGTCTAAACTTAAAGAAACTATTACACTTGCAAGGCAATCTTTTATAACATTAGTTGCATCATATCTACCTCCCAGACCAACTTCTAATGCTACATAGTCAACTCCTTGTTCCCAATAGTAATAAAATGCCATCGCAGTTTCTATTTCAAATTCAGTTGGATAAGCAAATCCTTCTTTTACCATTTGTTCTATTTTGTCTTTCATTAAAGTAACTATTCTTGCTACATCTTCTTCTGGTATATTTTCTCCGTTTATTCTTATTCTTTCTGTGAATTTTTCTAAATATGGAGATGTATAAAGTCCTACTTTATACCCTTGTGCATGCAATGTGTTAGCAATAAATGAACAAACAGAACCTTTTCCATTAGTCCCTGCAACGTGTATTATTTTTAATTTTTCTTGTGGATTTCCTAATAACTCAAGTAATTTTAATGAGTTTTCAAGACCTAATCTAATCCCAAATTTGTGAGATTCTTCTATAAATTTTAATGATTCTTCGTAATTCAATGTTTGTATTACTATCAAAAATTTTTTTCTTGATAGCTCTCCTTTCTTAAATTAATATTATTTATCGTAATTTACATTTTATATTATACAATAACTCCGCATTATTACCATACTATATATTATAATATATTTCCATCTTTTGGACAAAATTTCATGCTATAAATAATCACAAAAATAGTCATTGTAAATTTCACTTTACAATGACCATTTTTCTCAAATTTTATACAATTATTTAAAATTATTTTATTTTAGCTTGAATACTTTCTAATCTTTCTAATACTGATTTAAGCATTTCTTCGTATTTTTCTTTTTTAGCTTTTTCTTCGTTAACTAATTTTTCTGGAGCCTTAGCTAAGAAGCCTTGGTTAGATAATTTTCCGTTAACTCTTTTTATTTCACTTTCTATTTTAGCTTTTTCTTTATTTAATCTTTCTAATTCTTTGCTGAAATCTACTAATTCATCAAGTGGTATAAATATGTTAACTCCATCTATAACAACACTTACTGCATCTTCTGGTATATTTTCTTCGTTCATTTGTATTTGAACTTCTGAAGCAGATGCTAATGTTACAAAGTAGTCTTTACCAGCTTCTATAGCTGATAATTTATCTTGAGTTGGAACTATTATAACTTTAGCTTTCTTTGATGGTGGAACATCCATTTCAGCTCTAGCATTTCTTATATTTCTTATACCTTCCATAGTAAGTTCCATCATAGCTTCTTCTTGAGCCATGTTATCTTCTTCTTTGTAGTGTGGCCATTCAGAAATCATTATACTTCCTTCTACAGTTGGTAGATAAGTGTATATTTCTTCTGTTATAAATGGCATATATGGATGTAATAATTTAAGTATTTTTTCTAATACATAAGTTAATACATATAAAGCAGTTTGTTTTGCTTCTTTATCTTCACTGTATAATCTTGGTTTAACTATTTCTATATACCAGTCACAGAATTCAGACCAAGCGAAATCTTCAACTTTTGTAGCAGCTATACCTAAATCAAATTTATCCATGTTTTCTGTAACTTCTTTAACTACTTTATTAGCTCTAGATATTATCCATTTATCTGCTAATGTGAAGTTAGCTTCTACAGATTCTCTTGTTACACCATTCATTATTTCATCATCTATGTTCATGAATATAAATCTTGATGCATTCCATAATTTATTTGCAAAGTTTCTTGATGCTTCAACTCTTTCGAAGTAGAATCTCATATCATTTCCTGGAGAGTTTCCTGTTATTAACATGAATCTTAATGCATCAGCACCGTATTCATCTATAACATCTAATGGATTTATACCATTTCCAAGAGATTTACTCATTTTTCTACCTTGAGAGTCTCTAACTAATCCATGTATTAAAACATGTTCAAATGGAGTTTCTCCTATACAGAACATTGCTGCAAATGTCATTCTTACAACCCAGAAGAATATTATATCGTATCCTGTAACAAGTACGTTAGTTGGATAATAGTATTTTAATTCTTCTGTATTATTTGGCCAACCTAATGTTGAGAATGGCCATAATGCAGATGAGAACCAAGTATCTAGTACGTCTTCATCTTGTTTAAATTCTGTACATCCACATTTTTCACATTTGTGAGGAGCTTCTTTAGCAACAACTACTTCACCACATTCTTGGCAATAGTAAGCTGGTATTTGGTGACCCCACCATAATTGTCTAGATATACACCAGTCTCTTATGTTTTCTAACCATTGTAGGTAAGTTCCTGTACCATATCTTTCTGGAACAAATTTTAAATCTCCATTTTTTAATATATCTATAGCAGGTTTTGCTAATTCATCCATTTTAACGAACCATTGTTCAGATAATCTTGGTTCAACTACTGTGTGACATCTGTAACAAGTACCAACAGCATGTGGATGTGGAACTATTTTGATTAAATATCCTGCTTCGTCTAAATCTTTTACTATTTCTTTTCTACATTCAGCTCTATCCATTCCTGCGTATTTTCCGCAAAGGTCGTTCATAGATCCATCTTCATTCATTACGTTGATTTGTTCTAAGTTATGTCTTTGTCCAACGCCAAAATCGTTAGGGTCATGAGCAGGAGTCATTTTAACAACACCAGTTCCGAATTCCATATCAACATAATCATCAGCAACTATTGGAAGTTCTCTTCCTACTATTGGAAGTATTGCAACTTTACCAACTATATCTTTATATCTTTCGTCATTAGGGTTAACAGCTATACCACTATCCCCTAATATTGTTTCAGGCCTAGTTGTAGCTACTTCTAAATATTGATCGCTATCTTTTAAGTAATATTTAACATGATAGAAATTTCCATCCATTTCTTCATGTTCTACTTCTGCATCAGATAAAGTAGTTTTACAGTCTGGACACCAGTTTATTATTCTGTTTCCTCTGTATATATGACCTTGTTCATATAATTTTATGAAAAATTCTGTAACAGCTTCGTTACAACCTTTATCCATTGTAAATCTTTCTCTATCCCAATCACAAGAAGAACCTAATTGTTTCATTTGTTCAACTATAACTCCACCGTACTCTTCTTTCCAGTCCATAGCTCTTTTTAGGAATTCTTCTCTTCCTATTTCATATTTTGTCTTACCTTCTTCTTTTTTTATTTTTTCAACAACTTTAACTTCAGTTGCTATAGAAGCATGGTCTGTTCCTGGTTGCCATAATGCTTCATATCCATCCATACGTTTCCATCTAATAAGAACATCTTGTAATGTGTGATCAAGTGCATGTCCCATGTGAAGTTGTCCTGTTATATTAGGTGGTGGTAAAACTATACAGAATGGTTTTTTATCTGGATTTGGACTTGATTTAAAATATCCTTTATCAAGCCACTCTTGATATAATCTTTGTTCAAAATCTTTTGGGTTATAAGTTTTTGATAAATTTGCTTGTGTCATTTTTTACCTCCTAAATATCTTCAAATAAAAAAGAGCTTTTCATCCATCTAAGGACGAAAAGCTCGCGTTACCACCTTAATTCTAAAATACAACTCTATGTACTTTAGCTCTCAATAAATTTAACGATTTTCACCGTCTAAGTCTACTGATATTTCAACTTAGAAACTCCAAAGCTACCTTCTGTAAATCTTTTCTAAAAAAATCTTCCAGCTTATGATTTTTCTCTCTGTTAGTAGTATTTACATACTCCTCTTTTTCTCAGTCTTTTTATAATGTAATTGATTACTCTTAATTATAGCTAATCTACTTTGCGATTGTCAATCTATAATTTGCTACATAGTATCGTATTTTTGTATATTTTTATTAATAAAATAGTTATTTACTATCTATTTTAATTTTTATTTTATTTTCTCAAAATCAATTACTCCATGCTTACATATTGGACATACATAATCTTCTGGTAGTTCATCCCCTTCATATACATATCCACATATTACACATCTATATCCTTTAGCTCCATTTGCTTCTGGTTTTGGTTTAATGTTGTTTTGATAGTAGTCATAAGTAACTGATGGATCATCATTTAAAACTTCTGCATATACAACATCAGCTATAAACATAGTATGAGTTCCTAAATCTACAGTTTGTTGAACATATGCTGAAATATATACATTTGAATAATCTGTTATATAATATAGTCCATTTAATGACTTTTTAGCATATAAATAATCATTAAACTTATTTACATCTGATCCACTTTGGAATCCAAAATGTTTAAACAAATCAAAAGGTGCTTTTTCTGTAAGTACTGAAACATTGATTTTTCTTGAATTTAGTATCATATCATGAGTTTTATTTTGTTTATTAACAGTTACTGATATACGATTAGGTGTTGTTGTAACTTGCATAACTGTATTTACTATACATCCATTGTGTTTATCACCTTCCATAGCTGTTAGAACATAAAGTCCATACCCTATTTTATACATAGCTCTATTATTCATAATATGCCTCCCGCACTTTGCATTTTTCCAAATATACCTAATGTTATTATTCCCACAAAATTCTATTTCAAACATCCTTTTAGCAAATTTTTTTATAAAATTTAAATTCATACACCTTTTAGAATTTATAAACTCAAAAAAATAAATACTTATACTAATTTACACAAATCTTTATAATAGATAAACTCGCTTATTAAATAATGTTATATTTTCACGCTAACTAAGCCGTGTTTATTACAAAGCACATAAATAATTCCATATTTTTGCCACATTTTACACAGAAATAAAACCAAGACGATTAAAATTTATAAATAAAAAAAGAAATAAAACTCCGAAGAATTCTATTTCTTTTTTATCTCTATTTTTTAATAATGTAATAATAAAAAATAGTTAATTTAAAACTTAGGGATATATTTTTATAAAGAAATCTTTATTCTAAATATTTTCTAAAATGTAATTATGCTATTTTATTAAACTATTCCTTGTGCCATCATAGCATCTGCAACTTTTATAAAGCCTGCTATATTAGCTCCTGCTAAATAATTACCTTCAAATCCATATTCTTTAGCAGCATCTCTTGTATTTTTAAATATATTGACCATTATGTCATGTAGTTTTTCATCAACTTCCTCAAATGACCAAGATAATCTCATACTATTTTGAGTCATTTCTAAAGCAGAAGTTGCAACACCACCGGCATTAGCAGCTTTAGATGGAGCAAGTAATATTCCTTTTTCTAAGAAATATTGTTCAGCTTCGTTAGTACAAGGCATATTAGCCCCTTCACCTACTGCAAATGTTCCATTTTCTACTATTATTTTAGCATCATCTAAATCTATTTCATTTTGAGTTGCACAAGGTATAACTACATCTGCTTTTACAGTCCATATACCTTTGTTTCCATCAAAGTATTTAGCAGAAGCTCTTCTTTGTGCATATTCTTTTATTCTCTTTCTTTCTATTTCTTTTATTTGTTGTACTAATGGTAAGTCTATACCCTCTTCATCATATATATATCCTGAAGAGTCACACATAGCAACTACTTTTGCTCCTAATTCTTGAGCCTTTTGAACTGCATATATGGCAACATTACCTGCACCTGATATAACAACAGTCTGACCATTTATGCTCTTACCTGCTTCTTTTAACATTTCTTCAACAAAGTAGATTATACCATATCCAGTTGCTTGAGTTCTTGCTAGTGAACCTCCATAAGTTAAGCCTTTGCCAGTTAAAACACCTTGATCATT
The DNA here is from genome assembly GCA_964449895.1 of uncultured Clostridium sp. Classification (GTDB taxonomy): domain Bacteria; phylum Bacillota; class Clostridia; order Peptostreptococcales; family Peptostreptococcaceae; genus Intestinibacter. The sequence goes on from CAYVBY010000007.1 coordinate 38,313, forward strand.
AGCATTTCTAATTCTCTTATATTGTCCATATAGGTAACCGATTTCCCTTCCTCCAACACCTATGTCCCCAGCAGGAACATCAAGATTTGGCCCTATATGTCTATATAATTCAGTCATAAAACTTTGACAGAATCTCATTATTTCATTGTCAGATTTACCTTTTGGATCAAAGTCAGATCCACCTTTACCTCCACCTATTGGTAGCCCTGTTAATGAATTTTTAAATATCTGTTCAAATCCTAAGAATTTGATAATACTTAAATTAACTGATGGGTGGAATCTAAGACCTCCTTTATAAGGTCCTATTGCAGAGTTAAACTGTACTCTAAAACCTCTATTTACTTGTACTTCGCCTTTATCATCTACCCAAGGTACCCTAAATATAATTTGTCTTTCTGGTTCTACTAAACGTTCTAATATTTTTGCATCAACATAAGCTGGATTTTTTTCTAATACAGGGATTAATGAAGTTAGTACTTCTTCTATTGTTTGATGGAATTCACTTTGTCCAGGATTTTTAATCTCAACATCTTTAATCACTTGGTTTACCATTTGTTTAACATTTTTTTCCATAACTTTTTCACCTCTTGTATTTTCCATATATTTATTCACTTTATTGATTGTTATTTTTTTTGCATTCATTTCTCTTTTTATTTTATTTTTATATTTATATTATATATTGATTGTTAATATTTTTGCAATATGTTTTTTGATTTTTTTCCAATTATTTCGATTTTTTTTAAAAAAGTAGATTTATTAATATTTTAATCCTTTATTTTTTTATTTTTTTATATTACTCTTATTTTTGTTTGTTAATATTTTATTTAACAAATAGAGTATTTTTTACCTTGTTGAAAATATTTTTATATTTATTTAACATTTTTCATAAAGCATTTTTTTAACAATGTTGTTTTTAATTTTAAAATAAAAAACAACCCTCTATTAATATATGAAGGTTGTTTATATATTTATTATTAATCATTTTAAAAATTTCACTCTATATACTTAGTAAAGTTTATAGTTTTTTAATCAGTTACCCTATTTCTATCATAATACCTTTTTTGGCATATATTATTTTTTCACATATATTAGTTATATGATCTCCTATTCTTTCTAAAAATCTTCCTACAAATAATAATCTTACTCCTTGATTAATATTATTTGTAGGATCTTTATGCATAACTCTTAAAGAATCCTCTTTTACTTTTTCATATAGCTCATCTAATATTTTATCCTTTAAAGCTATTTCATAAGCTTTTTCATCATCATCTTCTAAGAATGCTATTTTTAAATCTTCAAGCATTTGCACACATATTTTAGACATTTTAGGTATATCAATCAACTCTTTTATGTATTCATTATTTCCTATTGCAATAGTTTCTTTACATATATTTACTGCATTGTCTCCTATTCTCTCTAATTCACTAGATATATCAGATAAAACATAAATATATTTTAAATCTTTAGCCATTGGATGTTTTAGTGCCATTAATTCAACACTTCTATCTCTTATGTATTCTCTTAACAAATCTATATCATCATCTTGTTCAATAATTTTTTTAGCTTCCTCTAAATCTTTAGATACCATACTACTAACAGATAATTCTACAGCTTGTTTACATTGTTCAATCATACCAGAAGTATAATCTTTTAAAGTATTTATACTCACACCTATATCTTTATTCGTCATAATATTACTCCTTTATTTTATAGATAAAAATTTTATAATCCCCACCAAGTAAAATTTAAAAAATCATCTATTTATAATATTATAACTTATATTTATATATTTTTGATTAAAAATAAGTAAATCTTTAGTGTCTAATTTATTATTATAATTCTTTCTCTAATTTATCTACAAGTTCAGCAAATACACTTAAAGCTTCATCTACTGATTGTTTCTTTTGCATATCTACACCTGCTGCTTTTAATTGATTTAATGGATAATCTGAACCTCCACTTTTTAAGAATTCTTTGTATCTAGCTACTGCAACTTCACCTTCTTCAAGTATTTGTTTGCTTAAAGCGCTTGCTGCAGAAAATCCTGTTGCATATTTATATACATAAAAATTAGTGTAAAAATGAGGTATTCTAGCCCATTCAAATCCTATCTCTTCATCTACCACACAAGAACTTCCATAGTATTTTTCATTTAATTTATAATATATATCTATAAATCCTTCTGCAGTTAAAGGTTCTCCACCTTCTACAATTTCATGGACTATTTTTTCAAATTCAGCAAACATAGTTTGTCTATAAACTGTAGTTCTAAATTGTTCTAAATAATAATTAAGTAAATAAATTCTTTCTTCTTTTGAATTTGATTTTTCAAGTAAATAATTTATAAGCAATAATTCATTTAGTGTAGAAGCAACCTCTGCTACAAATATTTTATAACCTGAATATAAGTAAGGTTGAGTATTTTTAGAATAATAACTGTGCATAGAATGACCTAATTCATGAATTAAAGTAAATAAAGAATTTAAATCATTATGGTAATTCATAAGTATATATGATTTAGAATCGTAGCATCCCCACGAATAAGCGCCACCTTGTTTACCATCATTTTCATATACATCTATCCAATTATTATCAAATGCTTCTTTTATATGACTTAAATATTCTTCTCCAAGTGGTTTTAAAGCTTCTAATATAATATCTTTTGCTTCTTCATAAGTGATTTTCATATCAAAATCTTGTGCTAAAGGAACATATAAATCATACATATGAACTTCATCTAATCCTAAAAATTTCTTTTTAAGTTCTATATATTTATCTAAAACATGTATATTTTCATCTATTGACTTAATTAAATTTTCGTATACATCTACACTTATATTATCTGCAAATAAAGATCCTTGTAGTGCACTTTCGTATTTTCTAATTTTTGAATAAAAAATTTCTGATTTAATTGCACCATAAAGAGTTGATGCAAAAGTATTTTTATATTTTTTGTAAACAGAATACATTCCATCAAAAGCATCTTTTCTTACTCTTCTATTTTTACTTTGTAAAAATAAGCTATAGTTAGAATGTGTCAATTTAATTTTATTTCCTTCTTCATCTTCTATTTCTGGAAATTCAATATCTGCATAAGACATCATATCATATACATTTTCAGGAACAGAAGTTAAATCAGAAGTTGCTGCTAGTATTTCTTCTTCTCTTTCACTTAAAGTATGTGGCTTTTCTCTTAATATTTCATCTATATATTTTTTGTAAAAAGCTAATTTTTCATCTTGTAAAAATTCATTTAGTTTAGCTTCATCTATACTTATTATCTCTGGAACCATATATGAAGTAGCCATTGATAATTCAGTTGATAACATGTCAATTTTTGTAGATTTTCCTTGATTTTCATTTATTCTTGTATCTTCATGACTTTTCATATGAGTATATACATATAACTTTTCAAGTATTCTTCCAGCTTCTTCAGAAATATGAAGAGCTTCATATAAAGTTTCCTTAGATTCAGATAATCTACCTTTGTATATACTAATCTTATCTATTAAATTTTTTACTTTATCTATATCACTATTTAAATCAGAATCCGTTGGATACATTTCATCTATTGCCCATTTATACTTATTTTCAATATTTTTTCTTTCCATATTCAAATTCCTTTCTAATTATTATATTGCTTACATTATAGTATAGTTTTTCCTAAAATATTTTTATTAAACTAATATTTATTGTTTTTTGTAAAAATATAAATCTAACACTCCGTCAACTATCCTTATTTGTTTTTCTAATTCATCTACTATAATCCTTCTATCATAAACAATAGTATACTTTGCAGTCCAAATTTGAGTACCTTTATCATTTATGTCAAAGTTCTTTATTGATATCTTATTTTCTTTTAAAATCGAAAAAGTATCTTTAACTGCATCTAAATTAGATATCGTCAAATATAGACAACATATATTATTTTTAAAAAATGTTTTATCTATTCTCTTAAGCGTAAGCAATGTTATCATCTCTAAAATCCATGCTGTAAGTCCTAAAACATACTGTCCATATCCTATTGCTATACCTATACAAGCAGTTGCCCATATACCAGCAGCTGTCGTTAATCCTCTTATACCACTAGAATTTTTTAATATAGCACCTGCTCCTAAAAAACCTATTCCAGAAAGAACCTGTGCTGGAAGTCTTGCTGGATCTAGATTAGTGTATGCACTATATAAAACAAATAATTGTATTGATGTAATTGAAGTTACACAAGATCCAAGTGCAACAAGTATATGAGTTCTAAAACCAGCAAACTGATTTGACTTTTCTCTTTCTAGACCTGTAAGTCCTCCTATTACTAAACATATAAATAGTCTTATAATTATTTCCTTTTCACTAATACAAATCTCCTCCTTTTATGATTTTTTTATTTTAAAAATCCTCAAATATAAATTTATTTTTATTAATATATTTTATTTATGTTGTTTCAATAATTCCACAATAAATTTTATTAGATAAAGTAAATAACCCACATCTTGTGGGTTATTTACTCAAATATATATATTTGTTTATTAAAATATCGATTTGTTTACTTGCCTCTGTTAATTCATCTTCAAATATATCTGGATATTGTATGTACGTATTTATTTGCTCTCTAACTTCTTCAATTTCTTTTTTTAGTATTTCTAACTCATTTTTTTCCATATTATCACCACTAACATTTAAAATTTAATTTATTCTGATAAAATAATCACCCATTTTTTTCATTTTAGGGTAGCAGAACTTTGATACTAATCCAACAAAAAATCCAGTTACTAAAGATGTTACTAACATAAAAGGCAAATAAGTTATCATTAATAAATTTTCAACTATTATACTTGCTACTAATAATTGTCCTATATTATGACCAATTGCTCCAACTATACTTACCCCTATTATGGATAAACCTTTAATTTTACTAACTAAGTACATTAAAAGTAAACTTAAATACGCACCACCTATACTAAAAAGTAAATAAGACAAAGGTCCTGTAAACATAGATGATAATATAACTCTAACAGTCACAATTATAAATGTTTCCTTTAATCCAAAAATCAGTAATGCAATTAAAGTTACTATATTAGTTAAACCTAATTTTGCTCCTGGAAAAAATACTATAAACGGATTTGGAATATATGTCTCCAGTATATATAAAATTAAGCTATAACCAACCATTAAGCCTAAAAAAGTCATCCTTCTTGTCTTCATTGATTACATCTCCAAATTTATATTCATATACTAATATAATACAATATTTTTGGATAAATCTCTACTTTTTGTAGTTTTTTAGCAAAAATTATAGGGTAAACTTATATTAAAATTTATTATTTATTTTTTTATAATAAATTTTAATATTATAAACATGAAAGTAATTAGAAAACTTGACTTTTTCTATCAGAATTATTAATATATAATTATAGTATTTTATGATAATGAAACTCATTAGGAGGTATAAATGATGACTGTTTACGATTTAAAAATTGGACAAAAAGGTACTATTCATAATATAGATGGCGATATTCGCTTAGCAAAAAGATTATTTGCATTAGGATGTATAGATGGAACTGAAATATCAATAAAAAAAGTGGCTCCTTTTGGGGATCCAATAATTATAAACTTTAGAGGATTAGATTTAGCACTTAGAAAAAATGATGCTAAAAATATAAGTATTAAATAAAGAGGTGATGTAATTGATTAATGTAGCTCTGTTTGGTAATCCAAATGTAGGAAAAACAACAGTGTTCAATCTTCTTACTGGTTCTAATCAATATGTTGGAAACTGGCCAGGGGTTACTATAGAGAAAAAAGAAGGTTATCTTAAGGATGATATTAAAATTATAGATTTACCTGGAATTTACGCTATGGATACTTTCTCAAATGAAGAAAAAGTATCTAAATCTTTTTTAGAAAATGAAGATGTAGATGTAATTTTAAATATAGTAGATGCATCAAATTTATCTAGGAACTTATATTTAACTACTCAACTTATGGCATACAATAAGCCTATAATTCTACTTTTAAATATGCTTGATTTGGCAGATGCAAAGGGAATTAAAATTGATTACGATAAATTATCAAAAGAGTTGGGAGTAAAAATAGTTCCTATTATTGCGAAGAAAAAAAGTGGAACTGAAAACATAGAATCAGCAATTAGAGAATCTGTCAATAACAAAACATCATACATACAAGATTTTGGAAATGAAAGCCAAACTTATGAAAAAATAGATTCTATACTTGATAAATGTACAATATCTGATTCAACTCCTAAAAAAACACTTACAGATAAAATTGATGATATTGCTCTTCATCCAATTTTAGCTTATCCATTATTTATAGGAATATTATTTTTATTATTTAAATTTACATTTGAATGGGTTGGAGGACCTTTACAAGAATTATCTGGAAGTCTTATAGAAGAATATATCATTGCTCCAGTAGATGTACTTTTAGAAGGATCTACTCCTTGGTTTAGATCTCTAATAGTAGATGGTATACTTGGATCACTTGGTGGTACACTTCCATTTTATCCATTAATATTTATATTATTCCTAGGAATTTCAGTATTTGAAGATAGTGGATATATGTCTAGGGCGGCATTTTTAATGGATAAAATAATGAGCAAAGTTGGTCTATCTGGTAAAGCATTTATACCAATGGTTATGGGTATGGGATGTGCATCTCCTGCCATAATGGCAACTAGAACTTTAGAAAGTGAAAAAGATAGAAAAATAACTGCATTAATTGCTCCACTTATGACATGTGGTGCCAAATTACCAATATATGCATTATTTATAAGTATATTCTTCAAGGAAACTGCAGCAATAGTAACAACATCTTTATATGTTCTTAGTATTATCGTTGCCATATTAGTAGCTTTAGTATTAAACAAAACTATTTATAAATCAGAACTAGAACCTTTTGTATTAGAGCTTCCTGAATATAGAATTCCTACATTAAGTGCTCTACTTAAAAACGCTTGGAATAAATCAAAAGGATTCTTATACAAAGTTGTAACTGTAATGTTTGCTATGTCTGTTGTTATATGGGCATTATCTTCATTCAACTTTGGAGGATTTACAGAAAATATAAATGAAAGCTTTTTATCTTATATAGGAAAACTTATGGCTCCTGTATTTGCACCTCTTGGTTTTGCAGATTGGAGAATATCAGTTGCTTTAGTTACAGGACTTGGCGCTAAAGAAGTCGTTGTAAATACTTTATTAATATTATTTGGAGATTTATCAACTACACTTACTAGTATATTTACAGTAATTACAGCTTATACTTTCCTTATATTCTGTGCTTTATATACTCCATGTATAGCAACTTTAGCAACTATGAAAAAAGAATATGGATCTAAAATGATGTTTGCTTCTTTATTTTATCAATTTGGAGTTGCTTGGATTGTAGGATTTATATTTAATTTAGTTGGATCTTTAATAATATTTGGTAAAGCTAATTTATCAATTATGCAATTTGTAGCTTTCATTTTAGTAATTGTATGTACTGTAATTTTCTTAAATTATTATTCTAAAAACAATAAAATGCACACACATCATTGCGATTGTTCTTCATGTACATCAAAATGTAGTAACGCTGAATAAAAATTTAATTTACTATAATAAAAAAACTGTCTATAGCTATTGCTATAAACAGTTTTTTTAGTTTTATTTTTTAGAAAGTAACATTTAATTTTATTTCTCTTCCATTTCTATTTACAGTTATTTTAGCACTATCTCCAGTAGTATAGTTATACAAATTCTTAGTTAAATCTGACATGTATTCTAATTCTGCATCATCTATTTTAATTATTATATCTCCAGCTTCTATTCCTGCTCTAGCTGCTGCTGAACCTAATACAACTTCTGAAACATATACTCCTGATTCAGTACTTAATCTTTCATCTGAATAATTTGCATAAGTAGCCGCATCTATACCTTTTATTCCTAATGTTACCTTTTCATAGCTGCCCTTTTGTATTACTGATTCTATTATTGATTTTGCTGAATTTATAGGTATTGAAAATCCTAATCCTTCTCCTTCTGAAACCTTAGCTGTATTAACACCTATTACTTGACCACTTGAATTTAATAATGGACCACCACTATTACCAGAATTTATACTAGCATCTGTTTGTATAAGGCCTGTCATAGTAGTCTCTGAAGTTGATATAGTTCTATCTAATCCACTTATTATACCTTGTGTAACTGTACCTGCTAAATCAAGCCCATAAGGATTCCCTATAGCTATTGAAATGTCACCTATATTAACTTTATCACTATCTCCTAATTCAGCTGCTATAAGTCCTGTCTTATTAACTTTTACAATTGCTAAATCCATTTGTGAATCATACCATTCAACACTACCATCTACTGTATTACCATCATTAAATAATACACTTACAGTATCAGCTTCTCCATCTGATATAACATGTGAATTTGTAAGAATATAACCATTAGAATCAACTATTATACCTGTACCAACACCTGTTGACTGAGTTGGTATAGAAAAAAAGTTATCTCTACTAACTGTAGTTGTTGTTATACCTACTACAGAAGGCATAGCTTTATTACTTACAGCTTGATATACATTAAGATCTTTTCCATCGTTATTTACAACTATTTGTGAATTTGCACCACTTCCTGATGCTCCATTTAAAATTCCTGTTTTATTGATTACTACTACAGTAAACAATGAACTTAATACTGAACAAATTATAGCTACTATTACAATTAAACTTATACTTTTTTGTTTTGACATAAAATCATCCTCCTATATTATATGAATACAATATCTTAATATTAAATAAATAATTTATTTTTATTTTTTATGATTTTATTATACAATTATAAACTTAAATTAAACTTAATAATTTTAAATTTTATTTAGTATTATTACCTATTTATAATTTTTTAAATTTGTAATATTATAATAAAATGATAAAAAATATTAGTATAAACTACTACCCTTAAATAATATCTTATTTAAGGGTAGTTTGTATTAATTACTTTTGAAATTGTAGATTGGTTTTATTACTTCCTCAACTTCTATAGTTTCTCCTATGTTTTCCATTATTATATCTATTGATTTATATGCCTGTGGAGCCTCATCTAATGTTCCCATACTTACACATGTTGTATAAATGTTTTTCATAGAATCTCTATATTCATCTAAATCTAAATTATTTTTAGCTTGTCCTCTAGATAAAACTCTACCTGCACCATGTGGAGCAGAAAAATTCCAGTCAGGATTTCCCTTTCCTTTACCAATTAAAATTCCATCTCTCATATTAATTGGTATTAAAACTGTTTCTCCTTCTCGAGCCGATATAGCACCTTTTCTTAATATTTTACTTTCCATATCAATATAGTTATGTATACACTCTATTCTATTTTTTAATACATAATCTATAGTTTTATCAAGTATTTCTTTGTTTTGGTAAAGGCTAAGTATATCACTTAAAATCATTACTCTATTTATCTCTGCAAATCTTTGAGCTATTTCCATATCATGAAGATAATTATCTAATAATTCACCTTCTAAATAACATAAATCCTTTTGTAATTTTTTGCCTTCACATTGTCTTATAGCTAATTTTTGATAATATTCAGCTATTTGTTTTCCTAAATTTCTTGAACCTGTATGAACAATTAAAAAGAATTCTTCTTTACTATTTTTATCTATTTCTATAAAGTGATTTCCTCCACCTAAAGTTCCAACAGATTTAAAAGCTCTATCTAAATCTATTTTTCCTAGACATTTTAACTCTCCCAAATCTAGTTTAAACTTTTTAAGTAGTAACTTTTCTCTAGATTTTTTATGAATATTAAACCCATGAGGCACATTTTTTCTTATTATATCATCCAATTTATCTAAATCTAAATTTTCTTCAACTTTAATACAAGCTACACCACAACCGATGTCAACTCCAACTAAATTAGGTACTACCTTATCTGATATTGTCAAAGTTGTACCAACTGTACAACCTTTACCCATATGACAATCTGGCATTACTCTTATTTTACTGTCTTTTAAAAATTCTTGGTTACATAAAGCTATTATTTGACTTTGAGTTCCCCCATCTACCATATCTGTGTAAATTAGAGCGGTATTATATTTTCCATTTAATATCATATTATCACACTCCTTATATATTAAATTATCTCATATAGAAATCTATAAAAGTTAAAAAGATATAAGAAAATAAAACTTGAAAAGAAAATAGGTATATATGCTTATCACATAATAATTATGAAAAGATATTCATATAATGAATTTTTTTAATTCTTACCCGTTATTCTAGCTTAAAATATTTTAAAAATCAAGAATATTCTTTATAAATCTATAAATTTTTATTAAATAAAAAAATCTGGAGAGAATCATTTATATAATTGAATCTCTCCAGATTTTTGTTGCTTAAAATATTAATTAAATATTATAATCTTTTTTCTAATTCTTCTTTTTCTTTTTCATAGCCTGGTTTTCCAAGTAAAGCAAACATGTTTTTCTTGTATGCTTCAACACCTGGTTGGTTAAATGGATTAACACCTAGTAAGTACCCACTTAAACCACAAGCTTTCATAAAGAAGTAAGCCATATAACCAAAGTTATATATGTCTAATTTTTCTATATTTATTATTAAGTTAGGAACTTGACCATCATTATGAGCTAATACAGTTCCTTGTAATGCTTTATGATTTACATAATCTAGACCTTTTCCAGCTAAGTAGTTTAATCCATCTAAGTTAGCTTCATCAGCTTCTATTTTTATATCTTTTCTTGGTGTCTCTACATTTATAACTGTTTCAAATAATATTCTCTTACCATCTTGAACATATTGTCCCATAGAATGTAAGTCAGTTGAGAAATCTACTGATGCTGGGAAGATACCTTTTTGATCTTTTCCTTCACTTTCTCCGTATAATTGTTTCCACCATTCACTTGTATAGTGTAAATTTGGTTCATAATTTACAAGTAATTCTATATCTTTACCTTTTCTATGTAATATATTTCTTATTACAGCATATTGATATGCGTAGTTATTTTCTATAACATCTGTTGAGAAATCTTCTCTTGCATCTGCCATACCTTTCATCATTTCATCTATATCAAGTCCAGCTGCAGCTATTGGAAGTAAACCAACTGCTGTCATAACAGAGAATCTTCCCCCTATATTATCTGGTATAACAAAAGTTTCATATCCTTGTTCATCTGCTAACTGTCTAAGAGCACCTTTTTTAGCATCTGTTGTTGCATATATTCTTTTAGCTGCTTCTTCTTTTCCATATTTCTTTTCTAATAAATCTTTTAATATTCTAAATGCTATAGCAGGTTCTGTAGTAGTTCCTGATTTTGATATTACATTTAGAGAAAAATCTTTACCATCTATTAATTCTATTAAATCAACTAAGTAAGAAGAACTTATACTATTTCCTACAAAGTAAACTTCTGGAGCATTTCTTTTTTCTTTTGATATACTATTTCTGAAATTATGTGAACACATTTCTATAGCAGCTCTTGCCCCTAAATATGATCCTCCTATACCTATTACTAATAGTACATCAGAATCAGATTTTATTTTTTCTGCTGCTTTTTTTATTCTAGAAAATTCTTCCTTATCATAATCAGCTGGCCAATCTATCCAACCTAAAAAGTCATTTCCTAATCCTGTTTTTTCATGAAGTTGATTGTGTGCAACTGTAACATAAGGTTGCATTGCATTTATTTCTTCTATATTTAAAAATCCTAATGCTTTACTATAATCTAAATTTAATTTATTCATACGAATCTCCCCTTTTTAAAGTTACCCTTTTTATTATAATCTTTTCTAATCATTTTGAATTATAACATATTTTTTCAATCTATAAAACATCAAAAACTTGCAAACTAAAGATTATTTTTCTCTTTTTGATAGTATTTTTTAATATGTTTTATATGAAAACGATATCTTTTCCCATTTTGTAATTACAAATGCTTTTTTAAGTATCATTTATTACAAAAAAGTTCAAAAATAAAGTTATTACACAAACAAATGCTAATAAAAATATAATCATCTACTATTTTTTAATAAATATAATTTTCTATGTTTTATAAAATAAAAAAACATGTAATTTATATTAAAATTACATGTTCTTTATTTAAGTATTATTTATCTCCTACTTTTTGTTGAATAACTTTCTCTGCTATATTAGATGCATGGTCAGCTATTCTTTCTAGATTTGTTAATATTTCTAGATATACAACACCATTATCTATACTACAAAGGTTATTATTTAATCTTCTCATATGATTTACTCTACATGATTCTTCCATTATATCAACTTGTTCTTCCATTTTTATAACTTTAAATGCTAAGTTTACATCTGATGTAGCTAAAGCTTCTAATGCATAAGTATAAGCTGACATAACTTTATTATACATGTCATTAATTTCATTTTGACCTTGTTCAGAGAATAAAATTTCTCCTTCTTTCATTGTTTGTGCTACTTCTGATAAGTTTTCAGCATGATCACCTATTCTTTCAATATCATTTACCACATTGAATAAAACATCTACTGTTTCACGGTCATCATCACCTAATGGAGCCTTAGATAATTTTAATAAATAATTTAATATTATTTTTTGTAATTCATTTATTAAATGTTCTAATTTTGAAGTTTTTTCTATTCCTTCTATAGAACCTTCTAATATAGCTTCCATAGCATATTCCACACTATCTCTAGCTTTTGAACCCATTCTCGATACTTCTTTCATTGTACTTGCTAAAGCTATTGGTGGAGTTTGAATCATTCTATCATCTATATACTTAATAACTTTATTTTCATCTTCATCTGAACCATCTTTGCTATCTGGAACTATTTTCATAGCTAATTTAACTATTAATTTATTACATGGTAATAATATAATTGTAGAAACTACATTGAATATAGTATGTACATTGGCAATTTGTCTAGCAACATTACCTGGATCTAATGCTACAACAATTTGTACTACAAATCTATTTAATAATAATAAGAATATAATAGTTCCTAAAATATTAAAAATTAAATGTATAGTAGCTGCTCTTTTCGCATTTTTATTTGCACCAATACTTGATATTAATGAAGTTACACAAGTACCTATATTTTGTCCATATAATATTGGCAATGCAGATGCAAGTGGTACTAAACCTTGAGAAGCTAAAACTACAAGCATACCCATTGCAGCTGATGAACTTTGAATTATAGCAGTTATCCCAAATCCTAATAAAAGACCTAATAATGGATATTTACCGAATGTAGTTAATAAATCTGTAAATCCTTTATATTCAGCAAGTGGATTTACTGCTGATTTCATAGATTCCATACCTGTAAATAATAAACCAAAACCTATGAATACTTCTCCAATATGTTTATATTTTTCATTACCTCCAAATAGATATAATATAATACCGATTCCTAAAGCAGCTGGAGCTAATCCTGTTAAATCAAATGATACTATTTGAGCTGTTATAGTTGTACCTATATTAGCACCCATTATTACGCCAACAGCTTGTGGAAGCCCCATAAGACCTGCATTAACAAATCCTACTACCATTACAGTTGTAGCACTAGAACTTTGAATAACAGCTGTTACTGCCGCTCCAAGAAGAACTCCCATAAATACATTTTTTGTTAATAATTCAATAATTGTTTTCATTTTAGATCCTGCTACTTTTTCTAGAGATTCTCCCATAAGGTTCATCCCATATAAAAACAGACCTAAACCACCTAAAAGACTTATAACGATTTGCACTTTCTTCCTCCTTAAAATAATCAAATTTTATTTATATGTTTTTAAGTTATATTTTCTTCATTTTTATAATTTAAGATTATATCTCAATTATTTTTAATGAATCATAATAGCTACATATCTATTTTATAATTTTGATACTATAAACATCAATAGTTTTTATATTTTTTTAAATTTTATATAATATAAAACAAATATTTTTACGTTAATGGAAGATATTCTTCTATTATTTTTTCGGCGCACTTAATTCCATCTACTGCAGCAGTTACTATTCCTCCTGCATATCCTGCACCTTCTCCACATGGATATAAATTTTCTACACTTACTGATTCTAATGTATCTTCATCTCTTACTATTCTTATAGGAGCTGATGATCTCGTCTCTACACCAGTTAATATAGCATCATCCATCGCAAATCCATTTAATTTTTTATCCAATTTAGGTAATGCTTCTTTCATAGTTTCGCAAACAAATTCAGGTAGACATTTTCTTAAATCTACAAATGTATATCCTGGTTTATAAGAAGGCTCAACTTCACCTAATTTTGTAGAGACTCTATCTTTTAAAAAGTCTCCAACTAACTGAATTGGAGCATTATAATTTCCTCCACCTAATTCAAATGCCAATCTTTCGTATTTTCTTTGGAATTCAACTCCTGCTAGAGGATGATCACTTCCAAAATCTGATGGTTTTACATTTACTAAGAAGGCACTATTAGCATTTGATTTATCTCTTGCATGTTCACTCATACCATTAGTTACTACTTCTCCTTCTTCCGAAGCTGATGCAATTACAGTACCTCCTGGACACATACAGAAAGTATATGCTGTTCTTCCATTAGATGTATGTTCTATTAGTTTATAATCAGCTGCTCCAAGTCTTTCATGATTATAAAATTCTTTATATTGAGATTTGTTTATAAGAATTTGTGGATGCTCTATTCTAGCTCCTATAGCAAATGGCTTTTGAGTTATTTTTATACCTTTTTCGTATAGCATTTCATAAGTATCCCTTGCACTATGTCCTATAGCAAGAATAACAACATTAGTTTCTATAGTTTCATTGTCATTTATAACTACTGATTGAATCTTAGAATTTTCTACATTTATTTCAGTAACCTTTGAATCAAATTTGACAGTTCCACCTAATCTAATTATCTCTTCTCTTATATTTTTTACTACATTTTTTAATATATCAGTTCCTACATGAGGTTTATTAGAATATAAAATATCATCAGGTGCTCCAAAATTTATAAATTCTCTTAAAACTTTTCTGCATCTAATATCTTTTATTCTTGTAGTAAGCTTTCCATCAGAAAAAGTTCCTGCTCCTCCTTCTCCAAATTGTACATTAGAATTACTTTTAAATTTTCTACTTGTCCAAAATTCCTCAATATCCTTTGTTCTAGTATCCACATCTAAACCTCGTTCTAACATTATAGGCATATATCCTCTTTGAGCTAAAACTAATGATGCAAATAATCCAGCTGGACCACTACCTATTACAACAGGTCTTTTTTGTAATTTTTTACTTCCTGATTCTACACCAATATATTCTCGTTGCTCTATCTTTACAACATCTTTTAACTTTTTATTTAAAAGCTTTTTTTCATTATTTACAACTGCATCTACTGTATATACAAAATCAATTTTTCCTCTTTTTCTAGCATCTACTGATTCTTTATATATATAGTACTTTTGTAAATTATTTTCTTTTATCTTTAGTTTTTTTAATAAACTTTCTTTTATTTTTGATTTATCGTCATCTATACTTAGTTTAATATTAGAAACTCTTAGCATATAATTTCTCCTCTTAATATACTTAATAATCAAGCAAAAATATAGCGAACTCCTAGAGTTCGCTATTTTATTTACTAGTGTTTTTCGCTTATAAGTCCTCTTATTACTTTCATGTTATTGAATACTTTTTCTAAGAAATTCTCAACTTCTTCATTATCCAAAAGAGTTATTTCTAACTCATCATTTTCTGATATGTTTTTTGAATCACAATAAGATTTAGCTATATTCATTAATTCATTTTTATTTTCTTCAGATAAATCATATTCTTTAAAGTCAATGATTATATATTGTCTTATTTTTTCTTCGTTATTTACATTGTAACCAATTTCTATATGATATATAACACCAAATAAATTTGAAGGATCTTCTTCTCCTTTATATACAGGCACTGCTGGATTTGATTTTATAAAATTAGTTGATACTGAAATAGGATTTCCTAAAGTAAAACTCATAAATCTACCTCTTTCTATATAATTACTTCTTTTTATTTTTGACATTTATATTTTTTATATAATATACTTCTTATTTTATCATTTTTTTTACAGATTTAAAGACTTTTATACGAAATTTATTATTTTAATTAAAAATACCCTATAAAGTAGTATTACCTTTTTCAACTACTTTATAGGGTTTACTTTCTAACAAATTAAAATTTCTTTATATCTTTTACTTATTGTTTTGCTACTTATATTGTATTTTTTAGAAATCTGACTTTGAGTTACACCTTCATCAATACTCTTTTTTACTGAATACTCAATTGCTGCTGCCCATCCACTTTCACTCCCTGTATTCATTTTATTAGATTTTTTTAATTTTTTCCACAATGCTATACACTTATCTTTATACTGTGATTCTATCTTTGAAACCAAAATATTGTATATTTTACAGTCTTCATATTCAATTATTTTAGTTTTTTGTTGTGTTTTATTAATTTTTGTATCTTGTGAATTTATTTGTAGATCTTTATATTTTGCAATTTGTTGATTTTTTATGTCTTTTTCTTTTATTGGTATAATTCCCATTTTAGCAACAATATTATTTTCTATTTTTGATTCTATTTTATCTATTTTTGTAATAGAAATGGCTTCTAATTTTGGCTTTAGATGTTCTTGATATGATTCAAATTCTTCTTTTTTAACTTTTATATCTTCAACTTTTTCTTCTTTCTTTTGTAAAATTTTTTTAGTTCTCTCTAGCCTTTGTTTTAGCTTGTCCTCAAGTCTACTATCAATTTGTTTTTTATTTTTATAGTTGGATTTCTCTGCCAATCTAGCTTTTGTTTGTTTTGCTTCTTTTTTAATTTCTATGTTTTTTTCTTCTACAATATTATCAAGTAGAGGTTTTTCCTCCATAATTTTTTCTTCTGAAGCTTTTGATACTAATATAATTTCATTATTTAAATCATTTAAAATAATTTTTTGTTTATTGTCTTCAATATTTTTATTTAGATTTAGCATCAGCAGATTTTCTTTACTCAAAGAATTTTCATATTTTCTACTTAAAATTTCTTCTTCAATTAATTTAATTTCTTCCATATAAATTTCTATGAGTTTTTTGTACATAAATTTTATGTTATTTATTAAATTTTGTTTTTTACTTTTAACTTTTTTTCTTGTTTCTTTATATCTATCCTCCAAAATAGATTTTATATTTTCTTTATGTACTTCATCTACTTTAATTGTTCTGTCTAAAAGTAAGTTGATGTCTTCTACATTTATAATTCTGGCGAGAGCGTAATCACCAACCTCAAAACCCTTAAATAGCTCCAAATCTTCTACATAAATATTTTCATTAAGTATTATATCTTTTAGTAAAATTTTTTCAATATTCTTTTCTTTTATTTGATATAAACTCATATAAGAATTTAATACTTTTTCAATTATTGATGTTTCATTCTTATTTAAAGAGTTCTTATATCTATTAAAATACTCCATCATTATACTACTTTGCTTATTATATTTATAATTTGTCAAATAATATGTATTCATTGTATTTTCTAATTGATAAGTATTAATACCAAAATCTATTTCACATCTGCTTTTGTAAGGTGAATACTCTTCTTTTTCAGCAAACTCCATTACTTTTTTCATTATGCCATCGTATTGTTTTTTACTATATCCAATTTTATTTTTAGATATTTCTATTTTTTCATCTTTTAATAAACAACACTTTTTGTATTTTTTTCCACTTCCACATGGACATAATTCATTTCTTCCTACCAAATCATATCCCTCCCATTCTTATAGAAAGCTCCATCTGATTTTAATATCTTATACGCTATAAATTTATATAGTATTTAAAATCATATGTTATTTAAGAAAATTTCTTAAAATAGATTTTCTATAAAAACAGTAATTTTCCTTTTAAAATTTTTTATAATCGTTTTACCTTTTCTCTTATATAACCTAAACTATCTACACTTATCAACCTGTTTTTTTCTATTAAATTAATAAGCGACTTTAAATACCATCTTACAGTTGAAAATATTATTATTTATTTCATCACTTACTTTATTTTCTATCTCTATGGTTTCTATTGAATTTTCCAATTTTAATTCTTTTAATTTACTTTCTAGTGATAAAATATTCTCTAAAGTAGATGACATATTTACTTGTATTAAATTTGCATTTCCATTTTGATCTTTTCTTTTTTCAACAGAGGTTAAATTTACAAAACTACCAATACTTTTTTCAATCTGTAAAATTATATCCTCTTCATGTTTTGCTTTTTTATTTTCCTCATAAAAATTCTCTACATATTCTTTCTCTTTATCTAAAATCATTAACTCTGATTTTTTATCTTCTAATTCACTATTTTTATTTCTAATTGGATTTATAAAAACTACTGTTAGTATTATATATATCAAAAATATTATCAATAAAACTAACAGTGATTTATTATTTTTTATTAGTTTCAACTTTTCCTCCTAATTTATACTCAACATCAAAAAAGTAATAAGACCCTTTTCTTTCTAGACTATTAATATTAAAATTTCTTATATTCTCTCTACTACTTAAATTCTCTAGTATTTTTGTATTTTCACAAAAGCCCTGCATCTTTACTTGATTAGAATCGATATATATATTCTCTATATTTTTTATATCAATTATATAAGATAGGTCTTTTATTTCAGACAAATTTATGGTACATTCTTTTATACTTGTATTTTTAATTTCAGAATTTGGATTAGATACTTTTTCTTCGGAATAGAGATTATCCACATTTTCACTTGTAAGTTTTGTATTATTTTGTGACAAAATATAATTATTAAGTTGTGTATATTTTATTAAATTTAATGAAACTTGAAAACAAATTATCAACAATATAACAATACTACTTATCTGATATAAGTTTAAGTTTCTTTTGTTATCCACAAAAATATTAATACATTTACCTCTTTTTGTCATATTACATCACCATTCCTAAATGAATTAAGTAATTATATCCATCTTTATCCACAGAATTTTCTAAGTACATTACTTTAGATTTATATTTTATTTCTAACTTATCCACTTTTAGACCTTTATCTTTTAATCTTTTCAAAAACTCATCTTCTATTCCATAAAAAAACATGTGTATATTTTTATCTATAAATTTTTCTATATAATCTATATTGTCCTCTTTTTCAAATGTTTTAGAACTCTGTATTAAATTATTTTCTACTTTATTTAAAATAATTTCGCCCTTCATATTTTCCATAATATAATAATTGTCATTTTTTATGTCTATCATTTTTAAATCTATTAATTTTTGTAATACATCAAAATTCATATTTAAATATTTATATTTTATGTCTATAAATTCAGATATATCTCTACAAATTTTTTCTATATATTTTGGAAACATTATTACTTGTAAATCCATTCTTTTTTTGCTCTTATTTAAAATCTTATACTCTATTATATAATTTGATAAATTTATAGGCATATCTTGTCCTATTTCAAAATTTATATAACCTAAAATATCCCTTTTCTTTAGAGAATATAAATCTCTATATTCTCTAATAATTACATCTATATTTTGAACCGAGAAAAAAATTTTCTTGATTTTATCATGTCTTTTTAATTCTTTAGATACTCTATCAATATAATCTTTTTTAAATTTGGAACTTATTAAATTTTTAATTCCCATATCTAACTTTATTTCTTCAAGTAAATTAATTTTTGTAAAAGTTTTATCTATTATTAATATACTTGTACTGCTATTTTCTATTTTTATGCTTGCATATTTACTCATAATACATCTCTTCTTTTTTATATTTTCCTCATAATATTTTAATCAATTATTACTCAGTTAATGGTTTAGGATAATATGTACTATTTCCTAAAGTAACTGTGATCGTATCATCCGCACCTACAGTTACAACAAAATCTCCTTCTATATTTTGCTGTACCTCAGGTTTTGATTGAAGATATTTATTATCTACTAAGTAAGATAAATTTATACTTGATGATTCTGCTCCATCTGTCGCAGCTATTTGTGCTGCTGTAGCTATATTTGCAGCAGTTGCATAATCCACATTCTTTTTAGCTTTTTCTTGCGCTTTAGAATAACTAATCATCGCCATACTTGAAAGAATTCCTATGATAGTCACCGTAATCATAACCTCTACTAAAGTAAATCCTCTCTTTTTTTTATTTCTTTCTACTTCAAAACAGTCCATCATTTTTAATCTTATTTTCTTAATAAAATTTGATAATTTTTTCATCTTATCATCTCCTAAACGTTTTATTATTAAATTTTTGATACTATAATTTAAAAAGAAGATACTGCTGTAAACATAGGTATAACCATAGAAATTACAGTTATTCCAACAACTACTCCCATAACTAGAATAATTGCCATTTCAAAATATTTCATTCCTATTTCAATAGCTTCATTTAGTTCATTTTCATAAAATTTATTTACAGTATCTAAAGTGCTTTCTAGCCTACCTGTTGATTCTCCAACTATTAACATTGTTATAAATAATGTGGGAAACAGATTTATTTTTCCTAAAGATTCTCCTATGCTATTACCTTCTTTTATAGATTCATTTGCAATAAATATAGTTTCATAAATATAATTTTTGTCTATAACTTTTGCTGATATATCTATTGCACTTACTATCTCTACTCCACTTTTTATCAAAATACACAGTGATTGAGAAAATCTATTTGTTATATTTAACAAAATATAATCCCCTATTTTAGGTATTTTTAAAATAAATTGATGGATTTTTTTTCTCAATTCTTGATTATTTTTTAGAATATATATACTAGAAATAACAAAAGTAAAAATCGCTAAAAAAATAATTATATAATTATCCATTAAAAAATGAGACAAAAAAATCATTCCTTTAGTTATTGTTGGTACTTCTATATTGTTTTCCAAATAAATTGATTCGTATTTTGGCATTATAAAAATTAATATCATTAATATGGAGGCAATTGTAACTGTTATCAAGATTATAGGATATATCATAATACTTATCATTTTACTTTTAATTTTCGCCTCTTTATCATAGTATTCACTTAATCTATACATGATTTCATCGAGGTTACTACTTTGTTCTCCAACATAGACTAAATTTATAAAAAACTTGGAAAATGCATTCGTATTTTTAAATGAATCAGTTATAGAATTTCCCTCTTCTATCCCTTTTAAAATTTTTCTAATTATAATTTTTAATTTCTTTTTTGATTGCATTTCTAAAATTTCTAGTAATTTAGTTATTTCACATCCTGATTCAAATAAAATTCCGATTTGGTTACAAAGTATTTTTAATTCTTTAGGCTTTAAATTTTGATTAAAAATAGATTCTTTTTTCTTTATTGATGATAATTTGAATCCATTTTCTTTGGTGTATTTTAATACATCTTCTTGATTATCAAACTCTAAATTTATAACTTTTCTTTTACTATTTTCATCATAAACTACGCATTTATAATAATTCACCAATACACCTCCCAACTAGCTTTGTAACTTAAAAAGCTCTTTTTAAATTACATTCAATTATTCTTTTATAACTATCATCAAATGTAATCATCTTACCCCTTTCAATTGCAATTTTTCTTATTTGATCCCATTTATTTAAGTCATTTATATAAGTTCTAATTTCATCGTCAATTTGTAAAATTTCATAAACTATAGTTCTACCTAAATATCCACTTTCTTTACATTTTTCACAACCTTCACCTTGGCAATATACACAAGTTTTTTTGACTAATCTTTGAGATATAACTCCTATTAAAGATGCACTTATCAAATATAAATCTATCCCCATATCTTTAAGTCTTGTTATGGTAGATATTGCATCATTAGTATGTAATGTACTTAAAACTAAATGACCTGTTATCGATGCTCTAATAGCAATTTGTGCTGTTTCAGAATCTCTAATTTCTCCTAGCATAATTAAATTAGGATCTTGTCTTAAAATAGCTCTCAGTCCTTTTTCAAATGTTAAACCTATTTTTTCATTAATTTGTATTTGATTTATTCCATTCATCTTATATTCAATTGGATTTTCTAAAGTTGTAATATTTTTATTTATATGATTTAAATCATTTAAAATACTGTATAAAGTTGTAGTTTTTCCACTTCCAGTTTCTCCTACTATAAGTAACATTCCAGATTTGTTTGAAACTATATTGTCTATAGCAGATATAGCTTCTTTTGAGAAACCTATTTCTTCCTTAGTTTTAAAAAAATTATCCCTATTTAAAATTCTAAGTACTATTTTTTCTCCATAGGTAGTTGGAATTGTAGAAGTTCTAATATCAATTAACCTATCAAATACATTTATATCTGCTCTTCCATCTTGTGGTAGTCTCTTTTCTGTTATATCTATTTTTGAATTTAATTTTATAACTGTTGTAAGGGGTGAATGTAAATCAGATGTATATCTAAAAGCTTCATATAAATCTCCATCTACTCTAAATCTTATAATTAAATAATCAGAAAATGGCTCTATATGTATGTCACTAGCATTTTCTTTTACTGCATTTTCTAAGATATTTATAAAAATTTTTTTTGCATAATCTTCATCTACTTCAATATTATTTCCATAAGTAGATTCAATTTCTCTTATTATTTCTTCTAAAGGATACTTTTTTAAGATTATTTTCTTACCTGTTATCATTTTTAAATCTTGAACTTTATAAAAATCATCTTCATTTGATGCAACAACTAAAGTATCATCTCTTAATTCTAGTGGTATAACATTATATCTTCTTACAACTTTTTCTGACAGTATATACGATAAATTACTATCTATCACTTTATCGCCTCCATTACTAATGTTATTTGAAGTATGTACTATATAGATTAGTTCTATACATTTCTTTCCATAAAACAAAAATTTTTATAACACATAGGAAATTCTATTCATTTAAATATTTTTGATAATTACAATTTCTTTATATAATAAGAAAAACTATAGATAAAACTAATCCATAGTTTTTCTATAGTTTATTATTATTTTTTACAATCTAAAATTCTTTTTATTAATTCTATTTTTAATTCTTCAACTTTATTAAAATCCATAGTTGAAATATAATACTCTTCAATTTCATCATGCTTAAATTTTGCTCTTTTTAAATTTCCAATGGCATTTTCCATCATATAATCTATAATTTTTTTATCTTCACATATATCATTATGATATTTACTCAACTTAAAAGTATCTAAATATTGATTTAAATCTATTTTCTCTTTGTCTTCAAATAAATAACTTGTAGTTATTACAACATCTAATTTAGGTATATAAACAGCCTGCAATTTATCTACAATCAATGGATAGTGATAAACCTCTACATCCAATCCTTTTATTATAGCTCTTTTATATATATTTTTTAAAAATGTAGTTTTCCCACATCCAATATCACCATATAAGTAATAAATATTTTTTACTCCTTCAAATAAACTATCCGAATAATCTATATATCCTGAAGGAGTTATTGCTGAAGAAAATAAATGTCTAGTCTTAGTCTTATTTTCATTAAATTCCACTTTATCAAACAAATCACTTATAAATTTATCTGTCAATTTATTTACTTTTTCCCATTTCATACATTTTGAATTTTTTTGTTCAATATCTAAATAAATAGGTTCTACAGATTTTAAAAATTTAAAAGCTCTTTGAAACGAATCATTTATTTCCTCATCACATGATTTTATCTTTTCTTTATTGGTTTCTATCTCTTTTACTCTCCAAAACTCTCCAAAATTTAATATTTCAGAAACTGCACCAGGTAATTTAGGTTCCACAATATGAGGTGCAGTTGCATCTAATAAAACTACATCTAACCCCTTTATCAAAACTCCATCTATTGAAGTTGGATCAGATGTACAATGATGAAGTTCTATTTCATATCCAATATTTACAAAATATCTAGCTATTTTTTTCATAAAAGAAGACTTTCCAACTCCTGGACCTCCCTTTAAACAAAAAACTTTATTTACATCACTTGGAATTATATAATCAAAAAAAGAATAAAATCCATCTACACTATTTGCCCCTGGAAACATCTTTCTTATTTTTCCTAACATAAAATATATCCTCCTAAAATAAATCTATATTTAAGATTATTTATTTACTTTAAATTTTGTTACAAAAAAAGAGCCTATAATTACAAAATTATATTTGTAATATAGACTCTTATTTACTCTATTAATCTACAGTTATTTCATATCCTTTTTTAGTATATTGGCTAATTATTTCATTCCAAACATCTTCAACACCTGTTTTTTTACTTGCTGATAAAGGAATTATTTTTTCACCTTTTTCTAACTGTAATTTTTTTCTTATTATGCTTGTATGTTTTTGATATTGTCCTCTAGATATTTTATCTGCTTTTGTAGCAATTACAACACATTCATATCCAAAATGTTTTATCCATTCATACATCATAACATCATCATTTGTTGGTTCATGTCTAATGTCAACTAATAAGAAAATAGCACATAATTCTTGTCTATCTTCTAAATAACTTTCCATTATATTTCCCCATTTGTCTTTTTCTGCTTTTGCAACTTTGGCATATCCATATCCAGGAAGGTCAACAAAATAAAATTCATTATTTATTAAATAAAAGTTTATAGTTCTAGTTTTACCTGGAGTTTGACTTGTTCTAGCAAAGTTTCTTCTATTTAGTAATGCATTTACACAAGAAGATTTGCCAACATTTGATCTCCCAACTAAAGCTATTTCTGGTAGTCCTTCTACTGGATATTGTTGTCTTTTTGTTGCACTCATTTTTATCTCTGAACTTTTAATTTTCATTTTTTTCACCATCTTTTACTAAAGCATGATCTAATACTTCATCTAAATGTTTTACTAATACAAATTCCATTTGATCTTTTACATTTTGTGGGATTTCATCTAAATCAGCCTCACAATCTTTTGGTAGCAATACCTTCTTGATACCAGCTCTATGAGCAGCAAGTAATTTTTCTTTAATTCCTCCAACAGGTAAAACTCTACCCCTCAAAGTAATTTCTCCTGTCATAGCAACATCACATCTTACAGGTATCTTAGTTAAAGCAGATACTACTGCTGTAGCCATTGTCACACCAGCAGATGGCCCATCTTTAGGAGTTGCTCCTTCTGGTATGTGAATGTGAATATCTTCAGTTTGATAAAAATCATCTGGAATATTAAATTTATCTGATATTGATCTGATGTAAGAAATAGCAGTTTGAGCTGATTCTTTCATTACATCTCCAAGTTGACCAGTTAATACAACTTGTCCTTTACCTTTTAATACATTTACTTCTACATTTAGAGTTACCCCTCCAACTGCAGTCCAAGCAAGACCTGTAACCATACCTACTTCTGGTTTAACACCTGCTAAATCAAATGTATATTTATCTTTTCCTAGATATTTTTCCAAGTCATCTTTAGTAACTATAACTTCAGTTAAACTTGGATCTTCAACATATTGTTTAGCTATTTTTCTGCAAATTTTACCTATAGTTCTTTCTAAAGTTCTAACTCCAGCTTCTCTAGTGTAATAGTTTATTATATCTCTCATAGTAGCATCATCTATTTTTACAAATCCTTTTTGAAGACCATTTTCTTCTATTTGTTTATCTAATAGATATTTTTGTGCTATATTTAACTTTTCTTCTTCGATATATCCAGATAACTCGATAATTTCCATTCTATCAAGTAATGGTCCTGGTATAGTACTTAAACTATTTGCTGTAGTTATAAATAATATCTTAGATAAATCAAATGGTATTTCTAAATAGTGATCCACAAAGTTTTTATTTTGTTCTGGGTCTAAAACTTCTAGCATAGCAGAAGCAACATCACCTTTGTAATCAGAAGCCATTTTATCTATTTCATCTAATAAGAAAACAGGATTTTTAGTTTCAGCTTCTTTTACACCATTTATGATTCTACCTGGTATAGCTGCAACATAAGTTCTTCTGTGACCTCTTATTTCAGCTTCATCTCTTACACCACCTAAAGAAATTCTTACAAATTTTCTGTTCATAGAAGCTGCAATTGATTTAGCTATAGATGTTTTCCCAACACCTGGAGGTCCAACTAAACATATTATTGGTCCTTTTAATGATTTAGATAAACTTCTAACTGCTAAAAATTCAAGTATTCTTTCTTTTACTTTATCCATGCCATAATGATCTTGGTCTAGCACTTCTTTAGCTTTTTTTATGTCTAATTTATCTCTAGTTTCTTTATTCCATGGTAGTGAGAAAATAGTATCTAAGTAATTTCTGCTTACAGATATATCTGGTGAAGCAGGTGATATCTTAGAAAATTTATCTATTTCTTTTTTTATTTTATCCTTTGTGCTCTTAGGTGCTTTTATTTTTTTTAATTTTATTCTGTATTCTTCTGATTCAGAATTTATATCTTCTTCTTCACCTAATTCTTTTTGGATAGCTCTAAGTTGTTCTCTTAAATAATATTCTTTTTGAACTTTATTCATTTGTTTTTTTACTCTTAGAGTTATTTTCTTTTCAATTTTTAATATATCAATTTCTTCTAATAAAATCGAATATAAAAGTTCTAGTCTTTTAGCTATATCAAATTCTTCTAATATAGATTGTTTTTGTTCTGGTTTTAGATATATATTTGAAGCAATAGTATCTACAAATCTATCTGCATTTTTTATTTCTTCTAGAGAAACAAGTATTTCAGGAGAAACTCTGTTTCCTATATTTATATACTCTTCAAAAGACTCTAAAACATTTCTAATTAAAGCTTCAACTTCTACATTAGTTTGATTATTATCTTCATCATATATAATTTCATCTATAGTAGCTTCGAAGTAACCTAATTCTTGATTAACTTCTTTGATTTTACCCCTTGAGATACCTTCAACTAAAACACGAACTGTATCTCCTGGCAATTTTAACATTTGTTTTACTTTACAAACTGTACCAACATGATAAAAATCATCTACTGTAGGTTCATCAACTTCTGCTTCCTTTTGAGATGTTAAAAATATTAACTCATCTGCCATCATAGCTTCATCTAAAGCTTTTAGTGAAATTTCTCTACCTATATCAAAATTTAATATCATATATGGAAAAATTGCTAATCCTCTTAATGGAATTAAGGGTAATTTACGTTCTATCTCAGTGTATTTATTTTCCATAATTGTTATCTCCTTAAAAAAATTTTTAGAGTTTTATTATACTGTATAGAGTTTAAAAAAAGGAGCTAAACAAGCTCCTTTTTAAATTCTAATTTAGTATATGCATATTTAAATTTATGCACTTTCTTCTTGATTTTTAAGAACCATTACTGGGTCAGCATCTCCCTCTACAGATTTCTTAGTAACTATTACTTTTTTGATATCGTCTCTTGAAGGAACTTCATACATGCTATTCATCATAACACTTTCAACGATACTTCTAAGACCTCTAGCTCCTGTATTTCTGTCTATAGCTTTTTTAGCAATTGCTCTTAATGCATCTTCTTCGAATTCTAATTCTACATTGTCAAGCTCTAATAATTTTTTATATTGTTTAACTAAAGCATTCTTTGGTTCTTGCAATATTTTCATTAGTGCATCTTCATCTAGTAATTCTAAAGTTGCAACAACAGGTATTCTTCCTATAAATTCTGGAATTATACCAAATTTTAATAAGTCTTCAGGAAGTACTTTTGAATATATCTTTCCTAAATCCATATTTTTTTTGCTTTCTATTTTAGCTCCAAATCCAAGAGTTTTAGTTTCTCCACGTTTTTGGATTATTTTTTCAATTCCATCAAAAGCTCCACCTAAGATAAATAATACATTTGTTGTATCAATTTTTAGGAATTCTTGATGTGGATGTTTTCTTCCTCCTTGAGGTGGTACATTAGCAACAGTACCTTCTAATATTTTTAGAAGGGCTTGTTGTACGCCTTCACCACTAACATCTCTAGTTATAGATGGATTTTCTGATTTTCTAGCAATCTTATCAATTTCATCTATATAGATTATGCCTCTCTCTGCTTTTTCTATGTCAAAATCAGCAGCTTGAATAAGTTTTAAAAGTATGTTCTCAACATCTTCTCCTACATATCCAGCTTCTGTTAAAGACGTTGCATCAGCCATAGCAAAAGGAACATTTAATGTTTTTGCTAGTGTTTGAGCTAATAAAGTTTTACCAGAACCTGTTGGTCCTAATAAAAGTACATTACTTTTTTGGATTTCTACTTCTTTTGAATTAGCTTTTTTACTATAAATTCTCTTATAGTGATTGTATACAGCTACTGATAATATTTTTTTAGCTCTTTCTTGACCTATAACATAATCATTTAAGATTTCCATCATTTCTTTAGGTTTTGGTAAAGATAAAGTATCTTCCTCTAAAGTTTCTTCCATCTCTTCTTGTATTATTTCATCACAAAGCTCAACACATTCATCACAAATATAAACATTTGGGCCTGCAATTAATCTTCTAACTTGGTCTTGAGTCTTTCCACAGAATGAACATTTTAATTGTCTTTTATCTTCGTATTTTGACATATTAAGCACCTCTTCCTAAAACTCTACGGCTATTTTTCAATTACTTTTTTTCAATTACTTCATCGATTAAACCGTATTCTTTTGCTTCTTGAGCACTCATAAAGTTGTCACGTTCTGTATCTATTTGTATTTTTTCTATCGGTTGGCCAGTTCTTTCAGAAAGAATAGTATTTAATCTTTCTCTTATTTTTAATATCCATTTAGCATGAATTTCTATATCTGTAGCTTGGCCTTTTGCTCCACCTAAAGGTTGGTGTATCATTATTTCACTGTTTGGTAGTGCAAATCTTTTACCTTTTGCTCCTGCATTTAATAAAAACGCTCCCATTGAAGCTGCTAAACCTATACATATTGTACTTACATCAGGTTTAATATATTGCATAGTATCATAAATAGCCATACCAGCTGTTACACTTCCACCTGGTGAATTTATATATAAATGTATATCCTTATCTGGATCTTCAGCTTCTAAAAATAATAATTGAGCCACTACTAAGCTAGCTGTCGCATCATTCACTTCATCACTTAAAAATATTATTCTATCTTTTAAAAGTCTAGAATATATATCGTAGGCTCTTTCTCCTCTACCAGTTTGTTCTACTACTGTAGGTACTAATGCCATAATTCATACCCCCTCTAAATATTTGTGGATATTATACGTGGTAGTTTATTAAAACTACCCCGCATGTTATTTTATATAAATTTTATTAATTATGCTATTGTAGCATTTTCAACTAATAAATCTATAGTCTTAGTTATTCTTAATTGACCTTGTATATCTTCTAAGTCAGTTTCTTTTAATGCACCTTTTATTTGTTCTAAAGTCATATTATAAGCTTCAGCCATTTTAGCTACTTCAGCTTCAACTTCTTCAGCAGATACAACTACATTTTCAGCTTTAGCTATAGCATCTATTACTAAAGAACCTTTTACTGCTTTTATAGCATCTTCTTTCTTTTCTTCTCTTAATTGTTCCATTGTTTTTCCAGTCATTTCTAATAATTGTTCTAAACTGAATCCTTGGTATTGTAATGAGTAGTTAAGTTCCATTATAGAATTATCTATTTGAGCATCTATCATAGTTTGTGGTACTTCAACTTCTGTATTTTCTACAACTTTATCTACTACTGCATTTCTTTCTTCGTTTTTAGCTCTGTCAGAAGCTTCTTTTTCAGCGTTAGCTTTTACATCAGCTCTTAATTCTGCTAAAGTATCGAATTCAGTAGTATCTTTTGCAAATTCATCGTCTAATTCTGGTAATTCTTTAACTTTTACTGCATTTACTTTTACTTTGAATACAACTGGTGCTCCAGCTAATTCTTCTGCATGATAATCTGCTGGGAAAGTAACATTAACATCTACTTCTTCTCCAGCTTTTTTACCTACTAATTGTTCTTCAAATCCTGGTATGAAAGAACCAGATCCTATAACTAAGTTATGTCCTTCTGCTTTACCACCATCGAAAGCTACACCATCTTTGAATCCTTCAAAATCTATATTAGCAGTATCTCCATTTTCTATTTCTTTATCAGTATCTACTAATCTAGAAGCTTTTTCTTGTAATTCTTTTAATTTAGCATCTACTTCTTCTTCAGTTACAGTATAGTCAACTTTTGCTACTTCTATACCTTTGTATTGTCCTAATTCGAATTCTGGTTTAACTTCAACTCTTACTAATAATACTAAACCATTGTCTTTGCTTATTTCTTCAACATCTATACTTGGTCTATCTATTGGTGATATTTCTAATTGATCTATTGCTTCTGGATATACTTCTGGGAATATTATATCTATTGCATCTTCATAGAATACACCTTTACCATAATTGTTTTCTATTATTTTTCTAGGTGCTTTACCTTTTCTGAATCCTGCTATGTTAAATCTACCTTTATTTTTTTTATAAGCTCTTTCTATAGC
Organism: uncultured Clostridium sp.; assembly: GCA_964449895.1. Lineage (GTDB taxonomy): Bacteria > Bacillota > Clostridia > Peptostreptococcales > Peptostreptococcaceae > Intestinibacter. The sequence goes on from CAYVBY010000007.1 coordinate 68,761, forward strand.
AGCTTCAAATTTGTCGTTGTCTATAGTTAATTTAAAATCTACAACGTTACCTTCTTTTTTAATTAATTCTGCTTTCATTTAACCTTATCCTCCTAATATATATGTAATCATATTAAAATAATTTTTAATTCTAATAAATACCTAACTCTTTTATTATATCACAACCATTTTTTTATTTACAAGTGTTGCATTCAATTCAGAGCATTTATATTTGAATTCTTTCGTAATTTATTTCATTATCTTCTATGTCAAGCAATCCAAATCCTGCTTTCGAACCTGATCGTGGTAAAGATACACTCCCAGGATTTATAAATACAACTCCTTTTATTTCTTCATAGCATGGTATATGTGAATGCCCAAATATTACTATGTCTATATTGTTTTGTAGTGCTCTATCTAGTAATTCTGTTAAATTATATTTAATTCCATAATTATGTCCATGACAAACCAGTATTTTTTTGTTTTCAGCTGTAAATACCTCTTCATCATTTCCAGGTTCTAAATAAGAATCACAGTTTCCTTTAACAGCAACTACAGAAATATCTGTCATAGCACCTATATAATACGAATCATCTATGTTATCCCCTGCATGTACAATTAAATCACAATCCATTAGTAGAGGAACTACTTTATCAATTGATGATGTAAATCTATGGGTGTCACTAACTATTCCTATCCTCATTATTATCTCACAACCTCTTTATTATATACTATCTTCCAACTCTTCTTGATAATTCTTCTTTCATTAATTGTAATGCATTAGCTCTATGACTTATCGCATTTTTGATACTTGATGGTAATTCTGCAAATGTTTTATTATATTTATCTACTATAAATAGACTATCATATCCAAATCCATTTTGACCTTTTTCTTCAAAACCTATAGTTCCTTCACATGTTCCTCTTACAACAAATTCTTTACCATCAGGAAATACAACAGCTATACAACAAACAAATCTTGCACTTCTATGGCTCATTGGTACATTTTTTAATGATTTTAATAACTTAGCTCTATTTTCTTCATCAGTAGCATTTTCCCCTGCATATCTAGCTGAATATATACCTGGTTTTTTGCCAATCGCATCAACTTCAAGACCAGAATCATCAGCTATTGTTATCATTTTAGTTATTTTTGCGACTTCTCTAGCTTTTATTAATGCATTATGTTCAAAAGTTTTTCCATTTTCTTCAATGTTTAAATCAGCAAGGTTTACATCTTTTAATGAATATATATTATAATCTAGGTCTTTTAATATGTCACCTATTTCTTCTAATTTATGAGCATTTCCTGTAGATATAACTACATCATTTCCATAATCAACACCTAAAATCTCATCAGCAATTTCACCTAATGCTTCTCTTTGAGCTTTTAATAGCATTTTATTTCCTTTTTCTCCAAGCTCTAATAGTTTATCTAAATCTTTTCTTGAAAAAGGACTTTCTTCTCCTGTTCCTTGCACTTCAACAAATTCACCTTTATCTGTCATTATAATATTCATATCTACTTGTGCTTTAGAATCTTCTTCGTAGCATAAATCTAGTAAATACTCTCCATCTACTATTCCTACACTTATTGCAGACACGAAATTTCTAACTGGCATATGTTTTATTACTTTTTCTTTATATAATTTATTTATAGCGTCTAATACAGCTACAAATGCGCCTGTTATAGATGCTGTTCTTGTACCACCATCTGCTTGTATTACATCACAGTCAACCCAAATAGTTCTTTCTCCTAATTTTTCTAAATCTACTACTGATCTGATAGCTCTACCTATTAATCTTTGTATTTCTTGAGTTCTTCCGTCTATTTTGCCTCTAGATGCATCTCTAACTTTTCTTTGTTGAGTTGATCTAGGTAACATACAGTATTCTGCATTTATCCATCCAGTACCTGTATTTCTTAGAAAGGGAGGAACTTTTTCCTCTACAGAGGCATTACATAATACTTTTGTTTCACCCATTTCTATAAATACAGACCCCTCTGCATATTTCGTATAATTTCTAGTTATTTTTAAATTTCTAATTTGATCAAATTCTCTACCATCAATTCTAGCCATTTTCTTTCCTTTCTAAAAGTAAATACTTTTTACTTTTATAGCCTTTATTTATAGACCTTAATACTTTATCTAAATATTTATTTTATCACCACTTCAATTACTTTACTAGATTTATAAGGTAAAATCAACTTTTTGGAGTTAGTTTAGCACTATAAATTAGCTAATACTTCTTCATTAGTTTTAAGTTCTATCAATTGTAAAAATTTTTCTTCTTCTATTACTTTTATTCCTAAATCATTTGCCTTTGTTAATTTAGAGCCAGCCTCTTCACCTGCAAGGACAAAAGAAGTAGATTTACTTACACTTGATGTAACCTTTCCTCCTCTTTTTTCTATCAAGTCCTTTGCATCATTTCTTTTTAGTGTTGGAAGTGTTCCTGTTAAAACTATTTTCATTTTATCAAATATTTTAGGTATTTTTTCGTTGTCTGATTCAATTAATTTAGTATTAACACCTACTGATTTTAAATTTTCTATTACTGCTAAATTTTTCTCTTCTTTGAAAAATTCTATAACACTATCCGCCATAGTTTTTCCAAATTCATCTAAATTTACTAATTCATCTTCTGTTGCATTTATCAATTTATCTAAATCTTTAAATTCATTTGCAAGTACCTTAGCAGCTTTAGTTCCTATTAATTTTATTCCAAGACCATTTATAAGTCTCCATAAGTCATTTTCCTTTGATTTGTTTATAGCATTTATTAAATTAGTTGCTGATTTATCACCCATTCTCTCAAGAGATGATACTTGTTCTTTTTTTAGGTAATATAAATCAGATATATTTGATATTAAATTTTCTTTTAGTAATAAAGTTATTATAGATTCTCCTAAACCATCTATATTCATAGCCTCTCTAGAAGCAAAATGTATAATACCTCTTCTAATTTGTGCTGGACAAGATATATTTATACATTTTACGGCAGCCTCTCCTTCAAGTCTAATTGTAGGCTCTCCACATACAGGACATTTTTCAGGCATATTAAATTCTATTTCATCACCTGTTCTTTTATCCTTTATCACTTCTACTACTTGAGGTATTATATCTCCTGCTTTTTGAACTAATACTATATCATTTATTTTTATGTCTTTTTCTTTTATATAATCTTCATTATGAAGTGTCGCTCTACTTACAGTTGTTCCAGCTAGTCTTATAGGCTCTAATACCGCTGTAGGAGTAATAGTTCCTGTTCTTCCAACCTCTACTATTATATCTAATAATTTTGTTTCTTTTCTCTCAGCAGGAAATTTATAAGCTATAGCCCATCTTGGACTTTTTGCAGTATATCCCATTTGTTCTCTTTGAGCTAGATTATTTACTTTTATAACCATTCCATCTATTCCGAAATCTAAATCTTCTCTATGATCAGTCCAATATTTAATATGTTCGATTATTTCATCCATAGATTTGAATACTTTAAAATTAGGACTTACAAAGAATCCCAATGATTTTAAATATTCTAGAGATTCACTATGAGTTTTAAAATCATTAGAATTTATATCTTCTAAATTAAATATAAATATATCTAAAGGTCTTTTAGCAGTTAACTTAGAATCTAACTGTCTTAAAGATCCAGCTGCTAAATTTCTTGGATTAGCATATAAAGATTGATCATTTTCTTCTTGTATTTTATTTATTTGCTCAAAATCACATTTTGAAATATATACTTCTCCTCTAACAGTTAATTCACCTTTTTCATTTATTTTTAATGGAATGTTTTTTATTGTCATAATGTTTTTACTTACATCTTCTCCTACGATACCATTTCCTCTAGTAGCTCCACTTTCAAAAACTCCATTTTTGTAATTTAATCCAACTGACAAACCATCTATTTTGAATTCAACTACATATTCAACATCTTCTCCTACTGATTCTCTAACTCTTGAATCAAAATCTCTTAAATCTTCCCATGAATACCCATTTGAAAGACTTAACATAGGTATTTTATGTACAACTTGTTCAAATTTATCTAAAGGCTTTCCTCCTACCCTATTTGATGGAGAATCATTTCTTTTTAACTCTGGATTTGCTTCTTCTAATTGTATTAATTCCTTCATTAAATTGTCGTATTCAAAATCTTCTATTTCTGGAGAATCCTGATTATAATATTTTTCGTTATGATAATTTATTAAATCTATCAATTCTTGAATTTTTTTCTGTACTTCCATATATTTTAACTCCTTAAATCTATTTATTATATTATTTTCTAAATTAAGTTTTTTTTATACTAATTTACTTTAATTTATAATATAAATTTCTATTTAAAGCTAGTAAAATTTTTATCACTAATACCCTCTTTTTATATCAATTAAGTTAGATACTTCTTTTCCTTGTTTATATTTCTTTAAATTGGAATAAATTGATTCAAATCTTCTAGTTTCATTTTTGTCAGAAATCCAACAACTATGTGGTGTTACTATTACGTTTTCAGCTTCCCATAAATAGCTATCTTTACTTAAAGGTTCTTCTTCAAATACATCTAAAGCCACACCTTTAAATTTATCTAAATATTTTATTAAATCATCTTCTTTAACACTTTTACCTCGTCCTATATTAATAAAACTACTTCCTTCTTTCATTAATTTAAATTTATCTTCATTCAATATTCCTTCCGTTTTTGGAGTACAAGGCATAGTGTTTACTACAATATCACAATTTTCAAATATTTCTTCCATATCGTCTTTTTTTATACATTTATCGAAATACTCTATACTTCTTCCGTTAGTATTACATCCCCATATTTCTACTCCAAAACCTTTTAATCTTTTTGCAGCTTCTGAAGCTATTGTTCCTGTTCCTAAAAATCCTATTTTTTGACCACAAAGCTCAGTTATTGAAAAATCCATTTTCCAAATCTTTTTGTTTTGTTTTTCATAAAAATCTCTAGATTTTTTATAAATTGTCAATATACACATAACTATCCATTCTGCAATAGGAATACTATACCCTCCTCTATAATTAGATACTTGTATATTTTGCTGTAAAATTTTATCCTTAGGTAGTTGATCAAATCCTATACTAGTAAGAATTATATATTTTAGATTTTTCATTTTTGATATATCAAGTGTCGCAAATGGATTATAACAAACCAAAATATCTGCATCATCTGTTTTTTCACTGTTTTTTATATTAGCATCTGGAATACATATTAGTTCATATCCAAGTTCTTCTATTTTTTTAAATTCTTCATCTTTCATTCTAAAATTAAATAAAATTTTCATAAGCACATCTCCTTTTTTCTTACCACATATTTATTATAATATATCTCTATATATGAAAATTATAATGACTTTAATTTTAAACAAAAAAATTGAGATGTACCCATCTCAATTTCCAATAAAAAAGTTGTATTATTTTGAATAATTAAAAAATTCAAATTAATATATCTAACTTTTGTGCTTTATATCATTTCCATATCGTCAAAAGTTACTTTTCCTGTTTCTATATCGTACATAGCAGCAATTATTCTAAGCTTATCTTCCGCTATTAATTTCTTTAAAACTTCACTTTCTTTTAGACATTCTACACTGTATTTTGCATTTAAAACTTCACATTTTCTTTGATCTTTTTCTTCACCTATACCTTTAAGAATTTTATCAGTTATAGATTTTATGTAACCATGTCCTTCATTATGTACAGTAGAATGAACTGCTCCACAATGAGTATGACCTAATACAACTAATAATTGTACTCCCAAATGTTCTGCAGCATATTCAGCTGAACCAATTTCAAAATCACTTATTACATTTCCCGCATTACGTATTATAAATAATTCCCCCATTGTTGCTGAAAAAATATGTTGTACAGGTACTCTTGAATCTGAACAAGTAATTATTGTTGCATAAGGCTTTTGACCTATATTCTTTAACTCTTCGCGAAGATCTTGACTAAAGCTAGAAGGATTACTTTGACATTTTAAATAAAGTTCACTTCCTTCTTTTAATTTTTTTAATGCGTCTAAATAATGCATAATTTCTCTCCTTTTAAGTTTTATTTTACATTTTATTATTCATAATATAATTAAACATAAATTGTCAAAATCCTTTATTTTTTTATAAATTCCACCAAATTTTTAATTTAATATATAAAAATTTTTTTATAACATAAAAGAATTTATATTATTTTTTTAATTTCGAATAAATATAATTTCTTTTTCAAGAAAACCTGTACTAAATATTTTTAGAATAAATATTTTCTTATTTTATTTACTATGATTTGCAAAATTACCTTTTGAAATAGCTTTTCTTTCTTCTTTTAAATTGTAAATTAATGTATTTAAAGACCAATTAATAGAAGTTTCTGTAACTACAGCATATAAAGGTCTTTTTATTTTCATTTTTTTTAATCCATCTAAAAATCCTGTTATTTTATTGTTCGGAATATTATTAAATATAATTGCTTTTTCACTCCAAATGTCGTCATTTTCATTAGATATATCTCCATCTAATATATTTTTTATTTTTGTATCTCCATTTTTGCTAGTTATACAAATTCTATCTTTTATTCCAACAAAGCCAGCAACTGTTTTTATAATATTTTCTTCTTTCCCTTTAAAATTAACTACTATTATACAACTTCTATCGTGTATATTATTTTGCTCATTTTCGTTTATTTTTTTAAATGTCATATTCTATATTTCTCCTTATTTTTTATAATTATATAATTTGCTCTATATCATAAAATTTTTTTAAATTTTAAATAATTTTATTTTATTTATTTCACTTATTTATATTTAGTATACACTAAGAATATCAAATTTTAATAATAAATTTATCTATAAAACACTTCAAATACCTTTATTAATTAAGAATTATTTTAAAAATATATATAAATTTTTTTATTTAAAAAATGCAATTTATTTTTTTCTTCTTGCATTTTTGACATAATAGTGCTTTAATTCATATATAGGGATTTTTATTTAAAGGGGGTAATTCAAAATGATAGATTGGAATCCGGATTTGTACTTAAAATTCGCTAAAGAAAGAACTTTACCAGCAAAGGACTTAATTTCAAGAATAGGATTAGAAAATCCTACTCGTATATTAGATATAGGTTGTGGTTCTGGTAACAGTACTAATGAATTAAAGAAAAGATGGCCTAATGCAGAAATAATAGGTATAGATAATTCAGTTCCTATGATTGAAAAAGCAAAATCACTTTATCCAGATATAGACTTTAAATTAATGGATGCTACAGAAGATTTAACTCACTTAGGTACATTTGATATAGTATTCTCAAATGCAGCTATACAACGTATGACAAACCATGAAGAATTAATTCAAAAATGGTATGCTTTATTAAATACTGGTGGAACTATAGCTATTCAATTACCTTTAGTAGACTCAATTAAAGGACAACAAGCTTTATATGAACTAGAATATGTAAAAAAATATAAACCTTATTTTGAAGGTAAAAATTTAAAAGTTAAAAACCATCAACCAGATTTTTACTATGATGTATTATCTCATTTATCAACTGCAAAAGATATACAAATATGGTCTACTACATATATGCACGTTATGCAAGGTCTAGAAGGTATATCTCAATGGTATGAAAGTACAAGTATGAAAGACTACTTAGACTGTCTACCTACAGAAGAATTAAAAACAAACTTTAAAAATAACTATTTAATAAAATTAAAAAATGCCTACTCTTTAAGAGCAGATGGAAGTGTATTATTCAACTACAAAAGATTATTTATAGTTGTATCTAAATCAAAATAAAACTCTTTAATTTAATTAAATTATTTCGATAAAAAAAGCTATGATTTATTATTTAATATCAATAGTAAACCATAGCTTTTATATTTTTGGGATTTATATAACCTTTATCTTATAATTATTTTTTTATAAATATGAAAGTTTTTTTTTCTATCTTTCATTTTTAAATTCTAGATAATACTTTTTTATGGATTTTTCTGTATATTCCTATCAAATAAGGCTCATTAGAATATTTTTCTAACTCATCTATTTTGATCCATTTTACTCCACTATTTTCGTCCAGCTTTGCTTTAATAGTACTATTTTCATCTGCAACTAATGCATACGATATACAAAAATGAAGATGAGCACTTACAAATTTACCTTTTTTTATATGAGGAACCACAGGTAAAATATCAATAGCTATTATATCATCATATAAAACTTCTATTTCCTGTAAACCTGTTTCTTCTTTAGCTTCTTTGATTGCCACTTTAAGTAAATCTTTTTCCCCGTCTGCATGTCCACCTGTCCAAGACCAAGTTTTGTATATATTATGATGTACCATTAAGATTTTGTCTAAACTTTTATTAAAAATAAGTCCAGAACTAGTAATATGAGCATATTCATTTTTTCTATAAAGAACATCATCATTTTTATTTATAAAATTTAAAATGAGTCTTTTATCATTACTCTCTTGCTCATTTATAGGGTTTAATCCTTTTATATCATCTATATAATTCATAAATTTATCTTCCAATCAATATTTGATTATTAAACAAAGCTCCTATATAATCGAACCTTAGTCTAACATTAATTTTAAATGTTCTTGTAATATGTGTATTCCTATTTTATTTTCTCCACCTCTAGGAATTATTATATCCGAATATTTCTTAGAAGGCTCTACAAATTGCTCATGCATAGGTTTTACAGTTGCTACATACTGATTTAAAACAGATTCTACTGTTCTTCCTCTTTCTTTTGTGTCTCTTAGTATACGTCTCATTAATCTTTCATCTGCATCAGTATCTACAAATATTTTTATATCCATCAACTCTCTAAGTCTTGGATCTTCTAATATCAATATTCCTTCTAATATTATAACTTTTTTAGGGTAAACAGCTACAACTTCTTTAGCTCTAGTGTGTTGAGTATAATCATACACTGGTCTATAAATCATTTCTCCTGATTTTAATTTTTTAACATCTTCTATCATTTTATCTGTATCAAAAGAAGATGGATGATCGTAATTTAAATTCATCCTTTCTTCCATAGTTTTATCATCATTTGATAAATAATAATTATCATGACTTATTAATTCTATATCATTTTGAAATAATTCTTTTATATTATTTACTATAGTTGTTTTTCCTGAAGCAGAACCACCTGCTATACCTACTATACATATATTTTTCTTCATTACTACACCTACTTATTTTTATTCTTATTTTATATAAAATGTTCAATTTTCATCATTTCTATAATATATTATAAAAATTAACTTTTCAATACTATTTATCCAATTTACAGTTTTTATCAAATAAAAATTTTGTATTATTATTAGTATTTACAATTAATAAGCATATCAATATTATAATATATAAAAATTTAATTGAAAATATTAAGCATATTAATTTTAAATTTATTTAGTAAATACAAAAAAACTGACACCTAAAAGTATCAGTTTTTTACGTTCTTTTAAAATCTATAATTTTTATATAAACATTGTTATTTAGCATTTTCCGCAGTTGCTACTTTATGTAACCATACTCCACTATAATCGCAAGCAAATCCAAGAAATGCTCCTATTAATAATGATGGAATTAAAATTTTCCAGTCTCCACCAGCCGCAAAAGTTGAAAAACATCCTACAAAAGTACCTGGACAAAAATCAAATAATTCAAATTTTGCAATAATACACATTACAAATGTAATAATTGCACACCATATACCCAACTCACCAAATATAGGAACTAAATTGCTTAATATTATGATTGTCATTCCACATACAACTCCAATTAAATTAGGGAATATAGCTTTTTTTAATCCCGTAACACCATGTTTTCCACTAGCAAAATATGTAGTGCAGCCAGCAAACCCGGCCCAGCTAATCAAACCTACTACACTTGATAAGTATGACCATAACCCACATAATACTGCTGTAGTAATACTAAGTGCACATAATGAACTCATTTTCTTAAACATATCTGCTCCTAATAACCAGATCCGCTATCTGTATTTTTCATTATTTTAATTAATCTACTTGTTCCAAGTCTATCTGCTCCAAGGCTCATAAATTTTTCGGCATCATCAAAAGAAGAAATACCACCTGCGGCTTTTACTTTAACATCTTTACCAATGTGTTTTCTCATAAGTTCAACATCTGCAAATGTTGCACCCCCAGTTGAAAATCCTGTAGATGTTTTAATATATTCAGCACCTGCATTTGTTACTATTTCACACATTTTAATTTTTTCTTCTTCTGTAAGAAGACATGTTTCTATTATAACTTTTAAGATTTTTCCATCACAAGCTTCATGAATCATGCGAATTTCATCTTCGATTTCTTGGTATCTTTTATCTTTAAGATGTCCAATATTTATTACCATATCTATCTCTTGTGCTCCATTTGCAATTGCATCTTTTGTTTCAAAAACTTTTACAGCAGTTGTATTATATCCATTTGGAAAACCAATAACTGTGCATATTGGAAGTTTTCCGTCTACATATTCTGCAGCTTGTTTTACATAAGATGCTGGAATACAAGCAGATGCAGTTTCATATTTCATAGCATCATCTAAAATTTCTTTTATTTGATTCCACGTAGCAGTTTGACCAAGTAAAGTATGGTCTACTATTTTTAAAACATTTTTCTTATCCATGACTGTTTCCTCCATCATTTAATTAAGTTTATCAAGTAAAGAACTTCCGATAGTTCCTTCTGGCATAGCAACTCCAAAATTCTCTGCAATTGTTGCACCAATTACAGCAAAAGTTTGTGCGTCATCGATTTTTCCATATCCTTCCATTGATGGAGAATACGCAAGGAATGGAACTCTTTCTCTTGTATGATCTGTCCCAGTATGTGTTGGATCATTTCCATGATCTGCTGTGATGATTAATAAATCATCATCTCTCATAACACCAAGCAATTCTCCAAGTTTTTGATCAAACTTTTCTAATTCTTGAGCATAGCCTTCTACATTACGACGATGTCCCCATAGAGCATCAAAATCTACTAAATTTACATAACAAAGTCCTGTAAAGTCTTTTTTTGCAATTTCAATAGTTTGTTCCATACCATGAACAGAACTCTTAGATTTATTTGACTCAGTAATACCTTCAGTATCAAAAATATCAACTATCTTTCCTACAGAAATTACATCAAGACCTGCTTCTTTTAATGCATCTAATGCTGTTTTTCCATAAGGTTTTAGAGCATAATCATGACGATTACTTGTTCTTTTAAATTCACCTTTTTTCTTTCCAACATAAGGTCTCGCAATTATTCTTCCTACTTTCCACTCATCTTTCATAGTGATTTCACGAGCAATTTCACAGCAACGATATAATTCTTCTAATCCAAAAGTTTCTTCGTTACCACAAATTTGTAAAACAGAATCAGCTGATGTATATACAATCATATGACCTGTTGCAATTTCTTCTTCTGCTAGTTCATCTAAAATCTCAGTTCCACTAGCACTTTTATTTCCAATAATTGTACGTCCTGTTCTTCTAGATAATTCATCTAAAAGCTCTTTTGGGAAACCTGTATCTGTAAATACTTTAAATGGTTCTGTAATATGAAGCCCCATCATTTCCCAATGTCCTGTCATTGTATCTTTTCCTACACTTGCTTCATTAAGGTAGGCAAAATACCCTAAAGGTCTTTCTATAGCTTCTACTTGTTTTAAAGTATGAAGATTTGCCATTCCTAACTTTTGAAGATTTGGAATATTAAATTCATCTACAGATTGTGAAATATGACCTAAAGTATCAGTTCCTTCATCTCCATAAGATGAGGCGTCTTTCAACGCCCCAACTCCAAGAGAATCGACTACTATCGTGAAAATTCTATTATATTTTTTCATTAATATCTACCTCTTTTAGAACAATGTAATAAATCCTACTATCATTGCACTTAGTATACTTACAAATACTCCACCTAGCATAGCTCTGAATACTAAACGAGAAAGTGTACTTTTCTTTTCTGGACAAAGTACTGCAATCCCAGAAACACATATACCTAAACTAGAAAGATTTGCAAATCCACAAAGTGAAATAGCACAAACCATACCTGTTCTTGTATCTAAAGTACTAAGTATAGCACCTAAGTCTTGGAATGCAACAAATTCATTTATAATTAATTTATTACCTAATAGACTTCCTTCTAATAAAATTTCGCTTCCGTCTAATCCCATAAAGAATCCAAATGGAGCAAATATATATGAGAAAATTTGTTCTAGACTAATTCCCACAAAACCTAAAATCATGTTGATTACTGCAACTATACCTATAATACCAACTAATGAAGCTGCAATTGAAATAACCATTTGCATACCTGTTCCTGCACCTTCTGCAATAGCATCAATTACATTAGCATTATCCCCTTTATTATCCATTTTAACATCTGATATTGATTGTACAGCTTCAGTTTGTGGTAGTAACATTTTTGAAACTAGGATACTACCAATAGGAACCATAGCACTTGCAATTAATAAATAATCCATAGGAATTCCTAATGCATGATATCCTCCTAAAATAGATACTGACATACTACCCATTCCTGAAACTAAAATTAATAAAATTTCAGAATCAGTTAAAGACCCTATATACTTACTAACTAAAATAGGACTATCAGTTTGACCTAAAAACATGTTTGCAACAGCAACAAAACTTTCTACTTCTGTTGTTCCCATTAATTTTCCTACAGCTTTACCAATCCATTTTACGACAAACCCTAAAATACCAACATAGTATAAAAGACTTACTAATGCTGAAACAAATATAATATTTCCTAATGTTTGAATAACGAAAACATGACCTACTGAAGCGTCAGCAAGACTTCCAAATACAAATGATAATCCGTCTTGTCCACAATTAATAACTGATGTAACACCATCAGACACAATAGAAACTATTTTTTTACCAATTGGTAATTTAACTAATACTATAGCAATAATAAATTGTGCTATAAGTGCCTTTAATACAGACTTCCATTGTATATTTTTACGATCCCATGATATTAAAAATATAATACCTAAAACTACTGCAATCCCAAGCAGATTTAATACTAATTTCATTCGATTATCCCCCAAAAACTATTTTTGCTTATCTGCTTTTATTAAGTTTCTAATTGCTTCAACAGCAACTTTTATTGCAGATTCTGTATCATGTACCATAGGATTATCCATTCCTAAAGCATTTCTTTCTTGATTTCCTACAACTAAGAAGTTTGAACCACAACGAACTCTTAAATGGCTTGCTGCTATAAATAATGCTGCTGATTCCATTTCAGATGCTTTGCATCCCATACGTTTCCAAGCTTCCCATTTATTTAATAATTCGTAACTTACTGGCATTCTTTCTGGTTCATGTTGTCCATAAAATGCATCTTTACATTGAACAACACCTGCATGATAAGTTAAACCTAAAGTTTTACTTGCTTGTACAAGTGCATTTGTAACATCAAGATCTGCTACAGCTGGAAACTCAATTGGAGCATATTCTCTACTTGTTCCTTCCATTCTAATTGCACCTGTTGCAACTACGATGTCTCCACCTTTTACATCTAAATCTATTCCACCACATGTACCTACACGAACAAATGTATCTGCTCCACAAAGTACAAGTTCTTCCATAGCTATTGATGCTGAAGGTCCTCCTATACCTGTAGATGTTACACTAACTTTTTCTCCATCTAAATATCCTGTATAAGTGACATACTCTCTACTATCAGCTATTAATTTTGCATCATCAAAATGTTTAGCTATTTTTTCACATCTTTTTGGATCCCCTGGTAAAATAACATAACGACCAACATCTCCTGGTCTAATTTGTAAATGATATTGTAACCCGATTTCCCCTGAGTAATTTTGCATACCTTTTCCTCCATGTTTATATAATCTTTTCTGTTTATTTATATTCCCTATTATAAAATATACTTGTCTATTTTTCAACCTATTTTTTTATTTTTTTATACTTGTATATTTTATATATATGTAATTCAATATATAAATACTCTAAATAGACTTCTTATCTACCAAAATGTACATTTTTTTCAGATTATTGACATTTCACTTGTATAGTTTTATTATAAAAATATACAAATAATAAAATAATATGAGGTGTTGTATGTCAAATAGTTTAAATAAATCAAAAGCTAAAAAGCTTAAACATGTAAAAGTATATGATAAATTATACGAAAATATCAAAAATGGAACTTACCCTGCAGGTTCTCAGCTACCATCTGAGACAGCTCTTTCTACACAAATGAATGTAAGTCGAATGACTTTAAGAAAAGCGCTTTCATTACTTCAAGAAGATGGTTTAACAAAAAATATACAAGGTATTGGACATTTTGTCTGTGATTTATCTTTAGAACAATCACAATCAAATACTCTACTTCATCCTGTCTATTCATATTGTACAGAAACTTTAGATACAGTTAAAATTGAATTTCGTATTGAACCTCCAACAAAAGCAATTATAGATTCTTTAGAGCAATATACTCCAGCTGTTGTTATTGTTGATCGTTGGTACAAACATAAAGAAACTCCTTTAGCATATTCTTTAAGTTTCATTCCAATAGAATTAATCGGAAAAAAACAAATTGATTTAAATAATTCAGATGAATTGCTTAATTATCTTGAATATCAATGTTATGAAAATATGAATGCTTGTAGACGTATTTGTTGTCATTCTACTGCAGGAAATTTTACAGCTTTAACATATACTTTATCGCAAGACGATTCATTTTTATTAGTTCAAGAAAATATATATGATACTGATCATAATATAATAGTTTCAAATAAACATTATATTCCTTCTAACTTATTTAAAATTGAAATTAACCTATAAAAAAACTGACTCCTATAAAGTGTCAGTTTTTTTATTATATATATTTACTTATGTTATATATTATTTCTATTTTGCTGGAAAAATAATCGCTACATTTTCTACATGTACACTGTGTGGAAACATATCTACAGGTTGAATTTCTCTACATATATATCCTCTATCATTTAAATAGGCCAAATCTCTAGCAAGTGTTGACGGATTACATGATACATATACTACTCTATCAGGTTTCATAGAAACTATAGTATCTAATACTTTTTCATCGCATCCCTTTCTAGGAGGGTCTACAACTACCACATTTGCTTTTTTACCTTCTCTATACATCTTAGGAACGACTTCTTCTGCCTTTCCTACATAAAATTCAACATTGTCCATATTGTTTATCTCTGCATTTCTTTTAGCATCTTTTATTGCATCTTCTACTATCTCTATCCCGTATACTTTTTTTGCCTTTTGAGCTAAGAACAATGATATAGTACCTATACCACAATAGATATCAAATACAGTATCATTTTCTCCTAAATTTGCATATTCTAAAGCTTTATTATATAAAACCTCAGTTTGAAGAGGATTTACTTGGAAGAAAGATAATGGAGATATTTCAAATACTAACTCTCCAATATAATCTCTAATTATACCGTCTCCACATGCTACAATATTTTCTTTACCTAAAATCACATTAGTTTTTTGCGTATTTACATTTACGACAAAAGTCTTAAATCCTGGTATATTTTCTTTTAAATCTGATATTAATTCATCTAAATTAGGTAATTTTCTTCCATTTGCAACTAAAATCACCATAACCTCATTTGTGCTAAATCCAACTTTAGTAACTAAGTGTCTCAACAATCCCTTGTGAGTCTTTTCATCGTAAATACTTACATTATATGTTTTTATATAATTTTTTATTATTTTTATTATTTTATCATTTATTTCATGTTGTATAATACATTCATCCATTGATATTAATTCATGACTTTTCTTCTTATAAAATCCTATAATAGGAGTATTATTTTTCTTTTGAATTGGAAATTGAGCTTTATTTCTGTATCTAAAAGGATTTTTCATTCCTAAAGTATTGTGAATTGTTACATCCTCTAATTTTCCAATCCTTGTTATAACTTGTTTTACCTCGTTAGTCTTTAATTCTAATTGCTTTTGATAGTCTAATTCTTGAATTTGACATCCACCACATTGTCTAAGATTTTCATCACATTTTCTAGTTATTCTAAAAGGTGATTTTTCAATTATTTCTACTATATCGCCAACAGCATAATTTTTTTTAGATTTTGTAATTTTTACTTTTACTTTATCTTGAATCAAACCTCCATCAACAAATACTGTAAAACCATCGTATTTCCCAATTCCTACGCCACCTTGACCTATATCTACTATTTCTACTATATACTCTTTATTTTTTGATAACATAGACTGTTTATCCTCCGAACATTTTTTGTATTTCAAAAAGATATTTTACCAAAAAAATAAGGACTTATAAAGTCCTTATATAAATAAATCTTTATTTTTAAATCCCCAGAATAATTGTATGCATGCCATTATAAGTAATAATACGCCACCTATAGATCCTATATATACTAGTTTTTCAGCTAAAGATGCACTTATTTGTGATTCAGTCACTATAACTTGTACATATCTTTCATAATCATTCATAGCTTGTAAACCATATCTTAGCCATGTTACACCTGTCATAATACCTACTGGAACTACACTCATACTCATATAAAATCCATTTACAGATCTTTTTTTACATCCTCTAATACCTAAAAATATAGGTACTATAAATATAAGAGGTAAAACATATCCATAAAATTGAGGAGTTAATGCAAAGAATAATGCACCTGTAATATAAAAACTAAAAAGGTAATATTTTAAATTATTAGTTTTATCTTCAAAGTCCATTAAAGAAGCTTTTAAATATCTTATATATACTGGTATATCATTTAAGATTCCATCTATATTTTTTCCATTTTTTATATCTTTAACAAGTTCATTCCCCTTCTTGTTTAATTGATTGTATTGAGCTGAAAAATATTCAGGTATCTCTATATCTTTATATTTTTCACTTAATTTATCTAAATCAGATAAATATTTGCTTCTTTTTCTTTCTTTGATTCCCTTTAATTTTTTTATTTCGTTGCTTAAGTTATTAATTGTCATTGCTACTAAGTTAGAGCTCAATTAATACACCTCCCCTATAAGATTTTTATGTCACAAAAATTTATTTACTATATTATTATACTATAATTTCTTTTATAAAACTATAAATCCTTATTATTTAAATTATTTATAAAATTATTTATAAATAATTTTTATTAAAAAGCCCTACAAACTAAATTGTAGGGCTTTTCTTTTAAATTATTATTATCCTAAAAATTAATTAAATACTATTCTACTACACTATTAAATTAAATATTATTATTTAGTAAATACTATTTTCTTTAAAGCTATAGCCGCCGTACCTAATATAACAACCCAAACAAGACCCATAAATACATATGCTGCGCCTGTCATAGTATTTCACCATCCTTCATATTTTATGAACTATATATGATTATCTAATACGAAATTTATGCATCAGCTTTATTAGCTTCTATTTCATCTTTATATTTTCTCTTAATTGATGTGTAAGTTTGAACAAATCCTAGTAATACTACAGCTACAACTACACATCTACCAAGTATTGACCATGGTGCCATATATTCTATTCCTGCTAAATATCCTGGTACCATTTTGAAGTTACCTGCTACCCAATAGTCTTTAGTAAATAATGCTAAGAATACTATTATAACTACTGGAGTTAAGAATTGATGGAATACTTTGTAGAACCATTTAGGAACATGCCATAAACCACCTTTATTCATTTCTTCTAAACCTTCATCTCCAACTATCCATGCAACAGTTATGATTTCTATTAATCCAAGAACGATTAATAAGTAGTTACCTATCCAGTTATCTACTTCTGTGAAGTAAATTAAGTTAGCTTCACCAGTTATAACACCTTCTGCTGCTATTGGAATACCAACTATAATGTATAATGCAAATATTAATAAAGCACCTTTCTTTCTATCTATACCCATTTCTTCTTCAAGTAATGCAACTAAGTAGTTATACATTGCTATTGCAGATGTAAATCCTGCGAAGAATAGTAAGAAGAACCATACAGCACCGAATATTCTACCACCTATCATAGTAGTGAAAACATTTGGTAATGCCATAAATGCTAAACCTATACTACCTTTGATACCTTCTGGTCCAAGGAAAGCATAAGATATAGGGATAACAGATGTACCAGCTAATATAACTTCTGCAAATTCATTTAATGATACAGTTGCTATAGAAGCAGCGATTATATCTTCATCTGGTTGTAAGTATGATGCATAGTTACAAATAATACCCATACCTAAAGATAATGTAAAGAATATTTGACCTGCAGCAGTAACTACAGAAGATGTAGTTAATTGACTTAAATCAGGATTCCAAACATAATTTAAACCAGCCATTGAACTCCAATCAGGATTAACTGGAGCACCTAAAGTAACGGCTCTTATACCTAATATGATACCACAAATATATATAGCTGGCATCATTACTTTAGCCCAAGCTTCTATACCTTCAGATACACCTTTCATAACAGCCATACCTAATGCTGCTAATGATATAATCCAGAATACTAACATTTTTGGATCAGTTACATAATTTACGAAGAATTCTCCTCCATCAACACCTATGTAACTTCCTAATAATGAATGTACTGCATATCCAAGTCCCCAACCTACTATGTGAGTATAGTAAGAGTTAACTAATACAGTTACACCAAATGCTATAGCTCCAGCTACAGAACCTATTAAAAGCGCTTTCTTAGGTGATACACCTTTTTTAGCTTGTAAGTATAACATTGGTCCTATAGTACCATGTCCATGAGCACCACCATAACGACCTATACTCCATTCAACTAACATTACTGGTAAACCTATGATAATTAGAGCAAAGAAATAAGGGATCATGAAAGCTCCACCACCATTAGTAGCCGCTATATATGGGAATCTCCAGAAGTTACCTAGCCCAACTGCATTCCCTGCCATTGCAAGTATAAGACCTATCTTCGAACCCCATTGATCTCTGTTTTGATTATCTGCCATATTTACCCCTCCTTTTTAATTAATGTTATGACCTAAACAAAACAAATATAACTAAAATAAATCAGAAAATATAATTTCAATTTAATAAAATATTAAAATCACTTTATAACCTAAATATTAATACTATTTTTATATTTTATTTTTTAAATTTTAGTACTTTATAAAATTTTCTGACTATTTTGTCTTTTAAAAAAACTACCAAAAACTTAAATCCATTAAGATTTTAGTAGTCTTTCTATAAATTATAGTATCACTATTTTCCAAAAATTTCAATCATTATTTGAATTTTTTAATAATTAGCAAAGTTTTTAATATTATAATTATTAAATTATATTATAAAACTCTACTTGAACCTCTGTAAACTGCACCTCTTTGAGGGTCTACAGTAATAATTTCTCCATTTTTAACTTTATTCATTATATCAACCGCAGACATTACTACTGGTTTACCTAAATTTATACCTACTATAGCAGCATGTGAAGTCATACCACCATCTTCAGTTACTATTGCACTAGCTTTTTCAATATATTTATTCATATCACTATTAGTCATAGAAGTCACTAATATATCACCTTCATTAAAATCTTCACATATTTCGTCATTTTTTACGATTTTAACTTTACCTTCTACTGTTTGTCTACCAACACCCATACCTATAGCTATTTCTTCACTAATTACATGAACTTTTATTAAGTTAGTTGTTCCACTTTCTCCAACTGGTACTCCTGCTGTTATTACAACTAATTCACCTTCATTTACATAATTAGCATTTTTAGCTGATTCTATAGAGTATTCTATAACTTCATCGGTATTACCTGCAATAGGTGCTTTAACTGTATAAACGCCCCAACTTAATGCTAATTGTCTTCTTATAACATCTCTAGATGTAGCAGCTACTATTGGTGTTTTAGGTCTAAATTTAGATACCATTCTAGCTGTATATCCTGAAGATGTAGATGTTACTATTGCTGATGCATTTAATTCTACAGCTGTTGTACAAGTTGCATAACTTATAGCATCTGTTACAGTACCTCCTTTTAAATTATTAGATTTTAATAATTCTTGATAATCTAATGTTTCTTCTATTCTCTTAGCTATAGATGCCATAACTTTAACTGCTTCTACTGGATATTTTCCTGCAGCAGTTTCTCCAGATAACATTATTGCATCCGTTCCATCATATATAGCATTTGCAACATCTGTTACTTCTGCTCTTGTTGGTCTAGGATTTCTTATCATAGAATCTAACATTTGAGTAGCAGTTATAACAGGTTTTCCTAGTTCATTACATTTTCTTATCATATTTTTTTGTATTATAGGCATTTCTTCTGTTGGAACTTCAACTCCTAAATCCCCTCTTGCTACCATTAAACCATCAGAAACTTGTAGTATTTCATCTAAATTTTCTACACCTTCTTGATTTTCTATTTTAGAAATTATTTGTATATGAGTAGCATAGTTATTTTCTAATATTTCTCTTATAGCTAATACATCAGATGCTTTTCTAACAAAAGAAGCAGCTATAAAATCTATACCTTGTTCTATACCAAATTCTATATCACTTATATCTTTTTCTGTTAATGCTGGTAAATTTATTTTTACTCCTGGTAAATTTACACCTTTATGGTTTTTAACTATACCTGAATTTTCAACTATACAGATTATGTCGTTACCTTTTATTTCAGTTATTCTTAATCCTACAAGACCGTCATCTATAAGTATAGAATCGCCTACTTTTACATCGTTAATTAATTCTTTATAACTTACTGTACATTTTTCTTTTGTACCAAGTACATCTTCCATAGTTATTATAAACTTTTGACCTTGTTCTAATAAAACTTCTGGATCTTGAAATTTTCCAGTTCTTATTTCAGGTCCTTTAGTATCTAATAATAACGCAACTGGTAAATCTAATTTTTCTCTTACTTTTTTAGCTACATCCATTCTTGCTTTTTGTTCTTCATGACTTCCATGAGAAAAATTAAATCTACAAACATTTAAGCCATTTTGAACTAATTGAGTTAATACCTCTTCACTATCAGAAGCAGGTCCTAATGTACATACTATTTTAGTTTTTTTTGCATTTGTTAGCATAAATAAGTCCTCCTAACTTTGGTCATACATTACTATATAATACTTTTATAAAATTATATAGATAATATTTTTGTCATTTTATAAGTATATTTATCAAAATCTTTTTTCATAGATAGAGCTTCATGTATATTCATATCGATAACTTTATCATCTTTTATTCCAACTACTCTATCTGATTTTCCATCTAATAATAATTCAACTGCTCTAACACCTAGTTTACTTGCTAATATACGGTCAAAAGCTGTTGGACTTCCTCCTCTTTGAACATGTCCTAGTACTGTTACTCTTAAATCGAAACCAGTTTCTTCTGCTATTTGTTTTGCCATTTTATGAGCATGACCAACACCTTCAGCAACAACTATTATACTATGTTTTTTACCTCTTTTATTAGTTGTATTTAATCTATCAATTATTGTTTCTAATGTTTCTGGCTGTTCTGGTAATATTATTGATTCTGCACCACCTGCTAATCCTGAGTATAATGCTAAATCTCCACAATGTCTTCCCATAACTTCTACTATATTAACTCTTTCATGTGATGATGAAGTATCTCTTATTTTACCTATTGCATCAATAACAGTTTCTATAGCTGTGTAATAACCTATTGTATAATCTGTATATGCTAAGTCATTATCTATAGTTCCTGGTATACCTATCGCTGGAAAACCAAGTTTACTTAGTTCACTTGCTCCATTAAATGATCCATCTCCACCTATTACAACAAGACATTCTATTCCATATTTTT
Source organism: uncultured Clostridium sp. (assembly GCA_964449895.1). Taxonomy (GTDB): domain Bacteria; phylum Bacillota; class Clostridia; order Peptostreptococcales; family Peptostreptococcaceae; genus Intestinibacter. Next base: position 90,599 of record CAYVBY010000007.1, read on the forward strand.
TAAGAACTTTAACACCTATTTTTCTTCCTTCTTCTGTTTTAAATTCTTCACATCTTGAAGATTTTAATATAGTACCACCTCTATGTATAATATCACCTACTGATGATAGATTCATTTCTCTTATGTCGCCTTCAATTAAACCTTTATATCCTCTATTAATGCCATATACTTTGCAACCATAATATATTGCTGATCTTACAACAGCTCTTATTGCTGCATTCATTCCAGGTGCATCCCCACCACTTGTTAATATTCCTATAGTTTTCATTAGATTACCTCCTTAATACAGTACTTGGACTTTTATTGTCCCTATATATAAAATTTATCCCATAGTATTCAAAAAAAAACAACCCTTTTATTTTATGTTATTATATCATAATTTTATAATTTTTTAGTATAGATATCATATATTTTTTTATTTTATTTTTGATTTATTACTTTGATATCGTTTTCATTTAGTATTTCAATTAAATTTTTTATTAATTCATTTGAAATTGTGACACATCTGTTCCATTTATATTTTTTCTTAGGGGTTGTTGTACATAAAAATACATTTTCTTTTCCAGGGTAATACATTAAAATATTTTCTATTTTTTTAAGCTTTTCTTTATCATTTATATCTTCTATTTTTATAAACAAGCTTTTATTATTTGTATTTTGAGATTTATTATATACCCTTTTTTCAGATATTGTAAAAGGTGTTTTATCCTTTATATCTTTTATATCTTGAGCAATAACTTTTATATTTTCTTCATCTTGTATACTTAATCTACCTTTTATATAAATAATATTTTCTTCATTTATAACTGTATTATATTGTTGTAATACTTTTGGAAATACAATTACTTCTATGGTTCCATACAAATCTTCCAATTCTAAAAAAGCCATTATATCATTTCTTTTAGTAGTTTGTATTCTTTTTTGCGAGATCATACCTCCAATTATTACCTCTTGTTGATCTAAAGCCATGTATTTTTCAGGAACTTCTTTTAACTCATTTAATTTTTTTGTATTAGTTGAAGTTTTTTTATTTAAATCATCTTCATATTCCGCAAGTGGATGTCCACTTATATACATACCTAAAACTTCTTTTTCTAATGCTAATTTTTCCCTGTCTTCAAATTCTTTTAGATTTGGCATTGAACTTATCTCATTTTCAAATTTATTTATATCTTCATCATTTCCAAATCCATCAAATAGAGAAATTTGACCTTTAACATTTTTCTTTCTTTCTAAAGATACACTTTCTAATATTTTTTCATATCCAGCCATTAAACTTGCCCTAGTGTAATTCATTGCGTCAAATCCACCACATTTAATTAGACTTTCTATTACTCTTTTGTTTATATCTTTATTATCTAATCGTTTTATTAAATTATCAAAATCAACAAATTCTCCATTTGCTTCTCTCTCTTTTACTATGTTATTTATTATATTTACACCTACATTTTTGACAGCAGCAAGTCCAAATCTTATATTATTATCTTCAACTGAGAATTTTGCAAAACTTTTATTTATGTCAGGTTTTAATACATTTATATTTAAAGCATTACATTCTCTAATATACTCAACTACCTTGTCTGTATTTCCCATTACACTAGTAATTAATGCAGCCATAAACTCTACAGGATAATATGTTTTTAGATAAGCTGTCTCATAAGATATAACACCATAAGCTGCAGCATGAGACTTATTAAATGCATATTTTGCAAAATCTATCATATCATCAAATATTTGATTAGCAATATCTTCACTAACGCCATTTCTTACACATCCTGCTATTTCTATATTTCCATTTTCGTCTGTTTTTCCATGTATAAAGTACTGTCTTTCCTCTTCCATGACATCCATTTTCTTTTTACCCATAGCTCTTCTTACCAAATCACTTCGTCCGTAACTATATCCGCCTAATTCTCTAACAACTTCCATAACTTGTTCTTGATAAATTAAACAGCCGTAAGTAACTTCCATTATTGGCTTTAGTTTTTCATGAAGATATGTTATTTTTTCTGGATTATGTTTATTCTCTATATATGTAGGAATAGAATCCATAGGTCCTGGTCTATATAAAGAAATACCCGCTACTATATCTTCAAAATTACTTGGCTTTAATTGTTTCATAAAAGAACGCATACCTGCACTTTCTAGCTGGAATACTCCTAAAGTATTTCCCGAGGAAAGTAACTCATATACCTTTGGATCATCGTAATCCATCTTTGAAAAATCTATTTTTATATTATGATTTTTTTCAATCAAATCTAAAGCATCTCTTATTACTGTTAAAGTTCTAAGTCCTAAGAAGTCCATTTTCAAAAGACCTAATTCTTCAAGTGTAGTCATTGTAAACTGTGTACTTATAGCATCTTGATGTTTATATAACGGAACATACTCATCTATAGGATTTTTAGATATAACTACTCCCGCAGCATGGGTAGATGCATGTCTCAACATTCCTTCTAATTCTTTTGATATATTTATAATAGTTTTAGTTTCTTGATCTTGTTCATACATCATTTTTAGATTAGGATTTGTTTCTAAAGCTTTATCTATAGTCATTCCTAAAGAAAAAGGTATTTCCTTGGCAATTTTGTCGACTTTATTATAAGATATGTCTAAAACTCTTCCAACATCTCTTATTGCTAATTTTGCTCCCATAGTACCAAATGTAATTATTTGTGCAACATGATCTTCTCCATATTTTCTTTTAACGTAATCTATTACTTCTTCTCTTCTTTCATAACAAAAATCCACATCTATATCAGGCATTGATATACGTTCTGGATTTAAAAATCTTTCAAATAATAGACCATATTTTATAGGATCTATATCTGTTATTTTTAATGTATAGGCTACTATTGAACCTGCTGCACTACCACGACCTGGACCTACCATTATATTATTTTCTTTTGCAAAATTTATAAAATCCCATGTTATTAAAAAATATTCGACATATCCCATTTTATTTATTACATCTAATTCATATTTTAATCTGTTTAATATATCGTCACTTGGAGTTTCATATCTCTCATATAATCCGTTATAACATAATTCTTCTAAATATTTATAAGTTGTATATCCTTTTGGAACTTCATAATTAGGTAAATGTATTGTATTAAAGTCAAATTCAACTTCGCATCTATTAGCAATATCTACAGTATTATCTAATGCTTCAAGTGCATAAGGAAATAGCTCCTCCATTTCTTGTCTAGATTTTAAATAAAATTCATCTGTTTCAAATTTCATTCTACTAGTATCATTTAAAGTTTTTCCCATTTGAATGCATAGTAATACATCATGTGCCTTTGCATCACTCTTATCTACATAATGTATATCATTAGTAGCAACCAAAGGTATATTTAATTCTTTAGATAATTTAACCAAAGATGCATTTACTTCTTTTTGCTCTTGTAAATGATGATCTTGTAATTCTAAGTAGAAATTTCCTTGTCCAAATATTTCATTATATGTCAGAGCAATTTCTTTTGCTTTTTCATAATTTCTGTTCAATAAGGCATTTGAAACATCTCCAGCTAAGCATGCAGATAAACATATAATTCCTTCACTGTATTTTCTAAGTGTTTCTATATCAATTCTAGGCTTATAATAGAACCCATCTACATAAGATATTGAAACTAGTTTTATTAAGTTTTTATATCCAGTCATATTTTCTGCAAGTAAAATTAAATGTCCATATCTTTTATCAAAATTTGGATCTTTATCTGTCAAACTTCTCGTAGCTGTATATAATTCACATCCTATAATAGGTTTTATTCCTTGTTTTTTAGCTTCTTTATAAAAATCTATTACACCGAACATACTCCCATGATCAGTTATTGCAACTGATTTCATACCTAATTCTTTAGTTCGTTTTATTAGTTTTTTTACTCTTGAAAATCCATCTAAAAGACTGTATTCCGTATGTACGTGTAAATGTACAAAATTTGAATCCATACCTTCACCTCCTAATTTTGCGAAGTTTATACTATATTATATAATTTATAAATTAAATAAGGGGAATTTTCTATAAAATCCCCCTCTTATTGTCTTATTTTAAATCATTTGCAATTTGCTCTATTTTCTTTAATCTATGATTGACACCTGATTTACTTATAGGTGGATTTAACATTTCACCTAATTCCTTTAATGACATATCTTCATTTTCAATTCTTAAAATCGCAATTTCTTGTAAACTTTCTGGTAAACTGCTGATTCCTATTCTATCTTGAATTAGTTTGATATTTTCAACCTGTCTTACTGCTGCATTTACAGTTTTAGATAGATTTGCTGTTTCACAATTTACTATACGATTTACATTATTTCTCATTTGCTTCATTATTTTTGTGTTTTGTAAGCTAAGTAGAGCTTGATAACCACCTATCATACTCAATAAGTCAGAAATCTGTTCGCTTTCCTTTAAATACACTACAAAACTATTTTTTCTAGCAACTATTTTAGAATTAAAGCCTAATGAATTTATTAGATCTTTCAAAGACTCTGCATATTCTTCATTATTAGCTACAAATTCTAAATGATAATTTTTTTCGGGATCGCTTAATGATCCTCCTCCTAAAAATGCACCCCTAATATATCCCCTTTTTAATTCTTCATCGTAAAACATCTCAGAAGGTACACGATTAGTTGGAAAAAAACCATCTCTATTTTCTAATATTCCCAATTTCTTAAGAAGCGCTTCTGCTCCATGTTCACTTTTGACCATCAGAACATAACTATTATTTCTTTTTAACATTTGATTTTTATTTACTGCTATAGTTGTATTTATATTAAATTCTTTTTTTAAAAATTTAAAAACTCTTCTAGCTATAGAATTTAATTCTGTCGTTATTTTTATATTAATCCTCTTAAGTCCTGCTATTTGTATACTTCCAGCCATTTGAACTATAGCAGATAACTCTGCTTGTTCAATATTTTTATTATTTTCTTTAAATCTTGCTATTTCATTTTTTGTCTCACTTGAAAAAGACATTTTTATCACCTATTCTAGCTTTTTTTATTTCGTTTTTTTATCTCTTCTAATGCAACCTTTATTATTTCTCTTTCATCATCATATCTAGCCAAATCAACAACTCTATTTAAATGTATATATTTAGCATCTATAAAGCCTTCTTCTTTAAGAGGAATTGTATCCATATTTTTAGATTTCATTAAATACCAAAATACTGTCTTATGAACAGTTTTATTTTCATCCCAATTTTCTTTATAAGTATAATGAATTTCCCCTAAATATTTTAATATTTCAGCTTTAACTCCTGATTCTTCCATTACTTCTCTAAGAGCAGCTTCTTTTTTTTGCTCTCCTTTTTCTACTCTACCTTTAGGCAATACCCAATCTCCGTTAAACTTCCTAAGTAGAAGAATTGCATTACCAAATAATACTACACCACCGGCACTAATCTCTTCTCTCATAGATGTTCACTCCTTAATTAAAACATAATATTAAGAATTTCTTTTTTAAAATTTAAATTCCTTTTTTATTAATTATTCTAGCTTCATAATCACTAGCTAAATTCATTACTATCTCAGAAATTCTGTCAGCATTATGTCTTATATAATCATTTTTTATTTCAATTAAATTAGATTCGATAGTTTCTATTCCCATACATTTTAACTGTAATTTTTGCTCCTTATCTAATAATACTTGTACTGCACCATCTTTTTCATATTTTTTTGATACAGATTCTGGTATTTTTTCATTATTAACAATAATATAATCAAGCAATCCTAATTCTGTATGATTAACTAAAGCTCTAACATGATCTAATACATTATATCCATCTGTTTCTCCTGGTTGAGTCATAACATTTGGTATATATACTTTCTTAGCATTTGATTTTTTTATAGATTCAATTACTCCTGGAACTATAAGATTTGGTATTACACTTGTATATAAACTTCCAGGTCCCATAACAATAATATCAGCTCCATGTATAGAACTTATAACTTCATCTAACGGTCTACAATCTTCTGGTATTAAAGTAATCTTTTCTATTTTACATTTTTGAGATTTTACTACTTTAGGTATTGTTGATTCGCCTCTTACAGTGCTTCCATCTTCTAATGTTGCAATTAAATCTATATTTTCAAGAGTAACCGGTAAAACTCTACCTGTTATTGCAAATATTTGACCTATTTTATAAATTGCAGTTTCAAAATTTCCATATAATCCATTCATAGCAGCTAAAAATAGATTTCCAAAACTTTGACCTTTTAATACTCCTTCTTCAAATCGATATTGCATTACTTCATTCATAGTAGGTTCTATATTTGCAAGAGCCATAATGCAGTTTCTTATATCTCCAGGTGGTAACATTCCTAAGTCAGATCTAAGAACTCCAGAGCCACCACCATCATCTGCAACTGTAACAACTGCAGTTATATTTTCTGTATAATGTTTTAAACCTCTCAAAAAAATTGACTGCCCTGTTCCACCACCTATTACAACTACATTTGGGCCTGTTCCATCTTTTCTCTGTAACTCTAAATATTTTATTCTATCTTCCTTAGTCTTAATATATAACAATATTGATATAGCAAAACATACTATACCTATTATTCCCAAAATAACACTAGCTATATCCATAATTCCCTCCGTACTATTTCAACATAAAATCTCTATGTTTTTTAACAACTCTATAGCCTTTATTTTGAATTTCTTCACTAATGAAATTTGCTATAGTTACAGATCTATGTCTTCCCCCAGTACATCCAATACTAATAACTAAATGATGTTTACCTTCTTCTACATATTGAGGTATTAAAAAATCTATCATATCAGAAAGCTTTTTATAAAATTCTATGCTTATATCAGAATTCATTACATAATCTCTAACTTCTTTATCTTCACCTGTTTTATTACGAAGCTCTTCAATATAATATGGATTTGGTAAAAATCTAACATCAAAAACTAAATCTGAATCCACTGGTATTCCATGCTTAAATCCAAATGAAAGTACAGAAATAGTAAGATTCGTTTTATATTCATCTGTCGAATAAATTTTACTTATTTCTTCTTTTAAATCTTTTGGCTTCATATTAGTAGTATCAATTATATAATTTGCTCTCTTCTTTAACGGATTTAATATATCTCTTTCTATTTTTATTGCCTCCGGTATTTGTTTATCTGACGCCAATGGATGATTTCTTCTAGTCATCTTATATCTTTTTATAAGAGTTTGATCCTCGCAATCTAAAAATAATACTTCAAAAGGAAATTTTTCTTTTTCTAATTTTTTTAAGCTTTCATGTAAGTCTTCGAAAAATTTCATACCTCTTATATCTATACCAAGAGCTACCTTATCTAAAGTAGACCCTGCTTGATAACATATCTCTGCAAAATTTACTATTAATGTAGGAGGTAAATTATCTACACAATAAAAATCCATATCTTCAAAAGATTTCATTACTTCACTTTTACCTGAGCCAGATAAACCTGTCACTATTATAAATTTCATTAAATTTCCTCCCTAAACTAAAATATTCTCAATTAAAGATATATCTATTCCTGACTTATTAACTGTATCTAAAGCTAAATCAAAATTTCCTACGTTTTGTGGTATATGTGCATCTGATCCTATAATAAGTTTAGGACTATATTTTTTTATTTCCTTTAATTGTTCTATATTCAAGAAACTATGACTACTATTTATTTCTAATAGAGTGTCTGTTTCCTTTGATACTTTTGCTATTTCTTCTATATAAACCTTCCCCTTATCCCCAGGGTGAGTAATCGCAAATATATCATTTTTTTTCATAGTATTTATAATAGCCTCTGTATTATATTCCCTAGCTTTTTCACTTTTAAAAATATAATTTTGGCAAATATTAACCATACCTTTAAATGATGTTGGTATCGATCCAAAATGATATCCCGCCATTACATAATCTAAATAATCATTGATTTTTTCATGCAAATCAATATTTCCATTATTGTCTAATATATTACATTCTACGCCTAAGAGAATTTTTATTTTATTTTTGTATTTTTCATTTAATACATCAACTTCTTCTCTCATTTTTTTAAAGTCATCTAATTTTACTCCAAAAGCAACATTTTTATATCCATGGTCTGATATTCCTAGAGTTTTTATTCCTTTAGATATTGCTACTTTTACATTTTCCTCTATAGTACCTTTTCCATGACTATAAATAGTATGAGTATGGTAATCAGCTAATACTTTCATATACCACTTCCTCCATGTTTACTATATTAAATCTTCTCCTAATATTTTTACTTCTTCTTCTAACATTACTCCATACTTATTTAAAACTGTACTTTTTATAGCATACATTAAATCTAATATATCTTTAGCTGTAGCTCCACCTGAATTAACTACAAATCCACAATGTTTTTCAGAAACTTGTGCTCCTCTTAAACTCAATCCTCTTAATCCACAATCTTCTATTAATTTACCTGCAAAATGACCTTCTGGTCTTTTAAATGTACTTCCTGCACTTGGTAAATTTAATGGTTGTTTAGAAGTTCTTCTATTTGTTAAATCAGCCATAAAATCTTTTATTTCATCGTAATTTCCTTTTTGAAGTTCAAGTTCTGCTGATAAAACTATATAATCAGTATTTGTAAGAACACTTCTTCTATATCCAAATTCCATTTGTTCATTTGTAAATTCAACTATTTCACCTTGAGGAGTCATAGCTCTTACTGATTTTACAGATGTTTTTATTTCACCACCGTAAGCTCCAGCATTCATAGCTAATGCTCCACCAAGAGATCCTGGTATTCCTGATATACATTCAAATCCTGTTAAACTTTCTCTAAGTGCTGCCTTACCTATTACTGATAATAAAGTTCCTGCTTGAGCTTTTATTATATTTCCTTCTATTGAAAATTGATTGAAGTTATCTCCAAATTCTATTACTACACCTCTTATCCCACCGTCTTTTACTAATAAGTTTGATCCATTTCCTATTACTAAATATGGTAAGTTATTTTCATTTATATACTTTAATACTTTACTTAATTGTTCTTCTGTTCTAGGTCTAACTAAGATATCAGCTGGACCTCCTACTTTAAAAGAAATATGTTTTTTCATAGGTTCATCTATTTTAACATCTTCCTCATTAATAAATTTTAAAAAATCTCTGTATACTAATTCTTTGTTCATAATTTTTAATACTAATTATTAAAAATCTTTAAAATAAGAAAATTCTTATTCTAAAAATCTTTAATAAACTCCTTTCCTTATTCTAATATTTGCTTAAATTAATCTATATCTATAAAAATTTTTTCCTTTTAATACAGCATAATAATTAATAACTATTTTAATTATAATATTTTCAATTATGCTTTAATATATGTTTATATAAATAAAAAAGTATCTTAAACTATTTATACATTTTTATATACTTAAAAAAGTACACAAGTTTAGTCATAAAATGATTTTATCATATATTCAAGTTTTATTTAATATTATTTTTATTTATTTTATAATTCTTCAATTATAAATATATAAATTTAAATCTTTTTATAATAAAATATACCTGCTATATGGTATAAAGTTTATATCATATAGCAGGTATAAAATAAATTTTCCTTATTATTTAATAATTATAATCTAAATATAATCTTCTCCATTTTTAATATTATCCAAAATATCCTTTATTGCATCTATACATATGTCTACTTCTTCCTTTGTATTGAAATGGCTAAATGAAAACCTAACTGTTCCTTGAGGGAAAGTTCCTAAAGTTTTGTGTGCCCTTGGAGCACAATGTAAACCAACTCTAGTCATTATTTTATATTTACTACTTAAATAAAATGCTACTACACTGTTATCTACATCTCTAAAATCTAAAGACACTACCCCTAATCTATCTTTTATGTCTTTTTTACCAGCTATTTTTACATTATCTATTTCTTTAATTCTATCCAAGAAATATTTAGTTATTTCCATTTTTCCATTTCTTATATTATCTATGCCTTTTTCCTTTAAATAAATAAGAGCTTGATGTAATCCTATAATGCCTGGTAAATTCATTGTTCCACTTTCAAATCTATCTGGTAAAAAAATAGGCATCTCCTCTGAATCAGACATACTACCTGTTCCTCCACTTATAATTGGTTCAATCTGGCCAGTAAGCTTATCACTAACTATAAATCCACCTATTCCTTGTGGTCCAAGCAGTCCCTTATGCCCTGTAAATGCTAAGAAATCTATATTATCTCTTACCATATCAATTTCTACTATCCCTGCACTTTGAGCAGTATCTACTACATATATTAAATTATATTCTTTACATAAAGCACCTATATCTCGTATAGGAAAAATTGTTCCACATACATTTGATGCATGTGTAGTAATTATAGCTTTTGTATTTTCTTTGATATATGGTCTAAATTCATCAGCATTTATACTACCTTCATCATCACACTCAACTATATCTAGTTCTAATCCTAATTTTTTCATTTGAATTAATGGTCTCATAACTGCATTATGTTCCATACTACTTACAATAACATGATCTCCCGGTTTTAAATAACCTTTTATGAAATAGTTTAATGAATAAGTAACACTTGGTGTAAACACTACATTTTTTGAATTTGAACAATTAAATAAATCCTTTAAAATTTCTCTAGTTTCCAATACTTCACTACCTACTTCATAGGCACCATCATATCCACCTCTATTAATATTAAAAGCTCCACCCTCTATAAATGCACACATAGCCTTTCCAACACTAGGTGCCTTTGGAAAAGATGTACTTGAATTATCAAAATATATTTCTCTCATTTTTAACACCTTCTTTAAATTAGTAATTTTATTAATGATATTTGTATTTTTACATTTTATCTATAATTATAAATGCTACTCAATTATTTTTACCACCCTTAAATAAAAAAAAAATATTACCAAAGAAAAACCTTTGGTAATATTTGTAAATCCCTTATATATTTATAATTTTTATTATTTACTATTAATTTTCAGCTTTAGCAGCTTTTTTATCTGCAGCTAAATATGCTACATAATATATAACTGGTATTGCTAATGCTCCACCAATCATGTTACCTATTGTAACACATATTAAGTTAGTTGCACATGCTCCTATTGTAATGTTTGCTCCTAACGCCATTCCCATTGGTATAAAGTACATATTAGCAACACTATGCTCAAATCCACATAATACGAATAACATTATTGGGAACCAACAAGCAAATATTTTAGATATTATGTCTTGTGCTCCTGTAGCCATCCATACAGCTAAAACAACTATAACGTTACATAAAATACCTCTTATTATCATAGTCATTACATCTAATCCAGCTTTACTTTCAGCTATTCCTATAGCTTTTGTTGCAGCTGCATCAGTTAATACACCACCATAAAATAATAAGCATACTAAAATTAAAGAACCAACTAAGTTTCCTAGCCAAACTACACACCAGTTTTTAAGCATTCCACCAGCTGTTATTTTATCAGTAGCTACTGCTAAAGTCATTAAGTTATTTCCTGTAAATAACTCTGCTCCACAAATAACAACTAACATAAGTCCAACAGGGAAGACAGCTGCTCCTATAAATTTAGCAACACCTGGGTCTATAGCAGCAAATGTTTGACTTGCTATAGTGTTACCTAGTCCACCAAATCCTATAAATACTCCTGCAAGTATTCCTAGCAAAAACATAGATAATACTGGTAAGTTAGCTTTACCAACACCTACATTAACCATTGCGTTTGCTATTTCTTTTGGTGCTAAAAATCTCTTTACCATAAAAAATACACCCCTTTTATGAAAACATTTTCGTATTACACTTATAATTATAGCATTATTTGTTCAGGAAAAAACATTTTTGACAAATGTATACATTATATTTATTAATTTATTAACAATATTTTTTATTTTTACAAAATATATAAAATTATATATTTTATTTAAACTAAGGTCTGATTATTTTATCTGCTTGTGACATTTTTTCAAGTATAAAATACATATTTGTAACTTCACCAACTTCTAATTTATCTGTTAATTCATAATAGTTTAGACAAGTTCCACAGTTTAAAATTTCTACACCTTGTGCTTGTAATGTTTTTAAATTTTCAATTGAATTAGAACCTTCTGTAGATAATTTAACACCTGAATTATATAATAAAACAGTATTTGGAAGCTCTTCTAATTCTGTTAAAGCAAAGATAAATCCTTTCATAAGTATTTTTCCTAATTCTTCGCTTCCTTCTCCCATTTTATCACTACTTAATACTACTACAGTATTAGTTTTTCTATCTGGATAACAAACTTCTTTTACTTCTTCTGTTTCAATAGTTTCTACTTTGTTTTTTATATCTTGTCCATCTGATTTTATTCTTATAATATAGTGTTGATCTGTTATTTTTTCACATGTATATTCTAAATTTTTTTGTTTTGCCATTTTACTTAAATTTTGTACTGCTATTTCATTGTCTACACTAACTTCTACTATACTTGATTCTTCAATTTGACTTAAAGCTTTTTTAGTTTTTATTACTGGTATTGGACATTGATCTCCCATTGCATTTACTTTTATTTCTTTCATTTTTGTATCCCCCTACTTTTATTTAACTATTATTTTATGTTCTCTTTCTTTTACAACCTCACCAATTACTCCGCATGGTAATTCTAAAGTTGATAATTCCTTCATAATAGAATCCACATCATCTGGATTTACTGAAACTAGTAATCCCCCTGATGTTTGTGGATCAAATAATATTTCTTCCATAGCAAAATCATCTATTTCAAACAAAACTTTACTTTCAATAAAATTTCTATTTCTCTGAGCTGCGGCAGTTAATAAAAATTCCTCTGCATATTGTCTAGCTTCTTTTATATAAGGTACTTTTTCACTATTTATAATTGCCGAACATTCTCCTGCTACCATTTCATTTAAATGACCTAATAAACTAAATCCTGTTACATCTGTACATGCATGTACATCATATTTTGTTAGGATTTCAGCTGCATATTTATTTAATGTGCACATAGAATTAATAGCTTGATCCATAGCTTCTTTACTGGCTTCACCAACTCTATTTGCAGTAGATACAATACCTACGCCCAGTGGTTTAGTAAGTATTAATTTATCACCTATTTTACAGCCGTTATTTTGATATATTTTATTCGGATTTATAATTCCTGTAACAGACAATCCATACTTTACATCTTGGTCCATTATAGAATGACCTCCTGATAAAACTCCTCCAGCTTCTGCTACTTTTTCACTTCCACCTTGAATTATATCCCCTAAAATATTTAAATCCATTTGCTCTGGGAAACATACTATATTTAATGCTGTTTTAACTTCTCCTCCCATAGCATATATATCGCTCAAAGCATTTGCTGCTGCTATTTTTCCAAATGTGTATGGATCATCTACCATTGGTGGGAAAAAATCTAATGTTTGTACCATAGCTATATCATCTGTTAATTTATAAACTGATGCATCATCACTACTTTCAAAACCAACTAATAAATTTTCATCCTTTGTCTTAGGTATTCTCTCTAAAACTCTACTTAAAACACCTGGACCTAGCTTTGCAGTACATCCTCCACCTTTACAAAATACAATATCCTTTTTAGCCACTTATAAAACCTCTTTCTTTATACAAAGTTTTTATTAATTTAAAATCTAATCATTTTTATTATGAAAGCAAATAAAAAAACTTCATTTTTCAAATACTTTATCATTTTTAAATTTTGATTTATTTTATTAATATTATATCTTATTTTCATTTGTAATGCTTAATTTTAATACCTAAACTAACTAAACCTTTAATAAGAAAAATGGTATTATAAATATTGACATCCACAAAAAAAACAAGGTAAATTTATAATTTACCTTGGTCTTTTTTTAGTTATTTTCTAGCACATTCACTAGCTTGTCCTGTTAATATATCAAGTCCATGATCAAGAGCTGGCATCAAACATTCCATACATTCTTTTACTGCCTTTGGACTTCCTGGCATATTTATAATTAATGTAGATTTTCTAATTACTGAAACTGCCCTACTAAGCATCGCTTTTTTAGTAAATTGCATACTATAAGCTCTCATAGCTTCAGATATGCCTGGTACTAATTTTTCTGCTATTGATAAAGTTGCTTCAGGAGTATTATCTCTTGGAGAAAATCCAGTTCCACCAGTTGTAAGTATTAAATCAACTGTATTTTCATCACATAAAGTTTTCATTTCTTCAGCTAATACTTCCATATCATCTGGTAGAACTCTATAAAATTTAACTTCATATCCATATTCAGCTACTATTTCCTTTATTTTAGCCCCACTTTCGTCGACTCTTTCTCCTCTTGAACCTTTATCACTTGCTGTAATTATACCTACTCTATACATATTATCACCTTCTATTTTTCACTCTTTAAAATTATATCCTTATTTTTAATTTTTTTGTCTATAATCAAATTTATCCACCAATTTGTACCATATTTTTAAGTTCTACATCTTGTTCACCTTCACTATGTTTAAACTGATGTTGTTTAGGCTTGTTTAATATTGCATTATAAATTAAAACTTTTAAATCTTCATCATCTATACCGTTTCTCATAGGTTCCTTTAAATCTATTCCTTTATTATAATGAAGACATAATTTTAAAAATCCACTAGATGTAAGTCTTATTCTATTACATGATTCACAAAATTCATGACTTATAGCACTTATAAATCCAATACATCCTTTTAAATTTTTATTTCTATAATATTTAGCAGGTCCATTACCTCTTTTTTCATTAACAGATTCAAATATTCCAAAACGGCTTTCTAATATAGATAAAATTTCATCATTTGGAATTTCTGAAAATTGCTTACCATATCCTATTGGCATTAATTCAATAAATCTCACATCAATGTTTTTATCTCTTGCAAAACTTGCTATATCTGCAATTTCATCTATATTGAAATCTCTTATAGCTAAACAGTTTATCTTTACTTTAATTCCTAAATCATAAGCTTTATCTATTGATTTTAATACTTTTTCTAAACCATCTCTTCTAGTTATTTTTTTAAATGTATCTTCTTTTAATGTATCTAAACTTATATTTATTGCATCTATACCTGCATCATATAAATCATCTAACATATCATAAAGAAGTATTCCATTTGTAGTCAATGTAACTTGTTCTATATTATCTAAATTTTTTATATTTCTTATTAAATCTACAATATCTCTTCTAACTAATGGTTCTCCACCTGTTATTTTAATTTTTCTTATCCCCAATTCTGATACTATATTACATATTCTTAAAATTTCATCATAGCGTAATACTTCTTCATGTGGAATACTTTCTATACCTTCTTCTGGCATACAGTAAACACATCTTAAATTACACTTATCTATAACAGATATTCTAAGATAGTCTATTTTTCTATTAAATTTATCTAACATATTCCACCTCTGCTAAAATAAAGATTTATTTTTTATCAAAATAAAAATCTCCACTCTTTCCTCCAGATTTTTTTACTAAATGAACATCTGAAATTACCATACCTTTATCTATTGCCTTACACATATCATAAATAGTTAAAAGTGCTACATTTACACCTGTAAGAGCTTCCATTTCAACTCCTGTTTTCCCACTTAATTTAACAAGACAAGTTGCACTTATACTTTTTTCATCCTCATTAAATTCAAAATCTATTTTTGATTTTGTAAGCATTAATGGATGGCACATAGGTATTAACTCAGATGTTTTCTTAGTAGCCATAATACCAGCTACTCTAGCAACTGCAAGAACATCACCCTTAGCCATATTTCCTGTTACAACTCTTTCATAAGTTTCATCGCAGACAAATATCTTTCCTGTAGCAATAGCTTCTCTTTCAGTTATATTTTTATCTGTAACATCTACCATTATGGCATTTCCGTGTGCATCAAAATGATTTAATTTTCCTGTCATACTTATACACCCTTTCCGAAGCCACAATTAGGGAATACACAAACATCACAGCCTAAGCATAATCCGCCTAATCCTAATCCTGCTAAATCTTCACTTGTTACCATATCATCAGCCATAAGTCTTGGTAAAACTAAATCAAATGCTGTTCTTTTAGCATACATTACACATCCTGGTAATCCTGCTATTGGTATTTCTTTTCCATCTTTTTCATAGTAAGCAAGTAACATCATAGCTCCTGGAAGTACTGGTGCTCCATAAGAAACTATTCTTGCTCCAGTATTTTTTATTGCACCTGGTGTTTTATCATCTGGATCTACACTCATTCCACCTGTACATAATACTAAATCAGCACCTTGATCTATAAAGTCTAAAACTGCTTTTGATATTTTTTCCATATCATCATTTACTATTGTTTGACCTATTATTTCTGCTCCATATTCTTTTGCCTTGTCCATTACTACAGGTCCAAAAGTATCTTTTATTCTTCCATAAAATACTTCATTTCCTGTTGTAACAACACCTACTTTTTTATTTTTATAAGGTAGTAAAGATAATATAGGTTTATCTCCAGCTACTTCTTTAGCTTTTTTCATTTTTTCTTCTTCTATTAATAGAGGAATTATTCTTGTTCCTGCAAGTTTATCTCCTTTTTTAACAGGGAAGTTTGTATGTCTAGTAGCTATCATCATTTGTCCTAAGCTATTTACAGCTCTTAATTTTTCAACATCTATTTTTAAAAGTCCGTCCACTTCAGCCATTATTTCTATTTTTCCTTCTTTTACTTCTGACTGACTCATATTTTCATTAAAACATATATCTCTTAAATATTCTGCTGCTTCATTTTCATGAAGTACTCCCTCTGTTTTTTCCCAAATATAAAGATTATCTTTTCCTAAAGATAATAAAACAGGTATATCCTCTTCCCTTACTATATGACCTTTTCTAAAAGCTGTCCCTTTTTTTACATCTTTTATAATTTGAGTTATATCATGACAAAGAACATGTCCAACTGCTTCTGTAGTTTTTACACACTTCATAAAAATCATCCCCTACTTTCTATTTATATATTGAAGTATTTGTTCAGCAATAATATCTATATTGTTTAAATCAAGTATTTTTACATCTATATTTAAATTTTTTATATTATTTTCATCTTTTAAATTTTCTATATCTGACGCAATAGCTATTAAATTTTCTCTATTACAAACAGATTCTAAAGAATTTCCATTTCTAATTATCTCTATCTTAGGATAACTAGATTGTTTAAACCCTTCTAAAAATATTAATTCTGCTTCTGGAAATAAATTTATAAGTTCAATTTCATTTGTTTCTTTTTGTTCCTTAACTACCATAAATTTATTTTTAGAAAATACAGCTGTTCCATAAGCACCAGCTTTTTTATGTTTATAAGTATCTGTTCCAGCCACATCAGCTTCAAAATCATGTCCATCATGTTTTATAGTAGCTACTTTATATCCTAAACTTGTAAATTTAGATACTAATTTGGTAACTAATGTAGTCTTTCCAGAATTTTTTACTCCACATATAACTATTAAATTTTGTTTTTTTATATTATCAATTGTTTCATTCATTTCATCTATAAAAGTACTATTTCTACTTTATCTCCCTTATTTAATTTTGGTGTTTTAGGTTTTATATCTATTAAACAATTACATCCTACCATTGATCCTAACATTCCTGATGAATGTCCACCTTTAGGAAGATATACTTTTCCTTCATCATAAATTGCTCTAATTAATCTTCTTCCCTTGCTTTCCTTTAGAAAATTATCCTGTAGTATAGCTTCTTTTCTAACTTCTTTTAAATCTGGATCATTTCCTAACTTATATAATAATTGTTTTCCCATTAATTCAAATGTAGCTATTGCTGCAAATGGATTTCCTGATAAACAAAGTAATGGTTTATTATTGTAAATAGCATATATAGCAGGTGTTCCTGGTTTCATATTAACTCTCCAGAAAACTCTCTTAGCTCCTATAATTTCTATAACTTGATGCATTATATCTTTCTTACCTACAGAAACTCCACCTGTAGTAAATACTACATCTACATTTTCCATAACTTCTTTAATTTCATTTGCAATTAAATCTTCATTATCTCCCATTACTTTTGCAACTACTACTTCACATCCTAAATCTTCTAATCTAGAAGCAATCATTCTTCTATTACTATCGTAAATTTTTCCTTGAGTAAGAGGAGTACCACCACAAATAACTTCATCTCCTGTGCTTATTAAAGCAACTTTAGGTTTTCTCATTACTGTTACTTTTTCATAACCCATAGAAGCTATTATTCCTATATGAATATGAGTAAGTTTTTCTCCAACTTCTATTAATTTGCTTCCCTTTTTAATATCTTCACCTTCAAAGCAATAATTCTGATGATGTTTTAATTCATCATATATTTCTACTGTATCCATTCCATAATCAGTAGACTCTTGTCTTATTACACAATCACATCCCTTTGGTAATTTAGCGCCTGTCATAATCCTAACAGCCTCATTTTTGCCTACTTCTTTATCTGTATAACCTCCAGCAAAAACTTCATCTATAACTTTTAATTTCACAGGATTTTCTTTACTTGCTCCTAGAGTATCTTCTGATTTTAATGCATATCCATCTAATGGTGAACGATCAAAAGGTGGTTGATTGATAGGTGCAACTATGTTTTGTCCTATAACTCTTCCTCTTGCTTTTTCTATATTAACAACTTCTGTCTCGTTTATAGTTTCAACAGAATCACATATTAGCTTTATAGCTAATTCAAGCTCTATTCCTATCATATCTTTTTCCTCCCTAAATTAAAAAATGCTATATCATCTATTACTTGAAAATAGAAAATATAGCTACTACAACAAAGAGTTAAATTTAACTCTATAACTTATAATTTCCCCTTTTCAAATACGGACGGCTAAGATGTTTCCCTCTTAACCAGAAGTAATATCTCTATTACTTGGCTCAATATCATAGATTCTTCCTTAGATATTTTCGCTCGGAGAATAATATTTAATTTTAATTTAAATTATTTATTACTCAATATTAAAGAATTATATTCTTGTGGTGTATTTATATTATTAAATGATTCTAATTCAACATCAACTTCATTCATATTTATTATAATTGAGTTACTTTTTTCTATTAAATAACTTAATTTATAATATTTATCAAATATCATTTTTTCTATAGTTGGAAGTACTTTTTTAGAATATATAGCACCTAAAGGATATAATTTATTATTTTCATCACAAAAAACTACTATTTCTACACCGCGTTCCAATTTATCACATAAAATTTTTATATTTTCTTTTGCAATAAATGGCATATCACATGCTGTTACAAAAAGGTATTCTTCTTTACAATTTAATAAAGATGAATATATTCCACCCAATGGTCCGATATCTTTATAAATATCTTCTATCAAATCAAATCCCATTTTTTTA
The DNA here is from genome assembly GCA_964449895.1 of uncultured Clostridium sp. GTDB lineage: Bacteria > Bacillota > Clostridia > Peptostreptococcales > Peptostreptococcaceae > Intestinibacter. Next base: position 109,969 of record CAYVBY010000007.1, read on the forward strand.
AAATCTTCTTTTTGATTATTAGAAAATTTATCATTTATAGAAAGATATATACTAGAAAAATCATCTAAAGTATTTTTTATTTTTTCTAAAAAAGTAATATTATTTATTTTCAATAGCCCTTTAACATTTCCGTTCATTCTACTATTTTTTCCACCCATAAGAATTAACGCGCCTATATTCAAATATTTCACCTCTTTATTTCTTACCTTAAATTTAATTCTAGCATGTTTAACATATTTTTTGTATAAAATAATGGCCAGTACCTATTTTCCGTTATAGGTACTGACCACCTATTTTGTTATTTCATTCTATTCTGTTTTGATTTTATCTTTTGTTTAATTTATATTTTTATTAAGCTTTTTCAACTTTTACTGCACAAACTTTGTATTCAGGTATTCTTGCATATTTATCTAAAGCAGCATTTGTTAACCAGTTTGCATTTCCATCTGGGAAGTGGAATGGCATCCAAGTTTCACCTGGAGATACTTTTGTACCAACACGAGCAGTAGTTTCTATTTGACCACGTCTTGAAGAAACTTTTACTCTATCTCCATCTTTAACGCCCATTGCTTCAGCATCTTCTATATTCATTTCTATAAATGATTTACCTGATATTTCCATTAATCCTGGAGTCTTACCAGTCATTGCTCTAGTAGTGTAATGATATAGTATACGTCCAGTCATTAATATAGTTGGATATTCATCATCTGGTAATTCAGCAGATGGAACATATTCAGCTGGATAGAACCAACCTAATCCTCTAGTGAATTTACCAACATGCATTATTGGAGTACCTGGATGATCCTTAGTTGGACATGGCCATTGTAATCCACCTTCTGCATCAAGTCTTTCATGGCTTATACCACCAAAGCTTGGAGTTAATGAAGCTATTTCATCCATTATTTCAGCAGAAGTTAAGTATGGTTGTGGATATCCCATTCTATTCATTATGTCTGTGAATATATCAGTATCTAATCTCATTTCTCCATCTAATTCTACAGCTTTACGTACTCTTTGAACACGTCTTTCTGTATTAGAGAATGTACCTTCTTTTTCAGCATAACTTACACCTGGTAATATAACGTCAGCATATTGAGCTGTTTCAGTCATGAATAATTCATTCATTACGAAGAAATCTAAGCTTTCTAATGCTTTTATAACGTGGTTAGTATCAGGGTCAGTTACTACAGGGTCTTCACCGAAGATATAAAGACCTTTAACGTCTCCTCTTATTGCAGCAGGGAATATATCTGTTGCATGAGTACCTGGGTTAGGATTTAATTTAGTTCCCCAAGCTTTTTCAAATTTAGCTAATACTTCTGGGTTAGAAACTTTTTGGTATCCTGGGAAGTCTCCTGGTAAAGCACCCATATCACAAGCACCTTGTACGTTGTTTTGTCCACGAAGTGGGTTAACACCGCATCCTGGTCTACCTAATTTACCAACTAGCATAGCCATATTTGACATTGACATAACACCTTCAGTACCAGTTGAGTGTTCTGTAACTCCTAGACAGTAGATGATTGGAGCCATATCAGCTTTAGCATACATTATAGCAGCTTTTCTTAAATCATCTGCATCTATATGACAGATTTCAGCAACTTTTTCTGGAGTGTAGTCTTTAACTATTTCTTTTATTTTTTCATAACCTTCAGTACGTTCATTGATGAAGTCCATATCTTGAAGTCCTTCTTCTATGATTACATGCATTATACCATTAGCAAATGCAACGTTTGTACCTGGTTTTAATTTTAGATGTATATCAGCTTGTTTAGCTAAATCTATATCACGAGGGTCAACTACTATAAGTTTGCATCCTCTTTGCACAGCTTGACGTATTTGCATACCCACAACTGGATGTGCTTCTTCTGGGTTAGATCCAACTAACATTATTAATTCTGGGTTTTTAGTTATGTCTTCTATTGGGTTAGTCATAGCTCCTGAACCTAAAGTCATAGCTAAACCAGCAACTGATGCAGAGTGACAAACACGAGCACAGTTATCTACGTTGTTTGTTCCAAATGCACAACGAACTAATTTTTGCATCATGTAGCAGTCTTCGTTAGGTGAACGAGAGCATGCAAAACCTGCTAATGCATCAGAACCATATTTTCTTTTTATTTCTAAGAATTTTGATGCTACTAAGTCTAAAGCTTCATCCCAAGTAGCTCTTTCGAATTCTCCTGTTTCTTTATTTTTGATTAAAGGATATTTTATTCTTTCTGGAGAATGAACGAAGTCAAAAGATCCTGAACGTCCTTTAACACATAATAAACCTTTATTTGATGCTCCATTTGCAGCTTCAACGTCTACTACTTTATTATCTTTTACAACTAAGTAATATTGACATCCTGTAGCACAGTGTGGACAAGTAGTTAAAACTTTCTTCTCAACTTGATATGCACGGTAGTCTTTTCTTCTCTTCATTGTAAGAGCACCTGTTGGACATGCTTGAACACAGTTACCACAAGATTCACAAGTAGTATCAGTCCAATCTACATTGAAAGGAGTTCCTATAACTGAATCGAAACCTCTTTCCATAGTATTTATTGCTCCACGTCCAACTATATGGTTACATGTATTTACGCATCTATGGCATAATATACAAAGATTTGGATTATATGTGAAGAATGGGTTACTATCATCTATTGGTAATTCAGTTTGTTCACCTTCATAAGAAGTTCTAGATACACCATATTCATAACATAAATCTTGAAGTTTACAATCTCCATTTGATGGACAAGAGAAACAATCAGTTTTATGATTTGATAATAACATTTCTAATACATTTCTTCTTGCATTTCTTACTTTTTCACTGTTTGTAGTTACAACAAGTCCTTCAGCAACTTGTGCAGTACATGCAGTATCCATTTTTGATCTGCCTCTGCTTTCGATTTCTACCATACACATTCTACAAGAACCATCTGGTAATAAATCTTTTATGTAGCAAAGAGTAGGGATTTTTATTCCAACGCTTTCAGCTGCGTGTAATATACTCGTACCTTTTTCAGCTTCAACTTGGATTCCATCTATAGTTAATTTAACCATATTATTTCCTCCTCAAATTATCTTATTCTTTATTGTCATATCTTTAAATTGTCTATCATTAGTTTTTTATATTATTTTACAATTATTTTCTAAATGATAAATATGCTTATTCAACATATATAGCATCAAATTTACATCCTTCAACACAAGCACCACATTTAATACATTTAGTTGTATCGATAACATGAGCTTCTTTCTTTTCACCAGTAATAGCACCAACTGGACAATTTCTTGCACACTTAGTACATCCTTTACATTTATCTGGATCAATTTTGTAAGATTTTAATGCTGAACATACGTGAGCTCTACATTTACCTTCAACTATATGTTCTTCATATTCATCTCTGAATAATTCTAATGTACTTATAACTGGAAGTGGAGCACTCTTACCAAGACCACATAAAGACATATTTTTAACTGTATTAGCAGTTTCTTCTAATTTTTGTAAGTCTTCTAAAGTACCTTTTCCTTCAGTTATCTTATCTAAGATTTCAAGCATTCTCTTAGTACCTATACGGCATGGAGTACATTTACCACAAGATTCTCTTTGAGTGAATCCCATGAAGAAACGAGCAACGTCAACCATACAGCTTGTATCATCCATTACAACAAGTCCACCAGAACCCATTATAGCGTTAAGTTTTTTAACTGAGTCGAAGTCTAATGGTAAATCTAAGTGTTCTTCAACTAGACATCCACCAGATGGTCCACCTATTTGAACTGCTTTGAATGGAGCTCCATCTTTAACTCCTCCACCTATTTCGAAAACGATTTCTCTTAGAGTAGTTCCCATTGGAACTTCTATTAATCCTGTATTATTAACACTACCTGTTAAAGCAAATGCTTTTGTACCAGGGCTGCCTTCAGTACCTATTCCTCTGAACCATTCAGAACCTTTAGCTATTATCATAGGAACGTTTGCATAAGTTTCAACGTTATTTAATACAGTAGGTCTTTCGAATAAACCTTTTTCAGCTGAACGAGGTGGTTTAACCCTTGGCATACCACGGTTACCTTCTATAGAAGCTGTTAATGCACTACCTTCACCACAAACGAATGCACCTGCACCTTTATTTATATGTAATTTGAAGTTGAATCCGCTTCCTAATATATTATCTCCAAGTAATCCACGATCTTCAGCTTGAGCTATAGCTATTTTTAATCTTTCTACAGCTAGTGGGTATTCAGCACGAACATATATATATCCGTTTTGAGCGCCTACTAAGTAAGCACCTATTATCATACCTTCTATCATCTTATGAGGGTCACCTTCCATGATACTTCTGTCCATGAATGCCCCTGGGTCACCTTCGTCACCATTACATACTACGTATCTTTCAGTAACTGGTTGTTTTGCAACTTCTGCCCATTTTTTACCAGTTGGGAAACCAGCACCACCACGACCTCTTAATCCAGAATCTAAAATTTCTTTTAGACCTTCTTCTTTAGTCATGTCAAATAATACTTTTTCTAAACCTTCATATCCACCAACTGCTATATATTCTTCTATATGTTCTGCATCTATATGACCGCAGTTTTCAAGAACTATACGAGTTTGTTTTTCATAGAAAGGTATAGATTCTTGGCTTACATAAGATTGACCATTTTGTTTGTAAACTAATCTATCTATTACTCTTTTATTTAGTATTGTTTCATTATAAATTTCTTCGCAATCTTCAGGTTGAACTTTTACATAAAGTATATTTAAAGGTTCAATTCTCATTAATGGTCCCATTTCACAGAAACCATGACATCCACTTTTCTTAATTTCTGGATGTGGAACATGTCCTTCAAATTTTACTTCTACATTTTCATTGTCTCCAACTAATTCTTTCATTTTATCGCATATAACTTGAGATCCACCAGATATACATCCAGTACCTGCACAAATTAATATACGTATAGGAGTTGCGTCTATTTTCGCTTTGGCTTCTTTACGAATAGCTTGTAATTGTTCTCTATTTTCTATTCTCATTATTCGCACTCTCCTTTCTTAATTTCTTCTATTACTTCTACTGCCTTATCTGGAGTCATTTTAGCATGTACTTTATCATTTACAGTCATAACTGGAGCAAGACCACATGCACCTAAACATGATACTACTTCTACTGTAAATAACATGTCATCAGTTGTATGTTTTCCTTTACCTAAACCTAAATGTTTTTCTAATGCTTCCCTTACTGGAACTGATTTACGTACGTGGCACGCTGTACCATCACATACTTTAATAACATATTTTCCTTTTGGTTCAAAAGAAAAGTTTTCATAGAATGTTGCCACACTGTACGCTTTAGCTAGTGGTATTCCTAACTTATCAGCGATATAAGAAAGTAATTCTCCTGGCAAATAACGATATTCCGCTTGCACGTCTTGCATAACCGGAATTAGAGAACTGGGTTTAGCACCATGAAGTTCAATAATTTCATCTGTCTTTACATAATAAGACTGCTCTAGCATATTTTTCCCCTCCCTATTTGTGTTGGAATATAATAATGTCTTTCTCTAAAAATGTCACAAATATGTATTTATGTATTTTAAATATATATTTCTTTCGCCATATACATTTTCATATACATCTTAATCTTAATTCAATTTTTAAACAATTTTCCACAACATAAAAATAACTTTATGTAAAAAAAATTTTTTGCATAAAGTTATTTTTTTAAGTTCTATTTAATTTTATTTATTTTTATATTTTCGACATTTTTAGACTTTTTATTACATAAAAATGCAAAGTTCAGCTTTTTGAAGTTTTTTTTAGGTTAACCTTTTCATATTTTAAGTTTACTTTTTTTTATTTGAAGAATAAAGTATTATGTATACTTTATACTCAAACCTTAAGCAAACTTAGTTTATTTCAACTTATTATTTGAGTTATTTTTTCATTTTTTGACAAATATATATCAATAATATTTTAATATTTTTTATTCATTTACTTTCAAAAAGCCACATTCTAGAAATATATATACATATTACACTTTTATCAAAATAATTTCTGTTATTTTAACAACCAAATTGCATTTTTTTATAAAAAACATAAAAAATCACATTTATTATATTAAATTCTTAAACTATATTTATATGACTGAAAAATAAACTGATTTTGTACTACACCCATATCTTAAATCCATACATAAAAACACATATTATTAGCTATAAATAAAAAAACTGTATTTCCTAATTCGATAACTAGAAAATACAGTCCTTTAGCCATAGATAAATTTTCATTTATATAAACCAATACTTTACTTACAAAGATAACTCTATATAAATATTCAAATATCATATTAAAAGTCTCTATAATCCCCTTTTCAAATTAGGAAGGCTAACTAGTTTCCCTGCTAACCCAGAAGCTATTACGCTTGGCTCAATATCATAGATCAATTCCTTAGATATTTTCGCTCGGAGAAAAATACACTATATTAAATTATATTTTTATTGTATCACTTTTTTAAGAAAAAAAGTATATTATTTTATATTTTTAACCACAATTTTATATTTATCATCGGTAAATTCTCTATTTTTGAATTTGTTTATTTTTTATCAAAGAATGCCTCTTTACTCTCATTTTCACAAAAATATTTATATTATTCTATTTCATTTTATTTTTTAATAATATTTTTAAATATAATTTTTTCTCTATGTAAATTGAGTCCAATAATATTATTTTATGCTTTCTTTTAATTAAACAAATGTTTTATATGTTTTTACTGTACTTTGTTTATTTTTTAACTAATACTATATATTGTATTCACAATTCAAAAAAAAACATTTTTTTTGCCTTATTTTGTTAAAAAAGTGCTTCATTTTTATACTTTTTTCAAAATTTTTATATTATAATAAAAATAGTTATAAATTTCGTCCAAATAAAATTACATTTTTTATATCCAAAATTTCGTTTTCTTTTTTTATTTAGAAATTTTTAAATTTAGAAAATTTTCATTCTATTCTGATATAAATTATCTAATTGATTCGGACAATATTATTTTATTTTTTTATTTTATTTATTTATCGTTAATTAATTATTCTTCTGAAAAATACTCAAAACGAAAAGGGGGATTTGTATGTGCGATTTTGTTTCACAAAACCAAAAATTATTTGATGAATTGGATAACCTAATTAATTCATTAGAAGTAGCTGATGAAAGTGCATTAATATTTGTTCTTAAAGAAGCTCAAGGAATATTCGGTTATCTACCAAAAGAAGTTCAACTTCATATAGCTGATAAATTAGGAGTTACTCCTTCTAAAGTATATGGTGTTGTAAGTTTCTACTCTTACTTCTCTACTAATCCAATTGGAGAATACAAGATTAGTGTCTGTCTAGGAACAGTTTGCTTTGTTAAAGGCTCTGATAAAGTAATGGCTGAATTCGAAAAACAATTAGGAATAAAAGCTGGAGAAACTACTCCAGATCTTAAATTTACTCTTGAAGGTTTAAGATGTGTTGGTGCTTGTGGTCTAGCTCCTGTTGTAGTTGTAAATGGTAAAGTTTACGGTCAAGCTACTCCAGATGATGTTTCAAAAATATTAGACAACTATAGAAATTTAGAATTAAGCTGTTAGGGGGGAAATATTGATGAAAAAGTTAAATTCAATAGCTGAATTAAAAGCTGCTGTAAAAGAATATAAACCTGTTCTTGATTTAAGAGAAAATCATACAGACGCTATACCTGATAAAAGAGACATCTTAGTCTGTGGAGGTACTGGATGTACTTCTTCAGAAAGTTTACAAATAATAGAAAATTTAAAAGCAGAAATCAAAAAAGCTGGTCTTGAAGATCATGCAATGGTTCATTTAACAGGATGCTTCGGATTCTGTGCAATGGGTCCTATAGTTAAGGTTTATCCAGACAATGTTTTCTATGTTCATGTTAAACCTGAAGATGCTGCTGAAATAGTTACAAGTCATATAAAAGATAACGTAGTTGTAGAAAGATTATTATTCGAAGAACCTGCTCTTGATCATAAGAAAGTTCAAAAACATGAAGATATGGCATTCTACAAAAAACAACTTCGTGTTGCTTTAAGAAACTGCGGTCATATAAATCCTGAAGATATCTCTGAATATATAGCTAATGATGGATACTTAGCTTTAGCTAAATGTTTAGAAGAAA
>CAYVBY010000008.1:0-54026 GCA_964449895.1 uncultured Clostridium sp.
AAATCTTCAAATGAAAGTATTTCATTTGCATGTATATTAGTTAAAGGTACTTCTGAAGTTGGTATTAAATAGTAACCATTGTCCACTTTAAACATATCTTCTTCAAATTTTGGTAACTGTCCAGTTCCTAAAAATGAATTTACATTAGCCATAAATGGTGGCACAACTTCTGTATATCCTTGAACTAATGTATTTTCATCTAAAAAGAAATTATATAAAGCTCTCTCTAATTTTGCTCCTTTATTTTTATATAAAGTAAATCTTGATCCAGCTATTTTAGTAGCTCTTTCAAAATCTAATATATCTAAATTTGTTCCTATATCCCAATGAGATTTATACTCAAAATCAAAAACTCTAGGTTCACCCCATTTTCTTATTTCTACATTATCATCATCTGTATCTCCTTGAGGAACCTGTACATTTGGCACATTAGGTATTCTAAGTAATTTATATCTTAATTTATCTTGTACTGTTTTAACTTTTTCATCTAAATCTTTTATTTCATCAGATAATTCTTTTAACATAAATTTTTCTTTTGTAACATCCTTGCCTTCTTTTATAAGCTGTGGTATTTTTTTAGATTTTATATTCATCTCATTTTTCATAACCTCAACTTTTTTTAATAATTCTCTTCTTTCATCATCTAAAGCTACAACAACATCAAGATCAAATTCCCTTTCTCCCCTTCTATTCATAGCTTTTTTAATATCATCTAAATTCTCTCTTATTCTTCTAATATCTAGCATTTTCTCTTACTACTTTTTATCAGACAAATACATAGCCGGTGTTTTTCCTGTAACATTTTTAAAATGTTTATAAAAATTATTTAAGCTATCATATCCTGTTTCAGTAGCAACCTCCTTTACACTCAATTCAGTATTATCAAATAAATCTATTGCCTTTTCTATACGAACTTTATTAATATACTTATTTATCGTTATATCCATATGCATCTTAAATAGTTTAGATATATAATCTGAAGATAAATATAAATTTGCAGCTATAGTTTTTACTTCCATTTTATCTGGATAATTTAAATGAATATATTGAATAATTTGATTGACAGTATCATTTGATGTAAATTTCCATCCCATAACTCTATTAATAGATAACACTAACTGTTGAAATTCTATAGGTTTAAGAATTATATCTTTTGCTCCTAAACGAAGTGATTTCTGTGCATATTCAAAAGATTCATAAGCAGTTATTACTATAAAATTTGTATTTGAATAAGATTTCATAACTTCAAATCCATCCTTCATAGGCATTCTTATATCTAAAAATACTAATTGTGGATTTAATTTTTTTATAATCTCTATCCCTTCGTCCCCATCACTTGCAGTTGCTACTATATCAAGTGGTAAATTTTCTTTTTTTACAAAATATTTAATAATAGATACTACTGCTGGTTCATCATCAATAATTACTGTTTTTATCAAATCAATCGCCCCAATCTTTAAATTATATTTAATATCTTTTATTTTGTAAGTTTTTTCTTTTATTTTTTATAAACTAAATCTCATTTATTTTATACAGTTATTATTGGAATATCAATAATAAAACTAGTATATTTTTTTTCATTTGAAACTACATCTATCTTAAAATTATCTCCATAAGCAAATTGTAATTTATTATGAATAAAAGATAATCCATGTCCACTATTACTATATATCTTTTGTATAACTACACATATATCATGATCGGACAAGTATGATCCATTATTACCTATCTCTATTCTTAATCTTTCTTTATAAAAATATGTTAATATTTTAATTTCTTTTATATCTGTGTTATATTTAAATCCATGCACAAATGCATTTTCGACTATAGGTTGTATAAAATTAAAAGGAACTTTTATGTCATTGTAAGATTCATCAATATCATATTTTACATATAACTTTTCTCCATATCTTATCTTTTGTAAATTTAAATATTTTCTAACATAATCAATTTCTTCTCCTAGTTTTGTAAATTTATTTTCAGCTTGTATTGTATATCTAAAAAGCTTACTTAAATCGATTATAGCATTATATAAATCAAAACAATCTTTTTCAAGTGACATGCTTGCCATAGAATTTAATGTATTAAATAAAAAATGGTGATTTATTTTTAAATTTGTTACTTTTTCCTTTTCTTGAATTAAGTTATTTTTTAATTCTTCACCTAACTTTAATTTCTGTTCTACATCCATCTTATTTTTATGAACTTCATCTTTTAAAGTATTAAATCTATAGTAGTTTGATATACTTTTAGCAATTTGCTCTAAAAGTCTTTGTATACTTATTGCAGTTCCCGTAGGTGTATCATATATATCTTTATGATCATTTTTTTTACCATCTGATGCAAGAAGTATATGACCTCCCCTTATATAACCTAAAATCTCTTTCTCATAAATAATAGGTATATGATATATAGTAAGGCCTCTTTGACATTTAAAGGTATTTTCTTCATCTAAAATTTTTTTAGGAACCAAGCAATCACAATGTATAGCTCTTCCACTTACATTACATTTATTTACGCAATAATTATTAAAACATTTTGTTTGTAATAATATATTCCAATCTGAATCATAAATTGTTATAGGTATATTTAAAGGATCTATAAATTGGGATTGCATAATCTCAATTATATTTTTCAAGCCTACAACTTGTTTTTTATCATAATCATAAGTATTTACAACTACAGGATTAGAAACTAATAGTTCTTCAAGTGGAATATCACCTAGATTATGTGTTTCATGAGTAGCTCCACCTTCTATGTATATATACTCTCCAGCTTTTCTAAAATATTTTTTACCATTTATAATATGATACCCTTCTCCAGATATAACATAAAGTAACTGTTCTTCGCTATAATGAGTATGCTCTGGCTGTTTTTTACCTGGCATAACAACAGATATTCTAACATCCATCAATTGCTTTTTGTCATTCTCATCATGTATATGTCTCCACTCTATGTATCCCCAATCAGTTTTCTGTATCTTCATAAAATCCTTTCTCCTTATTAAAACAATTTCAATATGTAAATATTATTAAATTTAATATATTTTATCATATTTAACATTTCATTATAAGAAAATGCGTACTTCTATAATAGAGAAACAAATACTTTTATCATTATTTTAAATATCTAATATATAAAAAAAACTCCCTTAATAAATAACAAGCTTTCATTACTTTTCTTGTATACCTATTATAAAGGGAGAATGTTTGTTTTTATTATATAACTACTAAAATATCTTTTTATTTCTAAAAGCTATCTATATAACAAAGATATTATTTTTCTATAGAAGCTTTCTTTTTACTCATTATTATATAAATTGGCAATCCTAAAAATGTTATTATTAATCCTATCAATGCTATAGTTCTAGCATGTGAACCAGCTAAAAATAATTGATTTATTAATACAAATCCACCACCAATTATCGCTATTATTGGAACAAATGGATAAAGTGGCACTTTATATATTCTTTCAATATCTGGTTTCGTTTTTCTAAGTATTATAACTGCTAAGAATGCCATAACATAAAATATCCAGCTAGTAAAAGTTGCTAAATCACTTAATAAATTAAATTGTCCTGTTAGTGCATATAAGCAAGCTAAAAAAGATACTAATATAACTCCATTACCTGGAACACTAGAACTATTTAATTTACTAAATAGTTTATGCCCTGGTATAGTTTCTTTAGTTCCTAATTTATATACAACTCTAGATCCTGATAGTATAAAACCATTTAATGAACCAAATACTGAAATTAAAATACTCACAGTAATTATAGTTTTACCTACTGAACCAAACATAACTTCTGCTACTGCTACTGCTGGAGATGAATAATTAGCTAATTCATTTGCTGGTAATACCCAAAGGTAAGCTAGATTCATAAAAAAGTATATTGACATAATAATCATAATACCTCCCATGAATGCTTTAGGTAAATCTTTACTAGGATTTTTCATCTCACCAGCTAAAGTTGTAACATTCATCCATCCATCATACGCAAATAATACTGCAATTAATACAGACCCCAAAGCTGTTCCTACATTTAGTCCTTCGCCTAACATAGGTGTTAATATTGCGTTATCTCCACTTCCTTTTGTGAAGGCAAATATAGCAATAATTATAAGAGGTATTACTTTTCCTATAGTAGCTGCATTTTGTACAAATCCTGCTTGTTTTGTTCCAATACTATTTATAACCGCTACTATTATAATATCTACTATAGCTATTCCTACTGCCCATTCTGGCTTACCTATTAATTCTGAAAGACTATTCCCAAAAGCAACTGCTAAAGCTGCTGATGTTCCTGGAAAAAATAGAACACTTTGCATCCAACCAGTTAGATAACCTATCTTTTCACCAAATACTTCTTCTAGATATACCATAAGCCCACCGGTTTTAGGAATTACAACTGAAATTTCTGCAACTGTAAGTCCAGCGCATAAAGTTATTAACCCACCTACTATCCATGCTAAAATTCCTAAACCCGGTGCTCCACCTGTAATAGTGTATACGGCTTGTGGTTTGAAAAATATGCCAGATCCTATAACTGTTCCTACAACCATACTTACTGCAACAAACCCACCAATATTTTTTTTCATTTCGTTATTACTCATAAATTCATTCTCCCATTACATTTAATTATTTTATTAACTATTTATATATCTTGGGCCCAAGAATGAATATTTATTATTACATAAGTAAAAACATATAGAATTCAAATACTAAAAAGATTATAAAGAAAATATTTTTATATAATTTAATATTCATGTTTTTTTATAATATAATATTAGCATAGTCTACATATTAAAATATATTATTAAAACGATACTATTTTTTAACATTTCCGACATTTCTATCTTAAAATTTTTATTATATTTTATAAATGATATACCTTTTTAACCCTTTCGCCTATATCACATAAAGTTTCATTTGTTATAGTAGAACTTAGTAAACTTATTTGATTTACCGATAAATGTTTATCTCCATCCGTTCCTATTAAAGTAACTGTATCTCCTGATTTTACATCTATTCCAGTTACATCTAACATCATTTGATCCATGCAAACATTACCTATTTGTCTAGCAAATTTTCCATTTACTAATACCTTCATATTTTTCTTAGATACTGCCCTAGATAAACCGTCAGCATATCCTATAGTTACAGTTGCTACTTTCATATTTTCTGTCGCTGTAAAATTATTTCCATATCCTACTGATTCTCCAGGAGAAATATCTTTTACCATAGCTACCTTACATTTTAATGAAACAGGTTCTTCAAATTTTAATCCATTTGGTAAATTATATATCGTATCATCTAATGGATCTGAAGATACCCCATATAATATTATTCCTGGTCTAACTAAGTTATAATGTAAATCTCTATAGCTTATGATTCCATAGCTATTTTGAATATGAACTTTACCTAAATCAAATCCATCTTCTTTTAATGAATTAATTATATAATCAAAGTTTTCAATTTGCTTTTTAGTAAATATGATATCTGATTCTAATTTACTATCAGATCTTGATAAATGTGAAAATATACCCTCAATTTTTATATTTTTTAGAGTATATATTTTCTTTATATTTTCCAAATGATCTCTTGTTTCTCCAAGTCTATTCATACCTGTATTTAGCTTAATATAAGATTTTACAATTCCAGGTAATTTATTTAACTTCTCAGCATATTCTTCATTAACTAAAGTTTGGCACAAATTATATTTTATTAAATCATCCTTTTGAGAAGGATCTGTCCATCCTAAAATTATGATTTCACCCTTTAATCCATTTTCTCTAAGTCTAATAGCCTCTTGTATACATGCAACAGCAAAATATCTTATTCCGATACTTTCAAAATATTTTGATACCACAATATCTCCATGGCCATAAGCATTAGCTTTTACAACGCCTACAATTTCTGTATCAGCGTGCAATAAGTTTTTAATAACCTCTACATTATGCTTAAACTTAGACAAATCTACCTCTACCCACGCTCTAAATTTAGAAGTATCAATTTCAGATTTACTATTATAAACTTTTGTTTCCATTTTGACCTCCTTGATAAAAATATCTCCAATCATAAATATGATTGGAGATAAAATTTGTTTTGTTTCTATATATAATAATTGTATATAATAATTGTTATCGGCAAGGGGTTTATACGCCTTTACATATTATAATCTTATTAATCTTCAAAATATCCTTCTGGATATAATGGAAATCTAGCAGCTAATGCTCTAGCCTTCACTTTACATTCTTCTAAAACCTTTTCATCTTCTATATTTTCAGCAACAGCATTCATAATATCAGCTATTTCTGCCATTTCAGCTGCACCAAATCCTCTTTCACTTGTCGCAGTAAGTCCTATACGAACACCACTTGTTACAAATGGACTTTCTGGGTCATTTGGTATAGTATTTTTATTAACTGTTATACCTATTTTTTCTAGAGTTTGATCGAATTTTTTACCAGTTATACCTTTTGGTCTTAAATCAACTAATACTATATGATTATCTGTTCCTCCACTTATTATTCTAAATCCTCTTTTTTCTAATTCTACTGCTAAAGTTTTTGCATTATCTAAAACTCTTTGCATTGTAGCTATAAATTCTGGTTCTCTAACTCTTTTAAACATATTAGCCTTTGCAGCTATACCATTAATTTGAATAGATCCTAATGTTCCTGGAAATGTAGCTTTATTTAAATCTTTAGCATATTTTTCTTTGCACATTACAAATCCACCTCTAGGACCACATATAGTTTTAGAACAAGAAGATGTTGCAAAATCTGCATATGGTATTGGAGAAGGAATTACTCCAGCCCCTATAAGACCTGATATATGAGCCATATCTACCATTAAATAAGCCCCTACTTTATCAGCTATCTCTCTCATTTTTTTATAATCTATTAATCTTGGATAAGCACTAGCTCCTGCTATTATCATCTTAGGTTGGAATTCCAATGCTTTCTTTTCAACATCTTCATAATCTATAACACCATTATCATTTACCCCATAATGTTTATAATTATAAATTTTACTTACAAAGTTTGCTGGAGAACCATGAGTTAAATGTCCACCATGATCAAGTCTCATTGCTAATATTTTATCTCCAGGTTCTAATACTGCATTAAATACTGTATAATTTGCTGTTGCTCCTGAATAAGCTTGTACATTTACATATTCACAACCAAATGCTTCTTTAGCTCTTTCAATACATAAATTTTCTATTCTATCTGCATGTTCTGATCCTGCTTGATATCTTTTTCCTGGAAGACCTTCTTCTGTTTTGTTAACAAAGACACATCCCATTAATTCTAATATCTCTGTTGGTGCAGAACTTTCTGATGCTATCATTTCTATATTGTATTTTTGTCTTTCTAATTCATCAGCCACTATACCATAAACTTCTGGATCTGTAATTTTTGTTGTTTTTAACATTTGCTACCTCCTAAAATTTTAAATACTTACTTAATAGACTCTTTTGTTATATTATATTTTTTTATTACTTAGCTCTTTTCTATAATTTAATGTTAACATGACTAATAGATTGAAATATATTACCAAAACAAGAGTATCTTTTAACTTTTCCGACATCTTTTATTAATTATAAAAAAATTTCTAACTTTCTTATAATTAATAAAAATATTGTAAATTTCAATATCTAAAATTTCCAAGTTTATAGTTAAATATATCAACTATAAATTACTCATTATTTTTAAATATTAACTTTAGTTTTTTATAATTTTATAAAAATATCATAATAAAGACACAATTTATTGATATAATTATGAATGAAATGGATATTAATAAAAGTATGTAAATTAAAAATATCGAAATAACAAAAGTAATTTATTTTAGGAGGCGATAAATTAATGCTTCAAATTAAGCAAATTAAAAAAACATATAAAACCGGTGATCTTGTTCAACATGCATTAAAAGGCGTTGATTTAAATTTAAGAGATAGTGAATTTGTTGCAATACTAGGACCAAGTGGTTCTGGAAAAACAACATTATTAAATATTATCGGTGGATTAGATCGCTATGATAGTGGTGATTTAATAATCAATGGTATATCAACAAAAAAATACAAAGATAAAGATTGGGATTCTTATCGTAATCATACAGTAGGATTTGTGTTCCAAAGTTACAACCTTATTCCGCATCAAACTATTCTTTCAAATGTCGAGTTAGCCCTAACTATTTCAGGTATTTCAAAATCAGAAAGAAAAGAAAGAGCTTTAAAAGCATTAGAAGAAGTTGGATTAAGAGAACAAGCTCACAAAAAACCAAACCAAATGAGTGGTGGTCAGATGCAAAGAGTTGCAATCGCAAGAGCATTAGTAAATGATCCAGACATACTTTTAGCCGATGAGCCTACTGGTGCATTAGATAGTGAAACTAGCGTCCAAGTTATGAATTTATTAAAAGAAGTTGCCAAAAAACGATTAGTCGTTATGGTTACTCATAACCCTGAATTAGCTCAAGAATACGCAACTCGTATTGTAAGAGTTAAAGACGGAAATATAATCGATGATTCAAACCCGTTTGTAGTTGATACTGAAATTACAGAACAAGCCGAACATAAAAATATGGGCAAATTATCAATGTCGTTTTTAACTTCTTTATCACTAAGCTTTAACAACTTAATGACAAAAAAAGCAAGAACTCTGCTAACTGCATTTGCAGGCTCTATAGGTATTATAGGAATAGCATTAATACTAGCTTTATCAA
This sequence comes from uncultured Clostridium sp., assembly GCA_964449895.1. Taxonomy (GTDB): domain Bacteria; phylum Bacillota; class Clostridia; order Peptostreptococcales; family Peptostreptococcaceae; genus Intestinibacter. The sequence goes on from CAYVBY010000008.1 coordinate 8,731, forward strand.
CAGGTGTAAATACTTATATCGAAAATATCCAAAAGGATACTATGACTTCATATCCAATTATAATTGATGCTACATCGATTGATTTAAGCGATCTTATGGGCTCTGGAATGGAAGCAGATCCTAATAGAGAAGTCGACCATAAAAAAGATAAGGTATATTCTAATGGTACTCAAGTTGAAGCCGCAAGTAAAATGGCAACTAGTATAACTGAAAATAACCTTACACCATTTAAAAAATACCTTGATAATCCTAAAAGTGAAATACACAAATATATAGGTGATGTTGGAATCGTATACTCTTATGATGTAAACTTCGATGCTTATGCGTATGACGAAAACGACGAAATTGTAAATACAGATGGTAGCTCATTATCAATTGGAAGTAATAATTCAACTTTAAACTCTATGACTTCTATGATGGATGCTAGAAATTCTATGGTTGGAAGTAGTATATCTTCTACTACAAATACTTTCCAACAGCTAATGCCTGGAAAAAACGATGAATTAGTAAGTAATGTAGTAAAAGATAATTACGATATGGTTTATGGTAATTGGCCAAAATCAGAAAATGATGTTATTTTAGTCTTAGATAAAAATAACGAAATTTCTTTAACCGCTTTATATGCATTAGGGCTTCTTCCATCAGAAGGCTATCAAGATTTAATGAACTCAGTTGAAAACGATAAAGATTTCAAAGCTGAACAATATAAGTTTGATTATAACAAAATCACAAAACAAAAATTCTATATAATTCCTTCTAGTGATTATTATGTATCTAATGACGATGGTACTTTCTCTTATATTGGAGATGATAAAACTGAAGTCAAAAAATTACTAAAAAATGCTGAAGAACTTAATATTTGCGGTATAATTCGTCCTAAAGATGATGCCAAAAATGCAAATTTAACAGGTGCAATCGGATATACACAAGCACTTAGCAATAAAATAAGCGAATATGCAAACAAAAGTGAAGTAGTAAAAGCACAAAAAAATTCTCCTGATATAAATATCTTAAATGGATTAGAATTTGAACCAAGTAGTGATAAAGAAAAAATTAAAGATGCTAAAAAATATATAAAAAACTTAAATGTTTCTGATAAAGCAAATCTTATGAAGACTATTACTGCAGCTGCTTCTAGTACTTCAAGCCAAGCACAAGCTATGTCTATGTCATCAATGTCAGAAACACAGCTTGCATCTTTACTAGATAACTACATGCAAAACCCAGATGATGAAGTTTTATTATCTATATACAATAACTCTATATCATCTGGTAGTTATGATGATAATATGACTGCATTTGGATATGTTAGTAAAGATAAGCCTTCTTCTATTAGTATTTATACTGATAGTTTTGAAGATAAAGATATGATTTCACAGTGTATTGAAGAGTACAATAAAGGTGTTAGCGAAGAAAATAAAATAACTTATACTGATTTTGTAAAAGTTTTAATGTCTTCCGTAACAACAATAATAAATGTAATTACTTATGTTCTTGTAGCATTTGTAGCCGTATCACTAGTAGTTTCTTCAATAATGATAGGTATAATTACTTATATTTCTGTTCTTGAAAGAACAAAAGAAATAGGTATACTTCGTGCAATCGGAGCAAGTAAACGTAACGTTTCACAAGTATTTACTGCTGAAACATTTATAGTTGGACTTTGCTCTGGAGTAATAGGTGTTGGCGTTGCTTGTCTACTTCTAATTCCAGGTAATGCAATTATTCACTCCATCTTAGATTCAACAGATGTAAGTGCATACTTGCCAATATCAAGCGGCATAATTTTAATAATTTTAAGTGTAATACTTACTTTAATAGGTGGATTATTCCCATCAAGAGCTGCTGCTAAACAAGATCCTGTTACTTCACTTAGAAGTGAATAATTTATAAAATTTTAAAGGGCTGCTACATATATTTTGTAACAGCCCTTTTTTAACAATATTGATAAATCGGTTTAATATTACCTTTTAATTCATAATCTATATCCTATTTTATCTTTATTTTATTATCAGGACATACACTTTCTATTTATGTCCGATAATTATTCTAATGTATTATATAAGATGATTATTGATTAATTTGTAAATTCTTGTGTTGCGTATACTGTGTAAGAACCATTATCTTTTTCAAGCATGTAAAGATCAAATCCTATTGATTTTAAATCTTTTGATAACATATTTGCATTATGACCTGAAGATTCTTTCCATATATTGAATAAAATTCCTGCCAAAGATTCACATTCAGATTCTGTCATATACCCTTTATTTGCTAAGTTATAACCACATAAAGCTATATTTTCACTATCAGCCTCTGCGCAATCTTCATATTCCCATATATATTTATCATTTAATTTATGTGCGAAGTAGTTATTAACTGCCATATCTTTTGATTTTATCCAGGCTGTATTTTGCATTGATGATGATATAGTATATTCAGCTTTGTTATTGTTTGCTCTATGTGCGTTAACTAATCTGTACATTTCTTTTTGAATCACTGCTCTACATTCTGTTGAATTTACTTCATACCCTTGAACTTTCTTTGCTTCTACAGTTACTTGTACTTTATTAGTTGTAGTATTTCCCCATTTATCTGTAGCAGATACTGTAACTGTATAAGTTCCTACTTTTGAAAAGTCAACTGATGATTTATCTATAGTTACCGCTAGCTCTGTTCCTTCACAGTCTTTAGCACTTGCTTTAAATGAAGAATCTTCTAAAGAATCACCTTCAGTTATAGTTACATCTGATGCACTTACAACTGGTTTAGTTGCTTTTACAGTTACTGTTACAGTTTTAGTTGTTTTTTCGCCTTTAGAGTCTGTTACATCTAGGTATACTTTGTAAGTTCCTACTTTTGATGTATTAACTTCTGAAGTTTCTATAGTTAATTTGTCAGTTAAATCACCATCTTCTTTGTCTTGTGCTTTAACATTTAACATAGATTTATCAAATGATTCTCCTATATTTAATGTAACATCTGATGCAGTTATAACTGGTGCTTCGTTTACTTCTTTTTCTTTTACAATTACTTTTACTGTTTTATTTATTCCATTTCCAAAAGAGTCTTTTACTGTTATTGTTATTTGATATAAACCTGATTTTGTTGTATCAACTTTAGAAGTATCCACTACTGCTTTATCAGTTAAATCTCCATCTTCTTTATCAGTTACTCTTAGGTTTAATAAGTCAGATGTTATTTTATCTCCTACATATACAGTTAATTCGTCAACACAATCGATAACAGGTGCTTCATCTTTTACTAAGTATTTATTATAAACATAACCAGTTAAATTATTATATCTAACTTTTGTCCAGTTTTTAACAGGATTTGAATCTTCTAATATTTCTAACATAGTACCTGTCTTCGCATTATCTAATTTTTTAGTATTTGTTCCCTGACCTTGTCTTATTGCTAGATATGGATCTGATTGAGAATTAGTATTTACTTTAGCTACTCCTATTACTTCAGGGTCTTTTGAACCGTCTTTCATTACATCTAGGTATTTACTTGAGATGTATCCAGTTTTACTACCATATTTTATTTGATACCAGCCATTAGAACATTTACCTTGAACTTGGAACACTTGTCCTTTTATTAATGTTCCTATTTGAGTATAAGAAGTTGATGGTCCACTTCTTACATAAAATTCTATTTGTGCTTTAAAGAAATCACTACATTTTTCTACTTCTACTATTGTAGTTGAAGACACTTTTACATAGTTTTTAGAAATATAAGCTGTTTTTCCATTGTAATTTATTTCGTACCAATTACCAGATTCACCTTTTATTTCTACTTTATTTCCAGTATATAATTTACCTATTATTTTACCAGACATAGATGGTTTTGTTCTTACGTTTAATCTACTATTACCAACTTTTACTACTCCTGTTTTTGCAGTTGTACCTGATAAGTATTTATTATAAACATATCCAGTTGTCCCATTATATGAAACTTGAGACCAGTTACCATTTTTTTGGATTACCTCCACTAATTCACCCTTCTTGATAACTTGTAATACTTTTGTTGAAGTGCTAGCCCCTTCTCTCATGTTTAAATTAGCAGTTGTTTTATTTAGTGTTTGTGCATTTACTGCTATTGTACTTAACATAACAACCATTGCAATTGTAACAATTGTTTTACCTAGTTTTTTCTTAAAATTTTGAAAATTTTTACTCATAAATAATTCTTTCCCCCTTTTAAGAATTAAATTTTTTTAAGTACTATTTTATCTTCTTAGTTGTGATAATTTTTATATGATATGTCCATAGTTAGATCATAGCACTTTCTCATTATGATGCTATTTATACGATATGTCTACTCCTATATTATAATACTTTCTCATTATGATACTGTTTATATGATATGTATAATTACATTATAGCACCTTCTAAATCATATTTACAAATAGAATTACAACTGAACTGTCTAATCAATCTATATTAAATTGATAAGGTAACAAAAAAGTCCTTAGCTATGAGTTAATACCCACAGCTAAGGACTTTCTTAAATTTATTCAAACTCAACAAATCCTAACACTATCCATATATTTCTTCAAGCTCGTGCTGAATTTCTTCTGCACGTTTGATCTGTTCTTTCAATTTCCACTTACCGATGTTTACTCCGTCCTTCAGGAACATAGATCCACATTGATGAAAGTAAAACTCTATACCTCTTTCTTTGGCTTCTAAGTACAATGCCTTGACCCATTCATATTCGATTGGTCTGACATCTGCTTTCGGAGCCATTTCGCCTCCAACATTAACACACTTAATAAGTCCTGTATCAAGATACTTTCCAAGTGTTATCGGAGCAATAAGCGGAGAACAAAACACTTCTCGATGCTTTAACGGTGCTTCTAAGAAGTATGGTAAGCGTTTATCTGCCATTTCTTGATTTTCGATGGAAATACTCAAATGAAAGTGTTCCCATCCATCACCCCAATCGGACGGTAGACAATCTTTGATTCTTTCAGGTCTTTTAGTCGTAATTACAAAAATGCAGTCTTTCCTACGCCTAATAAAATCCCAACAGCCATCTCTCCAATCATCTGCTTCTTCAATAAAAAAATCTGAAGAAAAACATAGCTTTACTAGAGAATTTGGAGGACAATCTTTATCTTTCAACTCATAAGTTGTCTTGCCCTTTGTGATGACGGTAGTATCTCTTCCGTAACGCTTATCCATTTTATAGACAAAACAATTTTTGCAACCGGGGCTTACCTTTTTACACCCATGCCACGGATTCCACGGTATTGCTTTTTCAATTTCTGTGTTCTGCATAGTATCACCTCCACAAACAAGAATTGCTGTCTTTCCTTTTTTTACTCAATAAAGTGGAGTTGCTTATTTAAAAGCTTAAATTCTCATCAATAATAACTTCAAAATTATTCCCACTCAATAGTTCCAACTGGTTTTGGTGTTAAATCAAATAGAACACGGTTAACACCTTCAACTTCATGAGTTATTCTTTCAGTTATATGTTGTAATAATTCAAATGGAACATTTTCAACTGTAGCTGTCATAGCATCAACAGTGTTCACAGCTCTGATTATTACAGGGTAAGCGTAAGTACGTTTGTCGTCTTTAACACCTACTGATTTGAAATCAGGAACTGCTGTAAAGTATTGCCATACTTTTCCTTCTAGTCCATTTTTAGCAAATTCTTCTCTTAATATAGCATCTGATTCACGAACAGCTTCTAGTCTATCACGAGTTATAGCTCCTAAACATCTAACTCCAAGACCTGGTCCTGGGAATGGTTGACGATAAACCATATTATCTGGAAGACCTAATGCTTTACCAACTACACGAACTTCATCTTTGAAAAGAAGTCTTACTGGTTCTACTAATTCAAATTGCATATCTTCAGGAAGTCCACCTACATTATGGTGTGCTTTTACTCCGTCACTTTCTAATATATCAGGATAGATTGTTCCTTGAGCTAAAAATTCTATACCTTCTTGTTTACGAGCTTCTTCTTCAAATACTCTTATAAATTCTGCTCCTATTATTTTTCTCTTTCTTTCTGGTTCTTCTACACCTGCAAGTTTATCTAAGAAACGATCAACAGCATCTACATAAACTAAATTTGCATCCATTTGGTTACGGAATACATCTACAACTTGTTCAGGTTCTCCTTTACGAAGTAAACCATGATTAACATGTACACATACTAATTGTTTTCCAATTGCTTTTATTAAAAGTGCTGCTACAACTGAACTGTCTACTCCACCTGATAAAGCTAATAAAACTTTTTTATCTCCAACTTGTTCTTTTATTGCTGCAACTTGTTCATCTATAAAAGCTTGAGCAAGTTCTGCAGTTGTAATTCTTTGCATTGTTTCTGGTCTCATATCTGTACTCATAAAATCCATATCCCCCTTTAAATTATTAATATTTTTAAGTAATTTATATAATACATCAAATTCACTATTTGAAAAAAATATTTGCATCCTTAAAGCAATATATAAACTATGGTTATTTTACCACTTTATGGATTAATTGTCATATTTTTTTAATGTTTTTCAATTATTTTATTATCTCAATTCTTTTTCTACAACACACTCATTTTTTATTTTTCCAACTAAAAATTGAAGTGCATCTACAACATGTGGACGGATATCCCCTCCTATTAAAACATACATTATATCATCACCAATTTCTAATATGCCTTCATTAAGCCATGTTTTAATATAATATATTCCTTCTAGCTTATAAGCTTCAGCCACCGCATCGGCAACCTTTTGTTCGTCATAAGAAAATTCCATTTTTTTGATGTTTGCTACATCCTCACCAAGTCTAACCTTTGCTTTTGCAGTTTCACGAACAACACCGTTATGCACTAAAAACATGCCTACCTTTGCTGCTACAGGATCTTTTTTTGCTTCTTTTAGCCATGCATCCATAGATGGAGATTGTTTTTTCATAGTTCTACCCCTTTATATTTAATCTATTTTTAGACTTTCTTGTTTAATAAATATAAATATGTCAGTTTTTTATATTTAATCAATTTATTACTCAAATGGTCTTACTATAATTTTAGCAAATAATTAGTCTTTTGTAACTCTGCACAATAGTCTTATTTAATATAAATGAAAATTTTAGACACTTATAATTTTATATATGTTATAAAAAAAGCCTTAGACATTATTATCTTAAACAACATCTAAGGCATTTTCCCATTAAGATATTTAAATTTTTAATAATTATCTTATTCCCATTCGATAGTTCCTGGAGGTTTAGAAGTTATATCATATACAACTCTATTAGCTCCGTCTACTTCATTAACTATTCTATTAGATATTTTTTCTAATACATCATAAGGCATTTTATACCAATCAGAAGTCATTCCATCAGAAGATGCAACTGCTCTTATACCTATTAAATAGTCATAAGTTCTTTCATCTCCCATAACTCCAACTGTCTTAACATCTGGTAATGTAGCAAATGCTTGCCATATTTCTTTGTATAAACCAGCTTTTTTAAGCTCTTCCATATATATAGCATCAGCTTCTCTTAATATATCACATTTTTCTTTTGTAACTTCGCCGATAACTCTTATTCCAAGACCTGGTCCTGGGAATGGATGTCTAAAAATTAAGCCTTCTTCTATTCCTAATTCTAGACCTATTTTTCTAACTTCATCTTTGAATAATTCTTTTAATGGTTCAACTATTTTAAATTCTACATCTTCAGGTAGTCCACCTACATTATGATGAGATTTTATAGTTACAGATTCTCCTCCAAGTCCACTTTCTACTATATCAGGGTAGATTGTACCTTGAACTAAGAAATCCATTTTTCCAAGTTTATTTGATTCTTCTTCAAATACTCTTATGAATTCTTCACCTATTATTTTTCTTTTTGCCTCTGGTTCAGATACACCTTTTAATTTACCTAAAAATCTATCTTCTGCATTGACTCTAATTAGGTTCATATCAAAAGTATCTCTGAATATTCTTTCTACATCATTACCTTCATTTTTTCTAAGAAGACCGTGATCAACAAACACACAAGTTAAGTTATCACCTATAGCTTTGTGTACAAGTACTGCTGCAACAGATGAATCAACTCCACCACTTAATGCACAAAGAACTTTTTTGTCTCCTATAGTTGCTTTTAATTCTGCAACCTTATCATTTATAAATGAATCTGTAGTCCAATCTCCACTTACTCCACAAATATTATATAAGAAGTTTTTGATTATCATATATCCTTCTTGTGAATGTTCTACTTCTGGATGGAATTGAACTCCATATAAATTCTTTTCTATGTTTTGAACAGCTGCAACCGGACAATCAGCAGTATATGCAACTATTTCAAAGCCTTCTGGTATAACATCTACTCTATCAGTATGACTCATCCATACTGTATTAGTTGTCATTCCTTCAAATAATTTTGATTCTTTGTAAGTTATAGCAGTTTTTCCGTATTCTTTTTCAGCTGCTGTTCCTTTTCTTACATTTCCACCTAAAGTATGGCACATTGTTTGAAGTCCATAGCATATTCCAAGTATTGGAATACCTGCTTCAAATATTTCCTTTGCCATCCTTGGAGAATCTTCTAAATATGCGCTATTTGGTCCTCCAGTAAATATTATACCTTTTGGATTTTTAGCTTTTATTTCTTCTATATCAGTTTTGTAAGATAAAATTTCACAATATACATTATTTTCTCTTACTCTCCTAGCTATTAATTGATTGTATTGGCCTCCGAAGTCTATAACTAGTATTAATTCATGTTTCATTACATAATGTCTCCTTGTGTACTATAGTTTGGAGCTTCTTTAGTTATTGTTATGTCATGAGGATGACTTTCTTTTAAAGATGCTGCTGTTATTTTTACAAATTGTGCTTTTTCTTGTAATTCTTCTATAGTTAAAGCTCCACAATATCCCATACCAGCTCTTACTCCACCTATCATTTGGAATACTATATCTTCAGCTTTACCTTTGTAAGCAACCATACCTTCTACACCTTCTGGAACTAATTTCTTTTGTCCTTCTTGGAAGTATCTATCTTTTGAGCCATCTTCCATAGCAGCTATTGATCCCATACCTCTATAAGTTTTGTAAGATCTACCTCTATATAAAACTATTTCTCCTGGACTTTCTTCAGTTCCTGCAAACATAGATCCCATCATACATACGTTAGCACCAGCTGCTAAAGCTTTTACTACGTCTCCTGAATATTGGATTCCACCATCTGCTATTATTGGCACACCGTATTTTTTAGCTACTTCATAGCAGTCCATTACAGCTGTTATTTGAGGTACACCTATACCAGCAACTACTCTTGTTGTACATATAGATCCTGGTCCCATACCTATTTTTACACAGTCTGCACCAGCTTTTATTAAATCTTCACAACCTTCAGCAGTGGCAACATTTCCTGCTATAACTGGAAGATCTGGGTAAGCAGCTTTTACTTTTTTAAGGGCATTTATTACATTTAATGTATGTCCGTGAGCACTATCTAGTACAATTATGTCAACTTTAGCTTTGTAAAGAGCATCTACTCTTTCTAATAAATCATTAGTTATACCTACACCTGCACCACATAAAAGTCTACCTTTTTTGTCTTTAGCAGAGTTTGGATATTGTATTTTCTTTTCGATATCTTTTATAGTTATTAATCCTTTTAAGTGACCTTCGTCATCTACTATTGGTAATTTTTCTATTCTATGTTTACCTAATATATCTTTAGCTTCTTCTAAAGTTACACCTTCTTTTGCAGTTACTAAATGTTCTTTATTAGTCATAGCTTCTTCTATAAGTCTAGTCATATCTGTTTCAAATTTTATATCTCTGTTTGTGATTATTCCTATTAAAATGTTATCTTCATCTACTATTGGAACTCCTGATATTTTGTATTTAGCCATTATGTTATCTGCATCTTGAATTGTATGACCTTTTGATAAAGAGAATGGGTCTACGATTACTCCACTTTCACTTCTTTTTACTCTATCTACTTCTGAAGCTTGCTCTTCTATTGACATGTTTTTATGAATGATTCCTATTCCACCTTGTCTAGCCATTGATATAGCCATTTTAGATTCTGTTACTGTATCCATACTCGCACTCATTAGTGGAATATTTAATTCAATATCTTTTGTTAATTTAGTTTTTGTATTGATTTGTGATGGTAATATTTCTGATTTTTGTGGTATTAATAATACATCATCAAAAGTTAATCCTTCTTTTACTATTTTTGCCATTTCGAACTACCCCTTCCATTATTAAATATTTTAAATGCCATATTTTACATATTATTTTTTTGTAAACAAAAAAACCTCTATAGTATTCTTGAAGTGAAATTACTATACAGGCCCTCAATACATCACGATTAGCTAACTTCCTGGGATTTATATCAGCCAGAAAATTTACTTAAGATGTCTTGCAAGATATAATAATTCCACTCATAGTCTAGATATTTACGGTATCTAGGTAGAAACCCTCAGACCTTATTTCTGAATATATATGAGTGTATTTATTAATTCTTATTTGCTCTATTTCTTCATTGATTGAGTACTAATTTATCAAAAATAATGAACATTGTCAATGATTTTAAAAAAATTTTTCGTTTATTATTGAGTTTATTTCATCGAAAACTTTTTTTATTGGTATATTTTCCTTGTTTGCCATTATTTTACAATATTCATATTCTGGTGTTACTTTAATTAATTTACCATTTAAGTATCCTAACTTTATTTGTATCTCTCCGTATTTTGTTTTTATTTTGTCAAAACTTCTATCCAGCATAGCTTTATTAAGCTTTTGATATCTTACTCCAAATGTAGAGGTTTCTTCTAGCAATAATTCTATAAATTTATTAAGTTCGCCTTCTTTACATAAAATACTTATTTTATATGCAGGTCTATTTTTTTTCATGAATATACTCTCTGTATATACATCTAATGCTCCTTGAGATAATAATTTTTCATATAAGTAAGAATATATTTCTGAAGACATATCATCTATATTAGCACTTATTTCATAGACTATATTTTGCGTTTTTTTTTACCTATGAAGGTTCTAAGTATATTTGGAACTTCAAACTTTTTATATCCCATTCCATATCCAATCTGAGTTGTTTCAAATTCAATCTCATCCACAAATTTATCACAAAGTACTTTTATTATTGCTGCACCTGTTGGAGTTGTACATTCTCCTTTAACTGTATTTAATTTTACAGGTACTCCTTTTAATATTTCCACTACCGCTGGTGCTGGAACAGGAATTAATCCATGTTGACATTTTACAAAACCAGATCCAAGAGGTACATGACTTGCATATATCTTATCTACACATAATAAATCTATTAATATACAAGCTCCTACTATATCTACTATAGAATCTATTGCTCCTACCTCATGAAAATGAACTTTATCTATAGACATACCATGAACCTTTGCCTCAGCCTTTGCTACCTCCATAAATATTTTCTTTGCATTTTCTTTTACAGTATTGTTTAATGAGCTATTGTCTATTATTTCATATATATCTACTAAATTTCTATGAACATGCCCTTCTTGTATTATTACATTTACATTTGTACCCTTTATTCCATTTTCAAATTTATCTGTTATTTCTATTTGAAATTCATCATTTAAATTTAGCTTTTCTAATTCTTCTAAAAATACTTCCTTTGGAACGCCTACATCTAATAATGTAGATAAAGTCATATCACCTGATATTCCGTTTATTATATCAAAATATAAAATTTTTTCTTCCATAATATCTCACCCTTATTTTAATTTATTTATAGTCGCCGCTAAATATCCTGCTCCAAAACCGTTATCTATATTTACTACAGATATTCCTGATGCACAGCTATTTAACATTGCAAGCAAAGCTGTAAGTCCATTAAAACTTGTTCCATAACCTACTGATGTTGGAACTGCAATTACAGGTACATCTACCATACCTCCAACTACACTTGGAAGAGCTCCTTCCATACCTGCTACTGCTACTATTACTCTAGCTTGTTCTATAAGATGTCTTTTACTTAATAATCTATGTATTCCTGCCACACCTACATCATAAATTCTCTCTACATCATTTCCTAAAAATTTTGCTGTATAATATGCCTCATCAGCTACAGCTATATCAGATGTACCTGCTGCAAGAATAGCTATTGTTCCTTTTCCTATATTTTTAATTTCATGATTTTTTATCATAAGTACTCTTGATAATTCATCATACTCTACATTATTATATATTTGTTTTAATTTTTCTGCAGTCTCTTTTCTACATCTTGTTCCTAATACATTACTTTGCTTTTTAAGTAATACATCAACTATTCCTATTATATGCTCATCTGTTTTTCCTTCACAATAAATCACTTCTGGAAATCCATTTCTAAGTTCTCTATGATGGTCTATATTGGCATATCCTAAATCTTCATAAGGTAGATCTTTTAATTTATTTACTGCTGTATCTATATCTATTTCGTCTTTTTTTACAGCTTCTAATAACTCTCTTACATCCATATTTTTAGTGCCCTTTCAATTTAATTAAATCTATAGTTGCAATTTTATATTTATAATTGTTATATCTATATTTATAGATTATAACTCTTTATTATAAAAAATTGAATATTCTTTTAGACACTGTCTATCTATTATATTTATCAGATTTATGCTATATTTATTAAAAATATAAAATAAAATGGCATCAAAAAAGCTATCTTATGGTAAGATAGCTTTTTTATTTCAAGTCGATTTATAATTTTTATTATTGTTATTTAGATGATATTACATCATTCCTGGCATTCCGCCACCTACTGCTGCAGCTGCATCTTCTTTTTCAGGTATTTCACCTACTGCTGCTTCAGTTGTTAGGAATACACTTGCTATTGATGAAGAATTTTGTAAAGCAGTTCTAGTTACTTTAGTTGGGTCTACTATACCAGCTTCTATCATGTTTACATATTCTTCTTTGTATGCATCAAATCCAACTTCTGGATCTGCATTCATAACATTTTGCACTATTACAGCACCTTCAAGACCAGCATTTATAGCTATTTGTCTTAGTGGTTCTTCTAATGCTTTTCTTATTATTTTAGCTCCTATAGCAACTTCACCGTCTAATTCAGCTATTAATTTATCTACTGCTGGTATAACACTTACAAGTGCAGTACCTCCACCAGCTACTATACCTTCTTCAACAGCAGCTTTAGTTGCATTTAAAGCATCTTCTATTCTTAATTTCTTTTCTTTCATTTCAACTTCTGTAGCTGCACCAACTTTAACTACTGCAACTCCACCAGCTAATTTAGCTAATCTTTCCATTAATTTTTCTCTATCAAAGTCAGATTTAGTTGCTTCAGCTACATTTCTTATTTGATTGATTCTGTTTTCTATGTTAGCTTTTTCTCCAGCTCCATCTACTATTGTAGTGCTGTCTTTAGTTACTTTTACAGAACCAGCTCTACCTAACATACTTAAGTCAGCATCTTTTAATTCATAACCAACTTCTGAAGATATTACTGTACCACCAGTAAGTATTGCTATATCTTCTAACATTTGTTTTCTTCTATCACCAAATCCTGGAGCTTTAACAGCTACAACATTGAAAGTTCCTCTTAATTTATTAACTACTAATGTAGATAAAGCTTCACCATCAACATCTTCAGCTATTATTAATAATTGTTTTCCAGTTTTAACTAATTGTTCTAATAAAGGAAGTATTTCTTTTATGTTAGATATTTTTCTATCTGTTATTAATATGAAAGGATCATTTAAAACAGCTTCCATTTTATCTACATCTGTTACCATGTATGCAGATATAAATCCTCTATCAAATTGCATACCTTCAACTGTATCTAATTCAGTTTTCATAGTTTTAGATTCTTCAACAGTTATAACACCGTCTCTTCCTACTACTTTCATAGCTTCAGCTATTAATCTACCTATTTCTTCATCTCCTGAAGATACAGCACCAACTTGAGCTATAGCTTCTTCAGTTTCAACTGTTCTAGATTGATTTTTTAATTCTTCAACAGCTACTTCTACTGCTTTAGCTATACCTTTTCTTATTAATATTGGGTTAGCACCTGCAGTTACATTTTTAAGACCTTCTCTTATGATTGCTTGAGCTAAAACTGTTGCAGTAGTTGTTCCATCACCAGCTACATCGTTAGTTTTAGTTGCAACTTGTTTAACAAGTTGAGCACCCATATTTTCAAATCTATCTTCTAATTCTATTTCTTTAGCTATAGTTACACCGTCATTTGTTATTAGTGGAACACCATACATTTTATCAAGTATAACATTTCTACCTTTTGGTCCTATTGTAACTTTAACTGTATCAGCTAATTTATTAACTCCTCTTTCTATAGCACTTCTAGCGTCTTCTGCAAATTTAATTTCTTTTGGCATTTTAAATCACCCTCCTATAATATTATAATTCTACTACTGCTAATATATCGCTTTGTCTTAATATTATGTATTCTTCTCCATCTGCTTTTATTTCGTGTCCAGCGAATTTAGAGAATATAACTTTATCTCCAACTTTAAGTTCCATTTTTACTTCATTTCCATCTACTACTCCACCTGGTCCTACTTCTACAACTTCAGCCATTTGTGGTTGTTCTTTAGCTGCTCCTGGTAAAACTATACCGCTTGCAGTTTTTTCTTCAGCTTCAAATTTTTTGATTACAACTCTGTCTGCTAATGGTCTTATTTTCATGTCCCATTCCTCCTAATTAATATAAAAAGTTTTTCTATATAGAATTTTAAATTTTACTTTTTTATCACTCTATCATTAAGAGTGCTAACAATTATTATAATATACTATCTGCCAAAATTTTTCAATATATTATTGAATTTTTTTGCTTTTCGTACAAATAAACTTCTATTATTTAATATATTCTGTTATTTATCTTCCTATTCCTAATTCTCTAGCATAGTAAAATAGATATTGCTGTGCAAATCCTGATAGCTCTCCGAATTTTTCTATTCCAAATTTTCTAATTTTAGTTAAGCTTAAATCTTCAGCTACATAAAATTCTTGCATAACTCTTTTTACCCATACATCTACTGGAAATGTATCGTATTTTTGCATACCGAATAAAGCTATACAATCCCCAACTTTTGGCCCTACACCATTAAACTTAAGAAGCTCTTTTAGACAGTCTTCTGTGGATAACTTTCTGTAATCTAATACATTTATACCTTCATCATTTACAATTTGAGTAGTTGATTTTATGTATTTATCCCTAAATCCTGTAGAACAAGCTCTTATTTCTTCTTGTGAAGCTTTGTTTAGCTGTTCTGGAGTAGGAAAAGCATAGTAGTCTTGTCCATTATACTCACCTATATATATTCCAAAATTTTTAGATAAGTTGTTTATAGCTCTTTGTATCATAGGAATTCTATTGTTAGAAGATATAATAAAAGAAATCAACATCTCCCAGCTATCTTGCTTTAATATTCTTATACCTTCTCCAAACTCTGTAGCCTTTTCTAAGTATTCATCCATTACTTTTAATTTATCAATTATTTCTTTATAATCATTTCCCAAATCGAAATAATCATACCATATATTTTCAAAATCTTCTTTTGTAGTATTATCTAAATAAATTTTATTATTAATTTTTTTTACATTTATAACTCTGCCCATAGCTACACCTGTATATGAATTGTCTTCTTGTTTAATCCATCTGAAACATTGTCCACATTCAAATATATGCTTTGGATCGAAATTTTCTACATCTTCTAATATTAATTTATTTCCTTCTTGTGTAACTTTCATTATTATATATTTTCTCCTTAAAAGTTTTAACTAATATTTTTATAACCATATTCCTATATATTATACTATAAAAAAACCTACTTCATTTACAAAAGTAGGTTTAAAAAGTTTATATTCTAATATTTTAAAAAAAGTCTATATGAAATAATTTTATTTATTAAAATCCAATAATTATCCCTACAATCATTGAACTTAAAACACTTACTGCAAATCCACCTATCATGGCTTTAAATGCTAATTTAGCAAGAACATTTCTTTTTTCTGGACATAGTGCAGCTATTCCTGATATACAAATTCCCATACTTGATATATTAGCAAATCCACAAAGTGAAATAGCCATTACTAATCCCGTTCTATAATCTAATGAATTTATTATTTGACCTAAAGACTGGAATGCAACAAATTCATTTAATACTAATTTTTCTCCTAATAATTGTCCTGCTGTAAGAATATCTCCACCCTCAAGTCCCATCAAAAATCCAAGAGGTGAAAATATATAAGAAAATATTTGTTGTAATGTAATGCCAAATATTCCTAAAAATCCATTAATTAAAGCAACTATTCCTATTATTGCTATTAATGATGCTCCTATACCTAATACACTTTGAAGACCGTTAGTAGCACCTTCTGCTATAGCACTTATAAGATTTTGATTACCTGCTTTGTTATCTATACTTACATTATCAATTACTTTTGATTGATCAACTTCTGGTAATAATACTTTTGAGATTGCTATACTTCCAAATGGAACTAATGCACTTGCTATTAGAATATACTCCATAGGTATTCCAAGTCCAACATATCCACCTATAATTGTAGCGGACATACTACCCATTCCTGATATCAAAACTACCATTATTTCACTTTCTGTCATTGACATTAGATATTTGCTGACTAATATTGGACTTTCTGTTTGTCCTAAGAACATATTGGCAACTGCTACGAAACTTTCAACTTTACTTGTTCCTAATATTTTGCCTACAGCTGTACCTATTATTCTAACTACAAAGCCTAATACTCCTAAATAATATAAAGCTGATATTAATGCTGATATAAATATGATATTTCCTAATACTTGTATTCCGAATATAGATCCTGTTGGTGCTCCAGAATCTGCAAGACTTCCAAATATGAAGCTAATGCCTTCCATACCGTAATTTAGTACATTAGTTACACCTTCTGATATTTTTTCAACTGCTAATCTTCCTAAAGGAAATTTTACTAATATAAATGCTATAAAAAATTGAAGTGCTATTGCTTTTAGAACTGTTTTGTATGGTATATCTTTCTTACTCGTTGATAATAAATACATAATCGCTATAACAACCACGATTCCTAATAAGTTTATTAATATTTTCATGATGTCTTAAATTTCTCCTTTTTGTTTTTTGCAAATTACTTATTGAGGTTTTAATCTTTGTGTTAAGTCCAACTATTGTAAAAGTTTTTATTGCGTAACTTATTAAAATATAATTTAGTAAGTATTATATTTATTATATCCATTACATAAACTATAATTATAATTTTGAAAATTTATTTTAATAATTTTAGACCTCCTATTCAAAAATCAATATATAATTATAATTTTCATAAATCATATATGTATTACTTATCTAAAAACTCATCTAGTTGTCTGTAAATAAAATTTTAACACCGAAATTTATACATTGTCAATTATTAAGTATTTTTAATAAACTATTGTAAATATTTACTAAATATTTTTTATTCATTTATAAAAACAAAATTAAATTTAGTATTAATAAATAATATGAAATTTAATCCACTAAAAAAAGATATAGAATATAGTAGTATTTTATACTACCTATTCTATATCTATCTTTAATTACATGTTTTTTATATTTTAAATTACATTCCTATTTCTTTAAATTCTCTACTACCTGGTTTAACAAGTTCTATTTTTCCTTCTTTGCATAAAGGACAGTTTTCAGCATCATGAACTTGTATGTCTAATTTTATAGCACTATATATTGGCATTCCTATTGGAGCACTAGTTCTATCTGCTATACAAGCAACACCTATAACTTCTCCACCTAATTCTTCTAATGCTTTTTTAGTTTCTAAAGTTGATTTACCAGTTGTAACAACATCTTCTGATATTATTATTTTAGCTCCTGGTTTAACTTCAAAACCTCTTCTAAGTTGCATTACTCCGTCTTTTCTTTCTGTAAATACTGCTTCTTTGTTTAGTTGTCTTCCTAATTCATAAGAAACTATTACTCCACCCATAGCTGGTCCAACTACTAAATCTATATCTAAGTCTTTTATTTGATCAACAACTGTACTTAATACTTGTGCAGCATATTCTGGGAATCTTAAAACTTTCGCACATTGTACATATTTGTTACTGTGTTTTCCTGAAGATAATAAGAAATGTCCTTCTAATAATGCATCACTTTTCTTTAATATTTCTACTACGTCTATGTTATTCATTTACTTTTCCTCCACTTATCTATATCTTTTATTTATATTATTTTTTATTAATTATTAATTTTTTGTTTTGAATAAATTTTATTATTTCTAGAGATTATATTATCCCTCTTATTTCATCTAGAGATTTTATTCCTTCTTTTTTCATAAAATCTTCTATTCCTGATACTATTTCAAGTCCTATTTTAGGATTCATAAAGTTAGCTGTTCCTACTTGAACACAAGTTGCTCCTGCCATAATAAATTCTATAGCATCTTCAGCAGTTGTTATTCCGCCCATACCAAATACTGGTATTTCTACATTTTTGCATACCTCATGAACCATTCTAAGAGCTATTGGTTTTATAGCTGGACCTGATAGTCCTGCATATACATTTTCAAATACTGGTTTTCTTCTTTTTATGTCTATTGCAAGAGCTTTAAATGTATTTACAAGTGATACACCATCTGCTCCTTCTTCTTCACATACTTTAGCCATCGCTATTATATCTTCAGCATTTGGAGAAAGTTTTATTACTAAAGGCTTTTTACAAACTTCTCTTACTTTTTTTACAACTTCTCTAGCTACTTCACTTTTTATTCCAAATGCCATACCTCCAGCCTTTACATTAGGACAAGAGATATTTAATTCTATTATGTCGATTTCTTTATCGTTTAAAAGCTCTACCCCTGTTACATAATCTTCTAAACAGCCTCCTCCTACATTAGCTATTCTAACTAAGTCTAATTCTTTAAAGAAAGGAAGCTCTTTGTCTATAAATCCTTGTACACCAGGATTTTCAAGCCCAACAGAGTTTATCATACCTGCTGGAGTTTCCCAAACTCTTATACCATTATTACCTGGCTTAGAGTTTAATGTAAGTCCTTTACCACTTACTCCTCCTAATTTTGATATATCGTAAACTTCATTGTATTCTCTACCAAATCCAAAGGTACCAGATGCCATTATTACTGGATTTTTAAAAGTTAAATCTTTAAACTTTACACTCATATCTACCATTAAAAAATCACATCCTCTCCCCAAAATACTGGACCGTCTTTACAAGTTTTTTTGTTTCCACCTGTAGTTTTGCAAGTACATACTAGACATGCACCCATACCACAAGCCATTCTATTTTCAAGTGAAACCATTATTTTAGTATTTGTTCCCTTTTCTTCATTTGTTTTGTTTACTTTATCAAGTAAAACCTTCATCATAGGAGTTGGTCCACAAGTTAATATGTAATCATATTCTGATGTATCTATAATATCTGTAACAAAAGTACTTCCTACAGCAGTTTTTACATTGTTACAAATTTTTTCATATTTATCTATTAATATAGGTTCGTTTCTAAATCCTAAATAAGCATCACAATTAGGTATATTTTTTGCAACTAAATATAATGGTGCTACACCTATACCTCCACCTACTAAGGCAACTTTACCTTCTACTTTTTCAAATCCATTTCCATAAGGACCTTCTAATTTTATTTCGTCCCCACAGTTTAAATTACTAAATATTTTAGTTCCTTCACCTACTACTTTGTATAAGAAAACTATACCTTCTTCATCTATATCATGAATACTTATAGGTCTTGAAAGTGTTGGATATTTATCCCATGCTCTAAGCATATAAAATTGACCCATTTTTCCTTCAAATTTTCCTTGTACCTTCATTTGGTACATATCTTCACCTATATATGTATTTTCTATTATTTTGTACATTATCTTACTCCTCTACATCTACCCCTAAAAGTTTCATTATTAAAGCCATTCTTACATACATACCAAATTTAGCTTGTTGGAAATATACAGCTCTTTTATCATCATCTACATCTGTAGATATTTCATTTACTCTTGGTAATGGATGCATTACTAGCATATTATCTGCAGCTTTTTTCATTTTTTCTTGATTTAATATATAGCAATCTTTTAATAATTCATATTCTTCTAAGTCTGAAAATCTTTCTCTTTGTATTCTAGTCATATATAAAATGTCTAGACTTGGTATTGCATCATCTAAACTTGCAGTTTCATAGTAAATATGATCTTTAAGATTTTGTTTTACATATCCAGGCATTCTTAATTGTTCTGGAGCTATAAATACGAATTTACTATCGTTGTATCTATTCATAGCTTTTACTAATGAATGTACAGTTCTTCCGTATTTTAAGTCACCACATAAACCTATAACATGGCCTTCTAATTTTCCTGTTAATGTTTTTATTGTAAGTAAATCTGTTAGGGTTTGAGTTGGATGTTGATTTCCACCATCTCCTGCGTTGATAAAAGGCACTTCTGTGTATTTAGTAGCCTCAATTGCTGATCCTGCGATAGGATGTCTCATAGCAATTATATCAACATATCCAGATACAGTTCTTATAGTGTCAGCTAATGATTCTCCTTTTGAAACTGATGATGAGTTAGGTTCTGAAAAACCAACTACCTCTCCACCTAATCTCTTCATAGCTGATTCAAAACTAAGTCTTGTTCTAGTTGATGGTTCATAAAATAATGTAGCTAATAGTTTGCCTTTGCAAACATCTGAATATTTTGATGGATTAGCCATAATCTTTTGTGCTAAATCCAATATTTCATCTATCTCTCTTATTGAAAAGTCTTCTGGTTGGACTAGATTTCTTGATTTTAACATTTTTGCCTCCTTTTTCAGCCTCTCTGGACTAAATTTAAAAGTTATTTATATTCTGTTAGTAGAGTATCATTTTTACTTTTTTATGTCAATACATTGTCATAATTTATCCATACAAATAGATTGATATAGCTCTAAGTCAATAAATTATAGTTCACTTATAATGAGTTTATTAAATAATATTTCCAAACAAGTACAAATAACTTATGCTTACCTTAATATTTTTATTTATTATTTTATCAATTACTACCTTATATTGTTTTTATTTATATTAAACTATATTATTTTTTTTAGAATATATTTATTTTTCAGATATATATATTATATGACATAATTTTAAGACTAACTAGTATGTACTAGCAATAAAAAATATATTTTTTATTAAAATAAGAATTTACCGATTTAATTTTTACATTTTATAAAAATTAGATTTAAGTATGTTTTTAATAAATCAACAATTTATCTCCTTTTTTTATTATAATTTAATTAAGAAAATATTAGATAAAATAAATTAAGAAAGGAGTTTTTTATGGAAAATGTTCAAAAAAATCCAATGGGAACGAAATCTATTCCATCATTGCTATTTACAATAGGTTGTCCTCCCATTATTTCTATGTTTGTACAATCAATGTACAACATAGTAGATAGTATTTTTGTGGCAAAATTAGGTGAAAATGCTCTTACTGCTGTATCTCTTGCTGCACCTCTTCAATACTGTGTGCTTGCTGTATCTGTAGGCGTTGGGGTAGGTATAAATTCTTACATATCTAGAAGTCTTGGAGCTGACAATATAGAAGAAGCAAATAATACAGTTACACACTCTATGATATTATCGTTTATACACTCTGTTTTATTTATAATACTTGGAATCTTGTTTATTAAACCATTTTTTAATATGTTTACAGATTCACCAGAAATATTTAAACTTAGTTGCGATTATACTTATATAGTTATCTTGCTTTCTTTCTCATTGTTTTTCCAAATAACATTTGAGAAAATTTTTCAAGCAACCGGAAATACACTTTTACCTACTATATCTCAATTAATAGGAGCTATTGTAAATATTATACTAGATCCAATTTTTATATTTGGTATGTTTGGTGTTCCTAAACTTGGAGTAACAGGAGCAGCTATAGCAACTGTAATTGGACAAATGGTATCATTTACTATACTACTTGTATTTTTTATTAAATCTGATAGTATACTAAAAATGAATTTAAAATCATTCAAATGGAACTTGAATATTATAAAAGAAATATACTCAGTGGGAATTCCTTGTGCTCTAATGATATCTATTACATCTTTACTTTCTATACTACTTAATGCTATATTAATTAAATTCTCAAATACAGCAGTTGCAATATATGGAATTTATTATAGATTACAAACATTTTTAACAATGCCTATAAATGGTCTTGTTCAAGGAGTTAGACCTATCATAGGATATAACTACGGTGCACAAAGTAGAAATAGAATTTTTGAAACACTTAAGCTTAGCCTAATAATTTCAGTAATTATTATGATAATTGGATTCTTGCTATTTATGTTTATGCCTAGACAATTATTACTATTATTTGATGCATCCGAAGATATGATGACTATGGGAATTCAAACACTACGCATAATGAGCTTAGGATTTATATTTGCTGCATTCTCACTTATTATATCAGCTATGTACGAATCAATCGGAAAAGGAACTAACAGCTTAATTATTTCATTGCTTAGACAATTTATAATAATAATTCCTGTTTCTGCACTTTTTTATAAAACAATAGGACTAACTGGAATTTGGATTACATTCCCAGTATCTGAATTTATCGCAGCACTTGTTTGCTTGATTATGTTTGTTAATACTTGTAAAAAGGACGCTATCTTTATGAAAAATAAATAAAAATAAAGCTCCCATAGTAAATGTGGGAGTTTTTTTGTTTATTATATAGAAAATTTTTATATTTATTTTATTGAAGAAATTCTGATAAATTATCTTCATTATCTCTTACAATCCATCTTTTAAAAGCTGTAAATGCTGAATTTGATTTTAAATGTTTTTTTATAAGAAGTTTCGCATCTTCTTTATCTTCTCCATAGGATTCTTCATATTCATTTATAAAATTAATAAAATCTTGTAATTCTTTTCTTAATTCCTTTTTTATATTTATAGATTCTAATTTTTTTAAATCTGTATTTCCATTGTATACTTTTTCAAGAAGTTCAACTGTTTCTCTTATCTCAAAACTATCATCTAACGCCAAAATCTCTATTTTTTCATTCCAAGAAAAATTTCCGATCTTTCTAAAAGAAATCAGTTTATCTACATCAACTTCTGTACAATCTAGTATATTTTCATACTTATCAGATTTAATATTATTACAATGAGCACAAGACAAAAATAAATTATCCCATCCAAATTTTAAATCCTTATTTGTATTTTTATGTGGTTTTAAATGTTCTATATTGTATGATGTAATATTTTTATTTTCACATAAATAACATTTTCTATTAAATATGTACTTTAACGCTTCCAAAACTTCTGATTTATTATAATTACCATTCTCTTTATTTTTTTCTTGTTCTAATATTTTTTTAGCTTCAATTATTATTTCAGATTCTGAATTTCTTTCTATTTTAACCATTTTGTTTTTTCCTTTGTTTTTCTATTTCATCAAATTCTAGTTTTAATTCTTTAGCTAAATCATTAGAAGCATTTTTTATTTCTATTCTAAGTTCCGCTCTTAGTGCTCGTTCATCATCTGTTAAATCTTTTCTAAAAGCTAACTCTCGGTATTTAAATATTTTATTTTTTAATTCATCAGAATAATTATCAACATTAAAATAACCTTCTACTATTCCTTCATAGGAATACTCTGATAAACCTTCTAATCTTATATTTTTTTCCAAGTCATATATTACTGCATTTTTAATCGAATTTAATACAAATGGAGAATGTGTTGTTACTATAAATTGTATATTAGGAAAGAAACTAACAAGAAATGGTAAAATCTTCTTTTGTAAATCAATATGTAAATGGGTTTCTAACTCATCTATTAATACAATTCCCTCTGTATCAAATGCATAATCTCTACATGTTAAAGCTCTATTTTTATCAATTCTCAAAATCAAATCAGATATTATATTCAAAACTGAAGAATATCCAGATGATAACTCATTAAATCCATAAGGCTCTCTGTTATTTTGAAGTATCTTAAAATCATAGTTTTTATAGTCAAACTTTAATTTTATGCTATTATCATCTAATATTGTTTTCATAGCATTTTCAAATTTATTAAACCAATTGTCTATATTCTCTACCACTTCCATGTCATCTTCATTTCTAGCAAATGACTGTTGTGTTTTTAAGTCCACTAAATACTTAAGAAATATTTGGCTTGGATTTTCATCAAAACTATAAATATCTTTTAACTTAATTTTTTCAACACCTGATGGCATATCAACATTTGTAGATCTATTAGAACCATAATAAGCAAGAACAAAATTACCTTGTTTATATAAAGAATGCAATAAGTCTTTTTTACCACTTTTATCACAATTAAATTCAATATTTAAACCATAACAACTAACTTGATTTGTATTTTCTATATATTTACCTATATCATTTTGTAATGTTATAATTTCATCACTATTTTTTGAATTGATTAAATTATTTTTCCAAGTTTTAATTTGTTGTTTTCTATATATATCTCTACTTATGCCTTTCTCAGACTGTATAACTCTTAAATATTTTTTTATAGCCTCTATTAAAGTAGTTTTTCCTACCCCATTTTTTCCAGTTAAAATTAAATGTTTAGATTCATCATTACTTAAATTTATTTTTATATTTTCTAAATGTCTTATTTTTTCTATATAAATTTCGGTAATAAAATGCTTGTTCACATTGTTTCCTCCTTATTTATATTATTATCTTAATTATTAACTATTTTACTATATTTTTATCATAAAATAATGTAAAATTTATCACAAATTTATATAACAAAGGAACAATTGTTATATAAAATAATCATATTATATAAAGCATTGAACAAGTCTTTTGGGGAGTTATATTTTGAGCTATTAATTAAAAATAAAAAGAGATGTGTTAAAAACACATCTCTCCGTATCTAATATTTATGTTTAAAATTTATCGACTAAATCTTAGTACCATCCTCTACGTTTCATAGCGTCAGCAACTTTTTTGATTGAAGTCATGTAAGCTGCAGTTCTCATATCTACGCCATATTCTTCTTTGATAGCCCATATAGCATCAAATGCTTTTTTCATTGCTACTTCTTGTTTAGCTTGAACTTCTTCAAATGACCAAGAATCTCTTTGTAAGTTTTGTACCCATTCATAGTAAGAAACAGTAACACCACCACTGTTAGCTAGTATATCTGGAACTAGAGTTATTCCTCTCTTAGCGAATATTTCATCAGCACCAGGAGTAGTAGGTCCGTTTGCACCTTCACAAACTACTTTAGCTTTAACATCGTTAGCATTGTCAGAAGTTAATTGATTTTCAAGAGCACAAGGCATTAATAAATCAACTTCAGCAGTTAAAACATTTTGATCAGTAGCTTCTGCACCTGGGAATCCTTTAACACCTCTAGCAGCTGTAGTAGGTATATATTCAGTTAAAGCTTTCATATCTATTCCATCAGGATTGTATATAGTACCAGTATGGTCACCAACGTATACTACTTTAGCACCAAATTGTTCTATATATCTACCAGTAAAGCTACCAACATTACCACAACCTTGTAATGCAACTGTAGCACCATTTATATCTATACCAACTTTTGCTAAAGCTTCTCTAGCCATCATAGCAACACCGTATCCAGTAGCTTCAGTTCTAGCTAAAGATCCATAGAAGTCAACTGGTTTACCAGTATATACACCAGGAGCGAATTCTCCAGTTACTTTTGCATGTTCGTCAACCATCCAAGACATTATTTCACCATTAGTGTTTACGTCTGGAGCTGGAACGTCAACTTTTTCTCCTATAAATGGAGCAAGTGCAGCTGCGAAACCTCTTGATATTCTTTCTAATTCAGCTTTAGAATAATCGTTAGGATCGATGGCCATACCACCTTTACCTCCACCATATGGTATACCAGTTACACCACATTTGAAAGTCATCCAAGTAGATAAAGCTTTAACTTCGTCTAAAGTTACGTTTGGATGGAATCTTAAACCACCTTTGTATGGTCCACAAGCGTTATTGTGTTGAGATCTATATCCAGTGAAAGTTTTTATAGTTCCATCATCCATTTTTACAGGGAAGTTGAATTCCATAACTCTTTGAGGATTTTTTAATATTTCATATACTGCTGGCTCAGTACCTAATTTATCACAAGCATTTTTAACTTGTAATTGCGCCATTTCAAAAACATTTAAATTTTCTGCCATTTTTAAGTCCCCCTAAATTTTTACATAAATTTTAAGTTTGGTTTTTTATTTTATGAGCTTAATAAACCACATAATCTTCTAAGTATGTTAACTATTACCACTCATCATAACTAAATTATATCATATTTTTTTTTTATGTGTAATTGAATTTTTATTTAACTAATTATTAATTTTGTATTTTAAAAATTTTTTTATATGGCTTTTTTTATTTTGGAAAAAGTTTTCCTCTTTATTTTTTTATGTGGTTTTTGTTGATATTTAGCCATATTTAAATTTCCAAAAATAAATACAGATAATTCGATTGAATATTCTAAATTTTTCAATAAATCAACGCTAATTTATTTTTACTGAAATTATTGTCGAATATAGTTTTTTAATGTCGAAATACTTTTTTGTAACACAAAAAATTTTTTTTATTTAAATAAATTATTTTTTTATTTGTATATTTATTTTTGTTTTAAATATGTATTTTGATATACTGAAATCGTTTTTCTATTCCATTTTAAAAAAATAAAGTATTTTTTTAGTCATTTTAGCTATACTAATATGATTAAATTTATCGATTTTATAAATATTTTTCAATTATACTTATAAAATCTTATTAAATAGTATTTTTTCAAAATATCAAAAAACAAAGCATAATCATAATGAAATATAATTTATATAAAAATTCAATAAATTATGTGCATTAAATCAATTTGACAGTAATTATCTCCACTTCTAAAATATATTTGTAATAAATAGAAATGGAGATTTTATCATGGAAAATAATAAATTTTCAAATAAAGAAGAAATGATATTTTTAATAAGCGTTTCCTTCTTTTGGTTTGCGCAATATGTATATATACCGTACCAAACTATCTATCTTACGTCTATTAATGTGGGTACTTCCTTCATCGGTATCATAGTCGGAGCATACGGAATATCTCAAATGCTACTTAGACTTCCAGTTGGTCTTAGCGCCGATATAGTCAGAAAACACAAATATTTCATTATGATTGGCGGATTATCATCTAGTATGGCATCACTTTTTAGAGTTTTGATGCCAAATGGAGTCGGATTCTTGATTGCTAATTTACTATCTGGACTAGCATCTGCAATGTGGATTTCATTTATGGTGTTTTATACAGGACATTTTTCTAAAGAAAAACAGCAATCTGCTACAGCTAGGATTGTTATGTTTAATAATATAGGAATGCTAATAGGATTTATAACAAGTACTTTGTTTTACAATTCTATAAGTATGAGAGGCTTGTGCATTTTAAGTATCTGTGGTGGCATGATTACATTTTTATTATCGCTATATATAAAGGAGAATTCTCCAGAAAAAAGCAAGCACAGTGTATCTGAGTTAATTTCTATATGCTCAAATAAACGACTTCTTCTTTTTTCATTTATAGCTCTTATTCAGCAAGGTATTCAATTGACTACTTCAATGTCATTTACTAACCAAGTACTAGCTAATCTTGGTGCTTCAAATATTATAATAGGAATTTCTTCTATTATATATATGATATCGTCAGTCATGTTCTCTGCACTGTCTTCTAAAAATGTTTTTAAAGGCGGTCCTAAAGTTTTAATACCTACTGTACTTGTAATCATATCCATATACTGCATGTTAGTACCTACAATAGACAGTATACCTGTTATTATGGCTCTACAAATACTGCCAGGTACATCAAGCGGAATATTATTTTCGTGTGCTACCTCTGAGGCTATGAAAGAAGTAAAGCCATTTCAAAAATCAACAGCTATGGGATTTTACCAAGCATTTTATGCAATTGGGATGACTACCTTCCCTATGTTTACTGGTAAATTAGCATCTTTATATACTATATCAACTGGATTTTTCAGTTTAGCTGGGATAGCTATATTGGGGGTATTAATTACTATGACTTTTTATAGACTTGAAAAAAAACGTAAAATTGATAAGACAATTTAATATTTAAAAAGGACTTGTAAAATTTTCAAGTCCTTTTATTTTTTTAGTCGTGATTTTTCTCGTTATTCTTTAATTCAACTAGATACTTTGGTCTACATTGGCTTTCATTATAAATAATTATTTCATCATTTATGACAAAGCCGTGTTCATCTTTTGAACCATGAACATGCATACAGTTATATTTTTCTGAGCATTTTTTTAATTTTTTATAATTAAATCTGCCGTATTCACTTTCGTATTTGTAC
Source organism: uncultured Clostridium sp. (assembly GCA_964449895.1). Classification (GTDB taxonomy): domain Bacteria; phylum Bacillota; class Clostridia; order Peptostreptococcales; family Peptostreptococcaceae; genus Intestinibacter. The sequence goes on from CAYVBY010000008.1 coordinate 37,151, forward strand.
ACATCAAATGGAGTACCATATGCTACTTCATTTAAAATCATAAATCCTGTGTTGTTATTTCCATTTGACCAATAAGAGCCTGCTAGTGATGTGTATCCTAAAGATTTTTTTGCCTTCGGAGCAAAGTAAATCCCATTTCCAAACATCTTTCCTGTGATAATTGCATTTGGTTTTAGCTTCAAACTATTACATAAAATAGACCAGATATTCTCAGATCTAGTACCATGCCATAGAAGCCTTGTATTTTCAATATTTTCATCCTCTACAAACTTGTCGAACTTGTCCTCTTGTGCGATATTTTTGACTCTCCAAGCATTGTGGAATTTATACGATTCTGAACCAAGTTCCTTCTTGATTAATATGACTTCCTCCTCTGAAACCTCTGCAAACTCTAGTCCCATCTCCTCTAATATAGTAATATCCTTCTTGTCATTTTTCTGAGAAAGCTTATTCTGAGAAATTTGCCCTATCACTACATCTAACAAATCTTCCTCTCTCTTTATAATCTCAATAAAATCCTTCTTATTCTCACTTAAAAATTCCTTTACATTGTGCATTTTTCTAGGAATCACAGAAAATAATCTAAGTAGCTCCTTATTAAAATCTTCCACAGTATTATGCTCACTCAAAGAATAAATAATATTCAAAGCCTCATAAATCATATCATCTGTGACTAAATCTATATTTATATCAAAATTATTCTTGATAGTTGTTATAGCATATTGTTGTAATCTAGCTACTATCTTTCGTATATTTTCATTTGCTATAGGAATATAAATATCTTCCTCTTCCTCATTTTCCACTTTATATAAATGAGTTTGATCCACATAGCCTTTTTGTATCTTTTGCTTGTAGATACTATTCCATTTTGAAGAAGGCTGCTCAGTTTTTATCCCCTTAGAGCCAACCCTACCATAAGTTATATAAATAGTTTCACCAACTTCTTTCATATCATAAAACTTGTTATTGTTTTTATCAGTAACCATAACTAAATGAGCAATCCTTGACATAAAAATTCCCCTCTCAATAATTTTTTAAATAACTTAAATTCCTCAAAAATGTTATTAATTATTGTCTTTATAATTTAATTATAATTTATAAAAAAGTGTAAATCAATAGTTTTATCGAATGCATGTTCGATTTTTTATTTCTACGAAATAAAACTTAGAATTTTAATTTGTATTTGTAATCAGCTTTATTTATATTGTTTCATCTAGCCATTGTTCTAAAATTTGAAGTTGTTCTTTTGTATGAAAATAGTGTTCTCCCCCTGAAACTATTTTTAAATCACAATCAAATATTTCTTGAAATTTTTTTATTGTATCAAACTCACAAGTATCATCCTTTTCCCCATATAAAATATGTGTTGTAACATTCCATTTTTCAATTGGATTTTCTTTTACATAGCAATAATAATCCCAATATAAAGCCTGTCCAATAGGAGTTGAAACTTCTTTTTCTTTCTTTAAAATTTCCTCACTCACATTAAACCACTTCATCATATTCGAAATAAGTCTATTCATATCCACCACTGGTGATAAAAACCACGCATATTGCAAAGCTTCATTTTTATATGCTAAAAGACTAAAATATGCTCCTATGCTATTTGCAAACAGACTTATCCTTTGCCATCTCAACTTTGCATATTTAATTACCTCAGTTAAATCATTTACACAAGGAACAACCTTACAAAGCGTATCGTCACCCTTTCTGTCACCATGCTTTGGTAAATCAAAACTAAGAATCTGATAGCCACGATTTGTCGCCACATTTGCTAAAATCTCAATCGGTACATCAGCCTTATTAGACATATTTCCGTGAACTGCTATTATAAGCTTATCTGATTTTTCACCCCACAAAATCGCAGGGATGTTGTTTATTTTGAAAGTTTCTTTGTTCATAAGACTGCCTCCTATATATCAAAAACTTTTTATTATTTTTTATATTTTAAATTTGTTTGTATGATTTTATTTTATAGTATTTTTTGAGAAATAGTTTTAAAATACCAAAAGCCAATAAGAAATTTGTAGCTTTCTTATTGGCTTTTTGAATTGTTATTATATTTTATGCAAATATGCTTTGTCCTTCCATTATTTCTTTTAATTCTTCAACTGATAGAATTTTATCCTTTTTTCGATGAACCATTCTATGACAATTAGAACATAAGCAAACCAAATCCTTTTCTGGATCCACAATAATTTCTTCATCTAAACTAGATAATGGTTTCGTATGATGAACTTCTATAAAATCCTTGCCTAGCTCTCCATAAACTTCTTCAAAATCAAAATCACACACCATACATCTAGTTCCATGTATTTGTATAGCTTTTTTCCTATTTTCAAAGCTTCTTTCATACTTTGTTGTATAAATCTTTTTTCGCTTTCCTTCCACTCCATTTTCAGTTTCAATTGTTTCAAGTGGATTTATATTATCATCATTTAATAAATCCAATCCTATAAATTCAACTTCATATGTATTTCCAAATATTTTTGTGAATTTTATTGATGGATACCCATCTTCTTTTCCCAATTTTAGTCTATAATCTTTTAATACCTCATTAAATTCTTTTTTTAAATCAGGCTTCCAAAATATACGAGTTCTAGAATGTTTTGAACTTTCCATCTCAATATGAGCATTATATTGTTTATCATTGTATATTAAAATAAGCGGTATTTGTTCTCCATTCTGTACATTTTCACAATCAAAAAACCATCTTATTTCTTTTGGTACACCTGAACCCCTGTGTTCAAAAAAAGATTTATCACAGTTTTTAATAGCAATTACATCACTAACTATTTCCCATGAATAAAATTTTCCTGTATCCCCCATTTATATCACCTTACTTATATTATTTATTATTTTAATTATAATAATTTTGTATTTAAAAAGTACTTTTAATTTAAAAAGAGACCATCCTCTGATATTATAAAATGCATAAACATCAAACGAATGTTATTATTTTTATAATATAACTCCAATAGATTTTTTTAATCTAAACTACATAAACTTAAAATAAGGATATAAAAATTAGAATTTTTATATCCTTATTTAGATAAATAATACCAAAATAATATTTAATAATTTTTAACTAGTATTTCACTTACTTTACCTCTTCCATTTCCTTTAGAATTAATCATTCTACTTGCATTAACTCTTTGAATATTGAAACTAGAATATAAATCATCAAAAAACTGATCTGATTCATCAAAATTTTTAGGATCTGAATTACTAAGCATAACTTTAGCTCCTTTACAATCTAAATCCTTAAAAAATTCAGCTAATTTAATTTGACTATCATCATTAAATCCACTTTTATTATAAGAAGTAAATCCACTTTTAGTTATCGGTCTATATGGTGGATCTATATAAACTACAGATTTTTCAGAAACATACTTATCAATTTTTCTATAATCTCCACATAATATAATTACCTTATATTCACCACATTCATTTTTTATATTAAGTAGTTTACTAATTTCTCTTAATTGATTTTCATCAAAAATTGAAGGTTTTTTATGTTGTCCCCAAGGAACATTATAATCACCCTTTTGGTTTTCCCTATACAATCCATTGAAACAAGTTTTATTTATAAATATGAAATTAGCCGCTTGTTTTACTTCAGTTACAATATTCCAATTATTAAATTCTTCTCTTATTTTTAAATACATTTCTTTTTTTTCTTCTTCAGAATAAGCTAAATATTCTTCTTTCATAGACTCCATTTCTTCAATAAGTTCATCTATATTATCTCTTATAATCTTATATACATTTATCAATTTATAATTTATATCATTGATTACAATTCTATTAAATTGATAATTCGATGCTATATATATAAAAAATGCTCCTGCTCCAACAAATGGTTCAATATAAGTATCTATTTTCTTATTTTCATTTATATAAATTGGTAAATTTTCAATAAGAACTGGCAAAAGTTCCGTCTTTCCTCCTGCCCACTTTATAAATGGCTTTATTTTAACATTTTTCATAATGTCTTTCCTTTCATTGTCATTAATATTTAAAATTATATCATTAAATGTTATTTGTTTTAAGCCTTCTTCTTTTATCCTATTTTTACTAATTTTAAAAAATTCCTTTTCTATCTCAATTCCAATATATCTTCTATTTAAGTATTTACATACAACTCCCGTTGTTCCACTACCATTAAACGGATCTAGAACTATATCCCCTTCATTTGTACTCGCAGTAATAATTCTTTCAAGTAACCATAATGGTTTTTGAGTTGGATGATTACCATATTTCTTTTCTGATTTACTAATCGTAGAAGATGACCAAACATCTTTCATTTGCTTTCCATTATTACAAGATTTCATTTTTTCATAATTATATATGTGTTTATTATTTTTTAAATCTTTTTTTGCCCATATAATTGTCTCTGTAGAATGAGTAAAGTATCTACAACTTATATTAGGAGGTGGATTTGTTTTTTGCCAAGTAATATTGTTTATAATTCTAAAACCTAACTCTTCTAATAAAAATCCAATAATATATATATTATGCATGCTTCCACAAATCCAAATAGTTCCATTATCTTTTAAAATATCTTTACACTTTAAAATCCATTGCTTATTAAAGTTGTATTTTTCTTTAAATGTATCTACTTTATCCCAATTTCCTTTATCTACTTTATCTATTTTTCCAGATTTACAAGTTATGCCTCCATTAGATAAAAAATATGGTGGATCTGCAAAAATCATATCTATAGATTTTTTTTCGATAGTATCTAATATATCTAAACAATTTCCTTGAAAAAGTTTAATATTATTTTCTTCAAAAAGCATATCCTCCATATCTAACCTCCACAATATTTTTTATTTTATAACTTGTTCTAATACTCCATCTTTAACCATATCTAAATTAAAAATATAATCATTATGATCGAAAGTTTCTCTTAATGCAGTTTTAGCTGTATCCCATCCTTTTCCATCAGTAATCCAAATAAATTCTAAACCTTGTTTATTTAATAAATCACTTAATTCTTTATATTCTCCAGCTGTAGCTTTTAATTTTGAACCACCACTACTATAAAAATTAACTTCAATTAAATAGCAATTATTATTTGTATTTATAGCAAAATCAAATATTCTATTGATTTTATCTAATTTTATTGTTCTACCAAATTTAGATTTTATACTACTAGCTATAGCTTGACTCATATATTGGTAGCCTTTTTTATCGCACAGCTTTTTTACATAAGATTCGCATATTGTTTCCATAGAATCACCGGTTCTATTTTTTCTAGCATTAGTATCCATACCAACCTCTACACCTTTACAATAATCAACTAAACTACATACTTGTCTATCTACAAAAAATTGTTTCAATCCTGATTCTTTAAAAAACTTCAATAACTCTTTTTCATCATTTTTAGATAAACATTTTTTACTTTTAAATAAATCATATTTATTGATACTATTTAATGAATTAAAATCTTCTATTATAGCAGTTGTTTTTAGTTTATCTATTCTTAATGCTAACAATAATAATAACGCTTCTTTTACTTTATAATTATTATTTACTATTTTTAAAAGTTTTTGATCTATCTCTGTGCTTTTTGTATTAGTTAAAATATTTAACTCTTTTAACTCTTTTTCATAATTTTGTACTTTTATCATACATTTTTCAAAGTCAGTAAAATAATCCCATGTATATATACTATCTTTTAAAGTATCTAATAAATATTTAAATATTTCATCTGATGAATTTAATTTTAAATTCTTATAATATTTTATTTTCTTCATAAATATTCCCCCCCACAATTTGTTTTTATTTTATTAAATATATTAAATAATAAACGAAATTTGGTAAAAAGTAAAATTATATTAACCAATTTTCATAAAAAATTAAACTTAATTTTTATAAAACACAAATAAATACTCATGTTCTATTAAATAAATATTTTTATCTTTACTTATTTCTTTCCATTTGTTAGTAGATTTGCAATTATTTTGTTTCTTTATAATAATTTCTTTTAATCTAAAACCTTGTTCCATAAAAATATTCATTATTTTAAATCCTAAGGGTTCTATAAATCCTTTTTTTCTTATATCTGCAATTAAAATACAGCAATATTTATTATTTTTTAAAACTCTATAACAGCTTTCAGAAACACTCTTCATTGCAATATAAAATTTATCTAATTCTAATAATGAAATATCATTAATATTATTTTTGCTATATTTAATAATATTAGAATATGGTGGATGAGTACATATTAAATCTATACTATTATCTTTAATTATAGATAAGTTTCTAGCATCACATTTACCTATAAAAGCTTGTTCTTTTCCATTAAATATTTTTACCTTTTGATTACATAATTTAATAGCATTTTCATTTATATCTAATGCAATACATCTTCGTTCTAATCTACAAGCTTCTATTAAAGTAGTTCCTCCTCCTATAAATGGATCTAATACTATATCCCCTTTTGATGAATATCTAATTATTAAATTTTTAGGAACATGTGGGCTCCAATTTCCTCTATATTTTCCATCATGATTTAACCAATTTCCTCTATCAGGAAAATCCCAAATTGTTGTACTTTCTAATTTGTTAATAACAATCACCTCATGTAGATTATTATCTATCTTATATTTTTTAATACAAAAAATATAAGATAGATAATAATCATTAAAAATTTCTATCATCTTTATTTATAAATAAAATCTATTTATACATTTTCAAAATAGAAGAATCCCTATCAAATATAAGTGAAAATATCAAATACACTTAAAAAAAGCTCCCCTTAAAAAGGAAAGCTTCTCTGACGATTCCCCAGATTAGTCCCGTCTTGCCGAATCTCAATTAATTGGAAAGAAAAAAATTTTCTCGTCAAAACTTATATTTTGACGAAGATTGGATTATGATGAGTAGATGTTTTTTTCTTAAGCTTTTTATTACTAAAGATCTTTTGTTCGAACTTCAAACTCATAAGGGGTAGGAGTTTAAACTCACACCCCTATGGTTTTTTCATCAATTGTTGTATGTTTTGATCCACAACTTCGGAACAAAATCCTAACCCTCTATGGAAATTACCACTTACCACCGAGTCTCTCAATTGCTCTATACAACTCTATTTCTTCACGTCTTTTATCCGTATTAAAGTCCCTATTTATTTCACATCCAGGATAACTATCACCAAATCCAAGAGGATTTTGACCATAACCATTATTTATTTGATTGTACATATTTTCAGCTTTACCATCTCCAAATCCTTTTTGATAAATTGCCATATTATATTCCTTCAGTGTTTTAGCATCACAATAATCTTTAACAGTGTTCCAGTCATCAACTACTAGACTATCATACATCTTATCTAGCGCATAAAATGAATAAGTTCCTGCCACCTTCAAAGTTTTTCGCTTCAACACATTTTTATCTGCCATCTTCTTAAAATGTCTATATATAGCATTCTTTTTCAAATTCAATATAGGAAAATTTTCCGATACTCTTTTGTAGTTCACCCAGTAATAAACCTCTCCATCAAATTCTCTAGTTACCATATTGCCTGATTCTTTAAATTTTACGAACCATCTTAGAAGAACTATGTCTACAATATCTAGACCGAGCTCACAGGCTGCTTGTTGAGAAAATCCATAAATTATGTTTTGCACAAATAATCACCCCTTCAAATATAAATTTATTTACTTAATTCATATCTAAAGGGGTAATTTCCTTCATATTAATTATTTATCTTAAATAATCAACCCTGAATTTTTATACTTTCCACTCAAATTCTCCATTTTCCTTGATATTGAAGAAATCTGCATATCCTAGGTCGAATATTTTTTGTGCCATATTTTCAACTTTTATTTTCTTTTCAACAAGTTTAGTAAATGGTCCAACATAAGATATATCACCTTGAACTACAAATCCTGTAAGAACATCATCTTTGATTACAGCTTTTTTGTAAGTTTCACCATCTGTATATGTTACAACATCATAGCTATCATCTGCTGGTGTAGTAAATCCAAGTGATACTGTAGGTATTCCCATAAAATTCATAGTATTTTTAAATTCAAATCTATCAGTTAATATTTTTTCTACTCCGCACATGTTGCTAGCTGCAACTATTGCTTGTTTTGTAGCTAATGGCCAGATACCTGTTCCTGTAACATCACCTGCTGCATATACATCTTTTATGTTAGTTTCACACTTATCATTTATCTTGATACCTCTTTCAGCTTCTATTGATGATCCTTCTATTAAAGCAGTATTAGCTTTTACACCTGTAGAAACTATAAGTAGTTCACAATCTACTTTTTTGCCATTCACATTTACGCCAGATACATTGTTGTTTTCATCTAAGAAAACTTCACTTATTGTAGCTGAAGTGTAGATTTTTACACCTTTTTCCTTAAATTTATCTGCATAAGTACTTGCTGCTTTTTCGTCTAATTGTTTATCTAATAGACGATTTTCCATCATCATTATAGAAATTTCTTCTATACCTTCTATTTCTAGAAGTCCTGATAATGCATCTATACCAACTAATCCTCCACCGATTATAGCAACTTTTTTGCAATTTTTAGCTTTTTCTCTAATTGCTACTGCATCTTCTATATTTCTAAGAGGATAGATGTTGTTTCCTTCTCTTATGTTTTTGATAGGAGGAATAAATGCGTTTGCTCCTGATGATATTAATAATTTATCGTATTTTTGTTCTTCTTCTTTTCCATCTTTTTCGTATTTAACTGTTTTGTTTGCTGTATCTATTGATGTAACTGTAGCTTTTTTAATCCAAGTTGCATCATTTTTTTCCATAAAATCAGCATCTACGAAATTTATTCCTTCTATAGTTCTATGCTCAGATATTACATGATGTAACATGCAACGAGAATATATATTTTCATCTTTTGATATAACTACTATTTTAACATCTTTATCCAAATCCCTTATAGTTTTAACTGCATTTACACCAGCAGCACTTGCACCTATTACTACATAAGTTTTAGGACCTACTTTAGATGCTGAAACTTTTACTTCATTAGTAGATGTATCTTTTTTATTCATTCCAAATAAACTTTTTAATTTTTCTAACATCTCTAGTCCACCTCCTCTTGTAGTTCTAATGCACCTGTTGGGCAGTTATATACGCATAAAGGAATTTCTTCACCCTTGCATAAATCACATTTTATTATATCTTGTTTAGTTCTATCATCTGGTTTTAGTATTCCATAAGGACAACTCATAACACACATATAACATGAACCACATTTTTCTCTATCGTAAGAAACTATACCTGTTTCAGGATCTTTCGTCATAGCCCCACTCATACATGTAAGAACGCATTCTGGCTCATCACAGTGTCTACAAGTTAGGGGAACTGGATGGCCTAAGCCATCTAGTTCTATATGATTTTTACTTTCTGTATCTACATTTTGTAAATCTATAAAATATTTATCTTTATTAACATCTATAAAGCTATCGTATTTATGTTTTTCAGTACAACTTCTCGTCATACATGCTACTGCACAACTTTTGCACCCTGTACATAAGTCTTTATGAATTATTATTCTGCGCATGTTCACCACATCCTTAAAAATTAATTATTTTAAACCTAAGCCTTTTCTTCTATCCATTATTTCTTTTTCTAATACTTCAGCTGAAGCTACTGGATCTGGATTTATTATTACACTACCTCCAGTTATTCCTTTTAATCCTTCAGTTAAAACTTGAGTTACTAATGGTCCACCTGTTACGAATGGTGGTAAAGCTAAGTGAAGTGGTAATCCTAAAGCTAAACCAAATGCACCATCAGCTAATGCTTGTTCTTCTAACCATTGTGGAGCTGATAAAGCTACTGGTAATTGAGGTATATCTACACCTAAAGCTTCTGCTAATTCACTTACAACTATTTCGATTCTACCTATTGCTAGACATGGACCGAAGTTTAGTACTGGTGGTATATTTAATTGTTTACATACAGCTTTTAAGTTTTCTCCTGCTAATTCTTCTGCTCCTGGAGACATTAATCCTACATTTTCAAGTCCACCTGTTGAACATCCAGCTGATAATACTAATATGTCTTTTTTGATTAATTCTTTAACTAATTCTACTGTATGAACATCATGTCCTCCAGCAGTCATATTAGAACATCCAACTACAGCAACTACACCTTTTATAGTTCCGTTAGCTATTAAGTCTATTAATGGTTTCCAGTTTCCACCTAAAAATTCTTTTAAGTTCTTTTCACTTACACCTGTTAAAGATTCTTCATAACCATGATCTTTAGGTATATCTATAGTTACGTTTCCTCTTCTAGCTTTGTAAGCTTCTACTGCTTCGTTCATTAATTTTTGATCTATTTCATCGAATTTACTTCTATCTAATTGAATTAATTCTGCATTTTTCTTTTTAGCAACATCATCTAAGCAAATCATTTTTACTTGTAATTTGTCAGCTATTGGTTCTAATCCTGGGATTGTACAGTTGAATTCTGAAACTACCATATCAACTGCTCCTGTAGCTAATACTGCTTCACTTGTGTAGTTATTTCCTGCATGTCCTGCGAATATTTCTTTGTAGTGTTCGCCTCTTAATTGTAAGTCTTGACCTACACATGTACATCCTACTAATCTGAAACCTTTTGCTCCTACTGATTTAGCTATTTCTACTGCTTCTGGTAATTTTATTTTTTCTTGGAAGCTTGCAAATGTTGAATGTTGATGTCCAGTTACCATTATGTTTATATAATCTTCATCGATTACTCTAAATCCAACTGGAGCCATTCTTATAACTGGATCTCCTAAAACTATATCATTTAATAAGTTAGTTAAAGTTAAACCATATAAACCTGTACAAATTCCTAATGATAAGCAGTGCATTAACATATCTACTGGATCAGAACTTAAGTTAGTTGAAGATTTTACACATCCGTCAAACACTTCTGATTTAGCTCCACCAGGCATAATTCCAAGTTCTTTCCATTTATCAACTCTCATATGGTAAGCTAGTTTTTCAACTAATTCCATTTTTTCATATCTTGGTTTGTATAAATCTTTTAAAATTGCATCTGCTATTTTAACACATCTTTTATGAGGATCATCATCGAATATTCCTAATTCTTCACCTAATATGTTTAAAGCTTTTTGACTTTTTATAACACCTTTGTTTTCTCCAACGTGTTTTACGTTTAAAGCTGTATTTTCAACTACGTGTAGATAACATGCTGCACCTGCTGATACTGCTCTTAAGAAGTTTCTTGCTACTATTGTATCTGCATCTGCTCCACATATTCCTCTTGGTGATTTTGGAGTTACTCTACATGGTCCATTTGAACATAATCTACAACATACACCTTGAAGACCAAATCCACATTTTACTTTTTGATCAATAGTTCTTTGGAATGCTGTTTCAAATTCTCCTGATTTTGATGCTACAAAACTTTCTAATCTTTTATCTGCACTTTCACACATTTTACAAGTATTACAATTCATAATTAAATCCTCCCATTAATTCTTAAAAGTTTTTTATTTCATATTTTTATGTTTGTTTTTACTTAATTATTAATCTATTTTTTATATACCATTATTTTCCAATGTTAAACATTTTTTTATAAAATTTTTATTATTTTTTTCACAAACATTTTTATAATTATTTTTTTAAAAATGTTGAAGTATTTTGCAAAATAAATTATTATTGAGGTATATATCAAATTTTGATATAATATAAATGAAATTAAATCATAAAGGGAGGATTTTAGTATGGCTTACAAAATAACTGATGAATGTATAGCTTGTGGTTCTTGTGCAGACGAATGTCCAAACGATGCTATAACAGCTGGTGATGACAAATACGCTATAAACGCTGACGAATGTGTTGATTGCGGTTCTTGTGCAGATGCTTGCCCAAATGATGCTATAGTAGAAGCATAGTAAAACCAAAACTATCTAGAGCTTTTTGCTTTAGATAGTTTTTTATTTTAATTTCAAATATAATAATATCAAAGGAGAAAAATAATATGGCTTATGTAATAGGTGATGCTTGTATAAGCTGTGGTGCATGTGAATCAGAATGTCCTGTAGAATGCATATCAGCTGGAGACGATAAATACGTAATAGATGAAAATACATGTATAGAATGTGGATCTTGTGCTGATGTATGTCCAGTAGAAGCTCCAGCTGTAGAGTAAGTAAATCTACTTACTAATACACACTTTAAAGTGCTATAGTTTCTAAGAAACATTTAAAATTTAAAGAAGATTAATATAAAAAAAATGCCCTTAATAAGGCATTTTATTTTATATTAATCTTCTTTCATAAGATATGATAATGTAAATAAACTTTCTGTTAAATTAACACTTTCAACAATGATATCTGATGGTACATTTAAATCTATCGGTGCAAAATTCCAAATTCCTTTGATTCCTGAGTTTACTAATCTATCGGCTAATTCTTGAACTCCGTTTTTAGGCACACATAAAATAGCTATATCTATATTATTTTCTCTAATAAATTCTTCTATTTTGTCTGAGTCTAATATTTCAAAATCTCTTATTTTTAATCCTATAATCTTAGGATTAGCATCAAATAAAGCTTTGATTTCAAAGCCTGCTTTCCTAAATCCAGAATAGTTTGCTATTGCTTGCCCTAAGTTCCCAGCTCCTATTAGAATTGCATTGTAAGGTCTGTCTAATCCTAGAATTTTTCCGATTTCTGTGTGAAGAGCTTCTATATTATATCCATACCCTTGTTGACCAAATCCACCAAAATTGTTTAAGTCTTGTCTTATTTGTGATGCTGTAAATCCAATTATGCTACTTAATTCCTTTGATGATATTCTTTGTACATCTTTGTCTAGTAAATCACCCAAGTATCTATAGTATTTTGGCAATCTTCTAATAACTGCCATTGATATATTCTTACTTGCCATCGTCTCACCTCTTTTGTTTAATTTTTTTAGCTTTTTTTTTAATATAATTAAATAATATCATATTTAATAGCATATAATAGCATATTTTTTAAATTATTGCATATTTTCTTGATTATATTATACCAAAAGTTTATAATTTTAGATAGTTTAAGGAGGTAGAAATTCTTATGATCATTTTATCATGCAATAATTTGAACAAAAGTTTTGGCGTAGATTCTATCCTTGAAGATGTTAGTTTTACTATAAATGAAGGTGATAAAGTCGGTATCATAGGGGTTAATGGTACTGGAAAAACCACTTTATTTAAAATTATCTCTAATGAGTACGGATATGACAGCGGTGATATTTACACTTCTAAAGATTGTGAAATTGGTTATTTAGAACAAAATACAAACTTTTATTCTGAAAAAACTATACTAGAAGAAGTTTTAGAAGTATTTAAACCTCTTATTGAAATGGAAAAAGATTTAAGACAGCTAGAAATTAAAATAGCTGAAGAAGGAAGTAAACCTGATTCTAAAATCCTAGATAAATTAATGAACGAATACTCACATAAAATGGAGTTATTTTCATCAAATAACGGTTACGGATATAAATCAGAGGCTAAAGGGGTTCTTATAGGTCTAGGATTTAAAGATAGTGATTTTGATAAACCTGTTAATGTTTTATCTGGAGGAGAAAAAACTAGAGTCCTTTTAGGAAAACTTCTTCTTAAAAAGCCAACTTTATTGTTGCTTGACGAACCTACAAACCACTTAGATTCTGATGCAATCGAATGGCTAGAATTTTTCTTAAAACAATACAGAGGTACTATTATGCTTATTTCACATGATAGATATTTTCTTGATCAAGTCGTAAATAGAACCTTTGAAATCTACAATAAAAAACTAAAAACTTACAACGGAAATTACTCAGATTTCGTTGAATTATCAAAAATAGAAAAAGAACTAGAAATAAAAAAATATGAAGATCAACAAAAAGAACTTAAAAAGCAAGAAGAATCAATAGAAAGACTAAAAGCTTACGGTAGAGAAAAACATCTAAAAAGAGCTCGAAGCAAAGAAAAAGCTCTAGATAAAATAGATGTTTTAGATAAACCTGAATTATACAGAAAAAAAGCTAAAATATCATTTAATCCATCTGTAGTAAGTGGTAATGATGTAATGCAAATAAAAGATGTATCTATGGGATTTGATGATAGACTTTTATTCAAAGATGTAAATTTAGATATATACCGCGGCGAAAAAGTTGCTCTTATTGGTCCAAACGGAATAGGTAAATCTACCCTATTTAAAATAATAATGGAAGAACTTTCTCCTTTCTCTGGAGAAATTAAACTTGGAACAAATGTAAATGTTTCTTATTTCCACCAAGAACAAAAAACTCTTGATTTAAACAATACAATAATAGAAGAAATTTGGAAAGATAACACTAATCTTACACAAACTGAAATTAGAAGCATGCTAGGTGCTTTCTTATTTGAAAATGATGATGTCTTCAAACAAATATCTTCACTTAGCGGTGGTGAAAGAGCCAGAGTTGCAATACTTAAGCTTATTTTATCTAAAGCAAACTTCCTACTTCTTGACGAACCTACAAACCACCTAGATATAGATTCTAAAGAAGTACTAGAAGAAGCACTAAACAACTACACAGGAACAATCTTCACAATCTCACATGACAGATATTTCCTAAACACAGTAGTAGACAAAATCTTAGTTCTAAATCAAGACGGTATTACCGAATACCTTGGTAACTATGACTACTACATGGCAAAGAAAAAAGAACTAGACGAAATAAACACAGTCATAGAAGAAGAAACAGAAAAAACAAAAACTCAAATTAAGGAAGAAAAACGTAAAGAACGTGAAGAACGTGAAAGACAAAAGAAAAATCGAAATAAAATAGCAAACACAGAAAAAGAAATCGAAGAAATCGAAATAAAAATCGGAGAACTAGACGAACTTCTTTGCCTAGAAGAAGTCTACTCCAACCCAGAAAAATCAAAAGAAGTCAGCCTAGAAAAATCAAATCTAGAAGACAGGCTTTCAGAACTTTATGAACTATGGGAAGAACTTATGTAAAACCAGAGCATCCTAATCCGATGCTCTTTTTTATTTACACCACAAATAATCCCGACCTTCAACATTTTCTTTCTTGCCGAAGGCAAATTACTCCACAATCAAATATTTCTATAATACATATTATTTTATACTAAATATATTTTTATTCTCTACCGAAGGTACTTATCCCCTCTAAATCACATTGATACTCTATTAAATAAAATTGTGATAAATAACCCAAAACTCCATCATTCTATAAATATATCTTTTTATTCTCTTCTTTCTATATCTTTAATTGCACTCCTAAAATTTAATCGTTCTATAAATATCTCACTAATTTTTCTATAATCATTTTTATATTATTTCTATAAAAATCTTAATTTTATTTTTATAAATGTATTAATATTACATCTATAAACCTCTCAATTATTTTTTCACAGACATCTTAATATTTATTCTTCAAAATATTTTAATATGTATTCTTCAAAACACCTTAATTTATTCTTCAAACACTTTTATATTTTTTAATTTTCTATATAAAATCTATCATTCTATCTTTTATATAATATTGAGTTATCTTTAAGTTCTCACCAATTACTCTAAAAAATATATCATTAATCGCCTTACAATCATTCTTTTTTTCACTTTTATATAAAAACTTAAACCAAGATAAATAATTATTTAAATATTTACTAGCTACTCCTTTAAATTGTTTCATCCAAGCATCAAGCCTTCTACAATATCCATCTACAACATTTAAATTATAACTAAATCTTTGAACTTTTATATATTTTATATTCTTCATTGAGTTTAATAGCTTTAAGTTTGGAAAAGATTTATTTTTAGGTACATAAAATATTGGCGTATCTTTTAATTTATCTCCAAAAAATTTACTAAAATCTTCTGAATTAGGTCTCTCCTTAGATATAACTCTTGAAATTATGTGTTCATTACTGTCAATAGCAGTTTGAATACATATATTCCCTTTATAATTATTTTTATACAATTTATCTGAAAGACTTTTTTTGTGAATATTTTTTTCTCTAGTAATTTCAAGTTCCATACTTTCAAAGCCTATACTATAATTCCTTTCAAATTTACAATTTTTATTAAAAGCACTTCTTTGACCTTTAAAACACTCTGGTAATAAATAATGATCTATTTCAACACTCCCATCAAGTTCTTCACGCGAAATAGATAAATTTAATACATCTAAAATTCTATGTCTCATATAAAACGAAGTAGGCACACTTACAGAAATAACCCTCGCACATTGTCTTATAGATCCTCCATGAATCATTAGCTCACAATATTTAAACCATTTCTCTAAACTTAACTTTGTTCCAGAAAGTGGCGAATTGCTAGTTTTATCAAATGTAGTTCTACAATCCTTGCAAATATATCGTTGTTTATCATTAGTTTTTCCATTTTTATTTAAATCTGTAGATCCACATTTTGGACATTTTAAGCTCTCTTTAGCTAATATGCTACTCGAAATATTCATTTTATTTACTGAAGTATTCATTTTATTTATTAAGGAAGATTCTTCTGAAATATTATCTATTAATAAATTATTTTTTATGAAATCATTGCATTTTATTTTTTTACTATTCATAAATTCCTCTATTTTATTTTGGACAATATACGTAATTTTTTCTAATTGTGGATTGCTCAATTTTCTTATAATAGATTTAAAATCCTTGCTATTTTTCAAATTATTCTTCCTCCATATCTAAAATATGCGCTTAAAACTCCTCCAATTCTATTGTTGCCAATTATGATAATTTTATACACTTTAACTAAAAATAATATAACTTTACATAAGTTTGTATAGCAAATAGTTATTCAAATTTCTTTATAGATTTTCTCACAAATTTATATAACAAATAATTATTCAATTTCTTTACGTATTTTTT
>CAYVBY010000008.1:54126-108258 GCA_964449895.1 uncultured Clostridium sp.
ATTTTCTCACAAATTTATATAACAAATAATTATTCAATTTCTTTACGTATTTTTTCACAAGTTTATATAATAAATGCTTAATTAAATTGTCTGTGTCCTTTATCACAAATTTATATAACAGAGTTGCAGTGTTATTTGAATGTATATGTTGTGGATGTGGGTATTTATATTTTGAATTTGTTTATGAATTAAAATGGGCCCGTTAAAAATGATTCTTAAAAAAGTTTCTATTTTTAATGGGCCTTGTTTTGTATTAAATTTATTTTTTTATTTTGATATTCTTTTATATCCAAAATTGTATAAGAATGTTCCTAAGTAGTTTTTCATTAGCGATTTGTAGTCTTCATGAGTTAGATCTTGTTTGTCTTGGTTGAATCCTAGCATTTGATATGTAACATCAAGTTCTATTACTTTATAGTTTAAATATTTAAATCCATTTTTTTCATAGAATTTGAATCTATTTAATCTTTGTTCATAGTTATCGCTATTTTCGTCTAATTCTTCTATGTTTAAGATTATTCTTGAGTCTTTGTATTTTTCTTTTATGGAGTTTAATATTTTTGTTCCATAACCATTGCCTCGTAATGTGTTATCTATGGCTAAGTAGAAAATATATACTATGTCTTTGAAAATTATATTGTAAACTATACCTATAAATTTTTCTTCGTCGTATATGCTATAAAAATCTACGCAATCTTTTTTCGATAGCATCTTCAACATAAAAAATGGCATTCTTTCTTCTGGTGGAAAGGCTTCTAAATATAGTTTATGTATTTTTTTAATGCATTTTTTGTTGTCCCAAATGTTAATAAAATCCATTTTTAAATCCTCTCATGTAAATTAATTGATATCGATTTTTAAGTTTGGCACTGCATTTAGTGACATATCATCTATTTTTCCGTTTATGAAGTTATGATATCCAGCACATCCTATCATGGCTGCGTTGTCTGTACATAGTTCTATGTTTGGATATTTGATTTCTATGTTGTTTTCTTTTGCCATTTGAGTTATTTTTTCTCTAAGTGCTGAATTTGCTGCAACTCCTCCTGATAGTGCTATTGTTTTGTAACCTTTTTCGTTAGCGGCTTTTACAGCTTTTGTAGATAAAACTTCTACTACTGCTTCTTGGAATGATGCTGCAACATCTTCTACTATAATTTCTTGTTTCTTCATTTTTTGACCATTTAAGTAGTTTAATACTGCTGATTTTAGACCACTAAAACTGAAGTCATAGCTATCATCTAAGTAAGCTCTTGGAAATTCTATTGCGTGTTTGTTTCCTTGTTTTGCAAGTCTATCTATTATCGGTCCTCCCGGATATCCAAGTCCCATAGCTCTAGAGATTTTATCAAAGGCTTCGCCTGATGCATCATCTCTTGTTCTTCCTAAAATTTCGTAAGTTTGATAATCCTTAACTTCTACTAAATGAGTATGTCCACCTGAAACTACTAGAGTTATAAATGGTGGTTCTAAATCCTTGTGTTCTATATAATTGGCATTTATGTGGCCTTGCATATGGTTTACTCCAACTAGTGGTATTCCTAAAGTAAAAGCTAACGCTTTTGCGTAAGATAATCCAACTAAAAGAGCTCCGACTAGTCCTGGTCCATAAGTTACTGCTATGTGATCTATTTCTTCTGCTTTTATATTAGCTGTGTCTAGTGCTTCTTGATAAACTGCATCTATATTTTCTATATGCTTTCTAGATGCTACTTCTGGCACTACTCCACCAAATTTTTTGTGTAATTCTATTTGAGTTGATACTATATTTGCAAGTACTTCTCTTCCGTTTTTTAATATAGCAACTGCTGTTTCATCGCAGCTACTTTCTATTGATAATGTTATTATATCCTTCATTTTTTCACCGCCTTATTAAATAATGCTATTTTTAACGCGCATTTTTATATAGTTTTATATCATTTTTAATATATTTCTAAAATTCATATAAATATGATAGTATAAATATTGCCTATAATTCTTTTAATTGGTTCCACATTATTAGGGCATCTTCTTTATTATCACTATAATATTCTTTTCTTATTCCTGCCATTTTGAAACCGTATTTTTTGTATAAATTTTGTGCTACTATATTTGATGTTCTAACTTCTAATGTCATTGAAGTTATGCCTTCACTTTTGCAAAGTTTCACCATTTCTTCAACTAATCTGTCTCCTATTTTTAATCCCCTATGAGAGCTATGAACTGCTACATTTGTTATATGACCTTCATCTATTATTAACCAAACGCCTATATATCCAACGATTTCACCATTTAATTCTGCAACTAAATATCTAGCCATATTGTTTTTAAGCTCATCCATTAAAGATTTTTTAGACCATGGATCTGAAAAACAATCAACTTCTACCTTATGAACTTCATCAATATCAGTTTTTCTCATAGGTCTTATTATTAAATTATTTAAATTTAAATCAGATGCCATACTTAAAACACCATCTAGATTTGTATTGTTGCCTGGATTTATATTTTCCATTTTACCAGGATTACTTTTTATTTCATTTGTCATGTTATAACCTCTTTTATTTATATCTTTTTTAATCGTTATTTTTTATAAGTTTATAGCATTTTATTTCTTAAATTAATATTTTTATTTTCCTTCTTGTAGCTTCTTTTGTTTTTCTTCGTACTGTTCTTCTGCTTGTGATTTTCTTATATATAAAGGATTTATGTTGTAGCAGTTAAATACATCTTTATTTTGATCAAATTTAACTTTTGCAACTGAGCATAGGCTTCCTGCTTTTGTTACATTATTTGATGCTGCTGGAATTTGTATATTTTGTATTTCTTTTATCTTGTCCTCGTATTTGTAAACTGCTTCTCCTACTAATATCCATTCTTCTTTACTTTGTGATAATTCATCTAATAATTCTTCTATTAGTTGAATTCCTATTTCTTTTATTTCTGTTAAATTTCCATCTACATATTGATATCTTCCTGTATAAACTTGATTTCTTTGCGCATCTAATATTGAGCATATTTTTTTATCACAAAGATTCATATTAGCTGCAAGTATTTCAAGTGAATTAACACCTATTACTGGTATATTATTTACATGAGCAATAGCTTTAGCTGTTGCCATTCCTATTCTAAGTCCTGTAAATGATCCTGGACCTTCACATATTGCAACTGCATCAATTTCTTTAACGCTTAAGTCGCTTAAATTTAACATATTTTCTATCATTGGCATAAGTTTTTGCGAATGAGTTTTTTTAGTATTTATTGTATATTCACAAATCAATGTATTATCTTCTATAACAGCCACACTTGCAGCCATAGAAGAAGTATCTATTCCTAAAATCTTCATTATTTAGTCAACTCCTCAACTATTTTTTCGTATTCTTTTCCATAAGGGATTAAATTCATTTCCCTTCCCATATCTTTATAATTTAATTCAATTTTTAAATATTCATCTGGTAGTATATCTTCAATTATATTCGCCCATTCAATTATGCATACACCTTCTCCGTTTATATATTCTTCAAATCCTATGTCGTACATCTCATCACTGCATCCAATTCTATAAACATCAAAATGGTATAAAGGCATTTTTCCTTCATATTCATTTACTATTGTAAATGTCGGACTTGTTATATAGTCATCAACTTCCAAAGCTTCAGCAAGACTTTGAGTCATAGTAGTTTTTCCTGCACCTAAGTCCCCAACTAAGCATATCACATTTCCTGGATTTAATAATTTACCAAGTTTAAATCCTATTTCTCTAGTATCTTTATCTTCATTTAAATATATCGTCTTCATCATTTTCATCTCCGTATCTAATCTCATATTTTAATATGAATCAGATATTATTATATTATAACTTGATTAATTTTTATAGGTTTATACAATATTTTTTTAGTGTATAAGCCTTTCTTTCCAGGTATTATTATCCCACTCGGAAATAATAAATACATTAATAATGAAGTTTCTTAATATAAATATGGATGTGTAATAATGTTTAGTATAGTAACTCCAATAACTACCTATAAACAAAAATCTACACATAAATTACTGTATTTCTTCAAAACGAAGCCTTTACTGTAAACAATGTGTAGATTTTTTACTTATTCTAAGCTTAAGTACCCCGGGGCTATAATTTCTATATATTATTTTACTTTACTATGACTAGGTACCTCCAGGAAATTATACATATTTTGTTTCTGATATATAAACTTATCCTCTACTTCCATCTTCATATATAATAGTTCCATCTTCATAAATTTCCTTTATCGCAGAATAAACCTTTGCTCCACAATATTGGCATTTACCATCGTATCTTGAAACTGCATAAGTATTTTCACAAACAGGACAATCTTCATAAGTACTTGTACTACTAAAGTCTCTTTTCATATTACACCCTATACATCTATTAAGTCCTTCTGAAAAATTTTCTTTATTTACATAGTGTCCCCAATTGCACCAAACTTTTTCACTATTATTAGATACTTGTTTTTCTGCTTCTTTTTTCTTTTCTTTACAAGTTTCCAATAATTTATTACATCTTTCTAATTGGTCTTTAAGGCAATCATATTTTTTTAAATCTTTAAGAATAAAATCAATATCTTCTTGAGCTTTATCGTATTCAGCATTATTAACACTATTCTCTATATCATTAATCCAATCATCTATATTTTTTATAGCCAGTTCTTTATACTTACTAGCTTTTTCCTTAACAACATTTGTTTCAGTTTTAATAGATTCTATCTTTTCTAATTTACCTATTTGAAAGAAATAAGCTCCGTGACTTTCAGCATCTTCTACTTCTAATAATAGATTAAGTTGCTCAATTAAATTTTTAGCTTCTACATCATCTTCTTTAGATTCTAATGCTAATTTAAAATAATCGATAGCTTTATCATATTCTTCTTCTATAACTTTAGATTTTCCATCTGCCATAGCTTGTTCGTACTGTTGATTAACTTCATTATTACTACATCCAACGGCTAAAACACCTAAAACTATAGTAATCAAAATAATTAGTTTTTTCTTCATTTGCTTATACTCCCCCTCACATTATGAATTCTTACTATTATAGTAATTTAGAATTCTTACAAAATCAATTACAAAGAGTATTTAGCACCTATTAATATAATTTCGCTTTAGCTGTACAGTATCTAAACTCTATTATTATTCAATTCCAGCTTGACTACAATTCCATTATAACTATATTTTTTATATATTATCTTAAATACATACCCAAGTTAAAAAATACTTTTTAGTTTTTTAACTCAAGTTATATCAATAACCTTAATTCTTAAACCAGATATTATTATATTCTACTTTTTATCAATTTTATAAGTTTATATGTTATTTTTTCAATATATACAGCTAATTATTTTTAATTTTTATTTTTATGAAAAAATGCTATTATACAAACTTATTTCTAATTTGTATAATAGCATTTTATAAATAATAATATAAAAAAGTTTATTACTATATAGCAAGCCAACATTAGTAATATTTAGTTTTTGTTTAGGTTTTATTGAAATTTATAGTATAAGTTATTAATTTAATTATCTTTTTTAATCATGAATGTTAATGCAAAACCAATTACTACAGCTATAACCATAGCTATTAACGTAGAAAAATATGATCCTGTCGAGTCATAAAGTACACCTGCTATGGTACTACCAAATGACGCTATAAATAAATTCATAGTAATTAATGATAAATTTACAGAGTAATATTTTTCTCCATAAAAATCATTCACAAATGCAGCATTTGTTGGTGTTACTCCACCGTAAGACATACCTATAGTTATAAATCCTATTATTATTAATATAAATTTACTTGTCATTATTGCTAACATTAAAATAGCTATAGATACTACAAAAAGTATATTATTTAATAACATAGTCTTTAATCTTCCAATTTTATCAAACATTCCACCGAATATGACTCTTCCTATACCGTTAAATATAGAAATTAAGCCAACTACTGTAGATATAGTTCCTGCTGAAATATTCTTTTGAACCTCAACTACTATTCCACTAGCTTGAGAAACTACTGCTAGCCCTGATGCTGATAATAATGTTGCCCATAAAAAATATATCCAAAATGATGATTTTTTTAATACATCTTTTGGTTTAACATCTATACTTTGTAATTTTTTATTTGTAGTTTCTTCTTTTATATTTTGAGAAACTAATTTTATTTCCTCTTGTGTTGGTTTTCTTATAAAAAAACTAGAGACAAACATTACCACAAATAATATTACTCCAAATATCATAAATGAACTTCTCCAAGCTTCCACTCCAACACCTGATGGTGTATAGGCTTGATATACTTTCCCGATTAAGAAGCTTCCAAATCCAAATCCCATAAGTAATATTCCTGATATTAAACCTGGACAATCTGGGAAAAATTTAGCTATACTTCCCAATACAGAGTTATATGCAAATCCTGATGCTAACCCCGCAATTACTCCATATCCTATATATAAAGTCATTATATTTTGAGATTTACTTGCCATAACAAATCCCGCTAAGAATAATATTGCTGATAATTTTAGCATTATTTTTGGTGGGAATTTTTCCGAAACTAATCCGTTTAATAATCCTCCTAGACAGAAAAATATTATACACAGTGTAAAAGTGAATGATAATTGTGTACTAGACCAAGCAGTGAAATACTCACTAATTGGTCTTGCAAGTACACTCCATGCATATACTAATCCTGCAAATAATAATACTAAAACACCTATAGCACCATAAATTAATCTTTTCTTTTTTATTGCACTTTCTTTTTCAAATGTGTTTATATAATATTGATTATTTTCCATTTTTTATTTCCTCTTCTAATTTTTATGACACTTATTTAAGTTCATTTACATATGCAATTGCTTCTTCTTCATTTTTAAGAATTCTAAGTGCTCCATAAGCTAATGATTCTAATTCATTTTCTCCACCAAGAACAAATACTGGTGCTAAGAAACTTATATATTCTTGTATCCAGTCTGTAAGCATTTTAGAATAAGCAACTCCACCTGTAAGAATTATTCCGTCTACTTTACCTTGAAGTGCTACTGTCATTTGACCTATTCCTTTTGATATTTGATAAGCCATAGCATAATAAACATTTTTTGCGTATTCATTTCCATCATTTATCATTTGTTCAACTTCTCTAGCATCACTAGTGTTAAGTAAAGCTTTTAAACCACCATTTCCACGGATTTTCTTTTGCATTTCTTTTTGTGTATATTCTCCGCTATAACAGAAATCTACCATTTGAACCAGTGGTATGCTACCAGCTCTCTCTGGTGAAAATGTTCCACAATCATCTGCTATTAAATCGCATATTCTACCGTTTTTGTGTGCACTTATAGATATTCCTCCACCTAAATGTGCAACTACAAAATTACCTTCTATGTATTTTTTACCTATTTGATTTGCAACTTTTCTAGCCATTGCCTTACTATTTAAAACATGACATAAGCTTTCTTTTTTTATTTCTTTTAAGCCTGTTATTTTTGCGAAATCATCCATTTCATCAGATGAAACAGCATCATATATATAAGCAGGTATTCCAAGTGGTTTTGCTATTGCATCTGCAATAAGTGCACCTAGATTACTTGCATGAGGTATTACTGGACCGTTTATTATACGATTTTTCATATCCTCTGTAACTAAGTATCCGCCTGCTTTTAAAGGAACTATAAGTCCACCTCTAGCAACAACACCTGATAATTCATTTATATTTACATTGTGTTTATTTACAGTTTCTAAAACTAAATCTTTTCTAAGTTCAAACTGATCAGTTATTTTTTCAAATTTTTCTAGTTCTTTGTGGTCGTGATCTATTGTTTCTGCAAATATTTGTTTTTCATCTTCGTAATAAGCTATTTTTGTAGATGTTGACCCTGGGTTTATTGCTAATATTTTATACATATACTTTTCTCCTTGATACTCCCTACTATTTTCATTCCCTTTAAATTTTTATTTAACTGCTGCTGCAGACATTACTATTGATAAGTATTTTTCTTCGGCACTTGAACCTCTACTTGTAAGAACTATTGGGCATTTTGCCCCAACTATAAATCCAGCCATTTTAGCACCACATGTTACTGTAAGCATTTTTCCCATTATATTACCTGCATGTATATTTGGTGCAACTAATATGTCTGCATTTCCTGCTACTGAACTTTCGTATTTTTTAGTTTTTGCAACTTCTGCACTCATTGCACAGTCATAAGATATTGGTCCTGCTATTGTACATCCTGTTATTTGACCTTCTGCATTCATTTTTGCAAGAGCATCTGCTTCTACAGTTTCAGGCATTTTAGGATTTAATTTTTCAACACAAGCAAGTACTCCTACTTTTGGATTTTCATATCCATAAGATTTTAAAACTCCAACTGTATTTTCTATTATTGATTTTTTTTGTTCTAATGTTGGATATGTAACCATACCACCATCTACTGCTACAAGGATTTTGTGATAATTAGGAATTTCAAACATTGTAAAGTGAGACATTACTCCACCTTTTCCTAAACCATGTTCTTTGTTTACTACAGCTTTTAATATTACAGATGTATCTAAAAAGCCTTTCATTAAGAAATCGCCTTTGCCTTCGCGAACTAACTGAACAGCTTTTTCTGCAGCTTCTTTAACATCACAAATATCATATATATCTTCTTCTGGTATTGTTTCACCTAATTCATTTAAAATTCTATCTATTTCTTTTTTATCTCCAACTAATACAGGAGTTACAACTCCTTCTTTTCTAGCATGTAAAGCTGCTTGAAGAGTATGTTCCTCTCCAGCAGCTGCTATAACCATTCTTTTTTTAGTTGGTAAAGTCTTAACTTTGTCTATTATCTCTTGAAAATTTTTTATTTCCACTGTCTTTTCCTCCAACTATAAATTTATAGATTATCTTTGCTCTCTTCCTATTTCTAAACCTTTTTCAAATGCTTGTTTATTTAATGGAAGTAATTTTGGTTTTTTAGAAAGTTTACATTCTATAGTATCCCAAATTATTTTTGGATCTATGACATCTGTATATCCTATATAAACACCAAGCATTAATATATTTAATACTTTTGCATTACCTAATTCTAAAGCTAATTCTGTTACAGGCGCTTTTACTACTTTTATATCATCTCTTGTTATTTCATCTTTTACTATTGAAATATTTACATAAAGTGTTCCATTTGGTTTTAAAGTATTTAAGAATTTATTTAATGATGGAGCATTCATAACTATTAAGTCATCCATTTCATCCCCAAGAGGTGGACCTATTTCATCATCTGATATAACTACGAAACAGTTAGCTGTTCCACCTCTTTGTTCCGCACCATATGATGGGAAAAATGTTACGTTCTTATCTGTTGAATTACAAGTTGCTTCTGCTAGAAATTTTCCTAATGTCATTACACCTTGTCCACCAAATCCTGCTACACATAAATTTGTTTCCATTATTTTTCCCTCCTATTTATCCCTAATTACACCTAATGGGTACTCAGGTAACATTTTTTCTTCTATAAAATCAAGTGCTTTCAATGGATCTAATCCCCAGTTAGTTGGACAGCTTGTTACTATTTCAACCATTGAAAATCCTTTACCATCTAATTGATTTTGGAATGCTTTTTTGATTGCTTTTTTTGTTTTATTTACATTAGCTGGTGTATTACAACTTGTACGTTCTAAATACGCTGGAGCTGTTAATTGGTTTAATATTTCACACATATGCATTGGATATCCATGTTCTTCTGCATTTCTTCCATTTGGAGCAGTTGATGCTTTCATTCCCATAAGTGTAGTTGGAGCCATTTGTCCTCCTGTCATACCATATATACCATTGTTTATAAATATTACACTTATATTTTCACCACGGTTTGCTGCTGATATAGACTCAGCTAAACCTATTGATGCAAAGTCACCATCTCCTTGATATGTAAATACTAATGAATCTGGATTACTTCTTTTCATACCTGTTGCAACTGCACATGCACGACCATGTGGTGCTGTTGTATTATCGTAAGCCATATAGTCCATGTGTAAACCACAACACCCTATACCTAATACACAGGCAGCTTTATCTACAAGGTTCATTTCATCTAAAACTTCACCTATTAATTTTATAACAGTACTATGCATACATCCTGGGCAAAAACCAGAAACTTTATCTTCTTGTATAGTTTTTGTTCTTGAATAAACTAATTCCATTTCTATTCCCCCTATTTTTCTATTATTTCTTTTACAGCTTTTATTATTGCTTTACGTTGAATTATATTACCACCTGAACATAGGCAAGTTTCTATTGGACAACGTCCTTTAACAGCTTTTTCTACATCTTGTACGAATTGTGCTGGTATTGACATTTCAACATCTAAAACTGCTTTTACTTTACTATAATCTAATTTATCGAAAGTACTATAAGGGAATGGATGAACTGTTATAGGTCTTATCATACCTACTTTTATTCCTTCATTTCTAAGTATATTTACTACAGATTTTGATATACGAGCAGATATTCCGTAAGCTGATATAATTACTTCAGCATCTTCTGTCATATATTCCTCTACCATAATATCTTTTTCCCATGATTTATAAAGCTCAGCTGCATCTTCATTTGCTTTTTGCATATCTTCTGTTTTCCAGTGTCCTGGTTCTATCCAAGATCTATTAGCATAATCTAATTTATGTCCTATACAGGCCCATGATTTTTTACTTTCTTTTATTGCAGCTATTTCTTCATCAGTTTTCATTTCTGGTAGTTCAACAGGCTCCATCATTGTTCCTATTACACCATCTGCTAATATTAAAACTGGATTTCTATCTCTATCTGCATAATCAAATGCTGCATATGTTAAATCTACCGCTTCTTGAACTGTAGCTGGAGCAAGTACTAACATTTCAAATCCACCGTTTCCACTTGCTTTTGTCGCTTGAAGATAATCCATTTGTGCTGGTTGTATACTTCCAACTCCTGGGCCACCTCTAGCTATATTTGCATAAACCATTGGTATTCTAGCTGATGCACAATAAGAAATTCCTTCACTTTTTAGTGCAATCCCTGGACTACTTGATGATGTCATTGATCTTGTCCCTGCTGATGCTGCACCATATACCATATTTACTGATGCAACTTCACTTTCACCTTGTACAAAAGTTCCACCTACTTCTGGTAATCTTCTCGCAAAATATTCTGGTATTTCATTTTGTGGTGTTATTGGATAACCAGCGAAAAATCTACATCCTGCTCTAACAGCTGCTTCAGCAATTGCTTCACAGCCTTTCATAAACTTTCTTGCCATTTTATATCCTCCTTAAATTTATTAGAATCTAATCATCTTTCTAATTATCAATTTAATTTATTTCCGTTAACTTAAATTTTTATTTATAAACTTCTATAGCCCCATCTGGACACATTCTCGCGCATATACAACATGATACACATTTATCTAAGTTAACAGGTTCAACATATTCATATCCTTTTGCATTAACATTTTTACCTATTTCTAAAACATGTTTAGGACAAAATTTAATGCAATATCCACAGCTCTTACAACGTTCTGCAATTACTTTTATCTTTTCCATATTTATTCCCTCCGTTATATTACTTCTTCCATCCATTCGTATGTTAAATATAGATGTATTGGAAATAAAGGTATTTTTACTTTATCTTTTACTTCATCATATAATTCCTCACTTATACATGAAAATTCTATATCTTTAAATTGCGACATTACATCAATCATGTGGTTACTTCCGTTTAAGTATTCATCTTTTGTTGTTGTAACTCCATTATTAGAATTATCTATAAATTTAAGCTTAGATAAATTTATATGAGAAACACCTAAAATTTTTCCTAATGTCCCATCTATATGCTCTATATCATAAGACCATGGACGCATATCATTTAATACATAGTAAACTATTGTATTTTCTTTATTTATAAGCGGTGCAAACCCACCAATAGAACGAGCTCCTATATGGTCTCCACCAACATCCATTACTACTATTTCATCATCTTTTTTCAATAGATAGTTAACTCCACCGACAAGAGTAGGGGCATCCATGAACTGTTCTTGACAATGAAATTCAACCCCCACCTTTTCTAGTTCTTCACTTAAATCTCTTGAACGAAATAAAGGTTTTGTCATATCCATATCAAAGAAATGAACTTTTTTATCGCTATTTTTTGCTAGATTAATAGCAAAGTTAATAGATATCTCACTTTTTCCACTTCCTGCTTCTCCAAGAAAAATGAAGTTTTTTCCTGTTGAAGGTATTAAATCCTTAAAATTCACCATTTCCCTACTCCTTGTTATAATGAAATTTCTATCTCATTGTTATATATCCGTGATATTGTGAATATGCATCCATAGTCGCCATATCACCTAAGAATACTGATACTATGTTGAATTGAGGTGTTAGATATGGGAACTTATCTTCTTGTGCCCATTCTGGTTTTTTAATAGCATCTGTACCTTCTACGACTGCTTTATACCATTCTTCTTCGCCTTCAAACCAAAGTTCAACAACACGATCAAATGCTGTGGCTCCATAATTTAATGCAACTTTACTACTTACAAAACGATTTACATAACAATTATTTGTGAAATATGGAACTACTTCTTCATAAAACCATTTTTCACCATAATCTTTTGATACTCCATCAGGATATTTAATCATAAATTGCCAACGATAATTTGGTCCATCTTCAACAGTTCTGCCTTTTCCTCTAAAATCATCTTCCCAATTTATTGGAACAAATGAAAATACAAAAGGAGGACAACCATTGTCTCCACCAACTGCACGACCTGCATCTCCACTTTCTGCATTTTGGTGAACTTTTTTATTTTCAACATCAGGTATACACCCTTGCCAACGTAAAACATCCATAGGCATATATTCTGTCATTATTCTGTTTGCCATCTCAGGCATATGTTCATCTACAAGCCAATAATGTTCTGTTAACTGCATTTTTCTTGCTCCAAATCTTTCACCTTCTGGTGGTGTTGGATATGCTTGATAAAATGCATATTTTGTACAATATGGTCCAAAATTACTTATACTATCTGGAATATGATGACGATATAACCAATTCATTAATTTAGGTCTATATTCTTCTTTTGCAAGTCCGACATATATTAAACTTCTCATTATTTTAAAATCAAATGCCATAATAGTTTCTCCTATCTCTTTTTAATTAATAATTTAGTGAATAAATCTACTCCGGCTCCGACATACCAAACTCCTACTGCCATCGCTACTGCTATTTGTAGCGCAAGTGATGTAACAGATAACATATCTTGTGGTGATATTATTGTTAATCCAATAGCCCAACCACATAGCCAAGCTGGTAAAAATATTACTTTCTTGAAAGCTGTTCCAATTAAAACTGCTAAAAATCCCAATATGCAAAGTGTTAAAAATAATTCTAAATTTGGATTTATATTTGAATAATTCATTGTGTAAATAGATATTACTGCCCATAAATCTCCACACCAAAATCCAATCATTATTTTTAAAGCATCTTCTACTTTATTCCCATTAGTAACATAAAGTCCTGAACATATAAGGGCAACTGCTCCTGTAGTTATCCCTATATAAGGTGCTAACACTGCCCATAGTGGTGGCAATAATGCTATCCCTAGAGCAAGTGCTAACACTTCTTTTTTTTGATTTTCCATACTTTATTTCTTGTCAACTTTTTATTCCATATGTGCTAGTTTCATAGCTATAGGATTTGTAATCATTGAAACTATAAAACATATTACATAAAGTGGAATAAATGTTGCTAAAAATGCAAATATAAATACAGGTACAATTCTGACATTGTAATATGTAAGTACTAATCCTATTATTAATACGAATATTAACGCAACTGGAATATTTCCTACAATTCTACCTGGAAATTTATGAGGCTCTAATTTGAATAAAGTTGGGAATTTATTTGCAATTAAAGATACTGGTACAACTAAATTTATAATACATGCAATTACAAATGCTATTATTACGTTCATAATCCAATTTACAGGATCTATAGGCATTTTGCTAAGCAAAGGTGCCGCTGTTGACATTATAATAGCCATTGGAATATTATTAACTAAATTTATAGTTGCAATCTGTTTAAAATTAGGTTTATCATTCATATAAAACCCTCCTGCAAACTTATTAAAATATTTTTATTGTATTAATCGAAATTAATTATTTACTTTTAAAGGTTCTACAAAGTTAAATTGAGCTTTTCTATCTTTAAATGCTTGTGTTTTACGAATTTCAGCATAACTTCCTTCCATTCTCTTGATATCATCACCATGTATGAATTTTCCTGATAATGTGTCATGTGCATGTTCTAATTGTTCTTCTGGGAAGTTAAATACAGTTTTTCCACTTGTAGTATCTATTTTTCCTACCATTCCGCATAATGCACATATTGCTGTATCATCTTTTGGTTCAAGATAGAATAATTTATTGTGGCAGTGTGGACATACACCTTCTTCTCCTTGGTAAGAAGATTTTTCGAAGTCTTTTGCTGCTTCAACTATATTTCTACCTATTTGCATAACTTTTTCTATTCTTTCATCATCCATTATTAGTTCTTTAGCCCATGGGAACCAAGCATTGTCTATAACTTTCCACATTGGTGTAAGTGCAAGCATAGCATGTTCGCATTGAACTCTAGTTCCCCAGTCAGAACCTCCTATACCCATAAATGATACCACTTTATCTTTTAATATTCTTGGATCTGGTATTGTTCCTCCAGTTGCTTCTGCAACTTTTGTTCCTATTATGTTGTTTCCTCTATCTGTTCTTGGTCCAAAACGGTCCATTATAGTGTGGAATAACCCTGATGCTCCTTCTTCAAATATTGGATCTGATATTACTATTCCATCTGCGTCTTTCATTTTGTCTAATAACCATTCAAAATCGTCTTTTAATACACATTTACTTCCTTTTCCTGATAGTAACGTTTTTACGCAAGCACAACATCCTGTACAGTGTTTAATATTTAATGATGACATTTGTATAAATTCTACTTCTGCACCTGCATCTTGTGCACCTTTTAATGCAACTTTACACATAGTATCATTATTACCATTTTTTGTACCAAAAGAAATTCCTAATATTTTCATACTTCTTCTCCTATTATTTATTATTTATTTAATTTGTACCTCGATATGTTTTATATCAAGGTACAAATTATTTTACTTTTCCGAAATAAATTTTGCTAACTATATTTACTTATTTTTTAGGCTTTGAATTTTTATATTTTATATTTAAAAGGGTTTTGGGGTTTATTTATTAGTCTTCTTTAGTTTCTTCTTTCATTTTTAATATGTAGAAACCATCATCTAGGGCATCTATTATGATATATCCTCTGTCGTCTACAACTATATCTTCTGTAACTGCTAAACGAGGTCCTGGGAAACCTGGGAAATAAGATTCTTCCGGTTTCTTATTTGGATTTGGTGGTATAAAGTATGCTATTTCTTTTATATAATATGGATCAGAAACATCATATACTCTTAACCCAGCATGGAAATAGCAACAATATACTCTATCTCCTCTTTGTTCTAACCATGGTTTATTATCCATTGGTTCATGTAGATTGTGTGGTCCAAATGGTCCCGGTTTTCCTAATCCTGCAACATTAAAGTTTGGATATGGGAAATCTTTTGGAACTTCTGGATATGGGAATTCAGCTATTAATGTTGGTTTTTTTGGATTACTTACATCTATCATATGTATATTATTCATAGCTTGAACTTCTTTTATCGCATCTGGTCCAAAGAATTGGAATCTTTCACCTTCATTTTGAACTACTACTAAATCTCTTCCTGGTAATGGTAGAGCTGTATGTGTTCTAGCTCCAGCTAAATGGCTTGAAAATGCTGGCATTAATGGTAATTCTCCTAAGCATTTTGGTCTTGTTAAATCTTCAACATCTAGTACTACTAAACCTGCTCCTCCATATCCACAATATGCTTTTCCATCTCTAACAAATGGAGGTCCATGAAGCCATCCTTTATCCATAAATGTTGGATTATGTGGTGCACATGGGTCAAATGTTCTGTCTGGATATCCATCTGCATATTGATCTGGTCTCCACCAACGACCTATTTCAACTGGATTTGTTGGATCTTGTATATCTATTATTCTATATATTAAACCTTCAAATCCAACAC
The DNA here is from genome assembly GCA_964449895.1 of uncultured Clostridium sp. Classification (GTDB taxonomy): domain Bacteria; phylum Bacillota; class Clostridia; order Peptostreptococcales; family Peptostreptococcaceae; genus Intestinibacter. The sequence continues at coordinate 70,280 of CAYVBY010000008.1, forward strand.
AATCACTTGATAGATGTACATATCTTCCACCATTGTACATAAATCTATGTACACCCATTACATGTTTTAATCCGCAATCCCAATATCCTAAGAATTTTGGATTTAGTGGGTCTTCTTTTAAACTATAGATTCTAATACCTGCTTCACATTTAATATCTTTTAATTTAGCTTGATCTACAAGAGCCCCTGGTCCACTACCGCAACTCATTGCAACTATCATAAGATCATCTGCAATTTGTATTTTAGGACATGTAGTTGTTGGATATTCTACTGGATCTACTACTTCAAAATGCTTTATAAACTTCGGATTATATGGATCTGTAACATCACTAATCATTACTCCATTTTTAGTTCCACCAAAACAGCATCCATATAAATAATATTTTTCATTTTGTTTATATAATGCCATTTGGAACATTCCGCAAGTTCCATCTAAGTTATTAAAGGAACAAACTTCTAAATTTTTTATATATCCGTTATTTCCTTCACCTTTTGCATAAAATTTATCTTGCATCTTCGCCCTCTCTTTCTTCCTTATTTGTTAATTTCTATATTTATATTTTATTAAATTAAGTTTTTGAAGTCCAATATCGTTTTCTTCTTAATTTATAAGTTCAACTTATTAATAATTACTTTAATTTATAAGTTTTTATTATTAAACATAGTTTTATATATAAGTTTTTGTTATTATTTTTTTATACTTAAATTTTTCAAGATTTACTATAAATGCTATAAAATGACATTTGAATATAATATAATTTTATTTAATAGTTGTTCATTTTTTAGTATTTTTATTAGCAATTATATATTTACTTTTAATATTTTTAGGGAGTGATTTTTTTTGAATATTAGACAATTAGAATATTTCGTTTCGGTAGCAGAAAATTTAAGTTTTACAAAAGCTGCTGAAAAATTTTATATATCACAAACTGCAGTTACTCAACAAATAAAAGCTTTAGAAGGTCAATTAGGTGTGCAATTATTAATAAGAAGTAAAAGACATGTTGAACTTACTCCTGCAGGGGAATTTTTTTTGAATGAAGCAAAAAAAATTTTAAAAAATATTGAAGATGTTGTATATAAAACACAACAGTTTTCTAATGGTTTTACTGGTACATTAAATATAGGATTTATAATCGGATACAAAAAAGATGCACTTATAAAATACATAAAAAACTTTTCTTCTTCTTTTCCAAATATAACTATAAATACTGGTAGTTATGAAATGACTGAACTTTTAGATTTAGTAAAAAATAATAATATGGATTTAGCCTTTGTTATAAATCCAACTAATCATCCATTAAAGGATTTTGAATATATAAATTTAAATAAATACAATTTAGTAGCTATGATGCCTTCTTGTCATCCTTTGGCTAATAAAGATTCTATAGATTTATCTGAATTAAGAAATGATAAATTTATATTTGTAAAAGAAAGTAGCGATGAATACGGTCAAAAATCTATGGTTCAAGATATGTATTCTAAAGCTGGTTTTGTTCCTACAATAGTTCAGCGTAGTAACGATATGTCTACTATCGAATCTATGGTAGCTGCTAACATCGGTGTTTCAATTTTACCATCTTTTTGTGTTCCTCAAAATCCAGAAAAAGAAATATCAATTGTTCCTATAAACGGAACTACTAATAGAATCGATGTAATTGTTATTTGGAATAAAGATAATACTAATCCAGCATTAAACAAATTTATATCTATAATATAAAAATATATTGATTTTTTATATAGACTTTTTACAATTATAAAATAAAAGACCTGTCCTTGAATTGGACAGGTCTTTTATTTTATAATCTATCTAAACATTTAATATTTTTTCTATTTTTTTGTATAATGGCAAAATTACCACTGTCATAATTGCACCTTTTAATAAGTTAAATGGTATAATTAACCAAATCATAAAGCTAAATAAATCTGTTACTCTAGGATTTAATGCATTTCCCATTCCTATTATTACTTCCATAGGTATCATTATTTTTGCGTATAATGGGAATGTTATTAAATAGTTAACTACTGCACCTACTATTGCCATAAGTATTGTCCCAATTATAGCTCCTATTACTATATTTTTATAGCTTTTAACTTTTTTGCAGAATGCGCAAATCATAATTACATAAGGTCCTGAAATTAATATATTTGCAAATTCTCCAACTCCTCCAGTTGTACTTCCTGTTAATGCTTGTAATAAATTCTTTAGCATAACTATTGTAAATCCAGCTGCTGGACCCATTGATATTCCACCAAAAACTGCTACAACATCAGATAAATCAATTTTTAAAAATGGTGGAAATATAGGTAATGGTATTTCTATAAATCTTAAAAAGTAAGATATTGCTGATAATATTCCTATTAGCGCTATAATTCTAGTAGACATATGTTTTCTTGTAGTGTTAAAACTTTGTTCCATAATATAACCTCCAATAATATATAAAATTATTATAGGTCAATAAAAAAACTCGAGAGAATCTTCTTCTTCGAGTTTTATGAGCAATCATAATAAATTTTAAAATTCATAACTCTCTTCTCTCATCCAGACTCTACTGTCGGCTTTGGAATTTCACCAAATCAGCTATTATAAAAATAGTTCGCGGGCTTTACCGCCGGTAGGGAATTTCACCCTGCCCCGAAGATTTTCTAGTTATTTTATTTTTCCTATTTATACTTATAATAGTAATTAATTTATGTTTATATGTCAACTATATCAAAAAAATTAATTTATAGCTATGAATTTTTATCAGTAGTTTTCTATATATTTCAGTCTATTTTAATTTATCTTTTGTATACTATCTTACCATCTATTATTGTATATAATACATTACTTTGAATTTCTAAAGGGTTATTGTCCCAAATTACTATGTCAGCATCTTTTCCAACTTCAATTGAGCCAACTCTGTCTTCTATTCCTAAAACTTTTGCAGGATTTATAGTTATAGCTTCTAATGCTTTTTCTTGTTTCATTCCGTATTTAACAGCTAAACCTGCACATATAGGTAAATATTGAAGTGGAATTACTGGATGATCTGTCATTAAACAAATATCCTTTCCTGCATTTGATAAAATCCCAGCAGTTTCAAATGTTAAGTTTCTAAGCTCTACTTTTGATCTTTCTGATAAAGATGGTCCCACTATTAGTGGATAGTCTTCTTCTAATAATTCTTCCACTATAATATGACCTTCTGTACAGTGGTCTAATGTAAGCTTTAATCCAAATTCTTCTGCAATTCTTATCGCAGTAAACATATCATCAGCTCTATGTGCATGTGCTTTTAGAGGAATTTCTTTTTTCAAAACAGGTATAAGCGATTCTAATTTAATATCAAATTCTGGCTTATCTACATCTTCATCTTCTTCCGATGCTTTTAAGTCATCTAGATAGTCTTGTGCTTTTCTAAGATTTTCTCTAAGCAATGCGGCAATTGCCATTCTAGTTTGTGGTGTATCTTCATTTCCTCCATAGCATGATTTTGGATTTTCACCGAACGCAATCTTTGATGCAACTGGATTTTTTATTACCATCTTGTCTATTCTTCTACCAAAAGTTTTTATAGCAGCAGCTTGACCTCCCATAACATTTGCACTTCCTGGAGTTGTGCAAACTGCAGTTATTCCGCCTTCGTATGCTTCCTTGAAGGTTCTATCCATTGGGTTTACTCCATCAATTACATTTAAATGTGGCGTTATTGGATCTGTCTCCTCGTTTCCATCTGCACCTTCCATTCCCATTCCGTCTTCCCAAAGACCTAGGTGAGTATGTGCATCAATAAATCCTGGATATATAAATTTTCCTTCTGCATCTATAACTTCTACATCTTCAGATATTTCATTTTCCATTATTTCATCAGATTTAGCTTGAGACATAAAAGATTCTATATCGTCTGTAATTGCTAAAATTTTCTTGTCTTTAATTAATATGTTTGATTTTTTTACTCCTTCAGTAATTGTATTTATTGTTCCATTTTTTATAATTAACACTTTATCCTCCAACTATTTTCGATTAAAGTTTCATAGATAAAGAAACTCTACCTTTATCTAAATCTATACCTATTACTTTAACATCTACTATATCTCCAACAGAAACTATTTCCATAGGATCTTTTACAAATTTGTTACTCATTTGTGATTTGTGAACAAGTCCATCATTTTTGATTCCAATATCTACGAAAGCTCCAAAGTCAACTACATTTCGTACAGTTCCTTTCAAAATCATACCTTCTTGAATATCTTCTATCTTTAAGACATCTGTTCTTAAAATAGGCTTCATACCCTCATCTCTAGGGTCACGCCCTGGCTTTTTAATTTCTAATATTATATCTTTTAAAGTAGGTTCACCTACTTCTAATTTTTGGCTTATTTGTTTTAAACCTATTTTTTTAACTCTATCATCTATATCAGATATATTTTTATTTTCAATATCCTTCATAGTATAGCCTAGCATTTCTATCATATTTTTACATACATCATAACTTTCTGGATGTACTCCTGTATTATCTAGAGGATTTTTGCCTCCTGCAATTCTCATAAATCCAGCACATTGAACAAATGCACTTGGTCCTAGTCTTTTAACTTTTTTAAGTTGAGCTCTAGATGTAAAATCTCCATTTTCTTCTCTATATGCTACTATATTTTTTGCTACTGCTTTAGTTATACCAGATACATGTTCAAGTAGTGAATATGATGCAGTATTTAAGTCTACTCCAACACTATTAACTGAATCTTCCACAACTCCATCTAAAACCTCAGTAAGTCTTTTTTTATTTAAGTCATGTTGATATTGCCCAACACCTATATTTTGAGGTTCTATTTTTACAAGCTCTGCAAGTGGATCTTGAAGTCTTCTACCAATTGAAATCGCACCTCTTATAGATACATTTATATCAGGATGTTCCTCTGCTGCTAGCTCTGACGCTGAGTATATAGATGCTCCAGCTTCACTTACTATTACATATTGACAGTTTAAATTTTCTTCTTTAATTAAATTAGACATCATGTTTTCTGATTCTCTAGATGCAGTACCATTTCCAATTGCTATTACATCTATATTGTGTTTTTTTACAAGATCTATAACTTTCTTTTTAGCTGATTCCATCTTTTGTTGTGGTTTATGTGGATATACTATTGCTTGATCTAAAAATTTTCCATTTTTATCTACTACTGCTATCTTACATCCATTTACATATCCTGGGTCAAACCCCATTACTACCTTATCTTTAAGTGGTGGTTGAAGTAATAAATTCTTGATATTTTCACCAAATACACTTATAGCTCTTTCTTGTGCATTTTCAGTTAAATAAGCTCTTATCTCCCTTTCTATAGATGGGAATATAAGTCTCTTATATGAATCCTCTATCGCGATAATTATTTCTTTTTCATTTTTTGAGTTATTTTTATTTATGTATTTATTTTCTATATAATTTAATACTTGAGAATTATCTATTTCTAATTTAACCTTAAGGAAGTTTTCTTTTTCACCTCTGTTTATAGCTAATACCCTATGTGATGCCATGGTTTTAACTTGTTCGCTATAATCATAATACATGTCATATACTGATTTTTCGTCAGTTGTATTTTGAGTGGAAATCACACCATGGTCTATAGATAATTTTCTTATGTATTTTCTTATATCGGCATCATCAGAAACTATTTCAGCAATTATGTCTAATGCTCCCTTTATAGCATCTTGTGCTGTTTCAACACCTTTTTCTAAGTCTATATACTTAGATGCTTCAGTATCTATATCAGATATATTCTTTTGTAAAATATCATTAGCTAAAGGTTCTAATCCTTTTTCTTTAGCTATAATTGCTCTAGTTCTTTTCTTTTGTTTGTAAGGAGCATAGATGTCCTCTACTTCTTGAAGAGTTTTAGATTTTTGTATATTTTTTAGTATTTTATCTGTTAACTTTCCTTGTTCATCTATTATTCTAATTACATCTTCTTTTCTAGATTCTAAATTTCTTAAATAAACAAGTCTATCATATAACTGTCTTAAAACGACATCACTCATTTCTCCAGTCATTTCTTTTCTATATCTAGCTATAAAAGGTATAGTATTACCTTCATCAATTAATTTTACTGTGTTATCAATATATTCTCTTTTTAAATTAAATTCTTTTTCTAAAATATTGTATATATCCAAACCCCAAAACCTCCTTCAAAAAACAGGGAGCTAGCAACCATCTGCCAAGCCCCCTTATTTTATTTTTATTTACTTTTTATTTTATTCATTTTTAAGTATTCATTTATAAATAAATCTAGATTTCCATCTAATACACTATCCACATTTCCCATTTCTGCGTTAGTTCTATGATCTTTAACCAACTTATAAGGCTGAAATACATAAGATCTTATTTGACTTCCCCATGTTATTTGTGAATATTTACCTTGTATATCTTCTATTCTCTCTTTATTTTCTAATTCCTTTAAATGAATAAGCTTTCCTTTTAACATTTTCATCGCTAAATCTTTATTTTTAAATTGCGATCTTTCATTTTGGCATTGTACTACTACACCAGTTGGAATATGAGTTATTCTAACTGCTGAATCAGTCGTATTTACATGTTGTCCCCCAGCACCTGATGATCTATAGGTATCTATTTTTAAATCACTTGGATTTATATCTATTTCTATACTATCATCAATCTCTGGTGTAACATCTACTGACACAAATGAAGTATGTCTTTTGCCTGATGCATCAAAAGGAGATATTCTAACTATTCTATGAACTCCCTTTTCACTTTTTAGGTATCCATAGGCATTAAGTCCTTCTATTAATAGAGTAACACTTTTTATACCTGCTGCTGGATCTTGTAACATATCTAAAGTTTTAACTTTAAATCCTTTATTATCAGCCCATCTAAGATACATTCTAAGAAGGATTTGTGCACAATCTTGTGCATCCAATCCTCCAGTACCTGCATTTATAGCTAATATAGCATTACTACCATCATATTGTCCACTTAATAAAGTCTTTATTTTTACTTTATCTATTTTATTTTCTAGATTTTTTATGGATTTTTCTATATCTTTTTCTACAGACTCATCACTTTCTTCCAAACCTAATTCTATAAGAATTTCAATTTCTTCTAAATCTTCTTGTAAGCTTTCATATTCTTCAACAATTGATTTTAAGTCGTTGTTTATTTGAAGTATTTTTTGAGCCCTTTCATTGTCATCCCAAAAATCTTGACAGTTTATTTGTTCTTCATATTTTTTGATTTCCTCGTTCTTTGAAGCTAAGTCAAAGGGAAACACCCAATTCTTGTAAATCTTTAGACATATTCTCTACAGATTGTCTATAATCTAACTCTCTTAACATTAGAGCCTCCTAGTTTTTACCACAGCAATTTTTGTATTTTTTGCCACTACCACATGGGCAAGGATCATTTCTTCCTACTTTAGTTTCTTTAACAACAGTATTTGTACTACCTTCACTTGGTGCAGACATAGTATCAACATCAACTATTTGTTTTCTTTCTTTAGGTTGTTGTTCTATAGTTATTCCAAATAAATATCTAACTGTATCTTGTCTTATTTGGTCTACCATTTCGTCAAACATATTGAAACCTTCCATTTTGTAAGCTATTACTGGGTCTTGTTGACCTAATGCACGAAGTCCTATACCTTGACGTAATTGATCCATAGCATCTATATGATCTATCCAATGATTATCAACACATTGTAAAAGTATGATTCTTTCTACTTCTCTCATTCTTTCTGATGTAATTATTTCTTCTTTTTCTTTATAGACTTCATAAGCTATTTCGTAAATTTTTTCTGTTAATTCTTTACCTGAAAGAGTTTCTAATCCTTCTACTTCTAGACTTTCAGCTGGCATAAATGATCCATATAAGTAATGTTTTAATCCAGAATAATCTATAGTTTTTTCTTCTGTATATGCTTCTACAGATGTAGCTATTCTTTCTTTTACCATAGATTGGATATAATCATGTATATCTTCTCCTTCTAAAACACTACCTCTTTCAGCATATATAACTTGTCTTTGTTTATTCATAACATCGTCATATTGAAGTACATGTTTTCTTATGCCAAAGTTTCTACCTTCAACTTTCTTTTGTGCACCTTCAATTGATTTAGTTAACATTTTATGTTCTATAGGCATATCATCTTCTAAACCTATTTTTTCTACAATACCTTTGATTTTTTCACTTCCGAATAATCTCATAAGTTCGTCATCTAGTCCTATATAAAATCTTGATGCACCTGGGTCACCTTGACGACCAGAACGACCTCTTAACTGATTATCTATACGTCTAGATTCATGTCTTTCTGTACCGATTATTGCAAGACCACCTGCTGCTTTAACTTCTTCTTGTTCTTTAGCAGCTTGTTCTTTAAATTTGTCATATAGATGTTCAAATGTTTCTTTAGCTTTTGCTAAATCTTCATTTTCTGCTAATTCTTCAGCATCTATACTAGTATCAACTCTTTTAATTGATTCTTCAGTAAATCCTTGTCTTCTTAATTCTTTTTTAGTTAAGAAAAGAGGGTTACCACCAAGCATAATGTCAGTACCACGACCAGCCATATTTGTAGCTATTGTAACAGCTCCAAGTCTACCAGCTTGAGCAATTATTTCTGCTTCTTTTTCATGGTTTTTAGCATTTAAAACTTCATGTTTTATACCTTTTCTCTTAAGTATTTGAGATAGTAATTCAGATTTTTCTATTGAGACTGTACCAACTAGTACTGGTTGGTTTTTGCTATGTCTTTCTATTATATCCTCTGCAACTGCATTAAATTTACCTTTTTCATTTTTGTAAACTACATCTGGTAAATCTTCTCTTATTACAGGTTCATTTGTTGGTATTTGTACAACGTCCATTTTGTAGATTGATTTAAATTCTTCTTCTTCTGTTTTAGCTGTACCTGTCATACCTGCAAGTTTTGCATACATTCTAAAGAAGTTTTGGAATGTTATAGTTGCAAGAGTTTTTGATTCTCTTTGAACATGTAATCCTTCTTTAGCTTCTATAGCTTGATGTAATCCTTCTGAATATCTTCTACCAAACATTAAACGTCCTGTAAATTCATCAACTATGATAATTTCTCCGTCCTTAGCAACATAATCTACATCTTTTTTCATTATAGCATGTGCTTTAAGAGCTTGATTTATGTGATGGAATAATTCAGTATGTTCTACATCAGTTATATTCTCAACATTGAAATAAACCTCTGCTTTTTTGATACCTGATTCACTTAATGAAACAGCTTTTTGTTTTTCATCTATTTCATAATCACCATCTGATGGTAATTCTTTTTCTTCTTCAGTTTTTTCTTGTTGTGTTTTACTTGGTCTTTTTAATGTTAATACAAATGTATTAGCATCTGTATATAAATGAGTAGATTTGTCTCCAGGTCCAGATATTATAAGTGGTGTTCTAGCTTCGTCTATTAAGATTGAGTCAACCTCATCGACTATAGCATAATTTAACGCTCTCTGAACTCTTTGTTCTTTATGAATAACCATATTATCCTTTAAGTAGTCAAATCCATATTCATTATTTGTACCATAAGTTATATCACATTCATATTGTTTTCTTCTTACTTCAGGACTTTGTCCATGAACTATAACCCCTACTGTAAGGCCTAGAAATTCGTAAATTTTACCCATTTCTTCCTTGTCACGTTTTGCTAAGTAATCATTTACTGTAACAACATGTACACCCTTACCTTCAAGAGCATTAAGATATACAGGTAATGTTGCAACTAATGTTTTCCCTTCACCTGTTTTCATTTCAGCGATTCTACCTTGATGTAAAACCATTCCTCCTATAAGCTGTACTTTATAGTGTCTTAATCCTAAAACCCTCTTAGAAGCTTCTCTAACTGTAGCAAAAGCTTCTGGTAATATATCATCTATTGTTTCACCACTAGCTAATCTTTCTTTAAAAATATTAGTCATATTTTTTAATTCTTTGTTTGACATGGCTTCAAATTTTGGTTCCATAGCTTCTATTTTATCTGCTATCTTTCCAAAAGATTTTATTTCTTTTTTGTCAGCCATATTAAATAAATTATCTAAAAAACCCATTGTTTCAAATCTCTCCTAACTGCATAAATTATACTATTATACATTTTATCATAAAACTTTAATATTTAATATTAAATATTAACATGATTATACTATTTAATACTATTTTTTCTCTAACTTTATTTATTAAACTGAAGTTACGAAATTAGTGTTACTACTTTTATCACTCTTCAGTGTAATCTTGTGGTAAATAAGTATCTACTTCATCAAAAGTTAACTTATCAACACTTTTTAATTTTCTATTAATTTGTCTAGTTCTAGTTCCTACAAGCTTATCTATTTCTGAACTAGCTTGATTTAGTTTGTTTTGTGCGGAATTAAGTACAGTTTCAAACTTAGTAAACTCAGTTTTGACTGCACCTAGAATTTTCCAAACTTCACTAGAATGTTTTTCTATGGCAAGACTTCTAAATCCCATTTGTAGACTGTTTAAAAGTGCTACTAATGTAGTTGGTCCTGTTATGTTTATTTTATATTCTCTTTGTACAGTTTCTACTAATTTTTGATTTTTTAAAACCTCTGCATAAAGACCTTCTGTAGGTAAAAACATAAGTCCAAAATCAGTAGTATGTGGTGGATCAATATATTTATCTCTTATATCCTTAGCTGATTTTTTTATGAATTTTTCTAAATTTTTAGAGGCTATATCTATTTCTGCTTGATTTTGGCTATCATAGGCATCTAAAAGCTTATTATAAACTTCTAAAGGAAATTTAGCGTCTAGTGGTAAATATATCATTTCGTTGTCATAATCTCTTCCTGGAAGTTTTATTGCAAATTCTACAGTTTCTCTTGAACCCTTTTTAGTTATGACATTTTTTTCGTATTGTTCCACTGATAAAAACTGCTCTAACACTCTCTCAAGCTGAACTTCACCTAGTACACCTCTCATTTTTGTATTAGAAAGAACCCTTTTTAAATCTCCAACTCCTGCTGCTAGATTTTGCATTTCGCCAAGACCTTTATGAACTTCTTCTAGTCTTTCGCTTACCATTTTAAAGGATTCTCCTAATCTTCTTTCAAGAGTACTTTGTAGTTTCTCATCTACTGTAACCCTCATTTTCTCTAAATTGTCTTCAGTAGATTTTGTAAGTTGTGTAAATTTTTCATCTTGTAAATTAGTCAAATCATCTAGACTTTTTCTCAAGTTGTAGTTAAATGTATCAAGTGTTCTTTCCATAGTCGTTGAGTATGTATCAAATTGATTTTTTTGTAAATTAGATAATTCAATCATATTACTTAATATAGATGAACTTAATTTTTCAATCGAATCACTTATTTCTATTCTATTAGATTGTTCATTTTTTCTAGATTCTTCTCTATTTAAAATAAATTCTTCCCTAAGTGCCTTTTCCACTGATATTAATTTTTGGTCCATATTTTTTTTGACAGGATCCATATTAACATTTTTATTAATTGTTATATAAATATTAACAACTAATAAAACTATAATTAAAATTAATAAAATTTCTATCATTTTTATCACTCCTTTCTTAATTATTAACAAATTAATTATTTTTTAATACATTAAATTTTAAGCTATTTATAAATATTTCTCAAATATTATATTAATTAAAAAAGCTATCGATAATTTCTTATCGATAGCTTGTAATTACTTAAACTAAAAATTTAATAATCTTACAAAATACTATTCATGTTCTATTAATCCATATCCGCCAGTTTCACGTTTGTAAACTATTGATATTTCATCTGTAGCTATATTTCTAAACATATAGAATCCATGTCCTATTAATTCCATTTGTAATACAGCTTCTTCTGGACTCATAGGCTTCATATCGAATTTTTTATGTCTTTCTATAACTATATCAAATTCTTCTTCATTTTCAGTTGCATCAGTTTCAATATTTTGGAATCTAATACTTTCTTGTCCTTTAGCTTGATATTTATCTTTTAATTTATTTTTATATCTTCTTAGTTGTTTATTTAGTTTGTCATAAACTACATCAATTGCAGCATATAAACTTTCTTCACTATCCTCAGCTCTTATTATTGGACCATTTATAGGGATTATTGTCACTTCTATTTTTTGTTTTGCTTTTCTAGCACTTACAGTAACTTTTACTTCTGTGTCTTCATGTAGATAGCGATCTAATTTACTTAATTTATCTTCTACAGCTCCTTTGATTCCTTCTGTAAGTTCTATTTTCTTTCCTGTTATTAATATTTTCATAAGAACAGCCCCCTTTGTGACGTAAAGTTCATAGGTTCATATTTTTATGTTTTATGTACTTCACTATTATGATAAATTTTTATGTTTAATAATATTATTCTACATTAAATTTAAATCTCCTTTTATTTTTTTTATTTTTTTAATATATTTTTTATATAAAATTTTATATAAAAAAATTATGTTTAAATGTGGATTAAATTATGCACAATTCCTGTGTATAATGTGGATAACTTTGTTGATAAGTTTTAAAATGTTGATTTTTCAATATTTTATCAAAATGATATATACACAATACATATGTTCGTTTGTTATTAAAATAATTCATAATTTTCTATAATATTACAAATTTGTACAATATAAAAAAAAGACGAGTTATAAAACTCGTCTTAAAATAATAAATTTTGGTTAAATTTTTAGGTTAATTTAAATTTGTTGTCTTATCATTTAATAAAAAATAATTTTTTGTATAAAAAAAAGTACCCTTAATTAGGTACTTATATGATATTCAGCTGACCTGGTTTTTGACCCCACACTCGCCTACTGCGACGTTCGCTCTGGGTTTGCCGCACTACTAGCCGTCTCGATTTGAATTTTTTTGGGTTATCGGTAGGTCTTACTTCTAAGCCGCACCATGATCATCAATCCCATTTTTAGAATTAACTTACGTGGATCCCTTTGCCTGCGACTGGCTTGGACTTTCAACCACAGACCTGAATAATCACTAGTCTATTTTAATATCTTATTTAGATTATGTCAATAGAATTATTTAGTTAAATGATTAATCATTATCACTAAACGGCATATAAGGATCGATACTTCTAGTCAAAAGTGTCAATATAGTTATCTTGTTTACACAAGCTAATCTAAGTAGTTTAGATATTTCGTTAGCTGTAGATCCCGTTGTGAATATATCATCTACCAAAATTACATTTTTATTTGCCAATAAATTTTCATCATCCCTTATATGAAACGAATTTTTAAGTTCATCTTGTCTTTCTTTTAGATTTAACTTATATAGCCTTTTAGTATTTTTATTTCGATAAATACATTTTAAAATAGGAATACCTGTTATATCACTCAAATCCTCTGCTATTTTCTCAGACTGATTAAATCCTCTCTGTCTGAGTCTTTTTTTGTGTAGTGGTACAAACAGCAAATAATCAGCTTTTAGGTTTTCTAATTCCATTTTTTCACTCATAATCTTAGCAATATATCTACAGAAGTAAGTTTTATTTTTGTATTTAAAATCAAGTATCATTTTTTTGCTAATATTATTATACTCTATACATGATATAGCCCTATCAAAATAAAAAGTCCTTCTCACACAGTATGCACATGTAGCTATATCTTCATATTCTAAATTATGATTAATTATAGGCTTTCCACATTTTAGACAAGCATCTTTTAAAAAATGTAGTTCCTTGAAACAATCCTTACATATTGAATATGTATTTGTAAGGTTTATTGGATTGTCGCAGATTATACACGATATATTCTTTGGATATATAAAATCTAATAATAACTCTTTTATTTCTTTAAATTTAAGTTTTAAATCAATAATTGAACTAAAATCAATTAAGTCAACTTTTTTATCTACACTTAAATTATTATTCAAGCTAGAATTCTTGTTGCTCGTATTTGTTATCTTCAATTAGCAGACCTTCTTTTTTAAATTTATTCAACTTAACTGCCAAATTGGAATATCTATCGTTTATTCGATTGTTCTTAATCATAAACTCTAAGTACTTCACATCTCCAACTAATACAACTTGTTTCTTAGCACGAGTAACTGCTGTGTAAAGTAAGTTTCTACTAAGTAGCATCGGAGGTGCCCATGTCATAGGAATTATGACTATTGGAAATTCACTTCCCTGACTCTTATGAATAGTTGTACAAAAACTATGATCTAATTCATCTAATTCATCATACTTATAGCTTACTATTTTCATTCCATCAAATATAACAAAGATTTCCTTTTTTTCTTTGTCTATAAAATAAATATAACCAATATCTCCATTATATATACCATGTCCGCTATTACTTCCGTCTTCTGTTTTCCATTTTTTTGTATAGTTGTTTTTTACCTGCATAACTTTATCTCCTACTCTAAAAGTTCTTTTTACAAAACTTTCTTCTGTTTTGAACTTTTTAGGTGGATTTAAAGATTTTTGCAATTCTATATTTAGATTATTTACGCCTAATGTTCCCTTTCTCATAGGGGATAGTATTTGTATATCTTTTAATTTGTCAACTCCGTAGTATTTAGGCAATCTCTCACTAACAAGTCCTGTTATTTCAGATAATATTTCTTCGTTTGTTTCCTTTCTTATGAAGAAAAAATCTTTACCCTTTACATTTAATTTCAAAGGTTCTCCTTTATTTATGTGGTGAGCATTTACAACTATCATACTTTCTCTTGCCTGTCTAAATATCTCATTTAGCCTAACTGTATTTATAACTTCTGAATCAATTAAATCTCTAAGTACATTTCCTGCACCTACAGAAGGTAATTGGTCACAATCGCCAACTATTAAAAGTCTCGTTCCAGGCTTTATTGCCCTCAAAAGATTATGCATAAGGATAATATCAACCATAGAAACCTCATCTAAAACAACTACATCTGCATCTATTGGATCATCTTCATCCTTCATAAACATAAGTTCATCACTATCCATAGAAAATCCTATTTCTAAAAGTCTATGAATTGTCTTAGCTTCTTTATTTGATGTTTCACTCATTCTTTTAGCTGCACGCCCTGTTGGAGCCGCTAAAACTACATTTTGCGCATTATTTTCAAATATCTTTATGATAGTGTTTATTGTAGTAGTTTTTCCTGTACCAGGACCTCCAGTTATTATAACTACTCCATTTTCTATCGACTCTTTAACAGCTAAAATTTGATTTTTAGCTAAAGTTATGTTGTCTTCTCTTTCTATAATTCTTATTTCTTCTTCTATATCTATATTTAAGTTATCAAATTCATATTGAGAAATTTTGATAATTTCTTTGCACACTCCATTTTCAGCCATAAAATAAGGCATAAGATATATATTTATACTATTTTTATCTCTTTCAATGTGTATCTTTTGAGTGTAAGCAAGTTCCATTACAGCTTCTTCTATATAAGACTTTTCTATTTCCAAAACCGTAGAAGTATTTTGAACTAGTACATCCATTGGTAAATAAGTATTTCCATTTGAGGTGCTTTGATTTAGTGTATATAAAATCCCTTGAAATATTCTATCTTTTGAATATTTATCAATTCCTAGTTTATTTGCTATCTCATCTGCAATTTTAAATCCTATACCTCTTATATCTTCAGCTAATTTATATGGATTTTTATTTATTACATCAATAGCTTTTTCTTTATATTTTTTGTATATCTTTAAACAGTAATTAGGAGTTATACCATAAGGAGATAGTTGCATAATTATGTTTCTAAGTTCCCTATTTTCTTCATAACTCTCAGTTATTTGCTTAATTTTCTTTGCACCAATACCTTCTACTTCTTTTAGTTTTTCTGGAGTATTTTGAATTACATCAAGAGTATCTACCCCAAATTTTTCAATAATTCTAAGAGCCATTTTCTCTCCTATACCGTGAATCATACCAGAAGACAAATAAGCATAAATACCCTCTAAAGAAGACGGTGTTACTGGCATAAATTTACTAACTTCAAATTGTGAACCATAAATCTTATGAGTAACCCATTTTCCCTCAACTTCTATAGTTTCTCCTACAGATAAAGTAGGCATACACCCAACTATAGTAACTTCCTCATCTTCATTTGCAAGAGAGGCTATGGTATAACCATTTTCTTCATTTTTAAAAATTATATCACTTATCATACCTTCTAATTTTTCCATAACACCACTCCTACTAAATTACTTCTTTATAATATATTATCCAAAATAATAAAATCCTTTCTATAAGAAAATCTTTAAGGTAAATTTTCTTAACACATATATACAAAATTATATTTAAATTAAAAAAAGACCTTGCATATATTATAATACAAGGTCCTATTATCTTTATTAATTTTTTATATTTTTGAAATTTATGCCATAGCTTGAGCTTTTAAAGTTTCAGCCTTGTCAGTTCTTTCCCATGGTACATCTATATCAGTTCTACCAAAGTGTCCGTAAGCTGCAACTTGTTTGTAAATAGGTCTTAATAAGTCTAAGTCTCTTATTATTGCACCTGGTCTTAAGTCGAAGTTTTTGTTGATTAATTCAACTAATTTTTCTTCAGAAACTTTTCCAGTTCCAAAAGTATCAACAAATATTGATAATGGTCTAGCAACACCTATTGCATAAGATAATTCTATTTCACATTTGTCTGCAAGCCCAGCAGCAACTATATTTTTAGCTACATATCTAGCAGCATAAGCAGCAGATCTGTCAACTTTTGTTGGGTCTTTTCCTGAGAATGCTCCACCACCATGTCTAGAATATCCACCGTAAGTGTCTATTATTATTTTTCTTCCTGTAAGTCCACTATCTCCTTGTGGTCCACCTATAACGAATCTTCCTGTTGGGTTTACATAGTAGATAGTTTCGTCATCTAATAGTTCTGCAGGTATTACAGCTTTTATAACATGTTCGATTATATCTTTTCTTATAGTTTCATTATCAACGCTTTCACTATGTTGAGCAGATATTAATATTGTATGAACTCTTACAGCTTTATCTCCTTCATATTCTACAGTTACTTGAGTTTTTCCATCTGGTCTTAAGTAATCTAATAATCCAGATTTTCTAACTTCTGTTAATCTTCTAGATAATTTATGAGCTAGAGATATTGGAAGAGGCATTAATTCTTCAGTTTCATTACTAGCAAAACCAAACATTATACCTTGGTCTCCAGCACCAACTTTTTCGATATCTTCTTCAGTTTTTTCTCCGCCTTTACTTTCTAAACCTTCATCAACACCCATAGCGATGTCTCCTGATTGTTCATCTATAGCTGTTATTACAGCACAAGTATTGCAGTCAAATCCAAATTTAGCTCTTGTATATCCGATTTCTTCTACTGTTTCTCTAACTATTTTTGGAATATCAACATAAGCTGATGTACTTATTTCTCCTGCAACTAATACTAACCCTGTTGTAGTTACTGTTTCACAAGCAACTCTTGATTGAGGATCTTTTTCTAATAATGCATCTAATATCGCATCTGATATTTGGTCACACATCTTATCTGGATGACCTTCAGTAACTGATTCTGACGTAAATAAATGTCTTGCCATTTTCATTTTCCTCCTAATATAATTATTATTTTTATTAAAATTCTAATCCTTATTTGTTACAATTTAATTTTCTAAATAAATAAAACCTCTCCTAAAAATAGAAGAGGTTTATACACTTTCATGATGTAACCTCATCTTTCTAGAAAACTCTAGCAGGATTTAGCACCTTCCTTCTTAGAGAAGTGGTTGCTGGGCTTCACAGGGCCTGTCCCTCAGCCGCTCTTGATAAGGCATTAAGAATTTTATTCTTAACTATATTTATTTTTAATTTTTTTACAATTCAAATAATACATTGTTTTTTATATGTTGTCAAGCCTTTTATTAATTCATTTAAAATAATAAATTCTCATCTATTTTAAAATTAGTATTATTTATATAAGTAAATTCATATATTATCTAGAAGGGAGGAACTCCTATGTATTTAGCTAAAGTAAACTATAAAAAAGAAGATGTTACTCACACACTAAGTACTATTCTTAAAAATATAATTTCTGATAAAACTGTCGTAATTTGTATAGGAACAGACCGTGCTATCGGAGATGCATTAGGTCCCTTAGTTGGAACTATTCTCAAAAATAGTAATTTTAAATACCCTGTCTACGGTACATTGGATAATCCTATTCATGCGTTAAATATATATGAATCTATTGAATCTATAAAAAAGAAGCATGCATATAGTGAATTTTTAGCTATTGATGCCTGTTTAGGTTCTGTAAATAATATAGGGAATATACAAATTAGAAAAGGTCCCATACTTCCTGGAAAAGGCGTGGGTAAAAAACTTCCTCAAATAGGTCACTACTCTATAGTAGGTATTGTTGATAAGATAGATGAAAATAACAGATTTTCATTTAATAATATCAGACTTCATTTTGTATTAGAATTAGCAGAAACAATTGCTCTTGCCCTTCTTTTTGCAACATAAAATAAAAGTAGCTACAATAAAATAATAATTTCGATAAGATTTTATTGTAGCTACTTTTTTTATTTTTTAATATTTTTTCTGTAATTATTTTTTAAAGTTTCCACCTGTTTCTAATAAGTCTAATGAATCTAATGATAATCCAGTTCCTTTTGCAACACAAGAAAGTGGATCTTCAGCTACAGTTACTTCAATTCCTGTACTTTCAAATATTCTTCTATCTAGTCCTTTTAACATAGCTCCTCCACCAGTCATTATTATGCCTGTAGTGCTTATATCAGCAGCTAATTCTGGTGGTGTTTTTTCTAATAAAGTTTTAGTTGCAGATATTATTTGCTCTATACAATCATTAAGAGCTTCTAATATCTCTGTAGAATTAACTTCTATAGTAACAGGAAGTCCTTTTATTAAGTTTCTTCCACTTACTTTCATAGTTCTAGGTTCTTCTTCTTTAACTGCTGTTCCAATTTCTACTTTTAATTTTTCAGCACTTCTTTCCCCTATTAATACATTATATTCTTTTTTAATATATTTGATTATAGCTTCATCAAACTTGTCCCCACCTAACTTGATAGATGTACTTACAACTGATCCTCCTAGTGATATTACAGCTATATCAGTAGTTCCTCCACCTATATCTATTACCATATTTCCATTAGGTTGAGATATATCTATTCCTGCACCTATTGCAGCTGCTATAGGTTCTTCTATAATATAAACTTCTCTAGCTCCAGCTTTTTTAGTAGCATCTTCTACAGCTCTTTTTTCTACCTCAGTAACACCAGTTGGTACACAAACCATTATTCTAGGCATTACAAATCTTCCAAATCCTTTTTTCTCAACTATTTGTTCAATAAAGTGAGATAACATTTTTTCAGTTATTTCATAATTTGATATAACACCATCTCTTAAAGGTCTTATAACATCTATATTTGAAGGGGTTCTTCCTATCATCCTTCTTGCTTCTTTACCTACAGCTAAAACAGTATTTAATTTATTATCTATAGCCACTACAGAAGGCTCTTCTAAAACAATTCCCTTATCATCTACATATATTAAAACATTAGCAGTTCCTAAATCTATACCTATATCTGCACCTGACATTTTTTCTTTCACTCCTTTTTTATCTTTTTTATTTATAATTAATTCAAACTGTTAGTTATCATAAATACTCCTATTTTACAATATATGAAAAAACATTACTTTAGTCAAGAAAAAAATGTAGGTTATCCTACATCTTTTTTTTTTGCTGATATTTTAACTTTGTTGCCATTCCGCCCCTAATATGTCTTTCCGATTTATTCTTTTCTAAAATTAATTTTACTTCTTTAGCTAATAAAGGATTAATCTCCTCTAAACGCTCAGTTATATCTTTGTGTACAGTACTTTTACTTATTCCGAAAACCTTAGCTGCTTGTCTTACTGTCGTCTCTTTTTCCAATATATATTTAGAAATTACAATAACTCTCTGTTCTATATGAGATTTCAAAACCTCCCCTCCTTCATATCTATCTACTTGATATATATGAAGAAAAATTTAAAAATATAACAAAATCATATTTAAATTTTTTTAAATTCTCTTATTATATTTTTTCTAATTATATGAGAATTATTTATAATCAAAACACAAAAAATATAAAAGGAGACCTTCTAATTTTATTAAAAGGTTTCCTTTTATGAACTTTATTCTAATAAACCCAGTGGATTAATAGCTTGGTTATTTTTGTAAGCTTCTATATGTACATGTGTTTCGTCTTTATTTTCAATATTTGTAGTATTTCCTACATATCCTATAACATCGCCTTCTTTAACTTTATTACCTTTTTTTATTGAGACATTTTCATTTATACCTGAGTAAATAACTCTTAAGCCATCATTATAAGATACTTCTATACTTGTTCCATATTTATCATCTGAATATACAGATATAACTTCACCATCTAATATAGATTTTATTTCTGCACCTTCTTTTGCTGAAATATCTAAACCTTTATGTATTTCCCAAACATCTAATGTTTTTGAATAAGTTGGTATAGTCTCTGAATATTCTCTAAGTACTTTTTCGCCTACATAATTCAATTTTAATTTTTTATTTTGTTTTTCTTTTGCTTGTTGTAAGTTTTGATTTGATTCAGTAGATGTTTCTACTGCATCCTTATCTTTTACTAAATTTATTTCATCATCTTTATTATTTAAATCTTTAGTTGATGCTAATTCTTTCATATTTTTATTTGTAAATAATATTCCACCAAATGCAACTAAACAAATACATATAAATAAAGATAAATAAAATATATCTTTTTCTAATAATTTCTTTTTCATACTGCACCTCCAAATATATTAATACATTGGAATTATTGACCATGTTTTTTATTTTTATGCGTATAATTATGAAATTTTTTAATAGATATCTTTTATTTTTGTATTTGTATAATAATGGAATAATATTTCATCATATTTATATCCATTCTCTGCCATTCCTTCAGCGCCCCACTGGCTCATTCCTACTCCATGGCCATATCCTTTTACTTTAAAAATAATGTCTTCATTATTAAATGATACCTCAAAATTAGCAGAATTTAATCCCAATATATTTCTCAATTCTCTACCACTAAATTCTATGTTTCCTATTTTTATAGTCTTAACAGAGCCTGCTGTAGTTCTTGAAATTATATTTATACTATTATCGAGATTTTTTTCTGTTAATTCAATTTTTTGATTTTCTCTTTTTATTAAGTTTATAAATTCTTTTTTACTGATAATTTCTTCTGTTTCATACTTTGGTGATTCTTCTTCGTAAGGACTGTTTACTGATTTTAGATATGGATATTGCACCATAAATACTTCTTTGCTGTTTTCTGTCTTACCACTAGATGTAGAAAAATAAAGTGGCAGTATTGATTTGTTTTCATACGTTAATATATGTCCCTTTGTTTCATCTACTGCTTTTTTTATAATTGGATAACAGTCTTTTATCCAATCATCGCCTTTTAATTTTTTTAATTCATCATAAGATGCATAAGCCTGACAATGACTATAATCATTGCAAATATCTGCACCTTTATGTCCATCATTTAATTTATTTTCTATTTTGTAAATAATATATGTTCTAGCCGCTACAGCTTGTGCTTTTAAAGCTTCTTTTGAAAAGTCAGAAGACATTTCCATAGATACTACACCATATAAAAAAGTTTCTAAATCTAAAGTTTCAACTTCATCTGTAACTGAATTATAGACACTTATGTCTGGAGTTTTAGAATTTACAGTTTCATATGGATTAGTAATACTACTATCTATTTTATTTTTAGGCTTAAATAGCTCATCCTCTTCAAAAAAAAGCACACTAACTAAAACAGGTATTATTATTGAAAAAATAACTGTTCCTATTAATATAATCGTAGGTTTTTTCATATAGTTAATGCCTCCTAAATTTACTATTATGACATAAATATATGAAAAAACCTAAATGTTTATTACATTATATCTTACTCTGTTTAATTTATAAATTTATAAATTAAATCTAAAAATTAGTCTTCTACTATTTCTATATTTCCACCTAAAGCTCTAATTTTTTTGTCTATGTCAACATAACCTCTTTGTATATGGTATATTTCACCTATTTGAGTTTCTCCTTCAGCTATAAGACCACATAATATAAGTGCCGCTCCTGCTCTTAAGTCAGTTGCATTAACATTTGCACCACAAAGGCCATCTACACCTTTAACTATAGCTGTTCTTCCTTCTATTTTTATGTCTGCACCCATTCTATTAAATTCTGCTACATGCATAAATCTATTTTCAAATACTGTTTCTATTACAACACCAGTTCCTCTAGCAACTGTAAGCATCGCCATAAGTTGAGCTTGAACATCTGTAGGGAATCCTGGATGTGGTAAAGTTTTTATATCTACTGCTTTTAATTTTTCTGGTCCTATTACTCTAACTGCATTATCTAATTCTATTATTTCACAACCAGCTTCTAATAACTTAGCTGTTACTGGTTTTAAATGCTCAAGTAATACATTTTCTATTGTTATATCTCCTTTTGTCATAGCCGCAGCCACCATATAAGTTGCAGCTTCTATTCTATCAGGTATAATTTCATGTTCTGTTCCTCTTAACTCTTTTACACCTTTTATTCTTATAGTGTTTGTTCCTGCTCCTTTAACATTAGCTCCCATTTCATTTAAGAAATTAGCTAAGTCTACTATTTCTGGTTCTTCAGCAGCATTTTCTATTATAGTAGTTCCTTCTGCTAATACAGCTGCCATCATTATATTTTCAGTTGCTCCAACAGATGGGAAGTCTAAATATAATTTAGATCCTACTAATTTTTCTGCTTTAGCTTCTACAAAACCATGATCCATTATTATATCTGCTCCAAGAGCTTTAAATCCTTTTAAGTGTAGATCGATTGGTCTACTACCTATTGAACAGCCCCCTGGCATTGAAATTTTAGTTTGGTTAAATCTTGCAAGTAATGGTCCCATAACAAAGAAAGATGCTCTCATCTTTCTTACTAGCTCATATGGTGCCTCGCAAGTAGTTAAATTTGTTGCATCAACAGTTAATGTTTTGTCTTTATATTCAACTTCTGCACCTAAATGTCTAATTAAATCTGATATTACATGTACATCTTTTAAATCTGGAACTTCATATAAAACTGATTTTCCTTTTACTAATAATGTAGCAGCTATTATTGGTAATACTGCATTTTTTGCTCCATCTATTTTTACATTTCCCTTAAGCGGATTACTTTTTTTCACTATTATTTTAGCCATAAAATTTTTCTCCTCAATCTAATAATCTATTTTTATTATAGGTGTAGCAATATATATCATCGTCCTATCATCATCTTCGCTATACCTAATTCCTATATTTAAATTCATTTCTTTATATAAATAATCTATGTTGTTTTCTTTTAATAATTTACTATATGCATTTATAGATAAAAAATTTTCATCTTCTATATTATCAATTTCTTTAGCATACATATTATATAATATTTTTTGTAAAATATCACTAATTTTTGTTTTTTGTAATCTTTTTGTATATTCACCAGCTATACATAAATTAATATCTTTTCTATTATAATCTTTATCTAGCTTATTTTTCAAGTCTTGATAATTATTTTCTATATTTTTATATCCTTTATTGTTTAATATGTCAATAACTATATGAGATTCTTTATCACTTTTTTTTACTCCTGTAACGAAAATACTTGTATTTTTATTATTATAATTTACAAATACCTTATTTTTGTACCTTTTTACATCAATTTTATTTTTGTCTATATTTGCACTATTTATTAAGTCTAAACATCTTTTTTCTAAATCTTTTATACTTATATCTTCATATATTATGGCATTAGCTTTTATATTATAAAATCTAAAATCTGCACCAGTAGATTCGAACGTTTTAGTAAATTGATTTATCCAGTTTATTTTGTTTATCTCAGCACTAGATATTACAAATCCTATTGAGATTATTATCAATACACATATCATTGATTTTAATAATTTCACATCAAAAGCCCCCTTAAAATCCTTTTTTAAAGTATTTACTATTTTAAAGAATTTTAAACTAGCTCTCTATATTTTTTATTTCTAAGTATTTCACAGAAAAAAACTGCTCACATAAATATGAACAGTTCTTATTTAAAAAATATATTTATGCATTAAATAAACATTGTTTTTTTAATTCATTATATGCATTTTCTATATTATTTAATAATTCTTCATCTTCTATTAAAGATATTTTCTTAACAGCATTCTTAACTCCTAAATCTTTTATTGTTTGCTGTAATTCTACACTTTGTGCATCCTCTTCATTGCTATAGTGAAGTGCTGCAGCAACACCTATTATTAGATTATCTACACATATTTCATAAGATTTCGCTGTCATTAAAGGATTTACTAATCTATCTTTTGCACTTAATTTTCTAAGTGGTTCTCTACCAACTCTTTTTACATCATCATTTAAGTATGGATTTTTAAATCTATTTAATATTTTATCTATGTATTTATAATGAGCTTCTAAATCTAATCCATGTTTTTTAACTAAACCTTGTCCACTTTCTTGCATAGCAGCTTTTACTATTGTTGCTATTTTTTCATCTTTTATACTTTCATCTACAGTTTTGTAACCTTCTAAAGATCCAAGGTATGCAGTTATAGCATGTCCTGTATTTAATGTAAATAATTTACGTTCAACATAAGCTATTAAATCTCCAACTAAATTCATACCTTCTATTTGTGGTACTTCACCTTTTATTTTAGCTTCTTCTACATTCCATTCATAGAAGTTTTCAACTGTAACATCTAGTGGATTTTCATTAGTACAAGGTGGTACTATTCTATCTACTGAACAATTAGGAAATCCTATATATTCTTCCATATACGCTATTTCTTCTTCATTTAAAGCTTTTTCTACTTCTTCTTTTAGTATAGCTGTAGCTCCTACTGCATTTTCACAAGCTATTATATTTAAGTAATTTTTGTTTCCGTTATTTTTTCTTGATTGAATTCCTTTAGCTATTGTTGGTGCTATTCTTTTTAATACTAATGGTCCAACTGCTGTAGTTATTATTTCAGCTTCTTCTATTTCTTTTATTATATCGTCTGATATTGATGAAACTGCACTTATATTTGTTATTGTTTGATCAAAACATTCTACGTCTTTTACAAGTATTTTATATTGTTTATCATTATTTATTCCATTTAATACAGTTTCATTTACATCAGCGAATACTACATGATACCCTGCATTTGATAGTAATCCCCCTATGAAACCTCTACCAATATTTCCTGCTCCAAATTGTATAGCTTTTTTCATGATTATGCCCCCTAAAACTTTATACTATTCTGCAAATATATCTAAGAAATCTTGTACATCTGTTGAATCTTTTAATTTTTCTACTAATTCATCATCTAAAGATATAGCTATTTTTGATAATATATCTAGATGTTCATTTCCTTTTCCTGCTATTCCTATAACTAAGTAAACTGTGCTATCTCCGTATTCTACTCCATTAGGGAATTGTAATATTACTATTCCTGATTCTTTTATTTCTTTTTTAGCTTCGTTAACTCCATGTGGTATTGCAAATCCTAATCCCATATTAGTGCTCATAGTTTTTTCTCTTTCTAGCATTGCATCTACATATCCTTCGTTAACATATCCTCTTTCAACTAGTTTTTTACCTGCTAAAACTATACTTTCATCTCTTGATACTGAATCTAAACCTAATACTATATTTTCTTTTGTTAATATATTACTCATTACAAATTCCTCCTATATACCTTTTTTAATCTATTTTATTTGATAATACTTCCATTTTTTTAATATAAAAATCTAATACTATGGATTTAAATTTTTCTTTTATATCTTCTTTATCACCATATTTAATACACTCTACAAAAGCTTCATTTTCAATTAAATTTTCACTTATTTTACTTAATAATTCTCTTTGATAGTTTTTTGCTTCTTTTGGTATTAACATAAGCAGAGCATATCTTGTTTTATTTCCTTCATCCATCATAATTTCATTTGATAATCTAATGGATGCATATCTTATATTTGCAACTTCTTCTGTCATACAATGAAGTAATGCTATATCTATGCCTTCTACAAATGGTGTCGATATATTTATTCTTCGTTTTAAATCCTTTTGGATTCTCAGAGCAGATTTACTATTATTAGCAAATATAAAACTTCCATAATTTATAAGTTCTTCTAAATCATCACATTCAATATCTTCATGAACTTCTATAGATTTAAAAAACTCAACTATATTTCCACTCATAATCATAAAATCCATAACTTCATCTTTATTAAGTTGTTCTTTTTGATTATTTTGATTTTCATATTTTTGTTCTTCCTTATTAGACGTTTTATCTTTTTTAAATACCTTGTCTTTTGATATTTTTCTTAAAATATGTCTAATTTTTGTTACATCATCTAAATTTAATAATGGACTTACAACAATACTATCTATATTAGTTTCCAGTTCTACTGTAGAAATTATAAGATCTATTTCTTTGTCTTTTAAAGCTTTTTCATCTAGCTTAATAGCTGATATTGTATCTACCATTTTTAAATTAGAAAACTTCTTTTGTAATTGTGTCATTAAAAATCTAGATGTTCCTATACCAGTTGGGCAACAAGCAACAGCTCTTATCTCAACTTCTTCCATTAAGTTTCTTTCCATACAAGAACCAAAGTGCATAGTTAAATAAGCTATTTCTGATTCTGGTATATCATCTATATCTATTTTTTCTTTTATGATGTATATGATATTAGATACTCCATCATATATATCTTTATATTCTGTCTTTATCTGTTCTAAAAGTGGATTTCTTATATCCATTCCCATTTTTATTCTGCAAAGAGATGGGGCTAGATGGTTTACTAGATCATTTAGTAATTTTTTATCAATACTAAAATCAAATCCAAACTCATCTGTAGCTAATTCAATTAACTTCTTTGAAATATTCATTAACTCTACATCGTCTAAACTAAAATTATGATTTTTTGTTTCTAATCTTAATTTTGATCCTCTTAAATGCATTGTTATATATCCAATTTCATCAATAGGTACTTTTATATTAAATTCTTGTTCTATTTGTAGTGCTATTTGAGTTGCTGTTTTAAATTGTTCTATACTTTTTAATTCATTTAAAACATCTTGTTCCATAGAGATTATTTCTCCATTTTTTAACCTCTGCACAGCTAATGATATATGAACTACTAATCCTATAAAAGCACTATCTGAAATTTTTAAATTTATATCTCTTACAGTTTCAGATAAGGAATCTTCTACTTTTTTTATTATTGATTTATCTATCAAATTAAGTAACCTATTTTCACTAGAAATTTCAATTACGTTGTTATTTTGAATATTATTTCCAACATTTTTAACTAAATCTATTAGTTCTTGTTCTTCAAAAGAATTGTATATAAGTCTTACTTGTGCACTTCTAATATCTTTTTCTGAACCTTCAATGTAAATTCCAGTACCTGGTTTTCTTATAAGTTCGATAGAAAACTTACCTAGCCATTGTTCTATGTCTATAAAGTCATTATTTAATGTTCCTTCAGAAATCTTTAATGTTTTATAAAAATAGTACGATTTTATTGGCTCTGAAGATGTCAAAAGGTTTGATAATATAAATTTTTTTCTTTCTTCTTTTGTATAATTCTTTTCAATTTTTTCTTCTTGCAGGAGTTCCATTATAAATTGTTTGTTATCTAATGTTTCATCCAAATAGATTCCTACCCCTGGTTTTTTAACAAATTTGAAATCATTCTCATCTAGCCAACTTTCTATCTTTGTCATGTCTCTTAATACTGTTCTTGTACTTATGTCTAACTCTTTCGCTACCTCTGAAATAGTTATAGGTTTATTAGAGTTATTTTGAGCTAGTATTAAAATTATTTCTTTTTGTCTAGAACTAATCTTTTTCTTCTTCATCTCGTCCCCTTTATTAGTGACATTTCAATTTCTTTATTTTTATACTTTAATTTTAGCAAAACAGTATATCTCTATCAATTCATTGATATTACTATGATGTCACTAAAGATTATGACATTTTTTAGATATATAAAGATTTTCAATTTATGACATTTTTATATTTTAGTCATCAAGTCACTTTGAATTTATATTATTTGTCGGGATTATACTAAAAATATTTTGATTTTGCAATAATTGTAAAAAAAAATAAGCCATGGCATTATGCCATGGCTATAGTTAGGATTGATTTATTATGTCTTTTATATTTTCCGTACTTATAATTTCTATTTTAATGATATTAGTTTGCTAATCTATTGTATAGAGCATCTATATTTTCATCTTTTAAGAAATTTTTGATTTCTATTATTTCTTTGTCATCATATTTATCTCTTGCTCTTTGTGCTAATGATTCATGTGTTACTATTATTTGTGCATCTGCTGGCACATTATCAACTGGTGCTGCAGCCACTTCTATTCCTAAGTCTAGGTCTTTTATTCTTGCTTTGAATCTTGCTGCACCCATTGCACTTGATCCCATTCCTGCATCACAAGCGAATATTATTTTTTTGATATCTGATTTTGCTACTTCTTGAGCTATTGCTACAGTTCCATTTTCTTGTTCAGCTTCAACCTTTTGATTTTTAGCTTCAGCTTTCATATTTTTCATTTGTGTTTGAGCTGCATTTATATCTTGTTCTTCATCTCTTGCAGCTGCTCTTTTTACAAATACTGATGATATTAAGAATGATACTACTGTTGCAACTACTACACCTGATATTACTGCAAAATATTTACCTTTTGCTGTCATTGCCATTATTGCTATTATACTACCTGGAGATGCTGCTGCTACTAATCCAGCTCCTAATACTGAGAATGTTAAAACTCCTGATGCTCCACCAACCATTACTGCTAATATTAATGCTGGATTCATTAATATGTATGGGAAGTATATTTCATGTATACCACCTAAGAAGTGGATTATTACTGCCCCTGGTGCAGATTCTTTACTTGAACCTTTTCCAAATATACAATATGCTAATAATACTCCAAGACCTGGTCCTGGGTTAGCTTCTAATAAGAACATTATTGAAGATCCAAGTTCTTTTGCTTGTTCTATTCCTAAAGGTGATAATATACCGTGGTTTATTGCATTGTTTAAGAATAATACTTTTGCTGGTTCTATAAATAATGAAGTTAAGAATATTAGATTTTTGTTAACTAAGAATTCAACACCTGCTTGTAATACTGATGTTACTGCTACTACAACTGGTCCTATTGCATAAAATCCTATAATTGCTAATATTAATCCTAATATACCAACTGAGAAGTTATTTACTAACATTTCAAATCCTGAAGGTATTTTTCCATCAACTAATTCATCGAATTTTTTGATTACCCATCCACCAAGTGGACCCATTATCATACCACCAATTAACATTGTTGTATCTCCTGCACCAACTACTATACCTACTGTAGCTATTGCACCGATTACTGAACCTCTGTCACCTGCTATCATTTTACCACCAGTGTAACCTATTAATACTGGTAAAACATATTTTAGCATTGGTGTTACCATTTCTGCTAATCTAGCATTTGGAAGCCAACCAGCTTCTATAAATAACGCTGTTATGAATCCCCATGCGATAAATGCACCTATATTTGGCATTACCATACCACTTAGTGCTCTACCTAATTTTTGTACTTGAGTTTTAATTCCTGTTACTTCACCCATTGATAATTCCTCCTTTAAAATATCCTTTCTTTGTTAATAATTGCTTGTAATTATTTTGTTTTTATTAGTGCTTTTTGATTTAACTTAATATTTCGTGTTGTCTATAATTAAATATTACATTTTCTGGAATTTTTTTTCAATTGTAAGAAAACCTATTCCTGTCACTCAAAATAGTGACATTTTAAGATTATAATATTTTGTTTTAAATGTCATAAAAAGGATTTTTACTAAATTAACCAAATTATATAAAAATAAATTATGTTACTTTTTTTTTTTAATAACATATATAATATATAAATATTTTTGATATATATAATTGTCCAAAATGAAGTAATTGCAAGGAGGGATAAATATTTTTATGAATAAATATGATGAGTTTTTTTATAATCTCTGTAAAGAAAATTACGAACAAATATTTAAATATATTCTTATCATGATTCATGACAAATCGGTTGCTGAAGATATTGTCCAAGAAGTATTTTTAATAGCATATAAAAAGAAAAAAATTATATTTTATTATGAAAACAAACGAGCATTTTTATATAAAGTTAGTAAAAACTTAACTAATGAATATATTCGAAAAAGCCAAAAGTACAAAATTGTAGAGTTAAATGAAAACAATCTAGTTGATGAAAAAGATTTATGTGACTTAATATACAGTAGAGAAGATAAAAAAATCGATGAGGAAAAATATATAGATTATGTTATAAATGAACTTCCTCAAGATAAAAAACAATTATACAAACTTTATTACATAGACAAAATACCTATGAAAAATATAGCTAGTGAACTTCATGTAAATGAAACTACTATCAGAATGCGCTTTGTAAGACTTCGAAAATATATAAAAAATAAAATTAAAAATATAAAATTTGAAAATATTTAATGTTACATTACATAAAACTTAACACTTATAAGTGTAATGGATATGGGCCCTATCCATTACACTCCCTATTTTAATAAGGAGGCAATATTATGGATTTAAAAAATAAAATAAATGAAGCTATTGAAAATGGTGATTTTGAAGATGTAGATAAACTAACTCAAGAACTATATAAATTAGAATTCGGTGAACAAAAAATTAACTACCCTGATAGATTTGCAGAAAATATAATAGCTTCTTCAAAAGGAGAGAAAATTAAAATGAATAATAAATTAAAAAAATTAGTTGTTGCAGCATCTTGTACTTTAATAATAGGTATTACTGGTTTTAGTGTAAATGCAGCTAGTGGTGGTGAACTTATAGATAATTTCAAAACAATTATAAATTCAAATTCTGAAGTAGAAAAAATATATG
Source organism: uncultured Clostridium sp. (assembly GCA_964449895.1). Classification (GTDB taxonomy): domain Bacteria; phylum Bacillota; class Clostridia; order Peptostreptococcales; family Peptostreptococcaceae; genus Intestinibacter. The sequence continues at coordinate 101,244 of CAYVBY010000008.1, forward strand.
AAGATGATAAAGGAAATAAAGCTAAAATTATAATACACGATAACAAAAATTATGATGTAGATACAACTGTAAATAAAACACAAGATGAAAACTTTGATGTAAATATAACTATTAAAGATAAAAAAAATCAAATTAATCAAGATTCACTAAATAAATAATCTATTTATAAAAAAGTTTATTTTAAAAATATTTTTACTTACTAAAACCATAAGAGGCTGGTCCTAGGACCAGCCTCTCTCAATGTATTTATAATATTGGGGGAATATTATGAGGAATACATTAATATTATTGTCACTTTAAATATTTATATACACAAAATAAAATTTTTTTACATAATGTATAAAACAAGGAGCTATATGTTTTCATTAACAAAATAGCTCCTTTAATTATCTTATATATGTTGTTTAGTTATTTATATTTTGTGTAATTTTTATATTGTTACTATTATATTTAAGCTTTTATTATTCAACTGTAACTGATTTAGCTAAGTTTCTTGGTTTATCTATATCGCATCCTCTTTCTTTTGCAACATAGTAAGCTAATAATTGAAGTGGTATTACACTTAATATACCAGCTAATATATTATCAACTTTTGGAATATATATAACTGAATCTGAAGATTTTTCTACTTCTCTATTTCCTTCTTCAGTTATTGATATAACATTAGCTCCTCTAGCTTTTACTTCTTGCATGTTAGATAACATTTTTTCGAATAGGCGTTGTTGAGTTGCTAAAACTACTACTGGAACTCCTTCTTCTATTAATGCTATTGTACCATGTTTTAACTCACCTGCTGCAAATGCTTCAGCATGAGTATAAGATATTTCTTTTATTTTTAAAGCACCTTCCATTGCAGTTGAATAGTCAAGACCTCTACCTAAATAGAATATGTCTTTTTTGTCTATTAATTGTTTTGATATTTCTTTTATTTGGTCTTCGCATTTTAAAACTTCTGCAACTTGATCTGGTATTTGTTTTAATTCTTCTATATAGTTCATGTATTCTTCTTTAGTTATAGTACCTTTTTTGTAAGCAAAATCTAAAGCTATCATTGTAAATGCTACTATTTGAGTAGTATAAGCTTTTGTAGAAGCAACTGCTATTTCAGGACCAGCCCAAGTATATAGTGTGTAGTCTGATTCTCTAGCTATTGAAGAACCAACAACATTAGCTATTGATAATACTGTAGCTCCTTTTTTCTTAGCTTCTCTTAAAACTGAAAGTGTATCTGCAGTTTCACCAGATTGACTAGCTAATATAACTAAAGTATTTTCATCTATAAATGGATCACTATATCTGAATTCTGAAGCTATATCAGTTACTACTGGAACTTTTAAAAATCTTTCTACTGCATGTGCTCCAACAAGTCCTGCATTATAAGCAGTACCACAAGCTACTATATATATTTTGTTTATTTTGTCTAATTGTTCTTTTGTTATGTCTATATCATCTAATTTTATTTCACCATTTTGGTCTAGTCTTCTCATTAGAGTATTTCTAGTTCCTTCTGGTTGTTCGTATATTTCTTTTATCATGAAATGGTCGTATCCACCTTTAGATGCTGCTTCAACGTCCCAAGTTATTTCATTTACTTTCTTTTCTACTACTTCTCTGTTTTCGTTTAATACAGTAACTTTATCTCCTAATATATGAACATATTCACCATTTTCTAAGTAGTAAACTTTTCTTGTGTATTTTAATACTGCAGGTATATCAGATGCTATAAAGTTTTCTCCTTCACCTAATCCAACTATTAATGGACTATCTTTTCTTACTGCTACTAATTCTTGATCATTGTCTGTAGATATAACACCTAATGCATAAGCTCCTCTAAATCTAGCTGTAGCTTTGTAAACTGCATCTAAAAGATCTCCATTATAGTATTTGCTTACCATATGAGCTGCTACTTCTGTATCTGTTTGAGATATAAATTCATATCCTTCTGCTTGTAATTCTTCTCTTAATTCTAAGTAGTTTTCTATTATACCATTGTGAACTACTGCTATTGTTTTTTCTTTATTAAAATGAGGATGAGAATTTTCATCTGATGGCGCACCATGAGTAGCCCATCTTGTATGACCTATACCTAAATTACCTTCTATTGGATTTTTTTCTAAGTCTTCTGCTAATACTGCTAATCTTCCTTGGAATTTTCTAGTTTTTAACTCATTTCCTCCATTATTTACAGCAACTCCTGCAGAGTCATATCCTCTGTACTCTAATTTTGAAAGTCCATCAATTAGAACCTCTGTTGCTTGTCTGTTACCTAAGTATCCTACTATTCCACACATATTTGTATGTCCTCCTAAAAAATATTATATTTATATATTTTTAAGATTAGGGTCAATCCACATGGGTTTCTTTTTGTTTAATGAGATTGCTCTCACGCTTTGTAGAAATCCTTCGATGGTGGCACACCGCAGAGCATCCGCCGATATTTCGATTAACTCTGACCTCGTCAACTTAATTATAGTTAAGTTCTGGCGCTTACATAAACACTAGTTTTATTCTAGTATTTACAATTATTTAAGATATATTCTTTACTATACATAAAGTATTTTTTCAATCCTTTTATAAAAATGCATAAATCCACACCATATAAAAATATATGAGTGGCTTTATGCATTTTTTTATATTATTAAATTAATTTCCTTAACTTACATAAATAAAAATTACTTTATATACTTTAATCATATTCTTAAGATAATTCTTTTTCTATAAGATCTGCTAAACCTTGTGCTAGACCTTTTATTTGACCTTCATCTTTACCCTCTAACATAACTCTTACTAATGGTTGTGTTCCAGATGGTCTTATTAAAACTCTACCTGAACCGTCCATTATTTTTTCAAGTCTTTCTATTTCAGCTCTTATAACATCATTTTCCATAAATTTATTTTTAACTTCATTTTTAACTTCAACATTTATTAAAACTTGTGGATATGTTTTCATTAAAGCTGATAATTCTGATAAAGTCTTTCCTTCTTCTTTTACTATTTTTGAAACTATTAAAGAACTTAAAACTCCATCTCCTGTAGTATTATAATCTAGGAAAATCATATGACCTGATTGTTCTCCACCTAAATTATATCCACATTTTTTCATTTCTTCTATTACATATCTATCTCCAACATCTGTTATTGCTAATTTAATGCCATATTCTTTAGCTGCTATATGAAGACCAATATTACTCATTGTAGTTACAACTAATGTATCATTTGCTAATTTATTTTGCTTTTTAAGATAAACAGCTCCTAAAACCATTATATGGTCTCCATCTACTATTGTTCCTGTTTCATCTACTGCAATTAATCTGTCAGCATCTCCATCATAAGCAAGTCCTAAATTAGCTTTATGTTCAACAACAGCCTTTTGAAGTTCTTCAGGATGAGTTGATCCACATTTGTCATTTATATTTTTTCCATTAGGAGTTGTGTATATATCTACAACTTCTGCCCCTAATTTTTTAAATATAGCTGGTGCAACTTTATAAGATGCTCCATTTGCACAGTCTAATACCACTTTTAGACCAGTTAAATCTACATCTACTATAGATTTTAGATATTCTACATAGTCATCTGTTGCTGTGTCTTTGTTAATTTTTATACCAACTTGGTCACCTATTGGATTATAATCTATTTTTTCTATATTATCAATATATTTTTCTATATTTAGTTCTATTTCATCATCTAATTTAAATCCATCCTTGTTGAAGAATTTGATTCCGTTATCTTCCATAGGATTATGTGATGCAGATATTACAACTCCACAATCAGCTCCATATTTTCTAGTTAAAAAAGCAACACCTGGTGTAGGTATCACTCCTACAGTTATTACATCACAACCAACTGACATTAGACCTGCAATTAGTGCAGCCTCTAACATATCTCCTGATTGTCTTGTATCTTTTCCTACTACAACTTTTACTTTATGTTCTGCATTAGTAAGAACATATCCTCCTGCCTTACCTAATTTATATGCTAATTCACAAGTAAGTTCTTTATTGGCAACACCTCTTACTCCATCTGTCCCAAAATATTTTCTCATAAAAAACTCCTTCCAATAATGAAAACATTAATATTATTTATTATATCAATAAAACATTCAAAAAAACTCTTACAAATTATTAATATTAAATATTAACTCTCAATTATATTTTTATTTCTTATTAAATTTTTATTAATCTTATTTTGATTTTATATAACTTGGTTCAATAACTATACTCTTAACATCCAAATTATTATGTTTAATTACATATTGTTTATTAGAAGCAAACCCTTCCTGTAAATCTATATATAATTTTAATTCATTTTTTGATATTTTTTGTGATTGATTGTTATATTTTAAAGTGACCTTTATACTATCTGGAATTTCAAAATCATTTAAAGAAACTGTACTATTATTATTTAAAATCCCTAAACTACTTCCAGAATAAGTAAAAATATCAATTAAATCGCTATCCTTTAACATTTTTATTTTTACATTATCATCTTTGACAACTATCCCTTGTGGTACATTTAATTTTACTGTATTAACATTAGAAGTAAAATTTCCTATATCTATACTCTCTGTACTTATAAATTCAATATTATCTAAATCCTCTTTTTTGCCTCTAATTTGAATAGTACTTGGAGATATAGTGAAATTCTCACCTTCAACTAAATTAGCTAAGTTCCCTTTAAAAACAGCTTTTACCTTAACTTCCTTTTGATGTAAAAAAGATATAGTCGCATCTACTTTTTTAAACTGCAAATTCACATCATTTACTTGTTTCATATCTGAATCTAAAGGTTTTAAATTTAAACTCTTTGTACATGTCTTAGTAAGCTCTTCATCTGCATTTAACTCCGCTTGTACATATTTTACAGAATTTACTCTACTTCTCGGTCCTGACACTATTATTTTTTCATTTTTTAATTCAATATTTTCTATGTTATCTTTATATTTTCCTGTAACTTTTACAGTAATTTCTTTTTCTTCTTCTATAATTTTTTCTAAATTTATAACTATATTATTAGATTTTAAATCAATATTAACTTTAGCAGTACTATTGCCACTAACACTTAATTTCAACTGATTTTGGCCCTCTATAGGATTATCTACCACACCGTATACATTTATATTTTTGCTACTTATATTTTGTAAATCAGATAAATTTCCTTTAACATATACAGATGTTACTAAATCCTCATCAGGATCTACAACTAAATCTAAATTCTTTATTTCGTTTAAATTAGTTATTGTAATTGGAATATCTTCATATAATTTTGTATCTTCAGGATCAACTACTGCCATAACATACATCCAAAGAACTATCGCACTTAATAAAGCTATTATTTTTATCTTGGTATTTTTTTTTAATTTTCCTATCATCTAAATATGCCACCTTTAAATAAACTTTTTTCAGTTGAATTCTTTCTTAGATTATTCTTAAGAATATTAGTCATTCTTTCTCTTGCAATATTTCTATACAATTTACCTGATTTAGCAATAGAAACCTCTCCAGTTTCCTCTGAAACAATCAAAGTCAAACAATCTGAAACCTCACTTACACCGACACCAGCTCTATGTCTTGTTCCTAAATCCTTTGTCAAATCTTTACTCTGACTTAAAGGTAGAAAACATGCAGCCGCCTTTACTTTAAAATCTCTTATAACGACAGCTCCATCATGTAAAGGAGTATTTGGTATAAATATGTTTATAAGCAATTGCCTAGAAACATCACCATCTATAGTAGTACCTGTATTAATTATATCTGATAGCTTTGTTTCTCTCTCCATAATTATAAGAGCACCTATTCTTTGTCTAGAAAGAGAATATAATGTTTCAATTATTTCTTCTATCATTTTATTAAACTGGTCATCATCTTCATATTTATTATTTTTTTCAAAAAACTTAAAATTTTTTCTTCCTATATATTCAAATCCTGCTCGCAACTCAGGTTGAAATATAATACAAATAGCTATAACTCCTACTTCTATAGCATTTACTAGTATCCAATAAAGAGTATGTAATCTAAATAGATTACTTATTACAGTTGCAAATAATAATACCACAATACCTTTAAAAACTTGTTCAGCTCTTGTATCTTTTATAAACATAAATATCTTATAAAAAATATATGCAACTATAGCTATATCTATAAGATCAAATATACTCATCCTTAATATTATACTAACAAAACCATTAAAAAAATTGCTCAAATCGGACATAACATCATCCTCCTATTTAGTTAGTTTTAAAATTTTATTTTAAATACTTAGATTAAATATATCTAGTAAAATTATACTATATTCATACAACTATATACAAACTATATATTAAATCAAAATTGTTACACTATTTTTTAACTAAATACGATTTTTTTTAATACATAAAAAATTGATAGCATAAAGCTTCATTCAAACTATAATAAATAGATTTCTATATGTATTATTACTCACTTGTAGAAATCTATTTATTATACCTATTGTTTATTTTTTATAAATATAAACAAAAAAAAGTTTCACTAATGTGAAACTTTTTTTATTGGTGAGCGCACAGGGATTCGAACCCCGGACACACGCCTTAGAAGGGCGTTGCTCTATCCAGCTGAGCTATGCACCCACATTAATTGGAGCGGGAAACGAGATTCGAACTCGCGACTTCAACCTTGGCAAGGTTGCGCTCTACCACTGAACTACTCCCGCATAATTTAATTGGCGACCTGGAAGGGACTCGAACCCTCGACCTCCAGCGTGACAGGCTGGCATTCTAACCAACTGAACTACCAGGCCACTAATAAGAACTTAAATGGTGGGACCAACAGGGCTCGAACCTGTGACCCCCTGCTTGTAAGGCAGGTGCTCTCCCAGCTGAGCTATGGTCCCATAATGGTGACTCATAGGGGAATCGAACCCCTGTTACCGCCGTGAAAGGGCGGTGTCTTGACCGCTTGACCAATGAGCCACGATATTAAATTTAATGGTTGCGGAGGAAGGACTTGAACCTTCGACCTTCGGGTTATGAGCCCGACGA
>CAYVBY010000009.1:0-99939 GCA_964449895.1 uncultured Clostridium sp.
TTTATAAAAGTTTAACACCAAGTTCCTCATAAACAATACTTGATGAAGATTGAATCACTTCTTCTAGACCATTTTCGTATAATTTTGCTATACCATATTGCATTTCTTTTAATCTATCTTTATGTTGCATAAAAAAACTATTTATACGATTAAACCAATCTATCATATTGCTATTATCAATTTTAAATCTATTCATACCATTTTTAGTTAATATCATTTGTGAAACCAGGATTTCATATGCTTCGTACGCATTAACAATATCTGATTTTTCTAAAAATTGTTCAATAGCCACTGGAAATAGTGATACTAATGATGGATCTTCTTTGCAACATTCATTAAAAACTTTTACGTACAAATAATAATCGTGTGCATGTACAGTTGATTTAGGATCAGCAGGTACATAATTATATGCCCCTGTGAAAAAAATTTGGAGACCATCTTGTGGTTTTAATTTTAACATTCCTTTTAAACTCTTTTTTAAATATATTTCATTTATATTTGCCATATACTAATAATCTTCCTTTACTAAATAATATTTGCCATCTTCAAATATCACACTTCCACCTTTTATACTCGTACCATCATGTAATTTAATTTAGTATTTGCTACTGTTTATATCAAAATCTTTGGCATTTCTAATTTCAATTCAAAAGGAATTCTGTGTTCACGAATAGCTGTTCTCAAAAACATATTTACAGCAGTAGTCATGTTTAATCTGAGTTCATTGAAGATTGCTTCAGCTTGGTCTTTGAGGTCTTTATCTGTTATGATATTTAAATTTGTTGTTGCCATACAAATACCTCCGTTTGTGTATATTATATGAATAAATTCGGTTGTCATCAACAAAATGTCATTATTTTGCACAGATTTTTGAATAAAAAAGTAAATTTCTGTTTACTTATACTGGATTTAAGTCTGTCATTCACACCTAGTTTTGTCGTCTATCATTAGTTAATAAATTTCTTATTGAAATATGCTATAATAAACTAAATTACAAATCGAAATTTATGGAGGTGCTTTGAATGGGTAAGAAGAAAAGATTTGAGGTAGTATATCAAGAAACGGGATTAAAGAGCGAGAGAACAGTATATGTTGATAAAGAAACCGGTGTAAATTATCTTTTTATTTCCAATGGCTTTGGCGGTGGTTTGACTCCATTGTTAGATAGTGAGGGAAAACCTGTTATCACAAAATAAAGTGTGAATTTGGAAATACATAAACTGATGTGCAATTTCTAGTTTATAGGGATAGATATATTCCCTACAACATAGGGAGTGGATTTGTTTCCGTCAACATATGCATTAACGGTATTGCTTCGACCCATACAGAAACAGTTTGTCTTATTTATAAGTGTGAAGTAGAGTAAGATTTTTTGTATTCTGAGGAGAAAACGGAAAATATATGTCTGACCCGACCAGAGAATATGTTACAGGTGCTTATCAAAGCATTTTGGATGATTTAGAAAACAGTGAGGCTGGATACACATGATGAAATAAGGTTATGGAGGTGATATATGTGAAAGAATATGCATATAAAAAATTAATAGAGGCAATACAAAATAACGAAGTAGAGCTTTATTATAAAACGGATAAAAAGTACTTAGTGGTAGATTATGGGGAGCGTGGAATGAATTTTTTTATAGATTACTACGCAATGGCTTCAGCAACAAATCGACTTTTAAAAGAACATCCAGAATACAAAAACTCAATAAAAGCAGGTATAATGAATACATTATTGGCTTCAACTATTGGAGGAGTTCGTACTATCATTGAAATGACAGCATATCAGTTAAGATATTGCGGAAAAAATTTAGGCTTTTTAGACGAAGAAATATTGTCTGAATTAAAAAATCAAATAGCAATACATAGTGATAAATTTGTTAATAATTCTGAATACAACTATGAGGAATTAGATGAATTAGCATATTTAAGCTCGGGAAAACATTTTATGTAATTTTAAAACAAATAATTAAAATATGAAATAACAAAAAAATAGTCTGATTTCTTAGAAGAGGAGTTATTGGTGTGTCGAAGATTGGATATATATAAACAAGCAGATATGATTTTAAGAAAGGGATGATAATATGTGGTTTGAAATTGATGCAAGTGGAATAAAAATTAAATTCCAGATTAATGGCTATCAACCAACGAACGAATATAATTGGGATAGTGAGTGGTGCAGGTGTGATTTCTTGTTTTCGTCAGGCGATTGGCTCAATTATCATAAAGAAAACGATGAAGTATTATTGTCTATTGAAGTAGATGAACTGGAAGAAAAACTCTCAAAACTGTTAGATAATAAACTCTTGGAAATAGAAGAAATGACATGCATAGAGCCAGATTTTATTTTTAAATTGTATCCACAAATAGATTTAAGAGATGATTTTAAATATACAGATGTTCAGCAAGAATATGAAATCCAAGATATACATCTTGAATGGAAGATATTCTTTTGGCATGGAGTAGTACTTACGGATAATTATATTACAATCACGCTTAATAGAGAAGGAATTGAAAGTTTAAGGGACTATTTATCAGATGTGATAAATAGGAATAACTAAATCGATTATTAAAACACAAGGCAGTATACATATGGATATGTTTAAAAAACTTAAGTCAAAGCAATTTGTTTACAATATTATTGACAGCTATAAATCGTTGCTAGATATTGTGACAAAGTAAAGAAGGAGGCTGTGGCATGACAACAACAATAGAAGTTAATAAACAAAGTGTTGAAGCACTTTTGGGAAGTGGCAAATCAAAGCCATTTGTTATTCCCGAATATCAACGTCCATATGCTTGGACAGATGAACAGGTAGAAACTCTCTTTGAAGATTTATGGGATTTTACAGCTACTAGTGGTGGCACGGAACGTGAAGGCTCTTATTTCCTTGGAAGTGTAGTTTCTTATGAAAATGAGAATGGCGAACAGGAAATAATAGATGGACAGCAACGTATTACATCATTATTTTTACTATTACGTGCTATTTATACAAAGTTGGTTGCTACTCCTGAATCAGAAAGAACTGCGGAGGCAAATAACTTTATAGGTAAAATAGAACCAGCCATCTGGAGAACTAATAAACTTACAGGAACAGTGGATTATAAAAATATTCTATTGACATCACGTGTTGTCAATAATGATGGAAATGAAATCCTTCGTTCAATTTTGGAAACAGGACATGCTGATGAGGGTGCAAAGGATAACTACTCGAAAAACTATCATAATTTTCAAGAATTATTTGATAAGCATTCTAAGGAAAATCCTTTGATGGTGTATCAATTTATTTATGCATTATTGAACCAGGCTATTTTGCTTCCAATTACAGCTGATAATCAAGATACTGCATTAACTATTTTCTCAACATTAAACGATAGAGGTCTGCCTCTGTCAGATGCAGATATTTTCAAAGCTAAGATTTATAATCAACTTGAGCCAAATGAGAAAAAGTCATTTATTGAACGTTGGAAGGATTTAGATGAGCAGGCTACAGATGCTAATGAAAGCATCCAGCAACTTTTCTATTACAATATGTTTTATTACCGTGCTTTGGAACAGGATACTAAAACAACAACTCCAGGTGTAAGGAAGTACTATGCTGCTAATAAATTTGAACGTTTATATAAGCCTGAACTGATAGATACACTTTTTGTGATTTTGAATCTATGGAAGGTAGTTAATAAGGGCGAGCAGATCGAGAATGAGGCTTGGTCAAAGAATATAAAAATCAAACAAACTCTTGACACTTTGAGATCATATCCTAATGAATTTTGGAAATATCCTGTAGTAATTTATTACGTATGTTATCGAAAGGAAAATAATTTTGAAGAACGTTTTGTGCTTTTCTTGAACAAGCTTCTTATGGAATTAATGACAAAGTATCTTGTGATGCCGACTATCAACGCTGTAAAGCGTGATATTTTGAAATTGAATTCTGCAATTGTTGCTTCAGATACACCTACATTTGAATTTAAGAATGTTGAGATGACTCAGCTGGAACCTTATATTCAAAATCCTAATCGTAAGGTGGTTCGAATGCTATTGAAGACTTTAGCCTATGAGCAACAAGATGAACTTCTGCCTGCAAAATGGGAGATTGAACACATCTTCCCTCAGAAGTGGCAGACTAATTATTTTCCCGATGAATCAGATGAAACCATCAAGGAGAAGATTGAGCATATAGGTAATAAGCTACCATTTGAAAAGAAGTTGAATATCGTAGCAGGAAATGGATATTTCGGTAAAAAGAAAAAGGAATATACTGCGTCTAAAATAGCGATTACAAAGACCCTGGGAACTTCTGATATCACTGATTGGAATATGGATTCTATAATGAAGCGCGATATTCGTATCTCTGATGAAATCATAGCGATACTTAATAGATGGAACAATGAATATTTGAATATTCTAGTTGTGGATTCAAAAGCAGAGATTCCTTCTGAAGATGACTTGGCTCGTATTGAGGAATTCAAAAAGAAGGGCTGGATTTAAAGGTTGAGACGATAGGCCATAAGAGAAAATTGGTCTATGATGACCAATTTCATCAAAAAACAATTGTAGGTGGAGACTATCTGTTTGCTGTCAAGAAAAGAAAAATAAACATCTGAAAAGTCTTGAAAATAAGGGATTCTGTGTATAAGTCCGATTTAGGAAAATCTCGGAATCCCATTTTTGATGATTTTGGACTGCGCATAGTTTTTAAAAAGTCGAAATTCCTATTCAATCCATACACTGTGCATATTTTGTGTAAATTCTGTTTCTTTTTTATTTCCTTATTTATACTTGATTTATTCCAAAGCAAAAAAATCGGCAAAGATTTTCACTTCACCGATTCTTTAAATTTATCTTTATTTGAATTGATTTTTAAAGAAAATGTTGTACTTGCTTGACAATTTGGCAACGCAAGTAGTTTATATGGATGTTAACTTGCAACTTTTTCAACATCTAATTCTACTTCTTTTTTAACACCTGCTAAAGGATTGTATATTGCAAAAACAACTGCACCGATAACAAATATTGCCGTACCTATGTACAGAAGGGTTCTAAGACCGTTTCCCATAGTAGAGTCAATCACTGCTTGAATCGGACTGCAAAGAAACATACCAAGATTAAAGCAAGCCATAATCATTGAAGATGCCATAGCAACGGCTGATTTTGAAACTGATGCACCTGTTACCATCATTGCACCTGCTTGTGTAGTAGAGAACCCCATACCGCCAAGGAAAATAGTAACGCAAAGAAGCGGAATATTATTTGCAAGTGCAGATCCTACAAGACCAATAGCTGCAATAATTAAGAAGCAAGTAAAGCAGTAACGTCCAAACGCCTTTGAAAGCTTCGGATAAACAAGTCCGCCAACCATACATCCAACAGAGAAGCAAACTGCAACGATACCTGCAATTGTTGCAGAAGGATTGATTGCAGTACTTAAGAAAGAGCATCCTATTAGAAGCGGAGCAACAAATAAACCAACCAATGCCATCATTACACACATAATAAAAACAACAGGTGGGTAAGAAGCTTTTTCTTTCTCTGCTCTATTTGATTCTGCTGGTCTTGCTACAGGATTATTCGGAATATTTGGGCAACATACAAGAAGAATCACAAATGGGATGATAAGCAGCAGAGTGTTTAAGAATACGTAATTCCAGCTGATATCTGCTAAAGGTCCGCCTATAAACTGAAGAATACAGTTTGTACCGTAGCCCACAAACATACCAAGACCAAGTGCCGATGCCTGTTTTTCTTTTGGAAGAGTTAGATTTGCAAATGTATTTTGCAAGCTCATCATTCCTCCAAAACCGATACCGTAGATAGCTCTGAAAATAAGTAGAATTGCATAATTTGTAACTACGAACGGAACTAGTCCGCCAACAAGTACGCATACGCCTGAAAAAAGTGCAATCGTTTTATATCTCACTTTTTTACCTGCAATAATACCAACTACAAGGCCAAAGATAACGCTCGCAATGGCAGATACAGATGATACATACATAGTTGTTGCTTCAGAAAGTCCGAAATGCTCACCGATAGTCGCAATCGCAGCATCAATAGAACCTGCAATCTGTCCCATTGAAAAAATTGCCATTACAGTTAGAAATGCGAATATATAATTTTTTTTGTTTGTTTTTGAATTTGTTTCATTCATTTATTTTTTACCTCTTTCTAAATATTAATTACTAAATGATCTATTGACAAAATATTTTCTTTATGTCAAAATCAAAAAAAGAGACATTTGTCTCTTTTTCGATTCTACTGCAAACTTAAATGTCTGTCAACAAACAACGGAAAAATAAATCTAAACTGCAACAAAAAGGAGGGTTTTGTCGCTTTATGAGAAGAAAATCCATTACTTCTGAAATGATGAAAACATATATTGCCGATGCACTTTTAATTCTTATGAACACAAAAGATTATACAGATATTACCGTGGGCGAGATTGTAGAAAAAGCTGGAGTGAACCGATCAACATATTATCGCCATTTTGAGAAAAAAGAAGATGTCATTAAATATTTTCTTGATAAAATTTCTAAAGACATTTTAGAGTGGGACAGAGCAAAGGAAAGTAACTTTGAAGAACATCTGATAAATGTATATAAACATTATTACAAGCACAAAAAACAAATGATGACCATATACAAAAACAGACTTTCTATTTTATTTCTTGATATATTGAAAAAATACTTAGGAGCAGAAACGCATAAAGATAAGCATGCATCAATACAATATGATATTGCATTCCATATAGGAGGCACGTTCAATCATTTTATGCTGTGGTTTTCGAGAGATATGTCAGATTCACCCGAGGAAATGGCAGCTTATACTCTCGCTGTACTGCCAAGTAGTCTCATCGACCATATCTGGAATGTGCCAAAATAAAAGTTAAATTAAAGAAAGAGCAAAACCAATCTGAACAACTTCGGTGGTTTTGCTCTTTTTATTATTCGACTTTATTACGCAAGAGACATCTTCCAGTTTATAAAGCGGAAACTTCTACTTTATATGAATAAGTAATATATAATTAATCATTGTTGATGAATTATATTCAACAAAAAATCCTTTTTATTGAGCTAATGTACATTGCTTATGTCATGAAGTGATACTATAATTTTACTAATAATGAGTTTAAAAGGAGTTTATAATAATGGATAAAAGTTTTTTTGATTTACCAATGGGACAAAATAGCTTAGAAGAGCTTAAGGATAAAGAAAATATTCGTGAATTAGTTGAATATGAAAGATATTGTCGTGATTATCATCATTATGATGCGATGAAGAAGTTATTTGTAAATGATTCTAGGGTTAATGTATCATGGATGAGTGGTAGTGGTGAAGAGTTTGTTGAAGCTTCTAAAAAGCGTGAAGGCAATCGTCCTTATATGGGTGGACATAAAATTTTTAATACCATCGTTTGGCTTAATGGTAATAAAGCTATTGCGGAATCAATGGCGATGATTATTGTGCGTGGTAAAATGATGAATATTGATTATGATATGCCAGCTTATTCAAGAGTTTTGTATCGAGTTGAAAAGATTGATAATTGTTGGAAAATTAAACAATTAGATTGTATTTATGAGTTTGACTCTATTTATGCTTCATTTCCTATGCATGAAGCTGATGTATTTAAACCGGGTGATTTTGATGATTATAGATCATCATATAAAGGAATTTGCTGGATTGAAGAAAAGATGGGTGGAACACCTAATCAAGCATTAGCGGGAGAAGATGATCCTAATGGGGTAGAAGTCTTATATCAAAAAGCTAATGAGTGGTTATTTCAAGAATAATATGGTTTAATAATGGTATATGGTAAACTAATGGAATTATTTTTTTGATGTATAATCATATACTGTCGACAGTTCATTTGTACCATCCTGTCGTAAAACAAAACTAGGACTACTAATCTAATATTGATAACATGGTGACTTTAAATTTGGAAAGGCTGTGTTTTATTGGAAGGTAGTTTTATGTTATGTAAAACTATTTTTTTATTGGAGGAAATTATGAATAACAAAAAAATGCACAATGAAAAAAGATTCTCGCCAATGAAGGCGTGGATTAAGAAAGAGGAGGAAGAAACAGAAATACTACTTAGATGTATTCCATCAACAGTAGTTTCTCTATTTGTTGTAAGTGTTATTTGTATGAATTTACTTGCAAATAAAACGCTGCTACAGACAAATTATATAGCATTAGACGGTGGGATATTGGTTTCATGGTTGTCGTTTATGTGTATGGATATCCTCACTAAGTATTTTGGACCAAAGGCATCCAATAAAATAGCAGTGCTTGCATCAGTGATAAACCTGCTTATATGCGCAATTTTTTATATTGCAAGTATTATCCCATCTAATGCAAATGATTATACTGCATTGGATAATATACTTGGAGGTACATGGTTTATTCTTTTAGGAAGCACGATTGCATTTCTCGTGTCAGCAGCAATCAATAATTTCTTGAATTGGACAATAGGAAAGGCATTTCGCAAGAATTCGGATGGAAAACTTGCTTATGCTGTACAGTCATATGTTTCAACATTTATCGGTCAGTTTATGGATAACCTTATTTTTTCGCTTATAGTATTTGTGGGATTTGCGCCGATATTCTGGGACGGATTTCATTGGACGGTATTGCAGTGTACAGCATGTGCTTTGACTGGAGCTATTGCAGAACTATTTATGGAAGTATTATTCTCGCCATTCGGCTATAGAATTGTAACGAAATGGAAACAGCATAATGTAGGACAGGAATATTTAGACTATATCAATGGAGGAAGATATCAATGAAGATTTTAATTACAGGAACATCACAGGGAATAGGAAAAGCAATTGCTGAACGTTTTTTGAAGGATAATCATGAGGTGATTGGCATTGATAGACAGGAAGCAAGTATTGAGCAGAAAGGATATACACATTATCAGATGGATGTCCGTGATTATGAAAACTTGCCAGAATTGGCTGGAATCAATGTTTTAATTAATAACGCAGGGACACAGAATGAGGATGATATTGACATCAATTTAAAAGCTGTAATTCGTATTACAGAGAAATATGGTATTCAGGATAAAATACATTCTATTTTAAATATTGGTTCGGCAAGTGCACATACAGGTGCAGAGTTCCCAGAATATTGTGCAAGTAAAGGCGGTATTTTAGCATATACAAAAAATGTTGCAATGCGTGTTGCGGTTTATGGTGCGACTTGTAATAGTCTTGATCCAGGCGGAGTTATTACTCCACTTAATGAATGTGTGATGAATGATGTTGTGCTTTGGGAAGAAATCATGAATGAAACGCCGCTAAAAAAATGGGCAACTCCAGAAGAAATAGCGGAGTGGGCACATTTTATGACCATGACAAATACATTTTGTACTGGTCAGAATATCCTTATAGATGGTGGTGAATCTATTAATTATAACTTTGTGTGGAAGGATTAAGGAGATAATTATAGATGAATATTGGTGGTATAAATTTAATTTAGCAAAGAACTAGAAACTTTTAGTTGTGCGTCTAGCGAATGATAAATAACAAATAATCCTCTCAACCATCATGGCTGGGAGGTTTCGTGCATCTCAAACCAACGATTGGAAGTTGATATCTCCTACCTTAAAGTTTAACTACTGTATTTTCTAACGTAAGTCTTGAAAAATTTCTCACAGCGTAACGCTTTTTTAGAAGATTTTCAAAATTCATCTTACGCTTCCTCTAAACTTTTCTGTACTAACTTTACTCCTAATTCAAATGCTTTTTTACAATCAATAGGAAACTGTTTTTCTCTTTGTTCTGTTTTTTTCGTTTCATCAAACATATTGCAATCATATTTTGAATAATCGGTATATTGATACGTATCACATGAATACAATGTTTCGCAATAACCAAAAAGTCTAGAAAGTGCACTTTCATTTGATCCTAAAATTGTCGGATAGTTAACTTCATCCATAAACCATTCAGGGCAATTCATAGTATAAATAAGTGCAGTAGGTACTGTCTTATCCAAATATCTCACACGTTTTCCTGTTTTTTTATCAATCATATATGGATCAACCGGAAACATAAATCTCTCTAGAAATGCTCGAAGTTGAGCAGTTGGATAATCATAATATACTGGTGATCCCATGATAATTACATCTGCTTCTTTTGCTTTCTGTAAAATCTTTGTCAGTTCATCCTTATATGCACATAAACCATTTGTCTTGCTATTTTTAATTTTACACGCCAAGCAACTAACACATCCTTTATAGGTATAATCATAAAGGTTGATTAAATCCGTATCGGCACCTACAGAAGCAGCACCCTCAGCAGCATGTTTTAATAGCGTAATCGTATTCCAATCACCTTTTCTAGGACTTCCATTAATCAATAATACTTTTTTTGTTTGGTTCTTATCCATATTTACTATTCTCCTCTTGTCTTAAAAATTTAAATCAAACTTACATTTCTTTAAATCATTATAGCATAAAAGAAGAAAAACTGAAAAACAGATAGAGATGCAGGGGAACCTTCATAGGTTGTTGATGAAATTTCCAAAAGCATGTGCTATAATACTAGTAATTTTTTTACTCTTAGAAGTAACGATGATATTGGAGCGGATATATGGAAAAAAATAAGAATTTGTAGAAAGGAGATAAAAACATGAATACTAAGAAAATTTTTGAGTCAGCAGATTTAGGTGACTTGAAATTAAAGAACCGTCTTATTCGTTCTGCCACATGGGAGGCACTTGGCGATAAGAAAGGAGATATTCCAAAAAAATTATTTGAAATATATAGAGAATTAGCGAGCGGTGGGATTGGTGCTATTATCACTGGATTTACTTCCATTGCAGATGATGATTACTACTTCGGAGGAATGGTGCGCTTATCAAATGACGAGTTAATGGCAAGCCACAGAAAATTGACAGATGTTGTCCATGAAAATGACTGTCCTATTTTGGTGCAAATTGCCCTAGGCGAGTTTAACCGTGTAAGCAGTATAAAAAATTTAGCTATTGATGAGATGACGGCAGAAGATATTGAAAATGTGAAAGCATTATTTATCAATGCTGCTATTCGTGCAAAGAAAGCAGGCTATGATGGAGTGCAGATTCATGCGGCTCATGGATTTTTCCTAAGTCGTTTCATCAGCCCTGCCTATAATCATAGAAAAGACGAATATGGTGGAACAGCAAAAAATCGTGGGCGTATTATAATTGAAATTCTGAAAGAAATTCGCGAGCAATGTCCTAATTTCCATATTTGCATGAAGATTAACTGTAGTGATTTCAGCTACGCTGGATTGACCCCGGAAGATAGTATGACAATCTGTAAGATGTGTGCAGAGGCTGGAATGGATTCTATCGAAGTCAGTGGTGCCGGAACTTCCCGTTCTCAGATTCGTGCAGGAGTAAATGAAGCGTACTTCAAGGATTTTGCTCTCACGTTAGCAGATGAAATTGATATACCAATTATCCTTGTTGGTGGACATCGTAGCCTTGGCAATATGGAAAAGGTGCTTAACGATGGAAAAATAGAGTTTCTTTCTCTGTCACGTCCCCTTGTAAGAGAACCGAATCTTCCTAACCGTTGGTGCAATGGTGAAACGGAACCAGCCAAATGTGTTTCCTGCAATATGTGTTACAATACTCTCGGTCATGTTTGTATTTTTAATCTGAAAGGAAGGTAAAGCTATCTATGCACTATAAATTCTGCCCTAAATGTGGGACGAAGTTAATCGACAAAGCTGCTGGGGATGAAGGCAATGTTCCATTCTGTACTACCTGCAGCTGCTACTGGTTCGATTCTTTCAACAGCTGTTCCATTGTTATGGTGGTAAATGAGCAGGACGAAATTGCACTGCTTACCCAGAAATATTT
Source organism: uncultured Clostridium sp. (assembly GCA_964449895.1). Classification (GTDB taxonomy): domain Bacteria; phylum Bacillota; class Clostridia; order Peptostreptococcales; family Peptostreptococcaceae; genus Intestinibacter. The sequence continues at coordinate 11,850 of CAYVBY010000009.1, forward strand.
GTCTGATAAGTATAAATCCTTTGTTTCCGGGTATATCACACCGGGGGAGACAGCGGAGGAAACAGCAATTCGTGAAGTTCGTGAGGAAATCGGTATAGAAATAGAGCGTTTAGAATATGCAGGAACCTATTGGTTTGAAACAAAAGGATTATTGATGCACGGATTCATTGGATATGCTTCCAAAGGTGCATTTAAGTTATCAAAAGAGGTTGATAATGCAGAATGGGTTCCTTCGGCGGAAATTGAAAAGCTTATTTTCCCGGAAAGTCCTGGAAACTCAATGCATCCGCTGTAGTATTTCTACTATTAGCAATGAAAGGGATACTACTTTTAAAGTGTGCAAAGCTATGAGTATCCGAAAACTCCAATTTATACGGATGGCAAATTACTTATCTAATCAATCAAAGACAATAATTACAGAAGAATGAAAATGCCAGGTCATTTCGCTTTTAATTTTTAATAATGAAGCGATTTGGTCTGGCATTAAAAATGAACAGCAGGATTGCCTGCTGCCCATTAGTCTGAGTATAGTTTTCAATATCTCGTCTGATTTGATAGTTCACATGCAATATTCATTTTTGTTTTACTTGTTTCCTTCGTAAATGTAAATTTCACGACGGATCTTTTTATCGTAACCTTGTGCTCTGATTCCAAGTTCGGGGTGTTCGGTGATGTAATTATAGAAGTTCTTTCCGAAGACACCGGCCATTCCTCTTTTTAAGGTCCAAGAATCTCCATACAGATCTGGAAGAGAGAATGTCTTGCCTTTGTAACCACCAGTATGAACGCGACGAATAGCTTCTTCGACAGTAAATATTGTATTTAGGTCGAACAGCTTGTATCGAATGTAATCCTGTATGGTCATTCCTTTGTTTTCTGCAGCTGTTTTAAGTTTGGTATAGTACTCATCATTCAATGAAAATTTAATTGTAGTCATAATCGCTTCCTCCATATTGATTTAAATTTGCAATTAGGGACTTAAACATTCAAGTCCTTACAAGGTTATAATAACATTAAGGACCACGAATATCAATAGCTGATAATAAAAAAATTAACAGGAGTAAATAAAATGGATTTTAATGTATTTGACACAACAAAAATAGATGAGCATACAAGAAAAGCGAAAGAATAGTGGAGATGCATTTATATAGGCTGAAAAATTTCAGATTTTAAGTTTTATGAATATTAATAATTTTGATTTCTTTGAATTCCCTGATTATGAAGATGGGCATAAGGTCATGGTTGATACAAAAGAATATGATTTTGACAATATATTTTCTCATAACAATAGTGCAGCGAAAGAATTATTGTGTACCATTGATTGCTTGATTGCCGATTTGGACGAAAGTATGGTACAAGTTTTAAAAAATATAGAAAAAAAGATGAACACTCATGCATGGTGGGATGATTATAAAGGATTAGATTTATGTGATGGGAAAATAATATTTATAATAGAAGATGATGAAGATATGATAGAAATTACATATGATGATGGTATGTTAATTGATGTAGGAAAACCAGCGACAGCCGACTATTATTGTATTACTGTTGTTGCATCAAATAATGAAATCGGATGGAGAAATCCAATTGCAGAAATTACTGTTTCTAACAAACAAGATTTGATATATAAAATCCAAGAAACGATTATACGTTTTAGAAAAATCTAAATTGGAATTTAAAATAACTAAAAAATGCCAGAAGAGTAATACTTTTGGCATTTTTTTAATTATATAAAAAGTTCGTTTTCTTTTCTTTTTTCACAAGCTACTTTCATTTTTTTGGAAGCTACTTTAACCAAAATAGGATTTAGCTTTCTTGATTTATTAGGGCATATTTTTATACATCTCATACATGATATGCATAATTTATTATCTGTATTTTGGGGATTATCTATTGAAATAGCTCCGACGGGGCATAACTTTGCACATAATCCACAATTTATACATTTTTTATTTGCTTTAGGTTTTAATGGAACTCCATTGTATTCTTTATATGGATAATTTCCAGGTAAATTTATTTCCTGATATGTTGAGGTATTTTTTATTTTGTCTGCTATTTTTTTTGCAAATTGTATAAGTTCTTCTTTGTCATTTTTATCTGGACGACCTGTCGCAAATTGGTGCATTATAGAATGTTGTGCGATTGCAGTAATTGCTGCAATGCAACGAAATCCATTGTCTTTTACACATTCTTCTAATTCTTTAAGAGTATCTTCATAAGCTCTATTTCCATAAGATATTACTAAAATAGCTTTGGCGTTATTACCTGTCATTTTTCTTATTCGTTCAAGTGCAATCGAAGGGACTCTTCCACCATAAGATGGAACTCCAATAATACAGATATCATCTTCTTTAAAAGATGGACTGATTATATTTTCTTTTTTACTCAAATCAATTTCTTGATAAGTTCCAAATTCATTTGCTACTATTTTTACTATTTTTTCAGTGCTATTTGTAGGGCTAAAATATAATGCATATACATTCATGTTTATATCCTCCTTTCTTGTAATAACAAACTAAAATTTTTCTATTTTAATTCAAAAATATAATTTTCATAATCTTTTACATAGTATTTTATATTTTTACGACCTTTTTTAATAATAGTGTGTCCCTCTGCTTCTAACTTTTCTATTTGTGCTTCTATACCATTAGGATATTTAGAATTTAGTTCTCCATTTGCTTTTAATGTTCGCCAATAAGGTGTTTCATCTTCTGAACGCTGATGACTTGCCCACGCTACAATAGAAACAAAAATTCCTGCTGTAATAGGTTCTGTAAAATCTGCACCACTCAATTTTGCAAAGTATTCTCGTATTTTTCCAACTGTAATCACTTTTCCATAAGGAATTTTTTTCATCACTTTATCATAATCGATTGGAGGCGCAAAATACATTTTGCTTCCACCATATTTTTCGATACTTTTTTGGTCTGTAATAGTCTGAAACTTTGGCATATCCTTACTATCGTGTAACATAGCATTAAAATCTTTTTTTTCTTCATTTGCCATTTTGTCAACCCTCCTATTTTAAGGATAATCTATTTCTATATAAAGAGATTGTTTTAAAATTTAAACAAATTTCGATTTATAAATATCTTATCATGAACAATATTCATCTGCAATATAACTTATGTATAGATACTACAATTAATATTTATGAATTAGTAAGAAAATTATTGCTGTTATGGTTTAAGACAATAGAAATATTTTATGATACTATAAAATTATATATTTTAGACAAAGAACAAAAATTATTTTAAGTTTAGAAAAAAGAGAGTGTTGTTAATGAATAAGATAGCGTATTTTAGTGAAAAGCCTATTAATGCATATTTTTTAAATCTGACAGAAACTAAAAATTATAAAAGATTTATAGATATAGCACTTAAATATGCAGATACAATTTGTATGACATATAATGGTGGATATAAGGATTTTAAAGAGTCAGAATGGTCGTTTTTGAATAGTAGCTTGATAGGATATGAAATAACTAAACATACTGCTGTAACAAAAGGTCTAACAGTATGTTTGATATAGTTAAAAATAGATTCTACTACAAGATCATGGTTAAAACAAAAAAGACATATTTATGATTTTATTTGTTATGATGAATGGTTTGATGATTTATGCTTAATTAAGAACAAAGAGGTTGTGTTTTGTTCTTGTACGCATGAAGAATTTTGTTATATGAATAAGGATTTGGCAGAAATACTGAAATCAATTCCATAAAAGTTACTCTTGATAAAGAAAAAACAATCGGACATCCTATAATGAGTCGTGCGATTGTCAGAGTTGTAAAAATTTAAAGGTAAACCTATAACAGGAGCAGAATTGAGCAAGGTATTGAAGGCAGCTTATACTGTTACTGTGGTTATTAATGTTGTATTTCGGATTATATAACTGTATATGATTTAAATAGCAAAGGAGATTGTGAAATGAGTAATAAAAAATTAGCACTTGGAACAATGGGAATGTCATTCAAAAATAAGGATACTTCTATAGCAACAATTCATAAGGCATTAGATGAAGGAATAACTATTTTTAATACAGGTGATTTCTACAACAAAGGGGAATCTCACATTGTATTAGGAGAAGCTTTAAATGGAATCCCAAGAGATAATTATTTTGTGTCTTTGAAGTTTGGTGTGTCTTTTGGAGTTAATGGTGCAAGCTTGGATGTAAAACCTGAAAATATTAGAAAGCAACTTTTAGCAGCACTAGATGCTATGGGACTTTCTTATGTAGATATTTATCAGCCTGCAAGACTAGATATTGCCATTCCTGTTGAAGACATTATGACAGAGATGGTAAAACTGAAAGAAGAGGGACTTATTCGTCATATAGGTTTATCACAAGTTGATGCGGATGCCCTTAGACGAGCATGCAAAGTACATCCTATTCATTCTGTTGAAGTGGAGTATTCGCTTTTAAATAGAGAAGTGGAAGAGGAACTTATAAAAACAGCCAAGGAGCTTGGTGTAAGAGTTGTAGTTTATGGTGCAGTTGGGCATGGCGTTTTAACTGATAAAATACTAAAGGGTGATTTTGATAACCCTATGCTTTCAAGGGGAGTATTATCACCAATTAATAAAAGCACAAATTTGGAAATATTAAACAAATTTGCAGAACTTGCAGAGAAAAATGGTCTTACTATGAGTGAAATGGCTCTTGCTTGGACACAATCAAAGTACGATAATATTCTATCACTGATTGGTACAACTAATCCAGAACATTTAATGAGTTCTATTAAAGCAATTAACTGTACGTTAAATGAAGAAACGATAATAGAACTTGAGAATTTGATATCTGATCAAACATTAAAAGGTTTAGTAAAAAGAAAATGGATCTTTGAAAATGGTGTTGGAAGAATGGTTTAAATAATGTGAAGTATAGCAAGCTGGTTTCTGTAGAAAAATAAAAAAGCGGAGTGTATTAAAGCGATAAACTTTCAGAGGATTTTTCTTATAGGATTTTTTTGTATAATGGTTATGATAGTAAAAGTATGGTTGCTTTTTTATGGAGACATATCCATGGAATAAAAATAGGAGGTATCCAAAAGGGGTAAATATCCCCTTTTGATACATGATTTTGCATGACAAAGTGTAGTGTTCTATACATTTTGTCAGTGTTGATATGAAAATGTTGTAGCAGATATGTCATGCTATTAGACTATTTTTTCAAAAGCAACTTTATCCCCACCAGCAAACCATATTGTTCCACAATACATAAAGCCAGCTTTTTTCATAGAATGTTGCATTATTTTATTATCACTATCTGTATCAATTCTTATACTTTTTATACCTTTTTCTTTACAAAATTCTTCTGCCAATTCAAACAAAGTAGAAGAAAGTCCTTTTCCACGATATTGTTCATTAAATGCCAATCTGTGAATTACCATATATTTAGCGTCATCTTCTGTTAACCACTTTCCGTTAATATCGTTATATGCTGGTTCACCGTCAAAATCCATACATAAATACGCAAGATAGTTTTCTCCATCTGTTAGAAAATAGCCTTTATTATTATTTATATCTTGCTGAACACTCTCAGCATTTGGATACCCATTCTGCCATTGGTCAATTCCTTGTTTTTTTAAATAATCACGACCTTGCTCAATTATGTTTACAGCGATATCAAGTTGATTTGTGTTTGTGTTACAAAAATATAATTTACTCATAAGTTCCTCCATTTTTCATTCATAATACTTATTGAAAATTGTGTTTTCTACTGTTATAATACAAAAAACAAAAAGTCAAATCAAATTGAAATATTTGAATTATTACTTCAATTTTTTTGAAAGGTGGTAATTATATGGAATTAAAATATATCAAGACATTCAAAACGATTGTGGAGGAAGGAAGCTTTACAAAAGCGGCATCAAAATTAAATTACACTCAGTCTACAATAACATTTCAAATTAATATGCTTGAACAGGAATTAGATGTAAAATTATTTGAAAAGATAGGGCGAAAAATGGTATTATCAAAAGCTGGAGAGAGCATATTACCTTATGTGGAAGATGTGTTGTTATCTATAGATAAATTGAAAAATTTCGAAACAGACTTAAAAGAATGTCAGGGGGATTTGTACATTGGTGTCGGAGAAACATTGCTATGTTATAAAATGTCAGATGTTGTTAGAAAATTCAATGAAAAAGCTCCGAAAGCTCGTTTATTTATTCGTTCAATGAATTGTTATGATATTCGTGATGAATTACTTAATGGAACTTTGGATTTAGGAATTTTTTATGAAGATGTTGGAGGACTTAGCAATAATCTTATTACATATTCCATGGGTAGATTTCCTCTTGCATTAGTTGCATCAAGTGATGTTAAAAATAAGTATCATGATTTTGTAACGCCTGGCAGAAGTATTCCAGTACCATTTCTTATCAATGAACAAAAATGTATTTTTAGACAAATATTTGAGCAATATCTTGGTGATAAATCAATAGCACTGGATCGTACTATTGAGCTATGGAGTATACCTACAATAAAAAATCTAGTAAAAAGTGGTTTGGGGGTGACATTTCTTCCCAAATTTGCAGTAGAAAAGGATTTAGAAAATAATGAATTGGAAGAGATTAGAACAGATATTACTGGAACTGAAATATCAGCTGTGTGTTGCCATCATAAAGGAAAATGGATAAGTCCATTAATGAAATTATTTATTGATTTGTGTACAGATATTGTCTAAAAATATTTTTTACATTACATAATGCAGTAAAATTATATTAAAAAATAGAAAGACGGGAATCTATTATTGGGTTTCCCGTCTTAATTACATTTTTTGAAACGACAACATATGTAATACTAAACTTGTATTGAGCGTTGATTGGTCAGTTGGATTTAAAAATTTATTTTTCTTTTACAAGAAAGCTAACCGTTGAAGCAATCAAACTCAAAGCTGCACTAATGCACCAAATCAACGTATAATTTCCAGTAATATTAAGACATATTCCACCAAGCCATGCACTGAAAAAAGCACCAACCTGATGTGCAACAAAAAGTACACCAAACAGTGTTCCTAGTTTGACTGAGCCATATAGCTTATTGACTAGTCCAGATGTAGGCGGTACAGTTGCCGAACCAGTAAATCCCAAAACTGCAGAATATCCATACATAGTTAAAAGTGTTTTAGGTAGTAACATAAATCCTATGATCCAAATGGTGCGAGAAGCATAAAAATAGCCTAGTACTCGTTTCATGGAAAATCGACTACATAAAATACCGCTAACCACGGATCCAAGCATTGTTGTAACTCCATAAAGTGAGAATGCGTATGCAGTGATTTTCTCAGAAAAGCCGTAGGATATAAATTGAGGATACAAGTGTGTTTCAATAATCGCCATATGAAATCCACAGGTAAAGAACCCAATCATTAAAAATAGATAAGATTTGTTTTTTAATGCATTTACAAGCATTACTCTTATTGAAACGGTATCAGTACTGTCTGTTATGTTTGATGGAGCACTTTCAAACTTAGAAAGCCAGATAGCAACTGGAATCAGACAAATTGTTGGGATACTAAGGGAAAGAATTGCCCCAAAAATTCCTGCATGATCTAGCATAGTTTGAAGGATTGGAGCAAGAATGATACTGCCAAGTCCACTGCTCGCACTGACAAGACCAGATACTGTTGCGGCTCGACGTTCTCCAAGCATTGGTGTTATTGCACCCATAATAATGCCAAAAGAAAATGCTGCCAAACCAATAGGCATCAACAATCCTAGAAAAAATATTAATGTCAAGGTTGTATGACAAAAAGGAATTCCAACTAGTCCTAACACTACTAAAATTGCACCGTATCTCAGTACGAAAGAGTTCGTTTTTTTTAGAGCAATAACACCAAATACCGGTTGCATTACACCAAAAGATAATTGAGCGATTGCTAGAGCAAAACTAATGGAAGTGTAGCTTAGACCACTGACATTGGATATTGCACTTTGCATCAGCCCATAGTTAGAACGTATTCCACCGCTGAGTGCATAAAATAGGCATCCAGCAACAATAATTGTGCCAATTATAATCATATTGCTATTATTTTTTTTCATAAAATACCTCCTAAAAAAGCTTATATGTGTTAGTTACTATAGTATATCATCATAAATAAGTTCAAACAAATTAAAGTAATTGAAAGATAGATGCAAAAATATTGAAGTATTAGAAGAAGCATGGGGAAGTATGTAAAAAGGTCAAGAAATTATTTTTATTGGAGATTTTGAAGAATATAAAAATGCTGATATAGAAAATGCAGAAATAGATATTTATGTAGCACTAAAATAGCATAAAAGAATATATAAGTGTATCTAAGCAATATCAAAATTTGTTAATAAATGCTAACTAAAAACATTTTAGAAATATAAATTAATAGTTGCAAATAAAAAAGTAATATGTTATATTATGTGTCTAATAATAATAGATACTTATATAAATTCATAATTGGATGAATGTTTCTACAAACTACCGTAATAGTTTTGCTATAAGTTTTTTTGAACAGCAAAACTATTGCAGTAGTTTTTTTATTTTTTGAAAATATAAAAATAGGAGGAATTATGGAAACGGTAAATGAAAACAAAATTTTAGAAGAAGAAAAAATTTCAAAGCTTTTATTGAAATTTTCTGTTCCTTGTGTAATGGGACTTTTAATTAGTGCGCTATATAATATAGTTGACCAAATTTTTATTGGAAATAGTGAACTTGGTTATTTAGGAAATGCTGCTACAGGAGTTTCATTTCCTATAATCTGTATTGCAAATGCGTTTGCGTGGTGTGTAGGAGATGGTGCAGCATCTTATTTAAGTATTTGTGCTGGTAAAAAAGATACGGACAGCGCACACAAATGTGTTGGAACAGGAATTACAGTTACTTTACTAATTAGTATTGTACTTATGATTATTTGTGAGTTAACAGCAGTACCACTTATGAATCTTTTTGGAGCATCAGATCAGACTTTAGAACTTGCAGTAACTTATTTCCAAATAGTTGTGGCTTTTTTTCCATTTTATTTATTATTAAATGTAATGAATAGTATGATTCGTGCAGATGGAAGTCCTGCTTTTGCCATGATAGCAATGATGACAGGGGCAGTTATTAATATTATTTTAGACCCAATATTTATTTTTTTATTAAAATGGGGAATTTCGGGTGCAGCATGGGCAACAGCAATTGGACAAGTTGCGTCTTTTATAATTTGTGTAGTGTATTTTTTTAATCCAAAAAGTTTTAAATTAGAAAAAAGAAGTTTTATACCCAATATACCAATTTTATGTAATATGATTAGTCTTGGAGCGGCAACTTTTGTAACACAAATTTCAATTGTGATAGTATCATTAGTAAGTAATATGACGCTAGCACATTATGGAGCTTTATCAAAATATGGTCCAGATGTTCCTATTTCAGTTTTTAGTATTCAAACAAAAGTATATACGATTGTTTTAAATATTGTAACTGGAATTGCACTTGGAGGACAACCTATCTTTGGATACAACTATGGTGCCAAAAGAATGGATCGTGTTCGTGAGACTTACAAAATTGTACTTTGTGGTACTTTAGTTACAGGTATTATTGCAACAGTTATTTTCCAATTATGGCCACAGGCAGTTGTTGGTATTTTTGGATCTGGAAATGCATTATATCAAGAATTTGCAGTAAAAACATTCCGAATTTATTTATCGCTTATGACAGTTACTTGTTTAGTTAAGATGACAGCAGTATTTTTCCAATCTATAGGACAATCTACATATGCAGTTATATCATCTGTTGTACGAGATATTATTTGTTTTACACCATTGGCATTGGGTATTCCTATTGTTTTAGAAAAAGCAGAGGTTGGAACAGGAATTAATGGGATTTTATATGCAGCACCAATTTCAGATTTAGTTGCAATTATTGTGATTTTAGTATTGACTATTTCATTTTTCAAGATATTAAACAAGGATGTAGAAGTTGAAAAACAAGAAGAATTATTAAAAAAAATTTCATAAAGGATGGTATAACAATTGAAGTGAGTATACTACAGTAGGATGTTGTTGCTCAAGAAAAAATAATGTCTTTATAAAAAATATCTTGTCTATAAAAAGTTTATAAATAAAATAATTAAAATATGTTGCATTGATAAATATAATAAAGATAGAATATGAAATAAATATATTTGTTTTGTACTAAATAGAAAGAAGAAAAAGGAGGATAATATGATGGCTCAGGAATTACAACAGAAAAAAACATGGCAAAATAAAATAAAAGTATTGTCAGGAGCACAGCTAAAATATATAGCATTTTTATCTATGCTAATCGATCATGTAAACAAGGCATTAATATATCCGAATTTAAATGGTGGAATTCTTTACACAGTCAGCAATATATTTGACGTTCTTGGAAGAATTGCCTTTCCAATTTTTATTTTTTTACTTGTAGAAGGATTTTTTAAAACAAGAAATCGTTGGAAATATTTATGGACATTATTGATTTTTGGCGTAATTTCAGAAGTACCATTTGACATGTTTACGACGAGTTCATTTTTTGAACCAAATTGGAATAATATTATGTTCACGTTAGCGATGGTACTTATAACCATTTGGAGTATTGATGTATTGAAAGAAAAAATGAGTGCTCTACCTAAATTAGTATGGTATTTGGTTTCTGTGTTGATTTTAATAGTAATGTGCCTTATAGCGATGAACTTAGGTGTAGATTATGAGCATCATGCGATTTTAATTGGATATTTTTTCTATATTTTCCATGAAAAACATTTACTTGCTATTCCATTTAGTTTCTTGTCTATGTATAAAGAACCTTGGGCACTTTTGGGATTTGGGTTAATTCTTACATATAATGGAGAACGTGGAAAACAAAATAAGATATTTAATTATCTTTTTTATCCAGTACATCTTTTAATTCTTGGATTACTTAGAATGTATTTTGGAATATAGTATATTAAAACAGAATTTTTGAGATGGTTTGAATGAACAGGAATCCAAGATATTGACTGAGCTTCTACAGAAAGTATTAAAAAGCATGAATCATAACGTAAAAACAACATTGTTATTCATGGCTTGTTTGGTGTGTATTTCGCTTATTCTGTTTGGATGCAGCGATATATCATCGAATAGTCATTCATCAAATTCAAATCTTACAAGTGAAGGAGAAACGACTATGTTAAATGAAGAATTAAAGTTTTATCCAAAGCATCCATCTGGGATAAAGACTCATAAGATTGAAACTACCGACATGCCACTTCTTGAGCAGGATGCTGCTTTTGAAGTAAAGGCTCTCTATGATGAATTTTGGACAAATCAGGATGATTTTCTTGCAACATATCAAGATAAATGTTTTGAAATAACTGGTATTGCAGTAAAAATTGGTCCTGATGTACACAACAAACCGTCCATCGAAATCGCAGAAGAAATCGGTGGAAGAACTTATGCTCTTGTGATTTTCCCTACAGACGATCATTACAACAAAGTTGACGTGGGTGACAAAGTGAATGTCCGTGCAAATTATCTTGTTATGAGCAATTGGTTCGGTACTGTTATGAAACACAGTGAGCTAGTTTCTGTAGAAAAATGGAAATGATAAAAATTTTATCTTGTGTGATGGAAGGATTGATACTTACTTCATGCAAAATGAAAAGTAGGAGGATGAACCTATGAAACAGCAAGAACAAATTACATTGAATTATCCAATTTTTGATGGTGAAAAAGTAATTGAAAATGCTTCTGTCGTGATTAAAGGTGGCAACATTATTTCCGTGACGGAAGCGGAAAGTGTTGATAGTAATTATTTTTTGATGCCTGGTCTGATTGATGCCCATACACACATGAGTACTCAAGAACAGGTTGAAATGATGCTGAAAAATGGTGTTACCGCAACTTGTGATGTGTCGGCTTCCGAAATGTTGATTGAAAACTCAAAACAATTTACTATCATATCATCTGCAGGAATGACTATGGGAACACTTAGTGGTAAATCTTATGTTAAAAAAGCAATCAAAGCGGGAGCACAGTACATCAAGATTTTGCTGATGGAGCCAAATCTAATGATGAAAGGTGTAATGAAGGATATTTGCAACACCGCCCATGCAAATAGTATAAAGGTTGCCGTTCATGCAATATCAGTTAAAGCTGTTCAGTTAGCGGTAGATTGCGGTGTGGATATTTTGATTCATATACCTATGAAGGAAGAATTTCCAGAAGCTCTTGCTAAAACAATTGCTCAAAAAGGAATCACCGTTGCCCCTACCCTTGTTATGATGGAAACTTTTGCAAATAGCGGTAGGAACGGTTACAAACCGACCGATTACCCAAATGCTAAAAATGCAGTGAAGCTACTTTATGATTGTGGTGTAGAGATTTTAGTTGCTACTGATGCCAACACAGGTTCTTATGCACCGGCTGTGGCATATGGTATTTCTATGCACCGTGAAATGGAGCTTTTGGTTCAGGCTGGTTTGACGCCTATCGAAGTTTTAGCAGGTGCAACTAGTAAAGTTGCAGCGACATTTAATATTGAAAATATCGGTAGTATCGCAGAGGGTAAAAAGGCAGTTCTTCTGCTTATTGAAGGCAGACCAGATAAAAATATTACTGATACGATGAAAATTAAACAGATATGGATCGACGGAGAGTCGATTATGTGAGGTGGAATATGAAGATTATTACAATAGAAGAACATCTTGCAGGTGCACCTATTAATGGATATCTTGCAAAATATGCGTCAGAGGATGCACCTTATACAGCAATGGCCCATGGCAAAGGTCGTCCTTATGAAGCCGATCCCGAGTTGTTTGGTGATTTGGATAAGTGCCGTATTGAAGATATGGATAAGTATGGAATTACAATGCAGATTCTTTCTTGTCCTGCAAAATCACAGTTGCTTCCTTCAGACGAAGCACCTGGTATTGTAAGTGAAACTAATGATTATATTGCTGACACTATTAAGAAACATCCCGACAGATATGGAGCTTTTGGACTTTTACCGTGGTCAAATCCTGACGAAGCTGCAAAAGAAGCGGAGCGTATAAAAAAAATGGGATTTCAAGGAATTCTGCTTGCTGGTAGAGTATCTGCTGGTAATGAATTTCTCGATGACAAGCAATTCTTGCCTGTTTTGGAGGCTTGTGAAGCGTTGACTTTGCCAATTTATGTACATCCAGGGGCACCGTTGAAAGCAGTTCAGGAACCTTACTATGGAGGTTTGGGCGATGAAGTCAGTGCAAGACTTTCTCTGCATGGCTGGGGCTGGCACAATGAAGCAGGAATTCAGGTTCTGCGTACTATTCTTGCTGGAAGATTTGATCAATTTCCAAAGTTGCAGCTTATAGCTGGACACTGGGGAGAAATGCTTCCATTTTTCCTTTCACGCCTTGATCAATCCATGCCGCAGGCAGTCACAAAATTGGAGCGTACAGTTACAGAGACATTTAAAGAGAATGTTTATGTAACACCAAGCGGTATTTTTGATTATCCTCAGTTAAAATTCTGTATGGAAGTGCTTGGTGCTGACCGTATAATTCATTCAGTAGACTGTCCGTTTATCAGTAATGAGGGAGCGAAACCGTTTATAGAGAATGCGCCGATTAGTGAAAAAGATAAGATGAAAATTGCATACGAAAATGCTGAGAGATTATTTGGATTGAAATAGATATTGAAAAAAATGAATATCGCACTGTTATAATCTATTTAAGAATTAATCATACACCCTGTAAGGCGTAAAAAGCTTGCAGGGTGTTTTTTATGGTTTAAGACTGCAAGGCGGGTTGACATGAGTTGGTATTTTCTATGTCGTAATTATCTGTCTTTTGAATTTAGTGAAGTATTAAAAAATACTTGAGAATAATAAAAAATTTTTATTATATATTGTTATATAGTTAAAAATATACTATAATAACAATTGTTACATAACGAATGTTATATAACATAGAATATTTTAAAATGGAGGGACTAAAATGCCACCTAAGTCAAAATATACTAAGGAACAAATAATTGATATTGCTTTTGAAATGGTAAGAAAGGAAGGTATGGAAACTTTAACAGCGAGAAGTCTTGCTTCAGAGCTTAAAACATCTACGGCACCCATTTTTACTGCATTTCAAACAATAGAAGAAGTACAAATAGAAATTATAAATAAAGCAAAAAAATTATATAAAGAATATATTAATGAAGGACTTAAGCAAGAGCCAGCTTTTAAAGGTACTGGTATGAAATATATTGAGTTTGCAAAAAATGAACCTCAACTATTTAAGTTATTATTTATGTCTAATGATGATACAGAGGAATTAAGTCATTTTATGCCCCAAAATGATGAAAATTCACCTGTAATACTTGAACTTGTCAAAAATAATTATGGTTTGGATTATGATAAAGCTAAAAAATTATATAATCATCTGTCAGTTTATACACATGGACTTGCTGTTTTATATGCACAAGGTCGTTGTATATATACGGATGAGGATGTAAGTCAGATGCTTAGTGAAATATTTATGGCACTTATGAAAGGAGAATAAAATGAAAAATGTCATTGAAATCAATGAATTAAACAAAAGCTTTGGAGATGTCTATGCAGTCCAAGATTTAAGTTTTTGTGTAAAAGAAGGTGAATTATTTGCCTTTCTAGGGGAAAATGGTGCTGGAAAATCTACGACTATAAATATTATGTGTGGTCAACTTAAAAAGAATAGTGGAAAAATTATTATTGATGGAGTTGATCTTGATAAAAATATAAATGATATTAAAAGTAAACTCGGAGTAGTATTTCAAAATTCAGTACTTGATAAAGACCTTACTGTTTATGATAATCTTCAAAGTCGTGCAGCGCTTTATAATATTTATGGCAAAGAATTTAAAACAAGACTTAAGGAATTATCACAGCTACTTGATTTTGAAAATTTATTAAAATGCACATTAGGAAAGCTTTCAGGAGGTCAAAGAAGACGTATTGATATAGCACGAGCACTAATTCATAACCCCAAAATACTAATTCTTGATGAACCTACAACAGGTCTTGACCCACAAACTAGAAGACTTCTTTGGGATGTTGTGACAGAGCTTAGAAAAACACAAAATATGACTGTTTTTCTTACTACACATTATATGGAGGAAGCTGCAGAAGCTGATTTTGTTGTTATAATAGACAATGGAAAAATATCTGCTGAAGGAACTCCACTAGAGCTTAAAAATACATATAGTGGAGATTTTATTGCAATTTATGGAATAAATGAGGATACAGTAAAATCTTTAAGTAGTAATTATGAGAAAATTCATGACGGTTACCGCATACCTATTTCAAATACTTCAAAAGCAACAAAAATGATATGTGATCATCCTGATATTTTTGTGGATTATGAAATTATAAAGGGTAAAATGGATGATGTTTTTCTAGCTGTTACAGGCAAAAAATTAATCGGAGGTGAAAAATAATGAGTACAATAGGAATACTTGTAAAGAGACACACAAAGCTATTTTTTAGAGATAAAGGAATGTTTTTTACATCTCTTCTAACTCCTATGATTTTGCTTGTAATTTATGCGACTTTTCTTGGAAATATGTACGAAGATATGTATACTTCATATATACCACAAGGTATAAAAGCTTCAGAGGAGCTTATCAATGGTTGCGTTGGAGGTCAATTGATATCTTCAATATTGGCTGTTTCCTGTGTAACAGTAGCATTTTGCTCTAATATGCTTATGGTACAAGATAGAGCTAATGGAACATTTAAGGATATAAGAATATCTCCAATAAAACCTACAAAGGTAGCACTAAGTTATTACATATCAACTTTAATTACAACACTAATTGTTTGCTTAGTTGCAGCGTGTGTTGGCCTTATTTATCTGAAGGTAGTCGGATGGTATATGAATTTTGAAGATATTTTATTATTATTTCTTGATGTAGTTTTACTTGTTTTATTTGGTACAGCACTTTCAAGTATTATTAATTTTTTCTTATCTACACAAGGACAAATATCAGCAGTAGGAACAATTATAAGTGCTGGATATGGATTTATTTGTGGAGCATATATGCCAATTTCAGAATTCAATGAGGGACTTCAAAAGGTAGTAGGATTTTTGCCTGGGACTTATGGAACACCTCTTATGCGTAATCATATTATGCGTGGAGTATTTGAGGAAATGGAAGATATAGGAATATCTACAGAAGTTATTGAATTAATAAAGGATGCTATAGATTGTAATTTTTATTTCTTTGAGGACAAGGTAGAATTTATCAATATGTATTTAGTTCTTGGAGGATCAATAATTGCACTTGTTGCAATTTATATTTTAATGAATGTAATTAGAGGTGAAAAAATATGAAAAATATATCAACTGCAAATATTTTATTTTTAGCATCAGGAATTATGATGATATCGGGAGTTATTCTTCTGTTTTTTTCGAGTAAAATAACAGGAGCATTGTTTATAGCTTCAGCATTATGTTTTTTAGGAGCTGGATTTAATTTCAAAGCATAGAAAACAGATAATAAAGATAAAGACGGAGATGATAAGATAAGAATCTCCGTCTTTTATATGTTTTATAATAAATATTGATGAATTATTGACATAGTAATTTCTTTTATTTAGAATGAAGAAAAAAGAATTATTATGAGGAAAAAAGTAGAAAGGAATTAAAATGAAAAATAAAACAAAAAAGTATATATTAGTTGGTGTTTTAGGGATTTTAGTGATAGGTGCTATTATTATAGGTATGAATAAGAATAATACTCCTGTACAAAAAGAAGAAGACAAACAAGTTGCAGAAAAAGATATAGAACTTACTATTAGTTCAGCTGGAGACTGTACTTTAGGTACAGATATAAATTTCAATACTAGTACTAATTTTGTTTCTATGTATAATTTACAACAAAATCCAGCATATTTTCTTGAAAAGGTCCAACCAGCATTTGCCAATGATGATTTAACAATTGTAAACTTAGAAGGAACATTTACTACTTCTAATAATAGACAGTATAAGAAGTTTGCATTTAAAGGTGATCCAAGTTATACATCTATTTTAACAGAAGGTTCTGTAGAAGCAGTAAATCTTGCTAATAATCATAGTAAAGATTATGGAAATGAAAGTTTAGAAGATACAAAAAAATATCTTGATGAAGCCGGAGTTGTACATTTTGGATATGATGAAACAGCTATTATAGAAAAAAAAGGTGTAAAAATAGGTTTAGTTGGAATTTATGAACTTAATGATGGACTTGGACGTTTACAACAAGTAAAAGATAATATTAAAAAGGTTAAAGATGAAGGAGCGACACTTGTAATTATAAATTTCCACTGGGGAACAGAACGTCAAAATTATCCAGATGAAATTCAAAAAGAATTAGCACATACTGCTATAGATAGTGGTGCAGATTTAGTAATTGGACATCATCCACATGTACTTCAAGGAATTGAAACTTACAAAGGCAAAAAAATTGTTTATAGTTTAGGAAACTTTTGCTTTGGAGGAAATTCAAATCCAAGTGATAAAGATACAATGATATTCCAACAAACATTTACTATACGTGGAGAAGAAGTATTACTAGATGAAAAGGTGAATATTATTCCTTGTTCTATTTCTTCTGTATCATATCGCAATAATTATCAACCGATGATATTAGAAGGTAGTGAAGCAGATAGAGTATTGAAAAAAATAGAAACATTCAGTAATGGTCTGTAAGATATAAAATTTATTAAATATAATAAAAAAAGAGAGTATTTATTTAATTTACTATTTAGAAAAAATGAGTTCTGAGAAAAAAGCTATATAAAAAGTAGCTTTTTTCTCAGATTTTTAATTTTATACAAAAAGAGAGGGGAATTATAATGTCTGCGATTCAGCTTTCGGATCATTTTACTTATAAAAAATTACTAAGATTTACAATACCTTCTATGACGATGATGGTATTTGTATCACTTTATTCTATTGTGGATGGCTTATTTGTGTCCAATTTAATTGGGGATTTAGCATTTTCAGCTATTAATATTGCATATCCGCCGGTTTATATAATCGGTGCAATTGGTCATATGATAGGAGCAGGGGGAAGTGCTGTTATTGCTAAGACTTTAGGAGAAAACAAGCCTGAACTTGCCAAGGAATATTTTTCAATGCTAGTAGTATTTGCATTTATTACATCTATATTATTTAGTATTATAGGAATTATTTTTATTGAACCAATCCTTGTTGCAATAGGAGTAAGTGATATTTTAATGGATGATGCTTTAAAATATACTAAGGTATTATTTATAGGCTTATCTTTATTTGTATTTCAAGCATCTTTACAAAAAATTCTTATTACTGCACAAAGACCTAAATTAGGGTTATACACAACAATTGCAGCTGGAATTACTAATGTAATTTTTGATTATGTTTTTATAGCTGTTTTTGGTATGGGAGTTGAAGGTGCTGCTCTTGCCACAATTTTAGGCTATTTGGTAGGTGGAGGCATACCGCTATTATATTTTATATTTAATAAAAGTGGCATAATTAAATTTGTAAAACCTAAATTACATATAAATATTTTAAAAGAAAGTTGTGTAGTTGGAGTATCAGCAATGTTAAACAGTCTTTCAAATTCATTACTTTGTATTTTATTTAATATTCAGCTTATGAAGTTTATTGGTGAGCCAGGGGTTGCTGCTTATGGAATAATGATATATATGGATTTTATAGGTCTTGGCATTTACAATGGTTTTACAATGGGAGTATCACCGATTATAAGCTATCATTATGGTGCAAATAATCCATCTGAACTTAAAAATTTATTTGGCAAAAGCTTAAAAATTGTAATTACAGCTTCAATTATCTTAGTAAGTTTTGCACAAATTTTTAACTGGCAAATTGCTTCTATGTTTGTTGGATATAATAAAGAGCTTGTAGAGCTTACTGTATATGGATTTAAAATATTTTCATTAAATTATTTAGTTAGCGGTTTTTGTATTTTTTCTGCAGGATGGTTTACAGCTTTATGTGACGGAAAAACAGCGAATATTGTATCCACTGTGCGCGTATTTGTATTAAAAGGAGGTTTTATACTTCTTTTACCATTAATTTATAAAGAAGATGGAATTTGGATGTCAGCTCCTGCATCAGAAGCAGTTGCAGCGATTATTTTTTCAGTATTACTTATGAGGAGCATAAAAAAAATAAATGACGAAATTAATGAAAAAATTTAAAAAATGTATGTACAATATACAAAAAACAAGTTATAATAAGTTTCAGTTGAAGAGATAAAAAGAAAACAAGAAAAATTTATATAGATTAAAAATATAAAAAATAGAATTTGATTATCTGCGAACGAATTCTTTTTAAAATATGACCTAGGCATAACTAAAAAAGTGTTATGCTTTTTTTTTACAAAAAATCGATTATAGTAAAGTTAATAAATTTTATATATACAAAAAATATCCCTTATTCCAATTAAAATATTTAAATGAACAAGGGATATTTTTATAAAAGTAATTTATGTAGATATATTTCAAAAAACTATTTTATATGATTTTAAAATAGAGATTTTTTTGAAATATTATTTATTTCATAACGATTAATTCGTATTCTCTAGAACCAAGTCCTATTTTTTCTGAGTGTTCAAGGCAAGTTTTCCATTCAGATTCAGGTGTAGTATTTGTAAAGTGATCGTGATGATCATGGAAATTTTCACTTGCAAGGTTATCTGATAGTAAACTATTTGGTAAAGGCTTTGAATTTAAGCAAGCGTCTACACATGCTTGGTCTAATGCAAGTGGATCAAATGAAGCAAACATACCTATATTAGGAAGTATTGGAGCATCATTTTCAGCATGACAATCGCAATGTGGAGATACATCTATTACAAGAGAAATATGGAAACATGGGCGTCCATCTACTACTGCTTTAGTATATTCTGCCATACGACGATTTAAATTCTCTGCAGCTGTGTAATCTTTAAATGCTATAGCATCAAAGTTACATGCACCTATACAGCGTCCACATCCAACACAAGTATCAGGATTTACTTTCATTTTTTTAGTTTCAATATCAAATACTAAACCGTTGTTAGCGCATTCTTTTTGACATTTTTTACATCCACGGCATTTTCTTTGTGATATAGATGGTATTCCATCATTATGTTGTTCTTTTTTACCAGCACGAGAACCGCATCCCATACCTATATTTTTTATAGTTCCACCAAAACCAGTTGTCTCATGGCCTTTAAAGTGAGTTAAGCTTATGAATATATCTGCATCCATTATAGCACGACCTATTTTAGCAGCTTTTACATATTCACCACCAATTACAGGAACCTCTACATCATCAGTACCTTTTAAACCATCACCAATTAATATAGGACATCCTACTGTAAGAGGAGTAAATCCATTTTCCCAAGCACATTCTAAATGTTCTAAAGCATTTTTTCTTTTACCTGGGTATAATGTATTACAATCTGTTAAGTATGGAGTACCTCCAAGTTCTTTTACTACATCTACAACAGCTCTTGCATAATTTGGGCGTAAAAATCCTAAGTTACCTAATTCACCAAAATGCATTTTAATAGCAACAAATTTTTTCTCCATATCAATTTCAGCAATACCTGCTTCTTTTATTAATCTTTTTAATTTTGTTGGAAGACCTTCTCCTAACTTTGTACGAAAGTCTGTAAAATAAACTTTTGATTTAGTCATATATACTTCCCCCTATTTTAGTCTATATTTTATTATACATATTGAGAATAACTTAGAGTCAATAGGGTTTACAAAAATTTTATGAATTTTAATTAAAAAATAGTATTTTTGTGATGGATTTTAATCTATACTTTTTATATAAATAAAGTATAAATTTTAATAGAGTATTGCTAGGAGGTGGTATTATGACAGAGGAAGAAAAAATATTTGCAGGGAAGCTATTTGATGCTAGAACGCAAGAATTAAGAGATATAAAACATAAAGCGCATATACTTTGTCAAAAATTCAATCAGATGGATGAGTATGATGAAAAAAGACTACCTATAATAAAAGAATTTATTGGAAAAATAGGAGAAAAGTATTATTTCCAAGGTCCTATACAATTTAATTATGGTACACATACTTTTATAGGTGAAAATTTTTTTGCAAACTTTAATTTGACAATTATGGATGATGCAAGAATTTATATAGGTGATAATGTTATGTTTGGTCCAAATGTATCACTAATGGCTACAAATCATCCTTTAATTGCTAAGGAAAGAGTAGCTATGAAATATCCAGATGGACATGTTTCTATGTCTGAATTTGCAGATGATATACATATAGGAAATAATGTTTGGTTGGCTGCAAATGTAGTAGTTTTAGATGGAGTTACTATAGGAGATAATGCAGTAATAGGTGCTGGGAGTGTAGTAACAAAAGATATTCCTGCAAATTATCTAGCTTATGGAGTTCCTTGCAAGCCTATTAGAGAAATTACAGAAGAAGATTCAAAAATTAACTTACTTTAAAATTTAATAAATAACATTAAAAAATTATTTTATATTTATTTAGATCAATAATTTAGAGGCTAATCACAAAAATATTTTATGATAGCCTCTATTTATTATGCGTAGATTATAAGTACTCCAACTAATATTCCTATGATAGTTGAAAATGCTGGTAATTTACTACGATAAAGTAAAATTGCTTGAGGTAGTATTTCGCCAAATACTACATATAGCATAGCACCACTAGCAAAGCAAAGACTAATGGCTAATCCTAAAGGACCTAAATCTCCAATAAAATAACCAAGTATTCCTCCAATAATAGTAGGAGTACCACTTAGAGCAGTTATTAAAATTGCCTTTGATTTAGGCATACCACCACTAATTAAAGGCACAGACACTGCCATACCTTCAGGAATATTATGAAGACCAATAAGTATAGACAACATCAATGCTGAATTTACTAATATACCATCAGTATTTGCAAAAGAAGCGCCTATTGTCATACCTTCTGGAACATTGTGAAGAGCTATTGCACAAGCCATAACGAAACCAGCAACAAATAAAGATATAGAGTTATCATTATTTTTTATATGTTCATTTAAGTGGTTACTATGTATTAATTCGTCTAATGCATCAGCTGTTTGAGGATGATTAGAATCGATATGTGGTACTTCGGGATTAGTTCGTTTATCTATTATATAATTTAGTAGATATACAATAACTACACCCAAAAGTATTGTTAATATAATAATACTTAAATCTGTATTTGTATCGATTGCTCCTAAAACTAAGTCAAAGCATACTATACTAATCATTACTCCACCAGCAAAGCTTAGAAGTAAGCTTACTGTTCGGCTAGAATCTTTTTTAAATAATGCACCTACAATTCCGCCTAATCCAGTTCCCATAGCACCTGCAATAGTTGTAACTAAAATTAGAGTTCCTATATTTTTCATTTTTTATCCCCCGAAATATTTATAATATATTGTTACCATTTTTTATTATAACATAGTATTTATTTAAATTAATTAAGAGAATAATAATGTTTAGATGATATAGTATAATATTTGATAATATAATTAAAACAAAGAATTTTTGGCTTGAGTAGAATTTATCGTAAAAATATGTTTAATTAAAAAATATTGGGGTATACTATTTTCGTAACTTTATAATATAAAATATATACAACAGACATCAGGAGGACAAAATGGAAGACAGAATA
Source organism: uncultured Clostridium sp. (assembly GCA_964449895.1). Classification (GTDB taxonomy): domain Bacteria; phylum Bacillota; class Clostridia; order Peptostreptococcales; family Peptostreptococcaceae; genus Intestinibacter. Next base: position 34,484 of record CAYVBY010000009.1, read on the forward strand.
ATATGTGCTTGTATGGATATAAGCTACGAAGACATAAAAAAAGCTATACAAGAAGGTGCTAAAACTTTAGAAGATATTAAAGAAGCAACAGAAGCAGGTACTATATGTGGTATGTGCGAAGATGAAATACAAGAAGTAATAGACGAATTACTAAAATAGCAAAATTAATTACCTAAATAGCTTAAATTAAAAAGCTTTCACTTAATCTACATAATAAATATATAAAGTGAAAGCTTTTTATAGCATATAAAAAATTATATTTCATTTATATTAATTTATTTTTTATGATTATAAATTAATATAAAATTATCTATTTTAACTAACTATTTTATAGTAGCTTTTAGCTGTGATTTTATAAACTATTGCATAAAATACTGAGAATATCAAAAATCCTCCAACGGTTGCCATTCCAAATAATTTAATATTTGTAAGATTTAATATAGCTAATAATCTAGTTATAAATGGAAATGCAAATGTTATATGAATACCAGCTACAATCAGTGGTAAGAAGAAAACTGTAAGTACTTGAGAGTGTATAGATTGTTTGATTTCTTTATGGCTTATTCCTACATTTTGCATTATTTCAAATCTACCTTTGTCATCGTATCCTTCAGAAATTTGTTTATAATACATAATTAGTATAGTTGCTATTATAAATAGAACTCCTAAAAATACACCTACAAAATAAAGTCCACCGTATATTCCTATAAAATTATTTTTTTCAGTTTCACGACAATCGAGAGATCCTTCATATATGAATTTATTTGTATTTTCTTCATACGTACTCATTTTTTGTATATCATTTTCAAATTTAGTATTTATATCTATTATTTTTTTAGAATTTACATCTACATTAAATGCATAGTAATATTTTATATCAGATGCCATATCACCATACTTATCTTTTTGAAATTTATCTAAATCATTTAAAACAGTAAAATCTTTAACTATTATAAAATGACTACTAGCAACATTAGATGCCATAAATCTATTATTAGGAAAATCATCAAATATTTCTTTAATTTTAAATGTTTTATCTGAAATTTTCATTTCTTTCATATTGTATTTATCTCGATTGGAATAAATTAAAACTTCATCTTTTTTTAGTATTTTATTTGAATTAGTCATTTTATTATAATCATCTACAGTTATAAAAAATAAGTTTCTAATTTTATTTAACATATTTGAGTATGCAGGATTGTCTCTATCTAATATGAATGTATCTTTATTTTCTACAGCAGCAAAACTTAAATAAGTATATTCAATAATATCTTTTGCTTCTGCTTGATTTTCATCTAGAGTGTTATTTATCCACGATTTTAAATCAGTTGAAGATTTTTCAGAATTAGAAAATGGTGTAAATGTAAAATCTCTTGGATAATAGTCTTCTAAAACATCATTCATACCCATCCATAGTGAAAAAGTAGATGAAATCATTACTAATACCATAGTTGACAAAATACATATATTAGCTAGACCTACTGAATTTTGCTTCATACGATATATCATACCTGAGATAGATATAAAGTTTTTAGTTTTATAATAGTAATTTTTATTTTTGCGTAAGGCTTTTAATAAAACTATACTGCCTGCTGTAAATAGAAGATAAGTGCCTATAATTACTAAAATTACAGCTATAAAGAACATAGTTAATGCAGCTATTGGATTAGTAGTTGTAAGTGAAATATAATAACCTGTTCCTAAGCATATAGCACCGATTAGTGCTAATAGCCATTTTGCTTTTGGTTCTTTTTCTCCTATTGTGCTACCTTGAAGTAGTTCTATTGGTTTAGATAGATGAATTTGTCTTATACTATTTAAGAAAATCAGTACAAATATGCAAGAAAATAAAGTCAATGTAGCTGGAAACGATTCTGGAGATATATGAAATCCTAGAGGAATTTCTACTGTAAACATAGATAATATTATTAAAAGCATTAGTTTATCAAATAAAATTCCTGATATAAGACCTAAGCTCAAGCTTATCGTACTGATGATAAGAGTTTCGCATAATACAATTATAGATATATGCTTTTTCTCCATACCTAGGATATTATAAAGTCCAAATTCCTTTTTTCTACGCTTCATTAGAAAACTGTTTGTATAAAATAAGAATATTATTGCAAATATTCCACATACCCATGTTCCTAAAAATAATATATACTTCATTGAATCTGTACCACATGCTTTAGATATATTTGGATTATTTCCTAGTGAACATATAATATAGAACATAGATATTGTAAGAATTGATGCAATTATATAAGGAATATAAGTTTTTGTATTTTTCTTTATGTTTGTAATTGCTAGTTTAAAATAAAAGAATTTACTCATTTTTAACACCACCTGTAGCGATTATAGTTAAGGTATCTGAAATTTTTTGGTACATTTCTTGTTGTGTAGAAGATCCTCTATAAAGTTGATGATATACTTTACCGTCTTTTATAAATAAAACTCTCTTAGCACTACTTGCAGCTTTTGTACTGTGAGTTACCATAACGATTGTTTGACCTTCGTTATTTATGTCTTGAAATAAATGAAGTAATTCATCGGAAGAATGAGAGTCTAGAGCACCTGTTGGTTCATCTGCTAATATTAATTGAGGGTTTGTTATAAGTGCTCTTGCTATTGCAGCTCTTTGTTTTTGACCTCCTGATACTTCATAAGGATATTTTTCTAGTAAATCAGAGATGCCTAATTTTTTTGCTAAAGGTTGTAAAAGTTCATTCATTTCGTTGAATTTCTTTCCTGATAAAACTAATGGTAGAAATATATTATCTTTTAGTGAAAAAGTATCTAGTAAGTTGAAATCCTGGAATACGAAACCTAAATTGTTGCGTCGAAATGTTGAAATTTCTTTTTCTTTTATAGATACTATGTTTTTCCCATTTAATAAAACTTCACCACTAGTTGGTTTGTCTAATGAAGCAAGTATATTAAGAAGGGTAGTTTTTCCTGAGCCAGATTCACCCATTATAGCGACATATTCTCCTTGTTCTACTGAAAAGGATACATCTGAGAGAGCTTTAACTTGGTTAGAGCCAAAGTGAGTAGTATATACTTTCTTTAAATTATTTACTTCTAAAATTGCCATTTTATAAACCTCCATTTATTTAAATTTGTGTAATTTCTTATTTATGAGTTAATTATAGCAAAAGGGAGAAATGCTTAACCATTTCTTTGGCTTACATTTCTCCCTCTAAACTTACATTCGTGTAATATTAAGTTGTGATTTTATTCTACATTTAAATTTATAACAGATAAATCTAGAATTACTTTAGTTTTTACTCCTATTTCAGATTCTATAGAAATTCTGTGAGAAAGTTTTGTCATTATTTTTTTGCATAGATAAAGTCCTAGACCGGTTGCTTTTTTATCTGTTCTGCCGTTGTATCCAGTAAACCCTTTTTCAAAAATTCTAGGGATATCTTCTTTAGAGATTCCTATGCCTGTATCTTCTATAATTAGCTTTTTGTCTTCTAATGAATAAATTGATATTTTACCTTTATTAGTGTATTTAATTGCATTAGAAAGTAGCTGCTCTATTACAAATACAAGCCATTTTTCGTCAGTTATAACTTTGTAATTTGTAGCTTTAAAATCTAATGCTATTTTTTTTCTAATAAAAAGTGGAGCATATTTTCTAATAGCTTGTCTTATTATATCGTCTAAATCATATTCTTTTATTACGAAATCATTTTCACTGTTATCTAGTCTTATATAAGAAAGTACCATTTCTACATATTGCTCGATTTTGAATAGTTCTAAAGAAAGATCATTTGATATTTCACTTTCTGAAGTTTGTATTAGTAATTTTATAGCTGATATAGGTGTTTTAATTTGATGTACCCACATTGTGTAGTAATCGAGCATATCTGTTTTATATATATCTGATTTAGAAATATAATTTTTATATTCTTTTTCTATATTTAAAATTAAATTAGTGTAATCATTCTCTATTAAATTTTCAGGTATTGGCAAATTATTTAATGATACAGAAATTTCGTTTTGAAGATTATATAGTTTTATATGTTTTTTATAGTAGTTTGTAAAATTTATACATATAAAAATTACACCTATAAAAATACATAGAATTGATGAATACAAAATAGCTTCAAATTCTAAATTATATAGATAAAATACTATGTAAAATATAAGAGTAAATACTATAAATAAAATAATTGATTTTATGTATTGTTTTATATAATTGATGATTATATTTTTAGGTTTAATCTCGTAATTATTCATATTATCAATCCTCTCAATCTATAATATATCCAAGACCTTTTTTTGTTTTGATAAAATTTTTAAGTCCAATACCCTCTAATTTTCTGCGAAGTCTAGTTACATTTACATTTAAAGTATTTTCTTCTACATAATTATCAGTTTCCCATAATTTTATCATTAGATTATCTCTACTTACTGTTTTTCCTTTGTTTTCGAGAAGTGTTTGTAATATTTTATATTCATTTTTAGTTAATTCAATTTTATTGTCTTTATATGAGATAGAATTATCATTTATATTCAAAATAGCACCATTATGCTCTAATAAATTAGATTGATTTGAAAAATCGTAAGTACGTCTTAGTATAGCTTGAATTTTAGCAATTAAAACATGTAAGTCAAAAGGTTTAGCTATAAAATCGTCTCCCCCCATATTCATTGCCATTACAATATTGAGATTGTCAGAGGCAGAAGAAATAAATACTATTGGAACTTTAGATAATTTTCTGATTTCAGTACACCAGTGATAGCCATTAAAAAATGGAAGAGTAATATCTAAAAGGACTAATTGTGGATTAAACTCTACAAATTGAGGTATAATATCTTGAAAATATGTAATTCTTCTAGAGGTAAATCCCCAATTAATAATTTCTTTTTCTATTGATTTTGCTATAATTTCATCGTCTTCTACAATTAAAATTTTATACATGAAAAGCTCCTTTCGTATTTATAATAAAAATTTTACTATTGTATAAATTATATACTTATTTTTAATTCATATCATAAAAATATTTTGATTGCAAAAATGTAAGAATTTATATGAAAATATATTAATAAAATATTTTATAAAATCAAAATAAATATAAAATTAAAAAATAAAAAAATAAATAAATTTGTAAAATCAAAAAATAAAAAAAATTTAAAAATAAAAAGGAGTTTGAAAGTAAATATAGAATTTTTAAAATTAAGATTATCTTCCTTAATATTTTCAATATACATTTCAATCTCAAATATTGTTTAAAAATCAAAGAGTAAGTGGTATTACTTTTTAGATTTATAAACTTGAATAAAATCAGAGGGCGTAAACTTACAAAATCTGTATTTTATAATAATTTAGTTGGTGTTATCACCAACTTTTTTTTTGAAAAAAATATTATTAAAATTTTAATATCAATTCACATTAAAAATATAGAAAATAGATAAAAAAATATCATAAAATGAATAAAATTCCCTTTTTTTAAACTATAATAAACATAAGAGGATTTATTTTAAAGGGGGTATGCTTTATGAATAAAGTATGTTATCCAAAAAATAAGGTTTTAGGTGGTATTTGGGGATTGATTATAGGTGATGCTGTTGGGGTACCGTATGAATTTAACCCAAAAGAAAAAATTCCTGAGTTAGATAAAATAGATATAATTACTCCAAAGAATTTTATAAAAACTTATAGTGATATTCCTTTTGGTACATACTCAGATGATAGTGCTCAATTTTTATGCATTATGGATAGCTATATAAACTGTAATGGATTTGATATAGATGATGTAGCTAAGAAATTTTTAGCTTGGTTATCTGATGGATTATGGGCAGTCGATGGAAAGATTTTTGATGTAGGTAGACAAACTTTAAAATCATTAGCAGAATATGCAAGAGGCACAAGTCCAAGAAAATCTGGATTATGTGAACCTGAAGGAAAAGGCAATGGAGCTTTAATGAGAACATTAGCTGTAGCTCTTCTTGAAAATGAAGGAGATGTAAATTTAGTTATTAATTCTCATGAACAATCTATGATTACACATGGTCATATTTGCAATCAAGTATGTTGTGCATTTTATAATTTAATAGCAAAATATATGCTTGAAGGTATGGACTTTGAAGAAGCTTATACTACAGCTATTGAATCCCTTAGAAGTATATACAAATACAAACCATCATATTTAGAAGAATTTGAAAATAACATTTTACCAGATGGAAATATAGTTGAAAAAGGCACTGGATATGTATTGGATTGCTTAAAGACAGCATTTAAAGTTATTAGAGAAAGTAATTCTTATGAAGAAGCCATAAAAAAAGCTATATCTTATGGTAATGATACTGATACAACAGCAGCTGTTGTGGGAGGTCTTGCTGGGATTATTTATGGATTTGAAGGAATACCTAATAGATGGTATGAATTAATTAGAGGCAAAGAAGAAGTAATAGACTTAATAAATAAAATAGAATTTGAAGAAATCTAGATTTTTATCTAGATTTTTTTGTTAATAATTTCCTTAAAAGTAATATTAAATAATATCAAAAGATGATAAAATAATTAGAATGTAATAAGAAGTTATTACTATAAAAATATAGGTTATTGAAAAATATTATGGTTAAAATAGGGCACTAGGAGGAAAATATGGTTAAAATAATAGCTACAGATATGGATGGAACATTATTAGATAGTCAAAAAAACTTTCCTAAAGACATGGATTATGTTCTAGAAAAATTAAATGAAAAAAATGTTAGATTTATAGTTGCAAGTGGTAGACAATATTATAATTTATTTGAGATATTTAAAAAGTTTAATCAAGAATTTATTTATATAAGTGAAAATGGGGCTATGGTTTTAGATAATGATAAATTAATATATTTTAACGAAATAGAAGGAGAAAAATTATTTAAACCTATTGAGATAGCTAGAAAAATAAAAGGTACTTCAATAGTGTTATGTGGAGAAAAAGCTGCATATACTGAAAATACTGGTGAATTTTTTAAAAATAATGCTTTTATGTATTATGAAAATTTAGAAGTGTTAGATGACGTATTAGATGTTGTAAGAGAAGGTAGAGATAGAATTTGTAAGATCGCATTATTCCACGACAAAAATTCAGAAAAATATTTATCTCATGAATTTAGCGAGGTAGAGGATGACTTTTTAATTTGTGTATCTGGTGAATTTTGGATGGATTTTATGAATAAAGGTGTAAATAAAGGTGAGGCTATTAAAAGAATACAACAATATTACGAAGTATCTTATGATGAGACAATGGCATTTGGAGATTATTTAAATGATTATGAAATGCTTCAAAGCTGTAAATACAGTTATGCTATGGAAAATGCACATCCAAAACTAAAGGAAATCAGTAATTTCCAAGCTAAATCAAATGATGAAAATGGAGTTATGGAAGTTATAAAGGATTACTTTAAAATTTAATTATTTGGATATAATAATAAAAAAATACTTAAATTTAAGTAAAAAAATCTCTAAAAGATTTATTTTATGAAAGAGAGGACTGCTATGTTTGTAGATAGCCAAGAAATAAAGGATGTAGTTTTTGAGGTTATAAAAATAAGAAGGCATATACATATGTACCCAGAATTAAGTGAGCAAGAGTACGAAACATCTAAATTTATAAAAAAATGTTTAGAAGAAATTGGGCTAGAAGCAGAAATAGTAGGAGACACAGGTGTTGTATCTATGTTAATGAATGATCCAAGTTTTCCTACAGTTGCACTTAGAGCAGAGATGGATGCACTACCTATAGAAGAAGAAACAAGTTTAAACTTTAAATCTAAAAATAAAGGAGTTATGCATGCATGTAGTCACGATGGAATAGTTGCTACTGCATTAGGTGTGGCGAAATTACTTTATAAAAATAAAGATAACTTAAAATGTAATGTTAAATTTATTTTTGAGCCAGCAGAGGAAGTTGGAAAGGGAGCTAAGAAATTAATAGAACAAAAAGTTTTAGAAAATCCCAAGGTAGACAAGATGGTTATATTCCACTATGCAAACTCGGAGCCAATAGGAATGGAAATCCAAAAGAGTGTATCTACTGCAACCCTAGGAAGAGTTGGTATCGAAATTACTGGAAAGTCAGCACACTGGGGTGAAGCAGAAAAGGGTATAAATGCGATATCAGTATCTGCAAAGGTTGTAAGTGCTATAGATGATATCAACGAAGAATTAAAGGATAAGATGCAATTTATACTTGGAATGGGAATTATAAATGGTGGAGTTAAAAACAATATAATGGCCGAATCTGTTAAATTAGAAGGAACTTTAAGAGCTTTTAGTGATGAGAAATTTACTTATTTACTGACTTATTTACAAGACAAGATGAAGATAATCGAAAAAGAAACAAATGCAACTATTGATGTAGATTTAATATCACACCTTCCTGGATTGATAAATAATCCAGAATTAGTAAAAATGGGAAGTAAAGTTGGCAAGGAAATATTTGGAGATAGATTTGTATTAGGTGAGAAACCTTTCTTAGCAGGAGATAATGCGGCGTATTATTTTAGATTAATTCCTGGAGTGAGGATAGTATTTTTCGCCGAAAATGATGGTGAAAATTGGCCTATTCACAATAGCAAATTTGATTTTAATGAGGAGATTTTTCCATATTCTATTTGTACACTTTATAATTTGATTTCTATGATGAAATAATTTTTAGACATAAAATTTTATATAATAAATTAAAAAAGAGATTTAAAAAACATATGAATTTGTTTTATAAAATCTCTTTTTTTTATTATTAAATAAATTGATGTGATGTATTTAAAATAAAATTCATTATAATAGGGTATAATTAATATAAAATAAATATTATTTTGTATAGTTTAAAACTAAATCAATTTATTTTACAATTATTGTGTAATACACAAAAGTATTATATACTAGTTGTTTGAAGAATAACAAAATTAAGGGAGGAAATTATGGCAGCTATTCAAGATATTCTTTTTATAGCTATGCAGGGATTTTCAGGGGCAGTAGCAGGATATATAACTAATAAATATGCTGTAAATATGATTTTTAAAGAATATACTCCTCTAAAAATTGGTGGAGCAGTTAAAAAGAATAAAGAAAAATTTATAGAAGAAGTAAGTGAATTAGTTGAAAAGGATATTATAAATTCACAAACATTAATGGGTTCTATAAAAAGTGAGGATTTTTCAAAGGTTATAGACGATTTATGTATTGAGCTTATTAATAACTCAATAGGTGAACAATTTAAAGATACAAAATTAAAATCTATTCCTGGGATAGAAAATACTGCTGATAATGGAATTACATTTATAGAGCAAAATTTACAGGAAGAATTACCTAATTTAATCGATAATTTATCTAATAAAATAGATTTAAAATATATATTACAAGATGATCAATTAAATAATATAAGTGATTCTATAATTAATTTAATTGTAGATGAGATAGAATCAGATAATAAATTAGAAGAATTATTATCTTATATATATGACCAAAATAAAGAAATAACTTTACAAGATATATTAAGTGAAAATGCTACAAACAATTTAATAAATGGCATATCTAATGTTTTAAATGACTCTGTAAATAAAATAATTGATGATGAACAAAAAAGTTTAGAATTACTAGAAAAAGTATACGAATTATTTGATCTAAAATCAGTTATTTCTAAATTAGAAGATAATCTAGAACAAAAGAGTATAGAGGATATATTAGGTACAGAAGGATTAGAATCTATAGGAGATTTATTATTTGAACATATAAAAAATCTAATAAGAAAAGATGAGGGAAAAGAAAGTCTACAAAATATTATATGTGAATTATTAGAACTTGCAAAGGATATGGATATAACTCTATTTGAAATTCTTCCAGAGGATATAGCAAATTCTCTAATAGCTTATATAAAAGATATTATTCCTCAGTTAGCGCCACATATATCTAATTGGTTATACGAAAATAAGGAAAAAATAGATGATTTAATAAATCAGGCAGTAGAAGAAACAGCTCAGAATGTAGAAGATTCATCTGTAAAAGGTTTATTAGAAAAATTTGGAGGTATGTTATCTACAATATCTCAAACTTTAAAAATAGTAGATAGAGCCTCAGATATGGTTATGAACTATGAATTAACTCCAGAAGCTAGTAATAAGATTTATATAGCTATAGCGAAGTTTTTAGAAGATACAACTATAGCGGATTTAATTCAATTGCTAGAATCTAATTTATCTATGACAGAAGAAGATATCTCACAAAATATAATAAATTTAATAGATACAAATGGAGATATTTTAATAGGAAAACTTATATATAATTTTAAAGATAAAAAGATATGTGAATTAGTAGAATTAGATTTAGAAAAAATATTTAAATCAAAGGGTATGCCTTTAATATATAAATGGATAAAATCCAACAAACAACAAATAAACATATATTTAAATAATTCTACAAGAGATAAATCTATACAATTACTATCTACTAACTTAGAAGGTATAATTTCAAATGAAAAGATAAATTCATTATCTAAAAATCTTCCAAAGTTTATTTCTAAATATATAAGCAATAATAAGAAGATATGTAAATCTTATGTGGAAAAAATAGTTTTATCTTCTATAGAAAAGATAGATATAGAAAATATAATAATCAAAAATAAAGAAACTTTAATACTATTAATATGTAGTAAATTTAACGATTTAAAGAAATTTATTTGTGATGATTTAAAAGATAAGGAAGTTGAAGACTTATTAAAATTAATCAAAGATAAAGAAGGATTTAGCCTATCTTTAAGTAAAAAAATTCATAATGGATTAATTAATAACTCTGAAAAAGTATTCGATAATAATGTAAAACGAGTTATTTACAATAACTTAATTAAATTAGATGAAGATGAAATATGCAATATTGCACAAAGTTTTATGGGCAAACAGCTTAAGCCATTATCTTATTTTGGTGCATTATTAGGTACTATAGTAGGATTTGTATTTGCATTTTTTATAAATGGAACAATAAACCCTTTTGGATTTTATAATGAAATTACAACTACAGTAGTATCATGTATATTAATGGGTATGGTTGGTATATTAACAAATGTAATAGCACTATGGATGATATTCCATCCTTATGAAAAAAATAAATTTGTAGCTAAAATACCTCTATTTAAAATTTTTGCACAAGGTTATATTCCAGCTCATAAATCTGGATTTGCAAATGGTATGGCCCATTTTATAGATAATGAACTTCTAAAAGGAAAAAGAGTGGAAGAATTATTTAATAGCAAAAAAGATAGTTTTTCAGAAAGCATATTTAATTTTGTATCTAATAACAATTTTAAGATACTATTAGATATTGTTACAGAGAAAAAAGACAATATTAGTAAATTTTTATATGAATTTATAATAAAAAGATGCAATAAAAATAAATCATCAATTGCAAAATATTTATCTAAAAATATAAATAAAGTAAATTTAAGTACTGTAGTTACAAAGGAAAAAACTCTAGATGTATCAGAAAAATTCTTATGTACATTAGATAAATTTAATGATAGCATAGTTAAATTTGCTCAAAATAAAATAGATAAACAACAAACACTAAATCAATTATTACCAGATAATATAGCTAAATCTATTAACGAAAATATAAATCAAGCTATAAATGAAAATATAAATACAGCAATTGAGAAAATTTTAAAAGAAGAAGCTATAAAATCTATAATTTTAAATAATTCAGCTACATACGAAAATATTACAGCTAAGACTATTGAAGAATTTATAGGATTTGAAAGAGTAAACAAACTAAAAGTGTCAGTTGAAAATAATCTAAATAATTACATAATATCAAAATTACCAGATGTATTAGATAAAGGCTTATATAAATTATTAGAAGAACAATTATCTGAAGATAATACTATAGGTGAAATTTTCGGTGGCAAAATAAAAGTTACTATAGATAAAAATTTATATAAAATAACATCTGATTTACTTTATAAATTATGTGTTTATATAAAAGAAAACAAAGAAGATGTTATAGATTTAGTTGCAAAGATGATTAGAGATCAACTTAATTTCTTCATAAGAATGGCTTATGATTTTATGAATGGAAATCATCTAGTAGGTCTTGTGGTAGAAAATATTATAGACACAAAGCTTGTAGATTTTGTAAACGACATTATGTATTCAACAGTAAAAACAGCATCTATTTGTACTAATTCTATAATTTATCCAACAACTATGGGTAATCTAGGATTAAATATAAAAGAAATAAATACAAAAGTTGTGACTGGAAAAATAGTAGAATCTATAAAAGACAATGAAATTATATTCCAAAATGTGGATAATATATTTATATCTACAATTGATGAATTTAAAGATATCCACATAATAGATATAATTAAAGATACAAATATTGGGAATTTAGATGGTTTATATGTTTTATTTGAAGATGAAGTCGTGATAATTGTGGATAATACAAGAAATAATTACCAAAACAATCAAACTACAATAAATGAGTTTGTGAATAACTATGTGATTGAAAATATAACTTCACAAGTATTAAATTCAAAATTAGATATAGTAGATGTTGATAACTTGATTTCAGAGATTGTAAAATTCTCATTAGATAAACTTAATAATGAACAATGTAGAAATATATTATTACAATTAGTTGAATCTATTTATGACAATAAAATTTCAAATATGAAAGCAGATGATTTAATAAGTTTAGATATTTTATCTTTAGGAATAGAATCTGCTATGAATAGATTATTTAAAGATTTTGATTTTAATGAAAACAATCAATATATAACAGATAAGATAGTCTTACGTTGTGTAGAAAGTGAATTTAGATTTATAGATAATTCTACTATAGAATATATTATGAAAAATATGATAGATTCAATACTTATTACTTCAATCGGATTTACAGTAGATGCTATGAAGGCATTAAAACTTAAAGAAATAACAACAGAGCAAGTTGAAATAATGGATCCAAGAGAAATTCATGTATTATTCAAATCATTTGCTGGAGATTTCTTCATTAAATTATATTTATATGGTTCAATGGGGGCAGTATTTGGAATAAACATATATCTATCAATAATATTAGGTCTATTAGATATAGCATACAGCAAAAAAATTGAAAGTATTGATATAACGACTGATAATATTTTCAAGGAATAAAATAAAAAAAACTCCTAACTCTATAATTAGAGGAGGAGTTTTTTTATGAAAAAATTTAGTGGATTAATAGTTTTTTTAGTTGGAATAATGATAATATCGGTGTTTAATTTCCATAAGGTAGAAGAAGTTTTTGAATTAAACTTAAGTAAAGATATACAAACTAAAGTAATAAATAAAAGTAATAAATACATCAAAGCAAACTTAAAAATTCCAGTGTTAGTTGTGGAAAATAAAGAAATTGAAAATAAAATAAATAAGAAAATAGAAGAAGATATTATGAATTTTTATGATAATTCATTTGAGGAATCTGAAAGTTATTTTGATGATTTTCCAGAAAGTGAAATGCAATTTGTTGTAAGTTCTGAGTATGAAATTAAAAAAAATAATAAACAAATAATAAGTCTGCTTGTCAAATATTATAAATATAGCGGAGGGGCACATGGAATTTATGAATATGTTCCATACAATATAGATGTAACTTCCGGTGATATTTTTAAATTACAGGACATATTTAAACAAAATACAAATTATAAACAAATGATAGATAAAGAAATAAAAAAACAAGTAAAAGAATTAAACATAAAAAATCAATTACCAGAAGATAGTGATCAATTGTACACTTTTCAAGAAATAAAAGAAAATCAAAAATTTTATTTGATAGACAATAAGTTAGTTGTATTTTTTGATCTTTATGAAATAGCTCCTTATGTTGCTGGAATACCAGAATTTTCTATCGGTGAAGAAATTCTAAAAGACATGATAGATGAAAGTTATAAAGATAAAATTTTTAGTAATTAATAAAAAATAAAATCTAAATGATAAATATACATTTGAAATAAAAATGCCAGTTCCTTAAAAAATATTATTTTAAAGGAACTGGTATTTTGTTTTAAATAATAGGATTTAAGGAAGCTATTTTAGTTACTGCTACATAAATTCTAGATATTTCATACCATGTTTTAAAATCGACAACTCCAGTCTGAGGAAGACCGAATATTTGTTGGAAAGTTCTAACTGACTGGGCAGTTTGCTCTCCAAATATTCCATCTTCAGCAACTTTAGGCAGAGCAGGATAAGAATTTGATATAGCATTTAATTGATTTTGAATAGTTCTGACATAAGTACCTTCAGAGCCTACTTCTAGCGTAAATCCAGGATAAGAAACAGGAACTCCAGATACTATTTGTGCATTTGCAAATACTATATTATCACCATAAAAATATTTAAGAATATCTTCATAGTTGTATCCTTGGTCTCCTAAATCTTTACTTCCCCATTGTGTCATTTGATCAGGACATTGAGTTTTAACTCCATCACAATATTGAGCCAAAAGAGGCTGTCTAGATGTAGGAGGTCTTCTAATAAATGTATTAAAAATTGAATCTACAACTACAGAAATTTCGTCGTAAATATTTCTGTTGTGGATATATTTATGGTCATAATTTGTAGTAGATGTAATTGTAAAAGAAAAACCTTGATTTCTATACCATTCAGTAAAAACTCTATTTAAAGTAAAGGAAATAATTGCAATAACATTTGCAAATATAGTCTGTTCTGGCCAAGTTGAATATATTTCAGAAGAAGCTACATTTTTTATATAAGTTTTAAATGGAACCCAATAGTTTTCAGCAGAAGTATCTTCTGGAAGTCCATCATGAACAATTATAAATTCGGGTACAACGGGATTATCTAAAACAACAAATCCTGTAGGTGGTGGAATAGGCTTTAAGCTATCTTCTGGAATTTTTGGAGGGTAATCTCCCCACAGAGTATGAGCTCCTATATCGTATATGATTTCATTTTGTCTTTTATAAGAAAGTCTGCTTCTTTGTCTAGGTCTCATAGGAATTGATTGTCGAGCATTTACTATAGGTAGAAGTTGTGTTCCATTTATTATAATAGTTTCATATCCATCTTTTATTGCTTCTACTAAATAATCTGTATAAGGCTTTGTATCTGAAGGAGCTAGAGAATAAGACAAATCTGGAGCTGATAAAGGGAGATTATTTATTTGACCTGATTCATTAGTTTTTAAATTTTGATATACTAAAGCAGAGGTTGAACCGTCTTCATTTAGCCTATAAATATTTATAGTAACATCTTGCATAGGTCTATTACTAGTAGAATCTATTACATTAATTGTTAAATAGCCATCTTGCATTTAATCATCCTCCTTACAATAAATATATTATTGATATTTGATTTCAAATTCTATTATTTATTTTATGAATAGAGTAAGTTTTTTGTGAAAATATATTTTATAAGGATTAATTTACAAAATTAAGAAAGGAACATATAGATGAAAATTATTTTATTGATTTTCTTACCTGTAATTGCGTTTGCATTTTGGATTTATAAAAAAGATAAGTATGATAAGGAAGATATTTTAGTACTATTAAAGTATTTTATCTTAGGAATGCTAATTAGCTTTTTAGCAATAATCATAGAAAAATTTTTGTTAAAGGAGAGAATTTTTCAAGGTGATGTAAAATTAATATATACATCTTTTATAATTGCAGGAGTTACAGAAGAAGTTTTAAAAGGGCTTATTTTATCCTTATTAGCAACCAGAGAACAAAATTACAATGAAAAATTAGATGGAATAGTATATTCTATATTTTTATCTTTAGGATTTGCAACGATTGAGAATATAATTTATATGAATTACGAAGGAATCTATTCTATTTATGAAATAGCTCTTATAAGGACATTTATATCTATTCCAGGACATATTATGTTTGCAATTACTATGGGATATTATATATCAAAATATAAATTTGAAAAAAATAAAATTAAAAGAAGACAGGAGTTAATTTTAGCTTTTTTGATTCCAATATTAATTCATGGTACTTTTGACTTTATATTAATGATAGAATATAAATGGATTATTGTAATATTTATAATTTATTTAACCGTTTTAGCAAAAATAAATTTAAATAAACTTAATAAATATATGATATATTCAAAGAAGCAATTTTTTGATAGACTAAAAAACAGAAAAAAAAGATAAATATATTATAAAAAGAAAGGAAATGAGATTTGATTAATTTACCAGAAAAATTTTTAAATGATGTAAAACTAATATTACAAGATGAATACGAGGATTTTATTAATAGTTATAAAGAACCTAGGACAACAGGTCTTAGATTAAATACAATGAAGCTTTCAGAACAAAAATTATTAGATTTAAATTTATTTGAGTTAGATGAAATACCTTGGGCAAGTGGTGGATTTTATTATGATGAAAGTAAATTCAGACCAGGGAAAAATCCATTACACGAAGCAGGTGCATATTATCTACAGGAACCTTCAGCTATGAGTGTTGTTCCAAAGCTAGACTTACAAAAAGGTGATAAAGTATTAGATATGTGTGCAGCTCCAGGTGGAAAATCTACATATATACTATCTCAATTAGATGATACAGGACTTTTAGTTTCAAATGAAATAAATCCAACTAGAATAAAAGCTTTAGGAGAAAATTTAGAGAGATTTGGAGCTAGAAATTGTATAATAACAAATACAGATTCAGCTAAATTAAAAAAAGTATTTACTGGATATTTTGACAAAATAGTAATAGATGCACCATGCTCTGGTGAAGGTATGTTTAGAAAAGATCCAGTTGCGATAGAGGATTGGAGTTATGAAAAAGTTCTAGAATGTCAATCTATACAAAAAGAAATTATAAGAGACGGTTATAAAATGCTCAAAAAAGGAGGAATTCTAGTTTATTCAACTTGTACATTTGCAAAAGAAGAGGATGAAGATGTAATAGATGAATTTATAGAAGAATATGAAGGAGCAGTTTTAATAGAAAAGGAAAGATTGTGGCCTCATAAAATAAAAGGAGAAGGACATTTTGTAGCAAAAATACAAAAGCTTGATGATGAAAGTTGTAAAACAAAAGAAATGAAAGTTAAAAAATTAAATAGTGAAATCAAAGATTACAAAAACTTTGAAAAGAAATATTTAAATACAAAGATTGGTGACAAATTAATGATAAGAGGTGAAAATTTATATCTTCTTCCAGATGAATGTCCAAATTTAGATAAAATAAAAGTTCTTAGATATGGATTGCATTTAGGAACATTAAAGAAAAATAGATTTGAGCCTTCACATGCTTTATCTCACTACTTAAAAATAGAACAAGTAAAAGGAGTTCACAATATAAAAGTAGATGATGAACAAGTATATGATTATTTAAGAGGAAATGTCTTAAATACAAATGACAGTAGAGGTTGGGTTATTGTAGCAGTAGAAGAAATACCTCTAGGTTGGGGAAAAGAATCAAATGGAGTATTAAAAAATCACTATCCAAAAGGTCTTAGAATAAATTACTGATATATCAAAGGGAAAATATCAAACTTATTGAATATATATAATTGAAGTCATTTTAAACGAATAGGAGATGTAAACGTGAAAGATAAAAATAAAAAGGAAGAAAAAAACTTAATGAGCAGCATAATTGAATGGGTGAAAGTTTTTTTATTTGCTATTATAATAGCTGCAGTTATAACTATGTTTATAAAACCTACGTTAGTTAGGGGAGATTCTATGTTACCAACACTTCATGAAAATGATTATTTGATAATAAATAGAATTGGATATAAAATAGGAGAACCTGAAAAGGAAGATATTATAGTATTTAAATCACATATAACTCAAAGTGATGGAACTGAAAAAGATTTAGTAAAAAGAATAATAGGAGTTGCTGGAGATGAAATTCTTATTACAGAAGGACAAGTTTTTGTAAATGGAGAATTACTAGATGAACCTTATTTAGAATATGGAACATATACAGAGGGAGAAATAGACTTAGTAGTACCAGAAGGCAAATTATTTGTTTTGGGAGATAACAGACTAGTAAGTTTAGATAGTAGATCCGAAGATGTAGGATTAGTTGATATAGATAGTGTACAAGGTAAAGTTTTTTTAAGGCTATATCCTTTTAGCGATATAGGATTTATTTAATCATACTAAATCAATAATTACTTACATAAAAATATACAAATATGAATATAAAATAATAATCGATTTTTTTAATAAATATTTTCTTATTCATTAGTGAAAAGGGGTAAATTTATGATTACTTTAAATATTAATGGTCATACGAAAAAGTATTTGCTAGATGAAAATTCAAATGGAATTAGGCTTTCAGATATAGCAAAGGATTTTGAGAAGAATTATTCTGGATATATTTCATTAGCAATAGTAAATAATGAGTTAAAAGAGTTATCTTCTTATATAAATAAAGATAGTGATATAAAATTTTTAGATACAAAAACTCCAGATGGACATAGAGTTTATGCTAGAACATTAAACCTTGTTTTTATAATGGCATGTAAATATTTATATCCAAATAGTAGAGTAATTATAGAACATTCACTAGGTAAAGGGGTATACTGTGAAATTCATCTAGATAGAGATATTGAGGATGAAGATATATTAAAAATAAAAGCTAAAATGGATGAAATTATTGCTAAAGACTACAATATAGATAAAACAGTTTACACTAAAGAAGAAGCTATAAAAATATTTAACTCCATAGGCTTATATGAAAAAGCAGAATTAATAAAATATAAAGAAGAAGACTGTGTAAAAATTTATAAATGTAATGATTATATAGATCATTTTTATGGATATCTTATGCCATCAACAGGATATGTAAAAACATATGATGTATTAAAATATCAAAATGGAATAATTCTTATGGCTACTAGTGAAGAAGATAAAACTATTCCTAAAAAATTTATACCTCAACATAAGCTTGCAAAAATTTACGAAGAAGCAGAAAATTGGTCAGATTTGCTAGGTGTAGACAAAGTTTTATCTCTAAATAAAATAATACAAGATAAAAAGTATGGGGATATAATAAGAATAGTTGAAGCATTACATGAAAAAAAGATAGGACAAATTGCCGATATAATAAAACAAGAGAACAAAAGAATAATTCTAATAGCGGCACCATCTTCATCAGGAAAAACAAGTTTTGCGACAAGATTATGTATACATCTAAAAGTTAATCATTTAAACCCAGTATCGATTTCTTTAGATGATTATTTTGTAAATAGAAATGAGACACCATTAGATGAATTTGGAAAATTAGATTATGAATCTATTTATGCAATAAATTTAGAAAGATTTAATAGAGATTTGAGCGATTTACTTAATGGAAAGGAAGTTCAACTTCCAAAATATAATTTTATCACAGGAAAGAGCGAAGAAGGTAAGATTTTAAAAATAGAAGAAAATCAACCAATAATTTTAGAAGGAATTCATGGATTAAATCCACTACTAACAGCTTCAATTCCTGATGATAAAAAATTTAAGATATATTTAAGTGTATTAACTCAAATTAATTTAGATGATCATAATAGAATTCCAACTACAGACTTGAGATTAATAAGAAGAATCGTTAGAGATAATCAATTTAGAGGTCATAATGCTGAGGTTACTATAAATGGTTGGGCTTCAGTAAGAAGAGGAGAAGAAAAAAATATATTCCCTTATCAAGAAGAAGCAGATGTTATTTTTAATACAGCTTGTGTTTATGAACTTGCTTTATTAAAAACATATGTAAAACCATTATTAGAAGAAATTGATAAAAATAATGAAGCATATATAGAAGCTAAAAGACTTTTAAAATTTTTACAGTATTTTGTCGAATTAGAAGATATATCTGATATTTCTCCAACAGCTATAATAAAAGAATTTATTGGAGGAAGCAAAATAGTAGATTAATTTTATAAAAATAAATACAAATAAAGTAAATAAGACCAATTTTATTTATATAAGTTGGTCTTATTTTATTTTTTTTAAAAGATATATAATAAGATTTAAAATATAAAAAAAATATATTTTTTATATTGAAATTTAATTATAATTAAGCTACTATAATACTATCTAATATTTTGATTATTCTAATAATTATAATTGGAAGAAAAAATAACATAATTTTACAGAAAATTAATGAAAAGTTATTAAGATTAAGAATTTTGACAATTATATATATTTAATATATAATAAATTTTACATATAATAAAAAGGCTTTTTGGGGGTAAGGAAAATGAGAGATTTGTTAGTATTGCGAGATTTAGATTGTGTTAAGGCGATTGCACATCCAAGAAGAATAGATATATTGAATGCTTTTAAAAGTGAACCATTATCTGCGAAACAATTATCAGAAATGTTAGACGAACCACATGCAAAAATTAATTATCATATAAAAACACTATACAATGTAGGCATTTTAGAATTAGTAGAAGAAAAAATTAAATCTGGTATAGTTGAAAAATATTATTATCCAACTGCAAATAATGTAGTTATGAGTAGAAAAATAATAGAATATACTTTAGATGAAAAAAGTGAAGATGGACAAGTGTCTATCTCTGATTTTGAAAATACAGTTGAAAATTTCTATAATGCTGTTGACGCAGAAGCATTAAGTTTAGATAATGTATTAGAATATAGAAATATAAAATTAACTGATTCAGAAATTGATGAATTACAAAAGGTTATGAAAGCAAAGGTTTTAGAAATTTTAGCAAATAGATCTGAAGATGATAAAACTAAAACACACGATTTAATAATGGTAGCAATACCTACAGATATCGAAAATGAAATTGAAAAATAAGTATCAACATAGTTGATACTTTTTTTAATACTCTATTATTATCTTTATTAAGATAGTGAAAATTATTGTTTAGTAGTATAATAAAAAAATATAAACATTTAATTAAATTGCAAATATAATTGAGAGGTGTTATGAATGAGAAATTTTGGTAAAACAGGGATGAATATTTGTAGAGTAGGATTTGGTGGAATTCCAATACAAAGAATTAGTCAAGAAGATACTAATAAAGTCATAGATGAATTAGAAAAATGTGGTGTTAATTTTATAGATACTGCAAGAGGATATACAGTAAGTGAAGAATATTTAGGAAATGCATTAAAAGGTAGAAGAGATAAATTTTATATAGCTACTAAATCTATGTCTAGAGATTATGAATCTATGAAAAGAGATATTGAAATTAGTTTAAAAAATCTTCAAACTGATTATATAGATTTATATCAAATGCATAATGTAAAACCTGTAGAATATGATGATTTATTTGGAGAGGATAAGGCTTATAAAGCTTTAGTTGAAGCAAAAGAAGCAGGAAAAATAAAACATATAGGTATAACAAGTCATGGATTAGAAACTATAGAAAAAGCACTTGGAGATGATAAATTTGAAAGTATTCAGTTCCCTTATAATATAGTTGAAAATCAAGCTGAAGAGCTTTTTAAAAAAGCTCATGAAAAAGGTATAGGAACAATAACTATGAAACCATTAGCTGGTGGAGCAATAACTGACGGAACATTAGCTATGAAATATATACTATCAAAAGAATTTATAGATGTAGCAATACCAGGTATGGATACTCCAGAACAAGTTAGACAAAATACAGCTGTAATAAATAATACAAATTTAAATGAAGAAGATTTAGCTAAAATTTCTCAAATTAAATCAGAACTTGGAACTAATTTCTGTAGAAGATGTGAATACTGTCTACCATGTCCACAAGGTGTAAATATACCACAAAATTTCTTATTAGAAGGATATTATAGTAGATATGGTTTACAAGATTGGGCACTTGATAGATATGAAGGCTTAGGAGAAAATGGAAAAGCAAGTAATTGTGTTCAATGTGGAGAATGTGAAAGCAAATGTCCATACGAATTACCTATAATAAAAATGCTTCAAAATGTAGCAAATAAATTAGGAAAATAAAAAATAATTTCAATAAAAAAGAGCCATCACAGACGGGATGACTCTTTTTTTATGAAATTATTTATTTATCGATAATACTATAGTCTATATCGTATTTAGATGCTGGATAAAGATAAATTTCAACTCGTGGATTTTCCTTATCAATATAATCAAACAAAAGAACAGGTCTAAGCTGTTTATCATTTTTTATCATGCCACTTTTTTCTATTCCATCACAAATACTTTTGGGATAATTGTGTAAATCACCTCGTCTTTTATCAGGAAAATAAAGTTTTAAAATAGTGATTAAATCTTCTGTTATTTGTTCGCCTTGATATTGTTGATTTATATATCCTGCAATCATATTTTCGTAAGCTAAATATTTAGAATGTTTTCCTTTTGCGGGCATCCAGGCTTGACCATGAATGTTGTGAAGTTTAAAATTAGATTTACTAATAGGTCTACCTGGGATTGTTATTTTTATCAAATTATCACTTCCTTACCTTTAGTTATTATAAGTCTTATTTTAATATTATGAAAGGATATTTTATGGATAAAAATAGATTAAAAATAATTTGTGAAAGTAAAAATATAGATATTATGGGAATTGCGCCAATAGGACCATATTTTGAATTGGAAAAAATTTTAATAGATAGAAAACAAAAAGGATATCTTACAGGAATGGAAGAGGAAGATATACAAAAAAGAATAAATCCAATATTTGTAATGGAAGATGCTAAATCTATTATGGTATGTGCATTTCCTTATTATATAGGAGATACTACATTTGATGAGAATTCTAATATATCAAAATATTGTTATGGAGAGGATTATCATATTGTAGCTAGAAAAATTTTAGAAGAAATTTGTATAGAAATAAAAGAAGAAATACCGAATTTTAAATATGAAATATTTGCTGATAATGGTCCATTGGTAGATAGATATTTAGCATATTTAAGTGGGATTGGGTATTTTGGTATAAATAATAATATAATAACTGATAAGTATGGATCTTATATATTTATAGGATATGTTATAAATAATTATGAATTTGACATAGATAATCCAATCGAAAAAACTTGCGTAAAATGTAATAAATGTGTCAAATATTGTCCGGGAAATGCTATTTTAGGTAACTTTGAAATCAATCCTAAAAATTGCATTTCGTATATAACTCAAAAAAAAGAAGAATTATCAGATAAAGAAATTAATCTTTTAAAAGAAAATAAAAAAGTATTTGGATGTGATGTATGTCAAGATGTATGTCCTCATAATAAAGATATAGATATTACTAAAATAAAAGAATTTAGCCAAAATATAATGACTAAAATAGATGAAGAAGAATTAAATCAAATTTCAAACAAAGAATTTAAAAGAAGATATAAAAATAAGGCTTTTAGCTGGAGAGGGCGAAAAATTATAAAGAGAAATTTAGATATAATTTTGGATAAAACTGAAATAATTTCTAAAAAAAATATTAAATAAATTAAATATCGATAATTAGTACGCAAGATGAAACATATACATTAATAAGTTGAGAATATATTGTACTGAAAGGGGAGCACTATGAAAAAGTTTACTAATACTTCTGAAGTTGAACCTAACGATAAATTTATTGGTCAAGAAAGAGCAATGCAAGCTATGCAGTTAGGTTTGAAAATGAATAATCCAGCTTATAATATATATGTTTCGGGAAATTGTGGAAGTGGAAGAAGTACTTACACAATCAAAGCTATTGAATCTCAGCAAATAGATAAAAGTAAAATAAAGGATTGGTGCTATGTTCATAATTTTAAAGAGCCTAGATGTCCAATTGCTATAGATTTTCCAGCTGGAAAAGGAAAAGAATTCAAATTTGATATAACAGAATTAATTGAAATTTTAACAGATGATATAAATGATGCTTTTGAAAATGAGGAATATGAGCTTACAAAAAACAAATTATTGCAAACTTATGAATTGGAAAAAGAAAAATTATTAAAATCTGTAAAAAATTACGGTAAAGAAAAAGGGTTTAAATTAAAAAGCAGCAATTCAAGTTTTATATTTACTCCAATAGATGAAGATTATGAAGATAAAATATCTTCTGAAGAATTTTGCAAGATTAAAAGAGAATTAGAGGAGATGACGATTCAGGTTTTATATAAGCTTAGAGATTTAGAAGAAAAAGTTAAACAAGTCATAATAGAAACCGAAAATCAAATAGGTAAAATGATTGTTTTACCACATATAGAGACATTAAAAGAAAAATATAAAGATAATATCAAAGTAATTGAGTATTTGGAATGCTTACAAGAAGATATTTTAGAATATATATATTTATTTTATTTAGATGAAGATGATTTAAAAGAAAAATATGATAAAACGCACTTTCAAAGATATGAAGTTAATTTATTTATAAACAGAGAAAATTATTCTCATGTAATTATTGAAAATAATCCAAAACCTACTAATTTATTTGGAAAAGCAGATTATGAATATCAAAACGGAAATGTAAAAACTGACTTTACTAAGATTATTCCAGGTTCGCTTCATAAAGCAAATGGAGGATATTTAATTTTATATGCAGATCAACTTTTAAAATATTCGTATTCATGGGAAATGTTAAAGCGTACATTACAGAGTAAAAAAATAGAAATAGATGGTCAAAATCTAATAAATCCGGAAGCTATTCCATTAGATTTAAAAATTATTCTTATAGGTAATAGCTATTTATATAATTTAATTTATAATTATGAGCCTGAATTTATGAAATATTTTAAAGTACTTGTTGATTTTGATAGTGAGATGGATAAAACTGATGAAAATATAGATGCCATAAGTGGATTTATTTCATATCAATGTTCTAAAAATAATTACAAACATCTTACTTATGCAGCTGTTAATAAAATTATTAATCATAGTACAAAATTAGTTGAGGATAAGAAAAAATTATCTACTAATTTTAATAAAATAATAGAAATAATAAATGAAGCAAATCTATATGCAGAAATGGAAAACTCTGATTATATCGAAAAAAAACATATAGAGCATGCAATTTCACAAAAAAAATATAGAATATCAAAAATTGAAGAAAAAATAGATGAAACTTACAAAAGAGAGAGTACTCTTATAGATTTAAAAGGAAAGCAAGTTGGTGTAATAAATGGACTATCTGTACTTAGCACAGGAGAGTATTCTTTTGGAAAGCCTTCGAGAATAACAGTAGCTACATCATGTGGAAATAAAGGAATAGTTAATATTGAAAGAGAAGCAAAAATGAGTGGGTCTATACATAATAAAGGTGTATTAATACTAGAAGGATATTTAGCAGAAAATTTTGCTCAAGAATTTCCACTTTCCTTAAATGCATATATATGTTTTGAACAAAATTATGGAGGAGTAGATGGAGATAGTGCATCCTCAACAGAATTGTATGCCTTGTTATCATCTCTTAGTGATATTCCAATTAAACAAAATATTGCTGTTACAGGTTCTATAAATCAAAAAGGTCAAATACAAGTAGTAGGTGGAATATCTAAAAAAGTAGAAGGATTTTATTATTGCTGTAAAAATAAAGGTCTTACAGGTAATCAAGGAGTAATTATTCCTGCTAATAATGAAGATAATTTAGTTTTGAGTGAAGAGATAGAAGAAGCCATAAGGGATAATGTATTTCATATTTACAAGGTTAATAGAGTTGAAGAGGCAATGGAAATATTAACAGATGAAAAATTTGAAACTATAAAGAAATTAGCTATGAAAAAACTTAAAAAATATAGTGAATATAAAAAGTAATGGTATAAAAAAACTGTTTAATATTTACCAAAATATTAAACAGTTTTTTGTATAATTAAATTTTGTATTTATTGACACTAATTTGAAATCAGACTATACTTATAAAATTGGAATCAAACAGTATAAATTAATTTTTTATAAAATTAATGAATATATTTATTTTTTAATTAAAAATTGGGTAAGAAGGAAATATATAAATAACTATATTTTAAGTTGTTGTGTAATATATTAAGAAATTTGATAAATAATAAATTTATAAATAATTAAATAAAAAAGTAGGAAATAACATTATAATAGTATGATATTATAGCAAAAAACGGGGGTGTATAAGATGAAAGATATAAATAAAATATTAGATAAATTAGAGGAAACATATCCAGATGCTCAGTGTGAGTTAAATTATGAAACACCATTTGAACTTTTGATAGCTACAATATTATCTGCACAATGTACAGATGTTAGAGTTAATAAAGTTACTGCAGAATTATTTAAAAAATACAATACACCAGAAGCATTTGCAAATTTGACTGAAGAAGAAATTATGGAAGAAATCAGAAGCTGTGGACTTTATAAAAGTAAGGCAAAAAAAATAAAAGAATCTTCCAAATTAATTTGTGAAAATTTCGGTGGAGAAGTTCCTCAAACTTTAAAGGAACTTACAACATTACCAGGGGTAGGTAGAAAAACTGCTGATGTAGTTTTAAGTAATGCTTTTAATCAAGATGCAATTGCTGTAGATACTCATGTGTTTAGAGTTACTAATAGAATAGGAATTGTAAATACTACAACTCCAGAAAAAACAGAATTTGCACTTATGGAAGCAATTCCTAAAAAAAGATGGTCTCATTCACACCATGTTTTTATATTTCATGGAAGAAGAATGTGTAAAGCTAGAAAACCAGAATGTGATGTATGTCCAATAAAATTAGAGTGCGATTATTATAGAAGCAATCAGTAAAATTTAGCTTATAAAGAAAGGGATGAAAGTTTTGAAAAGACTTAAACCTTTAGCAATATTAGTAATTATTTTTATAATGGTTCAAAGTAATATAGTATTAGCTTTTGATTTAAATAAAAAAATTAATAAAAATGTGTATATAAACAATATAGAATTATCAGGACTTACTATGGAGGAAGCGAAAGAAAAATTACTTTATCATGTTAATGAAAATAGATATTTTGTATTAAGTTATGAAAATAAAGAAATACTAATAGATAAAAATATATTAGGAGTAGAATATGAAATCGATGATTTAGTAAAAGATGCTTATAATGTAGGAAGGGATCGAGATGTAATTTCTAATATAAAAACTAAAGTAAGTTTAAGTAAAGGAAACAAAATAGTTATACCATTAAGTTATAAATATAATATAAAAAATATAGATAAATTAATAGAAGATTGTAACAAAGATATATATGTAAATCCAATTGATGCAACTATACAGATTGTAGATGGTGAAATTTCTATTACAAAAGAAACATATGGAAAAAAATTAGATAAGTCAAAATTAAAAAGAGATATAATCTACAATATAAAAAATTTAAACTCAAGTGATATTAAAGCATGTATAGAAATTTTAAGTCCAAAATATAAATACGATGAGCTAAAAAAAATAGATACTGTTTTAGGAACATTTGAGACTTATTTTAATAGTTCAAATAAAAATAGAGTCAATAATATAGAAGTTGCAGCATTAGCTACAAGTAATTTAATTATTGGTCAAAATGAGCGTTTTTCTTTCAATAATGCATTAAAAAACATTAGAAAAAATTTAAAAGAAGCACCAATTATAAAAAACGGAAAAACTGACAAAGGATTAGGTGGAGGAATATGTCAGGTTTCTACGACTATCTATAATGCTGCTTTATATTCTAATATGAATATAATCGAGGTAAATAATCATTCTATTCCAAGTTTGTATATTACAAAGGGAAGAGATGCAACAGTATCTGATGGTTATTTAGATTTTATATTTGAAAATAAAAACCAAACTCCAATACTAATATATAATCAAGTTTTAAATAATAAAATTGTATCAAGCATATATGGAAGTATAGAAGATAAAAAAGATATCGAAATAGAAACTAAAATCGTTAAAGTATTAAAAAATAAACAAATTTGTAAAAATGATTACAATTTAAAAAATGGATTAAAAATAATTGAACAAAAGGGAAGATTAGGATATAGTGTAAATACTTTTCGCATATACAAAGAAAATCAAAAGATTATAAAAAAAGAATTAATAAATACTAGTTATTATCCGCCTTGTGATGAAATTATAAAAAAAGGAGTTAAAGCAACGGAAGATTAACTAAATCAAACTTTAAAATAATAGTTTTTTTGGTATAATATAAATTGGATTTATAATTTTATAATTATTTGATGTAAATATTAACAAATAAAAATATTAAATAAGGGAAAATAAGGAGAAAAAAATGGCGTTAAATGTTGTATTAGTAGAACCTGAAATACCTCAAAATACTGGAAATATAATAAGAACTTGTGCAAACACAGGTGCCACTTTACATTTAATAAGACCTTTAGGATTTTCATTAAAGGATAAATACTTAAAAAGATGTGGATTAGATTATTGGGATATTTCAGATATAAAATATTATGATAGCTTTGAAGAATTACAAAGTAAATATCCAGATTCAAAGTTCTTTTATTCAACAACAAAAACTAATAAAGCACACTCAGATATGGAGTTTGAAGATGGATGTTTTTTAGTATTTGGAAAAGAAACAAAAGGATTACCGGAACCTTTATTACATGCAAATAAAGAAACTTGCATGAGAATACCTATGTTAGATTTAGAAAAAGCTAGATCTTTAAATTTATCAAACTCTGTAGCAATAGTAGTATATGAAGCTTTAAGACAAATTGGGTATCCAGGTATGAGATAATAAATTTTAAAAAAGGAGTTTAACTATGGGTAAGATAAAAATAATTTGCGATAGTATGGCAGATTTGACTGAAGAACAAGTTGAAAAATACGATATAGAAGTTTTACCATTAACAGTAATATTAGATGATAAAGAATATAGAGATGGAATAGATATTGATTTAGATGAATTTTATAATATATTAGAAGAAAAGAAAATATATCCAAAAACTTCTCAAATAACTTATGGTCAATTCAAAGAAGCCTTTGATAAGTATGTAGCTGAAGGAAGAACTATTTTTTATATAGCATCATCAGCAAGTGCTACTGGAACATATCAAAGTGCAGTAATGGCTAAAAATGACACAGAAGGGGATATATATTTATATGACGCAAGCTCTTTAACTTTTGGAGCAGGAATTACAGTATTAACAGCGGCTAGACTAATAGAAGAAGGCGTTTCTATAGAAGATACAATGTTACAATTAGATAAGTTAAAAGAAAATATGAACATAATATTTGCTGTTGATTCATTAACACACCTTCAAAAAGGTGGAAGAATATCTTCAACAAAGGCATTAATGGGTAATATCTTAAATATAAAACCTATATGTGAAGTTAAAGATGGATTAGTAGTTCAATTAGGACAAGTAAGAGGTAAGAAAAATATAATCGGCAAATTAATTGAATTTACTGATGAAATTATTAAAGATAATCTTAATGATGAAGTTATATGTATTGGATATATGAACAATCAAAAAGAAAAAGAAAAATTAGAAGAAGTTATAAAAGAAAAATACAATCCTAAAAGGATAATAACTTTTAAAATAGGTTCTTGTATAGGAGCACATTCAGGACCAGGTGTCTTAGGCATTGTAACTTTTAAAAAGTAATTACATATTTTGAATATTAAAAAGTGTTTTTTAAATAATAAAAATTATTTTTAAGACACTTTTTTTATAACATATAGGAAATTATATTCATTTAAAATTGTGGATAATTATCTCAAAATATATGAATTAAAAAATAAAAAATAGACATAATACTATATATGATGAATTCTCTAATTTAATAGAAAGGGACGATAGTATTGACAATTAAGACTTTACATATAAATTACTTATCCCAGCATGATGATTTAGTTGAATTATTTTTTAATCAAAATAAGCAAACATATATTGTATGTGATGATTATTTGAGAATTTTAAGTGTAGATGTAGATATGGAAGATGAGGACACAAAAGAAGAAATAATAAATCAAATAACAGAATTAGTTTTAATAATATTAAAAAACAAAAATTTAAAAGAATATATATGGAGAACTTTCAAAAGATTGAGTGATGATGAAAAAGAAAAGGTATATAGAGAAGCTGAATTTTTACTAGACAAAAAAGAACCATTTATAATAAACACTATTTATAACAAATTGCTTGAATTGATTGATACAGAGAATTCTTTTAATATAGATGGTTTTTTTAGATTTAGAATGAGAGATTTTATGATCTATATATCGATTATAAGTGATATTGCATTTGAGGAATATTTAATAAAAAGGGATAAAAATCAATTTGTAAATACATTAAAATATTTTATAGAATCTCAAGAGAGTAAATTTGATTTACTCATAATACATATAATGAAAGATGGAAGTTTTAAATTTTATGATAGATTTGGAGTAGAAGTAAAAAATAACGGTAACGAAGAACTAATAAAAATGATTATAAAAGAAGATTTAAATTATGAAGATTTTTTAATAAGTGCCTTATTGACTTTATGTCCAAAGAGAATAGAAATAATAGATGATTTAAAAAATAAAATTTCTGAAGAAATAATAGAAAATGTAAAAGTTATATTTGAAGAAAATGTAAAAATTATATCTAGACAATAAATATTTAAAAATTTTATATTTTATATAAAAATTTTGTTTAATATTAAGCTTGAATGATTTTTGACTATCTGATATAATCTATGTCATAATAAAAATTATTATATTTTGCTATGAAGAGGAAAAGTAAGCTAGAATCTATTTTAACAGAGAGTAGGGTCTTTGGCTGTGAACCTTATAAAATAATCAAGTTGAAAACTACCTTGGAGCGGAACTTATTAGCATTAGATGTGAAAGTGTTCGGTTGACTACCTTATAGTCATCAAGAGGATTTATTTATACAAATAAATCAACTTGGGTGGAACCACGAAATAACACTCGTCCCAATTTTTTAGGGACGAGTTTTTTTATTTTAAGGATTAATTACAAACTTAAATTTATTTTGATATAAAATACAGGAGGAACAAAATGATTAAAGTTACATTAAAAGATGGTTCAATAAAAGAATTTGAAGGCAATATATCAGTATTAGATATTGCAAAATCAATTAGTGAAGGTTTAGCTAGAGCTGTTGTTGCAGCTTCAGTTAATGGTGAGACAGTAGGTCTTGATTATGAAGTAAGTGAAGACTGTGAGTTAAATTTATTTAAATTTGAAGATAAAGAAGGAAAAGATGTATTTAGACATACATCAGCTCATATATTAGCTCAAGCTTTAAAAAGATTATATCCAGATGTAAAACTTGCTATAGGACCAAGTATAGAAAATGGATTCTATTATGATATAGATTTAGAAGAAAGAATAACTGAAGATGATTTAGCTAAAATAGAAGCTGAAATGAAAAAAATAGCTAAAGAAGATTTAAAATTAGAAAGATTTGAACTTCCAAAAGAAGAAGCTTTAAAATGGGCTAAAGATAATGGAGAAATATACAAAGTTGAATTAATAGAAGAATTACCAGAAGGTGAAGTAATATCATTCTACAAACAAGGTGATTTCACTGACTTATGTAGAGGACCACATCTTCCATCAACTAAAAAAGTTAAAGCTATAAAATTATTAAGTGTTGCAGGTGCTTATTGGCGTGGAGATGAAAAGAACAAAATGCTTCAAAGAATTTATGGTATTTCTTTTGAAAAAAATAAAGATTTAGAAGAATATCTACATTTAATGGAAGAAGCTAAGAAGAGAGACCATAGAAAATTAGGTAAAGAATTAGGATTATTTATAATACCAGATGAAGGACCAGGATTCCCATTATTTATGCCAAAAGGTATGGATCTTAAAAATACATTATTAGAATTCTGGAGACAAGTTCATAGAGAAGCTGGATATGTTGAAATAGAAACTCCAATAATATTAAATAGAAGTTTATGGGAAACTTCAGGACACTGGTATCATTACAAAGAAAACATGTACACTGTACAAATAGATGAACAAGATTACGCTATAAAACCAATGAACTGCCCAGGTGGATTAATTTACTATAACCACAAACCACACTCTTATAGAGATTTCCCAATGAGAGTTGCAGAACTTGGTAGAGTTCACAGACATGAATTATCAGGTGCTTTACATGGTCTTATGAGAGTTAGAGCATTTACTCAAGATGATGCGCATATATTCATGTTACCAGAACAAATAAAAGACGAAATAATCGGTGTTGTAAGACTTATAGACAGTGTTTACAAAGTATTTGGATTTGATTATTCAATAGAATTATCTACTAGACCAGAAGATTCTATGGGTACTGATGAAGAATGGGAAACAGCTGAAAATGGATTAAAAAATGCTCTAGAATTCTTAGGATTACCTTATGAAATAAATGAAGGTGATGGAGCATTCTATGGACCAAAAATAGACTTCCACTTAAGAGACTGCTTAGGAAGAACATGGCAATGTGGTACTATCCAATTAGATATGCAATTACCACAAAGATTTGATGCTACTTATGTAGGTCAAGATGGTGAAAAACATAGACCAGTTATGATACACAGAGTTTTATTAGGTAGTATAGAAAGATTTATAGGAATATTAATAGAACATTATGCTGGTAAATTCCCAGTTTGGATAGCTCCAACTCAAGTTAAAATACTTCCTATATCTGATAAATTCAATGCTTATGCTCAAGAAGTTAAAGATGCTTTATTTGCTAAAGGTTTAAGAGTTGAAATAGACGACAGAGCAGAAAAAATAGGATTCAAAATAAGAGAAGCTCAATTAGAAAAAGTTCCTTACATGCTAGTTGTAGGTGAAAAAGAAGTTGAAGCAAAAGCTGTTTCAGTTAGATCTAGAGATAAAGGTGAAATGGGTAGCTTAGCATTAGATGAATTTGTAGCTATGATATGCAAAGAAGTTGAAGATAAAGTTAATGTAATTCAAAACTAATAAAAATAAAACTGTGATAAGTTTAGTATATTTTAAAAAATATAGATTTAAAATAACAAATAAAAAAGATCTCATATAGTATATGGGATCTTTTTTTATATATAATTTGATGTTTTAATTATAGTAAAAATATATTAATTTGCTGCTTCTTTTCTAATTAAATCTTCTAATTCGTCGCAAGTCATAGTTTCATTTTCAAATAAGAAGTTGGAAACTATATGTAAGTCGTGAATGTTTTCCTTTAGAAGATTTAATGTGTTGTTGTAGCAGCTGTTTACAATATAGTTTATTTCCTTTTGAATATCTTTAGATAAAAATGATTTTGTATTTTTATCGATTGTTATAAGCCCTAATCGACTCATACCATAGTCACATACCATATTAGTTGCAATATCTGTAACCTTTTGTAAGTCATCTTTAGCGCCAGTAGATTGATGGTCAAAAATTAATTCTTCTGCAGCTTTACCAGCTAGTAAAATTTGCATTTTTGATATCAATTCTGTTTTGGTGTATATGTATCTATCTTCATCTGGAAGTTGAAGTACATATCCTAAAGCCTCTCCTCTAGGTATTATAGATATCTTTTGTATTTTACATAAGTTTAAAAGGTTGCTAACAAGAGCATGTCCCGCTTCATGATAAGATACAATTTTCTTTTCTTTTTCAATTAAAACAGAACTTTTAGATTCCACACCTGCGATAACTCTTTCAAGAGCTTTATCAAAATGTTCAGATGTTATAAAGTCACTTTGTTCTCGTACTGCAAATATGGCAGCCTCATTAGCTATATTAGCTAAATGTGCACCATTAAATCCATGGGTTTTTTTAGCTAATATATCTAAGTCTACAGATTTATCTAATGGTTTGTTGTTAGTATGAACTTTTAAAATTTCGTATCTAGTACGCACATTTGGAGAACTTATATGAACATGTCTATCAAATCGTCCGGGTCTTAAAAGTGCATCGTCTAGAAGGTCAAGTCTATTAGTTGCTCCTATTATTATGACATTGGAGTCTTTATTAAAACCGTCCATTTCTACTAATAGTTGGTTTAATGTTTGGTCCTTTTCGTTATTGCTTTCTAAGTGACGTTTAGCTCCTATAGCGTCTATTTCATCTATAAAAATAATACTTGGAGCTTCTTTTCTTGCTCTTTCAAATAAAGTTCTGACTCTTTTGGCACCTACGCCTACATATTTTTCGACGAATTCAGATCCAGTAACATTGAAAAAAGATGAATTAGTCTCACCAGCTACAGCAGATGCCAATAAAGTTTTACCAGTTCCAGGAGGGCCGTAAAATAAAATACCCTTGGGAATTTTTGCACCCATTTTTTGATATTTGGTTGGATTTTTCATAAAATCTACAACTTCAAATAATTCTTCTTTTATTTCATCGAGACCAGCTACATCTCTAAATGTAGTTTTAGGTTTTGCGCCTAAGGATGCTTCATCTGTACAATCTTTTTCTAGTTTTGTTTGTACAAAGGCTGGAACAGGGTTATTAAGTTTTTTGAAAAAATTGTTAAGTAAGTTCATAATTTTACACCTCAGGTAATAGAATTTTAATTTATTTTATTTTTTCCAATGATGAGAAGTTTTATTATGATTTTGCAAAAAAATAAACTATGTAAACTAAGATGTCATAAAGTAAGTATATCCATCTTTATATTTATTATTCTAAAAATATAAAATTCAGTAAAAATGAACATTAATAAAAAAGATATCATATTATATGTTGTATGAAATAAAAAAATAAAAAAATTAGTTGACATATTTAAATAAAAAGAGTAAAATATATGAGGTAAGAAAGTTAAAGCATAAAACAAGAAGAAGTTCATTCTCACCTTACGACGAAGGTTAGTAAGGTTAATATAAGTTTAACCATATATTATATGTGGGTTTAATTTTGATGACTTATAGCGGATGGATTTGTTCATTCGCTTTTTATTTTATATAAAAATAAAATGGAGGTGTCCTACTATTAGCAAAGAATTAGCAATCAATGATCAAATAAGAGATAAAGAACTAAGAATAATCTCTGAAACTGGAGAACAACTTGGAATAATGTCTGCCAGAGAAGCTCAAATATTAGCCAATGGAAAAAACTTAGATTTAGTTAAAATTTCTCCTAACGCTAAACCACCAGTTTGTAAAATAATGGACTATGGAAAGTACAAATATGAACAAACTAGAAAAGAAAAAGAAGCTAAGAAAAAACAAAAGACAATATCTATTAAGGAAATAAGATTAAGACCAGGTATTGAATCAAATGATTTAAATACTAAAGCAAATAATGCTATCAAATTCCTTAAAAAAGGCGACAAAGTAAAAGTAGAACTTCGTTTTAGAGGTAGAGAATTAGGACATAAAGATATTGGTAAAGAAGTAATGCTTAAATTCATAGAAATAGTTAAAGAGTTTGGTGAACCAGTGAAAGCCCCTGCTTTTGAAGGGAATAACATGGTTGTAATTATAGATCCAAAAAAATAAACAAGAAATAGATTTTATTGACGATTAACTGAGAGGAGGAAGTTATCATGCCAAAAATGAAAACTCATAGAGGAGCAGCAAAAAGACTTAGAAAAACAGGAAGCGGAAAATTAAAAAGAAATAAAGCTTATAAAAGTCATATATTAACTAAAAAATCTCCAAAAACTAAAATGAACTTAAGAAAATCTGCTATAGTTAGCGATGGAGATGCTAAGAGAATAGCTCAATTATTACCATACTAAGAACTAATCAGAACGGATTAGAAAAAACATACAAACTAAAAAAATATTAAATAACATAAGGAGGTCATGAACATGGCAAGAGTTAAAGGCGCAATGAACGCTCGTAAAAAACATAAAAAAGTGTTAAAACTTGCAAAAGGATTCAGAGGATCAAGAAGCAAATTATATAGACCAGCAAATACTTTCGTAATGAAAGCATTAAACAACGCATATATAGGAAGAAAATTAAAGAAAAGAGACTTCAGAAAACTTTGGATACAAAGAATAAATGCAGCTGCTAGAATGAATGGTATATCTTATTCAAGATTAATGAATGGATTAAAATTAGCAGGTGTTGAAGTTAACAGAAAAATGTTATCTGAAATGGCTATACAAGATCCAGCTGGATTTGCTCAATTAGTTGAAGTAGCTAAAGCTAAATTAGCTTAATTTTAATAAAAAAGATATAACAAGCGAACTCTAAAGAGTTCGCTTTTTTATTTTAAAATATAGATTTATTTTTGATATATATGTATTATATTAAAATAATTGCAGATAATAAAATTCGTAAAGGGAAAATTTGTAAGGTTGTTGGATTTAGCTATTTATCATATAATATGATTGAATTTAACAATAAGCGAGGAGGAGACACGAAGGTGAAATTTAAAGGCGGATATATATTTAAAAGTCTTGGAAAGTGGAGCCGTGTTCAAATAATAACTGCTGGATTTTTGTTAATAATTTTATTAGGTGCGATTATATTATCTTTACCTATTTGTAGTAGTGATTACACAAAAACTAATTTTATAGATTCATTGTTTACAGCTACTTCAGCTGTATGTGTTACAGGTTTAATAATCTTTGATACATCTATGCATTGGAGTACATTTGGCAAATTAGTAATTATTTCTTTGATTCAAATAGGAGGATTAGGATTTATGACTATAGCCACAATGATTCCTTTAATTAGAGGCAAGAAAATCAATTTAAGAAATAGACTTCTTATACAAGAATCTTTAAACCAAATTGATTTATCGGGAATAGTCAAACTTACCAAACAAATAATATATGTAGTATTTGTTATAGAATTTATAGGTGCAATTTTGTTATCAATAGTATTTATTCCAAAGTATGGAATTATAAAAGGATTTTTATATGGATTATTTCATTCAATATCTGCATTTTGTAATGCAGGATTTGATTTAATGGGTCAAGAAAGTGGTGATTTTTCTTCACTTACTTCTTTATATGATAATAGTATAATTATATTAGTGATTTCAGCGCTAATAATACTTGGAGGAATTGGTTATCCTGTAATATTAGATATTTTAGAAAAAAGAAGATATTCTAAATTAAATGTACATTCTAAAATGGTTATTTATTCTACGGTAATATTACTTGTTTTTGGAATAGTTGTTGTATTTTTTAATGAATATAATAATCCAAATACACTTGAGAATATGAACCTAAAAGTAAAAATTCTTTCATCAATATTTCAATCTACAACACTTAGAACGGCAGGCTTTAATAGTATAGATTTAAGTATGGTAAAGGAATCAAGTATATTTTTTATGATGTTGTTAATGCTTATAGGAGCTTCTCCCGCATCTACTGGTGGTGGAATCAAAACTACTACAATAGCAGTTTTATTTTTAACTGTCAAAGGTTTTTTATATGGTAAAGATGAAATACAAATATACGAAAGAAGTATAAGCGAATATACTATTAGAAAATCAATAGTTATATTTTTTATAGCAATTTCTATAGTAATGCTCGGCATATTTTTATTATCTATTACTAATCCACAATTTACATTACTAGAAAGCACTTTTGAGGTTATATCAGCCTATGCTACAGTAGGACTTAGTATAGGAGGAAGCTCTAATTTAAATATAGTAGGTAAATTTATAATAATGATATTGATGTTTTTAGGAAGAGTAGGATCTCTTACTATATTTACTGCTATTTTATCTATAAACTTAAACAAAAAAGATAAAAATATAAAAAGAGCAAATGGCAAAATAATTGTAGGATAATTTATATAAATAAAAGAAATATGAGGTATTTTATGAAAAAAATTTTTTTTAATAATAATGGCAAGGATAAACAATATATAGTTATCGGTTGTGGGCGATTTGGTTCAGCATTAGCTAAAAAAATGTGTCAGCTTGGCAATGAAGTAATGGTTATAGATAAAAATAGAGATATAATTGAAAATATAGCGGATGAAGTTACACATACAGCAATATTAGATGTGACAGATGAAAATGATTTAAAAAGTATAGGTTTAGGCAATTTTGATGTAGCAATAGTTGCTATAAGTTCGGATATAAAGGCATCTATAATGGCTACAATTATGGCTAAAGAGCTTGGGGTCTCAAAGGTTGTATGTAAAGCAAAAGATGAACTAGAAGCAAAGGTTTTATATAAAGTAGGAGCAGATAAAGTAGTTTTTCCAGAAAGAGATATGGGAATTAGAGTTGCTTATAACTTAGTTTCAGATAATATATTAGATCAAATAAATCTAGACCCAGAATATTCAATAATGGAAATTGTAACACCTACTAAATGGATAGGCAAAACTATAATAGAATTAAATTTAAGAGCAGCCTATGATGTTACAGTATTAGCTATAAAAACATCAAGTGGCTTGAAAGTGATGCCTTCACCAAATTATTGTATGAAAGAAGAAAATATTTTAATTATTATAGGAAATATAAATAATATAAATGAAATTATTTTAAAGGATAAAATTTAATTAGGGAGATTAGATATGATTAATATAATAAAAAGTAAGGATAATGATAAAATAAAATACACAAAATCACTATTAAAAACAAAAGGAAGAAATAAAGAAAAGAAATTTATAATAGAAGGATATAGAATTTTAACATTAGCTTTAGAATGCGATGCAAAATTAGAATATGTATTCATAAATGAAGATTTTGAAAATAAAAAGGATCATCAAGAATTATTACATCAATTAGAGCAAAAAAATATAAAAATATACAAAACTACAAATAAATTATTTTTAGAGATGGTAGATACAGAAAATACACAAGGTATTTTAGGAGTATTAAAGTATAAAGAAAGAGATATGGTAAATAATATAAATGATGACGATAAATTTGTACTTATACTAGATAGAATACAAGACCCTGGTAATATGGGGACTATTATAAGAACTGCGGATAGTGCAGGAGTAGATGCTATTATATTACTTAAAGGTTGCGTAGATATATACAATCCTAAAGTTATAAGATCTACTATGGGTTCTATTTTTAATATGAATATAATAAATACTACACAAGAAGAGGCTGTAGATGTATTAAAAAAACAAGGATTTAGTATAGTATCTAGTTATTTACAAACAGATAATTACTATCATCAAACTACATACGACGGTAAAATCGCATTAGTAATAGGAAATGAAGCAAATGGAATAAATGAACAACTAATTTCCGAATCAGATAAATTAATAAAAATACCTATTTATGGAGATGCAGAATCTCTAAATGCAGCAATTAGTGCAGCTATACTTATGTATGAAATAAAAAAATATTTAGTTTAATTTATTGAAAGCTAAATTTACTTATGCTATAATTACTGTATACAAAATTCGACATACTAAATTACTGTGAAAGAGAAAAGTATTTTAAATAATTCTATAAAAGAGAATAATACCTAGGCTGGAAGTATTAATAGATAGTTTAAAAGAAGTTCGCTCTGGAGTATCAAGGCTGAATTAATAGTAGGTTTTGACGTTTGAAATGCGTTAAATTTCTTCGAGTGGTTTATAAATTAAGATTATTTATAGACTACTAGGGTGGTACCGCGAAATAATAGCTTTCGTCCCTAGCTGGGATGAAGGCTTTTTTTATTTAGAAAAATAATTAGAATTTTTATAAATTGTAGAAAGGGTGAAATAAAAGTGAAAGAACAATTACTTAAATTAAAAGAAGCTGCTTTAACAGAAATAAAAGCTGTTTCTGCTATGGATGAATTAGATAGCATAAAAGTAAAATATTCAGGTAAAAAAGGTGAATTAACTAAATTATTAAAAGGTATGGGAAGATTATCTGCTGAAGAAAGACCAGTTATGGGTAAAATTGCCAACGAAGTAAGAGAGTTAATTGAAACACAAATAAACGAAAAAAGAGCTGCTCTTAAGAAAATAGAACAAGAAGCTAAATTACAATCAGAAGTTATAGATGTAACTATGCCAGGAAAAGTTTTTAGTGTAGGTAAAAAACATCCAATAACTCAAATGATAGATGAAGTTTCAGAAATATTCATGGGACTTGGTTTCTCAGTTGTTGAAGGTCCAGAAGTTGAAACAGTAGAAAATAACTTTGATGCATTAAATGCACCAAAAGACCATCCATCAAGAGATATGACTGATACATTCTACTTCAATGAAGAATTATTACTTAGAACTCAAACATCTCCAGTTCAAGTTAGAACAATGAGAAGTCAAGAATTACCAATAAAAATAGTTTCTCCAGGTAGATGTTTCAGAAATGACTCATTAGATGCAACACATTCACCAATGTTCCACCAAATAGAAGGATTAGTTGTTGGGAAAGATATAACAATGGCTCAATTTAAAGGAACTGTTGAAATGTTCGTTAAAAAACTATTCGGAGAAGAAACTAAAACTAAATTTAGACCACATAACTTCCCATTCACAGAACCAAGTGCAGAAGTTGATGTTACTTGCTTCAAATGTGGTGGTAAAGGATGTTCAATGTGTAAAGGTGAAGGTTGGATAGAAATACTTGGTTCAGGTATGGTACATCCAAACGTACTTAGAAACTGTGGTATAGATCCTGAAGTTTATTCTGGATTTGCTTTCGGTATGGGTGTTGAAAGACTTGCAATGCTTAAATATGAAATAGATGATATAAGACTTTTAGTTGAAAATGATGTAAGATTCTTAGAACAATTTTAATTAAATTATAAATTTATAAAAATTGAATTTAATAAACGGAACAATTTAAAGACTTAATAAAGTAGGAGGAATATATAAATATGTTAGTACCTGTAAAATGGCTTAAAGATTACGTTGATATAGATATAGACACAGTTGAGTTTGCTGACATGATGACAATGACAGGAACAAAAACTGAAACTGTAGAATTCTTTGGAGAAGGAATTGAAAATGTAGTAGTTGGTAAAATAGTAGAATTAAAACAACATCCAAATGCTGACAAATTAGTAGTTTGCCAAATTGACATTGGAGACGGAAAAACAGTTCAAATATGTACAGGAGCACCAAATGTACATGAAGGAGATATAATACCAGTTGCACTAGATAATTCTAAATTACCAGGTGGTGTTGAAATAAAAACTTCTGAATTAAGAGGAGTATTATCACAAGGTATGATGTGTTCTGCTAAAGAATTAGGAATAGATGAATTCTATGTAGCAGACGAAAGCAAAAATGGTATATATCTACTAAATGATTTTGAAGGTATGGATTTAGGAAAAGATATAAAAGAAGCATTAGGATTAAATGATGCCGTTATAGATTTCGAGTTAACTGCTAATAGACCAGACTGTAGATCTATGATAGGTATAGCTAGAGAAGCAGCTGTAACTATAGGCAAAAAAATAAAATATCCAGAAATACAAGTAAAAGAATGTGATGAAGAAATAGACTTCGATGTTAAAGTAGAAAATCCAGACTTATGTATGAGATATGGAGCTAGAATAGTTAAAGATGTTAAAATACAACCATCTCCATACTGGATGCAAAGAAGATTAATAGAAGCTGGTGTAAGACCAATAAACAACATAGTTGATATAACAAACTTCGTAATGCTTGAATATGGTCAACCATTACATGCGTTCGACTTAAACCAAGTTAAAACGGGTAAAATAGTAGTAAGAACTGCAGAAAATGGAGAAAAATTCACTACACTAGATAATGTAGAAAGAACATTAGATGACAAAATGCTAGTTATAACTGATGGAGAAAAATCTCTAGCTTTAGCTGGTGTAATGGGTGGTTTAAACTCTGAAATAACTGATGAAACTACAGCAGTATTATTCGAAGGTGCAGCATTCAACGCTGAAAATACAAGAAGAACTTCTAAAGTATTAGGTCTTAGAACAGAAGCATCAGGAAGATATGAAAAAGGTGTTGCTACAGAAACTTCAAGAACTGGTGTTGAAAGAGCTTGTCAATTAGTTGAAATGTTAGGATGTGGACGTGTTCTTAAAGGAATAGCTGAAGACTACCCAACTAAACCAGAAAAAGTAGTTCTAAATGTAAATCCATCTAGAATAATCAAAAATATAGGAGCTCCTATAACTTTAGATGAATTTGTTAAAATATTAGAAGACTTAGAATTCAAATGCAACTTAAAATCAGCAGAAGAAATAGAAATAGAAGTTCCAGATTTCAGACTTGATATGGAACAAGAAGCTGATGTTTATGAAGAAATAGCTAGAATCTACGGATTTGAAAAAATACCTTCAGAACAATTAGAAGGAAATGTAACTGCTGGTGTAAAAACTGACAGACAAAAATTTATAGATAAAATAAAAGATACAGCAACAAGTATAGGATTATATGAAATATTAACTTACTCTTTCGTAAGTCCTAAATCATTAGATAAAATAAAACTACCATTAGATAGTGCAAAAAGAAATTATATAAAATTATTAAATCCATTAGGAGAAGATACTTCTATAATGAGAACAACTATGATGCCATCTACATTAGATGTATTATATACTAATTCATCTAGAAAAGTAGAACAAGCTTTAGTATTTGAATGTGGTCATACATTTACTCCACAAGAAGGTCTTCCAATAGAAAACAACCATTTATGTATAGGTATGTATGGTAAAGATGTAGATTTCTTCGTATTAAAAGGAGCTATAGAAACAATATTTAAATCAATAGGATTTGAAGGATATCAAATTGTTGTAGATAAGAATAATTCTACATTCCATCCAGGAAGATGTGCTACAATAATGTATAAAGGACAATATATAGGAACATTTGGTGAAGCACATCCAGAAGTTATAGAAAATTATAACTTAGGACATAGAGTTTATCTTGGAGAAATAGATTTAGATTTAGTATACAACAATTCAGATAGAACTATAGTATACAAACAATTACCAAAATATCCATCAACTTCAAGAGATATAGCTTTATTAGTTAAAAAAGACATATTTGTAAGTCAAATAGAAGAAATAATAGCTGCTAATGGAGAAGATATAGTTGAAAGCTATAAATTATTTGATGTTTACACAGGTTCTCAAATAGCTGAAGGATATAAATCAATTGCATATTCTATAACTTACAGAAGTAAAGATAAGACTCTTACAGATGAAGATGTAGCTAAAGTTCATGATAAAATTTTAAGTGAGTTAGAGACTAAACTAGACGCTAAATTAAGAACAAACTAACTCATCTTTGGTAGGGGGAATTAGTTGATGAATAAAGTAACAGTGACAATTCAAGGATCAAATTATACTATGGTCGGAGATAAAACAGATAAAGAGATACTTAGAGTGGCAAATTATGTAAATCAAGAAATGGACAAACTAAAAAGTAATGCTCCTAATTTGAGTTCTTTGCAAGTATCTATATTGACGTCATTGAATCTAGCAGATTTATTATTTGAATGTTCAAGTGAAAATGAGGCTTTTATAAAAGAAATTGAAGAGCTTAAATTACAATTGGGAAAACCAAGTGAAGAAATGGAAGAAAAAATAAATGAGCTTTTAGATTCTATTAAGGCCAAAGAAGCAGAAATTGTAGAGAGTAAATTTGAAATAGAAAGATTAAATGGTATAATTTCTGACCAACAAGCTAAAATAGACAATTTGAGTAATGTTACAGAAGGTAGTAAATCTGAAATTGAAACTTATAAAGAAGAAATAGAAAGCCTAAAAGTTAAGTTAGATGATATGACTAAAAGGGCTGAAACTGCAGAACAACTTTCTTCAGAATGGCAAAATAAATCTTTTAATTTACAGTTAGCAATAACTGAGTTAGAAGATAAGTTAAAGTCAGACCAAAATGAAAATGGAATTGTTACAGCAGAATAACTATATTTTTATGATATTAAAAAGACGAACTTTTTAAGGTTCGTCTTTTTTTATGGATTTATCTACTTGAGTTTTATGAAAGAGTATTGTATTATGAGTTGATAGAATATATAAAAACGGACTAAGTAAAAGTATAAATAGGAGATAATAATTATGAAAAATATAGAATTATTAGCACCTGTAGGTTCTTTTGATTCATTAAAAGCTGCTGTTCAAAATGGAGCAGATGCTGTATATCTAGGAGGAAAAGATTTCAGTGCAAGGGCATCAGCAAATAATTTTGATAGAGAAGAA
The DNA here is from genome assembly GCA_964449895.1 of uncultured Clostridium sp. GTDB lineage: Bacteria > Bacillota > Clostridia > Peptostreptococcales > Peptostreptococcaceae > Intestinibacter. The sequence goes on from CAYVBY010000009.1 coordinate 78,331, forward strand.
CTTATAGAAGCTGTTAAATATGCTCATATAAGAGGTACAAAAGTATTTGTAACTACTAATACACTAATTAAACAAAATGAAATAGAAGACTTTGTAGAATATATAAAATTTTTATATGATATAGATATAGATGCTTTAATATTGCAGGATATAGGAGTAGCTATGTTAATACACAAACTACTACCAGATTTTGAATTACATGCAAGTACTCAAATGGTAGCTCATTCATTAGAAGATGTTAAGTATCTAGAAAGTATTGGATTTAAAAGAGTAGTTTTAGCGAGAGAATTAACTGTGGAAGAAATCAAATATATCTGTGACAATACAAATGTAGATATAGAAGTTTTTGTTCATGGAGCATTATGTGTTTGTTATTCAGGCGGATGTTTAATGAGTAGTATGATAGGAAATCGCTCTGGAAATAGAGGAAGATGTGCACAACCTTGCAGACAAAAATATACAATGATAGATATATCTACAGGTGAAGAAATTCACAGTAACGGAGATTATCTTTTAAGTACAAGAGATTTAAATACAATTGAAGATGTGGATAAAATAATCGAAAGTGGCGTTTTATCTCTAAAAATCGAGGGTAGAATGAAGAAACCAGAGTATGTAGCCACAGTTATCAACAGTTATAGAAATGCTATTGATAAATATCAAGCTACTAAAAAGGTAAATATATCCACAGAAACAATGGAAGATTTATACACTATATTCAATAGAAAATTTACAAAAGGTCTTATATTAGGTGAGGTTGGCGAAGATGTTATGAACAGTAATGTTCCAAATAACCAAGGTCTTTATGTAGGAAAAGTAATTGATTATAATAAAAAAGCAAAAAGATTAAAAATAAAACTAGAAGGAACTCTTAAAAAAGGTGATGGAATTAACCTTGGTGGAGGAACTATCGGAAGAATTATAAAAGGAAAAGAAATTGCTCAAATTGGATATAAAGGTGAAACTATAGAGCTTGACTTTATAGGAGAAGCTAGAAAGAATCAACCAGTTTTCAAAACATCCGATACTAATTTAATAGATAGAGCTCAAAAAACTTATACTCAAGATAAAGAATTTGCAAAGAGTTTAATAGATGCAGAAATTACAGTTAAATTAGGAGAATATCCAGAACTTAAATTAATTGATAAAAATAATAATGAAGTATCTGTTAAAGGTGATAAATTAGTAGAAAAAGCATTAAAAGTTGCTTTAGGTCAAGAAAAAATAGAAACTCAAATTAAGAAATTGGGGAATACACCTTATGAGCTTGATAATTTAAAAATAAATTTAGATGAAGGTGTAAGTATGCCAATCAGTTTAATAAATCAAATGCGTAGAGAGGCTATTGAATTATTAGACGAAGCTAGGATTCCTATAAAAGATAGAGCATACAAAAATAGTGATATCAAATATTCACCTAAAAAATATATTAAAAACACAGAATCTAAGTCAAAGATAAGAGTAAAGTTAAACAATATAGAAGCTTTAAAATCAATAATAAATTTAGATATAGATATGATTTATTATGAAGATATAAATACTTTAGAACAAGCTATGATAATGGCTTCTGCAAACGATAAAAAATTAATATATAGTGCACCTAGAATAGTTAGAAATAAAGAATATAAAAGATTAGAAAAATCAAATGAATATTGCAAAAAAAATGTTCAAATTTCAGCATTAGGTCAAGTTAAATATTACAAAGAAAATAGTGATAATGTATCTTTTGATGTGGATTATTATTTAAATCCATTTAACAGTGAAACAATAAATCACTATAAAAAAGAAGGCGCAAAAACTGTATGTATTTCACAAGAATTAAATATACATGAAATAAGAGAAACTATAAAATATACAGATGTAGAAATTGAAACTGTAGTTTATGGATATGTTCCAATGATGATAAGTGAATACTGTCCAATGGGAGTTATAGCTAGAAACTGTAAAAAAGACAAGAGATGTGTAACTTGCAAAGAAAGTAAATATGTACTTAGAGATTTTAAAGGCGAAGAATATAGAGTAGCTCAAGATTTATTTTGCAGAAGTACAATATATAACTCAAGTCCAAATTGTCTAATAGAAAATTTAGAAGAAATTTCAGATGCAGGAATAAATATATTTAGATTAGATTTTACTTACGAAAGTCCAGAGTTAATATCAAAAATAACAAAGGCATTTATAAATACAGTAAATAATAATTTTGCGGTTGAAATAGAGGATCAAGAAATATTTGATAATATGAATACAATATTAGGACATCTTTATAAAGGTGTTGAATAATTAAAAATAAAACTTCAACATCCACTTATGAATAGGGCTAAATTTGTACCTGTAAAAGATAAAAAATAGAATTTTTCTAAAAAGCATAAAACTATATTAAAGTGTTTTTATTATATTTATATATTGAAATTAATACATAGATTATAGAATTAAAAAGAGAGTTTAATCTAAATTTATTTAGACTCTCTTTTATTTTTTGTTTAGTATATGTTCATACTAATTAATTAAGTTATTCAGATTGGTTATTTAAAAATAATGTTGTTTAATTAATAAAATAAAAATGTATAAAAAATTATTTAATAAAGTTAATAATATTTTATTACTTTATTAAATAAAATACTTTACTTAAAATACTTTATATGATATATTTGTATAGGCAAAAATACTTTTATTTTATAAAAGTATTTTTTTATGTTATATATTGAATAAAAATATAATTTAACAGTTTTAAAAATACATATTTTTAACAATAGAGGATAATCATTAGGGGGAAATTTTTTATGAAAAATATAAATATAAGTAGACTTGAATTAGAAAATATCTATGGAAAAATAAGTCCTTTTGAATTTAAAAATAAATTAATAGAGTTAGCTACTATATCAAATAGAAAAAGTACTCGTACTTTACTTGATGCAGGACGTGGAAATCCAAACTGGATAGCAGCAACTCCTAGAGAGGCATTTTTTACTTTTGGGCAATTTGCGATAACAGAAAGTAGATATTCTTGGGACAATGGTGATTTAACTGGTATGCCTAAAAAAACAGGTATATATAAGAGATTTTGCAATTATATAGAAGAAAATAAATCTATGCCAGGAATAGATACTTTAAAAGCAATAATAAACTATGGAATAGAAGAATTAAACTTCAATGAAGATGAATTTCTTCATGAATTAACTGATGCTATTATAGGAGATAACTATCCTTTCCCTGATAGAATGTTAGTTCATATAGAAAAAATAGTAAAAGAATACTTAAAAAGAGAAATGAAATATGATGAGCAAAAGGGAGGAGACTTCGATGTATTTGCAGTTGAGGGTGCAACAGCTGCAATGTGTTATATATTTGACTCATTAATAGCAAATAACTTACTTCTAAAGGGAGATAAAATTGCTATTATGACTCCGGTATTTACTCCTTATTTAGAAATTCCACATCTTCCAAGATATGAGCTAGAAGTAGTTTATATAAATGCAGATGGAATAGATGAAAATGATCAACACACTTGGCAATGCAGCGATAAAGAATTAGAGAAATTAGGAAATCCTGATATAAAAGCTCTATTTGTTGTAAATCCTAGTAATCCACCATCAGTTTCTATATCACAAGAATCTATTTCAAAAATTGTAGATATAGTAAAAACTAAAAATCCGAATTTAATGATAATTTCTGATGATGTTTATGGTACTTTTGTACCTGGATTTAGATCTTTAATGGCAGATTTACCATATAATACAATAGGAACTTATTCTTATTCTAAATATTTTGGTGTTACAGGATGGAGACTTGGAACTATAGCTTTACATGAAAATAATGTTTTTGATAAATTAATAAAAGAATTACCTTATTCTATAAGAAAGAGAACTATAAGAAGATATGCAGAACTTAGTCCAAATCCAGAATCTGTTCCTTTTATAGACAGAATAGTTGCGGATAGTAGACAAGTTTCATTAAATCATACAGCAGGTCTTTCTACACCACAACAGGTGCAAATGGCATTTTTCTCTGCATTTACTCTTATAGATAAAGAAGACAAATACAAAAATAAAACTATAAATATTTGTAGAACTCGTAAAAAGTTATTATTTGATTCTCTTGGTATAGAGATGAAAGCAGATGAAAATGATGCAGCTTATTACACTCAAATAGACATACTTAGATTATCTAAAAAAGTTTATGGAGAAGATTTTGTAGAATATTTAAAAGAAAATTACGAGCCTGTTGATATTTTATTTGACTTAGCTCAAAAATCTTCTATTGTTCTTCTAGGAGGAGGTGGATTTGCAGGTCCTGAATGGTCTATTAGAATATCACTTGCAAATCTTTATGATAAAGCTTATTCTGAAATAGGGGTAGTATTAAAGGGAATTTTAGATTCTTATGCTGATAACTGGAGAAAATCTTTAAATAAATAATATTAGTATAAAAATACTATTTAAACTTAATATATAATAAAAAAACAGGGTTATAAGCCCTGTTTTTTTATTATATATCTTAATAGATAAATTTTTATAATGATATAACTCTATTCATTAATTCATTACTTCTTTTTATGAATAAGTCTAATTCATCTGAAGTTAACTCTTTGTTTGCAAGTAATGCTAGGTCTACTATTTGATTACAAATTATATTTACATCATCTTTTTTGCTTTCATCGTCTTTAAGTGATAACACTTTTTTAACTAGAGGGTTATTATCATTTATAACTAGTGTTTTTTCTTCTTTTAGATCTAATCCATAATCAAGGCCTGCAAATCTTTTTTGCATTTCTAACATTCTTCTTGATTCTTCTGAGATTAATATAACTGCTGGAGTATCTTCTTTTTTAAGGCTTTCAACAATATATTTTTCAACTCTATCTCCTATTATGTCTTTGAAGAAGTTAGTTATATCTTCATTTGTTTTTTCATCAACTTCATTGTCTTTATTTTTTAGAACATCTGATAAGTCAGAGTCTATTCTGTTAAATCTAACTCCCATTTCTTTGTATTCTAGGAAAGTAATGAAATTATTATCTATAACACCATCTAATATAACTGCATTTAAGTCATATTCTCTAAATAATTTTATGTATTGAGACTGTTGTTCTTTATTTACAACATAGAATACTTTATTTTCGTGTTTTTCTTTTACAGATTCTAAGTAATCTTTTAATGTCATGTATTTTCCGTCAAGATCTTTATATAGGATGTAGTCTTTTATTTTGTCGTAGAAACCTTCGTCTTTTAAGCAACCATATTTTATAAATACTTGTATATCATCCCAAAATCCTTCATAAGTTTCTCTTTCATTTTTGCAAAGAGATTTTAATTTATCTGCTACTTTCTTAACTATGTGTTTAGAGATTTTACTTACATCTTTGTCGTTTTGTAAGAAACTTCTTGATACATTAAGTGGTAAATCTGGGCAGTCTATAACACCTTTTAATAATAATAAAAATTCAGGTATTACTTCTTTTATATTGTCTGCTACGAACACTTGGTTGTTGTATAATTTAACTTTACCTTCAACTAATTCAAATTCATTTTTTAGTTTAGGGAAGTATAAAATTCCTTTTAAGTTAAATGGATAATCAACATTTAAATGAATCCAAAATAGTGGTTCATCAAATACATTAAATACTTGTTGATAGAATTTTATATATTCTTCATCAGTACAATCTTTAGGTGATTTTAACCATAATGGATTTGGATTATTTAATGGAGAAGGTTTTATTTCTTCTTTTTCTTCAACAGTAGTTCCTTCTTCCTCAGCTTTTTTTATAGCCTCTTCTTCTAATTTATCTGTATTTTCTACATATATTTCTACAGGTAGGAAAGAGCAGTATTTTTTAATTATGCTTCTTAAATTATATTCATCTAAGAATTCTTCACTGTCTTCAGCTAAAGTAAGAGTTATTGTAGTTCCTCTTTCTGTTCTAGTTCCATTTTCTGTTATTTCAAATTGCATTCCATCTTCTGATTGCCATTTTATAGGAGTTGCTCCTTCTGAATATGAAAGAGTGTCGATTTCCACATTAGATGAAACCATAAATGCTGAATAAAATCCTAAACCGAAGTGACCTATTATATCATTTGATTCTTCCATTTTATCTTTGTATTTATTGAAAAAGTCTTCTGCTCCAGAGAAGGCAACTTGGTTTATGTATTTATCTATTTCATCTGCAGTCATACCTATACCATTATCATTAAATGATAGAGTTTTATTTTTTTTGCTAACTGATACAGTTATTTTATATGGTTTATCGTCTTTTGTAGCTTCACCTAAAGATATTAATCTTTTGTGTTTATTTACAGCATCACAACCATTACTTATTAATTCTCTGATAAATATATCCTTGTCTGAATATAACCATTTTTTTATAATTGGAAAAATATTTTCAGTATCTATTGAGATACTTCCTTTTTTTAAAGTCATAAGTCTAACCTCCTAAAATTTAAATCCCTTGATTTTTATTATAGTCTTTTTATTAGCACTGTCAAGTATTGAGTGCTAAAAATAAAAATAAATTTATTTTTTGAAGAAGAAAATAAATTTAAAGGCAAATTTTTGAAAAGTATGAAATTATTTATAAATAAAAAATTTTTGTTTAAGGATTACAATGATATGATTTTCTTGAAAAAATAAAAAGACGAAGTAAATTTTACTTCGTCTTTATCTAAATTAAATTAATTTTAATCTTAGTATTGATTCATACCTTCTAACCAAGCTATTACATAGTCCCAAACATTTTTTACAGAAGATATACTTACATGTTCGTTTGGAGTATGAACATCGTAAGTGTTAGGTCCTATTGATATAGCTTCGCATCCAGCCATTTTTTTAAGGAATAATCCACATTCAAGTCCAGCATGTATTGTTAATATTTTAGGATCATTTCCAGTTAATTTTTTGTAAGTTTCTATACTGATTGCTTCTAATTTAGAGTCTACTGCTCTTTCCCAAGATGGATAGTGATCAGTATCTTCGTATTTAGCTCCGAAAGCTTCAGCAGCTAATCTTACAGTGTTGTTTATAGCATCTTTTCTAGTGTCAACAGAACTTCTTGTAGTTGCTTCAAAAGTTATAACATCTTCTTTAGTTGTTACAACACCTAAGTTTAAAGAACTTTCTACAAGACCTGGTATATCTGCACACATAGTTTGGATTCCAGATGGTAATAAGTTTAATAATTGAACTACTTTGTTTTTGCATTCAGTAGTTAAAACTTTTTCGAAAGAAGCTTCGTTTAAGTCAATTCTTACATCTGGGTCTGCAACTCTGAATTCGTTTTTAAACATAGCATCTATTTTAGCTATTTCTTCTTTTAATGTAGCTACGTCTTTAGCATCTACAGCTATAACAGCATCACATTCACGAGGTATAGCATTTGTTTTAAGACCACCATTTACACTTACTAAATCATAATCAATAGTTAATAAGTCTAATACTCTACCCATTAATTTATTAGAGTTTCCATGGTTTTTGTCTATTTCCATTCCTGAGTGTCCACCTAAAAGACCTCTTATTTCTATTGACATTCCTTGTTTGTCAGAAGTAGTGAATTCAAGTGGTAAAGTTACACAGTTTCTGTTACCTCCAGCGCAACCTACTAATATGCATCCTTCTTCTTCAGAGTCTATGTTTAACATGTATTTTCCTTTTAAAAGGCTAGCATCTAAGTTCATAGCTCCTGTCATACCCATTTCTTCATCAGAAGTTATAAGTATTTCTAATTCTGGATGTTTAATTGTATCAGATGCTAATATAGCCATACCGTAAGCAACAGCTATACCGTTGTCAGCACCTAAAGTAGTACCGTTTGCATAGATCATATCATCTACAACTTTTATTTCTATAGGGTCTACTAAGAAATCATGGTTTGAATCTTTATTTTTTTCGCAAACCATATCCATGTGTCCTTGGATTATTACTCCTGGACAGTTTTCATAACCTGGAGTAGCTGGTTTTTTGATTATTACATTTAAATGTTCATCTTGTATATATTGTAAATTTAATTCTTCTGCAAATTTACATAAGTAATCACTTATTGCTTTTTCATTACCAGAACCTCTAGGTATTTGAGATATTTTTTCAAAATAATTTAAAACTGATTGTGGTTCTAAACCTTGTAGTATATTTTCCATTTAAAATTAACTCCTTATTTATATTTTTTAAACTTACCATTTATTAGTATAATATAAAAAAACAAAAAATAAAATGAAAAATTACCAAAATTTTAATTTTATTTTAAAAATAAATTAAAAAAATTCTAAAAATTGAAAGATTGATATTTCGAGTGTTATAATAACATACAGTAATTTTAGACTAACTATTTAAAGTTAATATTATTTATTACAAAATTTATATTATGGTGTAAATGAAATGGCAATAAATAATTTAAATAAATGCAAAAAATTTAGCCACAATAAACTTAGATTATGTATAATATAATAAGTCTTATTTATACTTATCCTAAGTTTATTTTAGATAAATTTAGATTAAACAATATAAAAAGGAATAATACCGAAAAAATTATCAATAATAATAGTAAAGATAGGATTATGGTAAAAATTAGGAGGAACGATGAACGAAAAATCAATTAGAGTATTAGAGTTTAACAAAATAATAGATATGTTAAAAACAAAAGCGTCATCTTCTTTAGGACTTAAATATATAGAAAATTTAAAACCAAGTAATGATTTTGAAAAAGTACAAAATGCTTTACTTGAAACAAGTGAAGCACAATCCATACTTATTAAAAGAGGTCTTGTAAGTATGGAGGGAATATATGACATAGAGGATAAAGTAAAAAGAGCACAAATTGGAGCTACATTAGACCCAGGTGGCTTACTTAGAGTAGCAGATTGTTTGAGAGTAGCTCGTAGCTTAAAAAGAAGTTTAGAATCTTCAGAGGAAGAGGATTTTAATTATCCTATAATTCAAGGTCTTACAAATGCTTTATATACATATAGAGATGTAGAAGATAGAATATACACATCTATTGTAGGAGAATCAGAGGTTTCAGATAATGCATCTACAACACTTAGAACGATAAGAAGAAGAATAGTTCAAAAGAACCAATCTATAAGATCAAAGTTAAATTCTATTATAAGTTCAACTACATACCAAAAATATTTACAAGATAACATAATATCTGTAAGAGGAGATAGATTTGTTATACCAGTAAAGGCAGAATATAGATCAGTAGTATCAGGTATAGTTCATGACCAATCATCTTCAGGAGCTACATTATTTATAGAGCCTATGAGTATTGTTGAAATGAACAATGAACTTAGAAAACTAAAACTTGATGAGCAAGAAGAAATAGAAAGAATTTTAGCTGAATTATCATCTATGATAGGTGAAATATCAGGAGAACTTATTTCTAACCAAACCATATTAGCAAAATTAGACTTTGCATTTGCAAAGGGAAAATTATCTGTAGAAATGAGAGGAATAGAGCCTGTTTTAAATAAAGAAAAATTCTTCAACATAAAAAATGGTAGACATCCAATGATAGACAAAAGAGATGTTGTACCAAATACCATTTATTTGGGAAAAGACTTTGATACATTAGTTATTACAGGACCAAATACAGGTGGTAAAACTGTAACAATAAAAACTGTAGGTTTATTTGCACTTATGACTCAAAGTGGTTTACATATTCCAGCTGACTTTGGAACTAGTATGTGTGTATATGATAATATATTTGCAGATATAGGCGATGAACAAAGTATAGAACAAAGTTTATCTACATTTTCATCACATATGACTAATACAGTATCTATATTAAATGAAGTTACTTCAGATTCATTAGTAATATTTGATGAATTAGGTGCTGGAACAGACCCTGTAGAAGGTGCGGCTCTTGCTATAGCAATATTAGAAGATGTAAATATGGCCGGAGCAAAATGCATAGCTACAACTCATTATAGTGAACTTAAAAACTATGCTCTTACTAAAAAAGGTGTAGAAAATGCAGCTGTTGAATTTGATGTAGATACTTTAAGTCCAACATATAGATTATTAATAGGTGTTCCAGGTAAATCAAATGCCTTTGAAATATCTAAAAAATTGGGCTTAAGTGATTACGTAATAAATAGAGCAAAAGAATTTATAAATACAGATAATATAGAGTTAGAAGATGTACTACAAAATGTAGAAAAAAATAGATTACAAGCAGAAGAAGATAGAGCAGAAGCAGAAAAATTAAAAAGAGAAATAGAAGAAATTAAGGCTGAATACGAAGGTAAACTTGAAAGAGTAATGGCTCAAAGAGAAAAAATTATTAGTAAAGCAAAATCAGAAGCCTTCAGTATAACTAGACAAGCAAAGGAACAATCAGAAGAAATTTTAAAAGAGCTTAGAAAGATGGAAATGGAAAGAGCCTCTAAAGAAAAACATAAAAAAATAGAAGCTCTTAAAAAAGAATTATCAGATTCAATGGGAAATCTTCAACCTTCAGTAAAAAGTATGATAGTTCCAAAAGTATCTTCAAAAGAAATAAAAGATTTAAAACCTGGAGATGATGTAAAAGTAGTAACATTAAATCAAGATGGTACAGTAGTTTCAGTAGATAAAAAGAAAAAAGAAGCTTTAGTACAAATAGGTATAATGAAGATGACTTTACCATTTAAATCATTAAAACAAATAGAAAAAGATAAAAAATCAACAGTTACTAAGACAACTCGTAAGATAATTAGTGAAAAATCAGGAAGAGTAAAAGGTGAAGTTGATTTAAGAGGATTAAATTTAGAAGAAGCAATAATCGAAATGGATAAATACTTAGATGATGCTTGTGTTGCTGGTCTTGAAACAGTAACAATAATTCATGGTATAGGGACTGGTGTTCTTAAAAAAGGACTTCAAGATATTTTAAAGAAAAATAAACATGTTAAGTCAAAACGACCAGGAGAATACGGTGAAGGTGGCGCAGGTGTTACTATAGTAACTTTAAAATAAAAAGGTGAAAGATATGATAGTAGTATCAGCTTGTTTATTAGGAAAAAACTGCAAATACAGTGGTGGAAATAATAAATCAGAAAAAGTAATAAAATTTTTAGAAGATAAAGAATATATAACAGTATGTCCAGAGCAATTAGGGGGATTATCAACTCCTAGAGATCCATCTGAAATAATAGTTGGAGAAAATTTATTAGATGGACATGATGTATTAGATAAAAAAACAAAGGTTTTATCAAATAAAGGTGTTGATGTAACCGAAAATTTCATAAAAGGAGCCGAAGAAGCTTTAAAAATTGCAAAAGAATATAATGCAACTAAGGCGATTTTAAAAGAAGGAAGTCCTTCTTGTGGAGGAATTCTCATATATGATGGAACTTTTAGCGGAAATAAAGTAAATGGTATGGGGGTTACAGCTGCCATATTTAATAGAGAAAATATTGAAATAATAAATGAAAATTTAGACAATAATAAATAAATAGATATATATTGAAAATATTTATTATACAATATGATTTTTATGTATAGATTAAATAACTTGAAAAAAGTCTTGATTTGATTTAACATAAAATAATAAATATTAAGTAATATGAAATATATATTATGTAAATAATACAAAGATTTGATTTATATAAAATAAATGAAACAAGAGAGGAGAAAAACATGCAAGATTTCAAGGCATCAGTAGCAACTTGTCTTAAAAGTAAAATAGAAGATTTGTCTTATGATGAGATATTTCAACTTATAGAAATACCTCCAAATAAAGATATGGGAGATTATGCATTTCCTTGCTTTAAGTTAGCAAAAGTTTTTAGAAAAGCGCCTAACTTAATAGCACAAGATATAGCAGAAAGTATAGAGGCAGAAGGAGATATATCTAAAGTAGCACCAATGGGTGGATATGTTAATTTCTTCGTTAATAAATCTCAACTTGCAAAAACTGTTATAAACAATGTATTAACTCAAAAAGATGATTATGGAAAAAGTAATATAGGAGAAGGTAAAAATATAATAGTAGAATTTTCATCTCCTAATATAGCAAAACCATTCCATATAGGACATATAAGAACGACTGTTATAGGTAATGCAATATATAAATTATATGCATCTCAAGGATATAATACTATAAGAATAAACCATTTAGGTGACTATGGAACACAATTTGGTAAATTAATAGTTGCTTTCAAAAAATGGGGAGATAAAGAAACTGTAGAAAAAAATCCTATAAAAGAATTATTAGCATTATACATAAAATTCCATGATGTAGCTAAAGAACAACCTGAATTAGAAGAAGAAGCTAGAGCATGGTTTGTTAAGTTAGAAAGTGGAGACGAAGAAGCTAAGGCATTATGGACTTGGTTTAGAGAAGAAAGTTTAAAAGAATTTGATAGAGTTTATAAATTAATGGATATAGAATTTGATTCTTTTGCTGGAGAAAGTTTCTATACAGACAAAATGGATTCAGTAATAAAAGACTTAGAAGAAAAAAATCTTCTAAAAGAATCTAGAGGTGCAAAAATAGTAGATTTAGAAGAGTATGGTATGCCACCAGCTCTAATTCAAAAAAATGATGGATCTACTTTATATATGACAAGAGATTTAGCTGCTGCTATATACAGAAAAAATACTTATGATTTTGACAAATGTATATATGTAGTTGCATCTCAACAAAATCTTCATTTCCAACAATGGTTCAAAGTAATAGAACTTATGGGATATGATTGGCATGATAAACTAGAACATGTAAACTTTGGTATGGTATCTCTTGAAGGAGGAACATTATCTACAAGAAATGGTAGAGTTGTATTCTTAGAAGATGTATTTAACCAAGCTATACAAAAAACTAAAGAAATAATAGAAAGTAAAAATCCTGATATAGAAAACTTAGAAAAAACAGTTAAAGATGTCGGTGTTGGAGCTGTTATATTCCAAGAATTATCAAATAGTAGAATAAAAGATTATGTATTTACTTGGGATAAAACTTTAAGTTTTGATGGAGAAACTGGACCTTATGTTCAATATACTCATGCAAGATGTTGTTCTGTTTTAAGAAAAGCAGGAGAAGAAGTAAGTGCAGATATAAACTATGATTTAATATCTGATGAAAATAGTTCAGAGGTATTAAAATTAATAGGAGATTTTAATAAAAATATATTAGTTGCTTTAAGAAAAAGTGAGCCACATATCATAACTAGATTTGTGTTAGACTTAGCTCAAGCATTCAATAAATTCTACCATGATAATCCAATCTTAGTAGATGATGCTGAGACTAGAAAAGCTAGACTTGCTTTAGTTGAAGCTACAAGACAAACTATAAAAAATGCTTTAGCATTATTAGGAATACATGCACCAGAAAGAATGTAATCAAAGTGAAATTTAAAAGGAGCTGTTGCGCTATTGGGGGAGAATTCTAAAATAGTGCAGGCTCCTTTGTTATTAGAAGAATCTTATACTAAAAAAGGAGGAGATGTCTTAAAGACAGCTGCTTATGAAGGATAATTTAATTAAAAATTGTTATATATCATCATTTGATATAGAAGATGAAAGTCTAAAGCATTTAATAATAATCGGAACAAAATGCCTTATAGATGATAAAACTCAAAGAAATGTATATGTAGATAATAATAGATTAAGAGATGAATTAATTTATTTTAATTTTTATAACAATAAACCAAAATATGTAGATGTTTTAAATTTATTGTTACCACTTATTTTATCAAATACGAATATACAAAAAAGTGAAGATGAGGTAGTATCCTTAATAAAAAAATATGTAAAATATTTAAAAAAAGAAGAATATTTATTTGATTATATTTTGGCATCTGTACTATACAATAGTTTGATTCATAATTTATTAGATAACAAAAATATGGAATACGAAGAAATACTTCAATCCATAAAAGAAAAAATGATAGGTTTAACTATAAGCTTAGAAAAATCAAGTATGATAAAATTCCAAATGGCTAGAATAAAAGCTATACAAGTTATAGATAATTATATAGAAAAAATAGTATGTGATTACAAAGAAAACGAAATAATAACTAATTTATTAAATATAATTTATGATATATATGTGGAAGATAGAGATGTAATAAATGACGGGATTTTAAGTATGAAAAAATCTATATTATCCATATTAGATGTTCCTTATAATTTAAATATAGATAATATAGACTTTATATCACAAATGGCTGTATATATCACGAAATTAAGAAAATACTCAATAAATAAAGCTTTATATAAAAATCATGCGGATCCAAGAAGTTTGGTTAATTTAAATCAAGGCGATACTATAGAAGATCCGATTTTAAATAAAATACAAGTTATATCTAAAGATTTTTCAGATAATATATTGAGAATTCTCGTTAAATCAAAATCTGGAAAATATACGTTTAATTTCAAAAGAGTTTAATTTAGCAATTTTGTTCTAAGTAACTTATAAATTGCTCTTCATTAGTCTCAGTTAAGAAACATAATTCTCTTACTATGTTGTTTCTAAGTTCAACAAAGTCGGAATTATTAGTTTCTTTGCTTGTAAACTCTAATGATTTTATTATTAATAATAAATCTCTTTTTGATAGGTCATTAATAGTAACTTGATTGATTAGTTCCATAGCAAACTTCCTTTCTAAAGTAATTCTATATTATATATATTACAACATAATTTGATTTAAATATAGGGTAAAAGAATATATAAAATTAAAAAAAGAGGTGAAATATTTGAAAATATTACTTACTACTTTAAACTCAAAGTTTATTCACACTAATTTAGCGATTAGATATATAAAAGAAAGTATAAAAGATTTAATAGATGTAGATATAAGAGAATACACAATAAACAATCAATTAGACTATATCTTAAAAGATATATATTTAGGTGAATATGATATTGTATTTTTCTCTACATATATATGGAATATTTACGACATAGTAAAATTATGCGACAACCTAAAAAAAGTAAAACCTAATTTAGTGATAGGATTAGGTGGTCCTGAAGTTTCTTATGATAGTGAAGAGGCTATGGCTAAATACAATTTTGTAGATTATATCTTAAGAGATGAAGGCGAAATGCTAATGAGAGATCTTGTAAAATACTTCAAAGGCGAAATGAAGATTGAAGATATAGATGGACTTACTTATAAGGATATGGATGGAAAAATTATAAAAAATAAAGATAGACAACCTTTAAAAAATTTAGATTTCATTCCAAGTCCTTATGATAATTTAGATATAAAAGAATATGAAAATAGAATAGTATATTATGAAACATCTAGAGGATGTCCTTTTAATTGTCAGTATTGTCTTTCTTCAGCTATAAAAGGTCTTAGATATTTTAGTATAGATAGAGTAAAAAAAGATTTAAAAAATTTAATAAATGCAAGAGTATCGCAAATTAAATTTATAGATAGAACTTTCAATGCAAATAAAAAATTTGCAAAAGAAATAATGCAATTTTTAATGGAAAATGATAATGGATATACTACTTATCACTTTGAGGTAACAGCTCATTTATTAGATGATGATATGTTGGAATTTTTAAAGGATTGCAAAGAAGGATTATTTCAATTTGAGATAGGAGTTCAAAGTACAAATCAACAAACTTTAGATGCAGTAGGAAGAAGAGATGATTTTAATAGATTGTCTTATGTTGTAAAAACTATAGAATCTTATCAAAATATACATCAACATCTTGATTTAATAGCAGGACTTCCTTATGAGGGATATGATAGTTTTGAAAACTCATTTAATGATGTATTTGCTTTGCAAATAGAACAGTTACAATTAGGGTTTTTAAAAATGATAAAAGGAACTGGAATGAGAGCAAAAGCTGAAGAATTTGAATACCAATATAAAGATTATGCTCCTTATGAAGTTCTTTGCAATAAATTTATGACTTATGATGAAATATTAAAATTAAAAGATATAGAAGATATATTAGAAAGATACTATAATTCTAATAATTTTTCTTTATCAGTTAAATACATAATCGAAAACTATTACAAAGAAAGTGCATTTAAGTTTTTTGAGGATTTTGCAACTTATTTTGATGAAAATGGATATTTCCATCTTGCACAAGGCAAAAATCAGTTGTATAGTATATTATTAGATTTTTATAAATATAAAATAGGAGAAAACTATGATTTATTTATGGAAATACTAAAATATGACTATGTTTCTCTTGGAAAAATTTCAAGTGTACCAAATATATTTGAAAAAGTAGAAGTAGATAATATAAAAGCTAAATCACATGAATTTTTACACGATAAAAGTAATTTAGAAAAATATTTACCTAAACATGTAGATACTCCAACTAAATATATTTTAAAATATGTTCATTTTGAACCATTTAAATACGATATATTAAAGTTAAAGGACGATATACATAAAAAATTAGAAAAAGAAGAAACTATAGTTTTATTTGTATATGATGATATAAAAGTTTTTGAAAAATCTAGAACATACAAAGTTGAATTAAAAGAGCTTCAAAAATAATTGATAAATTGCTAGATAGGAGGATACGATGAAGTTTAGAATAGATAAATACTTATTACCTAAAACAGAAGAATTAGCATTTATAATGTTAAAAGAAGATGCTGAATTTAAATTAAAAGGATATAAATTACCTCAAGAAGGTCTAAATGTACCTATAAAAAACGAAGTACTAGTAAAAGGTATAAAAGAAAATACGGCACAAGAAGGTTTAAATTCTATGTCTATAGCTGATGCGATGATTTATATAATAGGTATAGACCCACAATTTAAATATAATGACGAGTATAAAAAATTTATAAAAGCATTAGAACAAAATGTAGATTTTGATGCAAGGGCATATATGGGATATATGTCTAGAAAATATTTTGAATTAGGAGAGACAACAGATGCACTTATATATATAAAAGCATTAATAACTTTATATCCAGATGATATTGAGGGATTATATAATTATGCAATTGTGTGTCAAGAATTAGCTGGACAATACCAAAAAGATTATGATGCAAAGGCAATGAATGCTATGTTATTAGAAGCTGGGGAAAAATTAGAAAAAATAACTAATTTAGATCCAGAGTTTGCTCTTGCATATTATCATTTAGGATATCATTATTACAACCAAAATCAATACATAAAAGCTAAAGTAATTTGGGAAGAATCATTAAAATTAGGTCTAGAAGATGATTTTGTGGCAGAAGTTCAAGATAACTTAGGAAAGATGTATTCTAAAGTAGAATATGAAGAAGGATATACATTAGTATTCCAAGGAAGGTTTGAAGAAGGATTAGAAAAGTTACTTCCATTAGAAGATAAATATGGAGATTGGTGGAATTTATTATTTATAATAGGTGTAGCTTACAAAAATATGGAAGAAATAGAAAAAGCTATGGAGTATTTTGAAAAAATACTTAGAATGAAGCCTGAACAAGTAGATACGATAGTAGAATTAGCTTTATGTGAAGCGACTTTATTAAATATGAATAGAGCTATAGAATTATTAGAAAAAGCTGCTAAATTAAAAGAGGATCCAGAAATTCTTTGTAACTTAGGTATGGCATATTTAAATGTAGGAAACTTTGATGATGCTAATTACTATATAGAAAGAGCTTATGAATTAAATCCAGAAGATGAAGTAACTGTAGCTTGTAAAAGAGAATTAGCTAAATATATATAAATTGATTATATAAATGGGACTATTACAAAATATATGTAAAAGTCCCATTTTCAAATTAAATTTAAAAATATTAGAAAAAATAAAATTATGAAATTATTTTATTAAATATGTATTTTACAATAGATATAAATAATAATATAAAAAATTATTGTTAAAAAAAATATAATTAAGAGAAAATGCTGCTGAATATGCAGGTAAAGGACTTGCAACAGTTTGTCAATTAGTAGAATATCATCAGTATTACATGTTGGACCTTGTATTGATAACTTAATTATCCATTTAGAGATTAAATAAAATAATATTTTAAAGAATAATAATTTCAAAAAAATATATTCATATTATGTTTTGGAGTTATTATTCTTTAATTGAAAGTAAATGATTGCATATTTCTAGTAATCATTTACTTTTTTTTTATTATAATTATTAATGAAAAAAATGAATATTGTTAAAAAAAAAGCAGTATAGAAAATAGGACATCGCTTACATAAAAGTTATAAATTACCTATACAATTGGAAAAAAATAAGATATAATAAAGTTGTATGCTAAAAAGCATAGTTAAATATATTGAATTTTATGGAAAGCCTAATTAAATTTATTGAATTTTGTGAAAAGGATTTATTGCTTAAAAAATCAATAATAAAGTAGTTATTAAATATTGATATAAATTTTATACAATAGTATATTTTATGGGAAAATATACTATTGTATAAAAATAAAAATTAATTTATAAAAGATTTTAGTAACAAAAATTATTTATTGTCATAATAATATAATTTTTGTTAAAACTTATTCAAAAATTTACCAAAATTAAGGTTTTTGGTATATAATTTAGTTATGAGTATATTCTTATATAATAATGTATTTTATTGTCTTCGAAATATATTTTTATTTATAAGGATATATTTACATATAATGATAAATGACATTTTCTTATAAAAGCATTTTAGGGGAAAATTAAATTTTTTAAAGGGGAATATGAATATGGAAAAAAATAATATTTTAGAAAAAATGCAAAATATGACAATAGACCTAAACAGTAAAGCTTTAATAGAAAAAGCTGAAAAAGACGGCGTTGAAACAATGTATTCTAGAAAATTAGGATATAAAGTACAATGTGGATTCGGTTTAGACGGTGTTTGCTGTAGAAACTGTGGTATGGGACCATGTAGAATAAGTGCTAAAACTCCAAAAGGACTTTGTGGTGCTGATGAACATACAATAGTTGGTAGAAACTTTGCAAGAATGTGTGCTGGTGGTACAGCTGCCCATTCAGACCATGCTAGAGATATAGCTCATACATTAGGATTAACTACTCCAGGAGGAGCTTATCAAATTTCTGAACCTGAAAAATTAAAAGAATTTGCAGTATTCATGGGTGTAGATCCAGAAGGTAAAGATATATATGACTTAGCTCATGAAGTATCTGATGTATGCTTAATGGAATTTGGTAAACCACACGGTGTATCTAAATTATTACCTAGAGCTCCAAAAGTAAGACAAGAAATATGGAAAAATTTAGGAATAGAACCAAGAGCAATAGATAGAGAAATAGCTACAGTAATGCACTCTACTCACGTAGGATGCTGTGCTGATATAGATGCTTTAATCCACATGTCAATGAGATGTTCTATGGCAGATGGTTGGGCAGGATCTATGATAGGTACAATGTTATCTGACATATTATTTGGTACACCAAAACCAGTTCATACTGAAGCTAACTTAAACGTATTAGCTGGAAACAATGTTAACATAATCCTTCACGGACATGAACCAACATTATCAGAAATGATAGTTTTAGCTTCTGAATTACCAGAAATGCAAGAATTAGCTAAAGAAGTTGGAGCAGATGGTATAACATTATCAGGTATATGCTGTACAGGTAACGAATTAACTATGAGACATGGTGTTAAAATAGCTGGGGACTTCCACCAACAAGAATTAGCAATAATCACTGGTGCTGTTGAAGCTATGATAGTTGACGTTCAATGTATATTCCCTGCATTAGCAGAAGTTGCTACTCACTATCACACTAAATTCATAACTACTTCACCAAAAGCTAAAATAACTGGTTCTACTTACATGGAATTCCATGAAGATACAGCTTTAGAAGATGCTAAAACAATAGTTAGAGAAGCTATATTAAACTTCAAAAACAGAGATGCAGCTAAAGTTATGGTTCCAGAATTAAAATCAGAAGCTATGGTTGGATATGCTGAAGAAGCTATAGTTGGACAATTAAACAACGTTGTTAATACTCAAATAGATGATATGAACACATTAAAACCATTAATAGATGTTCTTGCATCTGGTGTAATAAGAGGGGTAGTAGGTGTTGTTGGATGTAACAATGCTAAGACTCCAACTAACTACAACCACTTAACTGTAATTAAAGAGTTAATCAAAAATGACTACTTAGTTGTTTGTACAGGTTGTGGTGCTCAAGCAGCTGCTAAAAACGGCTTAATGTTAAAAGAAAATGCACCTAAATATGCTGGTAAAGGTTTAGCTACAGTTTGTCAATTAGTTGATATACCACCAGTAATCCATCTAGGATCTTGCGTTGACAACTCTCGTATATTAAATATATGCTCAATGGTTGCTAATGCATTAGATATGGATATATGTGACTTACCAGTTGCTGGTTGTGCTCCTGAATGGATGTCAGAAAAAGCAGTAGCTATAGGTACTTATGTAGTTGCTTCTGGTATAGAAACATTCTTAGGTGTAATGCCTCCAGTAGGTGGATCATCTAAAGCAGTTGAAATATTATGTGGTGGATTAAGAGACCAAGTTGGTGCTGCATTCCACGTTAATGAAGATGCAGTAGGATTAGCTCAAGACATAATGGATTGCATAGAAGCTAAGAGACCTCACTTCGAAGAATTATATCAAGAAAAAGTTCTTAATAAGAGAGTTTCTGGAGAATTAACTTGCTTATACTAAGATTAAATAGTTAATTAGATTATTAATTAAATTTATAGAATAGAAAATGGTAGTCTATTAGAAATAATAGACTACCTAATTAATACACGTTAGACAGACATAAAAATAAATAGTTACAAAACTATATGACAAAAGGTGGTAATAAAGAAATGAAAATAGCAATAACAGGAAAAGGTGGAGTAGGTAAAACAACTTTTTCCTCAATGTTATCAAGAATGTTTGCTGATGAAGGTTATAGAGTTGTTGCTGTAGATGCCGATCCAGATGCAAACTTAGCCTTAGCGCTAGGTTTTCCGAAAGAAATATACGATTCAATAGTACCGATATCAGAAATGAAAAAATTAGTTTCTGATAGAACTGCTACAAGTGAAGGTACATTCAATAAGATATTTAAACTTAATCCAAAAGTTGATGATATACCAGAAAAATATTGCAAAACATATAACGGAGTAGGTTTATTAACTCTAGGAACTGTTGATTCAGGCGGAGCAGGATGTGTTTGTCCAGAACATGTATTATTGAAAAGATTATGTTCTCACTTAATATTACAAAATAAAGATGTTGTTGTTATGGACATGGAAGCTGGTATCGAGCATTTAGGTAGAGGAACTGCACAAGGTGTAGATGCTTTCATAGTAGTTGTTGAACCAGGTGAAAGAAGTCTTCAAACTTATAGAAAAGTTAAAAAACTAGGCAAAGATATTGGCGTGAAAAAGGTTTTCGTTGTTGGTAATAAAATGAGAGATGACGAAGATATCGAATTTATAAAAAATAATCTAGAAGATGGAGAAGCTTTAGGATTTATCCATTACAGCCAAACTGTAATAGATTCAGATAGATCTAATAAATCTCCATATGATGTTAGTGATGATGCAAAAGAAGAAATCAGAGCTATCAAAAATAGATTATTACAAATCAAAGAAGAAAATCAAAAATAATTTTACTTCTAAAATGTAGCATTTAG
The DNA here is from genome assembly GCA_964449895.1 of uncultured Clostridium sp. Classification (GTDB taxonomy): domain Bacteria; phylum Bacillota; class Clostridia; order Peptostreptococcales; family Peptostreptococcaceae; genus Intestinibacter. The sequence continues at coordinate 99,847 of CAYVBY010000009.1, forward strand.
ATAGCATATAATGCTATTTAAAATATATATAAAATGTGGGAGGATGTTTGTTATGGGATTCAAATCAGATATTGAAATAGCTCAAGAAGCTAA
>CAYVBY010000010.1:0-71503 GCA_964449895.1 uncultured Clostridium sp.
AACTTATATATTAACTCACGATAGTATAGGTGTTGGAGAAGATGGACCTACTCATCAACCAATAGAACAATTAGCTGCACTTAGAAGTTTACCAAACATGACAGTATTTAGACCAGCTGATTCAAACGAAACTGCTGCTGCTTGGTTCTATGCTGTAACTAACAAAACTACACCAACTTCTCTAGTTTTAACTAGACAAGGATTACCACTATACGATATAGATGGAAGAGTTGCTCTAAAAGGAGCTTATATATTAAAAGACTCTAAAAATGAAACTCCTGATGTAATACTTATGGCATCAGGATCTGAAGTAGAATTAATATTTAATGCTGCTGATGAACTTGCTAAAAAAGGAGTTGACGCTAGAGTAGTAAGTATGCCATCATTTGAATTATTCGAAGCTCAAAGCGACGAATACAAAGAAAGCGTACTTCCAAAAGCTGTAAGAAATAGAGTAGCTGTAGAAGCTGCATCTTCTTTCGGATGGCATAAATATGTTGGTTTAGATGGTGAAATAATCGCGCTAGATCATTTCGGAGCATCTGCACCAGCTGGAATATTATTCAAAGAATTTGGATTTACAGTTGAAAATGTAGTTGAAACTGCTTTAAAAGTTGTAGGAAAATAATTTAGAATTAATAAAAAAGAAGAGGAATAATCTAATTTAGATTTTTCCTCTTCTTTTTTATTAAAAACAAAAATATCTGAATTTTGCAAAAATTATAAAGTTATAGTATAATCTAAATAACGAGGCATATAGTAATATAATTAGAAAAGTCATGCTTACATATCTTAAAATATAAATTACAAATAAATATTGATGTTGATTAATATATAATTATAGAATAATAAAATGGGGGAGAGTTTATTATGAGTAAATCATATGTTATTGAAGCTAGCAAAGATTTTTATCCAGATAAGAATAATGATATAATGGATAGCCTTTTTGAGCAGTATGAAAAGGTAATTATTAGAAGTATAATAACTTCTTTTGGATTGGATTTTTTTATAAAAGATCAGCATGGAGGAGATGTTGATACAATAAACAATGTTCGACAAATAGGAATTGACGATCAAATGATTTATAAAAATAAATCTAATCAAAAAAATTATGAAAATAGACAGGAATATGATAAAGAGATATCAAGAGTTTATCATCAAGATGAAAACTATATTTCTAGAAATAGGGAAATTAGTAGGCAAAAAAAGGAAGGAACTTTAAAAGATGCTTATACTGATAAAATAGTTAAACGTAGTGCTAATATTGATTTAGATCATGTTATTTCAGCTAAAGAAATTCATGATGATAGAGGTAGAGTACTAGCGGGATTAAGTGGATGTGAACTTGCAAATAGTGAGGAAAATTTACAAGCTACAGATAGATCTATAAATAGGTCAATGGGTAAAAAGGGTATTAAAGAATATGCTGAATATTTAGAGGATACAAGAAAAGAGCGTCAAAAACAAATTACAATTCTAAAATCAAAAAATCAATTAACTGATAAGGAAAGAAAACAACTTAATAAATATGAAAAACTTGAAGAAGTAGATATTCAACAAATGAAAAAGATAGATTCTCAATCTAGAAAATCATATGAGGCAAAGTTAGCATCTGCATACTATACTAGTCCAAATTTTAGGAAGGATGTAGCATTTGCAGCAGGCACAGTTGGTTTAAAAATGGGTATAAGAGAAACTTTAGGATTTGTATTTACAGAAATATGGTTTTGTGTTAAAGATGAGTTTAGTAAAATAGGAAATACATTTAATTTTAAGGAATTGTTAAATTCAATAGGAAATGGAATAAAGCATGGAATAGAAAATGCTAAAGAAAAATATAAACAACTTTTGGACAAATTTAAAGACGGAGCACTCGCAGGGGTATTGTCAAGTATTACAACCACTCTTTGTAATATATTTTTTACGACAGCTAAAAATGTAGTCAAATTAATAAGACAAGTATACCCTTCTCTTGTAGAAGCATCTAAAGTGTTATTTTTAAATCCAGATAATTTCAGATTTGGTGATAGAATTAGAGCTGTATTAAAGATAATAGCAACAGGTGCTAGTGTAGTAGTTGGTACAGTAGTTGGTGATGCTATAAGTAAAACTCCTATTGCTACAATTCCAGTAGTAAGTCAAATATTACCTACTTTTTGTGGAACATTTGTAACAGGTATCATGACTTGTTCAATACTTTATTTCTTTGATAGAAGTAAAATTATGAATAAGTTAGTTAATTCACTTAATAAAGTAAGTACTTTAAGTTCAGAAGTTGATTATTTTCGACAAGTAGCTAAGTATTTTGAAATGTATGCAGCTAAACTTATGGAAATTGATTTAGAAAAATTTAAAAAAGAAACTTCTTTATATAATTCATTTGCCCAAGAAATAGAAAATATAACAGATGAAAAAGAACTTAATAAAAGATTAAAAGAAATAATGTCTGTAACAGGAATAAAAATTCCTTGGGAAGGTGAATTTGATAGTTTTATGAGCAATAGAAATAATAGATTGGTGTTTGAATAATGTTTAAATGTGATAAATGTGGAGAATGTTGTAGAAATCTTAATAAATCAAATTTATATGATGATTTAAATAGAGGAGATGGAATTTGTAAATACTTAGAAGGAAATATATGTAGTATTTATGAGGATAGACCTTTATTATGTCGCGTCGATGAAAGCTATGAGCTATTATTTAAAGAAATAATAAATCGTAGCGATTATTATAAATTTAATTACGAGTCTTGTAAAATATTAAAGGCAAAGACTTTATAGGAGGGATTATTATGCCATTACCATTTATTTTAGGTGGATTAGCTGCTGTGGCGGGAGTAGCAGGAGTTGCTACTGGAGTAAACGGAGCAATAAAAATGAAAGATGCAAATGACACTATGAAATCTGCACAATATAATCATGAAAAAAATATTGAGCGATTTAAAGAACATAATAAAATGACAACAGAAAAGATGGATAGCTTGGGAAAAAAAGAACTTGAAATCTTAAAAAGCTTTGAACGATTTTCTAAAGCAATTGAAAAAATACAAAATAAACCAGAATTTAAAGCGTATAAAAAAGAATCAGTTGAAATACCGAAATATGATGCTGAAGAACTAAAAGAAGTATCTGTTGGAGCAGGAGTATTACTAGGAGGTATTGGTGGAGCAGCTGCAGGAACTGCTGGTGGATTTGCAGCGGCTGGAGCAACTACTGCAGCTGTAATGGCACTAGGAACAGCTTCAACAGGTACTGCTATTGCATCTTTAAGTGGAGTTGCGGCTACGAATGCTACTTTGGCTGCGTTAGGCGGTGGAGCTGTAGCAGCTGGAGGAGGGGGGATGGCACTAGGTTCAGCCGTCTTAGGAGCAGCAACTTTAGGAGTTGGATTTCTTGTTGGTGGAGTTATATTTAATGTAACTGGTTCATCTATTTCAGATAAAGCAGATGAAGCTTGGAGCCAAATGAAAAAAGCAGAAAAGGAAATAGATAAAATATGTACATATCTTGATGAGCTAAGGGATATAGCATATCAGTATATGTTGTCTGTTGAAAAGGTGGAAAAATTATATAATTATAACTTGAATAGGCTTGAAAATACTTTAATGACTAAAACAAACTGGAATTATTTTTCAGATGAAGAAAAACTAACAACTGAAAATACAATTTTGCTTGTAGGATTACTTTATAATATGTGTAAGGTAGAACTTGTATTAAAGTCAAATAATGAAAATGAATTAAATGAAATAAATAAAGTAAAAATCGATGAAATTATAAAAGGTGCGAATGATTTTATTAGAGAAAGAAACTTATTTTAATATTAAATTATAGTTAAAAGATAAAAAAGATTTAGAATGTGTATGCATTTTAAATCTTTTTTTATAAAAAAAGAATAAATAGTTCTAATTTATATAGATTATAAGGTAAAAAAAAGAATAATGGTATAAAATAATAGTAGGGGGTAATAAAAATTCTAAATTAAATTTAGATTCAAAATAATAAAGAATTCCTTAAAGTAGTTTCTAATATATTACAAGAATTATAATAAAATTAATCTAAAAAATCCTAGGATATGATACATCTAGAGAGTTTGAAATTTTTTCTGTAAATAACTTTCTATGATATTTTTAGATGGCATAGGCTTGCTAATTTAGCCTATGCCTATTTTCAATATAAATATATTTAATTGTATGTCAATAAAAGCTTTTAGAAAGCATTTTTTGATTTACATTTAATTTAATCTAATCTTCCTTCAAACATTATTGCTAATTCGCCGTAGGCTAAGCACCATCCTCGAAGAGATTTGTCCATTTTTTAGGAGCTTTAAATGTTGAAAGATATAAGGCTTTTAATAAGCTGTATCGCTTGGAAATACACTACGTTGACGGTTTAAACGACGAATAGTGTTATTAAGACTTTATATTGCATTTGTAGCATATATTATTTTTGTAACATTAGACGAAAACTTAAATATTGGGCAAATAGCATCTCAATTATCAACCCAACTTTTCATAGAATTAGGATATTGTTTTTACTATAAAAAACTGTTTCCTATTCAATATTTACAGATCTTTTTCCACACAGTCTATATTTATAGTTTTATATCAAGATATAATCAATCATTTTCAACCCAAACAGGGGCACTGACACTAATTTTATTATTTGTCTGAAATATCAACAAATAATAAAAAGAATTTTTTTCAAATTCATCTAGACTAAATTCATATTTCACCAAATTAGAATTAAACACTTTACTTTTTACAACTTTACCGTTATTACTGACGATGCAAATTTTATTTATCTTGTTAGATATTTTAGGATCTACGGCGCTTATAGTGAAGTTTAACTTTGAAGGATTTTTTATAATAGAGCCAAGTGTGTTGTTATTTATATAAAATTCCAAGTTTAAATTACTATTATTTGTAACATAGGTTCTTCTATTTTTCAAACCATCAAGCAAGCTATCTTTATTTAAATCAGTTGCTAAGATTTTAGTAAAAAAATTTGATGATACAGGTGATATATGATATCCACTATTTAAAGCTTCGTTGTAAATATTTAAGTAAAATGGAGTTTTGCTATTTTCATCAAAATTTCTTACATCTATTAGAGAAAATATTTTATCTGCATAAGGGGAGTATCTCATATAGTTGAATGAATTTAAGCTATTTGATGTTGGTGTAAATTGGCAGATGATTTCTCCGTTAAAAAATAATTTTTCATATATATTTATTAAATTTAAATTATTTGATTTTAGATTTAGAACTTGGTTTAAATCTGAATCTTCTAATTTATAAGTAGTTATTAAATCTTTATTTGAATAAAAACTAAAATTTTCTAAAGTTACAAAGTTAAAATTTTTAATCTTTTCTTTAAGCTCAGATTTTGAGGTATTATTTGATGCATAAAACTCAGATGAAATTATATAAAAGTCATTTTTTAGTTTTGATAAATCTTCATTTTCGCATAAAAAAGAACCGTTTAAGCTTTTATATATAGGAGTTCCAACTGTGAAATACCACTCTAGAGTAGTTTTATTTTTTAAATCATCACTCACTATAATTTTTACAATTTGGTTTCCTCTTTTTAGTTTTTGAGAAGGTCTATACACGATAGAGTCTTTTGTTATTTTTGCGTTTTTAGTTACATCTATGTTATTTAAATACAATTTTATATATTTTATTTTATTGTCGCTTTGAAAAGTCGCCTTTATAGTAGGTCTTGAAATTATGTATTCTTCAGATTTTGAAGGTGTAATAATTGTTATTTTAGGCTTTATATTTTCTTTTGATAGACTATTTAAACTAGATAAATTAATATTTATAAATAGTAAGAAAAATAGAAAAAATACTAATATATATTTATAAAATTTCATGATATTATCCTTTCGATGATAAATATTTTAATATATGTTTTTAGAGTTTTTTATTATTAACCTAAAAATATTTTATGATGAAGTATTTTCAGTATTGCCAAATTATGGTTTAAAGAAAATAAAAACTGAGGGAATTACCCCCAGCTTTTTATTTGATTAAAAATTAGTTGGATTTTTTAATTAAATAATCTAAATTTTTTATTTTATACCCTTCTTTTTCCCAATGTGTTAAAACATCATCTAATATTTGGCAGTTTGTTTGCGAATTTGAATGAAGTAAAACTATTGCTCCAGGATGTGTTCTAGAGTAAATTTTGTTTTTTGCATCTTCTTTTGATGGTTGATTTGAATCGTACCAATCTACATAGGCAAAACTCCAAAATATAGTTGAATATCCTAGATCTTGAGTATATTTTAAAGATTTTTCACTGAATTTTCCCATTGGAGGTCTAAAGTATTTAGGCATATCTTTGCCAGTTACTTCTTTATATGTTTTTTCTACAGAAAGAAGTTCATTTTTAAACTTGTCAGTATCTCCAATTTTTGCCATAGAAATATGACTTTTTGAGTGATTGCAAACTAAGTGACCTTCATTTACCATTCTATTTATCAATTCTGGATTATTTTTTATATAGCTTTCAACTACAAAAAAATTAGCTGAAGCATTGTGTTTTTTTAAAGTATCAAGTAATAAATTGGTATATCCATTTTCATATCCTGCATCAAATGTTAAGTATATCACCTTTTCTTTTTTATCTCCTACATAGTAAGAGTTATAGTTTTTGAAAAAATCAGCTTCTTTTATAGGGTCTGGCTGTTTGTGGTCTTGTCTAGGATTAAAATACCAATTGTATTCAGTAGTGCTTAGATTTTCATCCATAATTTGAGTTTTTGATTTGTGGAATAAATTGGGGTTAGTAAGTCCTATAAAACACATTAGAACTACAAAAAAACCTATGATTAAGTAATGGGATAAATTATTGTTTTTCAATGTTAGACCTCCTTATAATTTTATAATTAAGTATTAAAAAGATTATTAATATTTTTTTGACATTTACAAAAAATATTCCTGTTAAATATTAAAAACAATTTGTAAAAAATATGTTATCGTATATTACAAAATATGTTTAAATTAAATGTGATGTATAGTAAAGTAATAGGTGAGGATTTAGAAAAGAGAGGTAGATGTATTTGAGTAAAGCTAGCAAAATAAATAAAAAAATAGTGAGTTTAATAAATGATGTAGTTTTTTTAGATATAGAAACTAGTGGTCTAGATTCTAAAAATAGCGAAATATTAGAAATTGGAGCAGTCAAAATAGACAAAAATTACAATGTATCTATATTTGATACAATTATAAAAAATAAATCTCAAATTCCACCTGAAATTTTTTCACTTTGCAAAAATCTTAATTTAGATGATTTTAAAAAAGCGCCTTCTTTGGAGGAGGTAAAAGGGGAATTTTTAGATTTTATAGAAGATAAAACTATAATTTGCCATAATAAAAATTTTGAAAAACTTTTTTTAAATACATATATTGGAAATATAAAAAATAAATTTATAGATTCTATGGAATTGGCAGTAATTTTAGAACCTTACCACAAAGAATTTAACTTAGATACTTTAAAAAAAGAGATAACTAAAGACAAATCAGATGAAAAGCATAGAGCTTTAGATGATGCAATTGACACTATAAATGTTGTAAATGCACTTATTTTAAGATTTAAAAATAGATTAGAAGATGAAGATAAGCTTACATTATATCCTTTAACTTTTGATATAGATTCTTACTTAAATAAATATTATTTGAAAAATTGGAATTGGTCAGAATATATAAATAATGCAAATTACGAATTAAAAGATGAGACTATTACAATTTACGAAGAAAAAAATAAAGCAAAAAAAGAAAATAAAAAAGAAGAGGAAATATATGAAGTTCTTAATAAATATTCTTTTAGATATGAAGAATTACTTAGAGAAGAAGATATTTGGCCAAATAAAAAGGGATTTATTTATGAATTTAGACAAGGACAATATGATTTGACTAAATTAATAAGAGAGACTTTCAATAATTTAAAGCACAATATATCTTGTATAGAAGCTCCAACAGGAATTGGAAAAAGCGTAGGATATTTACTTCCAGCAGTAATAGAAGCTAGATATTCAAAAAAGAGAATTATAATTTCAACAGCTACTAAGGAACTACAAGTTCAATTAATGGAAAAAGATCTTCCAAATATAATACAAACTCTAGGTCTTTCAGGAAAGGTAAGTTATGGATACATAAAAGGTAAAAATAATTATATCTGTAAAAATAAATTTGAAGAATATAAAAAAGAGTATAAATCTGAAAATCCAACTTATAAGGAAATATTATCTATAATAATAATAGAAAATTTAATAAAAGATGGAAAATACGGAGATATTGAAGAGATAAATTACTGGGCTTTGAGACATTTTAAAGATTTACAAAATCATCTTCTTAAAGTTTCTTGTGATGCTGATTTATGTAAACCTAAAAAATGCAATCAAAAATGTATTTATAAAAATAGAATAGAAGAGCTAAAAGATGAAGATATTACAGTTATAAACCATTCATTGCTTGCAAAATGGCCTTATACAGAGGAAAAACCTTTAGAAAATATAATAGTAGATGAAGCACATAACTTAACTGAAAAGGGATATGATTTTTTCTCTAATGAAATTGATTATTTTAGCTTTGTGTATTTTTTAAAGGAAATATATCCTAGTGAGTTTTCAAAAACATCTACATACTACAATAGAATAAAAGACAGACAAAGAAGAAAAATAAAACCAATAGATAAATTTTATACAGAGATTCAATTAGATAGAGATATAAAAACAAAAATAAGTAGAAATATTGATTTTATATTTGAAAAAATTTATGAAATATTAGATTTTGGTATAACTGAAAATTATACATCCTTATCAAATTACGATTTAAATTGGGAGATAAATTTGCAGCAAGACGAAAAACTAGGGATAATATATAAAAATAAGGAAAATATAGAAGTAACTTATAGACCATATACTCAAATGATAAAATCATCTATGGAAAATATATTGATGAATATAATTCAAATAAAAACTATTTTTGATAGAAATATGGACAATGATTTACTTGATAAAGAAAGTGATTACTACAAATACGGTAAATCAAAATTAAAAAATTTAGAAGAGATATCTATGACATTAGAAAAGTTTTTAGAATATCAAGAAGATGACTTATTTGCAAGAATTGTAACTATATCAAAGGATTTTGACAGTTTTATTATAAAAATAGTTCCTCTAAATTTGGCTGATTTATTTAGAGAAAATATATTATCGGGATTAAGTAGTGGAATATTTTTATCTGCAACTTTAAGTGTGGACAATAAAATGGAGTATTTCACAAATTCATTGGGAATAAATGAAGTAAGTAACAACAAAAAAATAATAAATCCTATATACGATTATAAAAATAAATTAAAACTAGTCAGAGTAACTGATATGGGAGGATATAGAGGAGAAAATTTCACAAAAAACATAAGTGATAATATTTTAAATTTAGTAAATGCCACAAATTCAAATGTACTATCTCTTTTTAATAGTAGAAAAAGACAGGAAGAGACATATAATTTTTTAGTAGATAATCTACATAAAAATAATATAGAACTTTATATGAATAAAAGAGGAATTAAATATTTAAAAAATACAGAAAATAAAAGAGTAGTATTAGGAAGTAAAGGTTGCTTTGAAGGTGTAGATATTCCAGGAGATGGATTAGTTTGTGTAACATTAGATAAAATTCCAAATCTAAATCCAAGAGATCCTCTTTATTTTACAATAATGAAAAAATTTAAAAAGGAATATTTTCAAGTAAATTATCCTCAAATGGTAATTAAAGTAAAACAAGCTTTGGGAAGAATACTTAGAAGCAAATATGACTATGGTATATTTGTAATATTTGATATGGGAAATGGCTACTATACAAATAAAAAATTAGAACAAAATCTACATGGATGTATGATTAACGAAGTAAAGAGTAAAGATATATACACTTACATAAAAAATAATATAAGACAAAGTAGAAAAAAAGTAATTGTAGATTTTATGATGGATATACTCAAAAATATAGACAAAAATTCAAATCAAGATAATTTAGAAAAATATATAAATGAACAAATTAAGCAAAGACTTATAAATGCAAATGTTAAATACTACAAAAATCAAAACAATAAATTATTAGTAACATATTACGATATAAAATATATTGTAGATATCGACAAAATAATTTAAAATAAATATAGGTTTAAATAAAAATTTTTTACAATATATTAAAAATAAAAATTAAGGAGATAAAGATGGATTATATAGTAATATTATTAGGATTTATATTTTTAATCAAAGGTGCAGATGGATTTGTTTCAGGAGCCTCTTCAATAGCCAAAAAATTTAGTATACCACCTTTAATAATAGGTCTTACGATAGTTGCATTTGGTACAAGTGCTCCAGAGGCTGCAGTAAGTATTACAGCTGCTATAAATGGGCAAAATGATATGGCAATTGCTAATGTCGTAGGTTCAAACATATTTAACTTTTTAATAGTAATAGGTATCACAGCTATGATAAAACCTATTAAAGTTCAAAAAACTACTATTATAAAAGAATTTCCATTTGTAATATTAGCATCTTTTGTATTTGCTGTAATAGCACATGATACGAGATTTCAAAATGCAACAGAAAATATGTTATCTAGAGCAGATGGATATGTTTTACTTTCGTTATTTGCAATATTTATGTATTACTTAGTTGAAATGGCACTTACATCAAAAGATAAAGTAGAAGATGAAGAAGTAAAAGAAATAGCTTTATCTAAAAGTATAATATACAGTATTTTAGGAATAGCAGCTATTATATTAGGTGGACAGTTAGTTGTAAATTCAGCAAGCAATATAGCATTATCTTGGGGTATGAGTGAAAACTTAGTAGGGCTTACTATAGTTTCTATAGGAACATCTCTGCCAGAGCTTGTTACAAGTATAGTTGCAGCTAGAAAAGGTGAAAGTGATATAGCAATAGGTAATGCAGTAGGATCTAATATATTCAACTTATTGTTTGTACTTGGAGTATCAGCTTCTATACATAATATAGCAGTTCAACCATTAGTATTTTATGATATGTTAGTTATGATAGTTACAACTATTTTAACTTATATACTTTCAATAACTAAAAGTAGAATTAACAGAGGAGAAGGTGCTATTTTATCACTACTTTATGTTTTTTACTTAGCTTATATAATAATTAGATAATCATTAGACCTAAAGCAAAATTTGCTTTAGGTCTTTTTCTTTAAACAGTATAAAACAAAATAAAAATATGATATATTATATAAGTTAGAAATTATTAAATAAAGGAGTTTTTTTATGGATATACAAGTAGTGTTAAATCAAATGATAATATTATTTTTAGTTATGATAATTGGATATATAGCAAATAAAACAAAAATGCTAGATAAAGATTTAAATCAAAAATTATCTACATTTGTGTTGAATATAACTTCTCCAGCGCTTATTTTATCTTCTGTTGCTAACCCTATACAAGGAGATTTTAAATTAGTAATTCAAATGGCTTTAGTTTCAGTTGCAGTTTATTTGATACTTCCTTTTATTGGAATAATATTTGTAAAGCTTTTGAGAATACCTAGACAAGATAGAAATTTATATCAGTTTATGACTATATTTTCTAATGTAGGTTTTATGGGATATCCTGTTGTTCAAGCTATATTTGGAACTCAAGCTTTATTTTTTGCAGCTATATGCAATTTAGTTTTCAATGTTGTATGTTTTAGCTATGGAGTATTTTTAATATCAGGAGAAGAAAATATGTCTTTTGATATTAAGAAAATTATAAATCCAGGGATTATTTTTTCTATATTAGCAGTTATAATATATATTACTAAATGGCAAATGCCATCTATATTAGCTGAAACTTCAACTCTTGTAGGTTCTATAACAACACCGCTTGCAATGATGATAATAGGTTCTTCATTAGCGGAAATACCTTTAAAAGAAATTGTAAATGATGCTAGAATATATGTTTTTACAATAATAAAACAAATTTTTATGCCAATAGTATTTTGGTTAATACTTAGAAATTTTATAACAAATGATTTAGTGTTAGGGGTTTCAGTTGTATTACAAGCAATGCCTATTGCATCTATAACACTTATGTTTTCAAATCAATATGGAGGAAATACATCTTTAGCATCAAAATCTATATTTATAACTACATTGGCAAGTGTATTTACTATACCTACTTTAGTATATATATTATTTGTTTAGAAATTTAGATAATTTAAGGAGTAAAAAATGGCAAAGAAAAAAGTTTATGCTATAAAAGAAGGATTTGATTTTTCAAAAAATGAAAGAGTACAAAATAAATTAGTTGATTCTTGGAGTGAATGTCAAAAGTATATAAAGGGCGTAAAGGGAGCAATATATAAAAGTTTTGAAGATATAAAAGAAGCAGAGTCTTTTTTAGAAAAAGGAAGTGAACTTCTTAGAAAAGGAAAAGATTCTTATGATAAAAGTTGTCTTCATATATATGTAGATGGAAGCTATAATCAGACAAGTCGTAAATATTCCTATGGAGTGGTAGCTGTAATGAATGATGTTGTTGAATATATTCATGGAGGAAGTGGACAAAATGATTTAAACAATAATATTAGACAAATAGCAGGAGAATTAAAAGCTGCCATTAAAGGGGTTGAATACGCCTTAGAAAAGGGCCACAAAAAAGTTGTAATTTTTCATGATTATGAAGGTATATGCCATCATGCTACTGGATTTTGGGCAAGAAAAGATAAATCTTCTATAGATTATTATGAAAAGATGAATTCATTTATGAAAAATGGAATAAAAATAGAATTTGTACAAGTTAAAAGTCATGAAGAAGATTTATTTAATGAAATGGCAGATACAATATGTAAAAAAGAATTGAACATAGATAACGATAGAGTAATAGAAAAATATTTGGAAAATAATAAAATAAAAGTAAAAGATATAAATATAAAAACTCAAATAGAAAATTTAATTACAAAAGGTTATGACAACATAGTATTAAATGAAAATTTAATTGAAGATAAAAATACGATAAATGATAAAAATATCGAAAATATAAATACAGATTTTAAAGACTTTGACAAAACTCAAAAGATAGAGCTTATAAATAAAATCAATGATATTCTTGAAATTTTAGAAAATGATAGACTTGAAGAAGTTTTAAAATATGTAAAAAGAAAAAAATATCAAAAAAAATAAGGTATTAAATAATACCTTATTTTTTTTGGGAAAAAATCTATTTCACATAGGAAGACTAGGAATCTCACCATAAATTCCTATTAATTCTTCTTGAAAATTATAAGGATCGTTTATTGATAAATACATAGCCCTAAGTAGTATATTTGCCTGGTCGTAAGTTGATGTCCATGAGAATATGCCTCCTAGACAATTTTGAAGGACATATTGAGATTTTAAGAAAATAGATAAATCATTGTCAAAAGACATAGCATATACTCCATCTTTTATTAAATAAGGAGCTAAAGCGTCATTATCAAACTGGTAAATATATCCGTTTTTATTTATATAATTTCTTCTAAGCTCATCATAGGATTTAGTATTTGTAGCACCGAGTCTTCCATAAAAAGGAACGCCAAGATTTATTTTGCTAGATGGCATGCCTGCATTTATGAGATTATTTACCATGGAGTCTACACTATATCCAGAAAGAGCTAAATCAGAATTATATAAATTTGATTGATGTCTTCTTCCCATATCTCCCGTTTCTCCTGCAGTAAAATCATAGCTCATTAAATTAAAGTAATTTATTATTGGAGCAATTTTATCTATTTCTACACTTCTATTTATATAAGCGTTATCGCCAGTTCCAGCTACACTAATCCATTTATCAGGGCCTAAAACATCTCTAAGTGCAGTAAGTAAAAGTGTGAAATTTTCTCTATCTTCAGGTCTTGATTTAATCCCACTTGCAGAATTTCCAGGATATTCCCAATCTAAATCTATACCATCTAAATCATAATCATTTATAAATTCTTGAACATTTCTGGCAAAGTTATATCTAGATTGAGGAGTTAAAGAAGCATCTGAAAAACCGTCAGCTCCCCATCCACCAATAGCAGCTATTACTTTTAGTGAAGGTTTAATTTCTCTAAGAGATATCATCTCGTTTAAATATCTTGGAGAAGGTATAGAGAGATCTCCATCTGGATTTATTTCAACAAATGCATATATAATAGCATCTAAATAAGTAGGATCTAAATTTTGAGGATTTCCTAAAACATATTCAAACACTATAGGACTTACATTTGGGCAATTAGCGCTTATATATTCATATGGTTGTCTTTTTTTGGATTTAGAATTTGAAGAAGAAATATTATTTTTAATATCAATATATTTATTAATTTTTTGTCGATTTTCTTCATCTAAAAAACAAAGATACCAATCCATACAGGAATATTTTTTATTTACATTTTCAACTCGTTTTTTTAAGTCTTTATAAGTTTTAGGAGCAGGAGCTATAACTAAGTTTTGAGGATACCAATTTGCAGGGGTTACTACATTATCTTTATCAGATTTTTGAAGGGCATCAATAATTCTTATTATTTCAAATATATTTCTTCCTGTAGTCATTGGATAGTATAAAATAGTTCTAAGTATTTGTTTATCGTCTATGATAAAAACTGCTCTAACTGTAGATGTTGAACTCATTTCCTTTGAAATCATACCATATAGTTTTGATATAGTCATACTAGAATCATCTATAATAGGAAAAGGAATTTCAACACCTGTAAGCTTAAATATATTATACACCCAAGCTAAATGGGAAGAGTTACTATCTATACTAAGACCAATTAATTGTGTATTTCTTTTTTTAAATTCATTGTAATATTTAGCAAAACATATAAATTCAGTAGTGCAAACTGGAGTAAAATCTCCTGGATGAGAAAATAAAACGACCCATTTTCCAGTATAATCTGATAATTTTATAGGGCCAAATGTTGTGTTTACTGTAAAATCAGGCGCTTTTGCTCCTAAATTAGGTAAACATGGCATAATATCACCTCTTTTAAGTTTAATCTTTATATTTAATAATATTAAAAATACAAAATATTGTTACAATATAAAATAAAATCTAAAATTGATAAATTACTTCAAAAAATAAAGATTAATGATGAAAAAGAATAATTTTTTTGAAATTATTTTATAAAAAATTGAAAAAATTATAATTTTTTGCTACTATATATACATAGAAAAAATATACAGTTGGGGGAGTGGGTAATTATGAAAAGTATTTTCAAAAAAATTTTTGCGATTAGTGTAGTATCTTTTATTGTATGCTTTTTTTCCGCACTTGTCCTTATGATTGGCAACAAAATAATGGGTGTAAACATAGGTGCTAGTTATTATTTCTTATTGGCAAGTGTTTGTTTTCTTATGTTATTATCTGGAATCATACTTACAAATACAAAATATGTTTTTAAAAAGAAAAAGAAACCTGCTAAGAAGGTTAAACAAAAAGCAAATCAAAACACTAGCTCTAATTCAAAACATGTACAGAGAAAAAAGAGAAAAATATCTTAATTTATTAAGTAAAAATAAATCTGAAGAAGTAATGTATATTAAATATAAGATAACTTTAAACTGAAAGTTTAAAATACCACCAAATTAATTTTAATTTGATGGTATTTTTTTATTATTTAAGAATTAAATAATAATATATTATTATTTTGATTATTTGGGAGGAATTATGGATATTAATATATTTGATATGGATATTGTTGGGTATAAAAATCTAAAAAAATCAATTGCTTCTCAGGATTATTTACTTTACAAAAATGAAAAAAATTATGTTATTTTATCTGTAGCTGATGGACATAGTTTGGATAGATTTAAATATAGTGAAATAGGATCTAAAATAGCTTGTGAAGTTGTCATTGATGTATTATGCAAATATTTAGATATGGAAAATTTTGATTTACTTATAGAAAATTTTAAACTAAAAAAGATTCAACTTGAGATAAAAAATGAGTGGAAAAGTAGGGTTTATGATGATTTTTATAAAAAAAATTATAAGGCCTATAAATTGGATTATATAAATTATGGTACAACTTTAACATTTGTGGTTTTATTTGAGAAATATATAATATTTTTTAATTTGGGTGATGGATATATATTTGTTAAAAAAGATGGAGAATATGTAAATAGTTTTAAAAACAACAACTATAAAGTAGTAAATTCTTTGGCACAGAAAAATTGTGAAATGTATATGCAATATAAAATCGAAGAAGTAAATTTTAAAAATCTAAAACTTATTATATCTACTGATGGATTTATAAATAGCTTTGAAAATTATTTTGATTTAAAATTAGAATTTGAAAAAATATTTAGTATTATTCAAAAAGATGTATTTTCTAATTTGAATTTTAAAAAAGAATATAAAAAATATTTATTTGATCTTAGTAAAAATGGATTTAAAGATGACATGAGTATTATATTTTTATATAATTAAAAAGTTATATAAAAATACAAAAAATGTTATAATCTATTAATATAATAAGAGTAACTTTATATAATAGTTTTAGTACTAATATATAATAATATGGTATAATAATTTAGTAGTTATAAACTAAAATTTTACAGGAAGGTAGTACAAATGAATTTTAAAAAAAATTTTGACACATTTAAAGACAAAGTTGATGATATATTCCAAAAAATAAAAGATAATAAAAAATATCTTATTGGTTTATGCATGTCATTTGTAGCTTTTTTAATGCTTTTAGTTGTTATTTTTTTCAGTAGTAACCTTAATGTTAAAAAAGAGGCGGATATATTGGTAGATAGTATATCTAATAGAAGGTATACAGAAGCTTATGAGTACTATGAAAATTTACAAAAAGAATTTTCAGAATCTAAAATGGATAAGCTTAATAAACTTGCATCTAAAAAACTTACAGCATTAGTTGTAAATAATGGAGATAAATATATAAGTGGAGAAATCTCTAAAGAACAATATATAGGACTTATAAATATTAATAATGCTTTAGATGATATAAGTATAGATGTAAATCAATTATTAGATGTTGTAACTCGAGTAGAGGATATGTATATAGATGAGAATATAAGCTATGAAAAAGCATATTCGTATATGGAAATTACTATGAGATTAAAAGATGTTTACCAAAGCTTAGATGAATACAAAAATAATATAAAAACAATTAGTGAATCTAGAAATGTATATCAAGAAGGTAGCAAATTACAACAAATTAAAAAGTACAAAGAAGCTGTAGAAAAATATGATAAAGTAGTAGAAGATGATAAAAAATATTTTAACTTAGCTAAAAATAAAAAAGAAGAATGTATAGAGTTAATGTATGATTATTATTTATCTCAAGCAAAATCAAGTGCATCACAAGGAGATTATGAAGAAGCTTTAATTTTTTTAAATTATCTAAAACCTTACTATAAACAAGATGAAAAAATAGAAGAATTAGAAAATGATTATAGAAAAAAAGTTTCAATATATGTACTTTCATCTGATGATATATTAAATTTAATTAGCAAAAGAAGTAAAATAGATTCTGATTTATTATCTGTTATATCATATCAACAGACTATAGATAAGGAAATTTATTACTATGCAGAAATTGTAAAAGATAATAAAAAAATAAATGAAGTTTTGATAGAAGCTAAAAATAAAAAAATATATTCTTATAAATCAGAAAAAATAGATTATAAATGTGATTATAGTGATGGATTTTATAAAGTAGATGAAAATGGAAAATATGTATTTGCAATTAGCTCTAAAGAAGCTGCAACTTTAGTCAAAGAAAAATTAAGTAATAAAAAAGAAGATTACAATAAACTAGAGATGAAATCAAAACAAGAAATTTTAAAATATGTAAATAAAACAAAATTAAATGAACTAATAGATAAAAATAATGACATATATCATTATGCTTTAGTTAAAAAAGGTTGGTTTTCTCTTAAAAAAGAAGTTTATTTAGTAAATATTTATGATAAGACAATATATAAATGTGTTGACAACAAAATAACTAAAATTTAATTTTAGAGGGGAGAATGTTATGAAAAAAACAATAGGTATAGGTATAAGTGCTTTACTAATAGTAATTATTTTAATGGGAGTGGGTGTGTATTTTTCAAGTGGCGATAAGATTTGTAAAAATGTATATGTAAAAGATATAAACATAGGAAATCTTACTAAAAGTGAAGCTAAAAACAAAATTATAAAAGAATATAAAATGGAATCTTTTATATTTAATTATCAAGATGACCAATGGACTGTAAAACCACAAAATATAGATGCTGCTTACAATATAGATAAAACAATAGACAATGCCTACAATGTAAATAGAAAAAGTAATATATTTGTAAATACATTTAGAACTGTAAAATCTACTATAGGCTTTAAAACTAAAATAAATGTAGTTGTAGATTTTAATAAAGACAAATTAAATAATGAATTAAGTGAAATAGCTGAAGACATAAATGTAGAAGTTAAAAATGCGACTTTAAACATACAAGATAATAAAATAAAAATTGAAAAAGAAAAAACAGGTTTAGAATTAGATATAAAATCAAGTATAGATTATTTTGAAAAGACACTTCAAAACGGAATTTTTGAAGAAGAGTTGATAGTTACAAAAGTAGAACCAGAAGTTACAAGTTCAGATTTAAAAGATATAGATACTCTTTTAGGTGGATATACTACTTCACTTGCTGGTAGTAGTTCTAGCAGAATTGAAAATGTAAAATTAGCTGCTAAAAACACAAGTGATGTATTACTTATGCCAGGAGAAGAATTTTCTTATAATGAACATACAGGCGTTAGAAGTGCAGAAAATGGATATAAAAATGCACACGTAATAAGTGGTGGAGAAGTTATAGATGGAATAGGTGGAGGCGTATGCCAAGTATCATCTACAATGTTTAATTCTGTTTTATATGCAGGGTTAGATATAGTATCTAGAACAAATCATTCAATTCGCTCGACTTATGTACCTCTAGGAAGAGATGCAACTGTTACTGATGGCGGATATGATTTTGTATTTAAAAATAGCTATAAAAATCCTGTTTTTATAAAAAATACTTGTACAAATGGCCAAATTACATGTCAAATTTTTGGTGTAAAAAGTGATAAGAAAAAAATAGAAATACAAACAACTGTAAATTCTACTATTGCATATAGTGTAACAGAACAAGCAGATCCTAATCTAGAAAAAGGAAGAAAAGAAGTTTTAGAAAGTGGAAGAACTGGATATAGGGTAACTACTTATAGAGTTTACTATGATAAAAATGGTAAAATTACAAAAAAAGAAACAGTAGGTTCATCTTATTATCCAAGTAAAAATCAAATAGTTGCAGTTGGAACAAAAGAAACGACTCAACAGCCAGAAGAAAAACCTGGACAAAATCCAGAGCCTATTACACCTCCAGAAACTGGTGAAGGTGGAAGCGAAGGTGAAAATGAAAATATTTAAGTATTTATTATACAAAAGAAAAAATAACTTTTAGGGGGTATTAATTTTGAAGCTTAAAGATATAACCCAATATATTCAAGAGATTTGTCAAAACATTTCTAATGTATTAGAAGTGGATGTTACTGTAGTATCTAAAGATTTATTTAGAATAGCAGGGACTGGTATTTTTAAAGATAAGATAGGCGATAAAATTTCAGAAGAAGCAGTTTATTTTAATGTTTTAAAGACAGGTAATTCTTATGTTATTGATAAAGAAATTGAAGACAGTTGTAAAATTTGTTCAAGTAGAGAATTTTGTAAAGAATTAGCTGATATATGTACACCTATTAAATTAGGCGAAGAAAATCTAGGGATATTAGGTATTGCAGCCTTTACAGAAGAACAAAAGGAAAAACTATTATCTAAAGATAAAGAACTTACAGAATTTGTATCAAAAATGTCTGATTTAATTTCTTTTAAATTAGATGAAATGTATAAAGAAGAAATTAAAACAGTAGAACAATTAGAAAAAGAAGAAATAGAAAAAGCTATTAAAAAATACGGTAACAATACTCAAGAAATGAAAAAGGTTGCTGAGGCTTTAAATATAGGCATAGCTACCCTTTATAGAAAAGTAAAAAAATACAATATAAAATAAGAAAATAAAAAACTTCATTTATATTATTAAGTGAAGTTTTTTTGACTATATTTTGTAAATATGTTATCTTAGAATATATTAAATGTTAGGAGGAGATTGTTATTTTAGGAGAAAATATAATTTTAGATATTGAAAATATGCCAAGAAAAATAATGGATATTTCTTTAGTTGAAGAAAATAAAAGTGATTATACATTTTTTAAAATAGATGAGGATGAAGAAGAAGATAATGAAACATTAAGAGCATTAAAGCAAACTTATGTTACATCAAACTATAAAAATGAAACTATATTAAATTTACAAAAAGAGCTTAATACAAATTCTACAGAAATTTCAAAAGAGATAAAATTAGAATCTTATAATAAATATAATAATTCTCTTGATTTAGCTACTAGACATTATATGACAAGAGCTCTTGAGCTTGTAGAGGAGGCTCTTGTATTAAATCCAAAAGATCCAGATATACTAAATTTAAAGGGACTTTTATCTCTTCTAAAATGTGATTTTGCAAAGGCATTTGAAAGTTTTTATACAAGTCAATGCTATGGAAATAATGAATTATCTAGAAAATATGTTACTATTTTATCATCTAAGGAGTTTAAATCATTTTTAGAAAGATATAATCATTCAATTAGATTTATAAACGAAGAATTAAATGAAGAGTCTATAGAAATTTTTGACAGCCTAATATTAGAACAACCAGAGCTTATAGAGCCTTATGTTATATCTATATTACTTTATGAAAAAGTAGGCAATGAAGAAAAGAAAAAAGATTTATTAGATGATCTTAGTTGTATAGATAAGGATAATCCGATTTTTGAAAAGATTAAAAAATCAGAACAAAATAATATAAAGAAAAATGAAGAAACAGAAACTAAAGAAATTAAAGAACCATCTAAAGCTAAACAAAATAAAAAGAGTAATAAAAAGAATTTAGCCTTATATGCTATAATTGGATTATTAATAGTTGTAATAGGAGCTCTATACATAAATAATCAAAGAAAAATAGAACTTTTAAATGATGAAATAATCTCTAAAGAAGAAAAAATAAATGAAAAGGACAAAGAACTTTCTAAAAAGAAAGAAAAAGAAAAACAGGAAAAAGAAGAAAAAGAAAAGGCTAAAAAAGAAACAGAAATAATTAAAAAAGGTGTTGAGAATCTTTATATTACAGCAAGTAAATATCAACAATCATCAAATTACAAAGAAGCTATAAATTATTATAATTATGCTTTAAAAGCAGAGGGTCCATCAAAATATAAAGCAATGTCAGTTTATAACATAGCACTTTGCTATAAATCATTAGGAGATAATGAAAAATCTATTGAGTATTTTGAAAAATTTATAAATAATTACTCTTCAGCTCCAGATTATTTTGATGATTCTTTTTACTTCTTAGGAATGCTTTATTATGAAGAAGGAAGACTACAAGATGCTAAAAATGTATTTTATACTTTAAAAGCTAAATATCCTACAAGTGATTATAATAAAAGTCAACAAGTAAAAGATATATTAAGTGAATAAATATTTAAATATAATTAATATAAAAAACTCTATGAATATAATTTTCATAGAGTTTTTTGTATTTTTGAAAAACGAAAGAAAATCATTAATTTTCTGAAAATTTAAATCGTAAAATAAATTAAAAAATATATAAAAAAAAAATAATATAAATAATGAATTTATAAAAAAATTAACTTTCAAAATATGAAAGAAGAACTAAAAAAACTGCGTATATCAGAATTTTTTTGCTATGGAAAAAGGTTTTTTAATCAGAAAAATGCAATTTTTAAAATCCCAAAATCATAAAAAAGATAGAAAGAAATTATTAAATACAAAATTTAATAAATAAGATTAAATAACATAAAAATGACTTAAAAATTGCACTTTACATTTAAAAAAAAGATATTATAATATAAAATGAAAAAAGACGAATGAGAAAATAATAAAGATAGTAATAAATTTTAAATTAAAAAAGAAGGGAGATTCAAAACAAAAAAGTTTTGATATTAATGCTATGAAAAAAAATAATATTGCTAAGGAAAATATATTTGTGAGATATTTAATTATTTTGACAGGGATGTTTATATCAAGTATAGGCATAAATGGCTTTATAAGACCAGCACATCTTTTAGGTGGTGGTGTTACAGGTCTTGCAACTATGATTAATTATATAACAGACATAAATGTTGGTTTTCTTACATTTTTAATTAATATACCTATATTTGTATTAGGCTTTATATATTTAGAAAAAGATTTTTGTATTACAAGTTTAATCAATATGGTTTTATTTTCAGTTATACTGGGGGTAACACAAGATATAGGTAATTATATAAATATAAAAGACATGTTACTTCAAAGTGCATACGGAGGAATATTATGTGGAGTAGGTGTAGGTCTAACATTTAGAGCAAAATCATCTCAAGGTGGTACAGATATTATAGGGGCAATTTTAAAAACAAAAAGAAATGTAGCAGTAAAAAATACAGCTTTAGCCTTTAATATTGTAATAGTATTATGTGGAAGCTTTTTATTTGGAATGAATTTAGCTTTATATACACTTATAAGTATGTTTTTAAATGCACAAACTATGGCAATAGTAAAAGATGCATTCTTTGAAGAAAAGTCAGTTATGGTATTTACAGAAAAATCTCAAGAAATAGCAAATGATATTATGACTGATTTAGTAAGAGGGGTAACTTTTTTTAATGCAGAAGGTGGATATACTCATGAAGAGAAAAAAATTGTATATTGTGTAGCATTATCAAAAGAAATACCTAAAATAAAAGAAATTGCGCTTAAGTACGATAAAAGAGCATTTATATCAGTAAATGATGTAAATGAAGTTAGAGGTAAGGGATTTAAAGAAAGATATTTATAGAATTAATAATAGGAGGAAATTTATGCCACAAATAAAAGTAAGAGGAATAAATGAAAATGATATATGTAAGATAAGTGAAAAAATGATTGATGAATTAGTAGAAGCAGTAAAATGTCCTAGAGATTATTTTGAAATAGAATGTATAAAGTCTGTTGCTATAAGAAATGGAAAAGTAGCAGATGTATATCCATTTGTAGAAGTAGCTTGGTTTGATAGAGGGCAAGAGGTACAAGATACAGTAGCTAAAATAATAACTGATAATATAAGAGAAAATTTAAATGTAGAAAGTATGGACTTAGCTTTTACTGTTTTTGAAAAAGAAAAGTACTATGAAAATGGAGAACATTTTTAGAAAATAATATATGTGTTAAAAAAAAACTGTAGTAGAGATTTTTAGAATAAAGATTTCTTTCATTATTGAGATTGAAGTATTATAAATATATAATGATACTATAAATACTTTTTAGAAAAGGAGCATTTTATATGAATAATACAAAAAATAATGTTGATATATATAATAATTTTTTAAAATCTATAAATGAAGTGAAAAAAAAGATAAGAAAAGCAGAAAATTTAAAAAGAAAAATATTAAAAAAAGATATAAAAGCAGATAAAGAAGATGTAGAAATAGTTGAAAAGACATTTGTTTCAAGTGAAGTTTCAACTCTTAATTCAAATGAAGCAAAAATGTATTGTTTTTCTAATGGAGATAAATATATAGGCCAAATTCAAAATGGAAAAATGAATGGTTTAGGCATATATATTTTTTCAGCTGAAGGAGAACAAGAATTAGAATATATAGGTGAATTTAAAGATAATTTAAAAGACGGTAGCGGACAATATGTATTTCCAAATGGAAATACATATATAGGTAACTTTAAAGACGATGTAAATGATGGCATAGGACAAATAATTTATTCAAATGGTAATGAATATCTTGGAAATTTTAAAAATGGCAAAAAAAATGGATTAGGTGTATTTAAGTGGAATGATGGTTGTATGTATCATGGAGAGTATAAAGACAATAAAATGGATGGTCAAGGCTCTTGCTACAACTCATCAGGAATACTTATATACGAAGGACAATGGAAGTCAGATCAAATTCATGGAGAAGGAACTTATATTTGGAATGAAAATAAAAAATATATAGGAGAATTTAGAAATGGCAAAAAGCATGGATTTGGAAAATTTTATTTAAATGGCGAATTAGTTTATGAAGGTACATGGAAATTCGATAAGCCTTCTATATTTGGAAGAAGCCTAGAAGAAATTTTTACTGTTAAATTTTAAAAAATTTATCAATTAAAAAATATTTATTGTGAATTATAGATGATTATTTAGGGAATGATAATTATTAAGAAAATTTAAAAGCTGTGAAAGGATGAAATTATGAATAAACATTTAAAAAAAATGATTGCTTTAACAGTTTTATTTTTTTTAATAAGTATTTCTTTAATAAATGCACAAGATAATCAAAACAACATAATAAAAAATAATTCTGTTGATAATATGAATATAGCAATAACTTTTGATGATGGTCCTCATCCAAAAGAGACTGATAAAATTTTAGATGTTTTAGATAAATACAATGCAAAGGCTACTTTTTTTGTGGTTGGAAAACATGTAAATTGGTATACAAAGCCTTTGATAAGGGCATCTAAGGAAGGTCATGAAATAGGTAATCACACTTACACGCATTCAGATATAAGTATTTTATCTAAAGAGCAAATAAAAAAAGAAATAAGTGATTGTGAAGATATTGTATTAAAAAATACAGGTCAAAAGACAAAACTATTTAGACCTCCATTTGGAAACTACAAAAAAGAAGATTTAGATGAAATTTCTAAAGAAATGGGATATAATATAATTTTATGGAGTGGAATAGATGCGAAAGATTGGAAAAATCCACCTTCAACTCAAATAGCAAATGAAATAATAAACAATGTAAAGCCAGGAGATATTATATTGCTTCATGATTATGGAACAAATAATACTATAGAGGCTTTAGATATAATTTTATCCTCTTTAAGTCAAAAAGGATATAAATTTGTTACGGTATCTGAACTTTTAGATAATAAAAATAAAAAATAATAGCAAAAGTAGTAATCAGATTAAAAAAAAATAATATTATATATTAATACTATCTTGAGAAGGATTTGGTTTTATGTATAATAAAATTTATGAAAAAAAAGAATATATAATCTTTCAAGTAAGAGGGGGTTATATAGCATATAACACGAAGAAATGTTTTCAAGATGGACACACTCATCTAAGACACTTTGAAGCTGCTAAAACTGCTATTGATCTAGCTATAAAAAAGAGAATTCCTAAAAGTACAGATGAATATTACTTAGTAAGTTTAATAAGGCTTAGTGAGGACGATACTTATATAGAGAAGCTATATGAACTTATAAACACAAGACAAAATAAAGGGAAAAAAGAAAAATATTATAATACAGCACATAAACTTATAAAAAGGGGCTTTTAGTCCCTTTTTATAATATATTAAAAATAAATATTTTTCACAAAATTTGTTTGTTTTTTAGATAATTTATTAAATATATACTACAATATATAATATAAGACATATTTTTTTGGTATAATAAAAAGATATGTCGAAAATAAAAATAAGCAAAATATGTGTAAAATAATTTATTTCAAAAATTACAAAAAATATATTATTAATAAAAATAAAAGAATAAATATGTTTTTTATAGAAGGAAATAAATAAAAAAAGTCGAATTATGTATAATAGAATTTGACAAAAAAATATTATAAGGTAAAATATAAAATGCTGACAAAAAGTCTTTACTCTAAAAATAAGTAAAACTTTTGAAATACATTAAGGAAAAAGTAGAGTGTATTAATACATCTATAGTTATAGTTTTTATATGATTATAATTTCCTATGTATTATAAAAAAATACACCAGAAGGTGATAAAATTGAATGATTTAAAAGACATTATAGAGGAAGTAAAAAACAGATGTGACATAGTTGATGTAATATCTGAATATATGCATATTGAAAAATCGGGATCTAATTATACGGGACTTTGTCCTTTTCACTCTGAAAAGACAGGTTCTTTTATGGTTAGTAAATCAAAACAGATATATAAATGTTTTGGATGTAATGCCGGTGGAGATGTAATTAGTTTTGTTATGAAATGGGAAAATATAGACTTTATGGAAGCTGTAAAAAAACTAGCTAAAAGATGTGGAATTGTCTTAAATAAAAATATAAGTGAAGAAGAAAAGCTTAGGATAGAAGAAAGTAATAAATTTAAAGAAATTCACACAGAAGCAGCAAGATTTTATTTTTCTAACTTAATGACTATGAAAAATCCAGGATATGAATACCTTAAAAAAAGAGGATTGAGCGATAAAATCATTAAAAAATTTGGACTTGGTTATTCAGTTTATTCTTGGAATAGTTTGATGAATCATTTGCTTAATAAAGGCTATGACAAAGAAGACTTAGTAAAGTGCGGTTTAGTTACTTATAAAAGCGAAGGAAATAAGTACTTTGACAGATTTAGAAATAGAGTGATGTTTCCTATATTTAATTATAACGGTAAAGTTATAGGTTTTGGAGGTAGGGTATTAGATGATTCACTTCCAAAATATTTAAATTCACCAGAAACTTTAATTTTTAATAAAAGACTTAATTTATATGGATTAAATATTTCCAAAAAAAGTATAAAAGATGATACATTGATTTTAGTCGAAGGATATATGGATTTAATTTCTCTTTACCAAAATAATATAGAAAATGTTGTGGCTACGCTTGGAACTGCTTTGACTTTACAACAGGCTAAATTAATTAAAAAATTTGCAAATAATGTTATTATATCTTATGATTCTGATGAAGCTGGGAAAAATGCTACTTTAAGGGCAATTGATATTTTATTGCAGGCAGATATTAAAGTAAAAATATTAAATTTAAAGGATTGTAAAGATCCTGATGATTTTATAAAAAAATACGGTTTTGAAGGTTACAAAAAGGCTATAGAAGAATCAGACTATTACATTAAATTTAAAATAGACATATTAAAAAATAAATACAATTTAAACAATGATACTCAAAAGATAAGTTTTGCAGAGGAAGTAATTTTATTACTTAAAAAGTTAAAAAATCCTATTGAGAAGGATATATATGCTAAATATTTGAGTGAGCTTACAAATTTAAGTATTGAATCTATAAGAGTTAATGTAGGAATAAAAGCTAAAAGTAACTACAGTAAAGGAAACTACAAAAATAATTCTTACTATAATCGAAAGATCGAACAAGTTAAAAATATCCAAAATGGATATTTGAGGGTGGAAGCTACTTTTATAAAATTACTTTTAGAAAACAAAATTTTAAGAAGTGCATTATTATCAGATATTAGTCAAATGGACTTTTTATCTAGAGAAACTAAGGAAATTTTTAATTACATAATTAAAAATAAAGAATTGGACAAAATAACAATTGACAAAATCAAGTGTTTAAATATATCTGAAGAATATATTAAAATTCTTGAAGATATATCTTCAGAATTTATAAATACTTATAATTTAGAAAGCACAAAAGAAATAGTAAGACAGATTAAGAGAAATCTATTGGATATTGAGATTAAAAATATGTATGATGAAATAAATAAATTGTCAAACAATCTTGAGTTGATGCAAAAAAATGGTGAGAATACGAAAAAGGTAGATGATAAAATTATGAAGTTAAGCTTAGAAATAGTAGAGAAAGAAAAAATAAAAAAAGATTTATAGGAAGGAGGAGAAGTAATTATGGCAATAAAAAAAGAAAATAAAAAACTAACTGCAAAAGCACTTATAGATAAAGGTAAAAAGCAAGGGAGTTTAACATTAACAGAGATAATGGAAGCTTTCTCAGAAACGGATTTAGATAAAGATCAAATAGAAAATCTTTATGAAACACTTGGAAATTTAGGGATAGAAATAATAGAAAATAAAACACAAAAGGCAGATGTAGATTTTTCTGATAATGAAAATGAGTTATTAGAAGTTAATGATTTTGACGGTGCGTCTGATGGAGACAAAAAAGAAGAAGATATAGACATGGAAAAAATAGACTTATCTCTTCCTAAGGGAATAAGTATAGATGACCCAGTTAGAATGTATCTTAAAGAAATAGGAAAAATACCACTACTTAAACCACATGAAGAAATAGAATACGCAAAGAGAATGTTAGAAGGCGATGAAATTGCTAAACAAAGATTAGTAGAAGCAAATTTAAGATTAGTTGTAAGTATAGCTAAAAGATATGTGGGTAGAGGTATGTTATTTTTAGATTTAATCCAAGAAGGAAACTTAGGTCTTATAAAAGCAGTTGAAAAATTCGATTATGAAAGAGGATTTAAGTTTAGTACTTATGCTACTTGGTGGATTAGACAAGCTATAACTCGTGCTATAGCAGACCAAGCAAGAACAATAAGAATACCTGTTCACATGGTAGAAACTATAAATAAATTAATAAGAGTATCTAGACAACTTTTACAAGAGTTAGGAAGAGATCCAAAGCCAGAAGAGATTGCAAAAGAGATGGATATGTCAGAAGAAAAAGTAAGAGAAATTATGAAAATAGCACAAGACCCTGTTTCTCTTGAAACTCCAATAGGTGAAGAAGAAGATAGTCATTTAGGAGATTTCATACCAGATGAGGATGCACTTGCACCTGCAGAAGCTGCTGCATATTCTTTACTTAAAGATCAAATAGAAGAAGTATTAGGTTCTTTAAATGAAAGAGAACAAAAGGTATTAAAATTAAGATTTGGTTTAGAAGATGGAAGAGCTAGAACTTTAGAAGAAGTAGGTAAAGAATTTGAAGTAACTAGAGAAAGAATAAGACAAATAGAAGCAAAAGCTCTTAGAAAACTTAGACATCCAAGTCGCTCTAAGAAGTTAAGAGATTATTTAGATTAAGTATAATATAAAGAAATCTATATTTTAAAGGCCTTTAATGTAGATTTTTTAAACAGCGCATATATTAGATTTTAAAAGGAAGATAAATTCCTATGCACTATAAAAATTCGCCTGAAAAGGCGAATTTTTAAATGAAGCGAAATATACAAAGAAAGGATTGAAATATTTGAAACTTACAGATAGACTTTTAAAAATTGCATCACTTGTAGATAGAGATAAAAAAATTGCAGATATAGGTACAGATCATGGCTATATACCTGTATATCTTTTAAATGAAGGTGTAATAAATTATGCTATTTTAGCTGATATAAACAAAGGACCTTTAGAAAATGCAAAAAAAGAAGTTACTAGAAACAAATTAACTGAAAAAGTAGATTTAAGATTAGGTTCGGGAATAGAAGTACTAAAAGAAGGAGAAGTTGAAGAAGTTATAATAGCAGGTATGGGAGGAAGCTTAATAAATGAAATATTAATGGCAAATGAAACTGTTGCCCATACTACAGAAAAATTCATATTACAACCTATGCAAAATCCAGAAGATTTAAGAGCGTATTTATATAAAAATGGATATGAAATACTAGATGAGTGTTTAGTAAGAGAAGATCATAGAATATACGAAATAATAGTTTGTAAGTATAAAAATTTACCTCCATCTGAAAAAGATCCTATTTATTATGAAGTAGGTGAAAAATTAATACAAAAAAATGATCCATTACTTAGAGAATTTATAGAAAATAAAATAAGAATGAATAATAATATTTTAAATAAATTAGATAAAGTAGATGCAGCTTCGGTAGAAGGTAGAAAAATTGTAGTAAACAAAAAAATTGAAGCATTAAATAATTTATTAAAATAAATAAGAGGTGATTTTATTATGAGATTAAATAATTTAATCGATAAAATTGAAAAAAAATATCCTACTAATCTAGCTTATTCTTGGGATAATGTGGGACTTTTAGTTGGAGATTATGAAAAAGAAGTAAAAAAAATATTAGTTACTTTAGAAGCCAATGAAAAAGTAATAGATGAGGCTATTTCAAAAAAAGTAGATTTAATAATAACACATCACCCTTTTATATTTTCTAAAATAAATAGGGTTAATTCAGGAGATTTAAAAGGAAGACTTATATTAAAACTTATAAAAAATGATATAAGTTTATATTCAATGCATACAAACTTTGATATCGCTAAAGATGGATTAAATGATTATTTTATGGAAATAATGGGATTTAAAAACTGTGAAATATTAGAAGAAACTAAAGTTGAAAAATTATATAAATTTGTTGTATATGTACCAAAGACTCATGAGGAAGCTATAAGAGAGGTTTTAGGCCAAAATAAAGCTGGATATATAGGAAATTACAGTCATTGTACTTTCAATACAGATGGAATGGGAACATTTAAAGCACAAGAGGGTACAAATCCTTATATAGGTACTATAGGACAAATAGAAAAAGCAGAAGAAGTAAAAATAGAAACTATAGTTCAAGAAAGCATATTATATAAAGTAATAGATGAAGTTGTAAAAAAACATCCATATGAAGAGGTAGCTTACGATATATATGAACTTAAAAACCAAGGCAAAAAAGAAGGTTTAGGTAGAATTGCAAATTTAGATGAAGAGATGACTTTAGGAGATTTTGCAAATAAAATAAAGACAACTTTAAATATGGATAAGATAAGACTTGTAGGACAATTAGATTCTAAAATAAAAAGAGTTGCTCTTTGCACAGGAGCTGGTTCTGATTTAGTTAAATTATCTAAAAATTTAGGAGCTCAAGTTTTAATAACTGGAGATATGAAATACCATGAAGCTCAAGATGCTATTGATATGAATATGAACGTAATAGACTGTGGTCATTTTGAAACAGAAGATATATTTAAAGATGTTATGAAGAGATTTATAGAAAGCTTTGAAGAGTTTGAAGTTATAAAAAGTGAAGTATATTTAAATCCTTTTAAAATTATTTAAAAAAATAGTTGACAAATTTTCAAAAAATGAATACTATATATTATAAGATAACTTAAATCCTTTGAAGAGGGGAAGTAATCAAGTTTAGGTTCAGTATAGAGAGTTGAGGATGGTGGAAGCTTAACAAGAAGGAATTTGATGAATGGGCCTTTGAGGAGTAAATTGAAATCATATTTATGAGAGTAGACTTTACCGTGATCGCACGTTATAGCGAAGGAGTATGTTAGTACTCTATTTGAGGGGTATATATTTATATATACAATCTAGGTGGCAACGCGGATATAATCTCCGTCCTATTAATAATATAGGACGGAGTTTTTTATTTTAGAAAATATTATAAATTTTTAAAAAGGTTATTATTAAAATATACCGAGTACAAAAGGAGGTGTGAAAGATGTTATGAACTTCATTTAAGGGATTAAAAAATAAAAAATACTATAAAAATAATAATAAAGAATATTGGAGGAAATTAAAAAATGAAAAGAAATATGAATACAAAGAGATTAGTTTTAAATGCAATATTATTAGCAATGGGGTTAGTTTTACATCAAATAACACCACCGATATTTACAATAAAACCAGATACAACACTTATAATGTTATTTACACTTATGATAATAAATAGAGATGATTATAAAACTTGTTTAATAGGTGGAATAATAGCTGGTATATTTGCAGCTATGACAACTTCTTTTCCAATGGGGCAAATTCCAAATATTATAGATAAACTTATAGCTACAAATGTAATATTTGTTATTATGAAGATTTCATATAAGTTACCATTTATAAATAAATTAGAAGAAAAAACTAGAGATTTAGTAGTAACAAGTGAAATAATAGTTTTAGGAACTTTAGTAAGTGGAATTTCATTTTTAATGGTAGCTCAAATATTAGTAGGTCTTCCAGGAAATTTCACAGCATTATTTATAGCAGTAGTTTTACCAGCTGTATTAATAAACTTATTAGTTGGAGTAATTGTTTATAAAGCTATAAATCTTACAGTTGCAAGAGTTATATTAAATGCATAGAATGTAATATAAAATAAAGAAATAGATTTCTTTGAAAATATTTATGGAAATTATAATTATTCTAATTTTTAAATGAATATAATTTCCTGTGTGTTATAAAAAACATTTTCGATAATAAATTTCGAAAATGTTTTTTTATTTTGTTAATCTATTAAAAGTTTCCACAAAAGTAATAGAAAAAAGAAGGAAAATAAATAAAAAGTAAGAATAAGTAAGAATATAAATAAAAAAGTAAATTTCAACTTTTAGAAATAGATCTTTTGAAAGGAGAAAGTAATGAAATTTTTTAATAAAAATATATATGCGACTAATTTTATACTTACATATGTGGGTATGATTTTTATATTTTTGATAGTTTTAGGTGAAATGAATTTTTACTATATGTATTTAATACTTGTTATGTTAAATAGTAGTATAGGAATTTTTGCCTTTATAATAAGTAAAGTAACCCTTAGTACAGACAAAGAATTGATTTATAAGGATTTAGCTAAAATTTTTGGATTAGTAGGGTTAAGTAATTTACTATTTGCAATGTATGTTTTTTATAATTTATCTTGGATGACATTGAATCAAGAAATACAAATTACATTATTAAATAGTATGGCTAATTTGTTTTTAGACCTGGCATTTATCTATATCTATAGTCATAAAAAAAGTGAAGTTAAGATATCTTTTAGTAATATTTTTTATATTACATTTGTAGTTGAAGTAATAGCATATTTTTTTATAGCGAGAACAAATATACTGCCTCCAATATATTATGATGGAAAGTATAGTCAAGTAAAAGATATATTATGTTGTATATATTTAGTAGGTCAATGTTATACAATATTTTCTATAAATCGTTTAAATAAAAAATTTTATAATTCTAAAACAGTAAATAATATAAAGGTTATATTTATTTGTAACTTTATGAAAAATTTAACGATGCTATTTTTAGGAGGAATAAATTTCTTTAATATTAATATAAATGTTCCAATTACAAATAAATTTAACTGTATAATTATGACTGTTTTAAACTTTGTATATGTATATATGGTGTATATAGTTTGTTTTAGAGATATAATTAAAAGACCAAATCAAATGCTTTATTACGACTTAACAAAAGAAAAAGAAAAATTACAAAATAATGTTAAAAAACTTGAAAAAATTAGTTTTGAAATGGAATATTACAAGGTAATATACGAAGAAATCTTTAGAAACATGCCTATAGGAATTTTAATTTCTTACAAAGATAAGATTATGTTTGCAAATAATAATATATTAAATTTATTCAAATTAAAATCAGAAAATTCTGTTATTGGTAAAAATATATTAGATCTTGTAGATAAAGATTATAGGGATAAATATATTAAAAATATAAATTCCTTGAATTTAGATAATATAGATGAAAATAAAATAAATACAAAATTTAAATATAATAATATAAAATTCGATGGTGAGGAAGTAAGATTTTATGAAGATATTCGTGGAAGTATATATCAAGTATCTATTATAAGTAATTTAGAAGATAAGATAAAGTTAGAAAATGCAAGAAGAGAGTTAGAACTTAGAGATTTTATGGATAAAACAAAAAATGAGTTTTTATCTAATATATCACATGAATTTAAAACTCCAGTAAATGTAATTTATTCTACTGTGCAAATACAAGATATCAATTTACAAAAAGGAAACTATGGAAAAATACTAGAATTTAATCAAATTATAAAACAAAATTGTAATAGATTGATAAGGCTTATAAATAACTTTATAGATTCTACAAAATTAAAAGATAATAAAATAAAAACTAATTTAAAATGTGTAAATATAGTATATCTTGTAGAAGATATCACTATGTCTGTTGTAAATTTTGCAAAAAGACAAGATATAAATATAATTTTTGATACAGAAGAGGAAGAATTATTTTGTGAGATAGATATAGAATTTATGGAAAGAATTATGTTAAATTTATTATCTAATGCCATAAAATATAATAAAAAAGGTGGAAGTATAGAAGTATTAATTAAACATGATGAAAATAATATATATATAGAAGTTAGTGATAGCGGGATAGGAATACCTGAAGAAAAAATAGATAAAATTTTCGATAGATTTGAAAGACTTAAAAATGAAAATGTTGCATATAATAAAGGAAGTGGTATAGGTCTTAATATTGTAAAACAACTTGTACATGCTATAAATGGCAACATAGAAATTGAAAGTGTAGTTAATGAAGGTACTGTCGTTAGAATTATTTTGAAAAAATCATATGATGAAGCTGAGGAAATTTATGATGGCTTACCTGAATTAGAAGAAAAGGTAAAATTAGAATTATCTGATGTAGATTAGAAAATATAAAATATATTTTTGAAAACATGCTAATATAATATATTATATTAGCATATTTATTTTTATAACACATAGGAAATTATATTAGAAGTATTAAAAATTTTCTTATGATATTAATATAGGAGGATAAAATGGATACAAAAGTTTATAATAGGAAGTCAGATATTGACACTTCAAAATTAAGAGCTTGGGTAGAAATTGATTTATCAAAATTTAAACATAATATAGAAGTTATAAAAAGATTATTATCTAATAATGCAGAGATAATTGCCGTTGTAAAATCTGAGGCTTATGGTCATGGAGCTTTAATAGTATCAAGATACTTAGAAACCATAGGTATTAAATATTTAGCTGTTGCATGTATAGAAGAAGCTATACAACTTAGAAAAGGAGGTATTAAATCAGAAATAATAATTCTTGGATGGACCCCTATATGCCAAAAACAAGAGCTAATCGAGTATGATTTATGTCAAACTATAATTAATAGTGAATATGCACAAGAGTTAAGTAATTTACCGGGTGATGTAAGAGGATATGTTAAAGTAGATACAGGAATGAATAGATTAGGAGAATCTAGTGAAAACTTAGATGATATCAAAAGGATATATAGTTTAGATAACTTAAAAATAGAAGGTATGTTTTCTCACTTATCTAGAGCTGATAGCAATCTAAAAGAAGATATAATATTTACTAAAAAACAAATAAAAAGGTTTAATTATATAATAGATGAGTTAAAAAAATCAAACATAGATGTTGGAAAAACGCATATACAAAATAGCTATGCAATTTTAGGATATAAAAAATTAAATTATGATATGGTAAGACCAGGTATAATTTTATATGGAGTGTCATCAAAAGCAGAAGATGATGTCTTATATAAGCTTCCAAATGAATTACAATTTAAAGCGCCATTATCTCTAAAATGTAAAGTTAGTATGGTTAAAAATATAAAGGCAGGAGAAGTTGTAGGATATGGAAATAATTTTACTGCGACATCTGAAATAAAAGTAGCTACTATAACTATAGGCTATGCAGATGGTTTATCTAGATTGATTGCCAAAAAAGATATGAAAGTTTTAGTAAATGGAGAATTTGCTAGACAAATAGGGAATGTTTGTATGGATCAAATGATGATAGATGTAACAGGAATAGATGTAAAATCAGGAGACATAGTTACTTTGATAGGAGAAGATAAAGATAAATACCTACCAGTAAATCAAATAAGTTTATTGAGTAATACAATAACAAATGAAACTTTATGTATTATAGGTGCTAGAGTAAAGAGAATTTATCATTTATAAGAAATTTATAAATTCTATAAAATTTATAAAAATTTAATAATTTAGAGTATATAATAAATTATAATTATATTAATTGAAACTTTAGGAGGAATATATATGGATTATAAGATAACAGGAAATATAGTTCAAAATTTAGAAATAAGTCTTGTAAAGGGTGAATCTGTATTTACGCAATCAGGCGGAATGTTTTATCAAACAGAAGGTATAAGAATGAATACAAATACAAAAGGTGGTATTTTAAAGGGAATAGGAAGAGTATTTGCTGGTGAATCTTTTTTTATGGCTACTTATACAGCTGATAGAAATTCAAAAATAGCATTTGCCTCAACAGTTCCAGGAAGTATAATACCAGTTAATGTAAGTAATAGCAATTTTATTATACAAAAAGGTGCTTTTTTAGCAGCAGAATCTACAGTAGATTTAAAAACTACTTTTAATAAAAGATTAGGAACAGGATTTTTCGGTGGTGAAGGATTTATTCTTCAACAATTAAGAGGGCATGGAATGGCATTTTTAGAAATAGATGGAGATGCAATTGAATTAAACCTAGCACCTGGAGAAGTTATAAAAGTTGATACAGGAAATCTTGTAGGATTTGAAGAAAGTGTATCTTATGAAATAGAAACTATAAAAGGTTTTGGTAATATTTTATTTGGAGGAGAAGGATTATTTCTTACAAAACTTACAGGTCCAGGTCAAGTAGTTCTTCAAACTATGAATATAAATGAATTTGCATCAAAAATAGGATCATATATAGTTACAAATTCGAATGATTAATATTACATATATAGATAATTTGTAATATAAAAAATACCCTATAGAGAATATAAAAAATGTTTATCTCTATAGGGTATTATGTATTTAGTAAAAAAATTTAGATAAGAAGTTAGTATGTTCATTTAGTATATTAAAACCAATAAATATAAGTATTACACCACCTACTATTTGAGCGTAATTTTTAAATAATGTACCTAATTTTTTTCCAATTAATACACCTATAAAACAAACTATTAATGTAATTAAAAATATACTAAAACAAACTGGAAGTATAGAAATATTTAAAAAAGCAAAACTAACTCCTACAGCAAGGGCATCTATGCTAGTTGCTATAGATAAAATAAGTAATTCTTTATTATCTATAGTATTTAGATTTTGTATGTAGATATCTTTTTCGGAGTCACTTTTAAAAGAAGTATTTTTAGTTTCTATAGATTCAAAAATCATTTTTATACCTATAAATGACAGTAAAAATAGAGCTATCCAATGATCTATAGATTTTATGTAATTTTCGAATCTAATACCTAAAAACCAACCTATAAATGGCATAAATCCTTGGAAAAAACCAAAAGCAAAGGCTATTTTAAATGATAATTTGTAGTTGATATTTTTTAGTGTCATTCCTTTAGATATAGATATAGCAAAAGCATCCATAGAAAGTGCAAACCCAGTTAAAAGTATATTTAAAATGCTCATAAAAAATCCTCCTCATATTTAACTAACTATTTTTAGTTAAGAATCCTTATATTATAGTTTCTCAATTAATAAAAAAATATTCACAGAATAATTTCTATATAAATAATATATAAATATGAAAAATTCAGTTTAGATATTCTTAAGATTAAATTGAAAGATGCAATATGAAAATAAATTAAAAAATATTTAAAGAGATATTAATTTATATTAAAAGATTTTTAAAATATAAGAATTTTTTGTCAATTGTGATATAATTTCTGTATATATATTCGGGAAAGTTAACCTTAAAGGTTTTAAAAATAAAAATTTTTATAAAAATTAGGAGAAATTATGAATGTTTTATTGAAAAAATCTGTACAAAGAATGTTATTTTGTGTAATTTCTTTTTTTATTCAAGTAGTAGTTATGGCAGTTTTTATATTTCAATATAGAAATAATTTTTTTGACTTTTATTTGGGATCTCTTATACTTAGTGTAGCTATTGTTTTTACTATAATAAATGGAAAAAGTAATCCAAGTTACAAAATAGCCTGGCTTATTCCAGTGTTAATTTTTCCAATATTTGGGGTTATTTTTTATCTCTTATATGGGGGGAATAAACTTAGTAATAGAGAAAAATTAAAAATGAAAATGCAACACATAAAAATGATAGATTCTCTAAAACAAGATGTTCAAATACTTAGGGATTTAAAACAAGAAAATATATATGCAAAAAATCAAAGTAAATATATACTAGATTATGCAAAATGTCCAGTTTATAAAAATACACAGACTACTTATTTTAAAAATGGAGAAGAAAAATTTGAATCACTAATTGAAGAACTTAAAAAGGCAAAAAAATTTATATTTTTAGAGTATTTTATAATACAAGAAGGAAAAATGTTTAACTCTATATTAAAAATTCTAGAAGAAAAAGTAAGTAAAGGTGTAGATGTTAGAATTATTTATGATGATGTAGGTTGTTTAGTTAAACTTCCACATAATTATCATAAAAAACTAGAAAAAAAAGGAATAAAATGTAGAGTTTTTAATCCAGTAAAAATGGTTTATACGAGAAGATTAAACAATAGAGATCATAGAAAGATAGTTGTAATAGATGGAAATGTTGGATTTATGGGTGGAATAAATTTGGCAGATGAGTATATAAATGAATATGAAAAATATGGATATTGGAAAGATGCAGCTATAATGTTAAAGGGAGAAGCTGTATGGAATTTGACAATGATGTTTTTATCTATGTGGGATTATATAGATAATAAAGAAGAAGATTTTACAAAGTATAAACCTAAAATAGAAGAAAAATATGAATCAAAAGGTTATGTTCAACCCTTTGATGATAGTCCACTTATAAATGAACCAATCGGTGAAACTGTTTATTTAAATTTAATAAATAAGGCAAAAAAATATATTTATATAAATACTCCATATCTTATAATCGATAATGAAATGGCAACAGCTTTAAAAATAGCCTCTAAATCTGGAGTTAATATAAAAATAGTAACTCCTTTTATACCAGATAAAAAATTTGTACATGAAGTTACAAAGTCTTATTATGAATCTTTTATAAAGGATAATATAGAAATTTATGAATTTACACCTGGATTTATGCATGCTAAGACATTTGTTGTAGATGACGAATATGCAGTAGTTGGAAGTATAAATTTAGATTTTAGAAGTTTATATCTACACTATGAATGTGGAGTATGGATGTATAATACAGATACTATTTTAGATATAAAAAATGATTACTTAAAAACTTTAGAAAATTGTCATAGAGTTACTTTAGAAGAATGTGAAAATACAAATAGTTTTAAAAAATTTATAAGAATTGTAATGAGAATGTTTGCTCCTTTATTGTAAGTTAATAAAAGTCTAGCAGATTTTAAAATTTGCTAGACTTTATACATTGCTGATAAAATATAATTAAAAAAGGAGGAAAAAATGATATTAGACAAATTAAAAGAGTATATAGATTTAATAGTTGGAATTTTTTTTATGATTTATTTTTTTATAGTCAATATATATTCTCTACTTAGATTTAAATATATATTTTTAATTTTGGGATTTAGCTTAATTTTATATCATTTTATAAAAAGATTTATAATAAAAAAATCTTTATTTTATAAAATAACAAAAAAAGTAGTTTCTTTGTTTTTAGTAGTATTTTTTATAGTACAAGGATTTATGATTTTTTATCCTAAGTCAGACTTAAAAAATGGATGTGATTATATAATAGTACTTGGGGCATTAGTAAATAAAAATAAAATAAGTACAAGTTTAAAAAATAGATTAGATACTTGTGTACAATATTTAAAAAAGAGTGAAGATGATTGTTATATAGTAGTTTCTGGAGGACAAGGAAGAGGCGAATATGTGACAGAAGCTTTTGCTATGAAAGAATATTTAATATCTAAAGGCATTGATGAGAGAAAAATTCTAATGGAGGATAAATCAACAACTACAAGGGAGAATTTTTTATTTTCTAAAAAATTAATAGAAAATAATAGTAAAGATAAAATAGAAAATCTCAATATAAAAGTTGTAACTACAGATTTTCATACACTTAGAAGTAAGCTCATTTCTTACAAGGCTGGATATAAAAATGTGAATTTTTATACTGCAAAGTCAAATTATCATCTGTATATTTTAAACTATACTAGAGAATTTTTTGCACTTATATGTAATATAGTATTTGATTATTAGGGAGATTATTATGATAAATAAATTTAACTTAGATGAATTAAAAAGTAATATAGACGGAATAAAATCTATTGTTGCAAAGCCAAAGAGTTATAAGGATATAAAAATAAAAACTTTAGATAAGTATATTGAAATATCTGAAGAAAAGACAATCAATGTATCTATAGATGCAAGGGTAGGAATTGATGAAGATGGTAAAGAAATTATTATAGATTCTAAAAATATAGATCAAATAATATCAGGAATTGCTACAACTATATTAAAATACTCTAGTTCAGATATGGCACTTCCTAAAAATATAATTATTTCTTCTAAAGAAGATTTGTTAGATAAATTTGAATATATGAATTTAGAAGAAGAATATAAGTATATTGATTTGAGTGGAGTTGATATAAAAAGTCCTGTTTATAGTATGGACAAACTGGTAATAAATGAAAATATCAAAAAAAGTATAGATAGAATTTTATCTGTCAGCAAAAATAAAGATAAAATAATAAAAAAATTTAATATCCAAAATTCATTGAGAGGAGACAGTGCAATATTATGTAATTTCTATGGTGCTAGCGGTACTGGAAAAAATTGTGTAATACATGCTATTGCTAAGGAATTAAATAAATCCGTAATTACAGTAAATTATAATATATTAGAGGCAATACCTATAGAAGATATACCAAAAACTATAAAAGCTATATTTGATATAGCAAATAAAAAAAATGCCATCATTATTATAGAAGAAAGTGATAGATTGATAAAAGAAAGCGATACAGATTTAAACAATTATGATAATAAAATAGTAAATATAATAAAAAGTTTAATTAAGATTGAAACTAAAAAATTTAACTCTTTAGTATTTTTTACTTCTACATATAATGAAAAAATAGATGAATCCTTTAGAAGAAGATTTTTTATAAATGTTGAGTTTAAGCTTCCAGATGAAATTGAACGTGAAAAATTATGGGATTTAGCTTTAAAAAACAATGTAAATTTATCTCCATTAATAGATTGCAAAACTTTAGCTCAAAAATATCAAAATATAAGTAGATCAGATATAAAAGATATAATATTTATAGCAGCTTCTATTTCTTTAGAAAATAATAGAGATGTCTTATATGAAGTAGATTTTGATATTGCATATAACCAAATATCAGGAAATTTTTAATTTATGGGCTATCGCAAAATAAAATCTGCGATGGCCTTTAATTTTTATCTAAAAAAAGATGAACTTTGAAAAGCTCATCTTTTGAGATATTATTTAAATATTTACACTTAATCTTAATCTATCTTCATCTATAAATAAATTGTCTTCAACTAAATAAAAAATATTATTTCTCAGGAAAAATGCATCTTTGTTTGAAATTTCAAAAGAATATTTTTTATTTACTAAAATAATATCGTTTACATTTACAGTAATAGTATTATTTTTACAGATTATGTTTATATCTAAAACATCTATAAGTTTAATTTGTAAATTTTTTAGATATACATCAATTGATTTTAAGATAGAATCAAATAAACATTGCTTTAAAGCTATTTCTTTGCCGTTACCACAGTTTTGACAATAGGTATAACTTGATGATGTTTCTGATATTATAGATATGTTTTTCTCTCCACAAATACTACAAAATTCTGTCATATAAATTCCCCCTCGTTACACATATATTTAAAATGTGACTTTGCTTAAATGATAATCCAAAAAAATTAAAAAATCAAAATGTAAATAATGGCAAAAAACATATTTAAAAAATTTCCAAGATATAATCTAAATATGTTATTATATATGAGACAAAAATTTAGTATAAATATTGAGGAGGAAATTATGGAAGAAATTGCAAATGTTAATTTTGAAAATATGTCTGTATCTAGTGTTATGAGGAGTTTATCAAATTGGGCCTTAAACGATGGAGTAAGTGCAGCTATAAAACTTATAGTAGGTGCAATAGTTATTACTATTGGTTTTAAAATAATAAATCAAGTATCAAATAAATTTTTAAAATTTGCACAACTTAAAGGTGTAGATGTTACAATAATTAAATTTTTAAAATCTTTAATAAACATATCTTTAAAATGTTTACTTCTTTTAGTTGTAATTGGAGGATATTGGGGCATTGATCTTACAGGGTTTGCTGCAATATTAGCTTCAGCTGGGGTTGCTATAGGTTTAGCTTTACAGGGAAGCTTATCTAATTTTGCAGGTGGATTTATAATACTTTTTTTAAGACCTTTTAAAGTTGGAGATTATATTCAAGCTTCAGGATTTGAAGGAACTGTAGAACAAATAGGTGTTTTTTATACTAATTTAGCTACAGTAGATAATAAAATTGTTATGATACCAAATGGGACTCTTTCAAATGGAAGTTTAATTAATTTTACTGCAAAGGAAACTAGAAGGGTTGATTTTGTATTTTCAGTTGGATATGAAACTGAAATTTTAAAAGTTAGGAGAGTTTTAAAAGAAATAATAGATGCTCATCCACTAATTTTAAATCATCCAGAACCATTTATAGGACTTGTTGAACACAATGCAAGTTCTTTAGATTTTGCAGTTAGA
This sequence comes from uncultured Clostridium sp., assembly GCA_964449895.1. Taxonomy (GTDB): domain Bacteria; phylum Bacillota; class Clostridia; order Peptostreptococcales; family Peptostreptococcaceae; genus Intestinibacter. The sequence goes on from CAYVBY010000010.1 coordinate 42,255, forward strand.
GTGTGGACTAAAACTTCTGATTATTGGACAGTTTATTTTGATTTGTTAGAAACTGTAAAAACAAAATTTGATGAGGAAAATATTTCTATACCATATCCACAGATGGATTTACATTTTATAAATAAAAAATAATTGTAAGAAAATTGAAATAAATTACTTAGAAAAATCATGTATAATCATATTACAAAAGGATAATAATTATAAATAATTAAAAAAATATTGTATTTTAAATATTTTCTTATTGTAAACGAAGGAGGCTGCCTATGCAATGTATACAAGATTTACTAAATTTAGTACAAGATTACTGGTTTCTTTCGATATGCGTGGGATTTTTAAGTGTATTTGTGGAAAGTTTCATACCTATGTTGCCGCTTGTTGCAATTGTAACAGCTAATGCAGCTTTATTTGGGATGCTAAATGGACTTTTGATATCATGGTTTGGTTCAGTAATTGGAACCATATGTTTATTTTTATTGATTTTAAAAATAAGTGAACATAGCAAACTATTAAAAAAAGTAAAAAGCGAAAAAGTAAAAAATGCTATATTATGGATAGATCAAAAGGGATTTAAATTATTATTTATAGCCTATGCATGTCCATTTCTGCCAGCATGTGTGATAACTATAGCATCTGGATTAAGTAAAAGGAATATAGCTACATTTATTTCAGCTGTGGTATCTGGAAAATTTATAATGTTTTTAGTTGTAAGTTATATAGGTCAAGATATTTATGGATTTATAACAAATCCTATAAAAATAATAATATTTTGCTTAATAACATTTTTAGCTTGGAAGCTTGGTAATAAACTAAATAGAGATTTAGATTATATAAAAAACAATAGGCATTTATCATCTGAAAATAAGTCTATAAGCCAAAATGAAAATGTTGAATTATGTGCTAAATACATAAAATTAAATAAAAAACTTTAAAATATAAATAGTGTACATCTTTTGTACACTATTTTTTTATACATAAATTATATTTGGGGTTTTAAATATAATTCAAAGAAATCTACATATTTCTTTAAAGTAAAGATTTATTAGTTTATTTAATTAAATAATTTTTATTTGCTTGAGGCCAATTTATAAAATTAAAGAAATTATCTATATATTTTTCTTTGTCTTTATACAATTTTTTATCCATATTTAGACATATTACAGTGTTATATTTAAATATCATTGGAGATGACATTTCATTTGATGTAGTCAAGTAGAGTTTATTATCAGTTGTTGAAATTAAAAAAATCCAATCTGCATCTTTTGAATTTAATGCTAATGATTTAAAGTTTCTTTTGAAATTATTTAAAGAGTAAAATTCTTTGTTGATTTTTTCAAGCAAAGGTCCTCTTAATTTTGTTTTTTGGGGAGATAGTATTTTGAAAAAATTTTCTAGATTAAATGCTGAAGAAGCATTAATCTTCACATCTAATACTACTTCATCAGAAATAGAATCTAGATTTTTAAGTAAATCCTCTAAGGAGGCACTTTTAAAATTTTTATAATCCTTTAGTAGATAATCTAAGTTATTTAAATGTGAAGTATATTCTTTAGAATATAGGTATTTTAGCATATCTTTATCTATAAAATTATTTAAATCTTTGAAAGAGTAATCTAAATTTACTTTATTTAAATTTATTTGACTTAAACTATATGTATATTTGAAGTTTGTAGATAAAGTTAAAACGCATATTATAAATAATAATACTAATTTTTTCATTTTCATCACCTCTTTTTTATATTATGATACAAAATAAAAAAATTAGTATAGGTAAATTTGGAAATTTATATTTAATATGTTTTTAAATTAAGATAATGCCCTATGTAGTATAAAAAATGATATAATATTATTAAATATTTAAATGATATTATAATGTGTAAAAAAATTTTTAAAAGGAGAGATAAAAATGGCAATTACATTATCAAAAGGTCAAAAGGTAAGTTTAACTAAAACAAATCCAGGACTTAAAAATTTAGTTGTAGGATTAGGTTGGGACACTAATAAATATGACGGCGGCTTTGCTTTTGACTTAGATTCAGCTGCATTTTTATTAGGAGAAAATGAAAAAGTAACTAATGATTTAGATTTTGTTTTTTATAATAATCTAAAACATCAATCAGGATCTGTTGAACATCTAGGTGATAATTTAACTGGAGAAGGAGATGGAGATGATGAACAAATTAAAATTGATTTAAGTTTAGTTCCATCAAATATAAGTAAAATTGCATTTACAGTTACAATACATGAAGCTTTAGAAAGAAGACAAAATTTTGGACAAGTAAATAATTCTTATGTAAGAGTTTTAAATTCAGATACTAAAGAAGAACTTTTAAATTATGAATTAGGAGAAGATTTCTCTATAGAAACAGCAATAGTTGTATGCGAAATATATAGACATAATGGTGAATGGAAGTTTAATGCATTAGGTTCAGGGTTTGAAGGAGGGCTTGAGGCTCTTTGTAGAAACTTTGGAATAAATATATAATTAATTGTGAGGGGAAATTTGAAATGGCAATTGTTTTAAAGAAAGGTCAAAAGATTGATTTAACTAAAGGAAATCCAGGTCTTAAACATATTAAATTAGGTTTAGGCTGGGATACTAATTTATTTGATGGTGGAGATGATTTTGACTTAGATGTTAGTTTATTTATGGTTGGAAAAAGTGGAAAAGTAGAACATGATGAAGACTTTATATTTTATAACAACTTAAAACATCCATCTGAAGCTGTAGAACATCTAGGTGATAATAGAACTGGTGATGGCGATGGTGATGATGAAGAAATCATAGTAGATTTTTCTAAAATGCCAAATTATATAGATAGAATATCTGTTACAGTTACTATATATGAAGCAAAAGAGAGAAGACAAAATTTTGGACAAGTAAATAATTCTTATGTAAGACTTATAAATACAGATAATGACGAAGAATTACTTAGATATGATTTAGGAGAAGATTTCTCTATAGAAACAGCAATAGTTGTATGCGAAATATACAAACATAATGGAGATTGGAAATTTAGTGCAGTTGGTTCAGGATTTGAAGGAGGGCTAGAATCTCTTTGTAGAAATTATGGACTAAATGTATAGTATGGAGGAAATGTTATGTCAATAAATCTAAAAAAAGGTCAAAAGATAGATTTAAAAAAATCAAATCCAGGTCTAAGTGAAATAAAAGTAGGTCTTGGATGGGATCCTGTAAAACAAAGTGGAGGATTTTTAAAATCTCTATTTGGTTCAGGAAGTGCAGATATAGACTGCGATGCGTCTATATTTTTATTAGATAAAGACTCTAATCCAATAGATTTAGTTTATTTTGGAAACTTGAGAACTAGAAATGATTCTATAATACATACAGGCGATAATTTAACAGGAGATGGAGATGGCGACGATGAAGTTATTTTAGTAGACTTAGAGCGCATATCAGATAGAGTAGATAAATTATTATTTGTAGTAAATATTTATGACTGTATAAGAAGAAAACAACATTTTGGCATGATTGAAAATGCATATATAAGAATAATTGATGTTAAAGGTAGATCTGAAATAGCTAGATATAATTTATCTGATGATTATAATTCAAAAACTGCTTTAGTAGTAGGTGAAATATATAGACATAATGGAACTTGGAAATTCTCTGCAATAGGAGAAGGTACTAATGATGCTGGATTAAGTGATATGAAAAAAAATCTTGAAAGAAAGGCTTATGGAATATAAATAAATGAAATTTTATAGCGTAGAAAAAGAAGATGTTTTAAAAGAGATGGAGGTAGATCAGACCAAAGGGCTTTCTTCTGATGAAGTAAAATCTAGAAGAGAGAAATACGGTTTAAATGAATTTACTCCTAGAGAAGAAGGAAGTTTTTGGGAAGATTTAAAGGATGCTTTAACAGAGCCTATGATATTAATATTAATAGCAGCGGCTGTTATAAGTGCTTTAATAGGCGAATTTCACGATGCTATAGGTATAGTTTGTGCTATAACACTTGGAATAGCTATAGGAATGATTACAGAAGGTCGTTCTAAAAAAGCAGCAGAAGCATTATCAAAGCTTACAGAAAATATAGAGGTAAAAGTACTTAGAAATTCTGAAGTGGAACAAGTATCAAAATCAGAATTAGTTCCTGGAGATATAGTATTTATAGAAACAGGAGATATGATACCAGCAGATGGTAGACTTATAAAAAGTATTAATTTAAAAGTAAGAGAAGATATGTTAACAGGTGAATCTGATGATGTATCTAAAAAATGCGATGTAACTATTGGTATGGAAAAAGTTGAAACTAAAAATGGAATCAAAGAACTTGAACCAATACCAGCAAAACAAATAAATATGGTATTTGGAGGAACTTTAGTAGCTTATGGAACTGGTATGATGGTTGTAACTTCTATAGGAGATAATACTCAAATGGGAGAAATAGCAAGCCATTTATCTGGTGAAGAAAGTGAAACTCCTCTACAAATAAAACTTGGAAACTTAGGTGGCTTAATTGCTAAGGTATCAAGTGCAATAGCAGGATTGCTATTTATATTTATGGTAATTAGAATGGTTATGAACGGTCTTGAAGTAGATACTTCTGGAATAGTTCCATTCTTAGACTCTATAGATGAAGTAAAAACTGCATTTACAGTATGTATAGCATTAATAGTTGCAGCTGTTCCAGAGGGACTTCCAACTATGATAAATATGACACTTGCAATTACAATGCAAAAGATGGCAAGTATAAATGCTTTAGTTACTAAAAAAGAAGCTTGTGAGACAATAGGTTCTGTTTCTGTTATATGTTCAGACAAAACTGGAACATTAACTCAAAATAGAATGACTGTTGAAGTTGCTTATATAGATGGTGCATATGTTGAAGAAGGTAATATAAAATCAAATAGTTATTTCTTAGAAAACTGTACAATAAATTCTACAGCAGATATAGAAATTCATGGTGATGAAACTAAGTATTTAGGTAGTGCTACAGAATGTGCTTTACTTCTTAGAAATAAAGATACAGACTATAGAAAAATAAGAAATAATGCTATTATAGTTGCACAAAATCAATTTTCTTCTAATTTAAAAAGAATGTCTACTATGATAACAAAAGATCATAAATATGTACTACTTACAAAAGGGGCTCCAGAAGTAATATTAGAACTTTGTAAATATATTGAAGAACCAGATGGTGTAAAAGAACTTACAGCTGATAAAAAAGAATATATAATTTCAGAAATAGCAAAATTACAAGAAAAATCTATGAGAGCTTTAGGCTTTGCATATAGAGAAATGTCTACTTATGATGAGTCTAGGGAAGCTGCAATAACTTTAGAATCTGAAGAAATAAGTATAGAAAAATATGAAGAAGGTTTAGTATTTAGTGGATTTGTAGGTATTAGAGATCCACTTAGACCTGATGTAGTTGAATCAGTTAAAATTGCTAATCATGCAGGTGTAGATGTAAAAATGCTTACAGGTGACAATATAAATACAGCTAGAGCAATAGGTTCTGACTTAGGTCTTCTTAAAAATAATATGAGAGCTGTAGAGGCTTCTTATATAGATGTATTAACTGATGAAGAACTAAAAGAAGAAATAAAAACTATATCAATAGTTGCAAGAAGTAAACCAGATACTAAAATGAGAATAGTTCAAGCTCTACAATCAAATGGAGAAGTAGTAGCAGTAACAGGTGATGGTATAAATGATGCACCTGCTTTATCTAAGGCTGATGTTGGTATAGCTATGGGTATATCAGGAACAGAAGTTTCTAAAAATGCAGCTGATATAATACTTACTGATGATTCTTTCTCAACAATAGTAAGTGGTATTAAATGGGGTAGAGGAATCTACGACAACTTCCAAAGATTTGTTCAATTCCAATTAACTGTAAATGTAATTGCTTTTTTAGTTGCAATTATTTCACAAGTATTAGGTCAAGAAATGCCTTTTACAACTATACAGTTATTATGGGTTAATATAATAATGGATGGACCACCAGCACTTGCTTTAGGTCTTGAACCAGTTAGAAATCATGTACTAAATAGAAAACCAATAAATAGAAATGCAAGTATAATAACTAAGTCTATGATATATACAATAATAGGTAATGCTTTTTATATAACATCAATACTTATGTTGCAATCAACATTTAATATATTAAATGTTGAATCTCATCAAAGTGAAACAGTTATGTTCTGTATATTTGCATTTAGTGCATTATTTAATGCATTTAACTGTAGAGAATTTAATTTTGATAGTATAATACCAAACTTAACTAATAATAAATTGGCTATAGAAATTATAGCAGTTACAGGTATAGCACAAGTCTTATTTACACAAGTATTTAAAGATTTCTTCAATGCAGTTGCTCTAGATTTAACAACTTGGTTAAAAATATTAGCGCTTGCATTTACTGTTATAATAGTAGATGAAGTAGTTAAATTTATTTTTAGATTATTAAAAAAAGATGACAAAAAAGATATGAATATGTCTAAGGCAGAGGCATAATAACTAATTAAGTAGCTACTTTATTAGGTAGCTACTTAATTAAATAAATGGCAAAATAAGAGGAGGATAATATGGAGTTAGGTAACAAGTCAAATATATTTAGTAAAATATTCTCCAGCCAATCAGATAGAGGAAATTACACATCAGCTAAGGGATATGAAAATTATTTTATATCTTATATAGGAATAGAAGATGAAGATGTTTATAACTTGGAAATTTATAATTTAAATAAAGAAATTCAAAAAAGGAAAAATATAGCTTTTTTTAAATCAAATATATTAAATCCAGATGATTTTGATATAATAAATTATTTAAAAACAAAAGCCTCAAAATACAACGGAAGTATATTTGATTTAGATGTAGATTTAGTTGGATATGATGAAATTAACAATAGAATAAAAAGAGGATTTGACATTTTTCTAAATGAAAATAGTAAAATTTTCAATAATGATAGAGTTAGGATGAACTTTATTGTAAAAATAATGAGTTGGATAAGAATATATATAAATCCTTTAATAATAGATTATAACGATGCTCCTAAGGTTATTTTTTATGGTAATATAAAAAAACATGAGCTTTATTTTTTACTTATACTTTATTTTTCTGGATTTGATATACTTTATATAAATCCAAATGGATTAGGTGAAGTTCAAAATATTGATGTAGCTAAATATAATATAGAAATTGAAAATAATCCAATTGCAAATACAAATATTTCTTTTGATGAAAGAGTTAAAAATGGAGAAATAATAGATAAATCATCTATAAAAAAAGCATATACTATAGGAGCACAGGCTTCTAAACAGATAAGTGATGAATTATTAAATGATGCAGGATTTATAAAGCCATGGCAACTTCAAAATAGAAATATAAAAAGTTTACTTTTGAGTTCTACTATAGATGAAGTTGAAATATATTGGAAAGAAGCTCTTAAATTAAGACCAGGTTTTAAGTTTGATATGGAAAATGTAGTTTTACCTGTATTTTTTACAAAGGTAGATGGAGTATATACAAGTATATACGAATATTATTCATTATTAGATAGGTTGCAAATTAAGAATTTTTCTTATTTTGTACAATATGAAGGAGATATTAAAGTTTTATCTAAGCCTTTTATTAGAGAAGGTTATAATTTATCATTCTTTTTAAATAATAATGGATTAATAGATAAGAAATCTATCATAAAAGAAGGTGGCTTTAGAATTTCAAATTTAAGCTTAAAATGGCAAGAAAATATATTAGACAAAATAGAAGAAACTATTTTAAGTGATATGTTTTTAGAAAGATTAAATAGAGAAGATATAGTTAGAGGTCTTTATACAGTTTTAAATATGAATGAAGAAATAATATATTTAATAAACCGTTTTGACTATGCAAATATAAATCCTAAACTAATAATTTATATTGAAGAAATGAGAATTTTTTCAAAGGAAATAGTATTTTTACTACTTGTGCTTAGTAAATTAGGCTTTGACATAATTATTTTTACTCCTGGTGGAGCAACTTGTATTGAAAATATAATAAATAGCCAAATCGTGGATATACATAGATTAGATGCTATAAGCTACGATTTAAATTATAAATCTTCAAGGCAAAATTTAAACAATAATAGAGGAAATAGCTCTTGGATTGAAAAATTATTTGGAAAGAGAAGTGATTAATAATGGGTATAGATATTAGTAAATTTTCACAAAATAATGATAATGTAGTAGAACCAACTCCAACTCAAAATCAACAAGTTGTAGAAGTAGTTCAAGATAATTTTGATATAGTTGAATATACAAACAATAAAAAAATGGAACTTAGAAAATCTAAGGAAGTAGAAAATTTAACTTCTTTAATAGAAGTAGATAATCCAAATACTATACTTCAATTTGGAAAAAATGCAGCTGATGGAATAGCTAGAGTTTCAGATGGTTTACTTTCTACTATAAAAATGAATCAAAATGAAAAAAATTCAGAAATGCTAGTTAGACTTACAAAAATAATGGATAAATTTGATTTAGATGACTTTGCAAAGACTAAAGAACCGGGATTTTTTGGAAAATTATTCAAAAAAGCAAACAGTGCTATAGAAGTAATGTTCCAAAAATACGAAACTTTAGGAGGGGAAGTTGAAAAAATTCAAATAGAGCTTCAAAATTATGAAAGAGAAATAGGAAATTCAAACAAACAACTAGGGGCTATGTTAAATGAAAACTTTAACTACTATAATGAGCTTCAAAAATATATTGTAGCTGGTGAAATGGCAGTAGAAGAACTTGATAATGATTTACTTCCACAATTTAAAGCAAAGGCTGATATGGGAGATCAAATGGATATAGCAAATTATCAAGAATTACTTGCTATAAAAGATATGCTAGTTCAAAGAGTATATGATTTAAGAATAGCAGAAAATATATCTTTACAAACAATACCTATGCTTAGAACTATGCAACACAACAACTACGGACTAATTAGAAAAATAAATAGTGCTTTTGTAGTAACATTACCAGTATTTAAACAATGTCTATCTCAAGCTATACTTATCAAAAAACAAGAACTTCAAACTAAATCATTAAAAGCACTTGATGATAAGACTAATGAATTACTGCTTAAAAATGCACAAAATGTATCTAATGCAAGTACTCAAATTGCAAAAATGGCAACTACAAGTTCTGTTCAAATAGAAACGCTTGAAAAAATGCATGCAACTATTAGAAACGGTATAGAAGAAACTATGAGAATAGAACAAGCAAATAGAGATGTTATAGCTACAAATACTAAGAGATTAGAAGAACTAAACACTTCTATAATAAATAATAAAAGATAATATAGCTAGATAATATATAAAAGTGAGTATCGCAAAATAAAAATATATAAAACGATTTAAAGGCTGATCACAAGGTTATTTTGTGGCAGCCTTTTTTGTACAAATGAAATTTTTAAAAATTACTTTTTTTTAATTACAAAATAAATTTAAAATTGTGGGAGGAAAAATGAAGTATTTTAACTATATAAAAAATGAAAAAATCGATGAGATTTTTTACAAAAAACCACATGAATTTAATAAAAATACTGAAATGGATATTTTAAAATATTCACTTGGAGCATTTTTATATATTCCCGCTAATAAATACAATCAAATATATAAAACTGTATTAAATCAAGATATAAGTCCGAAACCTTTAGCTATATGTTTAGAAGATGCTATAGGAGAATTTGGAGAAGAAAAAGCTATATATAATTTAGATATGGTGTTGGAAAATTTATCTAAAGAGGTTTTTTATAAATTAGATAATTTACCGCTTATTTTTATAAGAGTAAAAAATAAAGAACAATTAAGTAAAATAAAAAATATACTTGTAAAAAACAAAATGTATATAACTGGAATAATAATACCAAAGGCCACGGGAACTTTAGTAAAAGATTTTATTAAAACATTAGATAATTTAGGACTTTCTCAAATGTATGTTATACCTATAATAGAGAGTAAAAATTTTATATATAAAGAAATTAAGGAAATTTATTTTAGAGAAATGTATAATGAAATCTTAAATCATAAAGATAGAGTTTTGGGAATAAGAATAGGTCTTACAGATATACTTGGTATGTATGGAATTAGAAAAGATAAAAACTTTTTAATATATGACAATTTAATAGCCTCATCTTTTATACAAGATGTAATAAATTATTTAAATAGGGATGAAATTGATATACCAATAAGTGGGGGAGTTTCTGAGTTATTTAATATGCAAGACAATATTATAAGAGAAAATTACATAAAAGAAATTATGTTGGATAAATACCATGGATTTGTAGGAAAAACAGTGATACACCCTAAACAAGTTGAAATAGTACAGGCTTTATATACAGTAAGTTATGAAGAATATTTAGATGCAAAAGATATAATTAAAAACTATAATTCAGAGTTAGGAGTTAAAAAAAGTGCATCTGGAGATAAGATGAATGAATATAAACCTCATTATAAATGGGCACAAAAAATTATGAAGTTATCTTATATATATGGAGTTTTAAATGAGGGGGTAGATTACAATGCACTTATTAGAAAATAAAATAGATTTAGATTACAAGTACGATATAAATATAGAGGAAAATGTATTTAACTTAAATATAGATAATTATCTAGATTTGGCAATTAGAAATAACAAAAAAAGAAGATTTTTATTTATATCTAAAACTCTTGGGAAGCATCTTCCATGTAGTGCAAAGGATATGGATAAATTGGGAGAAGACATAGTTAGAGCTTATGAAAAAAAACAAGATTATTTAAATTCTGGAGTAATAATATCTTTTGCAGAAACTGGAACTGCTATAGGTCATAGTGTATATAACTACATAAAAGCTAATTATGAATTTATACATACTACAAGAGAAATTGTAGATGAAAAAAAGACATTAGATTTTTTAGAGGAACATTCTCATGCTACAAATCACAATTTATATTATGAGGATTTAAAAAGTTTCCAAAATGGAGAAGAAATAATACTTGTAGATGATGAGATAACTACTGGAAATACTTGTATAAATTTAATAAAGAAAATAAATAGTTTATATCCTAAAAAAAGATATACAATATGTTCTATTTTAAATTGGATGGATAGAGAAGCTTTTGATAGATTTAAGGATTTAGAAAAAATTTTAAATACAAAAATCGAATTTGTATATTTATATCATGGAAATTTTAATTTTAAATGTGATGAAAAACAAATAGAAAAGTTGATTTTAGAAAGTGAAAAAAAAGAGGCTAAATTAAAAATTAGAAGTAAAAATTTAAAAGTATCTTATATATATTTAGACATAGATAAATATGAAAAAAACGAAAAATATATAAAATATACAGGAAGATTTGGAATAAATAAAAATGATCAAAAAAGGCTTATAAATTTAGTAAAAAGAGAAAGTAAAAAACTAGATGTAAAAGATGAAAAGACTTTATTTTTAGGTAGTGAGGAATTTATGTATATTCCTATGTTATTTGCAAAACAATTTGGAGAAAATGTATATTACCATTCTACGACTAGAAGTCCTATTGTAGATTTAGATATAAAAAATTATCCAATAAAAAGTAAGTTTAAGCACAACAGTTTATATAATGAAGATGTTGTAAATTATGTTTATAATATAGATAAATATAATTATAAAAATTGCTATTTTTTCTGTGAATTAAATAAAAAACAAGAAGAATTTAAAGAAATTATAGATATAATTTCAAATACAAAAATAGAAAATTTAAATATAGTTATGTTTAATAAATAAAGGGAGGTCATATATGAAGGAATTTTCAACATATAAAAAGGAAGATGTAGTCTTTTTACTAAAAGACATATCTGATTTAATAAAGGAAGAGGATAATTTAACTAGAGAAAAAAAAATTCAAAATGGCATCCATTATTCAGAGATGATACCTATAGAATATCAAGTTAGTGAAGAATATTTAAATTTGTATAAAAAAAAATTATCTTCTACTAAAAATAAATTAGCATTTGCAATAGGTGTGATGAGTGAAAAAATTTTAAAGAAAAATAAAGAAAATACAGTTTTAGTATCTTTAGCTAGAGCAGGAACTCCTATAGGAATACTTGCTAAAAGATATATAAAACTTAGATATAATTTAAGTTTACCTCATTATACAATATCTATAATAAGAGACAAGGGTATAGATGTAAATGCTATAAAATATATATTAAAAAATCATCCAAATTCAAATATACAATTTATAGATGGATGGACTGGCAAAGGCACTATAGCTAATGAATTGAAAAAATCATGCAAAGAGCTTGAAAAAATATTTAAAATAAAATTTGATTCTTCCTTGGCAGTTTTAGCAGATCCTTGTGGCTATTCGAATTTATATGGAATTAGAGAGGACTTTTTAATTCCAAGTGCATGCTTAAATTCTACAGTAAGTGGTTTAGTAAGTAGAACAGTACTTAGAGAGGATTTTATAGGAGATGATGATTTTCACGGAGCAAAATATTACAGTGAATTAAAAGAATACGATGAATCAAATATTTATATAGATACTATTACATCTTGCTTTGAAAATGAATTTGAAAATATAGATAAGGTTATGAAAAATTGGAAAGAGGATATCATAACTAAAGTTGGTGATAGTGATGTTAAAATGATAAAAGAGAAGTATGAAATAGACGATATAAATTTTATAAAACCAGGTATTGGAGAAACTACAAGGGTACTTCTTAGAAGAATTCCCTACAAAATCCTTGTAAATGATTTAAATAATAAAAAACTTAAACATATTTTTATTTTAGCGAAAGAAAAAAATGTACCTGTAGAAGAAGTGAAATTTAAAGCTTATAGCTGTTGTGGGATAATAAAGAGAATGAGGGATATTTAATATGGTAGTATTTTCTGATTTAGATAGAAGTATAATTTATTCTAAAAAATTTATAAATAAAAAAATTGATTTATTGGATATAGAAATTTACAATGGAGAAAATATATCATATATATCTAAAAAAACAATTGAATTAATAAAAAAAATAAAAAGTAATAGTTGTTTTATTCCTACTACTACTAGAACTATTGAACAATTTAAGAGAATAGACTTTAAAAAATATGAAATTGATTTTAAATACATAATAACTTCAAATGGAGGTAATATTTTAATAGATGGTAAGGTAGATGATAATTATAAATTATTTCTAAATGATAGATTAAATAAAAGTGCAACTATTAAAGAAGCTATAAGTTTATTTTACAAATATAATATTGTAGAAGGAGTAAAAAAATTTAGAGTTGCAGAAGATATATTTTTTTATTTAGTAATAGATATAGAAAAATTTGATATGAAAAAGTTAGATATGTTTGAGAAAGAATTGAAATATTTAAACTGGAAAATCTATATAAGTGGTAGAAAAATTTATTTTTTACCAGAAGAGTTAAAAAAATCTACTGCCATAAATTATATATGTAAAAATTTTGGATATACACATACTTTTTCTATAGGAGATTCTACTATGGATGAAGATATGCTAAATTTTTGTAAGTATTCTTACATACTAAGACATGGTGATTTAATAAATAACTTAAAAAATACACATAAATTTAATATAAGTGAAAATGAAGGATTTTTAGGAAGTGAAGAAATTTTAAAAGATATTTTATTATGTCAAAATAATATAAATTTGAAAAATACTATATAGATAAGTTAAGCTGCCTTTTAAAGTAATAAGGCAGCTTATATTTTTTATATATAAAATTATATATTATTTTTATCAAAATCTATTTTATTAAAGGTCAAGTTATTGAAGTTTTTTATAAAATATTTATATATATCACATGTTGGGGGTTCAAAATCAAATAATACTTTACATATTTCAACGCCATCTTGGCTTTTTCTTAAATATTCACAAATCCAATTGGAATTTTCAAAATATATATTGAGATTTGCAGATACATTGTTCATAGTAAATACCTCCCTAGAAATTAAATTAATTCTTAATTAATAAGTATTCTAGTAGTTTGAAAGTTATTCCAATAAAGAAATGATATACAAGATTAAAAATAAAAAGCAATTAAAAATAGAAAATCTACTTTTAATTGCTTTTTATAACAGATTTATTATTTCAATTTTGTTATCTTAACATTTTATCTTCTCTATCTAGTATATTATCAACATCTACTTTACCATCGATAGCTTTTTTTATTGCTTCTTCAATAGTTTTGCCAAGAGGCATTAGACTAGTAGTATGGTAAGATATTTTATCTAATGTTCCAAAGCAGAATCTATATCCTGTTGAAAATGCAAGTAAAGTATAATGACCATCATAGTCTTCTTTTGCAATGTAATCTGCAACTACTAATGCTTGAGCTAAATCCATATTTTCCATATTTTTAACTAAAGTAAGATTATCAGTAGATAAAACAACTTTAACTGGATTATCATCTAATTTAACTAATGCTTCATGAGAACTTATTTCTTTTAAATATACACCTAAAGTATGTGTAGTTTCTGTAGTATATAAAACTCTATCACCAAATTTCATAGCAAATCCCCCTTTGGAAAAACATTTTTTTATTATTATTTTATATAAATTATAGTCGAAATAATTCATATTTTCAACAAACAAGTATTTTATTTTAGTTACAATATTTTAAAATATTGTAACTAAAATTTGAAAATAAATTTATTTGGTTGACAAATTTATTCATGTTTAATATAATTTGAATAAATATATTAATTTTAAAAAATATTATAAGCTTTGATGAGGAAGAGTAATAATTGAAACTTTTACAGAAAGTATCCGGTAGATGAGAGGAGCATTAGGGAAAATTATGAATACACCTTTGAGCTTCACACTGAATTTAAATAAGGTGTGACGTGAACACACGTTATAGTGTAAAGTATTTAGATACTTATTGAGGTAGATGATGTGAATCATTTACAAAAAAAGGTGGTAACGCGAGATATACTCTCGTCCTTTGTATAGGACGAGAGTTTTTTTATTAAAAAAATAGTTACTAAAATATTAATTAAAAATAATCAAAAAAAGGAGAAATGGAATATGGCAATGACAGTATACGATGAATTAGTTGCAAGAGGTCTTATAGCACAAGTAACTGATGAAGAAGAAATAAAAGAATTGATAAATACAGGGAAAGCTACATTTTATATAGGGTTTGATGCAACAGCTGATTCTCTACATGTAGGTCATTTTATGGCTTTATGCTTAATGAAAAGATTACAAATGGCAGGTAATAAACCTATAGCTTTAGTAGGTGGAGGAACTACAATGATAGGAGATCCATCTGGTAGAACTGATATGAGACAAATGATGACTCCTGAGATGATAAATCATAACTGTGAATGTTTCAAAAAACAAATGTCAAAATTTATAGATTTCTCAGATGGAAAAGCAATACTTGCAAATAATGCAGATTGGTTACTAGATTTAAATTATGTAGATGTACTTCGTGAAGTAGGTGCTTGCTTTAGTGTAAACAGAATGCTTTCTGCAGAATGCTATAAACAAAGAATGGATAGAGAAGGTGGACTTACTTTCTTAGAATTTAACTATATGATAATGCAAGCTTACGATTTCTACAAATTATATCAAATGTATGGATGCCAAATGCAATTTGGTGGTAACGACCAATGGTCAAATATGCTTGCAGGAACAGATTTAATAAGAAGAAAATTAAGTAAAAATGCTTATGCAATGACTATAACTTTACTTCTTAATTCAGAAGGAAAGAAAATGGGTAAAACTCAATCAGGTGCAGTATGGCTAGATCCTAATAAAACATCTCCTTTTGAATTTTATCAATACTGGAGAAATGTAGCAGATGCTGACGTTATAAAATGTCTAAAAATGCTTACATTTATACCACTTGAAGAAATAGAAGAAATGGCTAAATGGGAAGGTAGTGAACTTAATAAAGCTAAAGAAATATTAGCATTTGAATTGACTAAATTAGTTCACAGCGAAGAAGAAGCTGTAAAATCTCAAGAAGCTGCTAGAGCTTTATTTAGCCAAGGTGATGCAGCTAATATGCCGACAGTTGAATTAACAGAAGCTGACTTAACTGATGGAGCTATAGATTTAATAAGTTTACTTGTTAAAGCTGAACTTGCACCTACAAGATCAGAAGCTAGACGTAATATAGAACAAGGTGGAGTAGCTATAAACGGTGAAAAAATACAAGATGTAAAAGCTTTAGTATCTAAAGAAACATTATCAGGTGAAGGTGCAGTAGTTAAACGTGGTAAGAAAAAATTCAAAAAAGTTGTTGTAAAATAATTATTTAATAAATAAAAGGGTTTATTGGAAGTGATTTCCAATAAACCCTTGATTTTTTATAACACATAGGAAAATTTATTTAGCTCCCATTATACCATCAACTAATACATCTACAGTTGCATTTAGGAAGTAGTTATTAATATCTACATCTTTAAGAGCCTCTTTTATAGCTTCTTCACTGTGTTTAATTCCAGTTAATTTTTCTTCAATAAAAGATACATCTTCTTTACCAAAGAAATCACCGAAGAATTTTATTTCTGTAATAATTCCCTTATCTACATTTACATTAAATTCAACATTTCCACCTGGATATTTTAATTCATTTTTCAGATTGAATTTTGGAGAGTATCCAAAGTTCCAATCCCAAGTGTTATATTTTTCTTCAACTAATTTTTCTATATTTTTTATATCTTCATCAGTTAAACTGTAAAAAGTACTGTTTGAATCAGTTTTTGATATAAAGTCTAGTAGGTAGTCTTTAAATTCTAAAACAGTCATTTTTTCTTTTAGATGTTCACTTATATTAGTTACTCTAGATTTTACAGATTTAACTGATTTACCTTCAAATTTTATTGGTTTTACTTTAAGAGCAGCTGATACATCATTTATTTCAGATGAAAATAGTAAAGTACCATGATGCATTACTCTATCTTTGTAGTTATATTGAGCATTCCCAGAGAACTTTTTACCATCTATTAATAAATCATTTCTTCCAGAAAATTCAGCATTTAATCCAAGACCTTTTAAAGCTTCTACTATAGGCATAGTAAATCTTTTGAAGTCACTAAATGAATTGTTGTTGCAAGCTATAAAAGTAAAGCATAAGTTTCCTAAATCGTGAAAAACAGCCCCTCCTCCAGATTGTCTTCTAACTACTGTTATATTATTATCTTTAACATATTCGTAATTTATTTCAGATAAAGTATTTTGGTTTTTACCAACTATAATAGCTGATTCATTTCTCCAAAGTAAAAATAAGTCATCCTTTGCATTTTTTAAAAAATATTCCTCCATAGCCAAGTTGAAATATGGATTAGTTTTTTCATTGTAAACTAGTAACATTTATTACCTCCCATAAATTTTGTCAATTTTGTCAAAATAGATATTTCGACAAAAAAGTAAAATATCCTTTAATTTTTAAAAAAAATTAATTTTTTTTGATTAAAATATCTTCTTATATAATGTAGCACAGGAACTATGTATAAGTAAAATGAAAATATTATATATCCGTAATTATTTATTCCTAAAACAGAACAAGGAACTAAAGAAGCTATACACCAAGGTATCATAGCAGGGATTAATACAGAAGAATTTGAAAAATCAAGTGCCATATCATCTTTTTCGTAGTTTTCGTAAAGATCTTTTACTATATCTATAGTTAGTATTATTGCTATTGTTTGACTACATCCAATAGCTGCATTTATTATACTTAATGCTACAGTAACCAAAAATAAATTTGACTTTGATAAGTTTTTTTCTTTTAATTTTTTCTTTAAATCTTCAAATACATTTAATCCATTGAAAAATCCTGATATAGAACACGAAATAATTATTATATAGCAGGTTTTTAACATAGATATTATTCCGCCGCCATAGATTATATTTTTTAAAATCGCTGAATCATTTGTATATCCAAAAATTAAGCTATTTATAAAATTACTTAAACTATTTCCTTGAACGATTATATCAAGTAAGAAGGCGCATATAACACTAATTGGAATAGAATGAGTTATTTTTACCTTGCAAATAGAAAGTATAAAAAGTATTATAGCAGGAAGTAAAAGTAGTGTAGAAATATTAAAATAATTATAAAGCTCTGAATTTAACTCATTACTTATAGAAGTAAGTGGATATTTAAATGATAGTATTAAATAAAAAATTATACATAATAAAAAAGGAATTATATTATCTTTTAGTTCTTTTTTTACATAATCAAATAATTTTAAATCTGTTAAATTACAAAGAAGTAGCAAACTAGATGAAAGAGGAGAACATCTATCTCCAAAATAAGCACCAGAAAAAATTACTCCACCAAGTAAATTTAAATTTATTCCAGCAGCTTTTCCTATTATAATAAGAGGAATACCAACAGCACTAACAGTTCCAAATGATGTTCCAATAAGCCAAGAAATAAGACTTGTTATTAAAAAAGCAGATAATATAAAAATTTTTGGATTTATATATTTTAGTGAATAGTATATAATACTAGAAATTGTACCACTACTCATCCAAGAACTAATTAGCATTCCTATTAATATAAGTATTAGTATAATATTTAAAGATTTTTTACTTTCTTTCCAATATAGATTTATTATTTTATTTAAGGAGAATCCTTTTTTTATACCTATAAATGTAAAGCATAATAAAGATAATGTAAGACCATATCCTAAATAAATATTATTAAAAACACTAAAAACTAATACAACTAAAGTAAATAAAATTGTTGCAAATATCAACATTAAAAACGCCTCCTTTAATATTTTTATAACATATTTAGTAATATATTTCATTTGTATATAATAAAAAAATACAAAAATATTTTAAATTCGTCAAAAATGAACACTAATATTGCCTTTAACAAATATTTAATATATAATAATATAGGAAAATGAATAATAGTAAGGTAGAGGTGCAATATATAATAGTATTTATAATGAGCTAAGCACGATGAGTTATTTAGAAAGGATATATTGCCGAAGTATATAGATGAAGCTTTAAGTCTATATAACTGGGGGTATACAGAAAATGTATATCACTGTCACTAAATGTGGGGAGCTATCATAATATATTAATTTTATTTATAGTTTTATAAACAAATATGAGTTTCACAGATTAAAATTTATTTTAGTGAACCTTTCTAATATTCAAAAACATATTAGGAGGAAAACATGAAAAAACAAAAAATCAAAATTACTTTAATATCAATGATGATATTTCTTATGTCAACTGTAATGGCATTTGCTGAAGAAGTAGATATAGCACAAGTAAATGCACAAAAATATGGTATCTTAACTTTAATACCACCACTAGTAGCTATAGTATTAGCATTTGTTACAAAAAATGTTATAGTATCGTTAGCTTTAGGTATCTTATCAGGTGGAATTATTCTTAATTTCTCAGTAAATATTTTTAATACTATAATACAAGCATTTTTAGATTTAGTAGAAAGAGCTGTATATTCACTTGCTGATCCTTGGAATGCTGGTATAATTTTACAAGTTTTAGCAATAGGTGGAGTTATTAGTTTAGTAAGTAAAATGGGTGGAGCAAAAGCTGTAGCACAAGCTTTATCTAAAAAGGCAAAAAGTGCAAAATCAGCTCAAATAATAACTTGGTTTGCTGGACTTTTAGTATTCTTTGATGATTATGCAAACTCTTTAATAATAGGACCTATGATGAGACCTGTTACAGATGGTTTAAAAATATCTAGAGCAAGACTTGCATTTATTATAGATGCAACTGCAGCACCGATTGCTGGACTTGCTATAATCTCAACTTGGATAGGTCTTGAAGTTGGTCTTATAGGAGATGCACTTAATTCAGTTGGATTAAATGAAAATCCTTTTGGGGTATTTTTAAGTACTATACCATTTAGATTTTATAATATATTAATTTTAGCATTTATAGTAATGACAGCTTTATTATTAAAAGACTTTGGTCCTATGAGAAAAGCTGAATTAGAAGCAAGACGTGGAGGGAAAAATCTTTCTGATGGAAATGAAATAAATAAAAAAATATCTGCTGAACATGATGATTTAGAACCTTTAGAAGGTGTAACACCTAGTGTGTGGAATGCGATTATACCTATAGGAACTTTAATAGTAGTTGCTTTAATATCATTTTATCATAGTGGATATACAATCATAATGGGATCTGAAGATACAGCACTTATAGCTTTAATGCAAAATTCACCATTTTCATTTGACGCTATAAAAGAAGCATTCAGTAACTCAGATGCATCAGTTGCTTTATTCCAATCAGCATTATTTGCAGGTATAGTGACTATGGCTATGGGTGTATGTAAAAAAATGTTTACAATAAGTGAAGCTTTAGATATATGGGTAGATGGTATGAAAACATTAATAATAACTTGTGTAATATTAGTATGTGCATGGTCATTAAGTTCTGTTATAAAAGAATTAGGAACTGCTAAATTCTTAATTAGCTATTTATCAGGTTCAATACCAGCATTTACTTTACCAAGTATAATATTTATATTAGGTGCTATAATATCATTTGCAACTGGTACAGCTTATGGAACAATGGGTATACTTATGCCGCTTGCTATACCTCTTGCACATTCTATAAATCCTGAAATGGGTTATATAATAGTTTCTACAAGTGCGGTTTTAACAGGTGCTATATTTGGAGATCACTGTTCACCAATATCAGATACAACAATATTATCTTCAATGGGTGCAGGATGTGATCATATAGAACATGTTAGAACTCAAATGCCTTATGCTCTATTTACAGCAGTTATAACAGTAGTATTTGGATATATTCCAGCTGGATTTGGATTACCAATATACATAGTGTTACCTCTTGCTTTAGTAGCATTATTTATAGGGATACAAATACTTGGTAAGAGTGTAGAAGTAGAAGACGCAGAATAAATTTTTAAATAAATATAAAAAACTGCTATGTAAATAGATTACATAGCAGTTTTTTTTTGATTAAATAATTTTTTAAAATTAAATTTTATATAAAATGTTGATTATAAAAATTATTTGCTATATATTAAAGAAAATAGTAAAAAATTTGAAAAATAATCCTTGTCAAGTATAAAAGACTATAATTTTATGATACAATATAAAAAAACTTAGCAACGGAGGATAAGCTATGAATTCTAATGAAAGAGTAGATGAATTTTTAAAATTACAAGAAAAAGGAATTTCTTTTGAAGATATAGCTTCTAGTTTTGGAGTAAAACCAAATACTCTAAAAAAAGATTTAAATAAAAGAGGATATAAATTCGTCAAAGGAAAATATATACAAAAAATACAAAAACAAGAATCTATGCAAGTTGTATTTGAAGAAGCTAAAAGTGTAGAAAATAAAAAAACTTCAAAAGATAATAATAAAGTAACAAGTAAAGAATCAATTCAAAAAATAACAAAGAAAAATAATAAAGTTACAAAGCCTAAAAAGGATAAGAAGATAAACTTAACTCAAGAAGATTTAGACAAATTGTGTGAAGTTTATGATTGGTACTTACAAGTAAAAGATTTTAAGGCTTTAAAAAGAAAAAAAATAAAAAATGATATAACAGTAGATTTTGAATTTAAAGAAGAAAAAAGCATTAATTTAAAAGTTGATAAAGATATATGGGAAGATTTTTTAAGATTATGCAGCAATTCAAGTTACGATAGAAAAACTATTATAACACAAGCTTTAAAAGACTTTATGAAGGTGTATAAAGATTTATTATAATTTTTAAATAGGAGTTTTGTTTATGATTAAAAGAAAATGGAAAGTTATTTTATTGTTATCTATATTTATAATTATATCGATATTAATTGTGATCAACTTTGTAAATAATAAATTAGATAAAGAAATAGAATATTCTATAAGTGAAGAACAAGCAAAAGCTTTAGAAATAGAAAATATAAAAATAACTAATATTTCAAATGTTGTAAATAAAAAGTATGTAACTACAAAAGTCAAAAATAAATTAGATCAAACTGTATTTGATATAAATATAAGTTATGTTGAATTAGATAAAAACGAAAATAAAATTTCAACTAATGAATTAATGATAGAAATTCCATTAAATAGTGATGAAAAAGCTGTAATAGCAATAACACCACAAAATTATACTAATACTATAAATATAGTAGGATATAGCTATAAAGCTGGTAATTGTAATGTTGATGTAAATTTAGAAAATGATAAAATAAAAATAACAAAAATAAAAGATGATAATATAAAAAATAGAGATTATGAAATACTTGCTTTATCTGATTTAAAAAAAATAGATGATACTAATTATAAATTGACAATTAAGAATTTATCAGGAAAAAACTTAGGTAATTTAGTATTAAAAATTGCTGAAATAAATGAACTTAAAGAATATGTAAATGTCAAATATGTAAATTATAATTCAATACTGCAAGGAAAGAAGGAAACTGAATTATTAATAAACTCAAATCGTAAAGAACATACTTTAGAAGTTATAGGATATACTTATGATGATATAAAAAATAAAGAAAATATAGATGTTGATTTAAAATCTCATATTGCAAATATTATAAAAAATTAAGCTTCTGTAAATGTAGAAGCTTAATTTTAATTTACAAAATCTATTTATGGAGGTAGACATGAAAATTTTAGTGGTAGAAGATAACATAAAGTTATTAGACAGTATAGTTAAAGAACTAAATACTCATTTTGAAACTTACTTTTGTAGTGATGGTGAGGAAGCTTTATATATGATAGGACAAAATATATATGATTTAATAGTACTTGATTTAATGCTACCTAATTTATCAGGAATAGAAATTTTAAAATCTATGCGTGATAAATTTATAGATACACCTGTTTTAATTTTAACTGCTAAGGAATCTATAAGTGATAAGGTAAAAGCTTTTGAAATAGGTGCAAATGATTATCTTACAAAGCCTTTTTATATGGAGGAATTAGTAGCTAGAATTTATGCTATTCTTAGAACTAATGGAAAAATGCAAGCAAAGAATTCTATAGATTTTAAGGAGTTACATTTAGATTTAAATAATAAAAGATTATTTATAGATGAAGATGAAATAGAACTTCAAAATAAGCAATTTAATCTACTTGAATATTTACTTTTAAATAAAGGCTCTATTTTGCTAAAAGAACAAATTTACGATAGAATCTGGGGAATTGAATCAGATGTTACTATAGAAATTGTAGAAGTGTATATAAGCCATTTGAGAAAAAAACTAAGCAAATATGGATATGATAAATATATAAAAACTAAGAGAAAAGTGGGTTATATGTTCGATGATAAATAAAGAGGTTCTTAAAAATACACAAAAAAAATTAATTAGAATAAATATGTTAGTAGTTTCAGGATTTTTAATTTTGCTTTGTATATTTACATATATTTATTTTAATTACAAAAATGATACAAACATAAATTATGAAATGGAATTAGAGCTTCAAAATATAATAAGACAGATAAATCATTGGGATAGATTTGGATATTTTAAGGAATTAGAAATTAATGATCCTAGAAATATGGTATATATATATCAAGGTGATTCATTGATTTATTCAAAATCCATGTCTTATTTTGAAATGGATGAGTTTAACTCTAAATTAGAAAATAAAAACAACTTTTTTTCTTATGAAGAAGATGGATTTTATTTTAGAGAATGTAATTATACAAACAATGGATATACTATTAGAATAGTCAGAGATATAAATAGCGAAATAAATTCTAGAAAGCAGCTTTTATTTACTATGCTTAATGTCATAATTTTATTTTGTATATTTACTTATTTTATAGCTTTATATCTTACAAAAAATGTTTTAAAGCCAATAGAAATTACTTGGAATAATCAAGCAAAATTTATACAAAATGCATCTCATGAACTGAGAACACCAATAACAATAGTTTCTTCCAAATTAGAGGGAATTTTAAAACATCCAGATAATACAGTAAGTGATGAAGTAGAAGCTATTGCAGATGCTATGAATGAAACTAGAAGGCTTAAAAAAATGATAAATGATTTATTGATACTTGTAAAAGAAGATTATGTAGATTTACTTGTAAAGGAAGAATTTGATTTAGAAGAGCTTGTAAACGATTTATGTGATAATTTTTTTGATGTTGCCTTAATTCAAAATAAAACTTTAAAAATTTCTTCTAATATAGATAATAAAATGATAATTAGTGATAAAAATAAACTTAGACAATTATTAGTTATTTTTATAGATAATGCATTTAAATATACAGAGGAAGAAGATTACATAAAAATATCATTAAAAGAAAAAAATCAAAAGATATATATATCAATTGAAGATAATGGAATAGGTATAAAAAAAGAAGAACTACCACATTTATTTGATAGATTTTTTAGAAGTCAAAATGTTAGAAGTAAAGATATTGATGGTTCTGGAATAGGACTTTCAATTGCAAAATTATTGTCAGAAAGACTAAAATATAAATTAACGGTTGATTCAGAATATGGAAAATGGACTAAATTTCAAATAATTATCCCAATAGAAAATATTAAAAAATAAATTGAAAAAATGATTTTAATGACGAAAAATTGGGTATAATTGTAATAGATGAATATAATAATTAGGAGGATATTTAAATGGCAAATATAATAAATTCACAAGAATTTGATAATGCAATACAAAATGGAGTAGTAGTTGTAGATTTCTTTGCAACTTGGTGTGGACCTTGTAAAATGTTAGCACCTATATTTGAAGAATTAGGAGAAGAATTAGAAAAAGTAAAATTTGTAAAAGTAGATATAGATCAAAATAGTGACTTAGTTCAAAAGTTTAAAATAGTATCTGTTCCAACTATGAAAATATTTAAAGATGGAGAAGAATTAGATACTTTAGTGGGATTTATGCCTAAAGAAGTATTAAAAAATAAAATTGAAGTACATTTATAAAAAGGGTGATATGTCATGAGATATGATATAGCTATAGTGGGAAGTGGACCAGCAGGTTTAAGTGCCGCTATCAATGCCAAAATAAGAAATAAAAATTTTATAATATTTGGGAATCAAGATTTAAGTGCTAAAATTGAAAAAGCACCAATTATAGACAATTACTTAGGGCTTTACAACATAACAGGACAAAATCTAAAACAAAACTTTAAACATCATATAGATTCTATGGATATAAAAATAGATACTCATAAAATAACAAATATATATGCTATGGGAGATTACTTTGCTTTAATTAGTGGAAGTGATATGTTTGAAGCTACTTCTGTAATAATTGCAACAGGTACAGATAGTAGCAAATCTTTAAAAGGAGAAGAAGAGTATTTAGGTAGGGGTGTAAGCTACTGTGCTACTTGTGATGCTCCTTTATATAAAGATAAAAGGGTTTGTATAGTAGGATACAACGAAGAATCTATACACGAAGCTAATTTTTTAAGTGAAATAGCATCAAAGACTTACTTTATACCTATGAGAAAGTTTCTTAAAAGCCATCTAGAATCTATAAATAAAAATATCGAAATAATAGATAAAAATCCTTTAGAAATAAAAGGAGAAATGCTTGTAAATGAGCTTGATTTAGGTAATGAGTCAATAGATTTAGATGGAGTATTTATAATAAAAGATAGTATGTCTCCTAAAAATCTAGTTCCTGGACTAGAGATGGAAAATGAACATATAAAAGCTGACATAAATATGAAAACTAACATAAAAGGATTATTTGCATGTGGTGATTGTGTAGGTAAGCCATATTCATATATAAAAGCAGCAGGTCAAGGATTAACAGCAGCCTTAAATGCTGTAGAATATGTATCAAATAAAAAATAAATTAAATTTTTATAATTCAAAATGTATAAATTATAATTAATAAAAAACAGCTTTTAAATTTATTAAAAGCTGTTTTTTCATAGTCTAAAATTATTTAATTACGTGATTAGTTTTGTCATTATTATTTATTTTTTTTGATTTAGTTTTTAATTCTTCTATTTTTTTATTAAGTTCTTCTATGTCTTTATTTATTTTGACTAGATAATCGCTAATTGAATCTTCTAATACATCTTCGTTGAATTGATAGTTTAAATAGTAATCATCAAGTTCTTGTACAAATTTATTAGCACTAGATGTAGCTTCTAAGAAAGAATCAAAGTGTTCTGATTTAAGACCTTGTTTAAATTTTCTAATATCTTTTTTTATAAAATCTATTATTTTTATTTCATTAGAAAAAGTTCCTTGAGGTATAGGATAAGGTGCAATTCTTTGAAGAAAATATTTATTTTTGTCATTTATATTGTATGTATATAAAACTTTAAAATTATTGTCTAAAATAAATTTAATAAAATATAAATTACCACTACATTTTGTTATTTTTTTTGCACCTAGTTGTCTTAATAGAATTTCAATAGAATCTCCTTTTACTGTATTAATTTTCAAAGTAAACACTCCTTTTTAAATATATAATAAATTATATTGCAAATTTTATAAATAAATAAGCTGATGAAATAATAATTGTTAAAATCATTATAGGGAAACCTATTTTTAAGTAATGAATAAATGAAATAGGATATCCATGTTTTTGTCCTACACTAGATAAAACAACATTTGCAGATGCACCTATAAGTGTTCCATTTCCTCCAAGACAAGCTCCTAAAGAAGTTGCCCACCAAAGAGGCGTAACATCCATTCCTTTAGTTTGCATAGTTAATATAAGTGGAATAAGTGTTGCAACAAATGGTATATTATCTAAGAATGATGAAACTATAGCAGAAATCCATAGTATTAAGAACATTGTAAGAATTACATCTCCATTTGTTTTTTCTACTAATAAGTTTGCAAGCATTGATATTACTCCAGTATTAGAAAGACCACCTACTGTTATAAATAGTCCTGCGAAAAATGCTATAGTAGGCCATTCTACACTATATAATATTTCATGAGGATCTTGTTTTCCTATTAATAATAATATACAAGCTCCAGTTAAGGCTACTACAGAAGATTCTATTCCAAGTTTACTATGAGTCATAAATCCTATAAGAATAAGAGCTAGTACAACTAGGCTTTTTATAAGTAAAGATTTATCTTGTATGGCTTTTTTTTCATCTAATTCTGCAATTAATTGTTCAGAATCTGCACTTTTTACAAGGTCTTTTCTATAAAGGAATTTAAATATAACAACTACTACTGCTAAAATAACTACAATTGCAGGACCTAAGTTTATTAAAAAGTCTCCAAAACTTAAATTTGCAGCACTACCAATCATAATATTTGGTGGGTCACCTATTAAAGTTGAAGTACCACCTACATTTGATGCTATAATCTGTGTAATTAAAAATGGAATAGGATTTAATGATAATATATCACTAATTACAAGTGTCATAGGACCTATTAATAAGACAGTTGTAACATTGTCTAATACAGCAGATAAAACAGCTGTTATTATCATAAAATAAATCATAATTTTAGAGGGGTCACCTTTTGATATTTTTGCAGTCATAATAGCTACATACTCAAATAATCCTGATTTCTTTACAATTGATACTACAATCATCATACCGATTAATACAAATAGGGTATTAAAGTCAATATGGCTAATACCTTCTTCAAATGTTATTATTCTAAATAAAAACATTAAAGCTGCTCCAGAAAGTGCTACAATGGTTCTCTCCACTTTTTCACTTATAATTAAAAGCATTACAATGGAGAAAATAGCTATAGCTATTATTTGTTGAGAATTCATTTTTTTTACCTCCAAACATAAAAATATAAAAACATCTGAACTATTTTTGTTAATGTTTTCCTACCTAATTACTTTATGGTAGTATTTTTTAATTTAAATATCTATATATTAAAAATAAATATATATAAAAAATAAAAAAAACATAAAAAATAAATTATATTAATAAAAATAAAGCTAAAGCCCAATTTATTATATAATTTAAAAATTAGTAGTATATATGTTATAATAAATAATAAAAAAATATTGAGGATGAATATATATGAGAGATGGATTTAATAGAGATATTGATTACTTAAAAATATCATTGACAAATAGATGTAATTTAAAATGTGCCTATTGTATAAGTGAAAATTATAAATTTTTAGATGATGAAGTTAATAGATTTTTATCTTTAGAAGATTATAAGTTTATAATAGAATCGATGGCTCAATTAGGAATAAAAAAAATAGAATTTACAGGAGGAGAAGCTACTTTAAATTCTAATTTACTAGAGCTTGTTTATTTTGCAAAAAATGAGTGTGATATGGAAGAAATAGTACTTACTACTAATGGTAGTAATTTTTATGAGCAAGCCTATGATTTAAAAAAAGCAGGGTTAACACAAGTAAATATTGGAATAAATTCATTAAAAGAGTACAGATATAATTTTATAACTAGAGGAGGCAATTTAAGCAATGTATTAAATTCTTTTAATACAGCTCTTAATTTGGGTATAAAAGTTAATGTAGATGTACTTTTTATAAAATCATTTAATGAAGATGAAATTTATGATTTTATACAACTTTCAAATAATTTTCCTATAACACTTAGATTTTTTGAACTTATGTCAATAGGTGAATCTAAAGAAATATTTGAAGCTGGATATATAAATATGACTGAATTTTTATCTGAAATAAATGGATTAAATAAAATTGATGATATTTATTATAAAACAGAAAATTCAAAGGGAAGAATTTGTGTAATATCAACATTTGATATGAATAATTGCTGGAAATGTAATAAAGTTATACTGAGTTATGATGGTAAGTTAAGATTTTGTACATATTCCGGACTTGAATATGATATACTTCCTTATTTACATAAGCCACTCACTTTTTCTGAAATTATGAAAGATATTATTATTAATAAACCTAAAGATTTTGAGGAAGTTAGAAATGTTATTACATGTAGAAATTTAAATGAGATATAAAAAGAGCTTAGAAGAGCTCTTTTTTTTATAGAATAAAAAATTACAAAAAAAACAAATACAACCTATAAAAACAATCAAGTTGTAAATTTATTAATAAATAAAAATAAATTTTGAAAAAGATAATTTTAAAATCTAAAAAAAGGTTTTCAACTTTAAAATTAAAGGAAAATAACAGGAAAACGTGGAGTAAACTTAAAAACAAAATTTTGATTTTGTCTATTTTTTCAAAAAAAGGTAGCAAGTATAAAAAAAGTGTGTTAAAATAATTAAAAAGTAACAAATTGGTAACAAATTAAATTGAAAATAAATATAAAAATAACAGATTTGAAATAAATTTAAATTGGGAGGTGCTATTAAACATTATGTTTAATAAAAAAATAAAATCAAGATTATCTAAAGTATTAGC
>CAYVBY010000011.1:0-71231 GCA_964449895.1 uncultured Clostridium sp.
TATTAATTAACCTACTGTTTAATTTTCAAAGTTCATTTGCTTGTTTCAGCTTTTTTAGTTTAACAAATTCAAAATATTTTGTCAACTATTTTTTAAGAAGTTTTTAACTTATTTAAAATCATTTTTGAAACAAGTTAAAATTAGTTATCGGATAAAACCGAAAACCTAACTTCTCATTGAGATTAAACATTTTAAAACTTCAATCTTAGAAGTAATTGTTCTCTCTCAAGGACAAGTAATATAATACCACCAAAGCCAAACTTCGTCAATACTTTTTTTATATTTTTTTATTATTTTGCAATTTTATTTATTAATTCATTTGAAACAGTTGATATATCTTTATTTAGAAGCACAACAGTTTTTCTTTTATTAACTACTTTTATGTCTTCAAATATATCTATTGCATTTTTACACATATATGCAAATACTTGTGAACATAAAAAACAGATACTTATTAAACACATCCAATTTAAAATTTGTAACATAGTAATATCTCCTCCATATTTTTATTAATCTTATTAACGATCCTTTTGATTATATCTAATTAATAAATTTTTTATTAATAAAACTCTGATAGTTTTATAATAATTCTAAAAAAATATTACTATTTCCTTTACAAAAATTTCTCTTAAATATCACACATTAAGATATATTAATTTATTTTATTTCATTTTATAAAAATATTTTTTTATTTTTATATAGTTATTTTATATTTCCTTGTTATTTTTAATATTAATTTAGTTTAATTTTTTAATTCGCCTATTAAATAAGATAGTATAAGTGCAACCGTATTTATCAAAACTATACTTGCCCCTGTAGGTATTGAATATAAATAAGATAATACTATTCCTAAGAAAAAACATACTATCGATACTATGGCTGAACATATTATTACACTTTTAAAAGTTTTAAATACTCTCATTGATATCAATGCTGGAAATATTATTAAACTAGAAATTAGCATAGTACCCATTATTCTCATACCAACAACTATTGTTATAGCAGTTAATACTGCTATTATCATATTATAAGCATCTGCCTTTGTACCTGTAGCTTTTGCAAATGCTTCATCAAATGTAACTGCAAATATTTTATTGTAGAAAAATACAAATAATATAAGAACAACTATTGATAAAATAATACTCATATATACATCTGATTTAGACATTGCTAATATACTACCAAACATATAACTATAAACATCTGTATTCATACCACTAGTAAGAGCTGTTACTACAACCCCTACAGCAATTGATACTGTTGATATAAGAGCTATTGCTGAATCCCCTTGAATTTTGCTATTTTCACTTAATCTAAGTAAGATTATAGCTGCAATAGTAACTATAGGTGTAGATACATAAAGTGGTGCAACATTCATCGCTACAGCAATTGTAAGAGCTGCAAAGGCTACATGTGATAATCCATCTCCTATCATTGAATATCTTTTCAAAACTAAACTTACTCCCAATAAAGATGAGCATAATGCTACCAATCCTCCTACAATCATAGCTCTAACTATAAATGTATATGATAGCATTTCACTAAGTAAACTAATCATTTTCAGCACCTCCTATAAACTTTTTACCTACTTCGCTTTCTATATATTCTTCTGTTTTTCCAAAGAATTTGATTTTTTTCTTTAGATGAAGTATTTTTGTTGCATTATTTATAGCAAAATTTATATCATGAGATACCATAATAATTGTTATTCCTCTCTCATTTATTTCTTTTATTAAACTATACATTTCACGAGTTACAGTTGGATCTAAACCTGTTATAGGTTCATCTAATACGATTACTTTTTTAGTTGCACAAAGAGCTCTTGCTAGTAAAACTCTCTGTTGTTGTCCTCCTGATAATTCTCTAAAAGACTTTTTCTTTATTTTTTCTATGCCTAAAGATTTAATCATTTCATTTGCTAAAGCTTTATCTTTTTTTGAATAAAAAGGACTTATTCCTTTTGAATTTAAACATCCTGATAACACAACTTCATAGACAGATGCTGGAAAATCTTTTTGTGCCTTAGTTTGTTGTGGTAAATATCCTATCTCATTTTTATTTAGTGTACTATCAAAGATAATTTCTCCTGATTTTACACCCTCAGTTCCTAATAGTACTTTTACTAATGTACTTTTACCAGCTCCATTTTCACCAACTATACAAACATAGTCACCTGATTCTATACAAAATGATACATCTTCTAATATCACTTGATTTTCATATTTTACATTAATATTTTTGCATTCAATTTGACTCATTTAAACCTTCCTTTCTTGAAATTTATTGTAAAGCGACTTTAAGAGTTTCTATGTTTTCTCTCATTTTAGAAACATAAGTAACACCATTTTCAAATTCTTCTTGTGTAGCATTATGAACAGAATTTAAACACATAGTTTTTGTATTTGTTTCTTCAGCTAGTGTATTTGCTACCTTTTGATTACTAAGTTCTACATATAAAACTACTGGTATTCCCTCTTTTTGTATGAAATTCACCAAATAAGATATAGTATCTGCTGATGGTTCCATTTCGTCACTACACCCAGAAAAGGCTGCTTCATATTCAAGTCCATATTCTTCTACAAAATATTTAAATGGAAATCTATCTCCAAATACTAAAGTTTTTCTTTTAGCATGATCTACTATATCGCTAATTTCTTTGTCTATTTCATTAATCTCACTTATATATTCTTCTGCATTTTTTGTATATTCTGATTCGTTATTTTTATCCAATTCACATAAAGCAGTTTCTATTTTTTCAATTATTTTTATTGCATTTTTAGGAGATGTCCAGACATGTTCATCATATTCTATTTCAGAATGACTATTATTACTTTCATCTTCTTCTATATCTTCTATATGTTCATCCTCATCATGTTCATGACTATGATTATGTTTATCGTCTGACTCAAGTAAAGTAACACACTCTTCTAATTTTACAGTCTTAAATTTTTTAGAATTAATAGAATTTAATATTCCGTCTACCCACTCATCATTTATAGACCCTGTATATATAAACAAATCTGTATTTTCTATCTCTTGTATATCTTGTGGTGTAGGCTCATATGAATGAGTTTCTACTCCAGGTTTTATAAGCATTTTTATGTTAGCATTATCTTTAGCAACTGCTCTAGCAAAGTCATATTGAGGAAAACCTGTTACAACTATGTTTAATTTATCATTATTAGTTGCAACTGTTTGCTTATTCTTTATTCCATAGGCAAACACTCCCCAAACTGCTGATAATATCATAATTATAAGAATAATTATACCTATTTTTTTCTTATTCATATTCCCCTCCTATTTTTTTAAACATTTTTTACAAGTACCATAAAATACAGTTTTTGAACTATCTATATCAAAATTATGACCTTCAAATAAATGTATTTTTATATCATTTAAAAATCCACAATCTAAATGAATTAATTCTCCACAATCTTTACATTTTAAATGAAAATGATTATGACATTCTCCATCTTCATCTACATATTGATAACATGCAGATATTCCTTTTTCAACTATGTATTTTCTAATCCTACCTTTTCGCTCTAATTCATCTATGTATCTGTAAGCAGTAGTTTTTCCAACTGGTGAGTCAGTTGTTTTAGTATAATCAATTATTTCTTCTACTGTCACATGTCTATTTTTGTTGTTTATTAAAAATTTATATATCAATTCTCTTTGTTTAGTTTTATAATTTCTTTTACTATTTTCAATCATGAAAATCTCCTTTCCTTATTTAATCTAAAAAATAATTATTCAAAAAAATAAAAATGGAACTAAGAACCATTTTCATATTCTTATTATATATTTCAAGCTTTTTTATGTCAAATAAAAAATACTTGCTATAAACTTTAGTCTATCGCAAGTATTTTTTATATTAATTAGTCAATATATTCTATTGTTCTTCTTCAGTTTTTTGGTTTCCAAGTGGTTTCATAGTTGGGAATAATATTACGTCTCTTATTGATGCAGAATCAGTAAGTAACATAATAACTCTATCTATACCTATTCCTAATCCACCTGTTGGAGGCATACCTACTTCTAATGCGTTTATGAAATCTTCATCCATATCGCAAGCTTCGTCATCACCTAATTCTTTCTTTCTTAATTGATCCATAAATCTTCCTTTTTGGTCGATTGGGTCATTTAATTCAGAGAATGCATTAGCAAGTTCCCATCCATTTGCAAAAGCTTCGAATCTGTCAGTTAATTTTGGATCTTCTACACTTCTCTTAGCAAGTGGAGATATTTCAACTGGATGTTTAGTTATAAATGTTGGTTGGATTAATTTATCTTCACCAAATTCTTCAAAGAATGCACTTATAACTTCTCCTCTTCTCATTCCAGGAGTTATTTCTATTCCTTTTTCTCTAGCTATAGCTAAAGCTTCTTCGTCTGTTTCAATTGTGTTGAAATCTACACTAGAGTATTCTTTGATACAGTCTATCATAGTCATTCTCTTCCAAGGTGGTTTGAAATCTATTTCAGTTCCTTGGAAATTAACAACTGTACTTCCTGTAGCAACTTCTGCCATATGAGCTATAAGATTTTCAGTTATTTCCATCATATCATTGTAATCAGCATATGCTTGATAAAGTTCTATAGAAGTGTATTCTGGATTGTGTTTAACGTCCATACCTTCGTTTCTAAACATTCTTCCCATTTCATATACTTTATCAAATCCACCTACTATAAGTCTTTTTAAGTATAATTCGTTAGCTATTCTTAAGTACATTGGTATATCTAATGTATTGTGATGAGTTATGAATGGTCTAGCATTTGCTCCACCAGCTATTGTATTTAATATTGGTGTTTCAACTTCTAAGAATCCTCTATCATCTAAGTAACTTCTTAATGCTTTTAAAGCTTTAGTTCTTGTTAAGAATGCTTGTTTTACTTCTGGATTAACTATTAAATCAACATATCTTTGTCTATATCTTAAATCTACGTCTTTTAATCCGTGGAATTTTTCTGGTAATATTTGTAATGATTTAGATAATAATACTATGCTTGTTGCTTTTACTGATATTTCTTCTTTTTTAGTTTTGAATACAGTACCTTCAACACCTATGATATCACCTATATCATATGTTTTGAAGACAGGGTATTCTTCTTCACCTATAGCATCTTTTCTAACGTAACATTGTATTCTACCTTGAGAATCTTGTATATCTATAAATCCAGCTTTACCTTGGATTCTTTTACTCATTAAACGACCTGCTATTTTTACAGTTTGACCTTCTTTAGCTTCAAAGTTATTTTTTATGTTCATTGAATAATCGTTTACATCATATTTTGTTTGTTCAAATGGATTTCTTCCCATATCTATAAGATTTTGTAATTTTTCTCTTCTAACTTGAAGTACTTCACTAAGTTCTTCATGTGTTTCTGGATGTTGTTGATTTTTGCTCATTTGTTCCTCCCTCTATTATCTGCTTATTTCTAAAACTTTAAATTTATTTACGCCATCTGGCACTTGAACTTCTACTATATCTCCAACTTTTGCACCTAATAATTCTCTTCCTACTGGAGATTCATTAGATATTTTACCTTCAAATGGATCTGCTTCTGCAGAACCTACTATAGTGTATTCTACATCTTCTTCAAAATCATAGTCGTATAATTTAACTATTGATCCTACTGTTATGATGTTTACATCTATTTGACTTTCATCTAAAACTACTGCATTTCTTAATTTTTCATCAAGTTTTAATATTTGTTCTTCTAGTTTTGCTTGTTCATTTTTAGCTTCATCATACTCAGCATTTTCAGATAAATCCCCAAACCCTATAGCTATTTTTAATCTTTCTGCAACTTCTTTTCTTCTTACTGTTTTTAAGTATTCGAATTCTTGCTCAAGTTTATCGTAACCTTCTTGTGTAAGTATCTCTTGCTTTTGTTCCATGACTTAACTCTCCTTTTTCTTTATATAATTCATTTTTATTATATTCTTTAAATAATTAAATTTTAATTATGCGTTCTAAGTAATTTATGCGCTTTATTATAAGTCACTATTCTGATTGTGTCAAGGATAACTCCCTTAACTTCATTATCACAGCTTCACTGTCTGTCATTTTATTAATTTCGTCTCTATATCTAGCTGAATTTTTTAGACCTTTTATATACCAACCTATATGTTTTCTCATTTCTCTGACTGCTACATATTCTCCATGTTCTTCAACTGCAAGTCTCATATGGTCTATAGCTGTACTTATTTTTTCTTCAGTAGTTGGCTTAGGCAAAATCTCCCCTGTATTCATATAATGATTTATTCTATTGAATATCCAAGGATTTCCTTGAGAACCCCTACCTATCATTATAGCATCACAATTTGTTTTTTCTAGCATATTTATTGCATCTTCTATCTCAAAAACATCACCATTTCCTATTACAGGTATTGATATTGCTTCTTTTATTTCTTTTATAATATTCCAATCAGCATTTCCTGAGTAATACTGTTCTCTTGTTCTTCCATGAATTGCTACAGCACTAATTCCAGCCTGTTCAGCTATTTTAGCTATTTCTACTGCATTTATACTATTTTCGTCCCAACCTTTTCTTATTTTTAAAGTTACTGGTTTTATAGAATTCTCCACTACTGCCTTCATAACCTCTTCAGCTAACTTAGGATTTTTCATTAATGCAGAACCATCACCATTTTTTATAACTTTAGGAGCTGGACATCCCATATTTATATCTAATATTTCATTTGAATGAGAATTTAATATTTCAGCTGCTCTTCCCATAAATTCTGGTTCTGAACCAAAAATTTGAATTGCTATTGGATGCTCTTCATCTTCTATTTTAGTCATTTTCTTAGTATTTTCATCGTTATAACAAAGAGCTTTTGCATTTATCATTTCAGAATAAAGCATTCCACAACCTTTTCGTTTACATATTAATCTAAAAGGAAGGTCTGTTACACCTGCCATAGGAGCTAAAAAAACTCTATTATCAAGGCTTACATTTCCTATGTTCATTCGATTCTCCTTTTTAATCTTAAATTTCTTTATTTATAAGTTATTATTTTTCATTATTTATATAAGTGTTATTAACCACTCTTAATATATTATTACAAATTTTCAAATTATACTATATTCTTTTTGAGAAATTTTATTTTTTTATTTAGTTATATTAATATTTCAGAAAAAAAGACTACCTAATTTATTATTAAGGCAGTCTATAATTTTTTATTCATTATTTTTTTCAAATATAAGTTTTAAACCTTCTAATGTTAAGTCTTTATCGATATAATCTATGCTATCAGTTTCTGAATCTATAAGTGTAGCAAGACCTCCTGTTGCTATAACTTTTACATCATCGCTATTTAACTCTTTTTTGATCATATTTATTAATTTTTCAACCATTCCAGCATATCCATAAATTACACCTGCTTGCATTGCTGAGACAGTATTTTTACAAATTGTCATACCTGGTTTTACTAATTCAACTCTAGGTAATTTAGATGCTTGATGAAATAATGCTTCACTTGATATTTTTATACCTGGACAAATTGAACCTCCTAGATATTCTCCTTTATCTGATATGGCACAGAATGTAGTCGCTGTTCCAAAATCTACTATTATAAGAGGATATCCATACTTTTCTATAGCCGCAACTGCATTTACTATTCTATCAGCTCCAACTTGTTTAGGATTATCGTATTTTATATTTAGTCCAGTTTTTATTCCTGGTCCTACTACTAATGGTTCTATCCCACAATATTTTCTACAAAAATTTTCAAGAGAATGCATAACATCTGGTACAACAGATGAAATTATAATATTTTTTACATCTCTTATATTAATTCTATGATATTCAAATAAATTTTTTATTACCATACCATACTCATCAGAAGTTTTTTTATGATCTGTATTTATTCTCCAACTATTAGTTAATGTATCTCCTTCATAAATACCTAAAACCATATTTGTATTTCCAACGTCAAATACTAATAGCATTTATATAAACCCTCTTTCTATTTTTTGCTTTTTCTAATCATTACGGCTGCAACTGCTGCTACTAAAAAACCTGCTACTATCGCTTCTGGTATACCATTTGTAGCACATACTGCAAGAACATATTTACCAGCACTTCCTGATACTCCAATTGCTTCCATATATTTTTGTGCATATATAATATAAATTAAACCCATAACTCCAATTGTATTTGTAAGAGATCCTACAACACCTGCTACAAATCCAGACACATAAACTTTTTTGCATAATTTAAAAGCTATAAAATATGCATAATATGCAAATATACCAATAAATATTCTTGGTAATACTGATATAATTGGATTCATAAAACAAAATGATGTAAGTGTAGGTTGTGTGAATGCTTTAAATAGACTTGTTAAACCGAATATTAAACCTACTGCTGTTCCAACTAATGGACCTTCTACTATTGCACCAATAATAACAGGTACATGCATTATAGTTATGTCCACAAATCCAAGTGGTATATAACCAACAAAAGGAATCATAGCTAGCATGATTGATACTGCTGACAATACAGATATTATTGCCATTTTTCTAACGTTTAATTTTTTTTGAGTTGATGCTTGTACGTTCATCATAATATTAACCTCCGTTCCAGCTCCTTAGGATGCCAGACTTCTAAAATGATTTTGTTACGTTTTTACCCTTATAGTCAGACTTCTTTGACAGAATGTCCGCTGTAACAAATAAATTTTATCAATAGGTATTTATATTGTCAACAATCTTACATTTTTTTCATACTTTTTATTTATATTTTTATACGACATTTATACTTTTATTTTATCAATATGTAACTCATTGTATGAAGGTATTCCATTAATACCTTTAGCATTTTTAATAGCATTTATTATACTCTTTTGCATAACTTCTACCGCTATAGAGCCTATTAATGTTAAATCAGCCCCCGTTTCTATTTCCCCTGTTGCCATCGTAAATATAGTATCACCATCATGAGGTGTATGAATAGGAAATATACTTCTAGCATATCCATCATGAGCCATTTGAGATATTTTTTTGCATTGTGATTTATCTAACTTAGCATTAGTGGCTATAACTCCTATAGTAGTATTGTCTATACTAAATCCACCTTTTGTAACACCTTGTTTCATAAGTTCGTAACTATTTAAAACCTTTGTCTTACTATCATCTAAAGCTCCTGCTATAACCTTTCCGTCTTCATATACATCGCCTAATGCATTTACTGCAACTAAAGCTGATACAACTATACCATTATCAAGTTTTATAGAATAACTTCCTATACCACTTTTAGTTACATATTCTGGACCTTTTATTTTCCCTACTGTTGCTCCACATCCAGCACCATAGTTTCCTTGATTTAAAGTAGTTTCACTTGCATTTAAACATGCTTCATATCCCATTTTTTTATCAGGTCTTATTTTGTAATTTCCTACAGCTAAATCAAATAGTACTGCTCCTACTACTATAGGAACCTTACAAGGTCCTGATTCAAATCCTATATTATTTTCTTCTAAATAATCACTTACTCCACATGTACATTCTAATCCAAAAGCAGACCCTCCTGATAAAACAACCGCATTTACCTTTTGAACAGTATTTACAGGATCTAATAAATCTGTTTCTCTAGTTCCTGGAGCAGCTCCTCTTACATCAACTCCACAAGTAGCACCTTTTTCACATATAACAACTGTGCACCCAGTAAGAGCTTCTGTATTTTGTGCTTGTCCTACTTTTAGTCCTTTTACATCTAATATATTATTATACATAGCCATTCACTCCTCTTATAGAAACTTCACCAGAAATAATTTCCTTCACATGACCACTTCTATCTTTAATAATTAAATTTCCATTTTCACTTATATCTATACATTTAACTAATTCTTTTTTATTATTTTTTAAAATATAAACTTGTTTATTAATTATTGGAGAATGATTTCTACAAATATCTAAAGTATCTTTTTTATTTCCATCTAATATATATCCTTTGTATAATTTTTCAAATTCTATACATATTTGTTTTACTATATCAACTCTAGATATATTATCGTATCCTTCTTTATATAGAGATGTCGCTTTATCCTTTATTTCATTTGGAAAATCAATTGTTTTTACATTTATTCCAATTCCTATAACAATATAGTTTACTCTTTCCATTTCTGCAGACATCTCAGTTAATACGCCACATAATTTTTTATTATTTATTATAATGTCATTTGGCCATTTTATAGATGTCTCTACACCTAGATTTTTAAAAGCTTTTACTATACTGGCTCCTGCTACTAAAGTAAGAAAAGGTGCTCTAAAAGGTTCTATCTTAGGCTTAATAATTAAACTCATCCAAATGCCTTCTCCTGCGTTAGCTTGCCAAATTTTACCCAATCTGCCTTTACCTCTAGTTTGTTCTTCACTTATTATAAGAGTTCCACCATTTACCTTGTTTCCTATTTCTTTTGCATAATCATTAGTTGAAGTTATAGTATCAAAATGTAATACTCTTTTTCCTATAAATTCAGTTGGTAAATTATGATATATATTATCTGGTTTAAGTATATCATTTGGAATTTCAACCAATCTATATCCTTTTTTATTTACTGACTCGATATTATATCCTTGTTCTTTTAAAATATTTATATGTTTCCATACCGCTGTCCTAGATATACCCAATTCTTTAGACAACTGCTCTCCTGATATAAAATCATTTCCGCTATCTAAAATTGCCCTTATCACACTTTTTCTCATATTTACACCTCATTATAATAATTGCCTTGTACATATAAAGTTTAAGGCTGCTACAAATATTTTGCAACAGCCTTAAAAAATTCAATTAATTTCTTCAGTTAATTTAATATATTATTTTTCTTTTTTGTCTAAATCTAAATTAGTCGATTTATCTAATTGAACTACTGTAGATTCGTCATTAGAATTCTCTGGTAAAGTATCTTCTTTAGATTCTTGATCATTTGATGAATCATTTAATTGTTGCTCTATTTCTTTAGATAAATTTACTTTATTTTCTTCAGATTTTTCAACTGAGTCTAAAACTGTATTTTTATCTTCTTCTAAAAAGCTTTCTACCTCTAAAGGAAGTTCTTTATTAAATGCTTTTATGAATTGCTCTGAGTCTAAAGTTTCATAAACTAATAATCCTTTAGCTACATAATCAAGCTCTTGTGCATATTCAGTTAATATATTTCTACATTTTGCATATGCTGTTTCAACTATAGCTCTAACTTCTTTATCTATTTCATAAGCTACTTCTTCAGAATAATTTTTTCTAGTTGAAATTGAATTTCCTAAGAATACTTCTTCATCACTATCGCCATATACCATTGGCCCTAATTTTTCACTCATACCATATTTAGTAACCATCGCTCTAGCTATTGAAGTAACTCTTTCTAAGTCATTAGATGCTCCAGTAGATATATCTTCCATTATTAATTCTTCTGCTACTCTTCCACCTAATGCCATTATTATAGTTTCTTTCATTTCGTTTTTAGTTCCATACATTTGGTCTTCCTGTGGAAGTGGCTCAGTAAATCCTCCAGCTCTACCTCTTGGAACTATTGTAACTTGATGAACTGGGCTTACATTTTCTAAAACATGCATACATATAGCATGACCTGCTTCATGATATGCAGTAAGTTTTCTATCTTTTTCACTTATAATTCTAGATTTTTTAGCAACCCCTACCATAACTTTTGTTATAGCTTCTTCTATAGTTTCCATATGAATTTGTTTTTCTTTCTTTCTTGCTGTAAGTATTGCAGCTTCATTCATTATATTTTCTATATCTGCAGGAGTAAATCCTGGAGTTCTCTTAGCTAATACTTCTGCTTTTACATCTTCTGCTAAAGGTTTGTTTTTAGAATGCACCTTAAATATAGCTTCTCTACCTTTAACATCTGGTGTTCCTACAACTATTTCTCTGTCAAATCTACCTGGTCTAAGTAATGCTGGATCTAGTATATCAGGTCTATTTGTAGCAGCCATTATTATTATACCTTCATTAACACCGAAACCATCCATTTCAACTAAAAGTTGATTTAATGTTTGTTCTCTTTCATCATGGCCTCCACCAAGTCCTGCGCCTCTTTTTCTACCAACAGCATCTATTTCGTCAATAAATATTATCGCTGGAGCACTCTTTTTAGCTTGTTCAAATAAATCTCTAACTCTAGAAGCCCCAACCCCAACAAACATTTCAACGAAGTCAGAACCACTTATTGTAAAAAATGGTACTCCTGCTTCACCAGCAACTGCTCTTGATAGATAAGTTTTACCTGTACCTGGAGGTCCTACCATAAGTATACCTTTTGGTATTCTTGCACCTAAATCAATATATTTTTTAGGATTTTTAAGGAAGTCTACTACTTCACTTAAATCTTCTTTTTCCTCTTGAAGACCTGCTACATCATCAAATGTAACTTTTGTTTTTTCATCATCTTTATGAACTCTAGCTTTTGATTTTCCAAAGTTCATAACTTTTCCGCCCCCGCCTTGGGATTGATTCATAAATAAGAACCACATTATTAACATAAAGAATATTAATAATAATGTTGGCAACATTTCCACATACCAAGGACTAGATGGTTTTGCTTCACCACTGAATACTAAGCCTCCATCTTTAGCTTGTTTTAACACTTCATTGGCAAACTCATCACTTATAACTTCTTCTGGCATATAAGACTTAAATTTTGTATTTGAATCTTTTAATACACCTTCCACTGAAGTTGAATCTACAAAATGTATTTGTGATATATTTTCGTCAACTAAGTTTTGATATACTTGAGAAAATTTTAATTCTTTTATTGTTTCTGTTGGTGTTCCTGCAAATTCTACTATTGTTACAATTATAATTAAAAGTAATAAATAAAAGCCTGCACCCTTTAAAAATTTGTTCAATTAAAGCCCTCCTCTCACATGTTGTTTATTTTAAAGTTTTTTAAAGCATATTTTTAAAACATCTTTTGTGCTTTCATCTACTTTAAATTTCTCACTCATTCTATAAGTACCTACACACATTACTTCTTGATTATTTACTAATATAGGTATTTTACATCTTTCTTCCTTTGGAATCTTCATATCAATAAATAAACTTTTTAATTTTTTATTTCCTATAGATAGGTTTATTTTATCTCCAGATTGTCTGCTTCTTACAATTATGTCTCCATCTAGTTTTGATATATCAAACCACCTATTTTTCTTATTTTCTTGTTTTACAAGATTGTATTTTTCAATACTCATAGTCTCTGTTTCTACTAATATATCTAATTCTTTTATTTTTACAAATCCATTTCTAGGTACATTGTAAGAAAAATCAATTTCTTTTGTAATTAATTCTTTTGCTGTAATTATTATACTATTTTTCTTTCTATATACAAATAATCCTCTAGGAATATTTAGTTTTTTACCTACTTTTTTTTCAGATTCTAATTCAATAATATCTAATAGATGTCTTTGATCTATAAAATTAGTATCACCTAAAATATATTTTATTGCATATCTAATGATTCTATATTTTATTGCATTATGAAGATTAACAAATAAATCTACTGGTATTTCAACACTCTCATCTAAAACAGTACAAATTTCTTCAAATTTCATTAGTGCATTTTCTTCTATATAATCACTATCATTTCTTAAACTGCTACTCATTCTAACGATAGATTTAATTACATTAGAATTAAAATTCTCTTGCATATATGGAATAAGTTTTAATCTGACTTTATTTCTAGTATAGATTGGATCTAAATTAGTTTTATCTATTCTTGGATTTAGATTGTATTTTTCACAATAATCTTCAATCTCACTTCTTTCTATATCTAATATAGGTCTTATTATAACATTATCTCTTATGTACTCAATTCCTCTTAGCCCTTGAAGTCCAGTACCTCTCATAATATGCATAAGTATTGTCTCAGCCTGGTCATTCATATTATGTGCAATAGCTATCTTGTTAGCATTAGTTTTTTGCATTATTTCATAAAATAATTCATATCTTAAAGTTCTTGCTCCATCCTCAATTGATACCTTGTTTTCTTCACAATATTTGGGAACATCTATTGATCTTACAAAATATTTTACTCCCATTTCTTCACAAAGTTTTGCCACATATAAAGCATCCTTTTGTGCTTCTAACCCTCTTATTTGGTGATTTAAATGAGCAGCATAAATTTTTATATCGAAAGTTTCTTTTAATCTATTTAATATATGTAAGAGACAAACAGAATCTGGTCCTCCAGATATACCCAAAATAATTTTATCTCCATTTTCAATAAGATTATGTGTATTTATTGTATCAAGTACTTTTTCAAATATCATTTTTATTCCCTTTTATAAATAATTTTTAATGTTTTAAATTAATAATAATATAAAATTAAATATAGTATTTACTATAAAAATTATTTCTTATCCTTTCAAATAAATTTAATTTTAAAACTTTTTATATATCTTCTATAAAAAAATATTAAGTCCTTGTATATTTCTTATATTTAAGCAAAATTAACTATAGTAAATATAATAACAAATAAATTGGATAAACGGTAGTATTTTGAATACCTTTATCCAAGAATTAACATTTAATATATTTATTAAAATAAAATTCATATTTTATATTATACTAATTTTTTATTTATTAGAGTAATTTATTTTTTTATTTCATCTATTTTTATATTAATTACATTTCTACCTGTAAACATATTCATTATTTTTATATCATAATCAATATCTATTTTTATGTTTTTCCCCTCTGAAATAACTAAATCTTTTGTTGAGTTTTCTATAATAAATTCACCTTGAGGTGTCATATATCTTGATATATCTTTATTGCCTATTTTAAATACTAAAGTAGAATTTAACGCTCCAAATCTTTTTATAGTAACTTTATCTTTTTCTATTTTTAAAGATGTAGTAGTCTCTTCATTATTTTCAATTTCTTTATAAAC
Source organism: uncultured Clostridium sp. (assembly GCA_964449895.1). Lineage (GTDB taxonomy): Bacteria > Bacillota > Clostridia > Peptostreptococcales > Peptostreptococcaceae > Intestinibacter. Next base: position 14,924 of record CAYVBY010000011.1, read on the forward strand.
AACATATTTATGATCCCTCTTTTGATAAAAATTTCCAATTGTATTTAAATTTATAACATTTTTTTCTCCAATTTCATTAAATTGAATTGTCTTCACATTTATATTAACTTCCATCATATCCTCCTAAACTTCATTAGAATATATATTTATAAAATCACAAAAAAAATTATATCAGTTATAATTCCTATTATCAATTAAAATATGCCTCTTTTATTAAGCATAATTTATAAATTCTCTAATAAAAAAGGCATTTTTCATTTTTATTTAATTATCTAGCAAAAACGTGATTTCCTATTCTTAAATGGGGATTTAATGTATTCATCCAATTACATGTTGATATGTCTGGATTCCAAAAATAAATAGCATTATTAGTTGGATCATTTCCATATAAAGCATCCTTTGCTGCTTTATATGATTCTTCTGTAGCATTTTCGTATATATATCCATTTTTAACTACAGAAAAAGCATTCTTTTGGTATATAACACCTTCTATTGAATTTGGAAACCTTTCATCTTGTACTCTATTTAAAACGACAGCCGCCACAGCAACTTGACCTTCATAACTTTCACCTCTAGCTTCAGCAGCTATTAATTTAGATAATAAATTTAATTGTTCATCAGTTAAATTTATTACTTGTTTTTGACTTGTATCTTCGATATTGTCTTGTTCTTTCTGTTTACATATATTTTTTTGTTTAACAGAATAATTCATCAAACTAAAACTATCGTTATTTAATTCTTTGCTCCTAAAATTACGTACTTTAGAATCAGTAGTTTTGATATTTTTTGTTTGTGCATTAAAGTTATTTGATAATTTTAAGTTATTTGTATCATAAGCTAGTGCAATGTTACTCACTACACATATTAATAAAATTAACAGCATAACTACTTTATAGCACCTTTTCATAAAAACACTCCTTTATTTTACAGGTTATCTTAATTTATAATTTTTTGTATTATCTCGACTATTTTAAATTTAATTTCTAATTGACTAACTTTAACATTATCTTTTTCTATTATTAATTCATACTCTTCTTTCGTTAAAATCTCCTTTAATTTTTTGTCGGTTTTTTCGTCTATAACATTGTTTTTTTCATCTACAAAACAAAGAGGAGGAAACATAACACACCACCAATTTTTTCCTTTAGCTTCACCAATTAATACTTTAAGAGATTTGTACTCTCCTGCTGGTAAAACTACACTAGAATATTGTTTTGCAGGGAATTTACTATAGCCTAGCTGTACATCAACTGTATATTTATATCCATTGTCTTTTATAACTTTTTCACATATATCTATTAAATTATTTTTTTCTTCTAAAATTATATTTTCACTTTCTTTTAAGCTTTTTGAATTTTGTAATTTAGGTTGTAAATATTGTATTAACTCATCCCTAACTTTTAATTTGAGATTTTGGTCTTCATCTGAATCACTATTAGCTAAAACATGGAATCTTATTAGCTTGTTTTTATAATTATCAGATAAACTATTTATTTTATTAACTTGTCCATATATGCAATTTATCATTGTTCCCATAATAACTATCAATAATGTAGTAAAAATAACTATTCTTATTTTTATATTTTTATTTTTCATATTATCTGGCCCCCATTTATTTAATATATTGAGATTATTTCCAAGTTAATTTATTTTATACTAAAATATTTTAAATATTTTTCGATTTAAATAGTAAACAAAAAAATAGACATTAATGAAAAAGTATGTATAAAAATAATAAAAAAATTACTTTTATACATACTCTTTCAAAATGTCTATTTACAAATATATAATATATTATTTTGTGCAATGTTCTAACATAAATTCTTCTGCTTTTTTTATATGTTCAATAGCATATTTTTTAGCATTTATTATGTTTCCTTCTTTTATTGCATTTAAAATATTTTGATGTTCATCAATTAAACTTATTGATGAATTTGGATCTGATACATAAGTTATTCTAAATCTTTGAACTTGTTCCCATAAAGAATTTATCATTTTTTCTAATTTTTTATTATTTGCTGCTTTAAATATAAATTCATGGAATTCTACATCCTTTTTTAATAAAAGATCAATATCTTCCGTTCTTACAGCTTGTTCAAATTCAGCTTCAATTTCTTCTAAAACTTTTATATCTTCATCTGTTCTTCTTTCAGCAGCTAAAGAAGCTCCTAATCCCTCTAAACTAGCTCTAATTTCTAATACATCTCTTAAATCCTTCACTGATATATTAGCTACATACGCACCTTTTCTTGGAAGCATAACGACTAATCCTTCAAGTTCTAATTTTCTTATCGCCTCTCTTACTGGAGTTCTACTAACACCAAGTTGTTCTGCTAATTGAACCTCCATTAGACGTTGTCCTGATTTTAATCTTCCTTCTAAAATAGCTTTTCTTAAATTTTCAAAAACAACATCTCTTAACGGCTTATAATCATTTAGATTTAATTTTGTTAAATTATCCATTAACCTCAACCCCCTTATTATTGCAACACACAACAAATGTTTGCTTGAATTCTTTTTCTAAAATAGATTTACATTTAAGTGCATCGTCTTTATTTTTGTATAACCCAAAAACTGTAGGCCCACTGCCACTCATCATAGCTCCTAATGCTTTATTCTCCATCATAATCTTTTCAATTTCTCTTATAATTGGATATTTCTCTACTGTAACTTCTTCAAGAACATTAAGCATATTGTTTGCTAATTCTTCTATTTTATTATTTTTTAAACAATCAATAAGTAAATTATTGTTTGGTCTAATCTTTATTTCTCTTGAATCAATTAGTTCATAAATTTCTTTAGTTGAAACAAATAAATTTGGTTTACATACCAAAATACTGACATCTTCATCTAAACCTTTAATGTCAGTAAATTCTTCCCCTATTCCTTCAGCTAAAACAGTGCCTCCTTTTATACAAAACGGAACATCTGCACCTATTTTTAATCCCATTTCTTCTAATTGTTCATCACTTAAATTTAAATTCCAAAGATTATTTAATCCTACTAATATTGCAGCTGCATTTGAACTACCTCCAGCCATACCAGCTGCAACTGGTATATTCTTTTCGATATAAATTTCTATTCCCCTATCTATATTAAATGTCTCTTTTATTAAATTAGCAGCTTTATACACAATATTATTGCTATCTACAGGTATTTCATTACTATTACTTTTTATTAAAATTTTATTATCTATTATTTCATTAATTTCAATCAAATCATATAAATCAATAGTTTGCATTATCATTTCGACTAAATGATATCCATCTTCTCTTACTCCTAATACGTCTATAGATAAATTTATTTTTGCCCTACTTTTTAGTTTTATTGAATTCATTTTAGCCTCCTTGTATTTATTTTGTATATCGTATAATGCATTACTAGTTATAATTATACTACAAAAACAAAATAATAGGGGATACTATCCCCTATTATTTGTCATTTTAATTTTTATCTATTTGAATTTTTAGTCATTTTGTACAACTTTTTTCTCTAAAATCAAACATTTACCAGGAATTAATACCTCGCTTATATCAATTTCATTAGTTTGGGCTATTTCCTCTTCTGTTGTATTATATTTTTTGGCTATATCCCATAAACTATCATTTTCCTTGCAAATATAAATAATTATACTTGGAGCTTTTGATAAATCATATTCTCCTTTATCTTCTCCCTTTACTATAAAGCTTTCAGATTTTTTATCTATAACTTCTATAAATCTTTTTATTTTTATATTTAATTCTATTTGATCTTTGTTTAATTCAGCCTCTGCTTTTTCTATACATATTGTATTGAATACAGAACACATATCATTTAAATTGTCTATCTCTATCTCATGTTCAAAAGGTATTTCTTCATTTATCTTATAAATAATTTTTAAACCTTCTACTGGTATAAATAATATATTTATTTTTATTATTCCCTGTATAGTACAAACACAATCATCTGAATAAGTATTTTCTATAGATGCATTGCAATTTACACTTACAATATCCTTTATTTGAATAGTTTCATTATCATAATTTAAACTATCTCTTACTAAAAAATTGTCTTGAGTTCTTAAAAGTGTTTTATTTAAATTTATCATTCTATGTTCAAATTTAATAAATTTTTGAGGAGAATAAGCATCTTGTAAAACTTCTCTCATAACTTCATCACAAACTTTAACTTTAGAAAAAACTGTACATTCTATTTCTAAAAGTCCTGTATTATTATCTATATTTTGTTTAAATTCATAATTAAAGTCCCCTATATTCATAAGAATTTCTTCGTTCATACCTTCAAATACTCCAGGTACTTCTATAAACTGAGTAAAATCAATTCCTACTTTATCAAGTTCAACTATTTCTCCATCAAAAGTACAAGCTAAAGGGCTTATTTCTAAAACTCCACCAATAATAACTTTATTGTCTGTAACTCTACTTTCTTTAACTCTTACAATAGGATTTATATTTATAATATCTTCTATCTCTTCAACATTAACAGTAATTGTATCTCTAACTACACTTTCAGATTTTTCAATTCCAACTATATCTTGAAATAAAATTTCTTTTCTGTGCTTTTGTATCCCTTCAACTTGAGAAACATCTCTAACAATATCTAATCTTTGTTTTTCAAACAAACTACCTCTTACATTTATTAAAGCTCCTACTTTTATTTTACGTTCATTTATAATAGTACAATCAATATGCTCTATCTCTGAATATAGCATATATTCCATATCTGGAAACGCGCAATCTTTTTCTATAACTTCATTTAATTCTATTTTTCCATTTATGTTAGAAACTGTATTTTTATCATCCGCAATATAAATCACATTATAGTTGAAACTTCCTCTAAAAGTAATCTTTCCCTCTAGTATTTCAACTTTTCTAAGAACTATGTATCCCATAGTATCGATTATATCGTATACATCCAATTTTTTATCAGGAACTACACTTTCCGATTCTATAAATGTCTGAAACTTACCAAAGTCTATTCTATTATCTATTTTAATAATATCCTTGATTAATTCCACAATTATCCCTCCCATATAATATAACTATTAAATTATATTTATGGAAACAAAAAAAAATTACACCTATTTAATAGGTATAATTTTAACATACACTTAGTTTATCATCTTTCTTTTGACAAATTTGTAATTTTACATTTGATGTCAATAAATCAGAGTAGCTATATGATACTCTTTGATATCCATCTGATGTTCCACCTAATTTTACTATAAATACACTTGGATACACATTTTCTAATACGCCAACTTTTGTATCAACTTGTTTTCTACCTTTATTGGCTTTTAGTACTATAGTTTTTCCTAAATGTTTTTTTAGTGTTCCTCTAATCTTATCTAAAGTTTGAACTGTAGCCACAACATCACCTTCTTTTTATTTATATGTTTACATAATATCACAATTTATTTTTTTTGTCAAATGCATAAACTAATAATTTTATATATTTTTTTAATAATTGTCAATATAATTTATAAAGAATACAATATTATTTTTATTTTTCGTATTATAACTAAATAAATATATAATTATCTTCGTATGAATATATATATTTATACATTTTTTCAAATTTTAATTCACTAAATATGTCAACCTACTTCGATAAAATCGTTTTCGTATAGTTAATGATCTATTTTTTCTATTTTTATTTAATCATAAATAGATATAATAAACGATATAAATAATAAGTCGGGCTATTTTAAAGTAAATACGGCTTAGGCATTGCCCATCTAAATTTTCCCCTTGTTTCAAATCCTCCTATACCTTTTACTCCTGTAATCGTTTGTTCTATTATTTCTTCTATTGGAACTACTACATCAATTCTAGAACATGCAATTTTCTCGACTACAAATACAGGATCTAATGCATGTATCATTATTCTCCCTGGAGAGCTTGCATAATTAGCCCCTGCCTTCATTAAAGCCTCATAGTTAGATTGACAAGCTCCTGCAAATATAACTAAATCATCAAAATTAGGTTGCCACTTTCTAGCCTCTTTCACTGCTTTTAAAAAATTGTATGAATTTCTGTAATTGCTTATATTTTTTAAATCTCCTGTTTTGGAATGTAGTGCATCATGACCGGTAATAACTAAAATATCTGGATTATGTCTTTCTAATAATTTTTTAATTTCTTTATATTGATTAACTTCTGGAATTGCAACACCTACTGCTGGAATTCCTAATTGTGAATATACATCTAAACAAATTTTTAAATATTCTTTATCTCCATCTATTTGAAGAACCTTTCCTGGAATTCCATATACATTAGTATTTGACTGTTGTAGTGAAGATTTAGGAATTCCACGCATATTTTTTTTATTTCTTTCTTTAGCTCTTTTTAAACTTCTATACAAAACATTTTCAACATTTTTATCCATTAAAATTTCTTTTAAGTCTGGAGGTTTTATTAATTCTAAATCATTTAAAGGTGCATCTGCTATAATTCTAAATGCAACACCTTTTAATATAGCTATTTTTTCACCTTTATTATCAAAAATAATATCTGTAATTTTAAATACAATGTCTTTATTATAAGATTTTCTAGCTACAATATCCCCTACTTTCATGGTAATCCCCCTATTACTTGTTTTAGTTTATAGTATGTGGATTAATTTTTTTTGTTCCAAAAGGTATATGTATTATATAATTTATATATCAACAAAATTAACTTATGGAGGACTTTAAAATGAAAATCGGTATTTTAGCCTGTTCAGTATTTGAACCCGAACTAGAACATGTTATAAAAAATATAAAAGAAAAAAATTTATTTGAAGAAAATATAGAAGTTACTTACCTTCCTTTTGGGTTACATACAGATTTAAATAAACTAGAAAATGATGTTACAAATTCACTAGATAAATTGACATTAGAATACGATAAAGTTATCGTTCTTTATGGTTCTAAATGTCACTATAGATTCTTTGAATTCTTAAATAAATACGATAATATAATCGAAATAAAACCTGCTAACTGCCTTGAAGCAATTATTGGGGATAAAGTTGTTGAATCTTATGCACAAGCAAAAGATATCTACCTAACATCTGGTTGGATTGAAAAATTCGATGAGCTTAACAAATTCAGCAATGCTGTTGATAACTATGATGTATTAAATCAATTTGGTATGTACGAAAACGCTATAATTGGAAATACTGGAATTATTGAAATTACTGATGATATGATATTTGAACTGTATGAAAAAATACAAATCCCTATAGAAGTTGAAGATGTGGATATCTGTATATTTGAAAATCTAATTGTGGATTGTATCAAAAAAGCATTAAGTTAAATTAAATAAATACACACAAAAAAGGAGCTAACTGTTGATAAGTTTAGCTCCTTTTTAATAAATTAATTATAAATCTATCCACAATTTATTATTATTTTCCACAACATTTTTTGTATTTTTTACCGCTTCCACATGGACATGGATCATTTCTTCCAACTCTGTCTTCTTTTACAACTATTCTAGATCTATTGTAATCTTTAGTTATAGCTTTTCTAGTTTCTACAGATAATATTCCATCCCATCCTTCTAATTCATATAACCAGTGTGCTTCAGCAGCTAACATATTGTAGTATAATTTTTCCCAATCTATTTTTATAGAAACTTGAGTATCTACTGTTATAGCATCTAAATCAAATTCTTCTTTAACACTTTCACTTATTCCGTGCATGAATCCCATGAAAAATTCGTTAGATACATTGTATTTTACTGCTAAATCAGAGAATACACCTTCTACTACTTCTGTTTTGTTGTTTAATATTTCATTGTATATTCCTGCTTCTGCTTTTAAATATTCTTCCCAGAATTTTATTTCTTGTTCATTATCGCCTGCTTGGCTATCACAAAGATTCATCCAATCTGCATATAAACTCATAATAAGTTCCTCCTAAATTATTATTTATTTTTTTAATTTTAAATTTCTTATTTTGACAATTCTATATTATATCATAATTAAATAATTCTTTTAATACTTTTATAGCATACTCTTGATTTATAAAGTAAGGACTTGTTGCAATTGTAATCACTTTAGCTTTCTTTATTAAATCTTTTATTTTTTCTAATTTAAAGTCATAAGGAATATAATCCATATCTTCAGAGAATATATCTAAATCTATATCCAAAACATATTCTTCCTCTACATTTATGTCAAATCCATAAGAACTATCTATTATAATAACATCAGAAAAAATTTCTTTTTTTAATGCGGGTTGTATAAAGTTACCAACATTTAAAACTTTATTTGTGTATCTAAATACATCATCTAGGTTCTCTATATCCACATTGTAATCTTCAGGCTTTCTCATATCCTTGTGCTGATCTACATGAACTAATTTACACCCTTGATTAAACAATCCTTTATTTAAACTTTTCATCCAAAAATAAAAAGCGTGGTTATGATTGTCAAATACATAGACTATTTTATCATCTACTTCATATTGAACTAAATTTTCAAGTCCCATAGCTTTTATCTCTGTATCTTCGTCTATTTCATTAAATACTATATTTTCACCTAATGATACATCATCTAAAGTTCCTTTTATTAACTTAGGAACAAATATTTTCTTATTCGTTCTCTCTTCATAAGAAAATACATTATTCCCTACTGGTTCTTCAATGTAAAATCCTACATATCTATCCATTTTATCTCCTCAAAACAACTAAAATATATTCCATGGATATTTATCAGGTGGCTCACAGACAAATTCCATTTTTTCTTTTTTAGTTGGATGTTCTATTTCTATTTTATAAGACCATAATGCTATTTGCTGTCCCTTTTTATTTACATCTTTTCCGTATCTTTGATCTCCATAAAGAGGATGATTTCTACTTGAAAATTGAACTCTTATTTGATGAGGTCTTCCTGTTTTTAAATCAATTTCAACTAAACTAAAATCATCCTTTGATGCTAATGTTTTATAGCTTAATTTAGCATCCTTTGCGTCTTTGTGGTTTTTATTTACCACAGTTACCATATTAGTTTTTTTATCTTTATATAAATAATCGCTTAAGTTATCTTCTCTTTTTTTCATGTTACCATGAATTACAGCCTTATAAGTCTTTTTAAATGTTTTATTTCTTACTTGTTCTGATAATCTAGATGCTGCCTTAGAAGTCTTAGCAAACACCATAATCCCTCCAACCGGTCTATCTAGTCTATGCACAAGTCCAACAAATACATTTCCTGGCTTATTATATTTTTCTTTTAAGTATTTTTTAAGTAAATTAACCATATCATCGTCACTAGTATTGTCACCTTGAGATAATATATTTACTGGCTTTTCAACTACTAATAGATGATTATCTTCATATATTACTTTAATCATTATTTAGACTCCCATCTACCAAATATACCACATGGAAGAACTTTTCCGTCTCTTGAAGCTGGTATTCCAAGTTCTCCGCCATATATTTTTCCGCCTCTTACTTTTTTACCAATAGTAGTTTGAAGAACATTTTCTAATACTATTGGAGAAAATCCTGTTGTATATGAGTTTATTAAGAAGAATAATGGCTTGTCTGATAATACCTTCATACATAAATTTACAAAATCAAAAAGCTTATCTTCTATTTGCCAAACTTCTCCCTTTGGTCCTCTTCCGTAAGAAGGTGGATCCATAATTATCGCATCATATTTGTTTCCTCTTCTTATTTCTCTTTCTACAAATTTAACAACGTCATCTACTATAAATCTTACTTTTCTATCTCCAAGCCCTGATAAGTGAAGATTTTCTTTAGCTTGAGTAGTCATACCTTTAGAAGCATCTACATGACATACTTCTGCTCCTGCAGCTGCACAAGCTACTGTTGCCCCACCAGTATAAGCAAATAAGTTTAATACTTTTATAGGTCTTTTTGCATTTTTTATTTTGTCCATAGACCATTCCCAGTTTGCCGCTTGTTCAGGGAATAATCCAGTATGTTTAAATCCTGTTGGTTTTATATAGAATTTTAAATTTTTGTAGCTTATAGTCCATTGTTCTGGGTATTTTTTCTTATGTTCCCATTGACCTCCACCTTTATTACTTCTATGATAATGACCATGAGGATTTTTCCATAAAGCCCATTCAGATTCCATTGGCCACACTACTTGAGGGTCTGGTCTTCTAAGTATATATTGTCCCCATCTTTCTAATTTTTCGCCATTTCCCATATCTATAAGTTCATAATCTTTCCATTGATCCGCTAATAATAACATAGTTACCTCCTCTAATTACTAATCTTATGTATTATATCATATATTCATCTTTATTTTAGTTATTTTCACCACTTTATACACTTTATTATTATCTCTATTATTTAAGATAATATCAAGTAATACTTAGTTTTTTGATTAAGTTCTTTTTTTATTCTATCAATCATAGATATTAATAGTTTAAAAGAAAATTATTAATATCTATCAAGGGGTGAATATAATGAATCAAATCAATCAAAATTACATAGGCTGTATTTACAACCTATTATATATTCAATACAATGAAATTTTTGGTAGAGAGGAATTTTTCTACTTCGATTTGAGCTATCCAGTTTTTTATAATGTTAAAAATGGATATTTTCAAGTAAATAAGGGCATTTTAGATAATTTAAACAAATCTATCTACTCTAATGTAGAAACTTTTAGAAATGGACTCTATGAAGAAATGGCTCAGTACAACAAAACAGCAACAGAAAATAATCTTCCTAAAAGAGTTTACCAAGTAAACACAAGTTATGATATTACATTTAGTAAGAATCATATTTTAAGTTTTGTACTATTTTTAAATTCTATTAGCACCAATGAAGGCCCTGAGTACGAAGAATTATACAGCTTCAATATAGATTTATTAAATGGAAACCAGTTGACTCTAAAAGATTTATTTATTCCTGGTGTAGATTATATAAATATGATTTCAAATTATATAAATAATAAAATTTCTCAAACACCAACTCTTTTCTACCAAGATACAATCATAGATATTCCTGACTCACAGGCATTTTATATAACAGATAAAGGTATAGTATTATATTTTACTGAAGCTGAAATTGCTCCAGCAGACACTGGCATACAAAAATTCTTAATCTCTTTTGAAGAATTTGGGCAATATATCAATCCTAGATTTTACTGCAACCCACAAAATGTAATTCTAAGAAACAAAAAATAGTTTTCAATATTTGACAATAAAAAAGCTACTGTCGACTAAAATTTATAGTCGCAGTAGCTTTTATTATGAATCATATTAAACTATTCACCTAAATTATATACTTTTAATTGGTTTTTATCGATATGTTTTTGATTTACTTTTACTAATGCTCTTAATGTATCTAGTGAAGTCATAACATCTATAGAGTATTCAGTTGCTAATCTTCTTATTCTAAATCCATCTCTAGTAGCATCATTACCTTTAGTTGGAGTATTTATAACCATATCAACTTGGTTATTAGTTATAACATCAAGTAAGTTAGGTCTTGCTTCTCTTATTTTATTAACTACTGTAGCTTCTATACCATTATTTCTTAAGTATAATGCTGTACCTTCTGTAGCCATGAAAGTATATCCAACTTTTTTCATTTCCTTAGCTATTTCTAAGAATTCTTCTTTATCTTGATCATTTACAGTTGCAAGAACAACTCCTCTATCATTAGTCATTTTTCTACCAGCTGCTGTAAATCCTTTATATAAAGCTTCTTCTAAAGTTTCACCAACACCTAAAACTTCTCCTGTTGATTTCATTTCTGGCCCAAGGCTTACATCAACTCTAGCAAGTTTTGACATTGAGAATACTGGAACTTTTACAGCTATTAGATCTGGAGTTTTGTATATTCCTGTTCCATATCCTAAATCTTTTAATTTAGCACCTAGCATACATTTTGTAGCTAAATCTACTATTGGAACACCACTAACTTTACTTATGTATGGTACTGTTCTACTTGCTCTAGGGTTAACTTCTATGATATATAAATCATCTTTATATTCGATAAATTGGATATTTACCATACCTAAAACATTAAGTTCTAGTGATATTTTCTTAGTGTAATCTAATATTTTTTCTTTTATTTTTTCAGATATATTTTGGCTTGGATACATTGTTATAGAGTCTCCAGAGTGAACCCCTGCTCTTTCTAAATGTTCCATTATACCTGGTATTAATATATCTTCCTTATCACATATAGCGTCTACTTCTATTTCTCTACCAACTAGATATTTATCTATAAGTACTGGATTTTTATTGTCTCTTTCAAATGCACTATCAAGATAAGCTTTTAACTTAGTTTCATTATAAGTTATTTCCATACCTTGACCACCAAGTACGTAAGAAGGTCTAACTAAAACTGGATATCCTATTTCACTAGCGTGTTTTATACCTTCTTCAGTAGACCATACTGCTATACCTTTTGGTCTATTTATATTTAATTTTTCTAATAATTCATCAAATTTTTCTCTATCTTCCGCTGCATCTATATCAGCAAAGTCAGTTCCTAATATTGGTATATTCTTTTCATCTAAGAATTTAGCTAATTTTATAGCTGTTTGTCCACCGAATTGAAGAATAACACCTTCTGGTTTTTCTTTTTCTATTATATTTAAAACTTCTTCTTCTGTTAATGGTTCGAAGTATAATTTATCAGAAGTATCGAAATCTGTACTTACTGTTTCTGGGTTGTTATTTATAATTATAGTTTCTATTCCTAATTTCTTTAATGCTTTTACACAGTGAACTGAACAATAGTCAAATTCTATACCTTGTCCTATTCTTATTGGTCCAGAACCTAAAACTACTATTTTTCTCTTATCACTAACTACAACTTCATCATATTCTTCATAAGTTGAGTAGTAGTATGGAGATAATGCATCAAATTCACCACCGCATGTGTCAACCATTTTATAAGCTGGGTTTATATTATATAAACTTCTTAATTCATAAACTTTTTCTGGGCTTATTTTCATTAAGTCAGCTATACCTTTATCAGAGAATCCTTTTTTCTTAAGAGTTTTTAAGTAATCTTTATTTAAATCTTCTATATGCATAGTTTTTAATTTTTCTTCTTGTTTAACTATCCATTCTATTCTATATAAGAACCATTTATCAACACCAGTTATTTTTTCGATCATATCGATGCTGTAACCTCTTCTTATCATTTCAGCTAAGTCGAATAATCTTTCGTCATCTGGCATAACAACTCTTTCTTTTAATTCTTCTATAGTTCTCTTTTGAGATGGTTTATGTATTAAAGAATATTTTCCTATTTCTAAAGATCTTATACCTTTAAGTAATGCAGCTTCAAAACTAGAACCTATACTCATTATTTCACCTGTAGCCATCATTTTTGTACCAAGTCTTCTATTAGCTTGTTTAAATTTATCAAATGGCCATTTTGGTATTTTAACAACTACATAGTCAACACTTGGTTCACAACAAGCTTTAGTTTTTTGAGTTACTGCATTTTGTATTTCATCTAATGTGTAACCTAAAGCTATTTTAGTTGCAACTTTTGCTATTGGATATCCTGTTGCTTTTGATGCTAATGCTGAAGATCTACTAACTCTAGGGTTTATTTCTATTATTGCATATTCTAATCTGTCAGGATGTAAAGCTATTTGTACATTACAACCACCTTTTACATCTATTGCCTCAAGTATATCAAGAGAAACAGATTTTAATAATTGACATTCTTTAGCACTTAAAGTTTGGCATGGAGCAACAACTATACTATCCCCTGTATGTACACCAACTGGGTCCACATTTTCCATGTTACAAATAGCTATAGAGTTACCAGCGCCATCTCTCATAACTTCATATTCTATTTCTTTCCAACCTTTTATACTTTTTTCTATAAGAACTTGTGTAACTGGGCTTAGCTGTAAACCATGATTAAGTATTTCTTCTAATTCTTCTCTATTTTCAGCTATACCTCCACCAGTTCCTCCTAGTGTATAAGCAGGTCTTATTATAACTGGGTAACCTATTTTTTCAGCATATATAATACCATCTTCTAGATTAGTTACTATATCACTTTCTATTACAGGTTGATTGATTTGTTTCATTGTTTCTCTGAATTCATCTCTATCTTCACCTTTTTTGATTGCTTCAATTGAAGTTCCTATTACTTTTACTCCGTATTTATCTAATATACCAGCATCTGATAATTCTACTGCTAAGTTAAGTCCTGTTTGACCACCCATACCTGCAAGTAAACTATCTGGTCTTTCTTTTTCTATTACTTTTTCTATTGCAGCTATAGTTAATGGTTCTATATATATTTTATGAGCTACTTCTTTATCTGTCATTATTGTAGCTGGGTTTGAATTTATTAATACAACTTCTATTCCTTCTTCTTTTAATGTTTCACAAGCTTGTGTTCCTGAATAATCAAATTCTGCAGCTTGTCCTATTACTATAGGTCCTGATCCTAATACTAATGTTTTCTTAATGCTATTTATTTTAGGCATAATTTCATCTCCTTCACAAAATATTTATAACTATTGATTTACTATTGATAAAAATTGTTCATATATATAAGTATTGTTTTTTGATCCCGAACAAGCATCTGGGTGATATTGTATAGTAAATATTGGTAATTCTTTATGTTTCATGCCTTCAACTGTATTATCATTTAAATTCATTTGTGTTATAGTCATACATTCTGGCACTTCACTTACATAATAACCGTGATTTTGTTCAGTTATAAATATTTTATTTAATTCTAAATCTTTAACTGGATGATTTCCACCTCTGTGTCCATATGCAAGTTTATCTATTTTTCCTCCAAAAGCTTTAGCTATTAATTGATGTCCTAAACCAATACCTACCATTGGTTTTTTATCAGCCATTTCTTTAACAGCTGGTACTAAAGCTTCTACATCATCTGGATTTCCTGGTCCATTTGATAAGAATATTAAATCTGGATTATCATTTAACACTTCTTCAGCTGATGTAGTAGCTGGATATATTGTTACATCGCAATTTCTTTGAACAAAATTATCTATTATAACTTGTTTTACTCCATAATCTATAATAGCTACTTTTATTCCGTTACCTGGATAATTTTCTTTTTCTTTTCTAGAAACTTCATAAACAGCATTAGTATTATCAAATTTATCAAATTTATCTTGTACACTTTCTAATGTAGCATTATCACTAAATGTTATAATACCTTTCATTGTACCTTTTTTTGTTATCATTTTAGTTAAAGCTCTTGTGTCTATTCCTTCTATTCCTACCATTTTATTTTGTTTTAAATAAACATCTAAGCTCATTTCATTTCTAAAGTTGTTAGGTGTATCACATTTTTCTCTAACTATGAATCCTTTAACATTTACTTGTTTTGATTGAACATCTTCTAAACTTATTCCATAGTTTCCTATTAATGGGTAAGTCATAGTTACCATTTGTCCATAATAAGATGGATCAGTTAAAATTTCTCCATATCCAGCCATAGAAGTATTAAATACTACTTCACCAACTGATTCTTCTAAATAACCAAATGCTTTACCGTTAAAAACAGTACCATCTTCTAATATTAATTTTGCCTTCATATAACTTCCCTCCTAAGCATTCTCAATTTCTTTTACTATATCTATAGCTGATTGTTTTGGATTTTCAGCTTGTGTTATTGGTCTTCCTACTACTATGTAGTGTGCTCCTTTTTGAATTGCTTCGGCTGGAGTTACAACTCTTTTTTGATCTCCTACTGCAGCTGTTTTAGGTCTTATACCTGGGCATACAGTAACAAAATCTTTACCACAAGCTTCAACTATTTTATCTACTTCTTTAGCAGAACAAACAACACCATCTATTCCTGATTCTTTAGCTAATTTAGCTCTTTTTATAGCTAACTCCTCTGTTGTCATATTGCATCCAATATCTTTTAAATCTTCATTACTTAGTGAAGTTAAAACTGTAACCCCAACTATTATTGGTTTTTCTATATTTAATCTTTCTGCTTCTTCTTTTGCAATTAAAGCACATTGTCTCATTCCTTCCATATCAGAAACATGGATTGTCATTAACCAAACTTGATCTTTTATAGCTGCTTTTACAGCACTTTTCATAGTGTTTGGTATATCGTGGAATTTAAGATCTAAGAATATTTTTTTTCCTTTTTCTTTTAAGTATTCTACTGTTTTTCCTTTTGTTGCAACATATTGTTCTAATCCTACTTTAAATATGTCTACACTATCTTCTAATTGATCAATTAAATCTTTAGCTTTATCAAAGTCGTCTGTGTCAATAGCTACTATTAACTTTTCTTTTCCATTTATCATTTTTTCTCTCCTTCTTATATAAAGCCTTATTCTAAAAAAATCCTTACACCATAGAGGTATAAGGATTTTGTATACATAAATAACATTCTCGTTAACTATGAAATATCTTTATCAGCCTCTCTGGACTATTTTAAAAGACTTTATTATTTTTTTATTATTAGTAAATACCTCTAGTAATCAACTAGAGATAAAATAATCTCAATGATGAATACTTAAAATATACTTGGCCTCTCTGTGCCAAAATATACTTCTAATATATTTTTTTATAAATTATTTTATATTCTAGGTTTATTAAAATTAACTTAATATAGATTATTGCACTTATTTTATAGGATGTCAACCTTTGTTTAACTATGATTTCAATATAATATTTTTTTTATATAAATATAAATAAAGTTATAATTTATTTATATTTCTTTTTCAATTATACTTATAAAATAAGTTTTTTTTCTTTTATCTTGAAGATCAAATTTTTTATATTCTATATCAATATTATCATGTCTACATCCAATCTCAAAATGTTTTAATGCTACTCCCATACTAACTTTACTATATTTTTCTAAATTTGATTTTTTCTTATGTTCATTTTCAAATAAATCAAATCCATCGCTTCTTTGTTCTAATGTCCATGGCTGACAGTTGTTAACTGATGGTGCAATTCTTAAAGTATTTAAAGGATTAAACCATTTTTCATCGTATTTTTTACATATATTTTTCATTTTATGTCTATCATGTATTGCAGAAGAAGATCTAAATAATGCTTCTCCATTTTCAGGATATCCAAAAGCTATTATTACTTGAGGATATTCAATATTCTCTTCGTCTTTATTATATATTTTATCTAAATTTACAAATTCTTCTACTTCTTCTCTATCTAAATTACATTTTAACCATGTCGTTCCTAATCCTAAACAAGTCATCTTCAATACAACTTCTTGTAAGGCATATCCTATATTTTGTAAATAATCCTCACCTTCATCACTAGTTACTAATATGTAATGAGGTGCTTTTATTTGTATTTTATTATTTGTAGAGAAATTAATTAAATGTCCTCTCTCTATTACATGAGCTTTTATATTTAAATTTGAATTTAGATAAGTTATATTGCTACATAATATTTTTACTTCTTTCATTAAAGATTCAGTTATTTGCTTTGTTGAATAAAATTCTATAGATTTTCTATAAAAAATAGCATCATATAACTCCATCTATGACCTCCCTCTAAAACTGTTATCGATTATTATTAAGTATTAATTATATCACAAAATATTATATTACTTTTAAATAATAAATTAAAGACTTCTAAATATTTAAATTTTATTAATTTATCATCTTTATTAGGTATAAATATACTTGCAAAAATTAATAATAATTTCTATAAAATTTATATATATCCTTTTTAACGATATAAACTTTTATTACCAAAAATGTTATAATTTTATAATGTAATTTTAATTAAATAAAAATTTTATTTATAAATAAAATCTTAGTTTGAGAGGAGAATAATTATGGATTTTAATACAAAATTACAAAAATACGCTGAATTAGCAGTTAAAACTGGAGTAAATATACAACCTGGACAAACACTTCTTATTAGAACGCCTATTGAATGTGCAGATTATGTAAGATGTGTTGTAAAAGAAGCATATAAAGCTGGTGCTAAACAAGTTCATATAGAATGGTCTGATGAAAAATGTACTTTACTTAAATATTTGCATGCTCCTGATGAAGCATTTGATGAATTTCCAAGATGGATTTCTGATCAATATGTAGATATAGCAAAAGAAGGTGGGGCTTTCTTAACTATACATGCTCAAGATCCAGATTTATTAAAAGATGTAGATCCTCAAAGAATAGGTAACTACCAAAAGGTTGCAGGTATAGCTTTACAAGAATGGCGTACTTATACTTTAACTAACAAATGTAGATGGAGTATAGTATCTATACCTACTGCAGCATGGGCTAAAAAAATATTCCCTGATGCTACTGAACAAGAAGCAATCGATAAATTATGGGATTTAATATTCAAATGTACAAGAATAACAGAAGATCCAATAAAAGCTTGGGAAGAACACAACAAAAATCTTAAAGAAAAAACTGCTTTCTTAAACAGCAAAAAATTCAAAACTTTAAAATACAAATCAAGTATAACTGATTTAGTTGTTGAAATGCCAGAAGGTCATATATGGTCAAGTGGTAGTGAAGAAGATCCAAATGGAATATTATTCAACCCAAATATGCCTACTGAAGAAATTTTCTGTTTACCTCATAAATTTGGAGTAAACGGAACTTTAGCAAGCACTAAACCACTTGTTTATGGTGGAAATACAATAAATGATTTTGTACTTACTTTCAAAGATGGTAAAATAATTGATTTTACAGCTAAACAAGGAGAAGAAACTTTAAAACATTTAATAGAAACTGATGAAGGTTCTCATTATTTAGGAGAAATAGCTCTTGTTCCTTACTCTTCTCCAATTTCAGATACTAATACAGTATTCTACAACACTTTATATGATGAAAATGCATCTTGTCACTTTGCTATTGGTTCTGCATATGCTGCTTGTATCGAAAACGGAAACGATATAAAAGACGAAGATTTAGATAAATTCGGAATAAACAAAAGTTTAACTCATGTTGACTTCATGGTTGGTTCTGCAGACTTAGATATAATTGGTATAACTCATGACGGTGAACAAATCCAAATATTCAAAGATGGAAACTGGGCATTTTAATTAGTAAAAAAGTAGCAATTAGTTCAAATACTGATTGCTATTTTTTATGAAATAATAATTATATAAAATCAGCATATATTAACATTAAAATAAATACTTATTTTTAATATATTGTTAATATGCTAAAATTTCTATATAAATATCTAGAAAGGAGTTTTAAAAAATATGAATATTTTACTCGATTTATTCTTAACCTTTGCCAAAATAGGAGGATTTACTTTTGGTGGTGGATATGCAATGCTTCCTATATTACAAAGAGATGTAGCTGAAACAAAAAAATGGACCACAGAACAAGAATTAATGGACTATTATGCAATAGGACAATGTACTCCAGGTATAATATCTGTTAATGTAGCTACTTTTGTAGGATATAAAATTGCAGGTATAGCAGGAGGAATTATCGCAACTTTAGGAGTAGTAACTCCTTCAGTTATAATTATAACTTTAATAGCTACCTTTCTTAGTAATTTTGCAGACTTACCAATAGTAATTCATGCATTTAATGGTGTAAGAGTTTGTGTATGTGTATTAATCTTAAATGCAGTTATAAAACTTGGAAAAAAATCTATAGTAGATAAATTAACTCTATTTATTTTTTTAGTCGTATCTATATTATCTATAGTTACAAATTTATCTCCTGTTCTTTATATTATAATTTCAGGAATTCTTGGTGTTTTAATTTATAAGTTTGAAGGAGGTAATAAAAAATGCTAATATTATTTAGATTATTTTTTGAATTCTTCAAAATAGGTCTTTTTGCAATCGGTGGTGGTCTTGCTACAATGCCATTTTTATATGATATAAGTGAAAAAACAGGATGGTTTACTAAAAGTGAACTAACTAATATGATAGCTATTTCTGAATCTACCCCAGGTCCTTTGGGCGTAAATATGGCTACCTATGTTGGATTTTCAGCTTCAGGAATCTTAGGAGGAATAATTACAACTTTAGGATTAATTGCTCCAGCAATCATAATAATAATAATAATATCTAATTTTTTAAATAAATTTAAAGATAATCCTTATGTACAAGCTGTATTTAACACAATGAGACCTACATCAACAGGACTAATTGTAGGAGCTGGATGGGGTGTATTTGCAATTACTATGTTTAATTTAGATAAATTCAACATAAGTTCTAATATTTTAGATTTATTTAATTTTAAAGCAATAATATTCGGTTTATTTTTATTCTTTTTAATAAAATACACAAATAAACATCCAATTATATATATTATTTTCTCAGCAATTATCGGTATATTATTATCATTTTAAATAAATAAAAACAAAAAGAGGCTATCTAATAGCCTCTTTTTGTGTTGACGAGAAATTTTTAATTTAAATGTCATTAATTAAAATCTATATAATCTTATGAACTAATGACTTATACTTTATATAATAACACATATTGTTAGAATATTTAAGGGGAATGAATAAATAAATTGATTCCCCTTAAGCATCTTTTATATTTTAACATACTTTAGTATATATTTACACCTTATTTTTTAAAAAGTCATTTTAGCTATTTCCACAGAACGTTTTGCATCTTTTGCATAGTAGTCTGCTTCAATCTTTTGTGCATATTCTTCTGTTAAAACTGCTCCTCCTACTATAACTTTAGCTTCTAGTTTAGCATCTTTTATAGCTTGTATTGTTTCTTTCATATTTTGTACAGTAGTTGTCATTAATGCACTTAATCCTATTAATTTTATATTTTGCGCCTTAGCAGTTTCTACTACAGCCTCTATTGGAACATCTTTTCCTAAATCTATTACTTCATATCCATAATTTTCTAGCATTATTTTTACGATATTTTTACCAATATCATGAATATCACCTTTTACTGTAGCAACTATTATTTTTCCTTTTGTATTGCCTTCTTGATTATTTGAATTTAATTTTTCTTTTATGATATTTAATGAAACTTTTATTGTTTCTGCTGCTTGAATCATTTGTGGTAGGAAAATTTCACCTCTATCGTATTTTTCACCAACTTTATCAAGGGCAGGGATTAACATTTCATCTAATATTTTGTCCCCTTCATGTTCTTCAAGTAACTTATAAGTTAATGCTTTAGTTTCTTCTTTTAAACCTCTTTCTATAAGAACTTCTAAACTAATTTCATCTCCTACTTGAATGTTATTTTCTCCAGATTTTTTATTTGAAAAATCTCTAAATTTGTCTATATATTCTTTGCAGCCTTTATCAATATTATTTATAACTCTATAAGCATACATTGATTCTAGCATAACATCTTCTTGAGTGTTGATTATAGCTAAATCAAGACCTGCTCCTAAAGCTAAATTTAAGAATGTAGAGTTTAGTGCTTTTCTGTTAGGAACTCCAAATGATATATTAGATACACCTAGTATAGTTTTGCATCCTAATTTTTCTTTTACCATTCTTATAGCTTTTATAGTTTCCATAGCTTCTTCTTGTTGAGCTGATACAGTAAGTGATAAGCAATCTATAAATATATCTTGTCTTTTTATTCCATAACTTTCTGCTCTTTCTACTATTTTTTTAGCTATTTCAAATCTTCCTTCTGCTGTTTTAGGAATTCCATTTTCGTCTAATGCTAAACCAACTACAGCAGCACCATATTTTTTAACTATTGGAAGTATAGAATTTAATGAATCTTCTTTTCCATTTATAGAATTTACTATTGTTCTACCATTGTAATATCTAAGACCTTGTTCTAATGCATCTACATTAGATGAATCTATTTGTATAGGAACATTTATGATTTCTTGTAAAGTTTTTATAACTTTAGGCATCATATATTTTTCATCTAATTCTGGAAGACCTACATTCATATTTAGTATTTCGGCGCCTTCTTCTACTTGATCAAGTCCAAGGCTTACTACATAATCTAAATTTCCACTTATTAAAGCTTCTTTTAGTGGTTCTCTTCCTGTTGGGTTTAATCTTTCACCCATTATAGTAGGTCTGTTTATTTCAAGTATTTTAGATGGCGAACAAACTACACATTCTAAATTCTTTTCTAATGGATTAACTTTTATATTTTTCACATTATCAGCTAATATTTTTGTAAATTTAGGATTTGTTCCACAACATCCACCTACTACAGTAGCACCCATTTCAACAAATTTAGAAACTCCAGCTAAAAATTCTTCTTCTGTCATTTCGTATACAGTTTGTCCATCTTTCATAGCTGGAAGACCTGCGTTAGGTTGAACTATTACAGGTACAGTTGATCTTTTTATGATTTTTTCTACTACTGGAAGTAATTGATCTGGTCCAAGAGAACAGTTAACACCTACTGCATCTGCTCCCAATCCTTGTAATGTAACTACCATACTTTCTGGTAAACAACCAGTAAAACTTCTTCCACTTTCATCAAAAGTCATAGTACAAAATACTGGTAAATCAGAATTTTCCTTAGCAGCAAGTAATGCAGCCTTTATTTCATATAAGTCCATCATAGTTTCTATGATTATTAAATCTGCACCTGATTTTACACCTTGTACTACTTGTCTTTTAAATATTTCATAAGCTCTATCAAAACTTAATGTTCCCATAGGTTCAAGCATTTCACCTATTGGCCCTATATCAAGAGCTACATATTTTTCATTGTTATTTTCAACTTGTTCTGCAGCTTTTTTAGCAGATTTTACTGCTACATCAATTATTTGTTCAACTTCATAACCTTTTGGTAATTTTAATTCATTACAACCAAATGTACATGTAGTAGCTATATTAGCTCCTGCCTCAAAATATTCTTTATGTATTTCAACTAATATATCAGGATTTTCACATCCAAATGCTTCAGGATTTTGGCCAGTTTGAAGGCCTCTATTTTGAAGCATAGTTCCCATTCCTCCATCAATTATTAGTATATTATTTTTCATATACTTTTTTATTTCCACAACTATCAGCCTTTCTTCTAAATTTGCAATTTGTTCTATTTGAACAATTTTCACAGGTTCTTTTTCTTTCTTCTTTTTTGTTAGATATTCCTATTAATGCAACTACAGATTTTCTAGGTATCATAATCCCCGTATCAGTAACAGTTATACCAATTTTTCTCTGTGCATTTAATATATTTAATATATCTTTATTTACTCTTATATCTAAATCCCCATATCCTGGGCTATACCTCATTGTAAGAGTTTTATTTTCCTTAGATACATCTTGTAAAATATTATCTTGTATTATATCACATGCTTCTTCAATTGAAGTTGTAGCACATGCATCAATTATTACACCCTTTGTTAAATTTTTATAGCTATATGTTCTTATTGTTTTTTCAATATTAAATCCAAGCGTGGCACTCATTAAAATACATTTATCACAATCTTTAAGAAGTTCACTTATATCTTTACTCTCAAATTTTAAATTTGAGTTTTTAAATTCAACTATATGAGATTTTGTATTGTTTTTTATATCATAAACTTCATAAACATATTTTAAATCTATATTTTCTTTTGTTTCATCTATACATTGATTTATTTTTTCATTTAAATCTTCATCTATAGATTGCCCATTATGCCCTAAATATCTAAGAACTTCTGACTTATTTATAGATAAATTAGTTGCTATATTTTCTATCATTCTTATCAATTATCTCCAAATATACTTACTATTCACCGTATATATTTAACGAAAATCCTTGTTCTAATGCATATTTAGCATATTCTTGTGCTCCAAATAATGATAAATCTCTATAATTACCACATTCAACAGCAGTTGCAGCCACCATTTCTTTAGCATTTACAACCTTAACTAATGCTTTTTCTAAACCTTCTTTAACAACAGAAGCATCAACATCTCCCCACATTACTAAGTAAAAACCTGTTCTACAGCCCATTGGTGATAAATCTATAATATCATCTAATTCTTCTCTTAAATAAGTTGCTAATAAATGCTCTAAACCATGCATTGCAGCTGTTCCAAAGGCTTCCTTATTTGGTTGTAAAAATCTTAAATCAAATTTACAAACTTTATCACCCATTTTTCCATCTAATACACAACATTTTCTTACAAAAGGTGCTTTTACCTTATTGTGGTCTAATTTAAAACTTTCTACTTTTTCCATTTTTCTATCTCCTTATTACTTAAAATTCTCAAAATACAGAAAATTACAATTTATTTATAAACAGAAAAACGCCTAAAGACCTTCTTTAGACGCTTTATATATCAAATTATATATTACTCAAGATTTTTTGTAAATAAATCTTAAATTATCTTTAAAACTTGATCTACTTCTGTCATTTCTACATCTTCCATCTTAGGTTTATTTTTAACATACCATTGGTAAGTTTTTTTCAAACCTTTTTCAATTAATATATTAGGAATATATAGTCCATCATTTATCAATTTGTCTATTTCTAATACACAACTAATATTTCTAAATGGGAAATAACTTCTCTCTTTTATTTTTATTTTGTCTAAATCTACATATTTTATTATAGGTTCTTTTCCAACAATTTCTCCACATACTTCTATTAATCTTTTCCAAGTTATAAGTTGTGGTGTGGAAACATTATATGCCTCTCTTACTTTATCATTTTTTGTTAAACTATATAAAACTTTTACAAAATCATCTATATATATAAATTGATTTACGACCGGTTCACTTCCTTTTCTAGGCACAGGAATTGCTTTATTATCTCTTATTCTATCAAATAAGAATACCTCTCTGTATAAATTATTTTCTGGCCCATAAATATGTGTTGGTCTTATTAATATATAAGGTAGATCACTTTCTATAATATATTTTTCAGCCTCAACTTTTTCAATTCCATATTTACCCCATTCTGGATTTAAGCCTTTTTCGGCATCTTCTGATATATATTCTTTACTTGTCTTTTTATAAACTGCAGCTGAAGATAATACAACGTATTTTTTTAGAGATTGTCTATTTACAAATTTAAATAAATTCTCTATATCTGATTTTAAAAACGCAGTTAAATCATATATATATTGGTATTCGTTTTCCTCTAAAGCCTTTTCTAATTCCTCTACATTTCGTCTGTTACATAAAAAGTGTTTGTTTACACCATCATAATCAATATTACCTGTTGTTAATACATCAACCTTGTATTCATGTTTTATAAAATATTTAGCTAGTGATTTTCCTATAAAATCACTCCCACCCATAATTAAAACTGACTTCATTTTTATTATTCCTCCCTATGGATTTATTATTTATATTTAAAAACAACGTCATATTAATAATACCATATATTTCCACAAGCTTGATGTATAATTAAATTTATACGACAAAAAAAGAGCAGTTAATTTTTATTTGCTGCTCTTTTTTTAAATTTTCTATTTATCTAAAGTTCTTTTTAAGAATTCACGAGTACGTTCTTGAACTGGATTATTAAATATTTGTTCTGGAGTTCCTTCTTCAGCGATTACTCCTTTATCCATAAACACAACTCTATCAGAAACTTCTTCAGCAAATCCCATTTCATGTGTAACAACTAACATTGTAAGACCAGTTTCTGCTAATTCTTTCATAACCTTTAAAACCTCTCCTACCATCTCAGGGTCAAGAGCTGATGTTGGTTCATCAAATAACATAACATCTGGTTCCATAGAAAGTGCTCTAGCTATTGCAACTCTTTGTTTTTGTCCACCTGATAATTGTTTTGGTTTTGCATTTAAATATGAATCCATTCCTACTATTTTTAAATATTTCATAGCAACATCTTCAGCTTCTTTTTTAGATCTTTTTAAAACTTTTATTTGACCTACAGTACAGTTTCCTAAAACATCAAGGTTATTAAATAGATTAAATTGTTGGAATACCATTCCTAATTTTGTACGATAATCATATATATTATGTTTTTCATCTAATATATTTTCACCATTATATATAATTTCTCCTCCACTTGGAGTTTCAAGTAAATTTATGCAACGAAGAAGAGTTGATTTTCCAGATCCCGAAGAACCTATTATGCAAACAACTTCTCCTTTATTAACTGAAAAATCTATATCTCTTAGTACTTCATGTGTTCCAAAGGATTTACTTAAATGTTTAATTTGTATTACATTTTCCATTTTCTTTCCTCCACTAACTTAGTTTGCGCTCTTTTTTAATGCATCTTCAGGTCTTTGAACTTGCATTTGATTTCCTGTCATATTGTAATTTTCAGGACCATCTAATTTCTTTTCTACAAAACGTAATATTCTTGTAATAGTAAATGTCATAATAAAGTACATTATACATGTTACAAAGAATGATTCAAAATATCTGAAGTTGTTTCCTGCAATTGTTTTTGTTGTAAAGTAAAGTTCAGTTACTCCTATAACATTAAGTACTGATGTATCTTTTATATTGATTACAAACTCATTACCTGTTGCTGGTAATATATTTCTTACAACTTGAGGTAATACAACATTTATCATTGTTTGAAGATGAGTCATACCTATAGCATGTGCAGCTTCAAATTGACCTTTGTCGATAGATATAATACCACCACGAACTATTTCAGCCATATATGCACCTGTATTTATAGAAACTATAAATATAGCTGCAAAAGTTCTATCCATATCAATTCCAAAAGCTAAATCAGAACCATAATAAATAACCATAGCTTGAACAATCATTGGTGTTCCACGGAAAAACTCAACATAAGCATTTAAAATAGCATTTACAACTGTTAAAACAACTTTTTTTCCGCCTTTTTCACCTTTTGGAATAGTTCTTATAATTCCTATTAATAAACCTATAATAGAACCAATTACAGTCCCTATTAATGATATAAATAATGTCATTTCAGCACCGCTTAAAAAAACGCGCCAGTTTTGAGATACGATTTGAACAATCCACTCCGAACTCATTTATTAACTCCTCCTTAATTACACCCAAAGACCGACTGTATTTCTACAACCGGTCTTAGTTTATGTTTTAAATATTTTATTTTTTAATTAAAATTAATTTTGAGCAGGTTGATTAGCTATTGCATCATCCATTAATTTTAAACGATCTTCTTCTAATATTCCTTTTAATATTTCATTTATTTTTTCTAATAAATCGCTATCTTTAGCAATACCTACTGCTATAGCAGTATCTTCTTTAGATGTTTTAAATCCATCTGTAAATTCTACCATTGCAAAATTACTATTTGCAGCAACAGCACTTACAGCTTCAGGGCGTTCTGAAACATATCCATCTATTTTACCTGCTTCTAATGCAACCCTCATAGCTGGGAAATTATCCATAGCTGTATCTTTATTTACACCTTTAATTTGGTCTATTACTGTATAATGGAAAGTATTTAATTGAGCTGTTATAGTTGCACCTTTAAAGTCGCTTAATTTTGTTGCATTTTCATATTCTCCACCTTTTTTAACAACCATTACTAAATCAGAAGTATAATATACATCTGAGAAGTCTATAGTTTTTGCACGTTCAGCAGTTGGTGACATACCTGCGATTATAGCGTCTATTTTCCCTGATTGTATAGCTGGAACTAATCCGTCCCATTCAGTTTTAACTATAACTAATTCTTTTCCTAAACCTTCAGCTATTTTTTTAGCTATTTGAACATCATATCCGTTTGCATATTCATCATTGCCTTCAATTTTTACAGCTCCATTAGAATCATCACTTTGAGTCCAGTTAAATGGCGCATATCCACATTCCATACCAACTCTAAATTCATTTGATTCTTCTTTAGATGAGCTTGAACTACATCCTGTTAAAGCCATTGTAAATATCATTACAGCAGCTAATAATAGTGATATTCTTTTTTTCATAAAAAGTATTCCCCCTTGTAAATAGTAGCTTTTTTCCAATTTTAACCATTGAAATTACTAAAATTCTAACACTATATAGTTATTTTTTCAATATGTTAATCGATTTTTCCTAAATTTAGTATTTATATATATAAATTTTATTTTATTAGTTATAATATTTTGTTCTTTTTTCAATTGTAAATTATATATTTTATGAATATATACATTGTTTTATCATAATTATTTTTTTTATCTAAAAAACAAAAACCATACTTATTGACAAAACAATACTTATTTTTTATTATAAAACAATATAAGTTACAAATTTTGGAGGTGATTTTATAAATATTTATATAGTTCTCATAATAATGTTCATTGTTTTATTTTTTAAAATTGATTTTATAAAAGATATAGTATCTCTGCAATTTTTACCGTCTGCATTGAATATGTTTAATGGAAATATAAATTCAAATACTTTTAAATTTAAATCTATTGAAGTTTTTATAAACTGCATTTTAGCTGGAATAATAAATTTAATAGATTTTTGTTTGTTATCTATAATTTGGATTCCACATTTTAAAAAATTTTTAAATTTTATATATAGAAATCCAGACACTCTTGAAAAGCATGCTTCTTTTTTATTTGGAGGGAATAAAGGACATAGAAATTTCATTACTCATTCTATTTTTAATCCTTTATTTTTAGGGTATTTATTTTTATCCTCAAAAATTTGCATTATCTTTTCAGATATGCACTTAGGTATTATTTTTAAATATCTATTATTTCTAATCGGACTATGCTTTCCTTGTCATTTACTTTCAGATACTATGCCAAATCATTGGAGAGGATTCGCAAATATTAAAGTTTATTTATTTACTAACTTTTATACATTTTGCCCTCTAATATCAAAATCTTGGCTTTATATAGGAACTTTTTTATCCTTTATATTATTATATAAATTCATTTTTTTAATATAGTTTTCCATCTATAAAATTACCTTTTTTTGTATAGTGTTTTTTTTATAAAAAAGTAATATCATATTTATAATAACTTTATTAAATTTAAAATTTTATATTTAAACAAAGAAAGGATTTTATAAATGGAAAATAACAAATTACAAAAAAACCTAGGACTGGCAACTGCCTTGTCTACAGTAATCGGAATGGTAATCGGAGGAGGAGTTTTCTTCAAACCTCAAGCAGTTTACACTCTTACAGGTGGAGCTCCTGGACTTGGAATACTTACTTGGATTCTTGCAGGTATTATGGCAATAACAGCTGGTCTTACTGCAGCTGAAATTTCTGCTGCTATACCAAAAACTGGAGGAATGATGGTATACATAGAAGAAATATACAGCAAAAAATTAGGATTTTTAACTGGATGGATGCAATCAATTTTATTCTTTCCAGCTACTATTGCAGCACTTGCTGTTATGTTTGGTAACCAAACTGCAATGCTATTTGGTAATGCAGATTTAGTTTTACCTATGACAATTGGTGTTATAATTATCCTTGGTTTTCTTAATACTCTAAGTTCAAAGACAAGCGGTAATATTCAAACAATCTCAACAGTAGCAAAATTAATTCCTTTAGTTTTAATCATAGTATTTGGTTTTATAAAAGGCGAAGGAAGTAATTCTATAGTTACTCCTTTTGTAGGAAAAGGTGTTTCAACAGGAAATATACTAGGTTCTTTATTAATATCAGTACTATTTGCATATGATGGATGGATAAATGTTGGCGCTCTTGCTGGAGAGATGAAAAATCCAGGTAAGGATTTACCTAAAGCTATAGTAGGTGGTCTATCATTAGTTATGGCTGTCTATTTATTAATAAATATAGCTTACTTAAAAGTATTACCAGCAAGTGAATTAGCTTCTTATTCATCTCCTGCTTCAGCTGTTGCAGAAGTTTTATTTGGACAACTTGGCGGAAAACTTATAACTATAGGTATACTAATATCAGTATTTGGTTGTATAAATGGTTATATTCTAACAGGTACAAGAGTTTTATATACTTTAGCTGAACAAAAAACTCTTCCATATAGCAATGTTTTAAATAAATTAAATAAATTTGAAGTACCTTCAGTTGCAACTATAATTATATCTTGCTTAGCTATATTATACGCACTTTCTGGACAATTTAATTTACTAAGTGACTTATCGATGTTTGCTGTTTGGTCTTTCTATTTATTAACATTTATAGGAGTTTTCAAATTAAGAAAAAATAGACCTGATTTACACAGACCTTATAAAGTTCCACTATATCCAATAGTTCCAATACTAGCTATTGCAAGTGGTTTATTTGTTGTTTTAAGCCAATTATTTTTATCAGGCCTTCAAAGCACAATCATCTCTCTTTGTGGAGTAGCTATAACATTAATAGGTCTTCCTATATACGAAACTGTCCAAAAGAAAAATAAATCAGATATAAATAATTACGATGATATAGATAAAGTTAGTTAAAAAAAAGGATCTAATTTAGCAAATTTAAATTAGATCCTTTTTTTATTAAGAAACCATATCGTTAATTTCTATATCTTCAATAAATAAATTTTCTTGTTTTTTATTTTCTTTGTATTGAGTTATCATATCTATTAATTTATCTACTAATAGACCATTTGTTATTACTGCTATTAGTGAAAAAATGCCTTTGTTAAATCCAAAAGCTATAGTACCACCTATAACAACAAATAAATCTACCATTAATAGAGCTATCCCTATATTAAAGTTAGTATACTTACTTAATATTTTAGCTAAAATATCAGTCCCTCCTGTAGATGCATTTATTGAAAATGTTATTGCAAGTCCTACAGCTATTATTATAGTTCCACATAAAATAGCTAAAGTTAAATTAGTTGTAAGTGCATAACTGTGCATAACTTTTTCCATAAAATCTATAACAAATGATAATGCAAAGCTAGCATATATAGTTTTTGCTCCAAAATCTCTACCAACTAATATAAATGATATTACAAATAGTATTAGATTTCCTATAAAAATTAATGTCCCTATAGATAGAAATGGAATATAGTGATTTATTACTAAAGCCAATCCACTTAATCCACCTCCTGCTATATTATTAGGCGAATAAAAATATTGCAGTCCAAATGCTACTAAAATTACACCTAATGTAATAATCGTATATTCTTTTATAATATTGATTATGTCATATTTCTTCATCCAGTCATTCTCCTTTTTATATTCTAATTAAAATTCAATTTTCACGTACACTATATAATATCAAATTCTGTTAATTTTTTAAATGGATTTATTTTCATATTTTTATTTATTTATAGATTCCACTATATGATTTTCTAAATATGCTTTCGCTTCTTCTTCAGTTATATTTGGATATATTTGTAATATACCATTCTTAATAACATCTACATATCTTTCAGATGGTTCATTTTCTTCTCCAACTTCGAAATCAGTAAATGTAACTATCTTTTTATTTTCATACATTCCCAAGTCTAATTCATTTTGATACCATATACCTTCTTGATATTTTATTTCTTCAAATTGCTCTCTTGTCACAAGATACATTCTACCTAAAGTTTTTTCATTTTGATTTTCCTCTGCATCTATAAAAGCTACACCCTTTTGTTCCCATCTAGATGATGATTTAGAAAAATACATTCTATGGTTAATTAATATAGGTTTTGACTCAATAGGTTCTGAATTATCACTACAATTATTTATATATTTCATAAATCTATCATAATTCAAATTAGAACCATAACTTGCGTACCATACATATTCTGTATTTTCATCTTTTATTTTCCACGCTGAAATTTTTTTATCATCACTAACTTCATGAAGATATACATATATTAAAGCTAAATGTTTAGTTCCTTTATTGTCAGTTACTACTGTAAACTCTCTATCATATAAAAGTCCATTGCTTTCTAAATAGTCTATTCCATTCAAGTCATCATTTGAAATTACATACAACTCTCCTAAAACTTTATCTTCTAAACTGTGTTTTACCGCAGGATATCCATGTCCTGTATCATAAAGTGTATATCCAGATGCAACCGCATCACCTATTACGCAATTATTTCTTAAGAATCTATGATTATTATCCCCCTTCATAAGAGTTCCATATACAAATAATTTAAGTTGATTGTTAGCTTGTTTTTTCAATAAATTTTTAAATGCTATTGTATAGTCTTCACCCCATGCTCCCTTAGTTTTATTACTATTTACTCTGTTTTTTATATCATTAAATGTTCTATCTATCATTTTTGAAAAAGGTCTACAAAAATTATAATTTAACTTCATAAATTCTAGTAAACCTGTGTCTATAAATAGATCCAATATTTCTATTTTAAATTCCATGCTTTCATATCCATGTCCAGATAAATTTGTTTTTGCACAAGCTCTTAATCCCAAGTTTAGTGTTTCTTTGAATTTTGGAATATTTGAATCTATATTCATTAAATAAGCTATTATCATAATCATTACTGCATAGCATGTTGGATAATATATAAAATCTACTCTAGCTTCTTTTGGCATAAAATTATCCTTCATTACCATCCAAAACCCTTTTAAGCTAGTTTCATCTTTAACTTGTTCATTTATAAGTGAAACACATATTTCTTCTATATCTTGTCTAGTCTTTTCACCGTCTATTATAGATTGTAATAAATCTCTTATTTCAGATTTGTTTTGTAAAGCAGCCTCTACATTAGTATTTTTTATAGGTTTCATAATCATCATACTATCAACCTCCTGATATATTAAAATAATTTTTAAACATCGATGTTTTATATATGAAAAAATATATTATACATTAATTGTATAATATAAAAATATAAATTTTAACGAAGCCCAGCTTCATCTTTGATTTATTATGATTAATAGTATTTTTTCTTATGAAATCATCTATTTCTATTAGGTTTTTTTAATTTAGGAAGATAACACTTAATTTTATTTGTATCTATTTTTATTTCACGATTTTCTTCTTCATAAATTATAGCTGTAATAATGTCTCCTTCTTTTGAAATAATTTCACTAACATATTGTTCAATTATTTTTCCCTCATCATTCTCATACTGTATAATGCAATTTTTACCATTCTTGCGAATATCTAGATATTTATGGTCTAAAAAATCTTCTTCTATTTTAAACATAAATTTTCTTTCTGACGATTGTGCAATTTCATCATACCATCTTTTATTTAAATTTAATTCATCAACAAGCACATTTTGTATTCTATCTTTCGCATCATCAGATAATTGCATCCAAATAGCTACTGCTACTTCCTTAGCATATTCAGCATATCCATAATCTTTTCTAACATATAGTAAACCATTTAATATTGCTATAACTTGAGTTAAATTTTCTACTAAAAATAACGGATGTGCCTTCGATTTAAGTTTTATATTTCCTCCATTTCTTTTTTCGTATTCAATTTTTAACTCTTGATTTAAAACTCTCACTTTCCCATTATTTAAAGCAGATAAATCTTTTTCAATCGTTCTTTCGCTTACTAAAAATTCTCTAGCTATTTCCTCTATATTAAATTCTGTATGCATTTTTTTTGCAATTAACAATCTTCTTTCTAACTCAGAATAATATATTGGTAATTTTTTTATTTGTTTTTCTTTATAATAGTTATCATTCAGATATTCTATATATTTAGAATATACATAATAGGGTCTTTCCTTACTTGTTTTATTTTGAATAGATTTTATTATATCTTCTCTTATTTCATCTACAGATAATTTACTTATTTTTTTATCTAAATTTTGATTATCTAAATTTTCAAATACTTTAGATACTGTATCTTTACTTATTTTTCTGTTCTTATAAATCATTCCTTGTTTAGGTTGTTTATCTATAAATTTATCAATAGTCTCTCTAAATGTATCATCCCTTGAATACATAAAAATCCTCCTAATACTCAAAAAGGAGATGTCACTAATTGTGTCATCTCCTTAAAAGTTTTATAAATATATTTAATTAGATTAAATTTTCTTTAGCATAAGCTAATCTCTTTAAGCAAAGGTCTTTACCTAATATAGCCATTGTTAAACCTAAATCAGCACCATGCATTTGTCCAGTTAGAGGTATTCTAGCTCCCATGTATAAGTTTTTACCTTTTATTTTATGTTCTTTTTGGATAGCTTTTAATATAACTTTTACAGCTTCTTCATCTAAAACATCTACTTCAGCTATTTTTTCTTCTAAAGCATTTACTAAAGTTGGTATATGTTCCATTTTTAAGAATTCTGCACCTTCTTCAGTTTCTACAGTAACTGTCTCTCCAAAGAATATTGAAACATGATCAGTTATTTCTTTTACATAGTGTAATTTTTCTTTTAATACAGATACTATTGCTTTTAAGAAATCATATTTTTCTTCTGCTTCTTCAGCAGTCACATATCCAGCTTCAACGATAAATGGTATAGCTAATTTAGCTAAAACATCATCATCTCCATCTTTCATGTAGTGTTGGTTAACCCAGTTTAATTTTTCTGTGTCAAATACTCCACCACTTTTTGAAACTCTTTCTATAGAGAAGGCTTGTTCTAATTCTTCCATAGAGAATATTTCTTTATTTTCTTCTGGAGACCAACCAACTAATGCAACATAGTTAACTAAACCTTCTGGTAAATATCCTTTTTTCTTGAAGTCTTCTACTGCAACATCACCTTGTCTCTTACTTAATTTTTTCTTTTCTTTGTTAAGTATGTTTGGTAAGTGAACAAATGCTGGAGCTTCCCATCCAAATGCTTCATATAAGTAAACATGTTTTGGAGTTGAAGAAACCCATTCTTCTCCTCTTATTACATGAGTTATTTTCATTAGGTGGTCATCAACTACAACTGCAAAATGGTAAGTTGGGAAACCATCAGTTTTTATTAATACTTGATCATCTAAATCATTTGTATTAAATTCAGTTTCACCTCTAACTAAATCAGTGAATTTTATTACATGATTTTCTGGTAATCTAAGTCTTATAACATAAGGTTCACCAGCTGCTATTTTAGCTTCTACTTCTTCTTTAGTTAAATCTCTACAGTGACCATCATATCTTGGAGTTTCACCAGCTTCTTTTTGTTTTTCTCTTACTTCATCTAATCTTTCTTTAGTACAGAAACAGTAGTATGCTTTTCCACTATCTAATAATTCTTGAATGTATTTTTTGTAGATTTCTAATCTTTCTGATTGGATATATGGTCCATATTCGCCTTTTTGAACTACATTTCCATTTTCATCTAACATAACACCTTCATCATGATTAACGCCAGCCCATTTCATAGCATTTAACATGTTTTCTATAGCACCATCTACTAATCTAGTTCTATCTGTATCTTCTACTCTTAATATATATTTTCCGCCCATTTTTTTAGCAAATAAATAGTTGTATAAAGCAGTTCTTAAACTACCTATATGCACAAATCCCGTTGGACTTGGAGCAAATCTTACTCTTACTTCACTCATCTTATACCTCCTGTATTATCCTAATTTTACGTTATTTTTTACAAATTCAGCTTTTACTCTGTCTAATACTTCTTCAACAGTTATTATTTCTTTATCAGCTTCACTTCTTAATTTAAATTCAACTTTTCCATCAACTATATCTTTACCAACTGTAATTCTCATTGGTATACCTAATAAATCAGAATCTTTGAATTTGAATCCAGCTCTTTCATTTCTATCATCTAATAAAACTTCTACACCAGCTGCTTGTAATTCATTGTAGATTTTTTCTGCATTTTCTAGATGTTCTTCTTTTTTAACATTAACTGGAACTACTACTACATGATATGGAGCTAATGCTAATGGCCATATTATACCATTTTCATCATGGTGTTGTTCTATTACAGCTGCAACAGTTCTTTCAACACCTATTCCGTAACATCCCATTATAATTGGTTGAGATTTTCCGTTTTGATCTAAGAAAGTAGCTCCCATAGATTCAGAATATTTAGTTCCTAATTTGAATATATGACCAACTTCAACACCTCTCATTATTTGAAGTGGTGCACCACATTTTGGACATTTATCTCCTTCTTGAACATTTCTGAAATCACCTACTACACCGTCGAAATCTCTTCCAAAGTTAGCATTTTGTATATGGAAATCAGTTTTGTTAGCACCGATTATTACATTTCTTTGATTTACTACTTCTTCATCTATGAATAAATAGTCAGCTTTTATTCCTATTGGTCCTGCAAATCCTACTTCAGCACCAGTAACAGCTTTTACCATTTCTTCATCTGCCATTTCAAATTCTACAGCTCCACCTATAGCATTAGCAAGTTTAGTTTCATTAGCATCTCTATCTCCTCTAACTACTACTGCTACTGATTTTCCGTCTGCATTGTATATTAATGTTTTAGCAAATTTACCTGCATCTATTTTGAAGAATTCTTGTAAATCTTCTATAGTATGAACATTTGGAGTTGAAATCTCACTCATTTCTTTCATTTCTTCAGTTGAAGGTTCATGATTAACAGAAGTTGCTTTTTCTATATTAGCTGCATAATCGCATCCACTACAGAATACTATTTCATCTTCACCAACTTCTGATTTTACCATAAATTCAGCTGATGCAGAACCACCCATAGCACCTGAATCTGCTTGAACTGGGCTGTTTTCTAATCCACATCTTGCAAATATTCTAGTATATGCATCAAACATATCATTGTATGATTTATCTAATCCTTCTAAATCCGCATCAAAACTATAAGCATCTTTCATTGTGAAGTTTCTAGTTCTCATAACTCCAAATCTAGGTCTTCTTTCATCTCTAAATTTAGTTTCTATTTGATATAAATTCATTGGAAGTTGTTTGTATGAAGTTATTTCATTTTTCATTATATAAGTGAAAGTTTCTTCATGAGTTGGTCCTAGACAGTAATCTCTACCATTTCTGTCTTTTAATCTAAACATTTCAGGACCCATAACATCCCATCTTCCTGATTCTTGCCATAATTCAGCAGGAATTAATAATGCACATGATATTTCTTGTGCTCCTTTAGCGTTCATTTCTTCTCTTATTATATCTTCAACTTTTCTGAACACTCTTATTCCCATTGGTAATTGGTTGTAAATTCCTGATGCCATCTTTCTTATCATACCTGCTCTAAGCATTAATTGATGACTTGTAATTTCTGCATCAGATGGTATTTCTTTTAATGTTGGCATTAACATTTTTGACATTCTCATATCTATTTATCCTCCTTAAATTTTCTCAGTATTAAAAAAACCTTTCATCTCCTATAAAAGAGACGAAAGGTTATATTTCCGCGGTACCACTCTAATTAGCTCAAATGAGCTCTCTCATAAGGATATAACGGTCCTGCCCGTAAAAACTTTTTACCGTTTTTATGCTAAAAGACTGGTTCAAAAACATCATCATAGAAACTCTCACCACTATTTCCTCTCTGTAAAGAATCAAATTTTTTACTATTTCTTTATCATTGCTTTTTATAAATTCATTAGAATAAACTATATTAAATTTTTAATTATTTCATAATCTCTTTTATAATATATTATTTTTATATTATTTGTCAACTTTAATTAATAAACATACAGCCTGTGATGATATACCTTCCTTGCTACCTGTAAATCCTAAACCTTCTTCTGTTGTAGCCTTTACATTTATACAGTCTATATCTACATTTATGGCTTTTGAAATATTTTGTCTCATATTTAAAATATGTGGAGCCATCTTTGGTGCTTGTGCAATTATTATGCTGTCTATATTATTAACTTTATAACCTTTACTTTCTATTAGATTATTTACATATTCTAATAATTTTATACTATCTGCACCTTTATATTTAGGATCCGTATCTGGGAAATGTTTCCCAATATCTCCTAAAGCTAAAGCTCCTAGCATCGCATCCATTATAGCATGAACAAGTACATCTGCATCTGAATGTCCCAAAAGTCCCTTTTCATGTTCAATTTCAACTCCGCCTAATATTAATTTTCTATCTGGAACTAATTTATGAACATCATATCCTATACCAATTCTCATTTTTTATCTCCTATAATTTTTAAAATATATTATCAATTACTATAAACTTTTTATTATTTTTTATTTTTTCTTAAGTTTAAGATTTGTTTTGCTACATTTATATCTTCTGGATTAGTAATTTTTATATTATCATAAGATCCTAAAACCATTGTAACTTGTTGACCTAAAAATTCGACTAACATCGAATCATCTGTTCCATAAAAATTCTTATCATATGCATTTTTATATGCATTTATTATTAAATCCTTTTGAAAAGCTTGTGGTGTTTGAGCTGACCATAATTTTTCTCTAGATGGTGTACTTTTTATTACTCCATTTTCAACTACTTTTATTGTATCTTTAACTGGAACTCCTACTACTACTGCTTTTTTTTCTTTTGTTATTTGTATTGTCTCGTTTATTATTTCATGACTTACAAAAGGTCTAGCACCATCATGAATTAAAACTATATCACTATTTGAATCTAATTTCTTCAAACCATTATAAATAGAATCTTGTCTTTCTTTTCCTCCATAAGCTATTTTTATGTTTTTAAAACCATACTTATCTAATATTTCACTCTCAAAAAAATTTTCTTCTTCTTGCTTTATACAGACAATAATTTCATTTATATTTTCATTTTTATAAAATACATCTATTGTATGAGCTATCATTTCTTTTCCATCAATTTTTATATACTGCTTATTCATACCTAAATTCATTCGTTTTCCACTTCCAGCGGCAACAATTATTACACTATTCATAATTTCACCTCTTGAATTTATCTATTTACTAAGCTTCTAATTGCTTCTACAATTTCATCAACACTTGGTACAACAGCTGCTTCTAGTTGACGATTGCATGGAATAGGTACATCCTTTCCTGCTAATCTCTTAACTGGTGCCTTTAGGTAATCAAAAGCTTCCTCAGCTATAATAGCAGCTACCTCGCCACCTACTCCACCTGTTTTTGATGCTTCATGAACAATTAATGCTCTTCCTGTTTTTGAAACACTTTTTATTATTGTTTCCTTATCCATCGGATATAGAGTTCTTAAATCTATTATTTCAACATCGATATTTTCATTTTTTAAAATTTCTGCTGCATTTACACATCTCTCAAACATTCTTCCATAAGTAACTACTGTAATATCAGAACCACTTCTTTTTATATCCGCCTTACCTAATTCAATTACATAGTCTTCCACTGGAACTAATCCTTTAGTTTTGTATAATAATTTATTTTCATAAAAAATTACTGGATTATTATCTCTAATTGCAGCCTTTAATAATCCCTTTGCATCTGCTGGTGTTGAAGGTGCAACAACTTTAAGACCTGGTATATGGCATGTCCAAGCTTCTAAACTTTGTGAATGCTGTGCTGCTGCTCCTGTACCAGATCCTCCAGGACATCTAACTACCATTGGAACTTGAATTTTTCCTCCGAACATATATCTCATTTTTGCCGCTTGATTTACAATTACTTCCATAGATGTTGTAATAAAATCACTAAACATAAGTTCCATTATAGTTCTTAATCCTGTTGCCGCTGCTCCAGCTGCACATCCTGCTATAGCTGCCTCTGATATAGGAGTATCTCTAACTCTTTCTGGTCCAAATTCTTCTATCATTCCATAAGAAACACCAAATCCACCACCATATACACCTATATCTTCTCCTAAAAATATTATATCTTCGTCTCTTCTCATTTCTTCTACCATAGCTTCTCGTACGGCTTCTTTATATGTTATCTCTTTAAATTCCATAATTAATCCTCCTAGAAATTTTATCAGTATATAGACTAATCAGCATATATATCTTGTTCTAATGTATCTAATGAAGGTTCTGGGCTATTTTGAGCAAATTCAACAGATTCTTCAATTTGTCTGTCAACCTCTGCTTCCAATGCTTGTAATTCTTCTTCGTTGGCATAATTTAATTTTATTATTTTATCTCTTAATTTTCTAAGTCCGTCCTTTTCTTTCCATAAATCTATTTCTTCTTGTGTTCTGTAAAGGTTTTTATCTGATTTAGAATGTCCCGACCATCTATATGTTTTTGCTTCAACTAATACTGGGCCTTCTCCTTTTCTGCATATATCTGCTGCTTTTTTAACCGTTTCATAAACAGCAACTGCATCATATCCATCAACTATAAAACTTTGTATTCCATAGCTTGAAGCTCTATCAGCTACATTTTCCACATTCATTACTTTAGTGTAGTGAGTAGACATTCCATATAAGTTATTTTCGCAATAAAAAATAACTGGTAATTTCCAGATAGAAGATAGATTTACCGCCTCATGAAATGCTCCTTCATTTGTCGCTCCATCTCCAAAAGAACATAAAACTATTTTACCAGTATTTTTATATTGTTGAGTAAGAGCAGCACCTGGAGCCAATATAAGACTTCCACCTACAACTCCATTTGAACCTAAATTTCCAGCATCAAT
Source organism: uncultured Clostridium sp. (assembly GCA_964449895.1). Classification (GTDB taxonomy): domain Bacteria; phylum Bacillota; class Clostridia; order Peptostreptococcales; family Peptostreptococcaceae; genus Intestinibacter. The sequence continues at coordinate 55,052 of CAYVBY010000011.1, forward strand.
ATCAGCTATATGCATTGAGCCACCTTTACCTTTGCAAAACCCTGTAGCTTTTCCCATTAATTCTGCCATCATTTTATTTAAATCTATTCCCATTCCAATGGACATAGCATGTCCTCTATGCGTTAATGTAACTATGTCTCCTTTTTCAAGTGCCATAACAGCTGGAACACCTGATGCTTCTTGTCCAATAGATAAATGAGTTGTTCCATGTATCATATTTTTTGAAAAAAGCCAATTTACTTTTTCTTCAAATTTTCTAACTTGATCCATTCTTTTATACATTTCAAGCATTGTTTCCTTTGAAATTGACATAATTGCCTCCTATAACTTATTTATATTTTTTAAACATTAATCAACATTTCTCAAAATTATATAAATTAAATATACTAACTATTAATTTATATAACATCATAGACACCCATATTGTATATATATTAATTAATTTATTCATTTTTATGTATAATACTTATTATTTTATAAGTTTGTTAAATACTATTTTTATAGCTTTTTTTCAAGACCATTGTAATATTCACAATATTATTTGTCAACATTACTCAATCTTAAATATTTATTACTATTTTAAGACATTTGCTTAATATAATTATAAACAAAAAACTTTATATTAAATATATTTTTTTATATATTTACATCACTTTACAATGAAATCTAACTTACTAAATATATAAATAATTAAATGATTATAACATAACAAATAAATTTCCCTAATAAATTCATTATAAAAAATAAGGAGAATCTAAAAAGACTCTCCTTATTTTTATGTTATAATCTTTCACACTTTTAAATATATTAATCTAATATTAAATTTATTTTGAAGGCTTTCCAAATATCATTCTTCCTGCTGGTGTTTGAAGTATAGAAGTAACTAAAACATTTATAGTTTCTCCTATATATTTCTTACCACCATCAACAACAATCATTGTTCCATCGTCTAAGTAAGCTATACCTTGATTTTGTTCCTTACCTTCTTTTACTACTTGTGCTTTCATATGCTCACCTGGTATTGCAACTGGTTTTACTGCATTTGCAAGTTCATTTATATTTAAAACCTCAACACCTTGGAATTGAGCTACTTTATTAAGATTAAAGTCATTTGTAACAACTTTTCCACCTATAGTCTCAGCTAATTTTAATAATTTGCTATCAACTTCAGGAATATCTTCAAAATCAATATCACTTATTTCTACTTCTATATCAAGCTCTTTTTGAATTAAATTAAGTATATCAAGACCTCTTCTTCCTCTAACTCTTTTTAGATCATCTGATGAATCTGCTATATGCTGTAATTCATTTAAAACAAATCTTGGTATAACTAATTTGCCTTCAATAAATCCTGTTTTGCATATATCTGCAATTCTTCCATCAATTATTACGCTTGTATCTAAAACTTTAGGTGAATTTTTCTTTATTGTATTTTCTTTTTTAAATGTTTTTTCTCTATTTATAGCTGAAGTAAGTTTAGTTATTTTATTTATATTAAATAAATCGTCTCTACTTTTTAATGCAACTCTAACGCCTAAATATCCCATAAACACATAAACTATTATAGATATTATAGCTGTAATTAAAGGAATATTTATAAATGTTCCTATTCCTCCAACTATTAAATATGCTATAACTAAACCAACTATAAGACCTACTGTTCCTAATAATATATCTGATTGTGGATATTTAGATATTTCTTTATCTACAAGTTTTGCACTATCTCTAACTTTTCCAACAAACCAAGGTACAATCATATAAAAAATTATCGCAAATACTAAAGTTACAACTATTGTTATTATATATTTATAATCATTGTATTTCATAAATATATTAGGGAAGTGTTTAACTAAAGTTGTATATGTTGTCACACCTATAGCTGCTCCCAGTAATCCTATTAATATTCTTAATATTTTATTTATCAAAGTTCCACCCCCTTAAAAATTCTTTCCTTTGATTAAAATCTTATAATTCCTTTTTATGGTTATATATTACCATTTCCTAATACTATTCTTAATTTTATAAGTCCATTTTTAATATATGAGGCTCTTATTTCTCCTATCCCCTCAACTTCATCTAATTCTTGTATTGATGCCTGTAAAATTTCTTGGAAATTTCCAAAATAATTTACTAGATTTTCTATAATTGATGCTGGTAAACGATGTACTTTATTTAACATTCGATATCCCTTAGATTGAACTTGTAAATCCATATCTTCTGAGATACCAGTATAGCCTAAAACCTTAGCTATTTTTACTTTATTTAATAAGTCTTCTTCAGATAAATTTCTAATTTTCTTTTGGCACTCATCTAAATCTATATTTTCTTTTTTATAATCTTTTAAAATTAAAAGCCTATTTTTTTTAGTATCGCCTATTAATTCTTCTAATTGCATTCTTACTAGATAACCATCATCACCTAAATTAATCAAATATCCTTCAATAATATTAGAAACTCTCATAACTCTTTCTATACTTTGAACTACTATTATAACATCATAAATCGTAACTAAATCATTAAATTCTAATGAATTTAAATTATTTGTAGCATGTTCTAAGACATCTTTATATTTTTGCAAAGTTTGCAAAGCTTGATTAGCCTTAGAAAAAACTTCAGAAATTTCTTCAACTACATATTTGTCGTCACCACGATATACTGTAATAACATTTCTTCTTTGAGATATAGATATTACAATAGCCCCTGTTTGTCTTGCAACTCTTTCAGCTGTTCTATGTCTAGTCCCAGTTTCAGTAGTAGGTATACTATAATTTGGTATAAGCTGAGTATTAGCCAATAATATTTTTCTAGAATCTTCACTTAGAACTATTGCTCCATCCATTTTAGCTAATTCATATAAATATGCTGGTGAATAATCAGCATCTATTCTAAAGCCGCCATCTACAATTTTCATTACTTCATCATTACAATCAAGCACAATAAGTCCTCCTGTTTTAGCTCTAAGGACACTTTCAATTCCTTTTCTAAGAGGAGTACCTGGTGAAATCATTTTTAAAGCATGTAATAAACCATCCTTGCTAGCTATATTATCCATTATTATCCCCCCTTAGTACTATATTTATTGCTTGTCTCAGATTATCCACTGGAATTATTTCTATACCTTTTGTATCTTTTACTACTTCATAATTATTTTTAGGTATTACAATCTTTTTAAAACCTAATTTTTTGCATTCTGCTATTCTTTTTTCAATATAACTTACAGCTCTTATTTCTCCTGTTAAGCCAACTTCACCCGTCACAACAACATCTGCATTTATTGGTATATTTCTAAAGCTAGATGCCACTGCAATAACTATTCCTAAATCTATAGAAGGTTCATTTATCCTTATACCACCAACTACATTTATATAAACATCTTGATTTTGAATTTGCAGTCCAATTCTTTTTTCAAGAACAGCTAGTAATAAAGCAACTCTATTAAAATCAACTCCTGTTGATGTTCTTCTAGCCATACCAAAATTTGTTGGTGCAACTAATGCCTGTAATTCTAAAAGCATGGGTCTTGTTCCCTCTACAGTTGAAATTATAACAGATCCTGAAACATCTTTTGGTTTTTCAGAAATCAATACCTGAGAAGGATTTGTTAATTCAATCAAACCTACGTCTTTCATTTCAAATACACCTAATTCATTAGTAGAACCAAATCTATTTTTTACTGCTCTAACTAATCTATATGAATTGTATCTTTCTCCCTCAAAATATAATACTGTATCTACCATATGTTCCAATAATTTAGGACCAGCTAATGATCCTTCTTTTGTAACATGCCCAACTATAAAAGTGGAAATACCTTTCTTTTTAGAAATCTTCATAAATTTTGAAGTTCCCTCTTTAATTTGACTAACTGTCCCTGGCGCAGAAGATATTTCTGGAGAATACACAGTTTGAATCGAATCAACTATAATTAATTCAGGGTTTAAATTATCTAAATAAGCTTCTATTATACTTAAATTATTTTCAGCAAAAATATATAAATTCTGTGAGTTTACACCCAATCTACTTGCTCTCATTTTTATTTGAGATTCAGATTCTTCACCTGATATATATAAGACTTTTTTGTTAGTATTGGCTACATTACTAGATACTTGCATTAAAAGTGTGGATTTTCCTATTCCTGGATCTCCTCCAACTAAAACTAAAGATCCTTTTACTATTCCGCCTCCTAAAACTCTATCTAATTCCGCTATACTAGTTGTAAATCTTTCTTCTTTTACAGCAACTATAGAATTTATGCTAACAGGCTTAGAATTCGATTTATCTATAACAAAAACTTCTTTTCTGCTTTTTTTTTCTTCAATTTCTTCTACAAAAGAGTTCCATTTCATACATTCTGGACATTTACCCATCCATTTACTAGTTTCGTAGCCACATGATTGACATACATATTTAGTTCTAATTTTTGCCATTAATTTTATCACCCTTAAATCTCATTTGATAATATTAGAATAACATATATCTCATTTTAATAATATCAAATATTTCTTACATAATTCTTAAAACACTATACTTTATAAAAAATAAATTAATTATAAGGGAGAAAATCTCCCTTTATAATCATTTTTATAAAACTTTAAAATCGATTTTATTATCTTTTTCACTTGCTAAAACATGATCTCCTGATTTAATTTTTCTTTGTAAAATCAGTTCAGATAATTCATTTTCTAAATAATTTTGTATAGCCCTCTTTAGAGGTCTTGCTCCATATTCAAGGTCTATACCTTCTTTTGCAATTAAATCTATAGCATCTTGTCCCATTTCAAATTCTATATTTAGTTCTTTTAATCTATCTATTAATTGTTTACACATTAAAACAACTATACTAGATATATTTTCCTTAGTTAATGAATGGAATACTATTATATCGTCTATTCTATTTAAAAATTCTGGTCTGAATTGTTTTTTCAATTCTCCCATGATGCCTTCTTTCATTTTTTCATATTCATCTTTTTGTACTTCTTTTTCATCTACAACTCCAAAACCTAATCTTTTTTGTTTTTTGATTGTAGTAGCACCTACATTTGATGTTAATATGATTATACAATTTTTAAAATCAACAGTTCTTCCTTTAGAATCTGTAAGTCTACCATCATCTAATATTTGTAATAAAATATTAAATACATCTGCATGAGCCTTTTCTATTTCATCAAATAATATAACAGAATATGGTTTTTTTCTAACTTGTTCTGTTAATTGTCCTCCTTCATCATATCCAACATAACCCGGAGGCGAACCTATTAATCTAGATACAGCATGTTTTTCCATATATTCAGACATATCAATTCTTACTATTTGATTTTCATCTCCAAATTGAGCTTCAGCCAATGCTTTACTTAATTCTGTTTTACCTACACCTGTTGGACCTAAAAATAAAAATGAACCAATTGGTTTACTTGGATCTTTTATTCCTGATCTTGATCTTCTTATAGCTGTTGATATTGACTTAATAGCTTCTTCTTGCCCAACTACTCTTTTATGGAGAATATTTTCCATATTTAGTAATTTTTCTGCTTCTTCTTCAAGAATTTTATTTACAGGTATTCCAGTCCACATAGATACTATATCCGCTATAACTTCTTCATTTACTACATCTTTATTTTTTATAGAATTAGTCCATTTTTGTTTAATTTCTTCTAATTCTTCTTTTAATCTTCTTTGCTCATCTCTAAGTTTAGCTGCTTTTTCAAAATTTTGACATCTAACAGCCTCTTCTTTTTCATTATTTATATTTTCCACTTTTTCTTCTAATTCTTTGATTTGATCTGTTGGAATATTTTCCTTTAATCTTACTCTAGATCCAGCCTCATCAATTAAGTCTATTGCTTTATCAGGCAAGAATCTATCTGTTATATATCTCACAGATAAATCAACAGCTGCTTCAATAGCTTCATCTGTTATTTTCACTTTATGATGCGCTTCATAGCTATCTCTAAGGATTTCTAATATTTTGATTGCATTTTCTTTAGTAGGTTCTTCAACTAATACTGTTTGGAATCTACGTTCTAATGCAGCATCTTTTTCTATGTGTTTTCTATATTCATCAATAGTAGTTGCTCCTATTATTTGCATTTCTCCTCTTGCTAATACAGGTTTTAGAATATTTGAAGCATCTATTGAGCCTTCACCTGTAGATCCTGCACCTACAATTGTATGTAGTTCATCTATAAATAGAATAATGTTCTCTTTTTTTCTAACTTCATCTATTACTTGCTTAACTCTCTCTTCAAATTCACCTCTATATTTAGCACCTGCTAGTAAGCTTCCCATATCTAAAGTATATAGTGATTTTCCTTTTAGTGTATCTGGAACTCTGCCTTTGTAAATATCTATAGCTAATCCTTCTGCTACAGAAGTCTTACCTACTCCAGGATCTCCTATAAGAACTGGATTATTTTTAGTTCTTCTACTTAAAATTTGAATTACTCTTTGTATTTCTTTATCTCTACAAATAACAGGGTCTATTTTTCCTTTTTTGGCTTCTTCAGTAAGATTTACACCATATTTATCTAGGAGTTTTGATGCTGAAGAAGTTTCTTCTTTATTTGTTTCATTTTGTCTTGCTGGTTCCATTGAATAATTCTCAACTCCCATCATTTTCATAATTAATTCTATTAAATCTCTTTGTTCTGCACCTAAACTATTAAGAAGTTTTATTCCTAAGCCTTCACCTTCTTGAACTATTGAAAGTAATATATGTTCTGTTCCTATATTATTTGTATTTAATTTATTCGCAAAAACTGTAGCCTTTTCTAAAACTTGTTTTGTTCTTGGAGTAAAAGATATATCTTCTTCGTGAGGAATATTTTTACCCTTAACTTCTATTATTTTTTTTTCATAAATTTCTTCATTAATACCTAAATTATTAAGTACTTTTGCTGCTATCCCTTCTCTTTCTTTTAAGAGACCCATTATTATATGTTCCGTTCCAACAGCTTTATGTCCCAAGTTTTTTGCATAATTCTTTCCTAAGTTTATAGCTAATCTAGCTCCTTGAGTAAACCTATTAAAGAACACACCAACCCCCTCCTATCTGTTCTATAAATAAACTATAAACATTTATATAGAAATACTTATATATTTTATTTACTATTTCTATTAGCTAGACTAAATTCCCTTCTAATATAAGATGCTCTTTCTTCTTTATTTTCTTCATTATAAGCACTTATAATTTTTAAATAAGGCTGTCTACCTGTCATTAATTTATTTATTTTTTCTAAGTTTACATCGTTTAAATAACCCATTTCTATTCCAAGTTTAACATAAGATAGATGTTGCATAAGCTCTATATTAGTTAAAACTCTAGCATTTGTAAGTATTGCTAGTGCTCTAAATATACTATCTTCTAATTCTATCCCCATTAAACTTTTCATAGTTTCTCTAGCTTCATATTCCCTCTTAGTAATATCTTTTGACATACTTTCTACACTTTGTATAATATTATTTTCAGATCTTCCAATAGTTACATTGTTAGATATCTCGTATAGATTGCCTAATATAGATTTTGTTTTTCCATAAACCCCTTTAAAATTAACACCTATTTTATGCGCTATTTTGTGATAATCATCTACTTGGTTAAGTTTATCCATTGCAGGTATATGTACTATATTAGTTACTTTAAGCCCTGTCCCTACATTTATAGGACAAGTTGTTAAATATCCTAAATTTTCATCAAAAGAATATTTTAAATGTTGTTCTAATAAATCATCTATATCATTTGCGATATCATATATTTCTCTAATTCCATTATATCCAAGTGTTTGAATTTTTATATGATCTAGACCATTTATCAATATACATATTGTTTTATCATGGTTTATAAATATATAGCCTTTTTCATTTGATATAAATTCATCATCTATAAGTCCTTTTTCTAATAGAGTATCTATCTCTACTTTACTTAATTCACTTATTTTATTTAAAATAAGATCATAGTTTGAATTTGATAAAACATTATTTATTTTATCTTTTATAATTTCAGCTTCATCTTTAGATAATTTATGAGGAAATGAGTAACCATCTAAATTTCTTGATATTTCTACTTTTGATTTTATTACTACACTTTGTTCCATATAACTGCCTCCTAAATACTATTAGACTCTAACTCTAATATTCTATCTCTCAACTCAGCTGCTTGCTCGTATTCTTCTTTTTCTATAGCTATATTTAATTGTTCTTTTAATTGTTCAACTTCTCTAATAGCTTTTACATCTTGATACGCATCTTTTGGGAATTTCCCTATATGATTTGAATATCCATAAATTCCTTCTATTATTGGTTTTAATTGTTCCTCAAAATTAGAATAACATTTACTGCATCCTAATTTACCAGTCTTTTTATATTCAGAAAAAGTTGTATTACATAAACTACATTTAATGTCTAATTCTTCTTTATTTTCTTCTACCTTATTAGGAATTTCTGTTTTTGGTTCTTCGATTTCAAATCCATTTTTATTTTCATCTATCTCTGGATTTCCTATTAATGATTTCCATGCTTTTAGAATATCTTGATTAATTCCCATATTTGATAAAACATCCTCTATAGGAAATGGAATTTGCATATCGGAGTTCATACTATTATGAAATTCTTTTGCACATTCTGTGCATAAATACATTTGACTATTTTTACCATCTACAATTGCACTAACAAAAACAGTTGCTATATTTTTGTTGCATTTTTGACACAACATACTATCCCTCCTCACAAATAAAATAGTGTTCTATAATATTTCATAATAATTTTGATTTTAATTGTATATCTCATATTTGGAAACATATAGATTCTTTATAGCCTTATTACACATAATAATATTATTACCTCTTTTGGGTTAATTCCATTCAAAATTTAATAGATTTAACCTAAAAAGATACACTTTACTATATGTAAACTATACTATAACTTTTGCAGATATTTTACTACTTATAAAGCTAATGATTTGCTTATTTTGATTATTATTTATAATTATATACTTTTTTATATTTATACACAAGAAAAAGGAACTTATGCACATAATATGCATAAGCCCCTTCTATATTTAATCTTTAAATATTAATCTTCTTGAGCTGCTTCTATTATTTTCTTAGCAAATTGAGTTGGAACTTCTTCATATTTTTCTATTTCCATTTCAAATTGACCTCTACCTTGAGTCATAGCTTTTAAATCTATAGCATATTTAAATGTTTCACTTTGAGGTGCTTCTGCAAATATAATTTGTTTACCTTTGCCATCAGGTTCCATACCTAATATTTTACCTCTTCTCTTATTTATATCTCCCATAACATCTCCCATGTATTCTTCTGGAACTGTTATTTTTAAACTCATGATAGGTTCTAATAATATTGGTTTAGCTTCTTGCATACCTTTTTTGAATGCTATAGAAGCTGCAGTTTTAAATGCCATTTCAGAAGAGTCTACATCATGGTAAGAACCATCATATAGTACAGCTTTTATATTTGTAACTGGATATCCTGCTAATATACCTTTTTGCATAGAATCTCTTAATCCTTTTTCTACAGCTGGTATATATGATTTTGGAACAGATCCACCAAATATTTCTTCTGCAAATTCAAAGTCTTCTGTTGATCTTGAGAATCTTATTTTAACGTCACCATATTGTCCACGTCCACCAGATTGTTTTTTATGTTTACCTTGAACATCTGAGCTACCTTTTATAGTTTCTCTGTAAGCAACTTTTATATCTTCTAAATCAAAATCTACACCATATTTATCTTTCATTTGTTTTTTAACAGTGTTTATATGTAATTCACCTTGTCCACCAACTAAAGTTTGTTTAGTTTCTGGATTTCTATACCAATGTATAGTTGGATCTTCTTCTGCTACTTTATTTAAGCAAGAAGCGATTTTTTCTTCATCACCTTTATTTTTAGGTACTATTGCATAATAAATTTGTGGTTTTGGTAATTCAATTGGATCTAATTCTAAAGCATCAACTTGAGTAGATAAAGTATCTCCAGTTTTTAATGAAGCAACTTTAGTTACTACAACTATATCCCCTGCTTTAGCTTCTTCAAGTTCAACTAAGTCACCTTTTAATGTTGTATATATATTAGATATTTTTTCTTTTTTATCTTCAGTTATATTTATTATTTCAGTATCTTTCTTTAAAGAACCTTCTAATACTTTTATATAAGACATTTTTCCAGTGAATGGGTCAACCATTGTTTTGAATACTTGTCCTTTGAAAGGAGCATCATCATCAACATGTCCTGGATAGATGTAAGATTCTAATGTTTCTAATATTTCTTTTGTTCCTATATTATTTACAGTTGAACCACATATAACTGGTATTATGTCCCCTCTCTTTATACCTATAGTGATTCCTTTTTGTAATTCTTCTTCTGTGAATTCTTCTCCACTGAAGTATTTATCTAAATAAGCATCGTCAGCTTCTGCAACAAGTTCCATTAAACCTTCTTTAACTGCTAAAACTTGATTAGTAAAGTCACCATCAAATGCTTCTTGTAAATTTTCTAATATATTGTGTAATTTAACAAATTTTTTATCTTTATATTCAGGTATTATCATTGGTACTATTTTTTTATCGTATTTTTCCCTTAACATGTCTATTGCATCTTTATATCTAGCTTTTTCGTTATCAATTTTATTGATGAACATTATCTTAGGCATATTTTCAGTTAATTCAAGTGATTTTTCTATACCTACTTGTATAGGAGATGTTGCATCTATTACTATAACAGCTGCTGCGCAAGCTCTTAGAGAAGAAATTACTTCTCCACAGAAATCAGAGTATCCAGGAGTATCTAATAAATTGTATTTGATACCATTATATTCTACTGGAACTAATCCCATACTATAAGTCATGTTTGTTTTATCACTTAATTGTGGTATTTTATTTGTAAGATTAGCTGTATATGTAATAGCTTCTATTAAATTAGTTTTACCACAGCCACTGTGACCTAAAATCGCAATATTTCTTAAATTGTTACTATCATATACTTTCATAAGAGCACCTACCTTTGTTTGTTTTAAAAATTTAAGTCATTTTTTCCTTAATATTTTTTATTTTTTGCATTTTTTTACACAAATAAATAATTGTTTATTTATATTTCTACATGTATATCCAAATTTCCTTTTTTATTTGTAAATTTTTAAATCAAATTTATTTATTTTTGTTCATAATGAATTTTTTATCATATTTACATTAGATTTTTAACTAAATTAACTTTTAAAACAAAAAGAGATTTTGCAAATTATATTTGCAAAATCTCTCTAATATTTACATAGTATTTTTATTCTTGTTCCATAACTATTAATAATTGTTTATCTGTAACCATATCGCCTTCTTGAACTTCTATTGAAGAAACTTTTCCTGATACTTTAGCAACTATATTAGTTTCCATCTTCATAGCTTCTATTACTATTAATGGTTGATTTTCTTCAACTACATCGCCTACTTTAACAAGAGATTTAACTACTTTACCTGGTATAGCTGCTCCTATTTGTAGTGGATCATCCATATCAGCAAGTTTAGCTTGTTTAATTAAGCCTGAATAGTTATTATCTTTTATTTCTACTTCTCTTAGAGAACCATTCATTCTAAATACTAATGTTCTATATCCATTTTCTTTAACTTCACCAATACCTATAAGTTTTATAGAAAGTGATTTACCTTCTTCTATTTCAACATCACATTCTTCACCTTTGTCTAGACCATAGAAGAATACATGACTTTCTAATTTTGATATATCGTTATATTCTTCAACATGTCTTAGGTAATCTTCGTAAACTTTTGGATATAATTCATAACTTAGTATGTTTCTTATATTTGAAACCATTGAGAATTTTTCATCTAAATATTTTCTATCAGCGTCAAAATCAGCTAATGGTAATAATTTACCTGGTCTTTCAGTTATAGGTTCTTCTCCTTTTAATACTACCTTTTGAATATCCTCTGGTATTCCACCAACTGGTTGACCTATCATACCTTTACAGTAATCAACTACTGAATCTGGGAATGATAATTTTTTACCTTCTTCAAGAATATTTTCTTCATCTAATTTATTTTTGCTCATAAATATTGCTAAGTCACCAACAACTTTAGAAGATGGTGTAACTTTAATTATATCTCCTAATATCTTGTTAGCTTTTTGATAATTAACTTTTACAGTATCAAATTCATCTTTTAAACCTAAGCTGTCAGCTTGTGCTTTAAGGTTAGAATATTGTCCTCCAGGCATTTCATATTTATATATTTGTGCAAAAGAAGTTGTTAAGTCACTTTCAAATTTCTTATAAACTTGTCTTGCATCATAATAGTAATCGCCTATTTCTTCATATCCTAATAAATCAATACCTGTATCTCTTTCATCAAATCTTAAAGCTTCTACTATTGCATTTAATGATGGTTGACTTGTAACTCCTGCCATTGATTGTAAAGCAGTATCTACTATATCTACACCAGCATTAGAAGCCATTAAACAAGTAGCAACACCATTACCACTTGTATCATGAGTATGTAAGTGGATAGGAGTATCTACATTTTCTTTTAAAGCTTTTATTAAAGTATAAGCAGCTTTTGGTTTTAATAAACCAGCCATATCTTTTATACAGATTATGTCTGTACCTAATGCTTCTAATTCTTTTGCCATATTTATGTAATATTCAAGATTATATTTAGATCTAGCTGGGTCTAATATATCTCCTGTATAACACATAGTAGCTTCTACTATTTTTCCAGTTTCAAGTGCAGCGTCGATTGATAATTTCATATTTTCAATCCAGTTAAGTGAGTCAAATATTCTTATTACATCTATACCTTGATTTGCTGATTCTTTTATAAATTCAGTTATAACATTGTCTGGATAGTTAGTATAACCAACACCATTAGAAGCTCTAAATAACATTTGGAATAAAATATCTGGAATTTCTTCTCTTAATGTTTGTAATCTTCTCCATGGTGATTCATGTAAGAATCTGTATGCAACATCATATGTAGCTCCTCCCCACATTTCTAATGAGAATAAATCTTTCATATATGCTTGTGTAGCAGGTGCTGCTTGTAAGAAATCATATGTTCTAAATCTTGTAGCAGCTAGAGATTGATGTGCATCCCTCATAGTTGTATCTGTTAATAATAATTTCTTTTCATTTTTTATTTTTTCTATGTATGCTTTTTTACCTAATCTTTCTAATTGTTTTCTACTTCCTTCAACATAAGGAATATCAGTTCTTATAATAGGTTTATGTGGTACTTCAAATATAGGTTTTTGTTGGCATTGATTTTCGTTTACTACAACATTTCCTATAAATTGAAGTAATTTTGTAGCTCTATTTTTACTTTCTTTTATGTTAAATAATTCTGGATGTTCATCTATAAACTTAGTACTGCATTTTCCTTCTTGGAATGTAGGACTTTCTAATACATTAATTAAGAATCCTGCATTAGTTTTTACACCTCTTATTCTTAATTCTTTTATAGATCTTATCATTTTATTAATTGCTTTTTTGAAAGTTCTATCCCAAGAAATAGTTTTAACTAATAAACTATCGTAATATGGACTTATATCAAATCCTGCAGATCCATTACCACCATCAAGTCTTATACCACATCCTGAACCAGTTCTATAAACTTGTATTTTACCTGTATCAGGCATAAAGTTATTTTTAGGGTCTTCTGTTGTTATTCTACATTGGATAGAGAATCCTCTAACTTGTATATCTTCTTGAGATTTTATGTTGATTTCTTCACTATCTAAAGTATGTCCTTCTGCTATTAATATTTGACTTTGAACGATATCTATACCAGTTATTTCTTCAGTTACTGTATGTTCAACTTGAACCCTTGGATTCATTTCTATGAAATAATGATTTCCATCTGCATCAACTAAGAATTCTAAAGTTCCTGCATTTACATATCCAACACCTTTAGCTATTTTAACTGCATCACTGCATATACGTTCTCTTACATCATCATTCAGAGAAAACGCTGGTGCATATTCTATTATCTTTTGATGTCTTCTTTGTACAGAACAATCTCTTTCATATAAATGTACTATATTACCTTCTTTATCTCCTAATATTTGTACCTCTATATGTTTTGGGTCTACTATATATTTTTCTATAAATATAACAGCTTTACCAAAAGCTTTCTTTGATTCACTACAAGCAGTTTCGTATTCAAGAGCTAAATCTTTTTCATTGTAGACAACTCTCATACCTCTACCGCCACCACCGTTAGATGCTTTTATCATTACTGGATATCCAACATAATTAGCAACTTCTTTAGCTTCTTCTATTGATTCAATAACTTTTTCTACCCCTGGTATAGTAGGGACACCTACAGAATGAGCAACTTTCTTAGAATTTATTTTATCTCCCATCTTATCCATTATCTCAGCTGATGGTCCTATAAAAACTATTCCATTTTCTTCGCATTTACGTACGAACTCTGAATTTTCGGATAAGAATCCATAACCAGGATGTATTGCATCTACATTTTTTTCTTTTGCTAATGCTATAATTCCATCCATATCTAAATATACATCAATTGGACCTTTATCTTCCCCTATTAAGTAAGACTCATCTGCCCTTGTTCTAAATATACTGTATTTATCTTCTTTACTGTATATCCCTACACTTTTTATTCCTAATTCAGAACATGCTCTAAATATTCTTATTGCAATTTCGCCTCTATTTGCAACTAAAACTTTTTTAAATTTCTTAGGCATTTTATCCCTCCTCAATCATAATCATTTAGTCGTAATAGTTAAAATTATAAATCACTTTAATTTAATTTTAAACATGTTTTTACAAGTTCCTTAATTAATAATAGAATTTATTTCATTATTTAATTTAATTTATGAATTTTAAAAAAATACCACACTTATTTTAAGTAACTTTGGAATATTTTTTATAAATTATAAAAAAACATTCCTTTATATCTGAATAAAAACAATACCCCTATCCTTAAATGTACATTTAATTATAAAATGCATAATTTTTACATAATATAACAATATTTTAAAGTAATCAATAAATAATAAATTAATCTCTTCTATTACGACTTTATCAATACTTTATTGTTATTTATTATTAATCTGTTGCAGATAATAATCTATTTAATACATCAGTCAATTTTAATAAACCTAAATCAGTATGAGCAGCTACTATTATAGTTTTTATTTTATTTTCAGTCATATCTAATTTATAAGATCTAGTAGTCATTATTGAATACATAGGCATTAAATCTTCTAGTTCCATTGCCCTTTCTTCAGAAATAGACATATATTCTTCAAATAATTCTTCTATCTCTATATCTTGTAAATCATATTCCTGTCTGATTTGATCTTTAACTATATCAACATCTAAAGTTAATAAATAAGCCAAAATATCTTCTCTTTTAGACGCTTTACACATATCCTTTTCTACTTTAAAATCACTATTTTTTTCTATTAAATCTTTTATTTCTTCACTATCTATTATTTGTTCGTCAAATAGTATATACAAAATCTTTATTTACCAGAAATATTTTAATATTATCTTCATATAAAAATAGTACATCCTCTATGCTATAGTAATATATCTAACTCCTAGACATATAATTATCTGAATAAAACCTTCTATATTATTATATTGTTCTAAAGATACTATTTTATATATGATGTCTGGTATCTCCTTTCCTTTTATATTTTTAAATTTTCAATTATATTATTAAGATATTTTATAAAATATAATCCCCTATAGATATAATGCCAATAATATAATTATATATTACATAATATAAAATGTCTTAATATAAAAATTTTATTA
Organism: uncultured Clostridium sp.; assembly: GCA_964449895.1. Classification (GTDB taxonomy): domain Bacteria; phylum Bacillota; class Clostridia; order Peptostreptococcales; family Peptostreptococcaceae; genus Intestinibacter. Next base: position 70,853 of record CAYVBY010000011.1, read on the forward strand.
CCAAACATTTAATTTTATAAATTGGTATAAAAAAAACCTTTAGTGATAAATCACTAAAGGTTTAACTGGTGGGACCAACAGGGCTCGAACCTGTGACCCCCTGCTTGTAAGGCAGGTGCTCTCCCAGCTGAGCTATGGTCCCGCAAATTATTAAGTTTATGGTGCGCCCAAAGGGACTCGAACCCCCAACCTTCTGATTCGTAGTCAGACACTCTATCCAGTTGAGCTATAGGCGCTTATCTGGAGGCGACACCCAGATTCGAACTGGGGATGAAGGAGTTGCAGTCCTCTACCTTAGCCACTTGGTCATGTCGCCATAGATAATTGGTGACCCATCGGAGATTCGAACTCCGGACACCTTGATTAAAAGTCAAGTGCT
>CAYVBY010000012.1:0-71176 GCA_964449895.1 uncultured Clostridium sp.
ATTTTCAAAGTTCATTTGCTTGTTTCAGCTTTTTAAGTTTAACAAATTTTTATTTCTTTGTCAAACCTTTTTTAAAAAATTTTTATTTTATAAAAAATTTCTTATACAACTTCGAAGTTTTTCAACTTCTGATTGCTTGCCCTATCTCTCAAGGACAAGTAATATAATACCACCTTAAAAATAATTCGTCAACACTTTTTTTAACTTTTTTTTTACTTTTTTTATTTTTTATGAAAAATAAAAAATTCACTCTAAATATGTTTAATGTAAACTTTATTGAAATCATATATAAAACCACTTATTCAATAAATAATAAAAATAAAATATATACATTAATTCATCGTATATATTTCTATAAATAATATAATAATAATGATAATACTTGTAATACTCAATACTATATTTTATTCTCAAAGGAAGGTGCTTTTATATGTACGATTTAGAAAATGTAAAAGATTTGTACAAAGATGGTTATAGATGTATCTATTATAATGAAGAAGAATCTAATCCTACTATATATCTAAAAAATTTCGAAAATGAAAATTCCAAAGAAATTCAATTTAAATCACCTGAACAATTTACCCAATTTAAAGACTATTTAGATACACTAAAAATAAGATAATATCTCTTATGTCAAAACTATATCATTTTCAAAAAATATTATATAGTTTTTATTATTAACATTTTAATAGGGAGCAAGATGCTCCCTATTTTGATTTTGCAATTTGTCTAATTAGAGCTATAAGCTCTTTTCTGTCTATTTCTAAGTTCTTTTTTTTATCCTTAAATTCTTGAATGCTAATAACTTTGCCCTTAGTTTTTTCCATAGCCTTCACTTCCTAATTATAAATTATTAATTTAATTATACATATTCTATACATATTTATAATTTCCTTCATTTTTCTTACAAATTCCCCTAAAAAATATATATTTTTTGGAGAAATTATCAAAAGAAATCGAAAGCCTTCAAAATAACATATAAAATATTCTCCTTAAATATTTTTTCAAATATTCTTTTACAAAAAAATATTCTAATATTAATATATATTTTATTAATAATTTATACTATTTATTTTCTTTTAAATAGTTTATGGCTCTATCTAGTTGTTTTTTTGGATTTTTTTCTTCTATATTAGGTTTTATTCCTTGTTTATTTATATAATTACCACTTGGAGTATAGTATTGTGCTGTTGTTAATTTATATCCTGTTCCATCTTTAAATTCACTGAAACTTTGAACTAAGCCTTTTCCATAACTAGTTGTTCCAATAGCTATACCTGCTTTATTATCAACAATTGCTGCTGTTAAAATTTCTGATGCTGAAGCACTATTTTCATTTATTAATACAACTATAGGTAAATCTATTTTATTTTTATCTGATTTATAATATTGTTTTTTGTCTTGATTGTCTTTCGTATAAACTATTGTTCCTTCTCCTAATAAATAATCCGCTATATCTACACATACATCCAATAATCCTCCTGGATTATTTCTAAGATCTATAATTAAAGAGTCTATATTTTTCTTTTGTAATGAAGTTACGGCTTCTTTAAATTCTTTATATGTATTTTTATCGAATGAAGTTATAGTTATATATCCTATATTATCGTCTTTAACTTCACTTTTTACACTTTCTACAGTAATTTCTTCTCTTTTTACTTTTACATCAAATTCTTTTCCATCTCTTTGTATCGTCAATACTACAGATGTCCCAGCTTTTCCTTTTATTTTACTAGATGCTAAAGAAGATTTTGATGCACTTACTTTATCTCCATCTACTTTTAATATTATATCTCCTGCTTTTAATCCACTCTTTTCAGCTGGATGGTTTTTTATTACAGATTGAACAACTATATTATCATTATCGTTACTTGTCATATAAATACCTATCCCTACAAAAGAACCTAATGTTTGTTCCTTTAATAATTTAAATTCTTCTTTTGTATAGTATTCTGAATAAGGATCTTGTAAAGAACTCATTAAGCCTTTAGCCGCTCCTAATATTAAATCTTCATCTTCTACTTCTTGATAATAATCACTTTCTACAATATTTTCTAAAACTACTAATTTATCAAATTTTTTATATTGTTCGTATAAGTCTTTTGATATAAATACTCCTTTTAATAAAAATATTTGTACTAAATTTGTACAAATAATAGTCGCAATGACTAATCCTACCGACCAAATAATCAACTTCTTTTTTGACATATCTTCTACAACTCCTTTGATTTACTATTATTATTATATGATAGTTTATCCTTTTTATTACTATTTGTTGATTTAAGGCAACTAAATATATTAAAATTTATATTAAGGGTATAAACTTGTATCTTCAATATTATACCATATATATATAAAGGGGTAGATTTTATGAAAAAAGAATTCAGAAAAAAAGTACTTGCAGAAAGAAAAACTAAAGATAAAGACTTTATAGAAAAAAATTCCGACATAATCACAGAAAAATTACTTCAAATGGACTGCATAAAAAAAGCTCAAAATATTATGCTTTACTTAGATTTTAATAATGAAGTAGCTACTGATCATTTAATCAACAAATTAATATCTCTTAGAAAAACAGTAACATCTCCTATAACAATAGTAGACGAAAGACTTTTAATTCCTGCTCAAATAACTGATTTAGAAAACGGAATAAAAGTTGGTGCTTACAATATTAGAGAACCAAAACCTGATGCGCCTACTGTAGCAGTTGAGGATTTAGATTTAGTTATAGTTCCAGCTGTTGCTTACAGCGAAGATTGTTATAGATTAGGATACGGCGGCGGATATTACGATAGATTTATAGAAAGATTAAGAGATGATGCTGTTACTGTTGGTATAGCTTTTGATTTACAAATATTCCCAGAAGTTCCTAAAGAAGATCACGATGCTCAACTTGATTACATAGTGACTGAAACTAGAACTTTAACACCTAATAAATAAAAAAATTATTATAAAAAAAGCACATGATTAGAAATTTTCTCATGTGCTTTTATAAATTTAATCAACTTTACTTTTTGTTGCAAATTTTTTATTTAATTCAATTTTATCAGGTAATGATTTCATATTTGTTTCTACAACTACAAAAGGATATGATTTTTCCTTTTCTTTATATAAAATTTCTACCTGCATTACTTTTTTGTCTTCTTTATTTTGTAAATTAATTTTATTTACTTCTATTCCATAATCAGTATTTTCACCTCTAGTAACTATTACATATACTTTTTCGTCTATTATTAAAGCTATTGCTCTTTCTTTATGTACATAATCATCCATCATATTTAATATTTTATCTGGAATTGCATCTCTTTGAACCATAACATAATCTACAGGTGCTATTTTTTGATCAAACATTTTAGGAAGTACTATAAATCCTGCTAATATAAATAAAATTAGTAAAATTCCATAAATCATACTCTTAATATTAAATTTTACATCCATTTGTTTCACCCCCATATATTTAAATATATGAAAGTTAAAATTTGTCTATTCTATAATTTCAAAAAAGACTATTGAAATATAAAAAATCAATAGTCTTTTTAGATACTAAATAAGCCTAAACTTATCTGAAGGCTATTGTCTATTTTTAGCATCATAATCTTATCTAAATAGCCTATCTTTTCTCTCAGCCTTTTTTTATCAATTGTTCTAATTTGTTCTAAGAGAATAACAGAATCTCTATTTAATCCAAATTCGTTGGCACTTATCTCTATATGAGTAGGTAATTTGGCCTTGTTAATTTGAGATGTTATAGCCGCTACTATCACAGTAGGACTATATTTGTTGCCGATATTATTTTGAATTATCAAAACAGGTCTAACGCCTCCTTGCTCTGAGCCAACAACTGGACTTAAATCTGCATAATATAAATCTCCTCGCCTTATTTCAGAGCTGAGATTACTCAACTTTTGCCATATCTCCTTTAGATTTATTTTCTAAAGAAATATCCTCTGTCATTCCTAATTCAGCTAATGAAAGATTAATTTTACCCATTTCTTTATAACCCTTTATCATAGTTTCTTTTAAGTTTATTTTTTTCTTTTGGGTTATATAAAATTGAAACGCAGCCTTTGCAAAGTCTTCTCGATTACTATTTTCCATCTGAATAATTTTATCTATTTCGGATAAAATTCCTTCTGGCAAAGTAAATACAATTTCGTCTTTATTTTTATTATTCACAAAACCGCCTCCTAGGAATACTATCTCTTATAATTTTATCAAAGAGATAGTCAAATGTAAAATTGCATTTCTTACCATATAACACATGTCAATTTACATTCTAGTTAATAGTATTATTTCCATTATTTTTATTTTTTATAATATATATTTAGAGTTATAAAATAATTTTGTATTTAATCAAGTTATTAGCTTAATTTGATTAAAAATTGCTGAGATATTTTTGACTATTTAATTAAATAAGCTATCTCGATAAATTTCTGTAAAATATTAATCCTTTATTTCAAAATTTGAATATTTTACAATAAATTTATATTCTCCTTCTTTATCTAGTATTTCCATTTTTACAGGATTTTTAGTCTTTTTATCTATATACAATATTTGCTTATCAAAATAAATACTATCTGCTTGGATATTAGCTTCTAAGATTAATTGTTCATTTGACAAAGTTTTTTTTATATTTTTTTCTTGTATATAGCTTTGTATAAAATCACCTACAAATAAATATTGTCTATTATTTTCTATATTAGGTAATTCTATAAGATCATCTATTTTTTTATTTTTGATAATAATTTTATCTTTGTAATATTCTATAGTTTTTCCTTTTAAATTCTCTGGTGATATTATGTCTAATTTGTAATATGAAGGCTTTTTATAGGTATGATTTATTATGTATTTACTCTGACTTTTATTGTTTATCGCAGTTATCTCTGCTTGACATGTGTAATAGGTCATATTAGTTACTTTCTTTTGAAACTCGGAGTATATATCTTCTTTTGTGGGATTACTTAATTTACACCCTACTGTAATTAGAATAGTAAATATAAATACCGTGATAAATGTTAATTTTTTTATTTTTAACACTTTAGCCCCTCCCTCTTTATATTAATATTCGAAAGGAGCAATAATTATTAATATTTATTTGTTATAATCTTTTGCAATTATTAAACAATTAGCAACCGCATAATTTTTACTATGAGATATACTAACTTTTATTTCTATAATATTATTATTTATGCAAATTTGATTTAAATTATTATATACATTTACAATTGGTTTTCCTAATTCATCTCTTAAAATTTCCATATCTTTTAGTTTAAAACCTCTTATACCTGTTCCAATAGCTTTACTTATTGCTTCTTTTGCAGCAAAATTACCCGCTATACTCTCACTTTTTAAATTATTATCTTTGAAATATTTTATTTCATTTTCAGTGAAGTTTTTTTCTAAAAATCTGGGCTGTCTATCTAAAACACCCTCTATTCTGTCAATTTCTATAATGTCTATCCCTATCCCAAATATATTCATACAATCTCTCCTAAAAAATAATTTTTATCTAAATTTATTATAATGCTAATTATAGTATATCCATTTTATAAATTTTTATTTTAAAAATCTAAAAGGAGTTATCTTTTTAGTTTTCACTATTTGATAACTCCTCATATTTTACTGTTTCTTATAATGATTCTTTTTTTGCCTCATCATCCCATGAAGCAGCCTCTGTCAATATAGTTGTTTTTTCTTTATTGACTGTGATAAATCCACCAGAAATTTTACCTTCTCTGAATTTACCATCTTTTTTAACTCTTAGTTGTCCCTCAACTAATCCTGCTACGAATGGTATATGATCTTTCAAAATAGCTCTATCGCCTTTTGTAGTTCTCATTATAACCATTTCAACTTCATCATTGTAAAAGATTTTTTCAGGAGTTACTATTTCTAATGCAAATTGGTTTGCCATAGACTAACACTCCTTCCCTTTCTCAACAGCTTCATCTATAGTTCCTACGAATAAGAACGCAGATTCTGGTAAGTCGTCATGTTTACCTTCTAATATTTCTTTGAATCCTCTTATAGTTTCTTTTACTGGAACATATTTACCTGGTAAACCTGTAAATTGTTCTGCAACTGTAAATGATTGAGATAAGAATCTTTCTATTTTTCTAGCACGAGCAACTGTTAATTTATCTTCGTCACCAAGTTCGTCCATACCAAGTATAGCGATTATATCTTGTAACTCTCTATATTTTTGAAGTACAGATTGCACTCCTCTGGCAACTTCATAATGTTCTTTACCTACTATATTAGGGTCTAATACTCTAGAAGTTGATTCAAGTGGGTCAACTGCTGGATATATACCTAATGATGCTATTTGTCTAGATAAAACTGTTTTTGCATCTAAGTGAGTAAATGTTGTAGCTGGTGCTGGGTCAGTTAAGTCATCGGCAGGTACATATACTGCTTGAACAGATGTTATTGACCCTTGTTTAGTTGATGTTATTCTTTCTTGTAAGTTACCCATTTCAGTAGCAAGTGTTGGTTGGTATCCAACTGCTGAAGGCATACGTCCTAGAAGTGCAGAAACTTCTGAACCTGCTTGTGTGAAACGGAATATATTATCTATAAATAATAAAACGTCTTGTTGTTCTTGATCTCTGAAGTATTCAGCCATTGTAAGACCACTTAAAGCAACCCTCATTCTGGCACCAGGTGGCTCATTCATTTGTCCGAATACTAGAGCTGTTTTATTTAAAACTCCAGACTCTTTCATTTCGAAGTATAAGTCATTACCTTCTCTTGTTCTTTCACCAACACCTGAGAATACTGATATACCACCGTGTTGTTTAGCAACGTTGTTTATAAGCTCTTGTATAAGAACTGTTTTCCCAACTCCGGCACCACCGAATAGACCGATTTTACCACCTTTTAGGTAAGGAGCTAATAAGTCAACTACTTTTATACCAGTTTCAAGTATTTCAGCACTACCAGCTATTTCATTGAATTCTGGTGCTTTTCTATGTATTGGATTTGTTGGAGCATCTGTTGGTGCTTCAAAACCATCAACAGGTTCACCAAGAACATTGAATATTCTTCCTAAAGTTTTTTCTCCAACAGGTACTGCGATTGGTTTACCTGTATCTATAACATCCATACCTCTAACTAGCCCATCAGTAGCACTCATAGCTATACATCTAACTGTATCATCACCAAGATGTTGTGCAACTTCAGCAACTATTTCTTTATCACCTGACTTAATAACTAATGCGTTTAATAAGTTAGGTAGGCTTTGTTCATTTTCAAATTTAACATCTAGTACAACCCCTACGATTTGTACTATTTTACCTATGTTGTTGGCCATTTTCTAACCTCCTTATTTTAGAGCTTCAACCCCACCTACGATATCTATTATTTCTCCAGTTACCGCAGATTGTCTAGCTCTATTGTAACTTAATTCTAGAGTAGAAAGCATTTCGTCTGCATTATCTGATGCTGATTTCATAGCAGTTCTTCTTGCTGATTGTTCTGATGCAAAAGATTCTATTACACCGTCATATACTATACCAGATACATATTTAGGTATTATATAACTTAAAACAGCCTCTGGTGATGGTAAATATTGAACTCTTGCTCTTCTTCCTGTATTTTCTTTTGATTTTACATCATTTTCTTCTTTGTCGAATACTAAAGGTAAAATTTTTATTAATTTAGGACGTTGAACTAGAGGTGATACAAATTCTGTATAAGAAATGTATAATTCATCTATTTCACCTTTTTTATATAAATCCATTGCTGTATTAGCAAGTTCTAATGTTCTTTCATAATCACATTTTTCAACACTTTCTTCAGCCGCTAGTAATTCATAATCTCTTTTTTCAAAGAATTCTACTGCTTTTTTACCAACTGCCATAACTTTTTCTTTTTTTCCATCCATATGAGCAGTTGTAAGTTTGAATATATTAGAGTTATATCCACCTGCTAGACCTCTATCTCCAGCAACTACAATATAACATTTATTTTTTACTTCTCTCTGTTTTAAGAATACATCTCTAACACCTTTTGTATTAGTAGCTATATCTTTAACAGTATCGTACATTGTATTAAAGTACGGTCTACTAGCTAAAGCTCTATCCTTAGCTTTTCTCATTTTAGATGAAGCAACTAATTCCATAGCTTTTGTAACTTGTTTTGTACTTTCAACACTGCTTATACGATTTTTGATCTCTTTAATTCCAGCTCCTGCCAATTAGTTTACCTCCTTTTTGAAAAGGATTTATGCTTCAACAACAAATGTCTTTTTAAATTCATTTATTGCTTCAGTTAAATCAGTTGTGAAATCCTTATTTGCTAATATTTTTTCACTTAATTCTGGATAATTTGCATCTACGAATCTGAATAATTCAGCTTCAAATCTAGATAATTCACCAACTGGAATATCATCTACAAATCCATTTGTAACAGCAAATATTATCATAACTTGGTCACTAACTTTAAGAGGTGCATTTTCGTCTTGTTTTAAAACTTCAACGATTCTTTCCCCTTGAGCAAGTCTTCTCTTAGTATCTGCATCTAAGTCAGATCCGAATTGAGAGAATGATGCAAGCTCTCTATATTGAGAGTAAGAAAGTTTTAATGATCCTGAAACTTTCTTCATAGATTTTATTTGAGCATTACCTCCAACCCTTGATACTGATATACCAGGGTCAACAGCTGGTCTTACACCTGAGTAGAATAATTCTGGTTGTAAGTAAATTTGTCCATCAGTGATTGATATAACGTTTGTTGGTATATAAGCAGAAACGTCACCTGCTTGAGTTTCTATTATTGGTAAAGCAGTCATTGATCCTCCGCCTAATTCATCAGATAATTTAGCTGCTCTTTCTAATAATCTTGAATGTAGGTAGAAAACATCCCCTGGATAAGCTTCACGGCCTGGTGGTCTTCTAAGTAATAATGACATTTCTCTGTATGCAACTGCTTGCTTACTTAAATCATCATATATTATAAGAACGTGTTTTCCATTGTACATAAATTCTTCACCCATTGCAGCTCCTGCATATGGTGCTAAGTATTGAAGTGGTGCAGATTCTGAAGCTGTTGCAGAAACAACTATAGTATAATCCATTGCTCCACCATTTTCTAATTTAGTAACTAATTGAGCTACTGTAGAACGTTTTTGTCCTATTGCAACATATATACATATAACATCTTGACCTTTTTGGTTTAAGATTGTATCTATTGCTATAGAAGTTTTACCAGTTTGTCTATCTCCTATTATAAGCTCCCTTTGACCTCTACCTATTGGTATCATTGAGTCAATAGATTTTATACCAGTTTGTAGTGGTTCAAAAACTGATTTTCTTGCCATTATACCAGGCGCTGGACTTTCAACTGGTCTTGTTTTAGTTGTAACTATTGGTCCTTTACCATCTATAGGTAAACCAAGTGGACTTACAACTCTACCGATCATAGCTTCACCAACTGGAACTTCAACTACTTTTCCAGTTCTTTTTACTATATCGCCTTCTTTTATTCCACTGTCATCACCGAATATAACGGCACCGACAACATCTTCTTCTAAGTTAAGAGCCATCCCGTATACTTCCCCTGGGAATTCAAGTAATTCACTTGACATAGCATTTTCTAGTCCATAAACTGTAGCTATACCATCCCCAACTTTTAGGACGCTTCCTGTATCTGTTAATTCTATTTTATTATCATAGTTCTTTATTTGTTGTTTTATTATAGAACTGATTTCTTCAGGTCTTAAGTTCATGGGTTCACCGCCCTCCTACGAAATTACTTGAGAAAGTTGATTTTTTAATCCATCTAAACGAGTTTTTATTGTTCCGTCTATTTCTGTATTACCAAGTCTAACTAAGACTCCTCCTAAGATATTTTTATCAACTTTATTCTCTAAAGTAACATTTTTATTATATTTTTTAGAAAGCTCATCTTGAAGCTCTTTGATTTTTTCATCAGCCATAGGAACTGCACTTATTACATATCCTTCTAAGATATTGTTCTTTTTATTTAACAATTCCTTGTATGTAGCCTCAATTGATTTAAGTGAAGTTATTCTTCCCTTTTCTATCAAAACTTTTAAAAAATTCTTTAGATCATTATCTACTTTATCTGCAAATAATGCATCAACTAATTGAATTTTTTCAGATTTTGATACTAATGGAGACTTCATAACATTATTTAATTCTTTATTAGTAGCCACTAAAGAAGATACTTCCTTTAATTCATTGTATAGGTTATCTGTTTTATTTTCCTCTTCACCTATTTGAAATAGAGCTTCAGCATATCTGTTAGCAATTACATCTATCATTTAGCTTCCCCTACCTCTTTAATAAATTTTTCGATTAAATCTTCATGTTTAGCTTTATCTATATCTTCCTCTAATACTTTAGAAGCTGCTAATATAGCTATATCAGATATATCATTTCTAATTTCAGCAATAGCTTGTTCTTTTTCTTGAGCAATTTCTTTAGTTGCTTTAGCTTTTAATGCATTAGCTTCTGCTTTAGCATCTTCAATGATTTGGTTAGATTTTTCTTCTGCTCTAGCAGTAGCTTGTTTTATAATTTCTCTACCTTCATCTTTAGCTAAGCTAACCTTTTGTTCGTATTCTTGTTTTAAAGCTATACCTTCATTCTTAGCCTTTGAACCTTCAGCTAAATCCTCTTGAATCATATTTTCTCTTTTTTCAATTATATTTAACACTGGTTTGAATAGTATTTTTTTAAGTACTAAGAATAGTATAACTGTATTTATAATCTGGAATACTAATTCCACTGATATGGTTACTACCGGTTTAAAATCCATAACTATTCCTCCTCTTAACAAACCCTAAAACTTACATTTAGGAGATGAGTAAACACCTCCCAATTGTAAATTCAAAACTATTTTTATGTACTTTTTTATACCCATGGATTTGCAAATAAAAGGATTATAGATATAACTAGACCATATATACCAGTTGATTCTGCAACTGCTGCCCCTAAAAGCATTGTAGAGATTATATCACCTTTAGCTTCTGGTTGATTACCAACAGCTTCTGCACCTTTACCAGCTGCGTATCCTTGTCCTATACCTGAACCTATACCTGAGCAAACTGCGATTCCTGCTCCTATAGCAGATCCTAATACCATTAATGCTTGTTCCATAATAAATTCCTCCTTAAAAAATACAATTTTTTCTTTTTTGTTTTGATAATTTTTAAATTTTGATCACTACTCTGTTGCATTTGAAACGAATACCATTGTTAGCATTACAAATATAAAGGCTTGTAGACAACCTGAGAACAAGTCAAAGTATAGATGTAAAGGCACCGGTATTACTAATTGTAAGAATGGGATTGATACACCAGGTATTAATGTTGATAAAAATGCTAATAACTGATAAAGAAGTCCCATGATTACAGTACCACCTAATATATTCCCGAATGGACGGAATGTAAGTGATATAGGTGTTGCAAATTCACTTACTATATTTAAAGGTAATAAGAATGGAACTGGATCTAGTAGACCTTTCCAATATGCAAGACCTTTGGCTTTCATACCTTCGAAATAAATTAAAAATACAGTAAGTAATGCCCATCCAAGTGTTGTGTCAACATCTGTTGTTGGAGATTTAAAACCAACTAGTCCAATTAAGTTTGAACATACAAAGAATAAGAATAATGCACCTATATAATAGAACATATTTGGCATTTTCTTAAATACATCTTTACCCATGTTACTTTCAACTAAGCCTTTAAGAGTTAAAACTCCATATTCTAGCATTATTTGAACTTTGCTAGTTGGAACTACTTTTAAATTTCTAGTTAAAAGAAATGATACAACGATTAAGAAAAGCATAATTATCCAACTTGTAACTATAGTCTCACTTATTTGGAAACCATTTGGAAATGTGATAATCCATTGTGCGTATCTCACAACTATACCTCCTTTCTTTTAAATTTTGATGCTAGTAATGTTTTTATAAATATAACAACTTGAGTACTTATCAATCCTATTGCAGTACCTATTATATGTAAATTAGGATTCTTAATAGATACAATAAGTGCTGCAGCAGTTATTGCAAGTCTTATCATATATCTAACTCCAGTATAAGCTTGTGCTTTTCCTGGTGGTAGATTAACTGCCTTTTCTAATGTTAATGCCAATAATCTAAAGTTAAGAATAGCTATTACGCTACCAAAGATTATTCCTACAATCATTGGAATACCAAATGAAAATATTCCAAATTTTGATAAAATAGCTACTAATATTATGGCTACTATATCAAATACAGGAACTCCTATAGTAACGAGTTTAACCTCCTTTGCAACTTTGACATCCATTTAATCACTTCCCTTTCGTGTATTTACGAACAACCTTATATACTGAGTTGAATCCACTTGCTACTCCTAATAGCAAGAAAATTAGGGTAAATATGGGTTCTGTTCCAAATTTGGAATCTATGAATTTCCCTAAGAAAAAACATCCAAATATACAAACCAATACCATTATTCCTAACTGGCTAATTAAGGATAGCATTTCTGCTGCTATGCTCAATACACTTCTGTTTTTCATGATATAAACACACCTTTATTTATTATTTTATATACATAAAATATATTTTATATATATTTATAATTTTATCACACTTTGTCAATATTTTATCTATTTTTTTATTCGAATTTAAATTTATTTTTTATTTTACATAATATAAATTAATTTAAATTTATTTTTTAGCAAAATTTACCATTTCTATTCCAGCTTCTTCTAAAATTTCTCTAGACAGTTCATCAGGATAATCACCTAAATAAACAATTTTTTCTATTCCTGCATTTATACACATCTTTGCACATAATACGCATGGTCTTGTAGTAACATATAATGTAGAACCATTTATATTAACGCCATTATGAGCTGCTTGAATTATTGCATTTTGCTCTGCATGTAAAGCTCGACAAAGTTCATGTCTTTGCCCTGAAGGAATATTCATTTGTTCTCTTTTGCATCCTATTTCTTCACAGTGTTTTAAATTTTTAGGAGAACCATTATAACCTGTTGTCAAAATTTGTTTATCTTTCACTATAATAGCACCTACATGTCTTCTCTTACATGTAGAACGTTTTTTTACAATTTCTGCTATTTCCATAAAATATTCATCCCATGATGGTCTCATAATCTATCCTCTTTCCACAAAGAAATACTTTGAAATATTACTTTTTACAAAATATTCAGTCTTTTAATTTGCAAAGAACCTATATTTCTATAGGTTCTATATTAAATTATTTTGTACCAAATATTCTATCTCCAGCATCACCTAATCCTGGAACTATATATCCATGATCATTTAATTTTTCATCTATTGATGCTACATAAATATCTACATCATTGTGATATTTTTGAACTTCTTCTATACCTTCTGGTGCTGCAACTAAATTAACTAATTTTATATTTTTTGCTCCATTTGCTTTTAATACATCTATAGCAGCAACAGCTGAACCACCTGTAGCAAGCATAGGGTCAACTATTATCATTTCTCTTTCTTCTATATCTTTTGGGAATTTACTGTAATATTCAACAGGTTTTAAAGTTTCTGGATCTCTATATAAACCAACATGTCCTACTTTTGCATTTGGTATTAATTTTACAAATCCATCTACCATACCTAAACCAGCTCTTAATATTGGTACTATTCCTAATTTTTTACCAGCTATAACTTTTGATGTAGTTTTAACTATTGGTGTTTCTATTTCTACTTCTTCTAAAGGTAAATTTTTTGTTACCTCATATGCCATTAACATTGATATTTCTGTTAATAATTCTCTAAAATCTTTTGAACCTGTTGATACTTGTCTCATAAGAGTTAACTTATGTTGTATTAATGGATGATCTGTAACTACTACTTTACTCATCATGTTCCTCCTAATTTTTTATATTATTTATTATATTTTTTTTCTATATCACTTAATAAATTGACTCTTCTTAAATGTCTATCTCCTTCAAATTCTGTATTTAACCATGCTTCAACTATTTCTAATGCAAGTCCTTTTCCTAAAACTCTTTCTCCTAATGATAACATGTTAGCATTGTTATGAGCTTTTGACATTTTTGCAGAAAATACATCAGATACTACTGCACATCTTATTCCTGGAACTTTATTTGCTGCTAATGATATTCCTATCCCTGTACCACAACATAAAATTCCATAATCAACTTCTTTTGCAACTACAGCTTCTGCAACTTTTTGACCATATATAGGATAATCTACTGAATCTTTTGCATTATTTGTCCCATAGTCTACACATTCTATACCTTTTCCTTCTAGATATTTTAATATTTCTAATTTTAAATTGTAACCACCGTGATCACACCCTAAACCAATTTTCATAATTCCTACTCCTAATATTTTTATATATTTAAAATGATTGATTTTTTTTTAACTATCTTTATATAATTATACAATCATTTTGATTAAACTACCATACATTTTTTAATTTTATTTATAAAGTCAGTATTATTTTTGTAAACAAATCATTTGTTTTAGCCTTACTTTTTTATTTTTTGACTTTTTCAAAATTGTTCTTTTTTTAACTATTTTTAGAATATTGTTATTTTTTTTAATTTTGAAAATCTTTATACAGTAATAATAGCTGAATTTTGTCCATAATTTCAACAAAATTAAATTATTATCAAGCCTTTATAATTTTATATCCAGCTGATTTTAAAAGCCTGTTCATTATAGCACATCCAATTCCTTCATTTGTAAAGCTTTCAGAATATACTATATTACATTCTTCTTTATCAGCTTGAATCAAGCTATCAAATAGATTTGATGCCACCTCATCTAAAGTTTCTCCTAAACATATAGTTTTTCCTATATATCTTTCTTTGTTAGATTTTAAACATATTACACCTGTTTTTAGATTTTTATTATTATTGTACTCTGTTAGTTCATTTATTTTTTGTATAACTTTCTCTCTTTCTCCTGATACAATATAAACTTCAGCATTTGGCGAATAATGAGTATATTTCATCCCTGGAGCTTTAGCTTTTATATTATCCTCTTTCTTTTGTAGTGCAGGATCTAGTGCTACTATACCTAATTCTTTTTCTAATTGCTCTTTAGTTACGCTTCCTGGTCTTAATATTGTTGGTATATCACCAGTTAAGTCTAATACTGTAGATTCTAATCCATATACACAGTCATTACCTAATATAATTCCACTTACTCTGTGATTCATTTGTTCATATACATGTGACGCCTTAGTTGGAGATGGTTTCCCTGATATATTGGCAGATGGAGCAGCTATAGGAAGTTGTGCCTCTCTTATAAGAGCATTTGCTATTTTATTTGAAGGCATTCTAATTGCTACTGTATTAAGACCTCCACTTGTTCTATTTGGTACTATATCTTTTTTATTTAAGATTATAGTTATTGGTCCTGGCCAAAATTTTTCCATAACTATCTTAGCTTTATTTGTTACTTCCTCAACTAAATCATAAATTTGTTCTGTATCACTTATATGAACTATAAGAGGATTGTCACTTGGTCTACCTTTTGCCTCATAAATTTTACTTACAGCATCTTCATCTAATGCATTTGCCCCTAAACCATAAACTGTTTCAGTTGGAAATATAACAGTTTCTCCAGATTTTAGTATTTGTGCTTGTTTTTTTATTTCTTCCATATCTATATTGTCTATATCAATTTTGCTAATTAATGTATCCATTTCATTCCACCTCTTTTCATTAGATACAATATACAATTATTGTTCCTACTAAAAACCCTATTATACAAAAAAAATTTTTGGTTCTTGGTAAAATTTCTTCTAATACAACATAAAACATAGTTCCTGCTGCAATTGATAAAAAAATTCCTATTAAAGAAGTGAAGCTTCTTGCAAAATATACTCCTAAAAAACTCCCTATTCCCATAGGAACACCTGCTATAACTGTATATAATATAATTTTACTCGTTTTCATTTTTGTTCCAGATAAAGTTAAAGCTGTAGCTAATCCTTCTGGAATATTATGTATACCTATCACCAACGCCAATGTAAGTCCTAAATACTCAGTCGATACAAAAGATGACCCTATTGCCAAACCTTCAGGCAAATTATGTAACATTATGCTTATAAATATTAAAAAGCCTGCTTTTTCATCTTTAGAAATATTCAAATTTTCTTTTATTAGCATAGTTATTATAACCCCTAAAAAAGTAGAAATTACAGTTATCCATATTCCCTTGAGTTCTATTGCCTCTTTCATCAAGTCAAAGACTACTACAGCAAGCATTATACCACCAGATAGTCCCATAAAGAAATCTATGTATTTATCAACTTTTTTCTTAAAAATAGCAGCTAATACTCCGCCTAATCCTGTACCTACAACTCCTGCCAGCAAACCAATCAAAGTTACTTTTAAAATCATAATACCTTCTCCTTAAATTTAATTTAATTAATTATATGTATTTTTTATATTTAAAATTAATATTTAAGATAGGTATTATAAAATTATCACTTACAAAAAAGCCAAATGACATAAAAATCATTTGGCAATGTTTATATTATATAGCTGACATTTTCTTAGTTTGATCTTCTGTTATAAGAGCATCTATCATTTCATCTAAATCTCCATCTAGGAAAGATTCTAATTTATATAATGTTAGATTTATTCTATGGTCACTTACCCTTCCTTGTGGGAAATTGTAAGTTCTTATTCTTTCTGATCTATCTCCTGTACCAACTTGGCTTTTTCTTTCTGCTGCTATGTCATCATGTTGTTCTGCTAGCGCTTTATCATATAATCTAGCTTTTAATACTTTCATAGCTTTTTCTTTATTTTTTAATTGAGATTTTTCATCTTGACAAGAAACAACTTCACCAGTTGGGATATGAGTTATTCTTACTGCTGAGTCAGTTGTATTAACGCATTGTCCACCATTTCCAGATGCTCTAAATACATCAATTCTTAAATCATTTGGATTAATTTCTACTTCTACATCTTCTACTTCTGGTAAAACAGCTACTGTTGCTGTTGAAGTATGTATTCTACCACCTGATTCAGTTGAAGGTATTCTTTGAACTCTATGAACACCTGATTCATATTTAAGTCTAGAATATGCGCCTTTACCTTTTATCATGAAAGAAACTTCTTTGTATCCACCTACACCAGTATCACTAGCACTTAAAAGTTCAGTTTTCCATCTTCTTCTTTCAGCATATCTTGAGAACATTCTAAATAAGTCTCCAGCAAATAGAGCTGCTTCATCTCCACCTGCTCCACCTCTTATTTCAACTATAACGTTCTTTTCGTCATTTGGGTCTTTAGGTAATAATAATACTTTTAATTCATCTTCTATTGGTTCTACTTTATCTTCTAATTCAGATAATTCCATTTTTGCTAATTCTCTTAATTCTTCATCAGATTCTTCTTCTAATATAGCTTTAGATTCTTTTATATTATCTGTTACTTCTTTGTATTCTCTGTATTTCATTACAATCGGTTCTAAATCGGCATGTTCTTTCATATATTTTTGCCATGTTTTTTGATCATTTATAACTTCTATATCGCTTATTTTTTCTGTAAGATCTTTATATTTATCTTCTAATACTTGCAGTTTGTTTAACATCGTTTCACCTTCCTATTTATTATAAAATCCTATTACTACTCTTTCAAAGCCTTGTAAGTCTTTTTTGGTATATATACCTTCAAAGCCATTTTGTTGCATAATTTTACTTACATCAGATGCTTGATCGTGTCCTACTTCGTAAGCTAATATTCCATTTGTTTTTAAAAATTCTCTAGATTCTTCTGTGATTTTTCTATAAAAATCAAGCCCATCATCTCCACCTTCTAAAGCATTGTAAGGTTCAAAATCTTTTACTTGTCTATCTAATCCTTCTATATCTTTTTTTCTTATATAAGGAGGATTCGATACAATTATATCAAATTTTTGTTCTTTTGGTACATTTGAAAACACATCTGACTTAATAAAATCTATTCGCTCATCTACTTTATTAGAAATAGCATTTTTAGATGCTATTTCTAATGCAATATCAGAAATGTCCACTGATATAACATGCGATTTATCTAAATATTTTGCTAGGCTAACAGTAATTGCTCCAGAGCCTGTCCCTATATCTAAAATATTCAATCCTGTTTTATTATTACATATATTTATTAATTCTTCCACTAAAGTTTCTGTGTCTGGTCTAGGAATTAATACTCCCTCTTTTACAAAAAAGTCCAAACCCATAAATTCTCTATTACCTATAATATAGGCAATTGGTCTTTCATTCAATCTATCTTTCATCATTTCTAAAAAATATTTTTCTTGTTCATCATCTAAAGACTTATCTAAGTTTAATCTGATGTACATAGAATCTACATCTCCCAATGCTTTTTTTAGAAGCATTTCTACATCTAACCTAGGAGTATCACTAATATTTTCTAGCTGTTGGCAATATTTTATAATTATTTCTTTAATAGTCATAAACTACCCCTTATTCTTCATTTAATGCAGCTTTAAGTGCTGCTATTGCTACTTCTAATTGTTCATCATCTGGTTCATTTGTAGTTATTTTTTGCATCATCATTCCTGGATATGCGACAATTTTACTAAAAATATTATTATATTTCCCAAGAAATTTTATTATTTCATAAGATATTCCAGCAACTATTGGAATACATATAAGTCTTATTCCCACTCTTAAAAGTGGATTTGGCCATCCAAAGAATGAAAATAATATAATTGATATAAACATAACTATAAATAAAAAATTTGTACCACATCTAGGATGTAGTCTTCCAAATTTCCTTGCATTTTCAACAGTTAATTCTAAACCATTTTCATAACAATAAATTGATTTATGTTCAGCTCCATGATATTGGAAAACTCTTTTTATATCTGACATAAATGATACACCTAACATATACAATACAAGTATAGTAACTCTAAGAATACCTTCTATTAAGTTAAGAACTATATGATTATCTATTATCTTTGCAAATAGACCTCCAATTCCTGTAGGTATTAATACAAAAAGTCCAATAGAAAGAATTAACGATAATATTAAAGATACAGCTATTATTGCATCATTTGCTTTTTCTTTAAATATTTTCTTTAAAAATCTATCTATTGCATCTTCTTCCTCATCTTCTAAAAAAAATTCAGAAGAAAAATTTAAACTTTTAATTCCACTTATCATAGTCTCGATTAAAATAAATCCACCTCTAAAAAAAGGTATTTTATGTATATTTTTATCTCTTATCCAGCTTTTTATTCTTTCTGTTTTGATTTCTATTTGTCCATCAGGCTTTCTAACAGCAATAGATCTTCTATCACCAGACTGCATCATTACACCCTCAATTACTGCTTGCCCTCCGACTTTGCCTAATCTTTCATTTTTCATATTATTCTCCTTAATATCAATTAAGCTTTTTCATACATTTAATATTATATCAAATTTATAATATTAAAAAAGGGAATGTTACAAAATAAAAAAACTTTTATTCTAGCACACCCCTTATATCTGTAAAATTATATTATTTGATGACATTTTCTACATCTAGCTTCATAACTTTCAACTGCACCTATTTTTATGATAGAATCATCTCTTTTAGCTGGTTTATTATCAATTAGTCTTTGAGTTCTAGTTGCAGGCTGACCACATACAGAACAAATAGCTTGTATTTTATCTACAAATTCCGCTACAGCTAATAGTTTAGGAGTTGGTCCAAAAGGATCTCCTTTAAAATCCATATCTAGACCAGCGGCTATTACTCTTATTCCTCTATCAGCCAAATCTACAGCTATATCTACAATTTTTTCATCAAAGAATTGTACTTCATCTATTCCAACAACCTGAGTATCTTCTTTGATTATATCATATATCTCAGTTGAATTTTCTATAGCAATACCATCTATACTTTCTCCACAATGAGATACTACATTATTTTTACTATATCTATTATCTATTTTGGGTTTAACAACAACTATATTTTGTTTTGCAATTTTAGCTCTTTTTAATCTTCTAATTAATTCTTCACTTTTTCCGCTATACATAGGACCTACTATAACCTCTATGTAGCCATGATTAACTGGTCTATACATTTCATCCTCCAAAATAAGTCATAAAAATAAAATAGGAGTTGGAAAACCAACCCCTGTTTTTTTTTGAATATTATTCCATGTTGAATCTTTTTTTGAATTTGTCGATTCTTCCACCTTTTTCTATATTCTTTTGTTTTCCTGTATAGAAAGGATGGCATTCAGAACAAATTTCAACTCTTATTTCGTCCTTAGTTGAACCAGCCATGAAAGTATTTCCACAAGCACAACGTACTTCTACTTCATTGTATTTTGGTTGTATATCTTTTTGCATTATTGTCACCTCTTTTTTCTTTTATATTTTAAAATTATTATACTAATTTTTTTAACTTCTTCCATATCAACTATAACATTATAACATATCTATTTTTAGGGTTCAAGCCTTTTTCTCACTCTTTAATTTTTATTATTTTCCGTAATTTTTCTTAAATAAATTAATTTTTATTTATACTATCTATAAATTCATCATTAGTTTTAGTTCTTTTTAATGCTTCTAATACACTATCAGTTACTTCTAGTAAAGAATTATTACTCATTTCTTTTCTTAATTTCCATAAAGCAGTTTTTTCTTTTTCTGATAATAATAAATCTTCTCTTCTTGTTCCAGATTTATAAATGTCAACAGCTGGGAATATTCTCTTTTCAGCTAATTTTCTATCTAGATGTAATTCCATATTTCCTGTTCCTTTAAATTCTTCAAATATTACATCATCCATTCTAGAACCTGTTTCGACTAAAGCTGTTGCAAGAATTGTAAGAGAACCACCTTGTCTTATATTTCTAGCAGCACCAAAGAATTTTTTAGGACCATGAAGAGCTCCTGGATCTAAACCTCCTGATAAAGTTCTTCCTGTAGGAGAAATTGTCATATTATATGCTCTAGCAAGTCTAGTTATACTATCTAATAATATAACTACATCTTTACCATGCTCAACAAGTCTTTGAGCTCTATTTAAGACCATTTCTGCTACTTTTACATGATGACTTGAAACTTGATCAAATGTTGAGTATATAACATCAGCATTTATAGATTCCTTCATATCAGTAACTTCTTCAGGTCTTTCATCTATTAATAATACTATTAATTCTACATTTGGATGATTTTTTACTATACTATTTGCAACACTTTTTAAAAGAATAGTTTTTCCTGCTTTTGGTGGTGCAACAATTAAACCTCTTTGTCCTTTTCCTATTGGAGATATTAAATCTATTAATCTAGTAGATATTTCATAAGGATTTTTTTCTAAAGTTAATCTCTCTTCTGGATATATAGGTGTTAAAGTTTCAAATGACTTTCTTTGTATTGAAGTTTCTGGATCTTCATCATTTATCTTTTGAACAAATAAAAGTGCTCTGAATTTTTCACCTGTTTTGGGATGTCTAGTAATACCTCTTATTTTATCTCCAGTTCTCATATTAAATCTTCTTATTTGTGAAGGCGATACATATACATCATTTTCTGTTGATAGATAATTAGAACCTCTTAAAAAACCAAATCCATCTGGTAATATTTCTAATACTCCCATTACTTCATCTTCTTTAGAAGTATTAAATTCATTAATTATTTTAGATTCTTCTACTACTTTAGGAATATAAGTTCCTTTTTGATTATTCATATTATTATTTTTTTGTGTTTTTACATCGTTATTAATAGATTTGTTATCAATATTTTTATCATTTTTTTGAAATTTATTATAATTTCTTGGATTATTAGTATTATTTGTAATATTATTTTTTATGTAATTTTTATTTTCGTATTTATTATTTTTATTATTCTCAGATTTATACGTAGTTTGTTTTAAATCTTCGACATTATCTTGTGTATTATCATCTACTACAATATTATCCTCATCATCAATAGATTTTTCTATCTTTTTCATATCATTTATATTATCTTTTTTACCTTGATCTTCTTTTTTTAATGTATTTTTTTCATTGTTTTTACTTTGATTTACATTGTCTTTTATTTTTTCAATTAATTCAGCTTTTTTGTATTTAGTAATTGATTTTATACCTAATACTTTAGCTAATTCTCTTAGCTGAGTTAAATTCATACTACTTAACTCATTTAAATTAATATTTTCTATATTCAAAATAAACCTCCCTGCTTTTAATTATTTTATCATTATTACTTTTTTTGGAAACAAACGGTATGAAAAAGAAAAGATATTTATTTTAATTCGAACATACATTAATAATTTAATAATATCATCATTTTTATATTATGGTCAATAAATAAAAATAAATCAAATTTCTATATTTAAAATCATAAACATATAATATTATTTCCTATTTAAAATTTTCTATGCAAAAAATAACCCATTATACTGTAATTTTATTTACAAGTATTAATGGATTATTTTTAAACTTTATTTATTATATATTTTTTATTCCATATTATATTTTTTCATTAATTCTATTAATATTTCATTTTTGTCTAGGTTATGTATAGCTTCTACAAATCTTATAGTTCCTGTTTTTCCTCTCATTACTACAGATTCAGTTTTCGCCTTATTATTTCCTACATGGATTACACCTTTTAATAAATTTCCTTCTGTAATTCCTGTTGCTGCAAAGAATAAATCTTCTCCTTTAGCTAAGTCATCTATAGTTAATTTTTTTGCTATATCTTCATCAGTAAATCCCATTTCATAACATCTATTTGTTTCTTGTTCACTTAATGGATAAATTTGAGCTTGCATATCTCCACCCATACATTTTATAGCGGCTGCTGTTATTACACCTTCTGGGCCTCCACCGATTCCCATTAACATGTCAACACCTGTTTCATCAAAACAAGTCGCAATCCCTGCTGCAACATCTCCAGCATCAAACATTTTTATTTTGCATCCTAATTTTCTAGCTGGTTCGAATATGTAATTATGTCTTTCTCTATCTTGAACCATAATTGTCATTTGAGTTGTTTTTTTACCTAGAGCTTTTGAAACATTTAATATGTTTTCTTCTACAGTTTTGTCTAAATCTATTACACCCTTTGCTTTTGGTCCTACAACTATTTTTTTCATATAAGTATCTGGTGCATTTAATAAAGAACCTTTTTTACCCATAGCTATTACTGCTATAGCATTTGGAAGTCCTTTTGCTATTAATGAAGTTCCATCAAGAGGATCTACTGCTATGTCAACTTCCATACAACCATCTTCCCCAGTTCCTACTTTCTCTCCTATATATAACATAGGAGCTTCATCAAGTTCTCCTTCACCAATTACAACTTCTCCTTTGATTTTAACTGATTCAAAAGCTCTTCTCATAGCTTCTACAGCTGCTCCATCAGCACCTTCTTTGTCTCCTCTTCCCATAAATTGTGATGATACTAATGCTGCTGCTTCTGTAACTCTTACAAGTTCTAAGGCTAAATTTCTATCCATTTTCTTCTCCTTTTTATATTGTTTATACTTAATCTTTTAATTATAATATTCTAATTTGTATTTAATTTCTATATTCTTAATTTATTATTTATTATCAACACTAAATATTATACACTATTTATATTTACTATTTACTATTTAATTTTCATAAATACGATTTCCTAATAAATTTTTATAAAAATACATATAAAAAAGAAGCTATTTCAAATTTAAAATAACTTCTTTTTTTTATAAAAACTTTTTATAAATTTATAAGTACCATGAAATAACAGTTATTAAAGTACTTATACTTGTTATAACAAATATAGCTGCTATTCCAATAGCTACTACTTTTGTAAATGTATTCGTTTTTTTAGCCAATTTATTTCCTTCTTTCTAAATTTAACTTCTTTATTTGCTATCTTTACTTGATGTAATTTCTTTATCAACTGCAACTTCTTGATTATAAGATGGTAAACTACATACTTTATTTAAATATTTGATAAACGGTTCTCTAAGTTCTTCTCTTTTTAGAGCAAAATCAACTGTTGCTTCTAAAAATCCTAACTTATCACCAACATCATATCTTCTTCCTTCAAATTCATATGCATACATAGCTTCTTTTTTAGATAAAGTTTTTAATGCATCTGTTAATTGAACTTCTCCACCTTTACCTGGTTCTTGATTTTCAAGAATTTCAAAAATTTCAGGCGTTATTATATATCTGCCTAATATTGCCATATTAGAAGGTTGTTTACCTAACTCTGGTTTTTCAACTAAGTCTTTTACTTTATAAACCCTGTTTTCTATATGTTTTGCAGCAATTATGCCATATTTATTAGTATCTTCCTCTGGAACAGATTGTACACCTAAAATAGTTGTTCTATATTCCTCATAAGCAGACATCAATTGTTTTAGGCAAGGAACTTCATTGTCTACTATGTCATCTCCTAGCATAACAGCAAAAGGCTCATCTCCTATGAAGCTTCTTGCACAATAGATAGCATCTCCTAATCCTCTAGGTTCTTTTTGTCTAATATAATATATATTTATCATCTTAGATATATTTTGAACTATTTCTAATAAATCTTTTTTTCCTTTTTGTTCTAATTCCAATTCTAATTCTACAGATTTATCAAAATGGTCTTCTATAGATTTTTTATTTTTACCGGTAATTATAAGTATTTCTTCTATTCCTGATTCAACAGCTTCTTCAATTATATATTGTAATGTTGGTTTGTCCACAATAGGTAACATCTCTTTTGGTTGTGCTTTTGTAGCTGGTAGAAATCTTGTTCCAAGTCCTGCTGCTGGTATTACAGCTTTTTTTATTTTCTTTTGCATATTACCTTCTCCCTCCAAAATTAAACTATACAAAAATAATTTTTCATGTATTATTTAACCATTAACATTTAAATATCATTCTACATTATAAATATATTTTTGTCACTTAATTCGCCATTAATTTTTCTAATTCCTTCAGCAAAGAATTAAATTTATCTATTGATATTTGTATTGTTTTTTCATTATTTAAATCTATACCAGAACTTTTTAATAAATTAAGAGGCTTATCAGAGCCACCTTTTTTTAAAAAATTTATATAATTTTGAGATCCGTTATTTATTATATCATTATAAAAGCTAATAGAACTACAACATCCTGTGGCATATTTGTACACATAAAAACTATTATAAAAATGAGGTATTCTAGACCATCCAACCATAGCAAGTGAATCTACTTCAAAATCATTACCATAATATTTTTTAAGTAGACTTGACCATAAATCATTTAGTATTAAAGCATTTAATTCCCCATTTTTTTCCACAATCTCATGTATTTCTTTTTCAAATTCAGCATACATAGTTTGAGTATATAATGTGTCCTTTATAAAGTCTAAATACTGTGTTATATAATATGCCTTTTGTGTTTTATCAGATGAATTTTTTATTAAAAACTCATATAACATTACTTCATTTGTAGTAGAGGATACTTCATGAGTAAATATCGAAGGCTTTGAATTATAATAATTTTGATTTTCTTGACTTAAGTAACTATAAATTCCATGTCCTAATTCATGTACTAAAGTCGATACTGATTTTAATGAATTATCATAATTCAAAAGAATATAAGGATGATTTTTATATAAAGATAAACAGTAACCACCACTTATTTTATTTTGGTTAGAATACACATCTATCCACCCTTTATTAAACGCATCATAAATTATATCTTCATATTCTTCACCTAAAGGTTTTAAGGCTGTATATGCAAAAGATTGTGCTTTATTATAAGGGATCTCTATGTTGAATTCTTTTACAATTGGATTAAACATATCATAATAATATACTTTATTTATATTTAATAATTTCTTCCTTAAAGTAACATAACGATGTAAACTTTCTGTATTTTTACTTACTGTATTTATTAAATTATTGTATATTTTAGAATCTACATCATCACTTTCTAAATACATATCTAAGCTAGACTTATAATTTCTTATATCCGAATAAAAAACATTTTTGTTAACTTGTCCTATTAGTAATCCTGATAAAGTGTTTATATTATCATTGTAAGGCATAAATTCATCTATATATGCCTCTTTTCTTATATTTCTATCAGTAGATTTAATTTTATTCGAATAATCTGAAGGTGTATTTTTGTTTTGTTTATCCATATCATTAAATAAATCATAAATATTTGATGGTAGAGAAGTTATATTAGTTATTTTGCTAAGAACCTCTTCACTTTTCTCATCTAAATAGTGATCTTTATTCTTTCTTATGCTTTCTAGATAACTTTTGTATTTGCTATTTATTTTTTTGTTTTTTAGATATTTATTGTATGTAGAATCTGATAACTTCAGTATTTCTAACTCTAAATCCGAACATATTTGACTATATTCAGAATTTGCTTTATTAACTTTGTTTATCATATCTAAATATCTATATGAATTTTTATTTATATCTTTGTTTAATCTAGCATAAGCATATAATTTTTCTAATCTTATATCTAATTTTTCTTTAATTTTAAGTGCTGAAGAAAAATGAATTTTTGATTTAGTAATTTTTCCTGTATAATTTTTCAACTCATAAATATCTTTATTAAATTTGTTTAATTCTTTTTCCCATAAATCATCTGACCTAAATATGGAATTTAAATTCCATATAACAGGTTTATTATCTATAGATTTTTCATCTGTAACATCTTCATTTTCATTTAAATTATTTTTATTTTGTGCAAATACAGATATTGTATTTTTATTGCTTAGATTTTGATGTTTATTTATTACATAAAAATTGTTTATTACAAAACTTATACAAAATATTATAATAGCCACTAATTTTAACTTTTTGCTCATAAAAAGTCATCCTTTCTTATTATTACTTAATATTAGGATGACTTTTTTTTATTTTATTATTCAATTTTTATTTTGTTTATACAGTTTATAATAAATACATATCCACAAATTTATAAACATATAAAAATTTTATTATTGAGTTTTTTAACTCCGAGATATTTTATGTTTATTAATTCTGTGTATATTTTCTAATTTTAAATTTTCCAATCTATACTATTAACAATTACCAACAAATTATTTTCAAGTTTTGTGGATAACTGGAACTTCAAATTAATTTTAGATTTTACAACCTATTTTTTTAATTTGTTTACTTTCGTTACCATAACAGTCATATCATCTTCTATATTATCAAGTTGTAATTCTAAGGCTCTGTCAATTATTTTATTCATCATTTCTTTAGAATCGTAAGTATTTAATTTTTTTAGGAAATAAATCAACCAATTTTCACCAATATCATTATTTTTACCCGCATCTATAATTCCATCAGAAACCATAATAATATAATCTCCATCATTTAATTTGTAATGATGTCTATCTAATTTGATATCAGATAAAATTCCAACTGGTAATGAAGATGATGATATAAAATCTACATCATTATTTGCTCTTTTTATATAGGTTGAACATGCCCCCATTTTTACAGTTTCCAGTATACCTTGTTTTAAATCTATTATTCCTAAGTCTAAAGTCGAAAAAATTTCATCAGAATTACTAAGTAAAAGCATATTGTTAATTGTTTTTATAACTATTTCATTATCTATTCGAGCTTCAATCATCTTTTCTAATATATTGATAGTTGTAGAAGATTCGTCATAAGCTCTTTTTCCTTTTCCCATACCATCACAGATAGCCATCATATACTGTCCATTGTCAATTTCCATATATGTATAATTATCTCCACATAAAACATGTCCATTTCTAGATATTGATGATGCCTGTGTATTTGCAGTAAATTTTTCAGCCTTAGTAATAACTATTTTGCAAGTATCTTTGTATATGTTACATCCATATCTCTGAGCTGATAATTGCTCTCCTAAATAATTAGATATTACCTCTACTAATCTTTCATCACATAAATTTGCATTAGAACATGTATTTTTATCGATAGTTATTTTAAATTCATTTTTTCCCTTAGTTAAATAATTTATTCTATTTACTATAATATTATTTCTCTCTAGTTCTTCTAGTATGTCTTTTTCTTTATTTAAATCTAACATAGCACTATTTTCTATTTCTTGAGATAAATCCTTTATAGATTTAGATATATTTTTAATTTGATCTGCTATTAATTTTCTACTTTCATCGAATTTCATACTCCAATTATAATCAAGTGCAAAAATTTTATAATAATAATTTGAAATTTTTACAATTTGATTTGGATTCATGCATGATTTCTTAAATTCTTCTGGTATGGCATCTTCTTTTAATAGTCCCTCTTCTAAATTTTGTATTATATTATACATTAGATTATATGTTTTATTAAATCTAACCTCCCAACATATTTTTTTCATACTACATGAAGAACATTCATCTACATAAATTCTATCTATTAATTGTGCCATATCATTTTGATCTACTATATTATCTTTCTGTCTAACTTTTTCAAATGTATCAGCAAGTTCATTATAGGCTCTCTGAACATTAGTTAATTTACTATTAGTTAAGTTTTTCATTCTATTTATATAATTGCTAACAGATTGAGCTGTGCCTATATTTATTTTTATACTATCTTCTATTTTTTGAAAAAATGTTTTTGGCAAAACTGATATAATTAAAGCTCCTATTAATATATCTCTTATGGAATTTATATTTGATTCTAATCCTGAAGTATAAGCAAATAAAATTATCCAACTAAATACATAGCCTATAATGCATAAATATCTATTCACTCGATTAAAGGTCCCACCTATTAAACCTGCAAATGCATATACCCCCATATATATAGCTGATATAGCATTACTTATAGTAAAAGCAAGTCCAACTATTACCCCACAAGATGAACCTATATTAGCTCCTCCAATAATAGCCGCTATTAATATTAAAATTGTTGCTAAAACAGATTTTAAAGAAATCCCTAATATAGATATCTCTCCCACTCCCATAATACTGAAAGTTGCTAATAAACTAATAGATATTATTTCTTCTGTTTTTATACTCATTTTGTTTTGATTAGATATTAAGAATTTTATACCGTATGTAAATATGAATACTGATGTGAATACTATTATAGATTCTACTCCGACCATTATAAAATCATATATGTTTTTATCTGTAAATAATGTAAATATGAGAGATACTGGAAGTGTTATTCCTACTCCAATTAAGCTTAATTTTACTAATTCACTGACTTGTTTAATTTTATTACTCAAAATCATTATTATACTGGTACATATAATATATTTTGCTATTATAGCTACTTCATTGAATGATAGCAATGTTCCTAGTAAAATAGATATAAAAACTGGCATCTTATATTTATCAAATTTACATATATATAAGAAAAAAGCTAACCCCAATGGAGCAACTCCATCAATTAAAATCGATCTACTTAATAAAAATCCCATTATCATAAAAATTATGCATTTAGAATCAAATATTTTCGAAAGTTTTAAATTACTAAAATTAGAAGTTTTATTTTTAATAGCTACTGTTCGATCCATAAAAAATCTCCTCCTTTGTTTACATAAGATTGTACCAAAGCAGGAGAAAGTAATTTGTCATTTTAAGTAATCAAAATAAAAAAATTTTAAGACATTTTTTTTGCCATTTGACACATTAATCCTTCCAAATTATCATATTCACTTACAACTATTTGATTTAATTCTAGTTTTTCCATTATTATATTTAAAATTACTACACCAGCTGTTATAATATCCGCTCTTTTTGGCTGTAGTCCATTTAAAGTTTTTTTGTCTTTCAATGTCATATTTTTTAGCATTTGTAAAATTTCGTCTACTTCTTTTTTGCATATTTTACTATTGTGCACTTTTTCCATAGAATAAACTTCTAATTTTTGATTTATAGCAGATACAGAAGTTATCGTTCCACCTATACCAACTAATTTTTTTATATTTCTTTCTTTAATTGTATTTATAGTATTTTCTATTGTTTCATTAATAAATTTTATTGTAGATTCCAACTCATCATCAGAAACAAGCTCTGTCTTTAAAAATTTTTCAGTCAATCTTAAAGCTCCTATATTTTCACTTTTACAAAATTTCACACCTTGTCTATCACCAACAATAAATTCAGTAGAACCTCCACCAATATCTATAACTAAAATTTCTTCATCATCATTATCTTCAACACCTTCTAATACACCTAAAAATCCTAAATTAGATTCTATTTGTCCAGCAATTACTTCAACATTTATATTTGTTTCCTTTTTGGCAAGCTCTATAAATTCACTTGAATTTTTACTATCTCTCAAAGCAGATGTTCCCATACAATATATATATTTACACTCTTCCTCGTCACATATGGCTTTAAATTCCTTTAAGGCTTGTATATTTCTATCTATAGCTTCCTTTGATATATAGCCTTTATCATCAACACCTTGACCTATTCTAGTAGTATTTACATATTTTTTTCTATCTATTATTTTTCCATTTTCATAAATAGCCACTAATAATCTCATAGAATTTGTGCCTATATCTATAGTTCCTATTTTCATGATGACCTCCTAAATACAAAATTATAATGACTTTATTATAAAACAAAAAAGATAACCCTTAAAGAGTTACCTTTTATAATTTATTTTTCTATATAGATTATTTCATTTTTTTTAACCATGCCTAATTTATTTCTAGCTAAAATTTCTAAATCATTTTCATCTTCATAAAAAATCAATTTGTTTATTTTATTTTGTGTAGTTTCTATTTCCTGTTCTAACACAGAAATTTCTTTTTTATAAGATTTTATATTTTGTAATTGAATAAAAATACCAACTATTAATATTGAAATTATAGAAAATAAAAACATACAAAGTATCATATATTGACCCCAAAACTTTTTCTTAAGATTCATAATTACACACCCTTTTTTAATTTTCTTTTTACCAAAAGCTTTTTATGTAATTTATCTTTTAAATTGAAAATAATATTTGGTATGTAAAGTATAATATCAAATAAAAAATGTATTGAATAGACTATAATGTAATACAAATTATCTAAAATTTTGACTAAAGTTAAAACAATTTTTTTGATAAAAAATTTCGTAGTTCCAATTATTGTATTGATGAATTTAATGACAAATTTGCTTATAGTATTGTAATATAGTAAAAAACCAACCAATAAAGCTATAAAATGATAATACCTTAATTGAAACCTTTCAATTGTATTTATAACTACAAAAGTCAAAATAGTTACTGTTATACAAAATAAAATATCAAATATAAATGATATCTTGCTTATAGATTTAAAATTTTTTTTCAAAGAACTATTAAAGTCAAATAAAATTCCTATTATTATACCACCGTAGATTGTAGTATAAAATATATTTAAATCTTCTATAAAATAATTCATTATTTAAACACCTTTTTTAAAAAGCTCTCCTGTGCTTTTTTAGATCTAGAATAAATTATTGAATTTATAGTTCCTTGAACACTTATCAAATTTTCTTCAAGATTGAGTTTATTCATGTCTAAACCTTCTCCATCTATAACCAATCTTCCATCACAAGTCTGTACATCTACTTTTTTATCGTTAAATGAATATATCTGTTCTACTCCAGAGATTAATAAATCCGATCTATTTTTTAAACTTATACTATGTTCCATTATATCACCTCAAATTTATTTATATACTAATATAAATATACTGAGGTTTTTTTAATATTATTCTACTATTTCATACATTTCTTTAGCATCAGCTTTTAAAACATGTTCTCTTATTTCGTTTATTTTAAACTTCATTTTTTTCTCTCCAAAAGTTATTTCTAATATATCTCCTATTTTTACTTCTGAAGATGATTTTGCAACTTTTCCATTTATCATAACAATACCTTTATCACAAGCATCTTTTGCAACGGTTCTACGTTTAATTATTCTTGAAACTTTTAAAAACTTATCTAATCTCATAATTAACCCTCCTAAAATTTTTACTTTTAATTATAAAAAAGAACTAAGTCAGTATTACTTAGTTCTTTTTATCTTAAAAATATTATTTCATCTTTTACAAAGTAATTTCCTAAAATTACTGTACTATTAATGCTAATATATTTTTTACTTTCTATTATTTGTTTATTGCTTCTTTAAGAGATTTTCCAGCTTTGAATACTGGAGCTTTTGAAGCTGGTATATCTATTTCTTGTTCAGGATTTCTTGGATTTCTACCTTTTCTTGCAGCTCTTTCTCTAGTTTCGAAAGTTCCAAATCCTACTAATTGAACTTTTTCTCCTGCTACTAATGCTTCTTGAACTGATTCCATTAAAGCATTTAAAGCCATTTCAGCTTCTTTCTTTGTTAATTCACTTTTTTCTGCCATTCTTGATACTAATTCAGCTTTATTCACGATATTTACCTCCTAAATGTTTATCATATAAAACCCATTTAATTCTAAGTTCTATATATTATAAAAATTTCCTTCTAGAATTTATTGAAATTTAGCCTTTTCCCAAAGTTCATCCATTTCTTCTAATGTCATATCTTCCAATTTCTTATTTAATTTTATAGCGCCTTGCTCAACAAAATCAAATCTTTTAATAAATTTATTATTTGTTATATTTAATGCTTCTTCTGGATCTACCTTTAAAAATCTTGCTAAATTTACTATTGAAAATAACAAATCTCCTAACTCTTCCTTTATGTATTTTATATTCCCAGATTTACATTCGTCAAGTAGTTCTTTATATTCTTCTATAACTTTTTTATGAACTTCTTCTATATCGTCCCAGTCAAAGCCTACTAATGCAGCTTTTTTTTGTATTTTTTTAGCTTTCATTAATGCTGGTAAATCAATTGGTATTCTTTTCAGTCCTTCTGTAACTGTAGTTTCACCCTTCTCTTGTTTTTTGAGATCTTCCCATGCTTTATCAAAGTTATCCATATCTATTTTTTCATCCTTGAAAACATGTGGATGTCTATGTATTAGTTTCTTACATATAGAACTAGTTACATCTCCTAGACTAAAAAATCCTTCTTCTTCACCTATTTGACAGTGGAATATAACCTGTAATAATACATCACCCAGTTCTTCAATAAGCTCGTCTATATCATCATTATCAATAGCTTGATTTACTTCATAAGCCTCTTCTATTAAAGATTTCTTTAGTGTTTCATGAGTTTGTTTCTTATCCCATTCGCAACCTTCTGGACTTCTAAGTATTTTCATCACTGATTGCAAATCATATACAGTATTATACAATTTTTTTGAAGATTTTGGTATATATAGACTAGTTAAATAATTAAATAAGTCTCTATATCTATCAATTTCATATAGTTTCACTGAAACCTTTTGTTCTAAGCCCTTTATTCCTGCTCCATTAACTATATAAACTTCTTGTTCATCGTCATAATAATCCATTAATCTTAATTTTACATTCGATGCTATAAATTCATCATAAATCTGTGTAATTATAGTGTTAGTTCTTGGGTCAATAGGCGAATTTTCAAGTTCAAAAGCATCTACTAATCTAAATCCATCAGCAGGATCTACTCCTAGATAATTAAACATGGCATCTACAAAGCTCATAGAAGCTATTGTCTCTACTTCTATGTTGTTTTTCATAGCTAAACCTTCTATTATGCCTACAGTCTTCTCTGCTACCCTTGGATGCCCAGGAACTGCATATACTAAATCGCCTTTTTTAGATTCTTCTATTATAAATTCAGATATATGAAGATATACATTTTCAAAGTTTTCTTCTTTTTCATAAAAATAATCTAAACTTGTATAATTAATTTGACCTTTTAGCTGTTCTACAGTTGGATGCTTTTCTGTTCTTAAAAAAATTCTATCACTTGATTGTAATAATTCTAAAGCCCCTTGACTGATTAATGAATAATCTCCAGGACCTAAACCTACTATTGATATTTTACCCATACTATCACTCCTAATAAATATACTACAAAACTAACATCAATATAATTATTGTCTATATTTCAATATATATTCTCATTTTAACTCATTAATTTTAATTTTTTTAGCATTCTATATATTTTTTGGCCTTTTGGCATAATTAATATTTCTTCTTTTTTGATTCCGCCAATAGCAAGTAATACAACTACATAAACTATTCCACCTATCATTATAGAAATTAATGTTGAAAGTGTATTACCAAATACCATATTAATTAATGCATAACTTATTTTAACAACAACAAACATAGTTGTTACTGTTAATAATGGTTTTACTATAAATTCTTTTTTAGAGAATTTTACATTTAGATGTTTCTTTATGTACATAAACTCAATTCCTGATGCAACAGTATAAGCAACTAAAGTACCTATAGCAGAACCAAATACATTTATAGATGGTATTCCTGTTAAAGTATAACTTATTACTACTTTAAATAACATACCTATAGCCAATGCTTTAACTGGAACCATTGGTTTACCCATACCTTGAAGTATACCATTTTGTGCATATATTAATCCTAAGAATATGGCACATGGTGCACAAACCAATAACATTTCTCCTATATGTCCAGTTTCACTTGGATATAGTAAATTCATTATAGGTGTTGCTAAAGATGCTAATCCAAATGCACAAGGTAATACTAAAATTAATATTAATTTTATTCCATTTTTAGCTTCTTTTCTAACGCTTTCTTTTTGATTCAATGCATATGCTTCAGAAATAGATGGTACTAAACTCATACCTATAGCTTGATCTATAAATATTGGTAAATTAACTGTTGCCATAGCCATACCTGTTAGTTGTCCAAGTAATGAGTTTGCTGTTTTTACATCAAATCCACTTTCTTGAAGTCTTCTTACCACAATTATACTATCTACCATATTAACTAAAGGCATAACGCATGCTCCTATAGTTATTGGTACTGCAACATATAAAATTCTTTTTAGTATTGTTTTTGTACTTTCAACTTTAATATGTTTACTTGAGTTAATTTCAATTTTACGTTCTTTTGAACCTTTAAAATAAACTATTATTAAAAATACAATTGATGCAAAACCACCTATAGCTGCACCTAAAACACCACCAGCTGCTCCTTGCTCTGGTCCAAAACTTTTCATTAAATAATAAGCAATTCCTATACCTAAAACAACTCTAAAGAATTGTTCTACCATTTGTGAAATTGCTATTTTACTCATTTCCCTTCTACCTTGGAAATATCCTCTAAAAGAAGACATTAGTGGAACAAATAAAAGTGCTGGTGCTATAGCTACCATAGCCGCATAAGCTCCATTATTTTTCATTATATTTGTAACTATAAAATCTGCTCCAAAATAGAAAATACAGAAAGAAATTAAACCTGTAAGAAATAATACTGTTGACGCTACTTTAAATGTTTTATTTGCGCCTCCAAAATCTCCAACTGCTCTCTTTTCAGAAACTAATTTAGCTAGTGCAGTAGGAAATCCAGCTGTTGCCAATGTTAAAAATAATGTATAAACAGGATATACAGCTTGGTAATAACCCATACCTGTAGATCCAA
The DNA here is from genome assembly GCA_964449895.1 of uncultured Clostridium sp. GTDB lineage: Bacteria > Bacillota > Clostridia > Peptostreptococcales > Peptostreptococcaceae > Intestinibacter. The sequence continues at coordinate 35,410 of CAYVBY010000012.1, forward strand.
TTAAATTTCCAAGTGGTATCCTAAAAAATGCTCCCATTATTTTAACAACAACACCAGCCGCACCAAGTATAAGCGCTCCTTTTAAAAAGGATTCTTTATTTTTGTTGTTATCCATAATTGTAACCTCCATTTATTATACATAAAAATTATATTCTTTAATATTTCCAAATAATATCAATTTCTCTGTGCTATAAAAAATTTTAACAAAACTTAATATATCATATTTATAACGATTTGTTCAACAATTTCCATGTTTTTAATTATTTCTTAAGATTTTTTTGTTTATTTTTTCTAAAAATTAAAGACCCTCCATAAAAAAGGGCCTTTTTATAAATTACTGTACTTGCTTTCCTAAAAAGCTACATGCTACTTTAAGAATTTTATCTATTCCTTCTTGGAAATCTTCATTTTCTTTTGTAACTAAAACTATGCTTCCTATACAATCTCCTGATACGCTTATTATAGGCATGATCATTTGGTTATTATAAGAATTAGTATCTTCTTTATATAATGGTATCTTACTTTCACTGCTATTTCTTTTAATTTCTCTATTTTCTATTAATTGTTCTAATTCTTTACTTATACTTTTTTCTTTATAGTCTTTTTTAGGTAATTTAGATACAGAGATTATAGAATCTAAATCTGTTATTATTACTCCATATCCTAATGTTTCACCTAGTGTTTCAGCATATTCTTGTGAAAATTCATTTAATTCACCTATTGGAGAATATTTTTTTAGTATAACTTCTCCATCCTTTGCTGTAAATATTTCTAATGGATCTCCTTCTCTTATTCTTAAAGTTTTTCTTATTTCTTTTGGAATAACAACTCTTCCTAAGTCATCTATTCTTCTAACTATACCTGTTGCTCTCATTTATTACAGTCCCTCCATTAATTTCTTTTATTGTATTTTTACCATTCAAAAGAAAAATATGCAAATTTCGGTTACATTATATAATAATTATTATACCTTTGTCAAAATATTTTTATATTTATATTTACTTTTTAATTTTAATAACGATTTTAAATAATTACAAGAGTATTTTTTGTCGTTTTTTGTATTAAGATTAGTAAATTGTAATTAATATGAATATATATAAAATTTGCTAAAGTTCACTTATAAAAAACAACTATTTCCTTATAAAATAAAAAGGAATAATTATTGATATAATTATTCCCCTGATATTCTTATTTATAATTTATAGATTTTAATTTACTTTTATCTTTGTCAATTTTTGCATCTTCAACTAATTTTTCTGTAGCTTCAACAAATTCAGTAGTTAAAAGTGCACTTTTAACACTTTGTTTTGCATCCTCATAAGTAGTAGCTTTATCTGTAACTTTAATTATATGATATCCAAATTCTGTTTCAACTATACCTGAAATTTGACCTTTTTCTAAAGCAAAAGCTGCTTTACTAAATTCTTCAACCATTTCATCATAAGTAAATGCACCTAACTCTCCACCGTTACTAGCATTAGATCCATCTTCAGAATATTCTTTAGCTAACTTAGCAAAATCTTCTCCTGATTGCGCTTTTTTAAGAACTTCTTCAGCTTTTGCTTTAGCTTTTGCTTTTTTAGCATCTGATAATTCATTTCCATCGCTATCTTTTGTTGATATTAATATATGAGATGCAGTTACTGTATCATAAGTATCTTTATATTTTTCATATTCTTCTTTTATTTTAGATTCTTCTACTTCAGTTTTTTTAGTGTAATATTCTTGATAAGTAGAATATGCTAATTCTCTTGTAAAGACATACTCTAAAAAGTCATCATTAATTCCAGCTTTTTTAGCTTGTTCTTTTGCTGTTTCATCACTATCTAAATACTCATTAAAACTATCTATTTGTTTTTGAATGTCTTTATCTGTTGGTAATGCATCAACTTTTTTAGCTTCTTGATATATTACTTCTGATTGTATCATTGCATTAAGTACTTCATCTTTGAAAGCTTCCCAATAAGTAGTTTTTTCTTCTGTTCCAGAACTATTTTCTGTACTCATATCAGTTTCCCATACAGAAGATGTATATCCACTTGCTTCATAATTTTGTTTTGTCCAATTTACATAAGTTTTATAATATTTAAATGGTATCGCTTCCCCATTTACAGTTGCAACATCTCCTGAAGAACATCCAACCATACTTATCATTAAAACTAAAGATAATAATAATGTTGTTATTTTTTTCATATTTTACACCTCTTTTGCTTGTTCTTGCTTAATTTTGCATATTTTTTCTACTAGATCACACAATTCAGTTACAATATTATAACCGTTTTTTTGTCTAGTTTTGTACCTAGTTATAGGTACTAAAGTGATTTCATCTTTATTTTGAATGATTTTTTCTATTTTTAGCTTCTTACACATAGATTTAATATATGCAATGTACAATAAAGTTTCAACTGATTTAGGCAAATCAGAAAATCTATCTACCAATTCTTCTCTAATTTCATCCATATCCTCTTTATTTTCAATAAATGAAATTTTTTTGTACATCTCTATCTTATCAAGTTCATCTTGAATATAATAATTTGGAATATAAGCATTTACAGCTAAATTGATTTCAACCTCTATTTCTTCTTCTATTACCTCACCTTTTATCTTTTTAATAGCTTCATTTAACATTTTTACATATAAATCATATCCTATAGTTGCCATATGTCCATGTTGTTGAGATCCTAAAATATTACCAGCGCCTCTTATCTCTAAATCTCGCATAGCAATCTTAAATCCAGAACCAAATTCTGTAAATTCTCTTATAGCTTTTAATCTTTTTTCTGCAACTTCACTTAAGACTTTATCTTTTTCATACATTAAATATGCATAACCTTGTCTTGAACTTCGACCTACTCTACCTCTTAACTGATATAATTGAGCAAGTCCCATTTTGTCTGCATCATATATAATCATTGTATTGGCATTAGATATATCCATACCTGTTTCAATAATTGTGGTACAAACTAAAACATCATATTCTTTATTTAAAAAGCTTAATATAATATTTTCTAATGTTTTAGAGGTCATTCTTCCATGTGCAACAGCTATTTTTGCATCAGGTACTAATCGTTGAATGGTATTTGCCATTTCTTCAATATGTTCCACTCTATTATAAACAAAAAATACCTGACCTCCCCTTGCTATTTCTCTTTCTATTTCATCCTGTATAATACTTTCTTTTGCTTCTACAACATAAGTTATTACTGGATGTCTCTCTTGCGGTGGTTCTTCTATAACACTCATATCTCTAATTCCACTTAAAGACATATGTAATGTCCTAGGTATTGGTGTTGCTGATAAAGTAAGTACATCTACTGTATTTTTTAATTTTTTAAGCGCTTCTTTATGCTTTACTCCAAATCTTTGCTCTTCATCTATTATAAGCAATCCTAAATTAGGTAGGTTAATATCTTTTGAAATTATTCTATGTGTCCCTATAAGAATATCAACTAATCCTTTCTGGGCATCATGTATTATTTCTTTTTGTTGTTTTGCAGTTTTAAATCTACTTAAAACTTCTACTCTAATAGGATAATTTTCAAATCTTTGTTTAAAAGTATTATAATGTTGTTGAGCCAATATAGTTGTAGGAACTAATATAGCAACTTGTTTTTGATCCATACAAGCTTTAAAAGCCGCTCTTATAGCAACTTCTGTCTTTCCATATCCGACATCTCCACATATAAGTCTATCCATTACCTTTGATGATTCCATGTCTTTTTTAGTTTCTTTAATAGCTTTTAATTGATCATCTGTTTCTTCATATAAAAACAATGATTCAAATTCTTTTTGCCAAAGTGTATCCTTAGAAAATTTATAACCTTTTACTTTTTCCCTTTTTGCATAAAGTTCTACCAAGTCTTTGGTCATATCTTCTATTTCTCGTTTAACTTTTGCTTTTGCTTTGTTCCATTCATTTGTTCCAAGCCTACTTAATCTAACTTTTTCAGAGTCTGAACCTATATATTTTTGAACCTTATCCATTTGATCGATAGGAATATATAAATTATCTCCTCCTTGATAAATTATTTTTAAGTAATCTTTTTTGACTCCATTAGCTACTATTTGTTCTATTCCTGTATATCTACCAATACCATTATTTTCATGAACTACATAATCTCCCACATTTAAATCTAAAAATGATTCTATCTTTTGTCCATTTTTATTTTTCTTTTTATTAGATTTTTTAGAAGATTTTTTATTTACACCTATAATTTCATTATCTGTTATAACTTGAAATTTTATAGATTTATATTCAAAACCTTTGCTTATATTTGCAGGAAGAACTATTATTTGAGAAGATTTAATTTCTAAATTTCTATTTTTAGAAATTATCGTTTCTAACCCTAAATTAAGCAAATCTTTGTATAATTTTTTGCATCTATCATAAGAATTAACTGCTAATATAATTTTATATCCATTGTATTTAAGTTTATTTAATTCTTCTACTAATATATTTATCTTTGAATTATATGTAGGTATTTCCCTAGAATCAATATTAATAGTATTAGTAATTGAAAAATCATCTATTCTCTTTGATAATAATGAATTTATAATAAGTTTTTTATTTTCAATTAAAAATGGAATATCTTCATAGGAATATAATAAACTCGCTTGATTTTTTATAGCTAATCCTCTTTCAAGATTTAATTTATAGTTTTCTTTGAATTCATTGAAATAATTTTGACATCTTTCTTTAAGTCTAGAGATATCATTCATAATTATTATTGCATTTTCAGGTAAATAAGTAAATAAACTTTTATTATCCCCTTCATATACATAATCAATATAATTTTCAATACCTTCAAAATAAGTTTTACTGTTTATATTATCTATATCTCTTAAAATATCCTCATCTGTAAATTGATTAGTTTCTTTTTTTATTTTAGTTACAGCTAATGAGGTATCCTCTGGATAAATAAATTGTCTCGAAGGAGTTATAATTACTTTTTTTATTTTTTCTATAGATTTTTGTGAAAATACATCAAAAGTACGTATAGAATCTATTTCATCGTCAAATAACTCCATACGAATAGGATTTTCATATTCTAAAGAATATATATCTATTATCCCACCTCTTATACTAAATTGTCCTAATCCTTCTATTTTAGAAACTCTTTCGTAGCCAAGTTTTACTAGTTTATTACTCAATTGTTCTAAATCGATTATATCTCCAATTTTATAATTAAGGATATTGTCTAATAACACATCTTTTGGTATATATTTTCTAAGTATAGCATCTACAGATGTAACTACTATTGTCTTTTGATTTTTAGCTAATTTTAATAGAACTCTTAATTTCTTTGCTTCTTGATTTCTATCTTTTGCATCTAAATGGTAAAAATATATTTCATCCGAGCCTAAATATTCTACCTTATTCTTAGTATAAAAACAAAGTTCGTCATATACCTTCTTAGCTTCTAAATCACTATTTGCTATAAATAAAGTTGTTCTAGATAAATCCTTAAATATAGAATAAGTTATATGTGGTTTTTGCATATCTAAAAGACCATTTAATAATAATGATCCTTTTTTGTTGCATATTGAATCTATAATTTCGTTATACTCATTTGAATTTTTCAAAGGGTATACAAAAATATCTTCCATAAAAACCCTCCTTATTTTATATTATATTTATTCATAGCTAAATCTAAATTTTCTCTTATTGTACATTCAATTGCTTTTGATGCATTTTCATAGCTTTCTTGCATAGCTTTTTCATCATCTTTACTAAATCTTGATAAAACAAAATCTGCTAAATCTTGTCCATTTTGTGGTTTTGATATTCCCACTCTAACTCTAGGAAATTCATTAGAACCTAAACATTTTATTATAGATCTCATACCATTATGAGTTCCGCCACTACCTTTTTTTCTGATTCTTATTTTTCCTACATCTAAATCTATATCGTCATAAATTACTATTAAATTTTCTAAATCTATATTATAGTAATTGCATATATCAACTACTGATTCTCCACTTAAATTCATATATGTTACAGGTTTTACTAATATAATTTTTTCAGTACCTATCCTTCCTTCACCAACTAATGCTTTATGTTTTATCTTACTTACATCTATTGAGTACTCCTTAGCTAAAATATCTATAACATTAAATCCTACATTATGTCTTGTTTTTGCATATTTATCTCCTGGATTTCCTAGTCCTACTATTATATACAATCTTTTCGCCTCCCTATAATTTATCATTTATAATTTCAAAATAGATTTTTATTATATCATACTGTGTTAACATAATAAAAAGTGTTGCCATAGAAATAAATGGTGTAAAAGGTATTCTAACTTTTAAATCAATCTTCTTATGCTTTAAAATAATAAAAATCGCAAATATAGAAGTTATAAAAAATGATAGTACAAATACATTAAAACTATGTTCTAATCCTAAAACAAAACAACATAGTCCATAAAATCCTATATCACCTTCTCCTATTGCTCCCGTAAGCTTACACAATAAAAAAGACAATATAATTCCTACCATCAAACCACCTATATAATTAAAAAAATTCTCATAAGAAAATTTCATTAAAATAAATAATACACTCTGAATTATTATACCACTAACTACAGTTATATCGTATACAAAACTTGTTCGAAAATCTATTATAGAAACAACTACAATAAATGGTATCAGTAAAAAATAACTCACTGAATCAACTGTTATATTGTATTTATTATATATTAATAAAGAGGTTGTTATACTTGTTACGTACACTATTATAGTATTAGATAAAGAAACTTTAATATCCTTGCAAATTAAATATATAAATTTATTTTCTATATATGAAATAAATAAAAAAATTAAAAAAATAAAAATCATACAAATATATAATTTAGGATTTTTTACTCAATAGTTTTGAATTAATTTTTGTACATATTGTAAATCATCACATCTATTTAATAAACTTTCCTTTGAAATTAGTCCCTGTTTATAAAGTCTAGAAATATCTTGATCCATAGAAAACATATTTTGTTTTGAAGAAGTCTGTATTATATTTTGTATTTGATAAATTTTATTTTCTCTAATTAAATTTCTTATAGCTGTATTTGCTATCATAACCTCTGTTGCCACTATTCTAGATAATTTATCTACTGTAGGTATTAATTGTTGTGATACAATACCTACACATACTGTTGATAATTGACTTCTAATTTGTTGTTGCTTTGCACCTTCAAAAGAATCAATTATTCTGTCTATAGTTTTTGCGGCTCCTATTGTATGCATTGTAGAAAAAACTAAATGACCTGTTTCAGCTGCTCTTAGTGCTATTGATATAGTTTCTGAATCTCTCATTTCTCCTATTAAAATTACATCAGGATCTTGTCTTAAGCTTGCTCTAAGTGCAGAATTAAAATTATTCGAATCCTTTCCTATTTCTCTTTGATTTACTATGCTATTTTTATGATTATGTATATATTCTATTGGATCTTCTAAAGTTAAAATGTGACAATTTTTAGTCTCGTTTATTAAATCAATTAAACTTGCTAATGTAGTAGATTTTCCACTGCCAGTAGGACCTGTTATAAGCACTAACCCCTTTTGTTTATTCGCAAATTCTTTTATAGAATCCGGTAGTTTTAGATCTTTAAATTTAGGGATTTCTTTGGGTATAATTCTAAAAGCCATAGCATAATTACCTTTTTGTTTATAAATGTTTGCTCTTATTCTATGCCCATTGGGGATAGATATTGAAAAATCTACTTCTCCTATCTCATTTAATCTGTGTATAAATTGTTTATTTAAAATTTGTTCTAATAAGTTATACACATCTTCGTTTGTCAAAACATCATCTTCCAATTTAAAAAAATTCCCATTTACACGAGCCATTGGGGATAAGTTTACTGTTATATGTACATCTGATGCATTTAAGTTTATAGCTTTATCAAGTATTTTAAATAAATCCATCATTATCTCCTTTCTTATTATTCTGTGGATAATAAAATTATTTTGTAAATACAATAATAAAAATATCCACATGTTTTTATTATTGTTAAAAAAGGAAATTTATATACAAAAAAATAAAGGTATCATCGAAATGATTTTCACATATCGATAATACCTTTTTATTCTATATTATTAAGCTATTATATTAGAATAATACACTAACAGATTCATTAGAGAATATTTTCTTAATTGCATTAGCAAATAAATCTGCTACTGTTAATACTTCTATTTTGTCTAATTTTTTTTCTTCTGGAAGTTTTATTGTATCTAAAACTATTAATTTAGTTATTGCAGATTCTTCGATTCTTTCGATAGCTGGTCCAGATAAAACTGCATGTGTACAACAAGCATATATTTCTTTAGCTCCAAATTTCTTTAATGCATTTGCAGCATTTGTTATAGTACCTGCTGTATCTATCATATCATCAAGCATTATTATGTTTCTACCTTCAACATCACCTATTAAGTTCATAACTTCTGAAACATTAGCTTTTGGTCTTCTCTTATCGATTATTGCTAGTGGAACATCTCCGTCTAATTGGTTAGCGAATTTTCTTGATCTAGCAACACTTCCTAAGTCTGGAGAAACTACTGTTACATCTTCTATTCCTAATTTGTTAAAGTAATTTGCTAATATATTTTGTCCTAGAAGGTGATCTAGTGGTATATCAAAGTATCCTTGTATTTGTGCAGCATGTAGATCCATAGTTAAAACTCTATCTGCTCCAGCTGCAGTTATTAAGTTTGCAACTAATTTTGCAGTGATTGGATCTCTTGATTTTGCTTTTCTGTCTTGTCTTGCATATCCATAATAAGGAATAACAGCTGTTATTCTACCTGCAGATGCTCTCTTTAATGCATCTATCATTATTAATAATTCCATTAAGTTTAAGTTAACTGGATTGTTTGTAGATTGAACTACGAATACATCACAACCTCTTATTGTTTCGTTAATATTTACAGATATTTCACCATCGCTAAATTTAGTAACTTCGCAATCTGAAAGTTTAACTCCTATAGCATCTGCTATTTTTTGTGCTAATTCTTTGTTTGAATTACCAGTGATTATTTTAATCTCACTTCCGCTAGTATTCATTATTATCCTCCCGAAAAATTTTATATATTATATTCTTAGACATAAATGTCTATGAAAGGCAAATTTATTTTTTACTATCTCTTTCTTCTTTTTTAGCTACCCAGCCTTCTTTTACAACTTGTCTTTGTCTAGCTATAGCTAATGCTCCGTCTGGAACATCATCAGTTATAGTTGAACCTGTTGCTATATATCCTTTTTTGTCAACATGAACTGGTGCAACTAAATTTGAGTTAGAACCTATGAAAGCTCCATCCTCAACAACTGATCTAAATTTATTTTTACCATCATAATTTACAAATACTACTCCACAACCAATATTTACATTTTGCCCTACATCTGCATCTCCTATATAAGATAGATGTGATGCTTTTGAGTAATCTCCTATATTAGCATTTTTGACTTCAACAAAATCGCCTATTTTAACATGACTTCCTACATTACTCTTTGGTCTTAAATAAGCATAAGGGCCAACTGTAGTAGATTCGCCAACAACGCTATCTATTATAGTAGATATTTTTACTTCTGTAAAATTTCCTATTTGAGAATTTGTAATAGATGAATTCATCCCTATTATACATTCTTCCCCTATTATAGTATTTCCTCTTAACATTACCCCTGGTTCTATTACAGTATCCTTGCCAATTTGAACATTAGATTCAATATATGTATTTTCTGGATTAATTATTGTAACTCCATTTTCCATATGTCTTTTATTGATTCTTTTTCTCATAATTGCTTCGGCTTGTGATAATTGAACTCTCGAGTTTACACCCATAAGTTCTTCTATAGTAGCTCCTACAAAAGATCCTACTTTGAATCCTTTATCTTTTATAATTTTCATTGTATCTGTTAAATAATACTCACCTTGAGCATTGTTATTATCTAATAAATCTAATGCTTCTTTTAGTTTATCACCTTTGAAACAGTAAATTCCTGAATTTATTTCATTTACTGCTAACTCTTCTTCATTTGCATCTTTTTGTTCTACAATTCTTGAGAAATTACCATCTTCATCTCTTATAACTCTTCCATATCCAGTTGGATCATCTACTTTAGTAGTTAAAACTGTAGCCATATATTCATTTTCTAAATGATAAGCAAATAATTTTTTTAGAGTTTCTTCTTCTATTAAAGGAGTATCTCCACATAATACAACTATAGTATCATCATCATTTATAGTTTCTTTTGCCATTTTAACGGCATGTCCTGTTCCTAATTGTTCTGTTTGCATTACTACAATAGAATCTTCTGGTATTACATTTTTTACAGTTTCAGATCCATGTCCTAATATAACAACAACTTCATTTACTCCTGCTTTATTTGAAATATCAATTACATGATTAACCATTTCTTTTCCACATACTTTGTGCACTACTTTAGGATTTTTAGATTTCATTCTAGTCCCTTTTCCTGCTGCAAGTATTATTGCTTTAAAGTTCATTTCTTCTCTCCATTCATATAAATATTATTCGTAAATTAACTATTTACATACAATATTATATACTTTCATACAGTTTTTTTCTCAATAAACTTTAAATTTTTTTCAAAAAAGTTATAAAAATCATTATAGTATGTTAAATAATATTTATAGATGTATATTAATATCCCTATTTATCACTAATAATATAACATTTTTTATTTAAAATTGCTAGTTATTTCAACAGAATTATTCTATTTATTCATTATAAATTATATATAAGCATACAAAAACCGAATCCTTAGATTCGGCTTTTTATAATATATAACAAATATATAATATTCAAAATTATTCAGCTGCAACTTCTAATCCTGCTAAAGCTTCATGATAAGCTTTTAAAACAGCATCTTCTAAAACTTGTCTCATTTCTGCGTTTATTGGGTGAGCTATGTCTCTGAAATTTCCTTCTCCAACTTTTCTACTTGGCATAGCTATAAATAATCCATTATGTCCTTCTATTACCTTAATGTCATGAACAACAAATAGGTTATCGAAAGTTATAGAAACTATACATTTCATTTTTCCTTCGTTTGTGATTTTTCTTACTCTTACGTCAGTTATGTTCATTATAAATATCCCCCTTTAATGATTTTGACAAAATACTATTTATTATAAACTGTATTTTATAAATTCTATAAACCAAAGGGATATCCTTCTTTTTTTTGAATTTTTTTACACTTTATGGATTATTCTTTTATTTTTTAATGCTTAAATTATAAATTTTGGTACTCATCTTTAAACTTTTTGAAATTTGGTTTTGCAATTACAGTTTCACCATTATCATCTAATTCAATTAATGACATATATTCATCAACCATTTTTTCTTGAGGTGTAGTTGTTGATATAAATACTCCTGTTCCAATTACTTGTGCTCCAAATTCGCACATTAAATCTATCATACCTTTTAAAGTTCCGCCACCTCTCATGAAGTCATCTATTAAAATAACTTTACTATCTGGTTCTAATGCTCTTCTTGGTAAACTCATACTTTCTACTTTATTACTTCCACCTGTTACATAAGTCATACTTAATGTAGGTCCTTCAGAAACCTTCATATCTTTTCTAATTATTACTAAAGGTAAATTCATAGCTTTTGCAGTCATAAGTGCCATTGGAATACCTTTTGTTTCCATAGTTACAACATAATCTGCATCAGTGTAGTCTAAATTTGAAGCAAATATTTTCCCAATCTTGGCAGCAATTGCTGGGTTATAGATTAAATCTATTAAGTATAAAAATCCACCAGAAAGTTTTCTAGAATCATCATTTATTTTTTCACATAATTCCATTAAAAATTGTTTATTTTCTTCTATTGATGTCTTTGGTATATATTTTACTCCACCAGCAGCTCCTGATATTGTAATAACTCGTCCTAATTCTAATTTTTCAAAAACATTTTTTACAACTAATAAATCTTCACTTATTGTAGATTTAGCAGCATTAAATTTTTCTGTAAAAAAGCTTAATGTATAAATGTTATTAGGATTATCTGATAATATTTTTACTATAGCGCCTATTCTTTCCGTTCTTTTAAATTTCATAATTTAAAAACCTCCTAAAACTACTTTCTTTATTCTTAAAGTACATAATGCATTTATTCTCATATTATGATATAATATTAGTTATGTTTAAAGATAATTTTTAATAAAATAAAGTATGTATCTTATACATTATGTACATATTATACTTAAAATATTGAACATTATCTAATTATACCACAGAAATAGTTCAGATTATAGAACTTAATTAAAAAGAAAGGTGGTTTTTTATTTATGAATGTACATTTTATCGGTATTGGTGGTATTAGTATGAGTGCTTTGGCAGAAATCTGCCTTAATAAAAAATATAATGTTTCTGGATCTGATATGAATGAATCAGCTCTTACTAAAAAACTAGAATCTCAAGGTGTTAAAATTTTTATAGGACATCATAAAGAAAATATAACTGATGATATAGATTTAGTTGTTTATACAGCTGCTATTCACCCAGACAATCCAGAATTAATCGAAGCGAAAAATAAAAATAAATTAACTATAAATAGAGCTGCATTTTTAGGACAATTAATGAGAGAGTATCATAATTCCATAGCAGTTGCTGGAACACATGGTAAAACAACTACTACATCAATTTTATCAACAATATTTGAATATGCCCAATTAGACCCAACTATATTAGTAGGTGGTAATTTAAAATCAATAGGCGGGAATGTTAAAATTGGTCATTCAGAGAATTTTATAACAGAAGCTTGTGAATATGTGGATAGTTTCTTAAACTTCAATCCTAAAATTTCTATAGTTTTAAATATTGAAGAAGATCATCTTGACTACTTCTCAGGAATAGATGAAATAAAAGCATCATTTAATAAATTTGGAAAACTTCTACCTGAAGATGGCTATTTTATAATAAATGGTGATAGTCCTAATATGGATATATTACATGATGTTAAATCAAAAATTATAAAATACGGTAAGGATTCATCAAATGATGTTATTATAAAAAATATAAAATTTGATGACACTGGATGTGGTTCTTTTGATTTAGACTACAACGGAGAACTTTTAACAGGATTTAAATTACATGTTCAAGGTCTTCACAATGTTTATAATGCAACATCTGCTATAATAGCTTCAATGGCATCAAATATAGATATAGAAACTATTAAAAAAGGATTATTAGAATATACTGGTGTAGGTAGAAGATTTGAAATAAAAGGCAAATACAATAACGCCACTGTTATAGATGATTATGCACATCATCCTACAGAAATCAAAGCTACTTTATCTACTTCAAAAAGATTCAAAAAAGGAACTTTATGGTGTGTATTCCAACCTCATACTTATAGTAGAACTATCTCTTTATTAGATGAATTTGCAGAATCTTTCTATTCTGCTGATAAAGTTATAATAACTGATATATATGCTGCTAGAGAGCAAGATCCTGGAACTATACATTCAAAAGACTTAGTTGAAAAATTAGACCATAATAATGTAGATGTAACTTATATCCCAAAATTCGAAGATATAGTAGATTACTTAAAGGAAAATGTAAAACCTAACGACATAGTTATGACTATAGGAGCTGGAACAGTTTATCAAATTGGTGAAAGCTTAATAAAATAAAAACTTTATACGATATGAAAAGACCCCCAAAAGTTAGACCTTAAATCTAACAGTTGGGGGTCGATTTATTTTATTATCGCAAGAAGTTTTTATATATTTTGTTAATTTTCTTCTGATATTTTAAATATATCAGTTTTTATATAATCATAAAGACTATCTGAAACTTCATAATAGGAAACTAAGTTATCAACTGTAATTTTTACATAATCTTCTCCCATTATATCTACTTTAGCTTCATAATTATCCGCTGTTATATTAATAGTAAATTTATATTTACTTCTTTCTCTTGCTTTTTCTGGTTGTATTTTACCTACTAATCTCTTTTGAACCATTTTACTAGCTAAATCATCATATTTCCAATTATGAATTTTTTTATTTTCATCGCCATAATCTATAGTAACTTTTTTCCATGTTTTATGTTGTTTTATAAAATCAAAAGAAGTATATATACTTGTATCTAATATTTCTTTAAATTCTTTTTTGTATGCTACTGGTATTTTATAATATTCTTCTTGATTTACAGTATAAATCCTAAATACATTTAAATCTGTTGAAAATTGAATTTCATCATCTGTATATCCTTCATATAAAGGCGAATAAGATTTTGGTGTTCTTATTTTGCTAAATTCCTTAAATGAATATCTAAATTCAGTCACTTTTTCATCTTCCATTCTTACACCTGTGACTTTATCATTAGATATATATATTTTATTTTCCTCTTTAAATTGCTCTAATAAACTTCTTGTTTCAACTTTTTCTACTGCGCCAGGTATTTTAGTTCCTTCTACATTCCCTAAACTAGAAAAATATTTAAAAGATATAAAATATACAATAAAGAAACATACTATTCCTATTACTAAAAGCACACTTTTCTTTATTCTTCTTTTTTTTGGCATCGCACTATTCCTCCATACCCTTGAAATTGTCTATGATAATTATATAACTTTTTATTTGATTTTTTAAGTATTATTTATTATTATTAAGACAATCTTTAGAATTATCCTCAGAAACTGCTTCTACCTCCATAATTTTCATAGCTTCTTCTAATGTTTTTTCACTACATATTTTTGAATTATTCAAACATGGCTCTACATGAACTATTATTCCCTTTATAATATCTACTTCTTGTATTAATTTTTTTTCTATAATTGTAGCTATATCATGACCTTGTGTTACTGTTAAATTTCCATCTACACATATAACTAAATCAACATAAGCAAAAGCTCCATGTTTTCTTGTTCTTATTGTTTTTATATGTTTTACACCTTCTACTAATTCAACTAATTCTAATATATGATTTTCTTTTTCATCATCTATAGAAACATCCATTAATTCATTCATTGAATCTTTAAATATATCTACTGCAACTTTTAAAACAATTAATGCTACTATTATTGTTGCTATAGGTTCAAGTGCTTTAAAACCTATTATAGCTCCTCCTATACCAATAAATGCTGCTATTGATGAAAAGGCATCTGATCTGTGATGCCATGCATCTGCCTTAAGCGAAGGTGAATTTATTTTTTTTGCTACTTTTATTGTTATTCTAAATTGATATTCTTTTATTAATATAGATACTATAGATATTATAAGTGGTAATAAAGTTGGAATTTCTACTGAATCTAAATTAAATAATTTTTTTACCCCTTCTAATCCTATTGTTACAGATACTACAATTAATATAATTGATAATAAAAAAGATACCAATGTTTCAGCCTTTTCATGCCCATAATTATGTTCTTTATCTCTTGGTTTTGAAGATATTTTATTTCCAATTAAAACACCTACTGATGTAATGATATCAGATGCAGAATGTATACCATCTGCAATCATTGCTGTTGAATTACCTATTACTCCCGAAAATATTTTTATTACAGTTAAGAATACATTCCATAAAATTACTGTTATTGTCACTTTATTTGCCTCTTCATATCTAGTTTCCATATTTTTACCTCCATTTTTTATTTGTTAATGGCTATATTTTTCTATCAATAGCAATTATCATATTATTTAAAATGTAAAAATCACCTAGATTTGCTAGGCGATTTTTTAATATATAAATTTGATTTTTTATTCTCAAATAATAATTATTTATAATTTATCAATTCATTTTATTATAACACTTTTAAACTAAATTACTATATATTTTTATTAATTTTGATAATATTATATATTCTATAAAATCAAATTAATAATCTTCCAATTATTTTACTATTTTTCTAATACGAGAATCAATAAAACATAACCAATAACCTAAACTATTATTTCTATTGTCGCAAGGTTGATAAGCTGTAAAACCTGTTATACCTTTGTCTGGTTGTTCAGATTTTTTTCCCGGAATTGCATATATATAATTTTTTCTTTTGTTATAATCATCATACTGTACTCCAAATAAATAGTGTCTATATTTATACGCATTCATAGCTATATCACTATATATTGTATGATTTAAAGTTGTTATATATCCTAAGTGTGGCATAGTATATCCACACATAGTTGTTGGATTTATGTCTATTTTCCACCATCTTGTATTTTCCACATAATCAGCTGCAAATGGTTTAACTTCTTTAAAATATTTTAAATTCTTTTTTATTTGCCTTGGCATAAGTAATTTCCCTGCAACTTTATTTTCTTCATCTTCTATATTTAAAAAATTATTAAACTCATCTTTAATAATTTTTTTGTTGTTTTTTTCTGATTCTATTGTTTTCTTAGGCATTTCATATTCTTCTTTTTTAGGATAAGATTTATTTTGAATATATTTATACGATATTTTAGCTTTATCTATATTTTCATATATATTTTTATTTTGCGTAGTTTCATCTATATTATTTATATCTTCATAATTATTTATATTATCTTCATCAAAATATTCAATTTCTTCATATTCATATTGATTTTCATCATCTATCAAATCATCTTCATAAATATATTCTACTTCTTCATACTCATATTCACTATCTAAATCATCATATTGAATTTCTTCATCTTCCTCTATAACTTCGTCATCTTCAATATCAAATATTAAATCCTCATAATTTTCTATTTTATTTCCTTTAAAACCTATAAGTGGAATATATTTATCGTAAGCTAGAGCAACTGCTTTAATATCACTATCTTCTTCATTTAAATCTAGTATAAATTCACCTTTTCCTTGATTATTTAGATTAATTTTCCCCAAATTTACCTTTTCATAATCACTTCTAAGTACAATTACATCATAACCATCTTTTAAATTCTTTAAATTTTCAACATAAAGTGCAACCACTGATTTTTCATCATTAATTTCTATTTTTGCAAAAGCTTTAGGAAGAACACGTTCTTTACTTCTAAAGTTCATGTCCTTTGCCTCTAAAATTATATAATCTCTTTTAAATTTTCTTTTGGCGCTCATTAATTGTCCCCCCTTAAACATACCTTCTCAAAATAGTATATGTTTATGGTTTTATAAAATAGTATTATTTAAATAAAAAAAAGATTATCTTAAGTTTATTATTTTAATAATAAATTTAGATAATCCTTTATATACTATTTTATTTTATTTATTTCATTAGCTAAAGTTGCAAATTCTTCTATTGAAAGAGTTTCACCTCTTCTTTTTTCATCTATATTTGAAGCTAGTAAAGCTTCTCTTATTTGATCTTTTGTTAAAAAGCCTAATCCTCCTAGAGAATTTAAAAGAGTTTTTCTTCTTTGACCAAATGACGCTTTTACTGTTTTGAAGAAAATGTCTTCATTATCTACTTCGTATTTCTTTTCTTCTCGTACATGTAATCCTATAACTATAGAATCTACTTTTGGTTGTGGAACAAACATATGTCTCGGAGCTTTTGCAACTATTTCTGTATCGCAGTAGTATTGAACTGCTACTGATAATGCTCCATAATCTTTAGTTGATGGCTTTGCATTCATTCTGTCTGCAACTTCTTTTTGAACCATAACTACTATATCTGTAACTGGTATATCTTCTTCTAAAAATTTCATAACTATTGGTGTAGTTATGTAGTAAGGAAGGTTTGCAACTAATTTTACTGGTCCTCCCTCTAATTTTTCATTTATTAAACCTTGAACATCTACCTTTAATATATCTTCGTTTACAACTTCAACATTATCTAAATCACTTAATGTTTCTTGTAATATAGGAATTAATGTTTTATCTATTTCTATAGCCACTACATTTTTAGCAGTTTTTCCCATTTCTCTAGTTAAAGTTCCTATTCCAGGTCCTACTTCTATAATTTTATCAGTTTCTGATAATCTAGCTCCATCTAGTATTTTATCTATTACATTATCATCTATTAAAAAGTTTTGTCCTAATGACTTTGAAAATTTAAAATTGTGTTTTTCTACGATTTGCTTCGTAGCTCTATGAGATGAAAGTCTATCCATTCTATTTTTCCTTTCTTTTAAAATTTATTATTCATCAATTTTTTACAATATCCTATTCTACTGAATTATCTATAGATTTTACCGCTTCTATAAATTCTTCTCTTGTTACTCCATAATTATTAAGTCTGCTTAAGAATTGTTTTGCATTTCCGTATCCTATTCCTAATATTTGACCAATTTTATCTCTTCTGTAAGATGCATCTTCATTTCCGATTAAGTTATTTCTTATTAAATCTACTTGTGAAAATTCGTTTCTTTTTTCACTGCTTTCAGTTCTTACTTTATCAAGTGCTTTTCTTATGCTTTCTGGAGATGCATTTTCTATTCCAATATCTCCATCTTTTTTAGCCTCTTCTCTAGGTAAAAAAGCATGTTTACATCCTGGAATAGCTTGAGCTATTTTTTTTCTAATTTTTTCTCCAGCAAAATCAGGATCTGTAAATATTATTACTCCTCTTCTTTTTTGAGCTGATTTAATTCTCTCCATAACTCCTTTAGGAAATCCAAATCCACCAGTTGTTATAAGTTCAGCGTCTACAGCTCTCTTAACAGCTGTAACATCGTCTCTACCTTCTACTACTATTATTTCTTTTATCATTTAATTTTCACCTTTTACTTTTTATTTATTCTATTTATTGTTAAGTTTTATATTTATGTCTCATTATATTTGTTTGATTTTAGTTGTTTCTTATTTATTCACATCTCTATATTTTAATTTTTTTTTATTATTTAATCAATGGTTTTTGCAAAAAGTCTTTGTATATCTAAAAAAAATAGCTATCGTTATTTAAAACGATAGCATATATATAAAATATTTACTCTACAAAAGACCTTTTATATTATTATTGAAAATTTGTTTTCCTATATACATTCCCATTCCTATAACACTTTCTACATGCATAAAATTTTCTACATATTTATTGAAAAGCATATTTACTGAAGGTGAGATTTCATCATCTCCCTCCCAAATCCCAATTTTAATAGAAATCTTAGGAAATACTTCAAACTCGAAACCTTTATCTCCAAGTTTACAAGGAACTCCACCTAATTCAAGACATATTTTTTCAAATGAATCTAAGTCATATCCATATTTATCTATTAAACGAATAATCGTATTTTTATGAAACGCTGGATAAAATAACATCCCTCCATTTGGAACTTCCTTTAAGCTAACCCACTGACTTGATTTTTCAGCATCTATATCTGTATACCCTAAATAGTTTAAGATTATTACATTAGTTTCTGCCGAATGAACATATCCATCTTTTTCTCTTACAATAGTTCTTTTATTACAATCTAATATATAATCATTATCTAAAAATTTTAATTTAAATTGATTCTTTTTTTCATCATAAATTACATTTCTTATTTTTGCTACTCTTTTTAAATCTCTTGTATCTAAAACATCCCATTCATGATTATAAGCAACTATATAATTTGTATCCATAAAAATTCTCCTTTTTATTAAAGTATCGTATATTGTACTTTTCAAATATTCTATAGATATTGTTACTAAAGTTTATAAACTTTTAGTAACAATATCTAAGTCTAGTTTATAGCTATCTTCTTTTTCAATTTCAAATACTTCAATAAAAAAACATGCAAAATGAAAATTATCTTGCATGCTTTTTTTGTCTATTTTATTCCGAAAAATCTCTTAGCATTTTCCTTTGTTGCTTCACAAACTGCTTCATAAGAAATTCCCTTTTCTTGAGCTATTGTATCTGCTACAAATTGTACTAATGTTGGGTCATTTCTCTTTCCTCTATGTGGCGTAGGTGCCATATATGGTGAATCAGTTTCTATAAATAATCTATCTAAAGGTATTTCTCTAACAACTTCTTTTGTTTTTTTGTTATTTTTGAATGTTACAGTTCCTGATATTGAAATATAACATCCCATTTTAACATATTCCCTAGCCAATTCTACATTTCCACTATAGCAATGAAGAACACATCCTATCTCAGGACTTTTTGTAGATTTTATTATATCAAATGTATCTCCATGTGCATCTCTATCATGTATTATTATTGGTAGTTTTAATTCATTAGCAAGTTCAATTTGTCTTTTAAACCATTTCTTTTGAAGTTCTTTATAGTCTCCATCATAATAATAATCTAGACCAATTTCTCCTATAGCCATAACTTTATCATTTTCAGTTGCTAATTTTTTTAGTGTATCCATATCAGCTTCTGTTAAATCTTTTACATCATGTGGATGAACACCAACTGCAGCGTATATAAAATCATATTTGTTGGCAAGTTCCACACTTTCAAAAGATGTCTTTATACAAGCTCCTGGATTTAAAACTAAATCAACACCTTTTTCATTAAGAGAAGCGATTAACGCTTCTCTATCTTCATCAAATCTTTCGTCATTTAAATGTGCATGTGAGTCAAATAACATAAATTTTATCTCCTTAGCAAACTATGCAACCGTCTTTTGCACCTTCAGTAAATGGTATTTTGAATGGATCTCCATCATCACCAGCTACTAATATCATACCTTGTGATTCTACACCTCTTAATTTAGTTGGTTTTAAGTTACAAACTACTATTAATTCCTTTCCAACTAATTCTTCTGGTTTGTAATGTTTAGCAAGACCTGATACTATTTGTCTAGTTTCTGATCCAACTTTAACTTGGAATACTAAAAGTTTATCTGCTTTTGGATGTTTTTCACAGCTTAAAACTTTACCTATTCTAAGTTCTACTTTATCTAAATCATCTATAGTTATTTGTTCTTTGTGTTCAATTGGAGCTACTTCTTCTACTGGCTCATCTTTCTTTTCAGCAAATAATTCTTCAAGTTCAGCAACTTCTTTGTCTATATCTAATCTTTGGAATAATATTTCTCCTTTAGATACTTTTGTTCCTGGTTTTATTAATCCAAATGTAGCTGTACTTTCCCAATTAGTTAATTCTTCTACATCTTTTATACCCATTTGTTCATAAATTTTATTAGCTGTAGTGTTCATTATTGGGTTGATTAATGTAGAGAATATTCTTATTGATTCACATAAATTATATAAAACTGTATCTAATTGATCTTTTTTGCTTTCGTCTTTAGCAAGTACCCAAGGAGCAGTTTCATCGATGTATTTGTTAGTTCTTCTTATTAATTTCCATACACCTTCTAATGCTTCATGGAATTGCATTTTGTTCATTTGAGCTTCGAATATTTCTCTTGAAGCCTTAGCTTGTTCTTTTAATGATTCATCAAATTCAGTAGCTACTTTTGGTTCTGGTATAATTCCACCATTGTATTTTTCAACCATAGCTATAGTTCTACTTACTAAGTTTCCTAAGTCGTTAGCTAAGTCTGTATTTATTCTTGTTACGAAATTTCTATGAGTATAGCTTCCATCTTGACCAAATGCAAATTCTCTTAATAGATAGTATTTTAATGTGTCTATTCCGTATCTTTCTATCATTTGTTCTGGATAAACTATATTACCTTTAGATTTACTCATTTTGTCATTTGCAAATAATATCCATCCATGTCCAAATACTTGGTTAGATACTGGTAAATCTAATGCCATTAATAATGCTGGCCAAATTATTGTATGGAATCTGATTATTTCTTTACCTACAACTTGTATATTTGCTGGCCAATATTTTTTAAATAATGAATCATCTTCAGTCATATATCCTAATGCTGTTATATAGTTACATAAAGCATCAACCCAAACATATATAACATGTTTTTCATCGAAAGGAACTTTTATACCCCAGTCAAAAGAAGTTCTAGTTACACATAAATCTTCTAGACCTGGTTCTAAGAAGTTAGCCACCATTTCATTTGCTCTAGCTTCTGGGAAACAATAGTTAGGATTTTTGAATAATTCTTTTATTCTATCTTCATATTTAGATAATTTGAAGAAATAAGCTTCTTCCTTCGCTACGTAAGTTTCTCTACCACAGTCTGGACATTTAGTTCCATCTATTAATTGAGATTCTGTCCAGAAACTTTCACATGGTGTACAGTATCTACCTTCATATTCACCTTTATATATATCACCTTGTTCATATAATTTAGTAAATATTTTTTGAATTACATCTTTATGTCTTGGTTCAGTTGTTCTTATGAAATCATCATAAGATATATCCATAGTTTTCCATAATTTTTTAATGTCAGCTATCATTCCATCTAAGTATTCCATTTCTGTCATACCAGCTTCTTTAGCTTTTGTTTGGATTTTTTCTCCATGTTCATCTGTACCAGTTAAAAATCTTACATCATACCCACAGAAACGTTTAAATCTTGCAACTGCATCTGTTGCAACTGTTGTATAAGTATGACCTATATGTAATTTACCACTTGGATAATATATAGGTGTTGTAATATAAAAAGTTGGTTTGCTCATTTTATTTCCTCCTAAAAATTTTCTATAAATAAAAAACTCGCCTCCCATGGAATTCCATAGGGGCGAGTATATATTCGCGTTACCACCCTAATTTATTCAAAAACTTTGAATATCTTAGCAGACTTATAACGAGTCTATCCGTCTTATCCTAAGTTAATTCAGATAAGAAGCTCCAAGGCCATCTTCAATAATCAATTAAACACTAGCTTTCACCTAACCTAGCTCTCTAAAGAAAAATTAAATTATCTACTCTTCTCTTCACAGCTTTTAATTACTTTTGTAAAAATCTATATTATTTTATACAAAAGTATATATTTTATTCAATAGTCATATTTTAATAAAACATATACTATTTATTATTTTATTAAATAAAAAAATCGTTGTCAAGCTTACTTATAAAATCATTTTATATTTCTTAATTAATCTATCGGTGTAAAAGTATATCTTTCTTTCCTTGGTAAATAAATTTCATATTCATAGCTTCCATCATCAAAAGCTTTTTTATTGTAATCTGGAAGCTGTCTACCTATCCATTTTACCAAAGTTTCTTCTATATTATCAGTAGTCACTTCATCATCAAAATTCATATCAAAATTATATATTCCTGCACAAGGATTATATACTTCTCTAGTTACTTCATATTTTTTCATAACAGAATTTCCTCCATATTTACTTTATAAATTTCTTTGTATTCTTATTAAATTTTAAAATTTTTAATTTAAAAAGTAAATACTGGAAAATTTAAAATTTAACCAAAAAGTAAATAACATATGTAAATAGAAGCCAATACTCCTGCAAAATGACTAAGCATTGCACAAATTAAGGTATGACGAGTTTTTTTTATCTTTTGGCTACCATAATAAATTGCCATAGTATAAAACACTGTCTCTGATGCACCTACTATAGTCGCTCCCATTTTTTCTACTAATGAATCTATACTAACCCTATTAGCTAATTCTGAATACATTCCCAAGGCTCCACTTCCTGATATAGGTTTCATAATTATAAGCCCTGTTAATTCTTTAGGTATATTAAATAAATTCATAATTGGCCCAAATATAAATTCTAGCATATCAATGCCTTTTCCTGACTTAAATATTGCTATAGCTAAAAATATTCCCATTATATATGGAAGTATATTCCACGATGTTTTCAATCCTTCTATCGCTCCTGTTACAAAACTTTCATACATATCTATTTTTTTATACTTTCCATATATAATTATAAAAATAATAATCATTGGAATACTCATATTAGCTATTATATCTAACATTATCTCCACCTTCTCTCAAAAATTTTGCAAGAAATAATTGCAACCAATGTTGAAACCGTAGTAGCTATCAAGGTTGAAACTATTATTTCATTTGGATTTACAGAACCTAAATCCGATCTTATTTTGAGCATAGTAAAAGGTATTAATTGAATCGAAGATATATTTATGACTAAAAACATTATCATTTCATTAGATGCTCTATCTTTTTTATCATTTATCTTTTGAAGCTCCTCCATAGCTTTTAATCCAAAAGAAGTTGCTCCATTTCCTGCTCCTAATAAATTAAGCATCATATTCATTATTATATAATTCATAGATATATGCCCTTTAGGTATCTTAGGAAATAATTTTTTTAAAATAAAACTTGTCTTTTCTCCTATCTTATCTATTAATCCAGAATCCTTTGCTATATTCATTATTCCCATCCAAAGCGACATTATAGCAGCCAAACTTATTGTAAATTCAATTGCTCTAGAACCTTCATTTAATATCACTTTATTCAATTGCTCTAGATTATCAAAATAAATACTTCCTATTATACCTATAACAATCATATAAAACCATATTTTGTTAATTTTTTTCACCTTCCTTTAAAATATTATTATTTTTTTATCCAATCATTAATAGTTACTTTAAATAATTTTATGATGTATCGTTTGCACTTTATACTTGAAAGTTTTGAAATATTGTGTTTTAGTATATGTATAGGGTTTTTTATTACTAATTAAAATATTTAAGGAGAAAAAAAATGCGAAATTTAACTCTACTTACAGACTTATATCAACTTACAATGATGAACGGATATTATGAAAAAAACGTTCATGAAGATATAGTTGTATTTGATATGTTTTTTAGAAAAAATGCTTGTAATGGCGGTTATACAATTATTTGCGGTATTGAGCAATTAGCTGAATATATAAATGATTTACATTTTTCAGATGATGATTTAGACTACTTAAGAAGTTTAAACTTATTTTCTGAAGGATTTTTAAATTTTCTAAAAGATTTTAAATTTACAGGGGATATATATGCAGTAGAAGAAGGAACTGTTATGTTTCCTGGGGAACCTATAATAACTGTAAAAGCTCCATTATATCAAGCTCAATTAATAGAAACAGCTTTACTTACTATAGTAAACTTCCAATCATTAATAGCAACTAAAGCTTCTAGAGTTTGTTATGCTGCTAAAGGGGATCCTGTTCTTGAATTTGGTTTAAGAAGAGCTCAAGGACCAGATGCTGGTACTTACGGTGCTAGAGCTGCAGTTATAGGGGGATGTGCTGGTACTGCTAATGTTTTAGCTGGTAAATTATTTGATATACCTGTTGTAGGAACACATGCACACAGCTGGGTACAAAAATTCGATACTGAATTAGAAGCTTTCCAAGCTTATGCAGATGTATATCCAGATAGTTGTTTATTATTAATAGACACATATAATGTTCTAAAAAGTGGTGTTCCAAATGCAATTAAAGTATTTGATAACTTAAAAGCAAAAGGATACAAACCAGTTGGAGTAAGAATTGACTCAGGTGATTTACAGTATCTTTCAAATGAAGTTAAAAAAGAATTTGAAAAGGCAGGATACTATAATTTAAAAATTACTGCTTCAAATGACTTAGATGAATATATTATTTCTGATTTAAAATCAAATGGTACAGCTGTTAACTCATGGGGAGTAGGTACTAAATTAATAACATCTGCTGAATCACCATCATTAGGTGGTGTCTACAAATTAGCAGGTTCTTTTATGGAAGATAAATTAATACCAAAAATAAAATTATCTGAAGATCCTGAGAAAATAAATAATCCAGGTTATAAAAAAGTAGTCAGAATATATGATCAAGAAGGTTCTGCCGCTGCCGATTTAATTACATTAAAGGATGAAAAAATCGATACTACAAAACCTTTAACTATATTCCATCCTACATATACTTGGAAAAAACAAACATTTGAAAATTATTCAATAAAAGAACTTCACAAGCCTTTATTTATAAACGGTGAATGCAAATATAAATATAAACCAATAAAAGAAATACAGGCTTATGTTAATGCTCAGCTTAATACATTCTGGAATTCTTACAAAAAACTTTCTAACCCTAAGAGATACAAAGTTGATTTATCACAAAACCTTTGGGATTTAAAATCAGAATTATTAGCTTCAAAAAAAGTATTTTAATAAAATAATTTAGATAAAAGGAGGTCTACTAATGGACGTTACTGATTACAGAATTATAGAGATATTACAAAAAGAAGGCAGAATTTCCATGAAAGACTTAGGAAAAATAGTAGGATTAACTTCTCCCGCTGTTTCTGAAAGGGTAAAAAGATTAGAAGAATCTGGTGTTATAGAAGGATACAAAGCTATAGTAAATCCAGATGCTTTAGGAAGGGTTATAAAAGCTTTTATCCATATAGCCTTACCTAGTGAAAAATACGAAATATTCCTAGAAACTGCTAAAAAAGATCCTCGAATAGTTGAGTGTCACCATATTACAGGAGATGACTGTTCATTATTAAAAGTCATAGTAAAAGACATGTATGAACTTGAAAGTGTTATAGACAGTATAAAATCTATAGGTACAACTAAGACTTCTGTCATTTTATCTACACCTATACAAGCTAAATCTATACTATAAATAAAACTTTATTTTACATAGAAAAAGTCTGTTGAAACTTTAGTTCAACAGACTTTTATAATTTTTATAATTTTATTTATATTATACTTGTTCTTTATTAGTTTTATATTTATAAAAGTAAACAGTTAAAATATATTCCATATATGTTTTTAATACTCCATTGTCTTCAAGTGGATCTAGCAGTTTTCTAGTAGCATGTAAATCACAATATCCAAGTAACATTACACCAACTATATCATCACCTAATTTATCAAATAGTTTCCATAAATTTTCTTTACTTAAGTCATTAATTTTAAAAAATATCAAAAGCATCATATGGTATCTTACATATTTAAAAAGTTTTTCAGTAGTTGCATCACTTAATCCGATTTTTTTACCTAAATTAAGTACCAATTCTCCACCAGTTACATCATGTCCTCTAAAATGTGATCTTCCTGTTTCGTCCACAGTCTTAGCCGCTGGTTTTCCTATATCATGTAAAAAAACTCCTAATTTTAGAATTTCTAGTGTTAAAAAACCAGATTCATCTTTTGAATTCAAATACTCCAAAACTTGTTTTCTTAAATGACTTGGTATAAATTTTTCTGTTCTTAATATACTTTCAAACTGTATTAATGTATATAGAGAATGTTGAAAAGTATTTACTATATGATATTTACATTTTCCAACTTCTTTCATATCTTTAATACTGGGGATTAGTTCTTCTAATAAACCTTGTTTATCTAATTCATCAATTCTATTAGATGTATCTTCATATTTTAAACACTCTAATAATTGTTTTCCTATATCCATGTAATCACCCCTATTTTTAATATACTTTTTTTACTATAAATCTAATACTTGTTTATATACAACATCTTTTTTTAGTTTTCTATCCTTGCATACAGTTTTTATAGCATCTTTTTTGCTAATACCACTATTCATTAGCTCTATAACATATTCTCTATCGGTTAAACTATCATAATTATTTTTAGATTGTTTTTCTCCTTCAAATCCACTAACAATTAAAACAAATTCACCCTTTATTTCCTTTTCTTCATAAATTTTAAGGACTGTTTCAATATCTTCTCTTATTATTTCTTGATATTTTTTAGTAAGTTCTCTATTTACTGCTATTTTTCTGTTTCCAAGAATCTTTAACATATCTTTTAGTGTATCTTTTAATCTATGTGGTGATTCATAAAAAATCATAGTTCTATCTTCTTCTTTTATTTCTTCTAGTCTAGCTCTTCGTATTTTTTTATCTCTATCTAAAAATCCTTCAAATACAAATTTGTGAGTATCTAAACCTGAACCAACTAAAGCAACTGCAAATGCAGTAGCACCAGGTAATACATCAATTTCTATATTATTTTCTATAGCTTGTTTTATTAAATCTTCACCTGGGTCTGATATTCCAGGCATTCCTGCATCACTTATTAAAGCTATATTTTCCCCGTCCAATAATTTATTTATTAAATAATCACCTTTAGTATCTTTATTATGTTCAAAATAACTTGTCAGAGGTTTTGAAATTTCAAAGTGATTTAAAAGCTTTATACTATGTCTTGTATCTTCTGCAGCTATTAAATCAACTTCATTTAATACTCTTAATGTTCTATATGTTATATCTTCCAAGTTTCCTATAGGTGTTGGACATATATATAATTTTCCACTCATATTATTCTCCTATATCTTCATTGGCATATATTTTTCTTATTTCTTCTGTGTAATTTCCATCGTCTCCATATACATATAGAGGATCTAAAATTTTAAGTTCTGGTCTTCCATCTTTACTAAACTCTACTAACATTAAGTTAGGAGCTTTTCCAACTTTTGGATGTACAAACTGAATTACTTTAGGTTCTAATCTATATTTTCTTCCTAACTCTATAATATCTACTAATCTAGTAGGTCTGTGTATCATAAAGAATTTACCTCTAGGCATTACAAGTCTCGAAGCTGCCCTTATTACATCTTCTAAATTACACATTATTTCATGTCTAGAAATTGCTTTTTTGTCGTTAGGATTTTTTATTCCATCAATATGCATATATGGTGGATTTGATGTTGCTACATGAAATCCATGTACTTCTAATTTTTTATCTATAGTTTTTATGTCTGCATTTATGATTTCTACTCTATCTTCTAAATCATTTAATTTTACAGATCTTGTTGCCATTTCGTATACTTCTTCTTGTATTTCTACTCCTATAATTTTGCTAGCTTCACTTTTTCCAGCTATTAATATAGGTATTATTCCTGTACCTGTACCTAAATCAACTACCTTTGCTCTTTTTTTCACTTTTGCAAAATTAGCCAATAATACCGCATCTATCCCAAAACAAAATCCTGTTTTATCTTGTATTAATTTTAGGCCTTTTAATTGTAAATCATCTATTCTCTCAGTTTCTTTTAAAGCTACCTCCATAAAATCTCCTTTATATTATTTAATCTTCTAATTTTTTAAGTTCTTTTAATGTTTCTGAATCTATATCATCATGTTTAAATTTACCATTACAACATCCATTTTCACATTTTTTAGGAACATGAACAACTGTTACTTCTTCTCTTAAACAAGTTTTTATAGTTTTATCATTAAATTCTACTTTTACTTGTTCTAATAATGGATTTATTTCTATTACTTTACCTTTTTGATTGTCCACTTTAACTATACTTCCCACTATAGGCATTTTATCTATAGCTTCTACATAAACATCATGTTCATATTTTAAACAGCAAAATAAACGGCCACATATACCTGATATTTTTGTAGGATTTAAAGATAAACTTTGGTCTTTAGCCATTTTTATTGATACTGGTTGGAAATCTCCAAGCCAAGAAGAACAACATAATTTTCTTCCACAAGTACCAAGTCCTCCAATTGATTTTGCCTCATCTCTAACACCTATTTGTCTAAGCTCTATTCTTGTTTTGAATATTGATGCTAGATCTTTTACTAACTCTCTAAAGTCTATTCTTCCCTCTGCAGTAAAATAGAAAATAAGTTTATTTCTATCAAATGTATATTCACAATCAATTAAAAACATTGTCAATTCATGCTCTTTTATTTTTTGTTGGCAAATTTCAAATGTCTCTTTAGCTTTTTCTTTGTTTTCTTTATAAATTTTTTTATCTTCATCTGTTGCTATTCTTATTATAGGCTTTAATGGTGAAATTAATTGTTCTTCTTCTATTTCTTTTGGGCCAACTACTACTTTTCCATATTCAAGCCCTCTTGCAGTTTCTACAACAACATCTGTATCTTTTTCTATTTTGAAATCCACTGGATCAAAATAGTATATCTTCCCAGCATTTTTAAATCTAACTCCAACTATTTTTATCATTTAATCACCTCGTATATATTTAAAGTCATAACTTGTATACTAACATTAAAATTACAATTACTTCTAAGTTTCATTTTTGTCTCTTCTATTATATCAATAATTTTAGAAACTTGAGAATATGTAATTTTCTTACTCATATTTTTCAAAAATACTAATTTATCTAAATTTATAATCATACTATTATCTACATTTTCTTTTATAAGCATAAAATCTCTAAAATAGTTAATCATAATATCTAAAACATTTATTATTTCACTTTTATATTTTTCAATATCATTTTGAATTTCTATAGTTTCTACTAAATCTCCACTCAAAAATTTTTCAATATATATTTGTATTTCTTCTCTCATATTATAAAACTCTTGTGATTGTGAAAGCTCGATGGCTTTTTTCATACTTCCTCTTGAAAAATTAGAAAGAAGTGCTGCTTTTTTTGAATCTATACCATTTGCAACCAAATAATCAGTTATATCCATAATTGGTATAGGTGTAAATTTTATGATTTCACATCTAGATTTTATAGTATCTAATAATGATTCCTTGTTATTAGTTATAAGGATTATTATAGCATACTTTGGTGGTTCTTCTAAGGTTTTAAGTAATGCATTTTGTGCCTCTACTGTCATTTTTTGAGCTTCATCAAATACATATATTTTATATGATTTATAAGGCTTTACAAGTATATCACTTTGTATCTTTCTGACTTGAGCAATTTTTATACTATTTCCATCGGGATTTATCTGTATATAATCTGGACTATTATCTAAATTTTCCATTTGTAATAAAATTTTAGCCAGTTCCTTAGCCATAGTATTTTTTCCTATTCCTTCTGCTCCTTCAAACATATATGCATGACTTACCATATTATTTTTAATACTATTCGTAAGATATTTTTTTGCAAATTGTTGACCTTTTATATTCTCAAAATACATACTACACTAATCCTCCTCTCTATAAAACATAAACTATATTTATTTTTTATTTGTCTAGAAATTTATTTTTTATAACTTTAAAAATTTCTTCATGTATATCATCAATTGATCTCATATTACTTCCATCAACACAGTTTATTCTATGCCAATTGTACTTTTTAGCTATATATAATGAATTCTCATAAGATTTTCTTAAATATTCTATATCACTTTCATGTATATCTTTTTTGTTTTCTCCTGTTATTTTGTTATTTCTATCCTTCATTAAATTTATACTAACTTCAACTGGAACATCTAAAAATATTACACAATCTGGTTCTGGTATTTTATATAAATTAAATTCAAAATCATTTAACCAATCTAAATATTTATCTCTTTCATCTATTTCCATTTTTGATGCTTGATGTATCATATTTGAAGTAGTATATCTGTCACATATAACAATTCCACCCTCATT
Organism: uncultured Clostridium sp.; assembly: GCA_964449895.1. GTDB lineage: Bacteria > Bacillota > Clostridia > Peptostreptococcales > Peptostreptococcaceae > Intestinibacter. The sequence continues at coordinate 66,446 of CAYVBY010000012.1, forward strand.
ATAAAATTTTTCCCATTCAGTTTTAAATGAAGCATATCTATCTACAGCAAAAAAAGTTGAACAAACATATGGATCAACATCTGTTGCACTTTTACCAAAATCACCTCTTAAATACATCTTAACTAGTGCAGAAGACTCTGAATTATAATTTGGAAATTCTACTTTTTTTATATTGTAGTTATTTTCTTCTAATCTATCATATAGCTTTTTCGTCTGTGTGGCTTTTCCACTTCCATCTGAACCCTCTATAATTATTAATTTTCCTTTCATTCGTAATTCCTCCATCTATATACTATTTACAAAGATTTTTTCAATTCTTATTTTTACTAGTCTTATTATAATATAGTATAAACATTATTTAAATAAACCTATCCTATGTTTTAAAAAAAGAACCTTTAAAAGGTTCTTTTTTTATATAATTATTTATTATTTTATTATTAGTAGTTTGTTATTACTAACTCTGTTTCTTTATCAAAAATATAAATTTTATCTAAATATATATCTATATTCTTCCGTATATTTTTGTTAACCTTCTTAACTTTTGAACTAGTTCTTCAGAAATACAACCTTCTGTCATTCTCCACTTCCAATTGTCACCTAATGTAGATGGTGTATTTAGTCTTGCTGATTTTCCTAATCCCAATATATCTTGTATCGGTATAATACAAGTATCAGCCACACTTCTCATTCCTAAACAAATCATATTCCAATTTATAAATTTATTATCAAACGACAAATCGTCTATATAATCAATACACATTTGTTTAGCATGCTCATTTATATCATCAAACCATCCAATAACAGTATCATTATCATGTGTTCCCGTATAAACAACACAATTTCTATTATAATTATGAGGTAGATAATCACTTTCTTCTCCCGAGTCAAAAGCAAATTGTAGTATTTTCATTCCTGGATAACCAGTATCTTTTAGTAATTGTTTAACTGTATCAGTTAAAAATCCTAAATCCTCAGCAATTATCTCTACATCTCCTAATTCATCATTTAAAACTTTAAATAACTCTATACCAGGTCCTTTTTTCCAAGTCCCTCCAACAGCATTCTTATCTCCGTATGGTATAGAATAATATTCATCAAAGCCTCTAAAATGATCAATTCTAACAATATCGTATAAATCAAAACAATATTTTATTCTATCAATCCACCATTTATAACCTGTGCTCTTATGATATTCCCAATCATATAAAGGATTGCCCCATAATTGACCATCCTCAGAAAACGAATCGGGTGGACATCCTGCAACTGCAATTGGATTTTTCTGTTCATCTAATTGAAATAATTTTGGATTTGACCAAGTATCTGCACCATCTAGTGCTACATATATCGGTATATCTCCTACTATTGAAACTCCCTTTTCATTTGCATATGCTTTTAATTTTTCCCATTGCATTGAAAATAAGTATTGAATATATTTATAAAAAATTATATCTTCTTTCAAAATTTCTTTATATTTAAATAAAATATCTTCATCTCTTGATTTTAAGTTATCATCCCACTCTAACCATGATTTTCCTCCAAGAGAATCCTTTATTGACATATATAAAGCATAATCGTCTAGCCACCATTTATTTTTTTCACAGTAATCTAAAAAATTTTGGCTATTATTTATATTGCTTCTATTGTAAGCTTTTTTCAATATTTTAAATCTTGATAAATATATTTTTTCATAATCTATATACTCAACATTATTTCCCCAATCGTAACTTTCACATTCTTCTACTGTAAGTAATCCTTCCTCTATTAATTGTTCTAAATCTATAAAATAAGGATTTCCTGCAAAAGTTGAAAATGATTGATATGGAGAGTCACCATACCCCGTTGCCCCTAAAGGTAATATTTGCCATATTTTTTGTCCTGCTTCTTGTAATACATCTATAAAATCGTAAGCTTCTTTTGAAAAACTTCCTATTCCATATTTTGATGGTAAACTAGTTATTGGTAATAAAATTCCGTTTCTTCTCATGATGACCTCCTATAATAATTTTGTCCTTTAACAGCTCTTACAACTGTCTTCTCTACAAAATTGAATATCCTTTTAAATCAGCACAATATTATTTTCCAAAATTGATCTATCTTGTATTTATTCTTTTATAACCTGTTAAAGCTTCCAAATATCATTATTATATTCTGATATAGTTCTATCTGAAGAAAAATATCCAGCTTTACTTATATTAATTAACATTTTTTTTGACCATTCATATCTATTTTCATATTCTTTGAATGCTCTTTCCTTAGTTTCTACATAATCTTTAAAATCTAATAATGTCATAAACCAGTCTTTGTTTATAATTTCTTTAAAAAGTCTCATAAGATTTTCTTTGTGTCCTATGTTCATTAATTCTTTTCCTATTATAAAATCCACTACTTCTTTAATATCTGGATTTTTAGTATATATATATGAAGAATTATAATCAGCATTTTTATAATGCTTAATTACATTATCACTACTCTCTCCAAAAATAAATATATTATTATCTCCTACCTCTTTATGAATCTCTACATTAGCTCCATCTTCTGTTCCTAAAGTAACAGCCCCATTTAACATAAATTTCATATTTCCTGTTCCACTTGCTTCTTTAGAGGCCAATGATATTTGCTCTGATATATCACAAGCTGGTATTAATTTTTCTGCTAAAGTAACATTATAGTTTTCTATCATAATAACCTTTAGATATTTATTTACATCTGAATCATTGTTTATAAGCTCTTGTAAACATAATATAAGGTGAATGATGTCTTTTGCTATAGTATAAGCTGGTGCTGCCTTAGCTCCAAATATTACTGTAATAGGAGTTGTTGGTATATTTCCTTTTTTAATTTGTAAATATTTATATATTACATATAATGCATTCATCTGTTGTCTTTTATATTCATGTAATCTTTTTATTTGTATATCATAAATAGAATTTTCATCAATGTCTATTCCTTGAGTATATTTTAGATATTTTTTTAAATTGATTTTATTTTCTTTTTTTATTTCCAAAATCTTTTCTAAGACTTTATCATCATCTATAAATTTAGATAAATTTTCTAATTTAATAGCATCTTTTTTAAATTCATCACCTATTAATTCCTCTATAAAATCTGTTAATTCGTGATTACAATGCATTAACCATCTTCTAAAAGTTATTCCATTTGTTTTATTATTGAATCTATCAGGATAAATCTTATAAAAATTATTTAACTCATTATTTTTTAATATTTCAGTATGAAGTGATGCTACTCCATTTACACTGAAGCTATAATGAATATCTATATGAGCCATATGTACAGTTTTATTTTTATCTATTATGTATAAAGATTCATCCTTATATTTTTTTCTAACTCTATTATCTAGTTCCTTTATTATATCTATAAGATTTGGTACAGCTTTCTCTAAATATTTCATAGGCCATTTTTCTAACGCTTCTGATAATATTGTATGATTTGTATATGCACAAGTCTTTGAAACTATCTCAATCGCATCATCCATAGATATTCCTCTTTCAAGTAATAATCTTATAAGTTCTGGTATAACCATAGTTGGATGAGTATCATTAATCTGTATTACTGCATAATCATATAAATCATATAAATTACTTCCCTTAGCTATACATTCATCTATTATGTATCTAGCAGCATTACTTACCATAAAATATTGTTGATATATACGAAGAATTCTACCTTCCTCATCACTATCATCTGGATATAAAAATAAAGTTAAATTCTTTGCTATTTGAGTTTTGTCAAACTCTATACTACCCTCTTTAACTATACTTTCATCTATACTTTCAACATCAAATAAATGTAATTTGTTAGTTAGATTATTATAACCAGTAATATATATATCATATAATCTTGAAGTTAAAGTAAATCCACCAAATTCAATATTGTATGTTATATCTGTTTTGTTTAACCAGCTATTTTCTTCAATCCAGTCGTTTTTCTCTTCAAATTGAAGATTATCTTTAAATTTTTGTTTAAATAAGCCTAAATGATAATTTAGACCAATTCCATCGCCAGCTAAACCTAATGTAGCTATAGAATCAAGAAAACATGCAGCTAATCTCCCTAAGCCTCCATTTCCTAAAGATGGTTCTAATTCTACTTCTTCAATTTCAGATATACTTTTTCCATTTTCTTCTAACACTTGCTTTACTTCATCATATATACCTAAATTTATCATATTATTAGATAATAATTTTCCAATTAAAAATTCGGCAGATATATAATAAACCTTCTTTTTACTTTGATTTGTAAATTTTTGTTTCGCAAGTTCATTTACTATATTTAATAATTCTGTATATATTTCTTCATTTGTACAGAGATTTATTTCTTTTTTACACCTAGATTTTAATAAAGTCGATAAATTCATAAAGTTATTCCCCTTTTATTATTTTTAAAATATTATTTCAAGATAATAATTATCTATAAATACTTTTTTAAAATAAATTGTAACAATTAATTTGTATAAAAAAAAAGACTACGTGGCTACGTCCTACTCTCCCAGGCGGTCTCCCACCAAGTACCATCGGCGCTAAAGAGCTTAACTTCTGTGTTCGGAATGGGAACAGGTGTATCCTCTTTGCTATAATAACCACATAATCTTTATTGAATTTATTAAATCTATGTCAATTTAATACCTTCAAAACTGAATACATTTAATGAAAACATTAAATTTGGTCAAGTCCTCGATCTATTAGTATCAGTAAGCTAAATACATTACTGCAC
>CAYVBY010000013.1:0-60162 GCA_964449895.1 uncultured Clostridium sp.
TTAAATGTTTGCAATTTTGAAGGTACTAAAAAATACTAAACGCATAATAAAAAAATCAAACTTAAAGCAAAACTAACAAAGCATGAAGATTAGCTCTTCATGCTTTTTATTTTGTAAAAAAATTAATATAAATAAATACGGCACATTTTACTTTTTATTTTTTTATGTAAAGAAAATAAGAGTTTATTTTCTATGTAATTTTTTTGATAGAGGCGAAAATAATAAAATTTTTTTGTTGAAATAAGAATTTTTTAAAATTTTTTTGGTTAAAGTACAAAACTATGTACAGGTGTGATGTTGAAATTTTTAAAAAGATATTTATAATATAATTATGAAGTATTATTTATTATTACGTATGTATGATTATGTTAGTTTTTTTTATTGAAAATAAGTGTAATTTGTATATATGTGATAGTATACATATGATATATTTCAAAAGTCTATATTATAAAGCTTTAGGATAAAAATACACAATAGTAAACAATGATATTTTCGGAATATTTTGAAAATATTGATAATTTATTTTAAAGTTTTTAATATCATTTAAAAGAGTGTTTTAATATAAAGAGTGTTTTAATAAAAGAGTGTTTTAAATTTTTTTTAAAAATAAGATGAGGAGGATATAAAAAATAAGAGGGAACATAAAAATAAATGCAATGATGCTTTATAGCACATGAGAAAATCTACATCTTTAAAAGATTCTTAGAAAAAAGATTTTTTCTTGTGTGATTATCTAAACTAAAGATTTAAGTGAGGGGTATAAATATGGATAGGATAAATAATAATATAAAGTTCTATACATTTATTGAAATTTTAAGGAATTATTCTGATAGTGAAGTTTCTTTGTCTATTAAAGAGATTAATCATCATATGAAGTCAAAGTTGGGTATAACTTTGGATAGAAGGACTATATACGCTTATATAAAGGATATGAAGGCTCTTGGTTTTGATGTGAGTGATTATGATAAGTACAAAGAGGGGTATCATCTGAATTCGCATAGTCTTGAGGATTACGAGGTTAAGATTTTGTCAGATGCGGTGCTTACTAGTAACTTTATTACTAGGGAGAAGACGCTTGATTTGATTGATAAGCTGAAGTCTTTTAATTCTGTGTATAAGAGAACAAATGATTTTTTGGATAGGATTATTATTGAAGAGATTCCTAAATCTAATAATGAGGAAATTTATTCAAATATGAGGGTGATTGATAGTGCTATTCATGATTTTAAAAAAATAAGTTTTAATTATTGTAATTATGATTGCAATAAGAATTTAATATGCAGAAGTGATTCTTATGGAGAAAATCGTGTTTATATAAATAGTCCCGTATATCTAATTCTTAGAAGGAAGAATTATTATTTAGTCGGAGCGGATGAGAATTCGAGGATTCTTAAAAATTATAGAGTTGATAGAATGAAAAATATACAAAAGATGGATGATGATATTATGGATTTGTCTATTTTTTGGGAATGTAGAAATGGATTTAATCCAGGGGAATATGTGAGAACAACTTTTAAGATGTTTGGTGGAGAAACTTCTATTGTTGTTGTGAATTTTGATAAGAGTCTGCTTAATTATTTACTTGATGAATTGGGCGATTATATTTGTATTATGGAGAAGGCAGATCTTAGCAATAATAATTTGGGATATGATATAAAAATGGATATTTTGAGCTATCAGATTTTGGAGAAAATTTTAGGAAAGAGGGAATATAATGAGTATATTCTATCTGGTAGCTATGTAGAGCATAATCATCTTAAAGATATGATTTGCGATTTTATAAAAAATATACGAGAAATAATAAAAAAAGATAGTGAAAGTAATAAATATATAGGTATTTTTATTGCAAAGAATGGTCCTGGAATTGCTAAATGGATATTGCAATGTGGTTCGGATATAGAGGTGGTTTATCCTCAAAGTTTAAGGGATAGTATTAAGATAGAAATTAATAAAATGAAAAAATTTTATTTAGATTAAAATGAAAAAGAAATATAAATAAATTTAAGTTAGGTCTTGTAATCGGTTTTTACAAATTTATATATTAATTTGTAATAGTAACATAAGTTGAGTTTTTAATAATTAAAAGGCGAATTTTATTAAAATGTTTCATGTAGGGTGACATTTATAAATAGAATTCGCTTTAATTTTGAAAAAATTTGATAAATATTGAATTTTAATCATAAAAAAACTAATTGTATTGTTTTGTTGTTGCCATATAATACATAAATATTAAAATATGTTATAATAAAGGGATACTATATAGAAATTAGGAGGTAAATATGGAAGAGCGTATTAATATACAAGAGTATATAGATATGATTAAAAGAAGGAGACTATTAATAATTGTAATTATTTTAATTAGTTTATTATTCGGTGTGTATAAAACCTATAGAAATTATGTTTCTTATGAGCCTAGATATAGATCGCATATAGTTATAAAAGTAGATTCTATGAAGGTTCAAAAAGAAGAGGCTGCTAAGCAAAGAAAAGAAAATAAATCAGATAGTGGAGAAAGTGATACTAGTGAAGATTATAATACAGGATATTTTAACTATGGTGCTATTTCACAGGATGAGTCTATTTCAACTAGATATTATTCTTATTTAAATAATAGTGGTGTTTATCCTAAGGTGGCACAAGTAGCAGGTGTTAGAGCTAAGATGATAGAGTCAATTAGTGCATCTACTGACGAGGAAAGACCTGAGATGATAACTGTAAATGTAACTAGTAGCGATGCAAAATCTGCTCAAATGATAGCAAATGCAGTGCCTGAAGTTTTTGGGACAGAGTTATTAAAAGAAACTGGTTTAGATTGTGTTGTTGTTGTGTATGAAGCAACACAAGGTATGCTTATTCCAAGAGGAAGAGATTTATCTATAGTAAAATATACTATGGCAGGACTTGTGCTTTCAGTATTTATAGTATTACTACTTGAATGTCTTAATACAAAAATAATAACTCCTGATGATGTGGAAAAATACTGGGAATTACCATTATTAGGTGTAGTTCCAATGTATGATGAACCACCAAAAAAAGACAAAAATAGAAAATAGGAGGAATATTTAATGGTAGCACATATAAAAGATGACAACATGGTAAATGAGTCTTATAGAGAAATAAGAACTTATTTATCTATAAATGATGAATTAAAGACTATATTAGTTACAAGTGCAGAGATGAATGAAGGAAAGACTACAACAATATGCAATTTAGCTAAATGTTTTGGAGAGCTTGAAGATGCAAAGGTACTACTTATAGATTGTGATTTCAAAAAAAGAGGTGTAAGTAGAAAGCTTAACATAGATAATACTTTTGGTGTTTCAGATATAGTATTTGGTCAAAAGACTATTTCAGAATGTATTAAGCATGTTGATGATATAGATGTAATAACATCTGGTGGCCTTCCAAACAATACATCTATGCTTTTAAGCTCAAGAGTTATGAAACAGCTTTTAGATACGCTTAAAGGTGAATATGATTATATTTTTATAGATTCACCACCTATATGTAGATTAAATGATGCATGTATAATTGCCCGATATGCAGATGGTGTAGTTTTAGTAAATGCATCTAAGGAAATAGATTCAAAGGTTGCTAAAATTACCTTAGAGAAGTTAAATAAGGTGGGAGCTAATTTAATAGGAGTAGTTTTAAATAAATTTAAATCTCAAGAGTATCAATATTATAGCTATTATAATTATTATGGCTATGATGATAAGGATAATAATAAATTTAAATTATTTTCTAGAAAGAAAAAATCTAAAAAAAGAAAAAAGAGATAATTTAAGTTATATATTAAGACTAGGTAGAAAATTTTGGAGGGGAAAATGCAAGATACAGTCAATATAAGGGAATATATAGATATATTTAAAAGAAGAAAATGGATTGTAATAGTTGTTATGGCGATTTTTTTGATGTTTGGTGTATATAAAACATATAAAAATCATATTTCATATAGACCTACTTATACATCAACTGCGACTATTAGAATAAATGTAATGAAGCCATTTGAAAATAATTCTGATAATAAATCTAATGAAGATGGCGAAGATGATACTACACAAAGTAATAAAAATAATTCAAGCAATTATACCTATAACAGTAGTGCACAGATGCAAAATCAAACTATAGCTACTTCTTATGTAGGTCTTGTAAATAAAGCTCCATTTAGAAAAAAGGTAGCTGCATTATCTGGTATTAGAGTAAGTCATATTGGTTCAATTACTGCAGCACCAAATGAAGATATACCTACTTTTGTAGATTTAAAAGTAATATCTACTTCACCAGAGATTGCAAAGACTGTGGCTGAAGTAGCTCCAGAGGCATATAACCAAGAACTTATAGAAATAGCAAAGCAAGACTGTGTAGAAGTCGTTTATAAAGCTAGTGATGCAGTTTTAATACCAAAATCAAGAGATTTATCTCTATTTAAATCTTTGGCTGTTGGAATTGTAATATCTGTATTTTTAGTATTACTAATAGAATGTTTAGATACTAGAATAAAAACACCTAATGATGTTGATAAATATTGGGATTTACCACTTATAGGTGTAATTCCAATGGATGATGGAAAAAAACATGGAGTACATAATAAATCAAATTAGGAGGTATTATAGTGAAGGCAGCTTATAATGAGGGAAATTTTGAATTAAATGAGTCTTACAGAGAAGTAAGAACCTGCTTGGGGATAAATAAAAATACAAAAACTATATTAATTACAAGTGCAGAAATGAATGAAGGTAAGACAACTATAGCTTGTAATATAGCAAAATGTTTTGCTGAACTTGAAGATACTAAAGTCTTACTTATAGATTGTGACTTTAGAAAAAGGGGAGTAAGTAGATATTTTGGTATGGAAAATACTTACGGGATATCTGATTTAGTATTTGGATACAAAACAGAAGAAGAATGTAAGAAAAGATTTGGGGATTTAGACATAATAACATGTGGAGGAAGTCCAACTAATACTTCAATTTTATTAAATTCACAATCGATGAAGGACATAATTAAAAAATTTAGAGAAGAATACGATTATGTGTTTATTGATTCACCACCTATTGCGAGAATGAATGATGCATGCATAATAACTCAATATGTGGATGGAACTATAATTATAAATGCAGTTAATGCGATAGATTCTAGGATTGCCAACATAACTTTAGAAAAACTAAACAAGGTTGGTGCAAACATAATAGGTGTAATATTAAATAAATTTAAGCCAGAGGATAATAACTACTATAGCTATTATAGTTACTATGGATATTATGAATCAGAACCTAAAAAAAGATTATTTAGTAAATTATTCAAAAAGAAAAGTAAGAAAAAGAGAAAAAATCGATTTAATGAAAATAGTCAAAATTAAAAAGCAGTAATTCTATAAAATTTATATTAATTGGGAGAGAAAATATATTGATTAAAAGAGGGAGAAGCTAAAAGAGGGAGTGGTAGTATGTTAATAAAGTTAATACAAAAGATTGAAGACATATCAAATGATCCTGATAAGTGTAAGATTAGACAAATAATATTATCATGTACTGATTTTATAATATGTATGCTTAGCTTTGTTCTAACTATGAGCTTACTAAATATAGACATACAAAATTCTATACTTATTTCTATATTAATATATGCTTTTATAAATCAGATATGTTTATTGAGCTTTAAGTGTTATGACAGCTTATGGAAATGTGGAGGAGAGAAGGAAGTAGGAAGGATATTTTTAGCTTGCTTTTGTGCAGTCATACCAGCTTCTATATTTATAAGACTTTTTGAGGATAGATTAAATTTAGTTTTTTATACTGTAAATGTTCTTATGATAATAGTGGCTATGACTTCTCTTAGAGTAGCATATAGAACTATGAGAAGAATAGTTACACGAATAGAAATGAAAGAAATAGAAAAAAAATCTTCAAAAGTGCTTATAGTAGGTGCAGGACAAGCTGGAAATATTATAATAAAAGAATTATTTCAAAATATAAGCCTAAAAAAAATTCCAGTAGCAGTAGTAGATGATGACAAACATAAAATAGGCAAATCAGTATTTAGTGTTCCTGTACTTGGAGCTATAGCTGATATAGAAAAAATAGTAGAAGAAAAAGACATAGATGAAATAATAATTTGTATGGCTAAGATAAATCCAAGACGTAAAAAAGAAATTATAGAAATCTGCAAAAAAACTAAGGCTAAAATTAAAACAATTCCAGGCATATACGAAATTATAGACGGTAAGGTCAATGTTTCAAAGATTAGAGACATTCAAATAGAAGATCTTCTAGGAAGAGATACTATTAAGATTAATTTAGATGATATGAATAATATCATAACAAACAAGGTAGTGCTAGTCACAGGTGGTGGAGGCTCTATTGGATCTGAATTATGTAGACAAATTGCAAAATACAGTCCTAAAAAGCTTATACTTGTAGACATATATGAAAATAATGCCTACGATATCCAACAAGAATTAATTAGAAAATACGAAAATTTAGACTTAAAAGTGCTTATAGCATCTGTCAGAGATGAAGACAAGATGGATGCAATTTTTAAAATGTATAAACCTGAAATAGTTTTTCATGCAGCAGCTCATAAACATGTGCCTCTTATGGAAGACAGCCCTTGTGAAGCCATAAAAAACAATGTATTTGGAACATTAAATGTAGTTAATTTATCAGATGAATATAAAGTTAAAAAATTTGTATTAATCTCAACAGACAAAGCAGTAAATCCTACAAATATCATGGGTGCAACTAAGAGATGCTGTGAGATGATAATTCAAAGTAAAAACAAACATAGTGAGACTGAATTTGTGGCAGTTAGATTTGGTAATGTATTAGGAAGTAATGGTAGTGTAGTACCGTTATTTAAAAAGCAAATAGCAGAAGGTGGACCTGTCACAGTCACACATAAAGAAGTTACTAGATTTTTTATGACTATACCAGAGGCAGTATCACTTGTACTTCAAGCAAGTGCTATGGCAGATGGAGGGGAAATATTTGTACTTGATATGGGAGAACCAGTTAAAATAATAGACCTAGCTGAAAATATGATAAGACTTAGTGGATATGAGCCTTATGAAGAAATTCCTATCAAGTTTACAGGACTTAGACCAGGTGAAAAATTGTATGAAGAAGTTTTGATGTCTGAAGAAGGGCTTAAGAGAACTTCAAACGATAAGATAAGAGTAGGTAAGCCTATAGATATAGATGAGAAAGAGTTTTATAAAGAGCTTAATATACTTAAGAAGGTAGCTTGTAATAATCAAGATGAGAAGGTTGATTTGATTATGAAAAGTATTGTGCCTACGTTTGTTAGAAGAGAAGAAGTTGTATAGGAGGAATTAGGTGTGGAAGAAGGCAACACAGGAATATATCAAAAGATTAAAAGAATAATTGATTTTATAATATCATTTATAGGATTTATAGTACTAATACCAGTATTTTTAATATTAATAATCTGCATAAAAATAGATTCAAAAGGACCTATTTTATTTAAACAAAGAAGAATAGGTATACATAAAAGTGAGTTTAATATACTAAAATTTAGAACTATGAGAATAGATACACCTAAGGATACACCTACACATTTATTAGAAAATCCAGAAATATATATAACAAAGGTAGGAAAATTTTTAAGAAAAACAAGCTTAGATGAGCTACCACAGATAATAAATATCATAAAAGGTGAAATGAGCATTGTAGGACCTCGTCCAGCTTTGTGGAATCAATATGATTTAATAGAGGAACGTGATAAATACGGTGCTAATGATGTAGTTCCAGGACTTACTGGATGGGCTCAAATCAACGGAAGAGATGAGCTACCTATAGAAGTTAAGGCAAGTCTTGATGGAGAGTATGTCAAAAAAGCTAGCCTTATGTTTGATATGAAGTGCTTTTTTATGACTTTTGTTAAGGTCTTAAAAAGTGATGGAGTTGTGGAAGGTAAAGCTCAAGATACTAATAATAATGTTATGGATATGAAAGACATAATAGATGATTTAAAAGTTGAAGATACAAAAATAGAAGAAACTAATGAATAATAGGCGGTGACATAATGAGAAAAATATTAATACTTTCAAACCACTTTGCAACAGTCTACAAATTTAGAAAAGAGCTGATGGAAAGCTTGGTTGAAAAAGGATATGAAGTAGTTGTGTCACTTCCAAAAAGCGACGACAATGAAGAGTTGAAGCTACTTGGAGTTAGAGTAGTGGAGACTTATGTAGATAGAAAAAGTATGAATCCAATTAAAGATATAAAGCTTATGATGGATTATCTAAAATTAATAAAGGCAGAAAAGCCAGATATAGCGATAGGATACACGATAAAGCCAAATATATATGGAGGTATGGCGTGTAGAATTAGAAAAACGCCATTTATCGCCAATGTTACAGGGCTTGGAAGTGCTTATTATAAAGGTGGAATACTAAAAACTATAGTAAGTACACTTTATAAAGTAGGACTTAAAAAGGCAAAGGCAGTATTTTTTGAAAATGTGGCTAATGCTCAGGTTATGATAGACGATAAAACTATTACTGAGAAGCAGGCAGTAGTTATGAATGGAGCTGGAGTTAATTTAGATAGATTTAGCTTTAGTGAAATGCCTCGTGATGATGAAGGTACGAAATTTTTATTCGTAGGTAGAGTTATGGAAGAAAAAGGAGTAAATGAGTTATTTGAGGCTATCAAAAAAATTAAAGAAGAAGACATAAAAGCTGAATTTGGATTTTTAGGTTGGTTTGAAGAAGACTACAGCCAGATTATCAAAGACCTAGAAGCTAAGGATTATATAAAATACTACGGATACCAAAAAGATGTTGTGAAATTTATGAGACAATCACACTGTATAGTGCTACCTTCTTACCATGAAGGAATGGCAAATGTACTGCTAGAAGGTGCATCTATAGGTAGAGCACTTATTGCAAGTGATATTCATGGATGCAAAGAATCTATCATAGATGGAGTAAGTGGATTTACTTGTAGAGTCAAAGATAGCGGTGATTTGTATGATAAGATTAGAGATTTTTGTGAAATGAGCTATGAGGAGAAGGCTAAGATGGGTAGATGTGGTAGAGAGCATATGGAAGATGTTTTTGATAAGAAGAAGGTTGTGGAGTTGACTATTGAGGAGATAGAAAGATGAGTGAGCCGATAAGAATACTACAAGTAGTAACATATATGGGGCGTGGTGGACTTGAAACTATGCTTATGAATTATTACAGAAATATTGATAGAAGTAAGGTACAATTTGACTTTTTGACTCACAGAAGTGAGAAGGCTGACTATGATGATGAGATTGAAGCACTTGGCGGTAGGATTTATCATCTGCCAAGGTTAAATCCTTTTAGTAGAAGTTATCTAAGTGCCTTAGATAACTTTTTTAAAGAACATAAAGAGTATCATGTGGTGCATTGTCATCAGGATTGCTTGAGTGGAGTTGTACTTAAGGTGGCTAAGGCTAATGGGGTTAAGTTTACTATAGCTCATAGTCATAATGCAAATCAAGATAAAAACTTGAAGTATTTTATAAAGATATTTGAAAAAAGAAAAATTCCTAAATATGCAGATAAGCTATTTGCATGTGGTGATGAAGCAGGAAGATGGATGTTTAATACTGATGATTTTGAGGTGTTAAATAATGCAATCGATACTGATTTATATACTTACAATGAAGAAAAAGCAGTTGATATTAGAAAAAAATTTGGTATAGAAAATAAATTTGTGGTTGGACATGTTGGACGATTTAATCCACAGAAAAATCATGAGTTTTTGATAGATGTATTCAATGAAGTTCAAAAAATAAAAGAAGATAGTGTTCTGATGCTTGTTGGCGACGGTCATTTAAGATTAGAGATTGAGAAGAAGGTACATGATTTGGGAATTGCTGATAAGGTTATATTTACTGGTGTTAAATCTGATGTAAATGATTTGATGCAGGCAATGGATGTGTTTTTATTTCCATCACTTTATGAGGGATTACCTGTTACTATGGTAGAGGCACAATCATCGGGGCTTAAATGTATAATTTCGGACAAGGTGCCAACAGAATGTATTCTTACAGATAATGTAGATTCTATGAAGTTAGAGGATAGTCCAAAAGTTTGGGCAAATAAAGTATTAAAGTATAAAAATTACGAAAGAAGAAATACAAAACAAGATATTGAAAAAGCTAATTTCGATATAAAAACTAATGCAAAGTGGTTGCAGGAGTTTTATTTGAATAAATATTAATTGGAGGATTTGGATTATGGCGACATTGACGGTATTTACTCCAACTTATAATAGAGCATATATACTTAAGCAATGCTATGATAGTCTTTGTAGACAGACTTGTAAAGATTTTGTGTGGCTTATAGTGGATGATGGTTCTAGTGATAATACTAAGGAAATTGTAGACGAATGGATGAAAAATGATAATGGATTTGAAATTCGATATGTTTACAAACAAAATGGAGGAATGCATACAGGTCATAATAAGGCATATGAGCTTATAGATACAGAGTTAAACGTATGTATAGATTCAGATGATTTTATGCCTGATGGTGCAGTTGAGTTGATTATTAATTTTTGGAATGAAAACAAAGATAGTAGCTATTCTGGAATAATAGCACTTGATGTATATAAAAATGGACAGGTAATAGGTAAAGAATTACCAAATAAAAAAAGTACAACACTTAGTGGTTACTACCAAAACGGAGGTCAAGGTGATAAAAAGCTTATTTATAGAACTGAAATAATAAATAAATATCCAGCATATCCAGAGTTTGAAGGCGAAAAATTTGTGCCTTTAGATTATAAGTATTTGTTAGCAGATCAAGATTATGAGCTACTTATAATGAACAAGCCTGTTTGTGTTGTAGAGTATATGGAAGATGGTTCTAGTAAAAATATGCTTAGACAGTATTATAGAAATCCTAAAGGATTTGCTTTTATGAGAAAAGTGCATATGCAATATGACAAAGAATTTTTAAAGAATTTAAAGACTTGTATTCATTATGTATCAAGTAGTTTTATAAGTAAGAATAAAAGCTTTATTAAAGAAAGTCCAAGAAAGATTATGACAGTTTTTGCTATTCCTTTTGGGATTTTACTTTATTTATTGGTTTTATATAACAATAGGGAAGGAAAGTAGATTATGACGGTATATTGGTTTATGATGGCTTGGGTTATATTGTTTGGAATATTATCTCAGGTTACATCTAAGAGAGTTTGCGTTGGAGAGTATTTAGGTGAAGATGTTTATGAGGAAAGGGCACATTTGTTTATGGCACTTGTTACTTTTTCTGTTATTATATTTTTTGCGGGGGCAAGAAGTTATGTGGCTGATACAACTGCTTACATAAAGATGTTTAACGATTATCCTTTATTTCAAAATGCTCACGATATTATATTTGATGATAGTGCAAGAGAACCAGGATTTAGATTATTTTCAATATTAATTAAGACATATATATCTGATAATTATACTGTTTGGCTTTCTATTATTGCAGTTATTAGTGGAATATGTGTAATGATACCACTTTATAAATATTCATGTAATTTTGGAGTTAGTGCATTTTTATTTATGGCTTCTTGTCAGTTTTCATGGATGTTTAATGGAATGAGACAGTTTCTTGTTGCAGCTATTATTTTTGCTTGTACAGATCTTATTTTAAAAAATAAAACTTTATTGTATATACTTATAGTTTGTGTATTATCCACTGTTCATCAGTCAGCTTTATTATTGATTCCAATGTATTTTATAGCTAAAGGTGAACCTTGGAATAAGAGAACTATGTTGTTTATAGGATGTATAGTACTTGCAATGTTATTTGCAAGTAGATTTACAAATATACTTACTGATGTTGTTGAACAAACTGATTATGCCACTTCTGTAAATGAGTTTAAGGATACTGATGATGGAACTAGTATTATTAGAATATTGGTAGAATCAATACCTATAATTATGGCGTTTATATATAGGAATAAGATAAAAGATAAACTAACGCCAATTATTAAATTAAGTATAAATATGTCGCTTATTGCTAGTGGACTTTATGTAATATCAAAGGTGGCAAGTAGTGGGATACTTCTTGGTAGACTTCCGATATATTTTTCAATGTATAATTTAATTCTTTTGCCGTGGCTTTTAAGAAATATTTTTAATAAAAAGGAAAAGGACTTAATTTATTATACTATGATAATATGTTATTTTGCCTTTTTTTATTATCAAATGGTTGTAGCATGGGGCGGATTAGAATACGGAAGTAAATTATTAAATTTAAGATACTAACAATGTAATCTTAGGTTTTGAAAGGAGAAAAATTGTGCACTTATTTACAAGTTTTTATAAATTATTTTAGATTTTTAATAAAAAAAATAAGAAATAAATCTAAATTTAATGTAAATAAAATACAAAGAATAGCTTTAAATACAAGATTTTGCATATCTACAAAATCAAATATAGAGTTGGGATACAATATATGTATAAGTAGATTAGGTGATATTTTTGTTGGAAATAAAGGTAGTTTATATATAGGTGATAGAGTTTATTTCAATAAAGGTGTATTTATAAGTTGTCAAAACAAAATACATATAGAACAAAATTGCCAATTCGGACCTGATGTTAAAATTATTGATAACAATCATAAATTTTCTAGAGAAGAAGGGGTTTCAACAAAAGAACATACTTATGGAGAAATTTATATCGGTGAAAGTTCATGGATTGGCGCAAATGTAGTTTTACTTAAGCATGCAAAGATAGGAAAGAGATGTGTAATAGGTGCTGGTTGTGTAATCAATCAAGAAATACCAGATAACTCTATTGTAACTTTAGATAAAAATAACATCATTATAGAGGAAATAAGGGAGAAAAAATAATGAAGAAAAATATATTGATATTGATGCCGTCAATGTTTATTGGAGGGGCTGAGAGAAGTTTAATAGGATTATTAGATTCTATTGATTATACAAAATATAATATTGATTTATTTTTAAATCGTCACGAGGGAGAATTTTTGAATTTAATTCCTAAAAAAGTAAACTTATTACCTCAAATTGATGATTATACAAATTTTGATAGACCTATAAAAGATGTTTTATTTAGCAAAAATTTTAAGTATGGAATAGCTAGGTTAAGAGCTAAGAATGATATGAGAAAAAATGTTAAATTAGGGAATGAACATAATGTTTGGAGTTCTTTACAGTTTATATCAAATAGATTAGTTCCATTACTTCCTAATATTGATAAAGAATACGAATTAGCTATAAATTTTTTGGGAATTGCTGATGTTCTTGGGCAAAAGGTAAAGGCTAAAAAGAAATTAGCTTGGATCCATACTGATTATACTAAATTAGTTCCAAATAAAAAATTAGACATGGATACATACTCAAAAGTTGATTATGTTGTAACAGTTTCTAAAGATTGTGAAAATCAATTTTTAAGCATATATCCTATGTTAAAAGGTAAAAGTTTAGTTGTCGAAAATATTTTATCTGAAAAATTTATTAAAGAACAAGCTAATGAAAAGATAAGAGATGATAAGTTCGAGATTAATAAAGCTCAAATTAAATTAGTTTCGATAGGAAGATTTACTGATGCTAAAAACTTTGATAATGTTCCACAGATATGTAAGTATATCTTAGAAAAAGGTATAAACATAAAATGGTATATCATAGGTTTTGGTGGGGATGAAGCATTAATAAAACAAAAGATAAAAGAATTCAATATGGAACAACATGTGATAATATTAGGAAAAAAAGAAAATCCATATCCATATATAAAAGCATGTGATATATATGCTCAACCATCAAGATATGAAGGAAAGGCAGTTGCAGTAAGAGAGGCTCAAATTTTAAATAAACCAGTGGTTATAACTAATTTTGGGACATCAAAAAGTCAATTGACAGATGGATTTGATGGAGTAATAGTACCTATGGATAACGAAGGCTGTGCAGAGGGAATATGTAATTTGATTAAAGATCAAGAGCTACAACAAAGGCTTATTGAAAATACAAAAATAACAGATTATACAAATAAACAAGAGTTAGAAAAAATTTATGCATTATTGGAGGAGTAAGATGGTAGAGAAAAAGATACCAAAGATAATACATTTTTGTTGGTTTGGTGGAAAGGAAAAGCCATCTAAGGTTCAAGAATGTATAGAGAGTTGGCATAAATATTTAAGTGATTATGAATTTATAGAGTGGAATGAAAGTAATTTTGATATAAATTCCAATGAATATGTTAAGCAGGCTTATGAAGAAAAGAAGTTTGCTTATGTAAGTGATTATGCTAGAATTAAGGCTTTGTATCAATATGGTGGAATATATATGGATACTGATGTCATGGTTTATAAATCTTTTAATAACCTGTTGGACAATAAGTGTATATTAGGGTTTGAGCAAGAAAATTATATTGCTACAAGTTTTATGGCGTGTGTTCCTGATCATGATCTTATAAAGGAATTTATTGATAAATATGAAAATATAAGTTTTTATAATTCAGATAAGAGTTTAGATTTAACTACAAATGTCCAAAGGCTGACACAAATTCTTGAAGATAGAGGTTTGATTAGAAATAATGAGTTGCAAAAGGTAGGGGATATAAGTGTTTATCCTCAAGAGTATTTTTCTCCTTATGATTATGGAAATTGTATAAGAAAAAATACAAAAAATACTTATTGTGAGCATTTATTTTTGGTTAGTTGGTTGCCTTGGACAACTAAATTAAAAAAGGTTATTAAAAAAATAATTATACCGATAATAGGTGTAAATAATATGAATAAAATTAGAAAAATAAAAAGGTAAAGTTAGTCAATAAAAGAGAAAGGAGTATATATGCCTAAAATTAGTATAGTTGTACCTATATATAATGTGGAAAAATATTTAGTACAATGTGTAAATAGTATAATAAATCAAACATTAACAGATATAGAAATAATATTAGTAGATGATGGATCACCAGATAATTGTCCTAAAATATGTGATGATTATGCTAAAAAAGATAGCAGAATAAAAGTACTACATAAAAAAAATGGTGGACTTAGTTCAGCAAGAAATGCTGGGATAAAGGTTGCTACTGGTGAGTATATTGGATTTGTAGATTCAGATGATTATATAGAATTAGATATGTATGAAAAGATGTATAGTATAGCAAAACAATATGAAGTTGATTTTGTTATGAGTGATTATTATAGGTTTAATGATGATAATAAAGTCATAGCCACATTAGATATAGATGAAGGTATTTATGATAAAGAAAAAATAAAAAAAGATATATTTCCAAGTTTAATCATGGGTGATGATATAAACTATGGGAGTTTACTTTCAGTATGTTACTGTTTATATAGAAGGGATTTATTTATAAAGAACAATTTAATGTTTGATGAAGAAGTTAAGTATTCAGAAGACAATTTATTTAGTTCTATAATTGGATATAAAGCTAGTAGTTTTTATTATATGAAAGGAAGTTATTTATATAACTATAGATATAATCCAAATTCTATTTCTAAAACTTACAAACCAGATGCATGGTTAGTTTATTTAAAAATGAATAATAGACTAAAAAAATTATTTTGGAATGTTAGAGATTACGATTTTAGAAATCAATTGTATGCTCATATAATTTATTATGCGTTTAACTGTATAAATCATGTTGGTTATTCAGATAAGAGATTTTTTTATAAATATAAAGAAATAAAAAAAATATTAAATACTGAAGAATTAAAAGATGCTTTTAAAAATTTTAAGCCAGGAGATATAAGTTTAAAATTAAAAGTTTCAATATGGATGTTAAAACATAAATTCATAATGAATTATATGATTATAAAAGGTTTTATAAAATAGTTAAAATTTGTGAGGATTGATATGATAAAAATAAGTGTTGTTATGCCTGTTTATAATAAGGAAATGTATTTAGAAAAGACTTTGCAATGCATATTAAATCAGAGTTATAAAAATTTTGAGCTTATTATAGTTAATGATGGTTCTACTGATAATACAAAAAAGATTTGTGATGAATATGCTAAAAAAGATTCAAGAATATCTGTTTATCATATTAAAAATGGTGGAGTATCTAATGCTAGAAATACAGGACTTAAATATGTAACAGGTGAATATGTTCAGTTTATAGATGCAGATGATTGTATTAATGAAGATGTATTTAAGACATATATAGAAATACTTGAAAAAGAAAAATATGATATTATATTTACTTCTTATAACAAGGTAGATCACGAAGATAAAATATTAAAAGTAATAGATTTAGAATATAGAGGTTTAAAATATAAAAAAGATATTTTAAAGAACTTTGTTAAAAACCAAGTTGATACTGGGTATTACGGATGGATTTCTAATAAATTGATTAAAACTGAGATAGTAGTTAAAAATAAAATAAAATTTAATACTAATATATCATTAGCAGAGGATTTAGATTTTTATTTAGATGTTTACAGATATTCAGATAAATATTATTTTTCTGAAATAAGAAGTTTTAATTATCTTCAAGAAGCTCAAAATTCATCTATAATGTTATATGATAATTTAGATTATTATATACAGCTATTAATAAATTTAAAAATAAAATATTTTATTCATGATGAAGGATATTATATAGAAGATAATAAGTCTATAATTGATCAACGAATAGTTGATTATATCTATTATATAGTATTTTATACAAAATTAGATAAAAACAATATAAAAAATAAAGTAAAAAAAATATATGATGATAAAGAAATTAATGATAATTTAAACATAAAATTTAATATATCATTTAAAAACTTAATTGTATATTTAGTAATAAACAATAAATACAAATCAGTATACAGAGTATTATATATTAGAGAAAAGATAAGACAATTAATAAGAGGGAAAATACATGGAGGAAGATAAATTTATGAGAGATATAGTTTTATATTCACATAGCGGGAGTAAGAATCATGGATGTGAAGCTATTGTGAGGGGAACAGCGAAGATACTTGGTCATATAGGAAAAATATCATTATTATCTCATGAAAAGGATGAAGATTTACTATACAAAATAGATGAAATTGTAGACGTAAAACAAGGAAAATTTCCTATAAATAAGAAATCAGTAGATTTTTTTAAAGCATATATTGCATTAAATTTAAAAAAGGATACATCAAAAATGGATGTTTTGCAGTTTAAAGATGGTTTAAATAGTATTAAAGAAGATAGCATAGCAATCTCTATAGGAGGAGATACATATTGTTATTCGGATGTGTATAATCAAGTAGAACTTCATAAAATGTATGGTAAAAAAGCATATAAAACAGTTTTATGGGGATGTTCTGTTGAACCAAAATTATTAGAAGATGAAAAAATAGCAAAAGATATAAAAGATTATGACCTGATAATTACAAGAGAAAGTATATCTTATGAAGCTTTAAAAAAAGTAAACCAAAATACTTATTTATATCCAGATCCAGCATTTCAATTGGATAAGGTTGATGTAAATTTACCAAATGAATTTATAGAAAATAATACAGTAGGAATAAATTTAAGCCCATTAATTATAAAAAAAGAAAATTCTAATGGTATAACTTTAAAAAATTATGAAAATTTAATTGAACATATAATAGAAAATACAGATATGAATATAGCTCTAATACCTCATGTTGTTTGGGAACATAATGATGATAGAGAGCCACTTAAATATTTATATGATAAATTTAAAAATACAAATAGAGTCGTTATGATAGAAGATGCCAATTGTATGGAGTTAAAAGGATATATAAGTAAGTGTAGATTTTTTATAGGTGCTAGAACGCATGCAACAATAGCAGCATATTCTACATGTGTTCCAACTTTAGTTGTTGGATATTCTGTAAAAGCTAGAGGAATAGCAAAAGATTTATTTGGTACATATGAAAATTATGTTTTGCCAGTACAGGAATTAAAAGAAGAAAATAATTTATTAGATTCATTTAAATGGATATATGATAATGAATCTAATATTAAAGAGCAATTAAATGGATTTATAAGTTCTTATAAAGAAAAAGGAATAAAAGCAAAAAATGAAGTAGAAAAACTTTTAAAATAAGGGGGAATTATTTATGGAACAGAAATTAGTAAGCATAATAACACCCTGCTATAATGGCGAAAAATTAGTATCTAGATATTTAGAATCAGTTTTAGAACAAACTTACAAAAATATAGAGTTAATAATTGTAAATGATGGTTCAAAAGACAACACAGAGAAAATTGTACTTAGCTATAAAGATAAATTTGAAAAAGAAGGTATGAAGTTAGTGTATATTTATCAAGAAAACAAAGGACTAGGTGGAGCAATAAATACTGGATTAAAACACTTTACAGGAGATTATTTATGTTGGGCAGACTATGATGACTTTTTTAGATATGATTCTGTAGAAAAAAGAGTAAAATTTCTTGAAGCTAATCCACAATATGGATGTGTAACATCTAACGCCAATGTTTATAATGAGGATGATTTAGAGAATCCAATATATAAAATAACTGATAAGTTTAAATATAATGAAGATGAATATCAATTTGAACATCATTTAAAATCTGAATCAATATTTTGTTGTGGATGTCATATGGTCAAAAAAGAGGTATTTCTAGATGTAAATCCAGATAGAGATATTTTTGAAGGAAGAAGAGGACAAAATTGGCAGATGTTATTGCCTGTGTATTATAAATATAAAAGAGGTTTTTTAGATGAACCACTTTATAATTACATAATTTATAAATCTAGTATGTCAACAGGAGATGATACAAAGGAAAAAAGTATACAGAGGGTTAATGAACATCTAGAAATTGTAAAAAATACTTTGGATAGAATAGATATGAATCAAAAAGATAGAGATAAATATTTTGAGTTGTTTTTTACAAATTATGTAGTTGATAGATTTGATATTTGTATGAAATATAAAGATTTTAAGTCTGGATTTAAATATTATATAAAAATGCTTAAAAGAGGAGCATTAAGAAAGTATGATATGAAATCATTGATAAAGATATTAGTAACTAGATAAAAATATAATTTAAAGTATTATAAGTTTAGTGGGAAGGAAATTAGAATTATGCAAAGTAAAAAAGATATATTAAGTAAATATTGTCCAAAATTTATAATAAATATTTTTTCTAAATTAGATAGTAATGATGATAAATATTTAAAATGGAATTATATAAAATTACTTAAATTTTTAAATACATATTCATATGAAGATTTGTATAGTAAAAAAGAGAATAAAGAGATAATTTCAATAACACAAGGAGAATATGATTACACATATTTTAATATATGTTTTCTAAATGATGTATTAAAAAATATTATATATGTATTATCAAAAGGATCAGTTCCTTTTGTAGATATAAGAAATAAAGATGATGGAACAAATATTTGGGAGTGTTTTTTTAAACAGCCTTTTATATCAAGTGAACAAATTAAGTTGAAAGAAGTTAAAAATTTAGATAAAAATATAGTTGCAAGTAATTCAATTAAGCCGGGCTTTAAAAGTATTTATGATGATAAGGAATTAGATTTATGGTCTAAGGTATATAATAATTTTGTTGTATTTAATGATAATACCAAAAAATATATATTAAATGAATATAATACACTTCTAAAAAAAGATATGCGTGTTTTAGGTGTTTTATGTAGAGGGACTGATTATGTAACATTAAAGCCTAAAAATCATCCTATACAGCCTACAGTTAAAGAGGTTATTGATTTAGCACATAAAAAAATGAAAGAATTTAACCTAGACCATATATATTTAGCAACTGATGAAAAAGCTATAGAGGAAAGATTTCAAAAAGAATTTCCAAGTAAGATACTAGTTAATAAAAGAACTTACTATGATGAGCAATATTATAATAATGAAGATATAACACTAATAGGACAAGTTAAGTTTAATAGAGAAAATGACGATTATTATAAAGGATTAGAATATCTATCTTCGTTATATATTTTATCAAAATGCAACGTTCTTATTGGAGGTAACTGTGGTGGTAGTTGTGCAGCTTTATATATGAATAATGGAAAATATGAAGATTGGGAGATATTTAATTTAGGCTTATATGGAGTTGATGATATAGAATAGAGGGGTTATATTATGAAAGGAATTATACTAGCAGGAGGATCTGGAACAAGACTTTATCCACTAACAATGGTAACAAGTAAACAATTATTACCTATATATGATAAGCCGATGATATATTATCCGTTATCAACTTTAATGTTAGCGGGGATAAAGGATATATTAATAATATCAACACCGAATGATTTGCCTAATTTTGAGAGATTATTAGGAGATGGTTCTAAATTTGGTATTAAATTAAGTTATGAAGTGCAAGAAAAACCAGAGGGATTAGCACAGGCCTTTATAATCGGAAAAGATTTTATAGGTGATGATTCTTGTGCAATGATATTAGGAGATAATATTTTTTATGGTAATGGATGGACTAGACAGTTAAAAAAAGCTGAATCAAAAAAAACAGGTGCAACTATATTTGGATATTATGTAGAAGATCCAGAGAGATTTGGGGTTGTTGAATTTGATAAATATGGAAAGGCTATTTCAATTGAGGAAAAACCTCAGAATCCAAAGTCAAATTATTGCGTAACTGGACTGTATTTTTATGATAATAATGTAGTCAAAATGGCGGAAAAGGTTAAACCTTCAGCAAGAGGAGAACTTGAGATTACAGATATAAATAAAATGTATTTAGAAAATGAAGAATTAGATGTTATTACATTAGGAAGAGGTTTTGCATGGTTTGATGCTGGAACAATTGATTCTCTTTATGAGGCATCAGAATTTATAAAAGTTATAGAAAATAGACAGGGTATAAAAATTGCTGCAATAGAAGAAATTGCATTTAATAATGGCTGGATAGAAAAAGGACAACTATTAGAGTTAGCAGAGGGATATGGTAAAACTTCTTATGGAAAACATTTAAAGAATGTAGCAGAAGGAAAATATTTATATTAGGGAGTTGTTTGGTTTTATGAAAATTATAGTGACAGGTGGAGCTGGTTTTATAGGGGGAAACTTTATTCATTTTATGATAAATAAACACCCTCAATATAAAATTCTATGCTTAGATAATCTTACATATGCAGGAAATTTGGAAACATTAAAAGATGTTATCGAAAATGAGAATTTTAAATTTATAAAAGCTGATATAACAGATAGAGCTACTATTTATAAAATATTTGAAGAAATAAAACCTAATATAGTAGTTAATTTTGCCGCAGAAAGTCATGTTGACAGATCTATAGAAAATCCAGAAATATTTTTAAATACTAATATTATAGGAACAAATATATTGTTAGATGCATGTAAAAAATATGGAATAGATAGATATCATCAAGTATCTACGGATGAGGTTTATGGTGATCTTCCAATAGATAGACCGGATATGTTTTTTATAGAAGAAACTAAAATAAATCCATCTAGTCCATATTCAGCATCAAAAGCTAGTGCAGATTTATTAGTTATGTCATATTACAGAACTTTTAATATGCCAGTTACAATATCTAGGTGTTCTAATAACTATGGACCTTATCATTTCCCTGAAAAATTAATTCCTCTTATGATTATAAATGCATTAAATGATAAAGAGCTACCAGTATACGGAAATGGTAAAAATATAAGAGATTGGTTATATGTAGAAGACCATTGTTCAGCGATAGATATGATTATACATAATGGAACAATTGGTGAAATTTATAATATAGGTGGTCATAATGAAAGAACTAATTTAGATGTAGTAAAAACTATTGTAAAAGAATTAGGTAAAAGTGATGATTTAATAACTTATGTTAAAGATAGACCAGGACATGATTTAAGATATGCAATTGATCCAACTAAGATTAATAAAGAATTAGGATGGATTCCAGAAACTAAGTTTGAAGAAGGAATTAAAAAGACTATACAATGGTATATCGATAATAAAGACTGGTGGACTGACATTATAAATGGTGAATATAAAAATTATTATAGTAAAATGTATGGAGATAGATAACTATGAAGATATTAGTTACTGGAATAACAGGACAATTAGGATTTGATGTAGTTAGAGAGTTAAAGGAAAGAAAATTTGATGTTATAGGTGTAAGTAGTAGTGAAATGGATATAACAGATGAAAATAAGGTTAGAGAGGTTATAACAAATATTTTACCAGATGCTGTTATACATTGCGCTGCTTACACTGCAGTAGATAAAGCTGAAGAAGAAGTTGAAAAATGTATGGCTGTTAATGCAAAGGGAACAGAATATATAGCAAATATATGTCATGAATTAGATATAAAAATGATGTATTTTAGTACAGATTATGTGTTTAATGGAGAAGGTACACAACCATGGAGCGTAGATGATGAAATAAATCCATTAAATTTATATGGAAATAGTAAATATAAAGGTGAGATTTCGGTAAAAAGTAATTTGGAAAAATATTTTATATTAAGAATATCATGGGTATTTGGTATAAATGGAAAAAACTTTGTAAAAACAATGATAAATTTATCAAAAAATCATTCTCAAATATCAGTTGTAAATGATCAAATTGGTTCTCCAACATATACTCGTGATTTAGCTAAGTTAGTTGCAGATATGATTATAACTGATAAGTATGGATTTTATCATGTGACAAATGAAGGGATTTGTTCATGGTATGATTTCGCATTAGAGATATTTAAACAATCTAATATAGATGTTAATGTAATTCCTGTTGACAGTAGTGAGTTTCCAACAGTTGCGAAAAGACCAAAGAATAGCAGAATGAACAAGTTTAAATTAGATGAGAATGGATTTAGTAGATTACCAAAATGGCAAGATGCATTACAACGATACTTAAAGGAGCTGGAAGTTTAAAATGGGAAAAATAAAAGTT
The DNA here is from genome assembly GCA_964449895.1 of uncultured Clostridium sp. GTDB lineage: Bacteria > Bacillota > Clostridia > Peptostreptococcales > Peptostreptococcaceae > Intestinibacter. Next base: position 22,857 of record CAYVBY010000013.1, read on the forward strand.
ACGAAATGTGATATAGAAGGATTATGTGTCATAGAGCCAACAGTGTTTAAAGATGAAAGAGGATATTTCATGGAGACATATAATGAAAATGACTTTAAAGAAGCTGGACTAGATATGAAGTTTGTTCAAGATAATCAGTCTATGAGTGCAAGAGGTGTTTTAAGAGGATTACACTTTCAAAAACAATATCCACAAGGAAAATTAGTTAGGGTTGTAAGAGGTAAAGTTTTTGATGTGGCGGTTGATTTAAGAGAAGGTTCAGTAACATATAAGAAATGGTATGGAGTTGAACTTTCAGATGAAAATAAAAAACAATTTTATATACCAGAAGGATTTGCACATGGATTCTTGGTTTTATCAGATGAAGCAGAGTTTGTATATAAATGTACTGATTTTTATCATCCAGGAGATGAAGGTGGAATAATGTGGAATGATCCTGAGATAGGTATTGAATGGCCTCTTGAGGATGGAGTTGAGTTGGTGATATCTGAAAAAGATATGAATTGGTAGAAAATTAAAATATTATAAAAAATAAAATTGATTGTGAATAGGAGGGGTTGATTTGCCTGAAATATCCATAATTATTCCTGTCTATAATTCAGAAAAATATCTAGAAAAATGCATTACATCTATATTAAATCAGATATTTATAAATTTTGAGTTAATATTAGTTAACGATGGATCTATAGATAATAGTAGAAGCATATGTGAAAAATATAAAAATAAAGATAAAAGAATTAAATTATTTAATATCGAAAATAGTGGTGTATCTTCTGCTAGAAACTTAGGAATTGAAAATTCTAAAGGAAAATATATTATGTTTTGTGATAGTGATGATTATGTAGAGTCTACTTGGTGTGAAGAATTATATAGTTTAATTGAAAAAAATAGACATGCTTATGTAGGGTGTGCTGCAATGATAAAAGATTATAGAAGTATAAGAGAACAAAAGGTTTGCGAAAAGATATCAGATAAATTAATTGATGTTATAACTAAAAAAGAATATTTCTGTGATTATAACTTAAAATTGTTTAATAGTAATTGGAATAAAATTTATGAAAGAGATATTATTTTAAATAATAATGTTAAATTTCATACAGATTTAAGTTTAGGAGAAGATTTAATATTTAATCTTGAATATTTAAGATATGTTGAAGATAAGATTATATTTATTAATAAACCATTATATAATTATATTTTAAGAAATAATGAAAGTTTAGATAATAAATATCATAAAAATTTATTTGAAATATATAAATATTTAAGAACAAAAACTTATGAAGAAGCTATAAGATATAAAGCTAATAATAGAGAGTTTAAGGATTATTTTTATAAGTTATATTATGAATCATTTAGAAGAATATTAAGTAATACATATCATGATAGCAATAAAAAATCATTTTTTAAAAAGATATTATATAATTATAAAATATTAAGAACAAAAGAGTTTAAAGCATGTATAGAAAATCTTACTCCAGAGATAATTGGATGTGATGAAAAATATTATAATATCTTAAAAAGTAGAAATTATTTTAGAATATTTATTTATGATGAAAATATTTCTTTAAAAAGCATATTGTTTAAAATAAAAGTATTAGCTTTATAATATTGTATGTAAATAGATACGTTTATAAGTATTATCAAGGAGGAAAATATTAATGCCTGAAATATCAATAATTATTCCAATATATAATTCAGAAAAATATATAGAACAATGTATAAATTCTATATTAAATCAAACATTTAAAAATTTTGAATTAATACTAATTAATGATGGTTCTACGGATAATAGTAGAGTAATATGTGAGAGATATGAAAATAAAGATAAAAGAATTAAATTATTTAATATTGGAAATAGAGGTGTATCTTCAGCAAGAAATTTAGGGATTGAAAATTCTCGAGGAAAATATATTATGTTTTGTGATAGTGATGATTATGTTAAAAATACTTGGTGTGAAGAATTATATAAATTAATAAAAGATAATAATAATTCTTATATAGTATGTGGTGTAGAAATTAATAATAAAAGATCTAAAAATTTATCTAAGCAATACTGTAAATTATCTAATGATGAAATTAATATAATCACCAAAGAATAGTATTTTTGTGATTATAATTTAAAATTATTGTCTAATAATTGCAATAAAATTTATGAAAAAAAATATTTTATTAAGTAAAAACATTAAATTTAAAAATAATATAGATTTAGGTGAAGATATAATTTTTAATTTAGATTATTTAAGATATACTAAAAATCAATTAATATTTTTTAATAAATATTTATATACTTATGTTTTAAGAAAAAGTGAAAGTTTAGACAATAGATATCAAGAAAACTTATTAGATAAATAAATATATATATATACAAAATCAAATATATAAAGAAGCATTAAATTATAAGGTAGATGATAACATTAAATTTAAAAGATGTTTTTATAAATTATATTATAGATGTTTTGAAAGAGTATTGGAGAATACCTATCATAAAAATAATAAGGATTTTTTACTGAAGAAAATACTTTATAATTATAAAGTATTAAGAGTGAAAGAATTTAAAGAATGTATAATTAATATTTCTCCTGATATGGTTGGAATTAGCGAAGCATATTATAATATACTAAAAACTAGAAACTATTTTAAAGTATTTTTGTATAATGAAAATATTAATTTAAAAGATATATTATATAAAATTAAAAGAAATATACTTAGAATGGAGAAAAAATAATGAATGAAAATTGGACTACAGAGATCAAACCAAAAACAGGTTGGTTTGATATTAATTTAAAAGAGTTATTTCAATATAAAGACTTAATAATTATGTTTGTAAAAAGAGATTTTAAAACTTTATACAAACAAACAATATTAGGACCATTATGGATAATAATAAATCCACTACTTACAACTTTAATGTTTACAGTAGTATTTGGCAACATAGCAAATATATCAACAGATGGTATGCCACAGATTGTATTTTATATGTTAGGGACAACTGTATGGACATATTTTTCAACATGTTTAACGAAAACATCGACAACATTTACGGGAAATGCAGCGATATTCGGTAAAGTATATTTTCCAAGGTTAGTTACACCAATATCAACAGTACTATCAGGATTAATTAACTTTGCTGTACAATTTGTGATGTTTTTATGTTTTGCTATTTATTATTATATAAGCGGTGCTCCAATACAACCTAATATATATATATTAATAACACCACTTTTATTACTTCAATTAGCTTGTTTATCTTTAGGATTTGGGGTTATAATTTCATCATTAACTACTAAATACAGAGATTTAGCAGTATTAGTAACATTCGGTGTTCAGCTTTGGATGTATGCTACACCAGTAGTTTATCCAGCATCTCAAATAGGTGGAAACCTTAAAACTTTAATGATGTTAAATCCAGTATCACCTATTGTTGAATCATTTAGATATGCTTTTTTAGGAAGTGGTTCTATACCATGGAACTTCTTGGGCATAAGTGTGATTACTACATTGGTAGTTTTATTTATAGGTGTAGTGTTATTTAGTAGAGTTGAAAAAACATTTATGGATACTGTATAGAATTAGGTTATATTGAGGGAGAGTAAAATGAGTGAAACAGTTATTAAAATAGAAAATCTAAAGAAAAAATATAGATTAGGTGCCATAGGTGGTGGAACTTTGACTGCTGATTTACAAAGTTGGTGGGCTAGAGTTAGAGGTAAGGAAGATCCAAATACTAAAATTGGAACAGATATAAATACAAAGAATAAAACTTTTATGGCTCTTAAAGGGATTGATTTAGAAATAAATAAGGGAGATACAATAGGTATTATTGGTGGTAATGGTGCTGGTAAGTCCACATTACTAAAGATATTATCTAGAGTAACTGCACCAACTGAGGGGAGCGTAAAAATAAATGGACGTATATCAAGTATGCTTGAAGTTGGAACGGGTTTTCATGGAGAATTAACAGGTCGTGAAAATATATATCTTAATGGAGCTATACTTGGTATGACTAAAGCAGAAGTTGATAAAAAAATTGAAGCTATAATAGATTTTTCTGAGTGTAGAGAGTTTATTGATACTCCTGTTAAGAGATATTCTTCAGGGATGTATGTAAAACTTGCATTCTCAGTTGCATCTCATCTTGATTCAGAAATACTAATAATGGATGAAGTATTGGCTGTTGGAGATATGAAATTTCAAAAAAAATGTATAAAGAAGATGCTAGATGTTGCAAAATCAGGAAGAACTATACTTTATGTTAGCCATAATATGCAAACTATAGAACAACTGTGTAATAGAGTTGTTGTGCTTGAAAAAGGAACTATTAGATATGATGGTGAAGTGGATGAAGGTGTAAGTATATATTTAAATTCAAAAGCAAGTCAAAGTTCTGTAAACAATGATTTATCCATTATTAAAAGGGAAGCATATCTTCCTAAAATACAAAGAGCTAAATTAAATAATTTAACTATTCTTGATAAAGATATTCCAATTTTTTATGATGGCGAAAAGTTTAAATGTAGGTTAAATTGGAAAAATTATGAGGATATTAATGATGTACAGTTAAGATTTGAAATTAGAACAATGGATGATACTCCAATTGCAGCATCTGTTTGTGAATCAAAGTTATCTTGTAAAAACAATATAGATACAGAATTTGATGTGGAGTTTGATATAAGCAGTTTGGTATCAGGAAAGTATCAACTATTAATAGTAATTTGTGAAATAGGTGAATTAGGAGGATATAGAGATATTGATGGTGTATATCCAGCATGTACATTTGAAGTAGTACATGATAAATTTAATAGTTACAATTTTGAATGGAATAAGAAGCAATGGGGGAATATACAACTTCCTAATTTATCTATAGTAAAAAAATAAATCTCATAAACTGGTGATTATAGATTATTTTTAAGAAAAAAGAGGATTTAAAATCATGGTAAAAGTTAGTGTTATTATACCCGCATATAATATACAAGAATATATAGAAAGAAGTATAAGTTCTTGTATGATGCAAACTTTTAAAGATATAGAAATTATAGTAATAAATGATGGTTCTACAGATAATACATTAGATATTATAAATAAACTTAAGCAGAAGGATAGTAGAATTATAGTTATTGATAAAGAAAATCAAGGATCTATGGAAGCTAGAAAATCAGGGTTAAAAATAGCTAAAGGAGATTATATACTATTTGTTGATGGGGATGATTATATAACCTTAGATGCTATAGAAGTTCTATATAATAAGGCTATAAATAAAGACTATGATATAGTATGCCATGATTTTTTTGATAAAAGATGTAAATGGGGATTTGAAAAATCCTTGGATAAGTGTAAATGAAGTGAATTTAGAAAATAAATTTTTAGAGAATCTTTTTGAGAATAGAGTTAGTCACAATATGTGGTCTAAATTAATAAAAATGAATTTTATAAAAGATAATAAAATAGATTTACCCGGGGGATTTTCATATGGAGAAGATTTAGCTTTTATTTATACTTTAGCTATGTATAATCCTAAGTTTACGATAATAGATAAACTGTTATATTATTATTGTAAAAGAGAGGGATCTTTAGATAGTAATATTAATGAGAAAACTTGTGAAATAACACAAGCTATGTAATTTGTGAGAAATCAATTATTAAAAAATAATTTATATAATAGCTATAAAGAGCGATTTGAATATATGTGTTTTATGCAGAATTATTATATGAGAAAAGATTATATATTTAATAATAGAAATAAAATTAGTAAAGAAGTATATAAAGGTTGGAAAAGTTTAAAGATCAATATAAATATGAAAAATAATAGGTTTTATAGGAAAATGTATGAAAAAGATACGATAAGAGCTAGAATTTTAGAAGGAATATTTAAAAGAAACTATACTTTTGGATATCTATATTACAAAATAAATCACTAATGATAAAATTTTATAATAAATTCTTTTTGATTTGAATAGAAAAATAATTTGTAAATATTAAAAATATATTATAAAAATAGAAATAAAACAATTAGTTTAAGGAAAGTATTATTTTATTATTAATACTAAGGAAATGTGAAAATAAAGAAAACAGATTGGTTTTGGGAGGAAAGTAAGTTATGATAAAGATATCTATAATAGTGCCTGTTTATAATGTTGAAAAGTATTTGGAAAACTGTATAGATTCTATATTAAATCAGACATTTAAGGACTTTGAATTGATACTAGTTAATGATGGCTCTATAGATAATTCTTTGGAAATATGTAAACATTATAAGAATATAGATGATAGAATATATATAATTAATAAAAAAAATGGAGGACTGTCTTCTGCTAGGAATGCTGGATTAGATATTGCTAAGGGTGAGTATATAGGATTTGTTGATAGTGATGATTATATTCATCCACAAATGTATGAGATATTATACGATCAAATAATAAAAAATAAAGCCGATATATCTATGTGTGAATTTAAAAAGGTGTCTGAATTTAATAAAAATGAATTAGCGAATAAAGTCGTTTTGAATAAAGAAGCAGAAATTTTAAATAATAAAGAAGCAGTATATAAATTAGGAGAAAATGATTCGGTTACATATGTAGTAGCATGGAATAAGTTGTATAAGAAAAGTCTTTTTAATAATGTAAAATTTAAAGAAGGAATTATACATGAGGATGAATACATAATACATAGACTATTATATCAAGCGAAGAAGATAGTTTATATCAAAGAAAAATTACATTTTTATTTACAAAGAGAAGGAAGCATAATGAATAAAAAATTAAATATAAATAGTGCAGATTATTTATTGGCATGTTCTGATAGAGTTAGATTTTTTTATGAAAAAGATTTAATTCAATTAAAAGATAAGTGGCAAAAAATTTATTTATGGAAATTTTTCAATGACTATCCTGAATTATATAAAGAATATAATAGAAACAAAAAACTAAAAATACTGAGAAAAGATTTTTCGAACTTATTAAAAATTTTATTAAAGAATAAGAACTATTCATTAAAAGAAAAAGTTTCGTGGATTATATTTGCTATTAATCCTAGTATATACTATAAAATAGTAAAATAAATAGAAGTATTTATATTATAACGGATGAATTATCAGAATATGATGCTTAGCAGTTGGTAATCTAGCAAAAGTTATAAAAGAAAATGTAGAATGGGAATAGTTTTTAGGATTTTTAAATATAAAAGATATATATTATTAATAAGTTTTGGGTATTTGAAGACAAGTCTCTTGAAATAAGGAAATTAGTTAAAGAAGTTTTCTTGTTTGTGTCAGCGAGGGTTATGTCTGGAGGAGTAGAGACTTTAATGTTATTTGTTTTTGTAACAATGCTTGGATTTGATGACGGTGTTATAAAGATTATTGCAAGTGTATTTGTTGTGATTTTTAATTATATAGTTAGTAAGTTTTTTATTTTTAACTAAAAAAAGTTTAAGTTATTAATGGAGGAGAAATGGTTAGTATAATATTACCAATTTATAATAAGGAAAAAGAATTAGAACAATGCTTAAAATCTATATTAAATCAGACATATGATAATTTAGAAATAATTCTTGTAAATGATGGTTCTACAGATTCGAGTAGAAGAATATGTGAAAGATTTTCGACAGATGATCACAGAATAAAATTAATAAATAAAGAAAATGAAGGTGTAGAATTAGCTAGATTAACAGGTTTAAATTATGCAACTGGTACATATATAACATTTGTTGATCCTAATGATTGGTTTCCTAATAATGCTATTGAATATTTGTATGTTATTTCTAAGAATAATAGAATAAAGAGATTTTGGAAGGATAGGATTAGAAAATAAAAATATATAAATTATTTGACTTGAATAAAAAAATTAGTTATTTTTTAAGAGTTCAATAGGTATAAAAGTAAGTTCTAAAATTTATAGTATTGTATAAATACAAGTAAAATTGAAAATTTTAATGTTCATCATTAAAAATGAATATCAAAAATATTTCTCAAAATAATATTTGAAAGAAGTACTTTGATTATTACATTTATACTAAAAAATTTATGTAGCTGTAAGTAGCATTTTCTTTAGATATTATTTTACAAGGATTTCCTATAACAATAGAATGATTAGGAACATCTACATTGACAAAGGTATTAGGAGAAATTAAAACATCATTTCCAATAGTAATATTACCTGTAATTGTAGAATTAATCCCAATATATACATTATCGCCTATATGTGGACAACCTCTTCTTTTTCCTCTATTTTCCATACCTATTGTAGCGCCTTTCATTATATTTACATTTTTTCCAATAACAGAGTCTTGATTTATTGTTATATTATAAGGATGACCTATATAAAATCCAGGTCCAATTTTAGTAGTTGGTAAAATTTCAATTCCATATTTACGACCTAATAGATAAAGTCTTAATCGTATTAATTTTTTTATTAGTTTTGTATCTGTACTTTGAGCTATTCTGAAATAAAACATATATTTTAAATTATGTTTTATAAAAATAAAAGGGATAGATTTTAAATTAAATTTTTCTCCAGTCATTCTATAGTAATCAGCTTTAAAATATTCTAACATAATTTTCTCCTAAAAAATAAATTTATATAATACGAAGATTTATTATATATTTTAAATATAGCATATCGTATTTAATATAGTCAAAAAATATAAAAATTTTATAAAAATTTTATAAAAAATAGAATACTTATCAATTATAGATTCCAACCTATTATATAATATAAATAAAACCCAAAAAAAGGAGACCCTCACATGTCAACTATGAAAACAGAGTACTTAATCTCAATAGACGACACACAAAACATCTGCAAAGACGAGAAGTCCTTTGCAAATCTATTAATGATAAATCCAGACATAAAAGTAGTTAAAAAAACTATAAAATACAAAGAAAAAACCTATTCCTATGAGAACAAAAAATACCTAGGCAAGAAGTCTGATTACATATATTTCCACATAGCGATTACTGCGAATATAACTGATTTATCAAATCAGGTTACTCCTGAGCAGGATGAGCAGATTAGGATATATGAGGAGCTGCTTTCACAGATCAAAAGCATAGTGTTCAAGGTGGCTTTTAGGGTGCAGACTATCTGGGATGATGTGAGTTTTTTTTATTCGAAGCTTGCTTATCCGTTGATTTATGATATAGAAAATTCTATGAGAAAGCTTATAACTAAGTTTATGGTGATAAATATTGGAACAAATTGGGAGAAGGAAAATACTCCTGAAAAGTTACAGAATTTTTCTAAGAAAAATAAAAATGAAGAGATGTTGTATAAGCTTAATTTTTCTCAGCTATCAAATTTTCTGTTTGATGAGTTTGTGACGCAGGATTTAAATGAATTTATCAAGGAGCAAACTAAAGAGAATGATGATGACAATGATAGCGGAGAAAACCGACATAATGCAGGAAATCAAAGCAATACACAAAATCAAACTAAGAAGGTCTTCACTATTGAGGATTTACAGCCGTTTTTGAAGATGAACAATTGGGATAGGATTTTTAATGGTGTTATGGAGCTTGAAGGTGAGCAGCTGAAGAAAAAGTGGACGGAGCTTTATAATTATAGATGTAAGATTGCTCACAACAATCAATTTATCAGGGCAGATTATAATCAAGTTAGGGAGATAATTGACGAAATAAAACCTCAAATTGATAAGGCTATAGACAATTTGGACAAGGTCGATATAAGTGAGTCTGATAGCGAAATCTTTAGTGAAAATTATGCGACTGTGTATAATTTTAATGTTAAGGATTTTCTTGATGAATTTGCTATTATGTGTGATTTGATAGATAGGATATATTTAAAATATAACCCTTATACTAGAAGTGGTATGCCACGTAATATCAAGGATTTAAAACTTATGAGCATAAATAGAAAGGTAGAGTATTTGTGTGACAAGGGTGCAATAAGTCGTAATTATTATGGGAAAATTATCCATATTGTTTCTCACAGAAATAGGCTTGTACACCAAAATGAATCAGCTGACAAAGAATTACTTTCTGAAATTATAGATACGACTAAGAGAGTAAATTTAGTCCTTGAAAAAACATTAAAGGAAGATAAGTTTAATTATGACGATCATGAATTTAATAATAATAGGGATGATTTAAATAATTATCATAGAAGAAGAAATAGATCTTTTTATAATTTAAATGATTCGGATGATTGTCTTTAGAAAATTTGGAGTTTGTACATAAATTTTAATAAAAAACATAAATTTACCCAAAAATTTTTAGTGAAAGTTCTATTTTTTTCATTAATAATCTACAGAATAAAAAAACAATATATTGTAAATTGTTACAAGTTTCTATATAAAAAAACATATAATACTATATTTGACTAAGAAAATGATAATAGGTATAGAAAAATATGTAGAAATAAAATTATTGTAATTTAAATACACATGTTTTACTATCATATTAAATAGTAAATTGTTAAAAAATCTTACTATTAACTAAAAATGTTTTCTTATAATTAACTATAGATGTAGTATTGTTTTATTAGAGGGTATAGTAAAAGCTAAAGGACTAATATCTAGCTATAGATTTATTAAGAAACTTACCAGAGGGGGTATTTTTATGGACAATATAAACATAGAAAGGATTATTGTAGATTTTGAGGTAGATAAGAAAATTTTACCATTTTATTCATACTTAAGAGCTTATATTGAAAAGCAAAAGAATCAAAATTTTGATATGGTAAATTGGATATTGTATGTTTATCTTAGTATACAACTAGGTTGTGGATATGTTTATATGAATCAAAAGTCATCTTTGGAAAAATTTAAGAGAAACGTCAACATAATAGATCAATATAGCAAAGGCATGTCTGTAAAACAGATTGCAGAGGGCTATGATATAGGGGAAAGACAAATTAGAAATATTATTCACGATGCATATCGTTATTTAAATAAATATAGTGAAGATGAAGATTTATTTCAAACTCAGTACATTAAAATAAAAATATAATTTATAAATTTGAAATAAAAATCTGAAGTTTAAATTTATCACAAAATTATATAACAAAAAAGGTGTGATGATTCGGGAAAATAATCACACCTTTTTTAAATGGATATGTTATAGAGTTATTTTTCTATATTCAATTTCTAAACAAAATATTGAATAAATGACAATAATATGGTTTTTAAAATTATGAATACAAATGATAGACTTGTATGAAAAAATAAAGAAGTATGGATGGAAAATTTTTCATCTTTAATTATGAAAAAACTTCACAATTTGAAAATATTGCGAACCAAATGGAGAATGTAGGACAACCTACTGATGAGCAAATAAGTACAGCAGTAAATAAGTATCTTGCTGAAAATCCTATAACTGAAAAAGTAGAGAATTATGACACACAGCCTTTAGGAACTTTATTCGATAGACCAGATAATTTTAATTATGTTACATGGTGTTCTGGTGCATTAAGATATGATAAAAACATAAATAAATATATTAATTTATTATGGGCTAGAGGAGGACATACAGATGAAAGCAATGGAGATTCTCAAGATACAATATATAGAGCTATAATTAATGCTGATACTTTTGAAGTAGAAGAATTAGTGCCTATAGTTATGTTAGATAGTGATGGAGAAACAGACATAACTACTGACTTAATGGAAGGTGCATCTTTTATAATATTAGAAGATGGAACTTATGTATATGGCAGTTATTTAGATGATACAACAAACTATATAAATGATAGATATACTTCAACTGATTATGGAAAGACATGGGTAAAAACACCGAACTCAAGAGGTGGAGGAACAGGGTATAAACAGACTGAATTATCAAATGGAAGAATTTTAGTATCTAGTACTTCTAAGGGAAGTGGAATAAAATATAGTGATGATAAACTTATAACATTAACACAAGCTACTATAGATGGTGGTTATGGACTTGCTTTTGGTTCATATGTAGCAGAATGGGAATTTATCGAATTAGAGCATGGCTACGTTATGGCAATCGGTAGAAAAAATGGTGGTGGAGCAGGTAGTGAATTTAGCGGAGATTCAGATCATGCTTTAATAACTTATTCTGCAGATTATGGTTCTACATGGAGTAAAATAGTTGAATCAACTACTATAGATAATATGAATGCAAGTAATGCTACTGGTATAGTACATGATGGTATTGTTGAGGTGTTTACAACATCAAGATGGTATCATACTGGAAATAATACTAATAGTGATAATACAAGAACAGGTAAAGATGGCGCTATGTTTCACTATGTAGCAACTATAGAAGATGCAAAAAATGATAATTTTACAAATTTAGGTGTTGTATTATATGCTAATGGTAGTAATAATTCTGCTCAAGATTTTCATGCTCCTTGTTTGGCATATAACAGTAAAACAAAAGATATATTAATTGTATATATGGATAGAATAGCTACTATACCTAATATAGAAAATAATAATTATCATTTTGTAAGAGGTTGTCTAGGAAAAATAAATATAAAAATAAATAATAGTTTAGATTCATCTGCATTTACTTTTTCAGGTAAAGAAATTGCTAACCGATTAGCAACTCAAAAAAGCGATATAAAAAGCATAATTACTTCTACAAAAAATGAATTATTAGAAGATATATTATCTATAAAATATGCGTTATCAAAAATTGAAGGTAGTGGAATAACTACTCCAGATGTTCCAAGTGATGTTATATTATGGACAGCTCAATATAATGCTAACGAAAACACAACATTATTTAACGATACAAATAGTCCATTTAAGGAAGTTGTAAATGGTGAAACATTTGAAATGTCAACTGATTCTTTCGGAAATACAGTTCAAAAAATAACAGGTAATCAAACGGTTATATCATTTATTCCTATAAAAAATAATTATGCTATAGAAATTAAAACTACAGATGAAAATTCATTTGGAGAAAATATTCCAGATAGTGTATATTTAGTTAATTCAACTTTAAATGCTGTTAAGGCTTATGTTAATAACCGATATTGTGGACTACAAATAGGAAGTTCTTATAAACTATGGGATACAATAGGTGACGTTTCATTAAGAACATATCCTTGTATAGAAACTTTTAAAGTTATCTGTAGAAATGATGTATTTTCATTGTATTTTAAGCAAGAAGATACAGATGGTAATATTGTATTTGAAGCATCACAAGAATTGACTGCTGACGACATGATTAATGGTGACCAAAGTTCTCTTAATACATCATATACTTCACAAGGAATTTATTTTACAGGAAGAAGCCACTCGAAATTCATACTATACAGTATGGTGAATGGGATTAATATTAATATATAATAAAATTAATTATGGTATACTGTTTATATAGGAGGGAGTAAAAAATGAAAAATATTGCAGTTATTGTTCCTGTTTACAATGTAGAAAAATATTTAGATAAATGTGTAAATAGTATACTTTATCAAACTTATAATGATTTTAAATTAATTTTAGTTGATGACGGAAGTACAGATAAAAGTGGCGCAATGTGTGATTCATATGCAGAAAATGATTGTAGAATCCATGTTATTCATCAAAAAAATGAAGGTGTTTCAGTAGCGAGAAATACTGGGATAGACTATGTATGTAATAATACAGATTGCGATTGGATTTGTTTTGTTGATAGTGATGATTATATAAACCAAAAATTTTTAGAAATTTTATTTGATATATCAAATAAAGATAAGACAGATTTAGTTATGTGTGATTATACAACAAAAACAGATGAAATATCTTTAGAAAAATGTATAGATTCACAAATACTGAGTCCTGAAAATGTATATGTATCATTTCCTAGAATAACAAATAATATTTGGGCAAAACTTTATAAAACTGATTTATTTAAAAAGCATAGATTTCCAGTAGGAAAAATAATGGAGGATGCACATACATTTTATAAAGTGCTTTTTGATGCTAAAAAGGTTTCAGTTATAAATATACCATTATATTTTTATACAATAAATCTAAATGGTATATATAATTCAAAATGGAAACCTGAAAGACTTGAAGCTATTACAGCAACACAAAATCAAGTTCAGTTTATGAAAGATAATCATTATGACAAAGCACTTTACACAGCAAGTTATGTTTATATGCTTACTATATTCAAAGAATTGAAATGCTTAAAAGAAACTAATCCACAAATGAAGAAATATGAAAAACTTTTAAGAAAAAAATTAAGAAAAGCAATACGAGAATATAAAAAGATAACAGGAAAATCATTAAAAGACGAAAATTGGTATTATGATTATGCATATCCATTTTTATCAATGCTATATTGGGGGATAAAATCAAGATTAAAAAAGAATTAGGCTAGATTAAATTCTAGTCTTTTTTAATACCAATAAGTACGCAATTTAAACCAATTGTGAATTTGAGTATATAATAGTAATTTGTAATAATATTGTAATCTCTTGTAATTTACTTGTAATCTTAAATCTGACTAAAATATGATAAAATAATTATAAAATATAGTATAAAAATTTTATAAAAAGGAAATATTTTATATTAAGTGATTAAAAATGGGGGGAGTAAAATGAAAAAAAGATTATGTATATTATGTATGATGGTTTTTCTTATATTAGCTGCAGTTGGTTGTAAATCTTCAAATGACAAAGATAAAGAACCTAGCAGCAGTAGTCCTCCAAATGTAAGTACTGACGAAAATATTGACAATGATATTGACGATGATGATGATAAGGACAGTACTTTAGTAATGTTTGCTAGTGATAAGGCAGGATCAGAGTTTTATGATGTATATGCAAAGTATGCTGGCAAAGATATTAAAAAAATAGCATCAAGTGTTTCAAAGCCAGATGAAACAAAATTTTTAAATGACAAATATTATTATTTAGAAGATGAAAATGACATATTTTTAATTGATAAAAATTATAGCTTACTAAAATACAACAGACAAGGAAAAAGCGAAACTTTAGTAAATAATATAGCTTCAGAGCTTGGGTTTGAGCTTAGGGATAAAGGTGTAGTTGCTTATTATAATTTAGACAATAAGTTAGCTATAAAAGATAGCAAAGGCAAAACACATGTATTAAATACAGACGATATGTATTTATATGCTTATGAATTAAGCGATGATGGAAAATACTTATATTATAGAGATGTTGAAGGCAATTTAAGATTATATAATGATGGTAAAGATGAAATAATATGCAAAAATGTAATTGAATATAGAGCATCTAAAAATGGCAAAACTGTAGTATTTAGCTATTCTTCATCAGAAGGCAGCAATAAATCAGCTCTATATATAAAAAATGTAGGAGACAAAAAGTATAAAGAAATTTTTGATAATAATTATGTCGAAAATTACCAAATATATAACGATGGAACAGTAGCATTTTTATATTCTGATAAAAAATATAATGATGCTTCTGCAGGCGATTTATATTACTATGATGGAAAAAATACAGTGAAAATTTCAGAATATGTATGTGAATATATAAGAAGAGACAATAAGATTTACTTCACAGATTTAGAAGGAAATTTAAATGAAAAAGATTTAACTAAAAAAGGAACTAGTCAAATAGCATCAAATGTAAATTTTATGGTAGATGTTCTTATGAAAACTACTGAAGATGGACTTCTTTTCGTAAACGAAAATAATGAATTATTCTACAAAGAAAATGATAAAAAAGCTCAAAAAATAGACACATTAAAAGATGCTGAAAAAAGATATTTCACAGAAATAGACGATGACGAATTTGTATATTTAAATGACAAAGGTCAATTATTTATAGGAGACGATAAAATAGCTGAAAAAGTTGACTCTTTTGTGGCAAGCTCTGAATCAATAGCCTATATAAAAGCAAATAAAGTTCATCTATACAATGTAGATAGCGAAAGATATTCAGTAGTAATAGATAATGTGAATGACTATGAATATATATTCCTAGAAAATGAGCAGTTATATAAAAAGGAATAGACTTCGATAAATTTGAATACGATAAAGATATATAGTTAACTTTATAAAAAAAGCTCTCCTAATATTAGTAGGAGGGCTTTTGAAATTTATATTCTTAATAATTCTATTAAATTATAGAAATAATATTTTTTATTATACAACAATAGCTTAAATTGATTTATTTTTTAGAGATATATTCCTCAACATATTTTTTGCTAGTAGTTATATAGCAGCCTGATTTAAGCTTATACATATCAGTTCCAGTTCTTTTGATAAGTGCAGCTACTGTAAATACTTGCCCGGATTTAGCCACGCCGATGACGCTTGAAGGTTCAAAGTCTGGTCTACTTCTATAATTTACATCTTGGATGATTCGAATCATTTTGGGGATATGAGATGAATTTGTCTCATTTAAATTATTGGTAGAATTTACTTGATTCTCGTTTGAATTAATATGATTATTTGTAATATCGGCGGTGCAGTTTACTATATTGCTAATTGTAGTTTTTCCTGACTTTAGGTTGTGGCAGTCTAGTTTAAATTGATTCATTTTGTCTGGATTTTTGACCATGTAGATTGGGCATAGTTTGTAATTTTTACCAACAACATCTGTGTGAGTTATGATGTCTTTTTGGCAATCAAGGCCTTTGTATTGACAAAGCCAAGCACATAGCCAAACCATACTTTTATATGTTTTGTCTGTGTAATGATTGTCTGCTCCAGTAGTTGCAACCTCTATAGCAATTGCGTAGGAATTTGCACTATTTGTGGCATAGCAGATCTCAGTGGTTGGGATTAATTGGTAAATAGTGCCGTCTAAATCTATAACATAATGGCTAGAAGCGTACACAAATTTTCCGTTTAATTTATAACCGTTAGCGACTACATTATTAAAATAAGAAACTGTTTTGTACCCAGGTACATCAGCCTGTCCAGTATAGTGGATGGCGATTTTTTTAGCACTAAGAGCAGTACCAGGTCTGCCAAATTTATTTTTCTTTTGCCATTTTTCAATAACAGGTGGTTTGCTTAACATAAAAGACCTCCTCAATTTTTATATAGTTTTTCTACCCCAATGAAATATGTTTTTTAGTATTTCGTGAATTCTAGCATATATAAATTTTATCCATTTTTTGACTTTAAGTATTTTTAGGGTTATCTTTAGAAAAAATAACCTTCAAAATGGAAGTTCATCATCATTTACAGCTGAAAAATTGCTACTACCTGTATTATCTAAAGTACTAGAACTTGCATCAAGAGAAGTGTTGGTACTTATATCAGGTGAAGTAGTAGTATTTGTATCAAGAGAAGTATTAGTATTTTCATCAACTGAAGTATTAGTTGAAGTATTACTTACACTATTTTTACTGCTGTTTAATTTCATAACAGAAGTGGCGGAGATTTTGGCATAGCTTTTGCTTTGGCCCAAATTATCAGTGTATCTGTCTATGTGCAGACTTCCTTCAATAGCAACTAAGCAGCCTTTTTCCATATAAGTTGCGCAGTATTCACCTTTTTTGCCCCAAACCTCAATTGGAATAAAATCTGTAACGACATTGCTATCTTTTTTATAGCCTCTGTTTATAGCGATAGTAAATTTTGATATCGCAACTCCTGTGTTTATAAATTTAAGCTCAGGATCGGCAGTTAATCTACCTATTAATATAATATGATTCATAGAGATACCTCCTTTAATAATAGCATTTATAATCTGTTATATAATTTTGTGATTAAATAAGTCTTATAATTTCATCACAAAATAGTAAAACAGAGTATTAGTGTCTTAAAAATATGTTATATATGGCCAATTAAAATAATTTAAATTGTTCTGGCTTTGGCTTGTAGCCGTAGTCTTTTATAAGTTCTCGTTCTCCTGATGAGAAAAATCTCTTTCTAACTGGGTCAAATCTTAAAATTAGGTTTTTTCTTTGAAATCCTGTCAATCTATTTTTTAGGACGAGTAGTCTTGTTATTTCTTTATCGTCATCTCTTACTGTTTTTAGGATATAGTCTGCTAAGTTTCCTATTTCACTGGCTCCTGCTATTTCAAATATGTGAGATTCTGAGTAGGTTTTGGAGCTTTTATTAGGATGAGCTACTAAAATTATTGCTATGCTATGTTTTTTGGCTAAGTTTTTTAAGGATTTTACCATAGTTATTTGTTGTTCATATTTTTCGTAGCCTTTGTAGCAGTCAAGTGTCATCAAGTTATCTAGCACAAAAAGCTTTGTGCTTTTTTTAGTTGCTAGGTATTCGATTACGCTTGTTAGATTTCTTTCGTCGGCTCGTGCATCTTTTGAATATATGAAAAATTTATCTTTAACCCAATCGCATATCATATTCCAACAGTCATCGGAAACTTTAAAATTTATTCCAAATCGATCTTGGCATTTTATGAGATCTTCTTCATTTGCTACAGTTTTTGTAAACCAGTTCATGAGCATTTGGTATGTAAGCTCTCCAGAGTAGATAAAGCTAGAGTTACCAGTAGTTAGAGAATTGGCGATTAGTTGATTTAAAATAGTACTTTTTCCGCTTCCAGGTTCTCCTGTCAAAATTGTCAGAGAGCCGAAGTTAAGTCCTCCACTAAAAAGTGCATCTATGTAGTTAAAGCCTGTTTGTATTGCACCATCAAATTCAAGTGTTCTTGAAATTGTAGAGGCGTCGATGTACAAATCTTCTACATTTCCTGAATTAAAAATCACATCTTTCCAGTCCTCTGAAAATTTCACAAGCTCATCTTTATCAAGGTTTAAAATGCTTTTTTCTGTTTCTTTGAGCATATTAAATAGAGTCCTTTTTAGAGCAAGTTCTTTGACGATTTTCATGTAGTAGATGATGTTATCGCTTGTAGGAACTATTGTTACAAGGCTCGTTAAGTATGAAATTCCTCCGATTTCATTTAGTTTATCTATGTTTTTTAGCTCGTTTGACAGAGTTACCATATCTATTTCAACATAGCAATTTGATAATTTTTTCATGGCAGAGTAGATGATATTATGCGTTGGATAGTAAAAATCGTTGGCAGAAAAATTTATCTCATTGCCTTCAAACATAGAATTTGGATCTAGCAAAATAGAACCTAAAATACTTTGCTCAGCATGTAGGTTGTAAAAATTCATAGTGGTGCCTCCTATTTAATTTTAAAAATCATTGATTACTTCAAAACCAGCTAAATCGTATTTAGTAGAGCCGGCTTTAAATCTAGTGTGGCTATTTTTGCAAAATCTTTTTTCGTCAAAGTCCATTCTAATTACAAGCTCATCAAACTTACTTCTAAGCTTTGCAGGGCTTAGGATTTGGCAACTCCAGAAATTTCCAGGCGTAAAAATCCAGTCGATAAGCTGTTGAATTTCTTTTAGGCTGCGGTTATCGATTTTTAAAAGCTTATAAAATTCCTTGCTCCACTTAACTAAGTTCGGTGTCTTGAACTTTGGATTTAGCTCTTGGATTTTGGCAAAGAAAAAAGCTCCAAGTTGATACTCGACAGATGTATCAACAAGGTTTTTATTTATTTTTTTGGAATAATTTGATGGACTAATTTTTTGGTCAGGAGTTTCATCAAAGTCAGTCGGAAAATTTTCAGAGTTAGTGGAAATTTTTACATATGGCTCTGGAAAATTTCTTGATTCAAAATTTGCATAATTTGGTGATGAAGAATTTTTGTCAAAAATTTCTTGTGATGAATAATCCTTATTTGTAGCACTAAAACTCTGTTCAACGAAATTGTGATGAACTGTGTGGTTACTGCTGTTATTATTTGCATTGTAGTTTTGTTCAATGAAATTGTGATAAGTTGTATTAGTATTGTTATTATCATTTGCTATGAAATTTTGTTCAACAAAATTGTGATGATGTTCTGGCTCGGCTTTAGATAGTGGTATAATTTGACCTTTTGATTTAGGTTGGTTGTAATTTCCGTTGAAGATCAAAAGCTCGTAGTTTTTGCCGATTGCATAAAATGAGAATGTGCCGGCGATTCTGACTGTGATTCTTGTTAGAACGCCGCAGTCTGCCATTTTCTTGAATTTTCTATATATGGAATCTTTTTTCAGACAAAGTAGAGGTAATGCCTCTACAACTTTTTTGTAGTTTACCCAGTAATAATTTTTATCATCTATTATTTTGTGAATCATTCTGCCTGAATCCTTGAAGTCTACAAACCATCTAAGAAGTAGTAAATCGTCATTATCCAAACCTAAATTTAAAGCCGCCTCTTGCGAAAATCCATGAATCGTAAATTTCATAGTACACACTCCTAACTAAAAATAATTATTTTTAAGACTTTTGAGATGTAACTTAGAAGTTAAAATATTAATAAAAGATATTTGATATAAAAAATAAAGCTATAAATTCTAAAAAAATTTGTTTTAAAAATAAAGTTATAAATTCTAAAAAATTTTGTATAAGATCTAAATAAATTGTGCATAATTTAGAAGAATTGAAATTAGAACTCCCTCGAAATTTCGAGGGAGGCTTTAGATGCTTAGGGGGAGATAGCATCTATTACTTGATATTAATGATGTTTTTCGAAAGCTCATTAATACTACAAGTTAGAGATTCTAGTTTGCCTTCTATTCTTATTAGAAGATATATAGATACGGCAACTGGGAACCCAACATTAGCTATCAGAGTTTCAAATATTTCCATATATAATCACTTCCTATAAGGCTAGGCCACAACAGTAATTGTGCTTAGTAGTCTAAGCATGTGATGATTGACTGCTGTGACCTAGTTTTAACTGTAGATATAGACTGATGCTTTGATTATTCGGATAAACCGCTGTTGTCTAGTCTTACTACTTTATAAAGTGTATGTTGTTGTAATCCTACTAAAGCTTTGGCTACATCCATTAGAGCTTGGTTTTCTGCCGCTGGGTCTATATTTCCAAAAGTTTTAGTTGTTACTATTTGATTAGAATCAAGGTCTAACCCCTTGTCTAAATATATTTTTAATGAAGATAAATTTTCAGTTACTACTACAGCCATATTTTGACCTCCTTTTTATTAAACTACTAAGTCATACTCATTAGTTTGAGTATTTATGATTTTTGCCTCAACTACAGAAACTAAAGCAAATCCGTTTTTCTTAAATATGTTTTTTTCAACGATTAAATCCATGGCAGCTTTTATCTCAGCCTCAGTAACATCATCTCTTGGATCATCAATGCTAAAAGACACATTTTTGCCATCTTCGTTTTTAAAAACCATAGTCAATTTTTTGTTTTCCACCATAACCTTACCTCCTTAGGGATTTTTGAAAACTAGTTAGTTTTCGTA
This sequence comes from uncultured Clostridium sp., assembly GCA_964449895.1. Lineage (GTDB taxonomy): Bacteria > Bacillota > Clostridia > Peptostreptococcales > Peptostreptococcaceae > Intestinibacter. Next base: position 44,028 of record CAYVBY010000013.1, read on the forward strand.
AATTAAAAGCTATGAATAATATAAGGATGAATCTTTGTATTTTGAAAACTAATCAGTTTTCTTACTAACATTGTAGGAGATTAAATGGAAATGTAGTTAAAATAAATTTTAGCAATATATTTTATAAAATATATTTTAAAAAATTTTATAAAATAATAAAAAACGGAATAAAATTATATGTAAAACTTCCGAGATGTAAAATAAACTTAAATTATAAAATGTTAATTATATATTTCCCATATTTATGAAGAATATTGTAAAGGTAGTAGTTTTAAGGAATTGGCACTTAAGTGGGGACTTTCTGTTAATGCTATTAGAAATATTGTTTATAAGATTAGAAAAGAGGAGAAGAAATAGGGGTGATGTTGATAATACATTGAACAAAGATAATTATATCTAAAAATATGTCTTCGATAAGTAAATATTAGTTAGTTTTAGTAGGATAGACTTTTATAAAATATAGAAGTATTTGTAAGATAGATTGACTTTATTTTGCAAATACTTCTAAAATGTATTATTTGGTACAAAAAACAATTGAATTTAATATGAAAATATTTGAAATAATGGAAAAATAAACAAAAAGAGTATATAATAAAAGAATAAATAAAAAAATAAATTATAAGCTTAAAGAGGGAAGCGATATTTTGATAAATTAAAAGTAAATTTTGTTAGATATTCGGGAATTATTAATTATTAAAAAAATGGTTTCAATATATTTAATTATGTATTGAACAAATATATTGTAAACTTGTCTATTATATGTTTAAATTGTGAGGGAATTTTATATACAGTCAAGTATCATTTCAATAATAAGTTTTATATCTGTATTATATCCAACTAGATTAGAGATTATTCAACACAATTTAAGAAAATATGGGCAAGTCACGGTTGTAGGTGTTTTTATGTACACTTATTATGGTGAATAAAAATTGTGTAAAAAATTAAATAATAAGTAAATTTTTTATTTGTTATATATAATTTATAATAAAATTAGATGCATTAACTTAAAATTTAATGTTAATGAGAGGGGGATTTTTATGAATAAAAAAAAGATTGGTTTAATTGTAGTTGTGTTTGTATTAATAATAGGAATTGTATTTTTTGTTAATAAAAGTAATCAAACTACAAATATAGAAACTGGAGAAGTTAAAAAACCTACAGAAAATTCTGTAAAAGTAGATAAAATAGCAGGTTTTAACTATGAAGATAAAGACGAGGTAGGAGGATTTAAATTACCATATAAAGTAGAAAAAACAGATTTATTGATTCAAAATATAGGACAATATACTGGACAATTTATTGAAGATGGTAGCGATAAACCTGTAGCAAATGTACTATCATTGCTAGTAAAAAATGATTCAAAGGAAGTAGTACAATATGCAGAAATAAATATCAAAATAAATGGAGAAAAAGATGCAGTATTTAAAGTTACAAACTTACCTCCAAAAACATCGACTTTAGTTATGGAATCTACAGGAAAAATCGAATTTAATAAAGGTGACGAGTACAAATATGTTGATTCAATACAAGCAAAACTAGACAATATGTCACTATTAGAAGACAAAATAAAAATCACAAAACAAGAAGACGGAATAATAGGGATAAAAAACATCTCAGGCAAAGATTTAGGAACTGTATATGTGTATTATAAATACTTCCAAGAAGGAGGAGCTTACTTAGGCGGTATTACATATAGAGTTAAATTTGAAAATGTTAAAGCTAGAGCAAAAGTTGAGGAAAAGACAAGTCATTTTTCTAAGAATTCTAGTGAGATATTGATGGTGGATGCTTATTAAAAAGTTAAATACTCAATTTTAAATGTTGATTATTTATAAAAAAATTATTTAATATAGTCTGTCAAAAATATTGAAAAGGGGGATAGAATATTTTTAATAGATAGACATGAATAATTGAAAGGAGGAGAAAATAAGGTGAGAAAAAATTTAAATAAGTTTTTGGCGGTGTTTGTATCGTTCGTAATGGCGATTACTATGATTCCGTTAAATGGATTTGTATCACATGCTGAAGAAAGTGTTATTGAGGTTGGGGATGCTTCAAGTGTAACAACTGTGTATGAAAAGGTAAGCGATCCTACTACATTAGTTACTGGAGATGAAGTATTAATTACCTATGGAACGCATGCACTTGTAGCTGATTCAAGTGGAAAACTTAAAGAAAGTTCAATAACAGAAGCTGATAAGTTAACTGAGGTTCCTGATGGAAGTATATGGAAGGTTACTAAAAATAGTGGTAAATATTTTTTTGAAACTGATAAAGTTACTTCTAATAATAGACTGAAAGTAAGTAGCGATAGTATTAGTATAGGCTCTGAAGATAGTGGTTTTACTGTAACTTCAGATGGTAAAATATATAGAGAAAGATGGTCATTATTTGGAGATGGTACAGATTATGCTATAACATATGACAATGAATTTACAGGAAACGAAGATGAAAAGGCAGCAAATTCAACTTCATTTACTTTTTACAAAAAAGTACAAAGTAAAGTTACGCTAACTATTAACTATAAATTAGCTGAAAAAACTGCTGACCCAGTTAAAAAAGAAGTTAAATCAGGAGACACTGTTAATATTAATGATTCATTACCTAGTGAATGGGGTAGTTTAGAGGATTATAAAATACAAAAAATAGAATATCAAGGTTCTAATAAAGGTACTGCTAATCAAATAAAAGTAAATGGTGATGCTGAAATAACTGTTTATTATAAATATATAGGTGTATTAGCTCCAGATGATAAACTTTATTCAGACGATGAAACAAATGAAGGGGATATACCAGAATATCCGGCTAAAGGTAGTGTTAGAATAAATAAAACTGCTACAAGTAATGATTTTAATGGAACAGGTGTAGCAAAAGTTGAACTTAGTACTACAGGTGTTCCAGTTAAAAAAGGTGTTGACGTAGTTTTATTATTCGACGTATCAACTAGTATGAATGATAAAATAAGTAGTAGTAGTGAAGACACTAAATTAGCAGAGGCTAAAAAATCAGCAAAAAGTTTCGTAGAAAAAGTATTAACTAATAGTGATGGTACAGACTCTAATAATCGTATAGCACTTGTTACATTTGCAGGATATGGCGATAAAAATGGTGGCACTCATATTTATGGTGAAGAGGGTCTTGGTAATGATGTTATATATCCATTAAAAAATGCGACTTCTAAAAAAGATATTAAAGATACTATAGATGCTTGGACTGAATCAACAACAAATTATGGAACTGATTATACATATGCATTCGAGAAAGCAAATGACATATTAGAAAAATCAGATCCTAATAGAGATAAATATATTGTATTTATGACAGATGGAGCGCCATCTAATTATAATGATGTAAGTAATCACAACAATATTGATGGACTTGTAGATTATGTAAATAATAATGATTTAGAAGGAGCAGAAACTGCTAAAAAAAATTCAAAAACTAAAGTTTATTCAATAGGCTTTGGAATGGATTTTGGTGGACAAACTAATAATGGTTTTACTACTACTCAAGCAGCTGATGTATTGAAAAAAATATCTTCAGGAGCAAATGACTATTATATAAATGCAACAAATGAGACTCTTTTACAAGAAGCATTTGATAAAATAGCAGCATCAATTAAAAAAGCTGGTACTGAAGCAACAGTTACAGATATAATAGGTGGATCTTTTGAATTAAAAACAACAAAAACTTTACCAAATGGCAAAGGTGAATTATCTTACGATCCTACAATAACAGTAACTGCATATGATACATATACTCATGCAGATCATAATGCAGGAAAATGTGATATGGATGATATAGGAACAAGAAAAGACAGTAAACGAGTTCTTGAAACTGTTACATTTAGTGAAGATGGTACAGAAGCATATTCAGATAAGATTGGTAATGGAACGACCAATATACTTAACAATGGTGTAATAACTGCAAGTACATTTACATATACAGTAAGTACAAAAACATTTGTATGGACTATAGGTGATATAACAGAACAAGATATTGCACTTAGTTATTATGTATACCTAAAAGGTTCTATGGAAGGTCAACGTGGTGATGGTTTATACGATACTAATGAAAAAGCGACTATTACATATAAGAATTATTTAGGAAATAATATAACAAGAGAATTTACAAAACCTAAAATGCCTTGGGGTTCAGCTGTTGTTAACTATGAATTTTATTTAGTTAATGAAAAAGGTCAACCTGTAAATTCAAGAGGGAAAGAAGTACCATTTACTGAGCGTGTTACTATAGGAAAACCACAACAAAAGGAATTTAACTGGAATAATAGTACTCAAGTTAGTGCTAGCATTGAATCAAGCAAACTTGTTCCAGAAGGATATGAGTTATATATAGATAATACTATATATACAGCTAATGCAACTAGTAATGGTGAAGGTAGTTGTACAATAACTGAAACTATTCCAGAAGGTTCTTTAGGAGCAGGGGAAAATGGAAGTAGTACAAATGTTTATCAACATGATGAAGGATATACAAATTCTTATGTAGCATTTGGTGTAAAAAATAAAACTACATTGATTCCAGATAGTATAGTAATTGACTACGGTAAATCAATAGATATAGATGTAATGAAAAATGATAGAGTTTTAAATGCAACTTTAGATTCTATTGCAACTATAGATACTAATTTAGGAGATACAACTTTAGGAGAAGGATTTACAGATAAAATAAAAGATGATTTTGTAAATACTATATCTACACAACAAGCTAACATAAGTGTAGCTGCGGATAAATCAGTTGTAACATATACACCAACTAAATATATGGATTCAGTAGATCAATTTTATTATTCAGCAAAAGACGAAACACCTGATGGTAAAGGTAGTACAATAACTTCTTATAGATATCAAACTGTAAAAGTTATACCAGCTACAACAGTATACTATGAAGATAATTTTGGTAATACAAAAGATGATAATACAACTAATGGTATAGTATACAGTGGATCTTGGGCAGAAGTAGATGAAACAGATGGAACAACACCAGAAGATAAGCAAGATAATAAAGATGTATCTGATAGTGATGGACATCAATATGGTAGTGATGATTCATATGCAAATGATACAAAACTTAGTAATGGATCAGCTAAAGTAACTACTGGTGATGGAGAAGCATCAGCAACATTTACTTTTACAGGAACTGGATTTGATTTAATAGGTAGAACTAATAATACTACTGGATTAGTACAATATGAAATCTATAATGGTAGTAAAGTAGAAGGAGAACCTGCTGTAATTAGAAATATAAATACAGTATATTTAGATGAAGGTGGAGATTTATATCAAATTCCAGTTATTAGTTGGAAAACTAGCCAATATTCAACATATACAGTTAAAATAACTGCTACAGAAGGTGTGATTTTCTATCTTGATGCAATACGTATTTATAATCCAGTTATGAATGATGAAACTGCAAATGCTCAATATCAAAAAGATAATGAAGCAAATGCTATTATTAAAAAGATACGTCATTTATTAATTAAATCTGGAGATTTTAATGAAGAAAGTGTAACATCTGGAGCAGTATTTGTTGAAACAGTAGGTACAACTACTAGTATTATAGATTATACTAATAAAGGTCCAAATAATGAAGTTTATTTAAAAAATTCTCAATCAGTTGCTTTTAAGATACAAAGTAGTAAAAAACCAAAATCTGTTCAAATAGGTGCAAAGGCTCCAAATGGAAGTTCAAATATAGTTGTTGGTAGTGGTTTGGATGATAAGAATATATCTCTTACTTCTGCTACAGATATGTATTATAATATAACTTCTAATATAAATTGGACTACTAATGATGATAATTCAGTATATGGTACTGTTGTTATTACTAATAATTCTGGAAAAGATACAATAGCTTCTATAACAAATTTAAAATTAACTTATGATGTATCAGGACAAAGTTATGATATATATGTAGATAAAGATCTTACTAATAAAGCAAATGAAATTACTGTTAAAAGAATGAGTTTAAATTCAACAGGAAGTGAATCTGGAGATAATTCACAAGAAAATGGATCAACAGATAATGAATCTGGTAATGGTTCACAAGAAGGAGACAGTTCTGGAGGAGATTCACAAGAAAGTCAAAATTCTGTAATTAAATTTATTAAAGATTTCTTAAATAAATTATTTGGATGGTAGAATAGAGGTGAAAATATGAAAAAACAATATAAAAAGCCTTTAATATGCATAGAAAGTTTGATGGTATCTGAATTTATAGCAGGACCATGTGGAATAGATGTAGGTTTTGGAGAAGGCAATGCAAATTGTACTTTAATTGATATCAGTGCTAACAAACCGATAACTCTTTTTATTGAAAACTCATATTGTAATCAAGATCCTCGTCCAAATGAATCTAATGATTATGTAGGCATATGTTATCATGGCTCAAATATAGATCCAACAGCATACTTTGGATCTTAAAAATATAAATATTTAAAACTTTAAGATAGGTGTTGTATTTTACAACACCTATTGTAAATTTAGGTTATAAAGGAAGAAATATGATAATAAGAATTGCTAAATTAAATTTAGAATTAAATGGACAAGAAAAATGGTTTTGTAATGAATATATTAAAAACTTTAAAAGTGATAATGGTAATAAAAAAATAAATTGGATGTTTAATTTTTTTGAAATTAATTACAATATAGAAAATAAAAATAAAAATATAATAAGAAATTATTATAATAGAAAAGTTTATAAGATAAATAATGGTAATTGTGAAAAATTGAGATTATCTCCTAGCGAGGACGAATGTTTTTATATTTATAATGTAGATAAAAACAATAAATCCGATATATATTTTAATAAAAGAGCATCATACCTTTTGCCTATGAAATTACTTGACTTACTTTCTTTTGAAAAAGTTTTAATGAAATATAATGGAATGATTTTACATTCATCTTTTATAAAATATAATAATTATGCAATTTTATTTTCAGGTTCATCAGGTGTTGGAAAATCAACTCAAGCAAATTTATGGAAAAAAATTAAATCTGCAGAAATTATTAATGGAGATAGAAGTATTCTCCGATATATAGATAATGAGTGGCAAGTTTTTGGTTCACCGTATTGTGGTTCATCTGGAATATATGAAAATGATGAAGCTAAGTTAAAAGTTATAGTTGTTTTAGAACAAGCAAAGGAAAATAAAATAGAAGAAATGTCTATTATAGAAAAATATAAGTTTATATTATCTCAAATAGCGGTTAATACATGGAATGAAGATGATATGAAAAAAGCAACAACTTTAATAGAAAATCTCATAAAATCTACTTTGATAATAAAATTAAAATGTTTACCTGATGAAAATTCAGTAAATATTTTATATAAATATTTAGAAGGTGATGTAATTAATGATGGAAATGATAAGTCCTAAATATACGGATTATTTATATAGAAAGGCAAATAAAAAACATGTTCCTTTATCTGGCACATTTGAATTGACACCTAGATGTAATATGGACTGTAAGATGTGTTATATACGCAAAACTTCAGAAGAAGTAAAAAAATATGGTGGAGAAAAAAGTGCGGAACAATGGATTGAATTGGGAAAAATATGTAGAGATAAAGGAATGCTATTTTTACTTTTAACAGGAGGAGAGCCTTTTTTAGTTAAAGATTTTAAATATATCTATAAAGAATTAAAAAAATTGGGATTAATAATATCAATTAATAGTAATGCGACTTTAATTGATGAAAATGTAATTGAATGGTTAAAAGATGATCCTCCAAATAAAGTAAATGTAACATTATATGGAGGCTGTAATGAAACATATTATAGACTATGTGGAAATCCAAATGGTTATGATCAAGCTACTAGAGGTATAAAATTACTTAAGGAAGCTAATATACCTGTGAAAATAAATTCTAGTATGACTCAGTATAATATAGATGATTTAAAAGATATATTTGAGTTTGGTAGAAAAAATAATATATATGTTCAAAGTACAAGTTATATGTTTCCACCAATTAGAAAAGATGAAAATATGACTGGTCAAGGAGATAGATTTACCGCTGAAGAGGCAGGCACAAATTTAGCAAATATCTATAAAGAAAGATTTTCAGAGGATATTTTTAAATTGAAGGCAGAAAAATATAAAAAATCTATTGCTGATTATATATCTCAAGAAGATAAAGAAATTTTAGAAGGTGAACCCTTACGATGTAGAGCTGGAAGAAGCACATTTTGGATTAATTGGAAAGGTGAAATGTCTCCTTGTGGAATGATGAATGAACCAACTATGAATGTATTTGAACATGGATTTGATAAATCATGGAAATATATATTGGAAGAAGTAGAGAAAATTAGATTACCTATTGAATGTATGAAATGTAAAAATAAATCTGTATGTACAGTTTGTGGAGCTATGGTTGTATCAGAAACAGGGGATTATAGTAAAGTACCAACATATATTTGCCAAATGACACAATATTTTTTAAATAGCATAGAAGAATTATATAAAATGATTTAGATAAGGAGAATTTTTAATGAAAATAAAAAAGAAATTTTTATTAAGAGAAGTTATGGACGAGAATATATTAGTTCCAGTTGGAAATGCGGATACTACATTTAATGGAATCGCAAGTTTAAATGATATTGGTGTTTTTATTTGGAATAATATCGAAAAAGCCAAAGATGAAGACGAGCTTTTGGAGTTTATTTTAGATGAATATGAAGTAGAAAGAGAAGTTGCTAAAGCTGATTTAGATGAATTTTTACAAGTATTAAAAGATGCAGAGATTATATAAAACAATTAAAATATTTGAAATACAACGACTATATTTGATTTCCAACTAAAAAATGTATATATCAGTTGACAAATTAGTCAAAAAAATAGGATAATAAAAAATATAGTATAAATGTTGTAATTTATTTTAAGAGCATTGTTTTATTCAAGTGGAGGAAATTTATGAAAATAAATGAAGATTTTATGCTAAGAAAAATAGCAGATGAATACATAATTGTAGCTACAGGAAAATCATCTCAGATTTTTAATGGAATGATAACTGTTAATGAAGTGGCTGCATTTATATGGGAAAACATCAATAATTCTAAGGACGAGGAAGAAATAGTTCAGAAGGTTTTAAAGGAATTTGATGTTGATGAAGAAACTGCTAGAAATGATGTATATGGCTTTACATCAGAATTGATGAGAGTTGGTATGATTATTTAAAAAAGTAATTTTAGACGAGGAGATTTTATTAGTCAAACTTTAAACATAATATGAACAATGAGTCTAATGAAATTTTAATCATAAAAGGGGGAGAGTTTTATGAGAAAATATGAAAGACCAGTTATGATTTTTGAAGAATTTTCAACAAATCAAGTAATAGCTACTTGTAGTGAAAAAAGTGTAGAATTTACATGTTTTAGAGGACCACAAAATGATACACATAATGTATTAGTACAAGGCACATGCAGTAGAGGAGCTGTATATGTTTCTGGAATTAATAAAGCTTCATCAAGCTATAAGCAAAAAACATTTTATGGAGCACAAGGATTAGCTTATTTATGTACTAGAACAAATGGTAGTCGCGATTATACTGATGGATGGGACGTAACAAATGGTGTTTTAACACATAAGAAAAATAAAGGGTCTGATACACATGACAAGAATTATCACTGTATGGTTGCTGGTGTTACAGATGCAAGTAATGTTGCTACAAGTTAATAATGTCAACAAATATTAATAAAATAAAAAATCATTGAAATATATTTCTATTTCAATGATTTTTTTTTCAATATATATTATTAAATTAAGTATATAGGTTATAATTTATGAAAATATAAATTAATAATATTTAAAAGGAGGAAAAAATGGATATATTAGATATAATTGACGAACCTTTTGAAGAGTATCTTTTAAACAAAGCAGATTTAAAAAAGATACCATTTTGTGCAACTTATGAAATTTCACCTATTTGCAATATGAACTGTGAGATGTGCTATATAGTTCAAAAGAAGAAAGAAGTTCAAGAAAATGGTGGTCTTTTAGATATAGATTTTTGGGTGAATTTAACTAAAAAGGCGATGAATGAAGGATTATTATTTGTATTAATAACTGGAGGAGAGCCGTTTTTATATAAAAATTTTAAAGAATTGTATTTAAAACTACAAAGTCTAGGTGTTTATATATGTATAAATACTAATGGAACTTTAATTGATGAGGAAGTAGTAAGCTGGCTTAAGGAAAATCCTCCTAGAAGATTAAATATATCTCTTTATGGATCTTCTAATGAAATTTATGACAAGTTATGTAAAAATCCAAATGGATTTACACAAGTTACAAATGCTATGAATTTACTTAAAGCCAATAATATTATGTTTAAAATAAATTCTGTATTAACTCCAGAAAATGTAGATGATTATTATGGTATAGCCAAGGTAGCAGAAGCCTATAGGGTACCACTTAGTTTTAGCTATTATATGTTTCCAAGTGTTAGAAAAAACGAATATTCATTTGGAAAAAATAATGGTCGTCTACATCCACATAAAGCAGCAGAGATAGGATTTAGATATTTTTGTGACAAAAGATATGAATCTGAGATATTTGAAGCATTAGAGAAAGTTCAACATTCTCTAATGCATCCTGAAGAAGATATTCTCTTTGGTAATAATTGTGTATCTTGTAGAGCAGGAAGTAGTGCTTTTTGGGTAAATTGGAAAGGAGAAATGCAGCCTTGTGGTATGATGCTAGAATCTAAGGTAGATTTAAAGAGTACAAATTTCAAAGAAGCATGGGAATTTGTAAAGGAAGAAGTAAATAAAATAAAAATTCCAGATAAATGTGCATATTGCAACAAAAGACAAAATTGTTATATATGTGCAGCTGCAGCTTTTGGTGAAACAGGAAATTTTGATGAAGCTCCAAAATACTTATGTGATTTGACAGAAGAGTATGTTAGAATGTTGACAGAAGAATATAATAAAAGGAAAGATAGTAATAATGATTAAATATTTTAATTTGGCAGATATAATAATTCGTATAAATGATCCTTTAGGGATACCTTTATCAAACTCAGAAAAAGATTTTTTTATAGAAAGTGATATGTACGATTACGATTTTGAATTTGTAGAATGTGAAAGTTTACAAGAATTATTGAATGAAGGAATTCTAATTTATGAAGGTCTTTTTTTTCATGTATATGACTACAAAGGATATGAGTTAAGAGCATATTTTACTGAAGATGAGCAGTATAAAGTTAAATATTATTATGGAGTATCTTATATTGGAGACAAAAAGGGATATTTTTACTATATTGATAAAAAATCTTTTTTAAATGTTATTAAAAAAGGTCCTAATCAGCTTTTATATATATGTTTTGAGAAAATCATACATAAATTTGGAGGCTTAATACTTCATAGTTCATTTATAAAATATAATGGAGAGGCGATACTTTTTTCTGCACCTAGTGGTACTGGCAAATCTACTCAGGCAGATTTATGGAAAAAATATAAAGGAGCGACTATAATTAACGGAGATAGAACAGCTTTAAGAAAAATAGATTCTGTATGGAAAGCTTATGGTATACCTATGTGTGGAACTTCTAATATATATGTAAACGATAAAATGGATTTAAACAGTATAGTGGTAATTAGACAACATAAAGAAAATATAGTTGGAAAAATTTCTATAAATGATTCATTTAAGTATTTATACAATGAAGTTAGTATAAATAATTGGGATAAAGATATGGTTAGTGGTGTGTTTGATTTAATACTTGACTTAACAAGTAATGTGCCTGTTTATTTTTTACAATGCACAAAAGATAAAGAGGCAGTTGATTGTCTTTTAAATGTGATAGAAGGTGAATGTTATGGCAAAAAATAGAAAAACGTTTATATGGAGTTTTATTTTTATATCTTTTGTATTATTATTAGTATTTTCTATGAATACTAGTTTTTTATACCCTAATTATTATTATGAAAGTGGAGCTTCTTATTCAACATCAACACTTTTAATAGCTAAAGGATTTACGCAAGGTTTTGTGCCATATGTAGATTTATTTGGAGTAAACGGTCCCATAATTTATTTTTTAGAATCTATAGGTTATTTTTTTGGACAAGGTAGAACTTTTGTATTTATTTTGCAAGTTATATGTTTATCAATATCTTTGATTTTTACTTATAAAATTTTAGAGTTATTTGTAGACAATAAAAAAGCATATATATTAACTTGCTTGATGTTAATACCTATAATTGCTACATTTGGACAAGGCAATAATGCAGAGGAATTCTGTTTACCTTTAATAATGATTTCTGTGTATATTATTGTGAATTTTGTTAAAAATTATAAAGAACAGAAATTTTCTATAAAAGAAGGGGTAATTTTAGGTATTTGTGTAGGTGCTGTTTGTTTTATTAGATTTAATAATGTTTTTCCTATTATAGGAAGTATAGCTGCATTAATTGTATTTTGTAATAAGGATAGATTAAATATTATAGTTTATATATTATTAGGTGCGCTTGTAGTATTTATTCCTTGTATTGCTTTTTATTTCTTAAAAGGTGGAGTAAGTGAAATGATTTATGCTACTTTTATATATAATGCTAAGTCTATGCTACAGGGATTTTCTAGTTTAAATGAGATTGCAAGAAAGATTATAAAATGTATACCTATATTGCTTTTATTAGTAAGCGGACTAATTTATAGTAAAAAATCAGACAAAAATACAGGGATATTATTTGTATTAATAGCCTTGTTTTCAATAATTGGTTTGATTACAGGGGATGGACAATGGAGATATTACATAGTTATAGCATCATTTTTACCGATATCACTAGGTCTTATGATGTGTTTAGACAAAGCTTTCTTAACTAGTTTTATAAAGATCATATCATTAGTTTGTTTAATTGGAATTTATATTATTCCTTTAAAATCTACAGTTATGTCTGTATATGAGGTAAATACTGATAAGAATTATTTATCAGATAATAAAATTATGATAGAATGGGCAAAAGAAAATTTAAAAGAAGATGAAGATATAGTTTTAGTAGATGTTCCAGCATCCTTTTATTTATTAAATGATATAATGCCTAAGACAAGACTATTTGCTAATCAAACTAGGATGTCTTTAGTTGATTATGCTATTGCAGAAGAAATTCAAGATTATGTATATTCTACTCCTACTACACAGATGATAATAGGCTCAAAGGGATGGATAGAAGAAAGTCTTGGAGATTATGTATTTGTAGATTATATTCAAAATGTTGCAGGTACTAATTTGGCTATTTATAATACAGAGGCAGAGCATACACATTAAAATATTTAGAAGGGGTATATATATGGAATCACTTAAAATAATTATACAGAAAATAAAAGACGGCTCCATCAAAGAGATGTGGGATGAGTTTAAGTGGATGATGAGTTATGCTAAAAATTATAAAAAAGAAATAATTTTTTATATATTTTTAGGTATGTTTTCAACTGTTATGACATTGGCAAGTAGTGTTGCATCGAAGGAGCTTATAGATGTAGTTACAGGACATAATGTATCAAAAGCACCATTAATGGCTATAATAATGATATCAATGGGATTATTTAGTTTATTTTTTAGTTCAATAATGTCTCGTATAACTATTAAGATAAATATTAGAATACAAAATGATATTCAAGCTGATATTTTCGATAAAATTATAGAAGTTAATTGGCTTGATTTATCTAAATATCCAAGTGGTGATATTTTAAATAGATTTGGTAGTGATGTAGGCACAGTTGCAAATAGTGCTATTGGATGGGTTCCAGATATTATAGTATGTATATTTAATTTTATAGCAACTCTTGCTGTTGTTTTATATTACGATTCAACAATGATGATTTTAACACTATTAAATGCTCCTGTTATGCTTATATCATCTAAAATTTTGATGTCTAGGATGAGAGATTATACTAAGAAAGTAAAAGAGATGAACAGTGAGGTTATGGACTTTCAAACTGAGACATTTTGTAATGTAGATTCTATTAAGTCATTTGATTTAACTGCTTTATTTAGTAATAAATTAAGATATTTTCAAAATAGATACAAAGATGTTAATTTAGAATATAACTGGTTTAGTATAAAAACTAATATAATTCTTTCTCTAATAGGTATGGTTATAGAAAATAGTTTTTTTGTTTGGGCAGTTTACAGACTTTGGACAGGTCATATAACTTATGGTGAGATGACTTTATTTATGACTCAATCACAAAGAATGTCATCTGCATTTAATTCATTAGTATCTATAATTCCATCTACAGTTAACTCAACTATTTCAGCAGCTAGACTTATAGAGCTTGTTTCGCTTCCTAAAGAAAAAAGGGCAATAGATGATTGTGAGAATTTAAAAGATGCTGTAGCGGATGGATTTAGTGTCAAACTTAAAGATATTGATTTTTCTTATATTGAAGATAAACAAATTATAAAATCTTCTTCTTTTGAGGCTAATAGAAATGAAATTGTAGCTCTTGTAGGACCTTCAGGAGAGGGAAAAACTACTCTTATAAGAATATTCTTAGGACTTTTAGTTCCAAATTCTGGAGATGCAGTTCTTTGCGACAAAAATGGAGTGGAGGTTACTTTAAATGCTTCTACAAGAAAGTATTTTTCGTATGTACCACAGGGAAACACTATTTTCTCTGGAACTATAGCTGACAACTTAAGAATGGTCAAAGAAGATGCTACAGATGATGAGATAATAGAAGCACTTGAAATTGCTTGTGCTTATGATTTTATAAAGGATTTACCAGAGGGAATTAATACAAAAGTTGGTGCTAGGGGACTTGGATTTTCTGAGGGACAGTCTCAGCGTATTTCTATAGCTCGTGCTGTGCTTAGAGATGCACCGATACTTTTACTTGATGAAGCTACTTCTGCACTTGATGTTATTACTGAAAAAAAGGTGCTTAGTAATATCATCAAACAAAAGCCTAATAAGACTTGCATAGTTACTACACATAGACCTAGTGTACTTAATATGTGTCAGAGAGTTTATAGAGTTCAAAAGACTAGAGTTACTCAGCTTAATGAAGAAGAATTTGAAGAATTTACTAGTAATTTTTAAAAGTATTATATAATTTAAGCTTTCAAATGAGGGGGTATTATAGTGAACAAAAAAATATTAACTATGTCATCAGCTATTTTAATAATAGCATCTATTTTAGTATTACTTTGCTACCACTTATTTTATATATCATATAATAATTTGGAGATAAATACCTACAATATAAATGAAGATGATATTTCAACTTCTGTAAAATTTGTAATGATAGGTGATTTACATGATAATCAGTTTGGTGAAGATAATAATGATTTAGTTGAAATTATCAAATCTCAAAATCCAGATTTCATAATAGCAAATGGTGATATACTAAATGACGATTCTCAAAACACTGATATAGCAATTAATTTAATAAAAAGACTTGTTGATATAGCCCCTGTTTACTATGCTCTTGGCAATCATGAGTTTGAATATATGCAAAATAAAAAATCAGAAAAGCTACTTGATGAGATAAAATCAACTAAAGCTACTGTACTTGAGATGGATTACGAGGATATATCTATAAATGGTGTAGATATTCGCATTGGTGGAATGTATGGATATGCATTTGATCCAAATGGCAAAACTATAAAAGAAGATATGGCAGAAGGTATTTATGATTTTCTAAAGGAATTTGAGGATACGGATAGATATAAAATTATGATGAGTCATAGACCTGATAGCTTTATTTTTGGTGAGGCATCTAAGGCTTGGGATATTGATTTAGTAGTTAGTGCTCACGATCACGGCGGCCAAGTAGTATTTCCTTTTTTAGGAGGACTTTACGGCGGCGATCAGGGGTATTTTCCTGAATATCTTCATGGACTTTATGATAAGGATAAGATGAAGCTACTTATTACAAGTGGACTTGGATCTAATAAGCAGAAATTGCCAAGATTTAACAATATTCCTGAGATTATGGCTGTGAATTTAAACTAGATTGTTTTATTATATGATGAATAAATTTGAAATAAATATAAAAATTTTATATATAAAAAAGCTCTTCTTACAAAATATAAAGAGAGCTTTTTTATAAAGAATAAAAACAAATTAGTTTAAAATCTCTTGTAACTAAACTAATAATTAAGTTCAATT
>CAYVBY010000014.1:0-59783 GCA_964449895.1 uncultured Clostridium sp.
CAATTCATGTGAATTAAAAATTATTAATTAACCTACTGTTTAATTTTCAAAGTTCATTTGCTTACTTTAGCTATATTAATTTAACAAATTCAAATCAATTTGTCAACCACTTTTTATAAGTGATAGCTAATTAGCTTCGTACCCGTTTCCTAAGTACAAGTATAAATATACCACTTATTTTTTTACTCGTCAATACTTTTTTTTTAAAAAATAAGAAATTATATTTATTTTTTTTAAATAGCAAATATAATTTCTATTATTTGATTTACATATATAAATACACTTCCTTATATACACTTCTACAAAATGCACCTTAACAATGTCTCAATAACGAAGACTCTATTTTATTTTTTTAGCAAAAACGACTGTTCTCGCTTCATCAAATTCATAGCTACAAGTTGATAATGTAATAATTTTATCTTTACTTGTAGGATTATTCTTTGATTTATAAATAGATTGATTTATTATTTTATTTAAATATTTTTGATAATCATCTTCATTTTTAAAATCACAAACTATGTAATCAAAATCCTTAGGCACTACCATAACTGCAAACACCTCATATTCAGATGTTTTTTGTTTATCAGTTATAGTTATTTTAGGATTTGAATAAAAAAACTCTTCTTCCTTAAATTTTTCAAGTCTACTAAACATAGTTTTATTCTTCATATTGTGTCCGTAAATAATTAAATTTTTACTTATGTCATAATCACATTTGTAATCCATAAATAAAGTTCCTGCATATAAATATTTTCCATAAATATCTCTATGTAAATAGTATAAATTATCTCCAGATTGAACAACAGGATAATCTATATTTGTATTTTCTATATTGATCCAACAAATAAAATCTTCATTTATATCTGATAAATCTACAAAATTTTTATCACTAGCTTCCTTTTGTTTTCTTAATTCATCATATAATTTATTTGATTGAGTATATTCATATAATATAGTAACTATTTTATATCCTGATATCAAAAAAACTACCAAAAGTAGTATTATAATTAGTGCATCTAAAAATTTTTTCAAGCTCCTAACCCTCCATATATAAATTTACTAATAATACTATATTTTTAGATTTGGCTTTAACGCCTTTTTTATTGTATTTTTAATCTTATACTATATAATATCAGATTTTTAACCTCATCAGTCTGTTATTTGCAATAAATTATAAAACTCTCATTTTTATCAATCTTATTATTTTTTTATTAAAATCAAAAAAAAAATACCCAAAACGATATACAAAAAATTGTACTAATGTATGTTAAGAAAAATTAACAATCTTACAAAATACATTTATAATTCTATTTTATACTATACATTTGGAACATTAAATCCATTTTCTTTAAAAACATTTATATTATTTTGTCTATAAATATATCATTAAATAATTGTATTTTTTGTTTTATTTATACATATTTAATAATATTATGGAATATTTTCGACAAAATATTCCATAAGTATAACTAGCTTTCACAACATTTTTTCCATATTATATTTTTTTTACATGTAATTTGTATTATGATTCAATAAAATTATTAATTTTCTAAATTTTTGCAATATTTTTGTTGATTTTTGTTCATAAACTAATTACTATATGTATTAATAACTAAAAAACATAAAATTACGGGGAGGTATTATTTTATGAAAAGAAAAGTTCTATCTATATTAATGGCTGGCTGCTTAGTAATAGGGTCATCTTCTATGGCTTTAGCTGCCGAAAAAACTTATAGTAAGTGTACAAATGATTTATGTATAGTGCATAATAAAACTGAAAAAGTTTTAAGATGTAAAAAAAGTCATAAACATAGAAGCACATGTTATAAGGTAATAAACAAATCAACTAAATTAGAAACAGCCGAAAAATTATTATTGAAAAAAATGAATGTTGACAGAGCATTAAAAGATATGTCTTATTTATCTAAAACAATAGGACCTAGAGTTACTGGTACTAATGAAGAATATCAAAGTGCTCAATATATACAAAAACAATTCCGTTTAATGGGATATAAAGCTAATATAGAAAGCTTTGAATATCAAGGTTCTGCAACTGGTGAAGTTACAGAAGCAAATACAGCTTTAACTACTAGAGTATTTAGAAATTCACCTACTACTACTGGTATAACTGCAGAAATCGTAAATTGTGGTCTTGGTTCAGTAGATGAATTTGCAAATGTAGATGTAAAAGGTAAAATAGCTTTAGTTAAAAGAGGTACTTTAACTTATATAGAAAAAGTTCAAAACGCTATAGATGCTGGTGCTGCAGCAGTTGTTATGTACAATAGTTCTGGAACTTCTGCAACTAGTGGTCAAGCAGTTGCTGATGGTATACCTGCTGTAGGTATAACTATGGCTGATGGTGAAGCTTTAGTTGCTAGATTAGATGCTGGTGAAACTATAACTTTATCAGTAGTTGTTAACGAACCAGAAATGATAACTTCTTGGAACGTTGTTGCAAGTCAAAAACCTATCGATCGTAAAGATAAAAATAATTCAAACGAAATAGTTTATGTAACTGCTCACCATGACAGTGTTCCTTTAGCTCCTGGTGCAAATGATAATGGTTCTGGTACAGTTGCTATGTTAGAAATAGCTAGAGCTATAAAAGGTTTAGATATAGATAAAGAAGTAAGATTTGTAGCTTGTGGTTCTGAAGAAGTTGGTTTATTAGGATCTTCTGCTCACGTTGCTAATTTAACTGAAGATGAAAAATCTAGAATAGTTGGAAGCTTTAACGCAGATATGGTTGCTACTGCTTATGGTCCTTGTTCTGAACTTGCAGTTTACACTAATGATGGTAAAGAAAATGCTGTAACTGATGCTATGTCTTTAGCTGGTAAAAAATTAGCTTGCTTATCTAATGATATAGTTGATTACAATGGTGACTATGATGGTCCTATGGGTTCTTCTGACCACGTTCCATTCCAAAACGCTGGTATAGCTGCTTCATTATTTATAAATGTAGACCCAGCTAAAAAAGATAACCCTAGATCTGCTATAGAACCTTACTATCATAAACCAGAAGACGTTATGTCTCATGTTAGTAAAGCTAGATTAGAAAGAACTATAAAATTAGTTGGTTTAGCAGTATATAATACATTAAACGTTGAATAATATAGTTAAGACATTAAATATTAAATAATATAGTTAATAATTTATTAAATAATTTACAATAATTCATACCCCTCTATGAGGCTCAATCCTCATAAAGGGGTATTTTAATAAAGGTGGTATTTATGAAATTAAAAAAATTAATTGCATTATTGGCTTCTATATTTGTATTAAATTTAACTTTATTAGGTGGTTGTACTAAAGAAGATAAGGATGTCTTAGAAGCTTCTGATTTAATTGGATATTGGGTAAATACTAGTGGTTATACTGCTGAAAATCAAGTAGTAGATACAGTATTTCATTTTGTTGATGATAAACAAATAGCTGTATCTTCTTATTTTGATGGTGGTAAAAGTATTTATGATTACAAAGTTCAAAAAAGTACAGATACAACAATAACAATATTAATAGATGATGAAGTAAATAAACCTACAGAAATAAAATTTGTAGATGAAAATACTATTGAATATAAATCAACTTCTAGTGAAGATACTATAAATCTTACTAGAATAGATGAAAAAGAAGCTGAAAAATTTATAGAAACAATAGACACATACGCTGAATATTAACAAAACTCCCCCTCTATACAAACACCTAATATAAAGGGGGCATTTTAATGGAGGTAAACATGAATTTAATTGGATGCTGGGTAAACACACACTGCTATAATACAAAAACATTTATCGATAAAGTAATAGAATTTATAGAAGGAAATAAAGTTGTAATATATTCTTATTATGACAGAGGAAAAAATATCTATCCATACACTATACTAGAAAGCACAGATGAATATACAACTATACTAGTTGAAGATGGACTAAACATTCCAAATAAACTAGAATTTGTAAGTAAAAACGAAGTTAAATTTCAATCTACTCAAGATGAAAATTCATATGTACATCTTTCTAGAATATCTGAAGACGATGCACTACCTTTTATAGAAATAATAGAAAAAAATGCACTTTATTAAAAATTTTATAACACTCTTTAGTAACAATTTTCCCAGTCAATATTTTTATACATTTATTATGTTTTATATCATTTTATTATGTTTTATATCTTTTTGATGAATTTATTTATTGACATAACATATCAAAACATGACAAAATATAATTAAATAAGTATAAACAAAATTTAAGGGGGATATAAAATGAAAAAATTTATTAACTTGTTATTAGTGTTTATTTTATCAATTAGTGTAGTAGGATGTAGTCAAACTCCATCTAGTGATACAAGCTCTAATAATTCATCAGAAACTGAACTTACTTTGGATGGAAAAAATCTTATGGTCTACTGTGGTGCTGGTATGACAAAACCTTTTGAAGAAATAGCAAATAACTTCAAAGAAAAAACAGGTTGTAACATAGAAGTTACTTACGCTAATGCTGCTCAAATTCAAACACAAATTAAAACATCAGAAGAAGGCGATTTATTCATTGCTGGTTCTGAAGATGAACTAAAACCAATATCTAGCTATGTTTCAGAAAGTAAAAAACTTGTAAAACATATACCTGTACTTGCAGTTGCTTCTGAAAATCCAAAACAAATAAACGGATTAAACGATCTAACTAAAGATAATGTAACTGTAGTTTTAGCAGATGCAGAATCTACTCCTATAGGTAAAATAGCTAAAAAAGCTTTAAGTGATTTAAATATATACAATAAAATAAAAATTGAAGCTACTACAGCAACTGCTCCTGAGCTTTCTAATGTTTTAGAAGCTGATGAATGCGATGCTATAATCGTTTGGAAAGAAAATGTTAAAAGCGAAAAAATACAAATAGTAGATACTAGTGATTTAGATAATTACATAAAAGTAATTCCTGCTGCTTCTTTAAATTGCAGTCAAAATGATGAAGCATTAAAAGAATTTTTAGCTTATTTAGATACAGATGAAGTAAAAGCAATTTGGGAAAAATATGGATATGAATTAGCTCCTGAAAATTAAAGCTATATATTAAAACAAATTCTAAATATGTATAAAAATGAAAACAAATAAAAACAATAAATTGGAACTTTTTGAAATACTAGCATATTTATCCTCTTCAATTGTCGTACTTTTTATGTTTTTAATAGTTTTTACAATCTTTATAAAAGGCATCCCTCATATTAAGGATGCCTTTTTTACAAAAGAAGTACAATTTTCAATAAAACTAAGTATAAAAACAACTAGTATTTCAACATTAATATGTATGCTTTTAGCTATCCCAACTGCATATGCTTTTACAAAATTAAATTTCCCATTTAAAAAATTAAGCCAAATTTTAATAGAGCTACCCCTATGTCTACCTTATCTAGTCATTGGTCTAAGCCTACTTATAATTTTTTCATCACCTACTGGAAAATTTCTAAAATCTATAGGTATAAAAGTAGTTTATAGCCAGCTAGGTATAATTATAGCCCAAATTACTGTAAATTTACCTTATACTATAAGATTTATAAAAACAGCGTTTCAAGAGGTTGATACTAGACTTGAATTTATATCGCAGACTTTAGGAGCATCAAAATTTAAAACATTCATAAATGTTACTATGCCACTTTCAAAAAATGCCTTATTAGGAGCATTAATTCTAACATGGTCTAGAGGGCTTGGAGAATTTGGTGCAACACTTATGTTAGTTGGTGTGACTAGAATGAAAACAGAAACTCTACCAGCTAGTATATATCTAAATGTAGCAACTGGAGATATGGGAGTATCAATGGCATCAGCTCTTATTTTATTTATAATTTCATCTTTATCTCTTTTTATTGCAAATTACTTAACAAGTAAAAACTACGATAAAAATAGATTAAAGAGCAATTAATGAAAGAAGTGAGTTAATATGAATAATATTATAAATATAGAAAATTACAATTTAAAACTTGGAAATTTTGCTTTAAATAACATAAATCTCGAAATAAAAGAAGGAGAAATTTTCGCAATTCTAGGTAAAACAGGCTCGGGAAAAACAGTTCTCCTAGAATCGATGGCTGGATTTTACAGCCATGGAGAAGGCTCAATTTCTATAAAAGGCACTCCTATTAACGATATATCTGTTTATGATAGAAATATTAGCTTTGTATATCAAGATTATGCACTTTTTCCACATATGACAGTTTTTGATAATATAGCTTACGGTCTAAAAATGAAAAAAATTAAAAAGCAAAATCAAATAAAAATTGTAAATGAAATTGCAAAGCTTTTATCTCTAGAAAACATATTAAAAAAATATCCAGGAACAATTAGCGGTGGCGAAAAACAAAGAACTGCACTTGCTAGAGCTCTTGTTTTAAATCCTCAAATCCTTCTGATGGATGAGCCATTTAGTGCACTAGACCCTGCTACAAAAGAAAATATGTACTCTAAAATAAAACAATTGCACAAAAAATTTAAATGTACTATAGTTTTTGTAACACACGATTTTAATGAAGCTAAAAAAATGGCAAATAGAATAGGCATTATATCAAACGGCAATCTAAAAACAGTTAGAAATAGCCAAAATCTATTCGATACATACGAAGATCAAGAAATTAACAAATTCCTTGGAATAGAAAATTAATATCTTTTATCTTATTAATTGGTTATAAAAATAATATAAAACAAAAGGAGATGCTCAAATGACTAAAGAAGAGTTATTCAATACATTAAAAAACGAACTAAAAAAAATAATTGAAGAAAACAATCTTCAAGCAGATAAAATAAAAATAACTTCAAAAGGTCTTACTCCAACTGAAGCCATAGGAGTAACAAAAAGACAAGATTTCCCAATAATATCAGGGCGTGAAGTTATGTTAATGGCAGAATTTCAAGGCTCATTCGGTCAAGCTTTTACAGATTGCCCTGCTCTTTTTAACGGAAGCTTAGAAGAAGTTCTAAATCTAGATATCATAAATGATGATTATTCAAGAGGTCTTTTCATAGCTTCTTTAAATGCAGTTATGAAACATTTAAATTTAATTGAAAAAACTATACATTGCAAAGATGAAGAACCAGAAAGTTGTGCTTTAGAATTTGCAAAATTTACAGAAGCAAACTATAAAGATAAAAAAATTGCACTAATAGGATATCAACCTGCCATATTAGAATCTCTGTCTAACAGTAAATATCAAATCCGCGTTCTAGACTTAAATCCTGCGCATGTAGGAGAAAATAGATACGGTATAAAAGTAGAAGATGGAATTTCTGATTTTGATAAAGTTGTACTAAATTGGGCAGATGTTATCTACTGTACAGGCAGTACACTTTGCAATGGTTCTATAGTTAATTTTCTAAATTTAGATAAAGAAGTCATATTCTTTGGAACTACAATAGCAGGAACTGCTAAAATATTAAACTTAAAAAGAGCATGCTTCTGTTCGCATTAAAATTTATTTTTTAATATAAAAAGACTAGAAAATTTATTTCTAGTCTTTTTATATTAATTAGTTTAATTAATATGCTTTTTTATTATTTCTTGCACCCTTTCAACCGGCATATCTGTAATATCAGATATTTCATTTTCATCATAACCTTTTGCATGCATTTTTAGAATAATTTGAAATTCCTTATTTTGTTCACCTTTTTCATAACCACGTCTTTCCACTTCTGGATCATATAATGTTTTTGTCATAGTACTCACCTCTTCCTCCAAACTATCATCCTCGATATAATTTTGATTTAGATATTCTATTAGATTTTGTACTGATAATAGCATTTTATGAAAATCTTCGCCGAGAATTTCTTGCTTTTCAAATAATTCTTTTGACTCATATGCTAACCTAGTTGCCAGATTTTTAGCTGTTATAGATAATTCTTTTATCTTATCCATATCATTTTTTTGTTTAGCAAAATGAAGCTTCTTTCTTAAATTAAATAATTGTAGTGGAATCAATGGATACATTTGTTTTTTAATTAACTCTTCATCACTATACTTCCAATATTTAATTACATCTACTTTATACAAAAATTGATGTTTTTCAGAGAATATGATTAGCATTTTTAATTGTCACACTAACTTCATTTGGATTAAAATTCTCCTCAAATATTGCGTTGAGTAGTTTTATAATACTTTGTCCGAAGTAGTAAATAAACGTTTTAAAATTTCGTCTAATTTTATTTTTTCCTTAGTTGTCAATTATTATCCCTACTTTCTTAATATAATTATAGCTTAAAAATTTTCCCTTTTAAATAAAGAATCACTATAATTATGCATCCAAATTAAGGATATTATACAAATTCACTATAAAAAAAGATGCCTAAAATTTATTTCTAAGCATCTTAAATACTATATTTAATTTTATAACTAATTAGTTTTTATTTCAGTCCAAGCATCATCATACAATTTCATAATATCTTGTGGAAGGTTTAGGAAAATCTCAGCTTTTTCTAAATCCTCTTCAGATGGTGAGAAAATTTGAGATTCTTTAAATTCATCATCTAATAAATCATATGCGCCTTGGTTTGGTGTAGAATATTGAATATAATCTACATTTATTTTTGCAACTTCAGGATCTAACATATAATTTATAAACATTTCTGCATAATCTTTATTTTCCGCACATGTTGGGATACACATTGTATCTACCCATTTATTTGTACCTTCTTTAGGCACTGAGTAGTCTAAATCAGAATTTTCATCTATCATAACTAATGCATCTCCTGAATAAACTATTCCTATATCTGCATCTCCTGCAACTATTCTATCTTTTCCGTCGTCATTTACATATGCTTGTACAACATCTAATTGTTTGATTAATTCTTCTTTAGCTTCAGTTATTTCCTCTGGATTGTAAGTATTCATAGAATATCCTAATCTCTTAAGTGAAATCCCCATTGTATCTCTTACTGAGTCTAAAAGTTGGATTTTGCCTTCGTATTTAGGATTCCATAATATATCCCAGCTTTTTACATCTTCTTTATCAACTTCTTTAGTATTGTAAATTATTCCAAATGTTCCCCATAAATAAGGTACACTGTATTTATCCTCTGGATCGTATTCAGCATTTTTGAAACTATCCATAATTTGTGAATAATTCTCTATATTATCGAAATTTATCTCTTGAAGCATTTCTTCTTCTATTAATTTATCCACCATATAATCTGATGGGAAAATTAAATCGTATTTAGATGAACCATTTTTTAGCTTTTGATACATAGCTTCATTTGTATCGTAAGTTTCATATACTACTTCTATTCCTGTTTCTTCAGTAAATCTTTCAATTAAATCTGGGTCTATATAATCCCCAACATTATATATATTTAAAACTTTAGTAGAATTCTTAGAACCTCCACATCCAGTAAATAGTCCTGATACCATAATTAAAACACATACAAGTGCTATTAATTTTTTCAATTACTCCCACACCTCTCTTAATTAAATTATTCAGTTACTTTTTTATTTGCAGCTACATTTGATGCAATAAGTAGTCCTAAAACTACGACAAACATCAAAGTTGAAAGAGCATTTATCTCAGGAGTTAATCCCCTTCTTGTCATTGAGTAGATTTCTATTGATAAGTTTGTTACACCGTTTCCAGTAGTAAAGAAACTTATTACGAAATCATCTATAGACATAGTAAATGCCATAAGAGCCCCAGATACTATACCTGGTTTTATTTGAGGTAAAATTATTTTCTTAAGGGCATACCATGGAGTCGCACCTAAATCTAAAGCAGCTTCTTCTGTATTGGCAGGTAGTTGTTTTAATTTAGGTAAAACTGATAATATTACATAAGGTATATCGAACACTAAGTGTGATAAAAGCATAGTCCCAAGACCAAAGTTTACATTTAAGAACACAAATAATGTCATAAGAGATACCCCTGTTACTATATCTGGATTTAGAACTGGTAAATAGTTTACATTAAGTAATAAATCCCTTCTTTTTCCAAGTCTCATCTTATGTATACCTATAGCTGCTATAGTTCCAATTATTGTCGATATAACTGTAGCTGTTATTGCTACTAATAATGTATAGTAAAGTGCAGTTAACATTCTTTCATTTTGAAATAAAGTGTAATACCAATCTAGTGTAAATCCGTTCCAGACAGACATGGATTTTGAATCATTAAATGAAAATACTGCCAAAGTTACTATTGGTAAGTATAAAAAAACATATACTAAACATAAATATCCGTTTGATAAAATTTTCTTTATAATAGTAATCCACCGCCTTCCTTGTCAGATCCACCGCTATATTTGTTCATAATAGCCATAGAAATTAATATTAGTATCATCATAAATATTGATATTGCTGAACCAAAATGCCAATCTCCAACTGACATAAATTGTTGCTCAATTAAGTTACCTATTAAGTAGTATTGTCCTCCACCTAGAAGTTTTGATATTACGAAAGTTGATACAGCTGGCATAAATACCATTGTTATACCTGATATAACTCCCGGTAAGCTAAGCGGGAATACTACTTTTGTAAATACTTGGAATTCATTTGCTCCAAGGTCTTTAGCTGCATTTATTAAATCTTGATCCATTTTCGATAAAACTGTGTGTATTGGAAGTATCATAAATGGTAAGAAGTTGTAAACCATACCCAGCATAACTGCTGCGTCCGAATAAAGTAATGCTAGTGGTTCAAACCCAAATGCAGTAATTATTGTATTTATAAATCCGTTTTTTCCTAAAATTGCCGACCATGCATAAGTTCTAAGTAGGAAATTCATCCACATAGGAACTATACATAACATTATTAAAATCCCTCTTCTGCTAGGTTTTGCCTTAGTTATTAAGTAAGCAGTTGGGTAACCTACTAGCAAACATAAAAATGTAGCTATAACTGCCAAAATTAGCGACCTTTTGACAACCTTAAAATACATAGGTGTTAAGAATTTTTGGAAGTGTTCTAAAGTGAACACATATCCTCCATCTACTTTATTTGTAAAACTGAAGAAAACTATTAATATTAAAGGTACTACTATAAAAAGTGCACTCCATATTGCATAAGGAGTTGCAAGATTTGATCCTGTTTTGATGTTTTTCATAATATCTCACTCGCCTTTTCTAAATATTTAGAGAATAATTATAAATTATTCATCTACTACCTTTTTCATAATATGTATATCTTCAGGATATATATCCATACCTAACATACTTCCTTCTTGAGCTGTTTTAGTATTGTGAAGATACCAAACTCTTCCGTTTTCTTCTACAGTCATTTCGTAATGAACACCTTTAAATACAGATGATGTTACAAGACCTTTTAGCATACCTTTATCTGGGTCAACCATTTTTATATCTTCAGGTCTTATTACAACTTCAATATTTTCGTTTTTTTCAAAACCAAAGTCTACACATTCAAATTCTCTATCACAGAATTTAACCTTGTAATCTTCAATCATCACACCGTCCATTATGTTACTTTCACCGATAAATCTAGCTACAAATGAGTTTTTAGGCTCGTTGTAGATATCTTCAGGGCTTCCCATTTGTTGGATTTTCCCTTTATTCATAACAACTATAGTATCTGACATTGTAAGAGCTTCTTCTTGGTCATGTGTTACAAATATGAATGTTATACCTAATTGTTGTTGAATTTTTTTAAGCTCTCTTTGCATCTCTTGTCTTAATTTTAAGTCAAGAGCTCCTAGAGGTTCATCTAAAAGTAATACCTTAGGCTCATTAACTAAAGCTCTTGCTATTGCTATTCTTTGTTGTTGTCCACCACTTAGTTCCTCAACATTTCTCTTTTCGTATCCTTCAAGTGCAACAAGCTTTAGCATTTCTTTAACTTTTTTATCTATAGTCTTTTTATCCATCTTCTTTATTCTTAACCCAAAAGCTATATTTTCATACACATTCATATGTGGAAATAATGCATACTTTTGAAACACTGTATTTACATGTCTTTCATAAGGTGGAAGATCATTTATATTTTGATTTTCAAATAAAACCTCCCCTGAATCAGCATGCTTAAACCCTGCTATTATTTTTAAAGTAGTAGTTTTACCACATCCTGAAGGTCCTAATAAAGTTAAAAACTCATTTTTCTTTATATCAAGATTTAAATTATCTAAAACTAAAAGATCATCAAACTGTTTAGTTATATTTCTTAATTCAATTATATTTTCTGATTTAGTCATATTACTCTCTGCACCTCTTTATCTAAAATTTATCTATATAACGCTAATTTAATCGCCTTCCCAAAAAGTTATTCCTCACATAAAAAATTTTATTTTGTCAATTCCTCGTGAACTTTTTACTTTAAAAAGAAGGTGGTGTACTCACCCAAATTACCTTTGCTTGTACCTTTCCAGGATTTGAAATATAATGATTGGCTGTAGGCTTAAAGTAAAAGCTTTCACCTTTTTTAACCTTTTCAACCTTATCCCCCAAATGAAGATGTATATTTCCCGCAAGAACATATCCAAACTCTTCACCTTCATGAGGTTTTTCTTCTTTATATTTGCCTCCCGCATTTAAAGTTATTATTATAGGCTCCATCATATTCTTTTGCGAATTTGGAACAAGCCATTTTAAATGATATTTTAATTCCTCATCTTCAGTCTCAAACATATCATCTTTTCTAAAAGTTATTCTCTCAGGACCAATCTCATTAAAAAACTCTCTTAAATTTGTTCCCAAAATATCTAGTATATCAATTAAAGTTGCAATCGATGGAGATGTAAGATTATTTTCAAGCTGAGATATAAATCCCTTAGAAAGTTCACACCTGTTGGCCAATTCTTCTTGGGTCAATTGCTTTTCTATACGCATACGCTTTATCTTATTCCCAATATCCATATCTTAGGCCTCCTCACTAACAGCTTACAATATACTTATAAATTTTTCCTAATCACCGCTAATTAAACCTGATTAACTTTTAATCGATTCTCGTCAAAATAAATTCATATCTAAAAATTCTCATCAAGACTAAATCAAATTAACCTTTAATCAAATCTTATTAAAAGTAAACTTTTTTCTTATATTGTTAAACCATTTTTATTTTTTAATAAACTTAAAGTTTAAAATTACTAAACCAACATTGATATTATATAGTATATGTAAATAAAATACAACTTTTTTCGCCAAAAAATATAAAATTTATACAAAATCAAAGAAATTAGTAAATTTCAATGTTTTCAGGGGTTATTTATCTCATTTAAGTTTATAATATTAATTTCATAATTTAGTATATGTAATTTTTTAAGCAAAAAACTGCTTTTTTTGCAAAACATTTTTTTTATTAAACTTTAAATTTTCTAAAATATCAAATTTTTCATTTTCTTATAAAAAAAATTCATATTAATTAAATTATATTTATGTAAATCTAAGTAAATATCTTAATATAGACTAAATTATAAAAAAGTAAATCCTATAAAGTTAAATATCTAATCTAAAATAAATATTTTGATATATCCATTTTTTTATAATAAAAACTTGACTTAATAATTTAAAGACAATTAAACTCAATTATTATATAATAGATAAAAGAATATTATTTGACTAATATAGAAAATACTTTATTGTGTTCTAAAAACAACTTAATTTTAGGAGGTAAATTTATGAAAGTACTATTAATAAACGGAAGTCCTCATAAAGAAGGATGTACATACACTGCACTAGATGCAGTTGCAAAATCACTACAAGAAGAAGGTATAGAAGCTGAAATATTCCATGTTGGAAATAAACCAATAGCTGGATGTATGGGTTGCGGTGCATGTGTAAAGCTTGGTAAATGTAAATTTGATGATACTGTAAATGAATGTGCAAAAATAGCAAAGGAATCTGATGCTATAATAATTGGTTCTCCAGTTCACTATGCATCTGCGTCAGGTATGGCAACTTCATTTATGGATAGATTATTCTATTCTTCAGGCGGAGCCTACAAATACAAACTAGGAGCTGTTGTAGCAAGTGCTCGAAGAGCTGGTACTACTGCTACATTAGATCAATTAACTAAACATTTTTCAATATCAAATATGCCTATAATCAGCTCATGCTACTGGAATATGGTTCATGGAAACACTCCAGAAGAAGTAAAACAAGACCTTGAAGGTATGCAAATAATGAGAACTCTAGGCAAAAATATGGCTTGGATGTTAAAATGCGTAGAAGCAGGTAAACAAGCAGGTATAAACAGACCGGAATCTGAAGCTAAAGTAAAAACAAATTTCATAAGATAATACGGCAAACTAAAGGAAAAGGAGATATTAATTTGATAAAATTAGGTGAATATAACAAATTAAAAGTTAAAAGAAAAACTGATTTCGGTTTCTTCATAGGTGAAGAAGGTTCAAATTCAAATGACGATGTTTTATTACACAAAAGACTTTTAAACAAACATTCTTTAGAAATCGGCGATGAAGTTGAAGTTTTTATATACAGAGATTCAGAAGATAGATTATCTGCAACACTTGAATATCCAAAGGCTAAGCTTGGTGATATAGCTTATTTAAAAGTAGTTGCTCACACTAAGATAGGAAGCTTTATAGATGTAGGACTTCCTAAAGATATCTTAGTGCCTTTCAAACAACAAACATTTGAAATGACTAAGGGTGAAAGATATCTATTCTATATATATTTAGATAAAACTGGAAGATTAGCTGCTACAACTGACATCTTCCCTTATCTATCAACAGAACACGAATACAAAATCGGCGATACAGTAAACGGCATAGTATACGGATTCCAAACAAACAATTCTGCTATGGTTTGTGTTGAAAATAAATATGATGCTGTAATTTTAAACAACGAATATTTTACAGAACTTAAAATAGGCGATAAACTAGAAAATTTAAGAGTAATAAAAATATACGAAGACGGCAAACTAGGTCTATCTCCAAGAGGTGAAAGAGCTGAAGAATTAGACATTCTAGAAAAAGCTATAATGAGTTACCTAGAAGGAAATGATGGATTTATGAGATTTAACGATAAATCATCTCCTGAAGAAATAAAAACAGTATTTAACTCAAGTAAGAAAAATTTCAAAAGAGCTCTAGGAGTTTTAATGAAAAAAAATCTTATAACACAAGATGAAGAAGGCTGCCACAGAGTATAATAAAAAAAGCTTTTAATACTATGATATGCTCCCTTTATAGTAGACAGTTAAAATAAAAAAACTGTCACTATGAAAGGAGCATATTTTTATTTAGAAATTTATATATGACATAAATTATATATCATGAAAAAGTAATAATTATATATCGTGAAAAAGTAATAATTTATATATGATAGAAAAATTTAATAAGTTTTATTGCACCTTTGTATTATTTGTATTACTATATATAATACAAAGTTATTTTTTTATAAAGGAGTTGATTATATGATTTTAAAATTAAATTTTGAAAGTGAAATTCCTATTTATATACAGCTTAGAAATCAAATCGTAATAGCAATCGCACATGGAGACTTATCCCAGGGAGATAAACTTCCTACAATCAGACAACTAGCACAAGATCTTGGTATAAACAATATGACAGTCAACAAATCTTATGCAATGCTAAAACAAGAAGGGTTTATATCTATAGACAGAAGACATGGAGCTAAAGTAAATCCTATCTTAACTCCCAATTTTGAATTCGAAGAAAAATTAGAAGACGATTTATCTCTAGTTATATCAGAAGCTGAGATAAGAGGAATAAAAAAGGAACAATTTATAAAAATATGCGAAAATATTTTTGACTCAATAAATGGCTTAAAACCGAAAGAGGAATAGACTTCTTTAATATATATTAATAAAAATTATAGTCATTCACAATTTTAAATAAATATATTAACAAAAAATAAAAGAAATTTTTTAAAATTGGTAATAATAAAAGAAAGGTGGTTACACTTATGATTCTTTTTAAAATTATAATGGTTTCATGTGTTTTAATAACTTGGTTTGCTATCTATTTTACACTTAATTCTGCATATAAACCTAAAAAGAACATGTTTATGGCTGTCACTTTACCAAGTGATGTTTTAGAAAGCCAATTTATAAAAGATATCCAAAAGGAATATAAATCACTTTGCAACAAAGTCTGCCTAATTATGGCTTTGACTGCAATTCCTATTATTTTTCAATTTTGGATTTTCAAAAACATGACTGTTTATATATTTTATCTTTTAGCTTGGTGTTTATTTTTTAGTTATTATGGTGCAAGTGAACCTTTTAAAAGAATGCATCGTAAGGTTAAGGCTGAAAAGTACAAAAATCAATGGTTTATAGGTGAAACAAAAACAGTCTATTGCGATACTAAAACTACGCTACTAAAAAACACTATGCCTATTAGCAACAAATATTACTTAATTCCATTTTTACTAAATGTCTTGTTAATAGTTATATGTTTAAGGGATTATACAAGTGATAATCTACCATTTTTAATAATCTCAATACTAAACTTTGCCATTATATTTTTACTATTTTACACTGCCCAAAATTCAAATAGTGAAAAGTTAAAAACTTACTGCAATAATTCTGATGTAAACTTTATACTAAATAAAGCCTCAAAAAGAATGTTTTCAATATATTTTTTAATTAATACTATGTTTGAAGTACTAACACTTTTAATTGTAAATCTTATAATATTAGAATACATTGACATAAAATTTATGAATGCTGTTATAATCGGTATAATTTTATTGTCTTTTATAATTTCTTTAGGATTTATATATATTAAGAAAAAACTATCTGCTTTAGAAGAAGAATTATTAGCTAATGATAATTCTGAAGAAATAATTGTAGATGATGATGACTACTGGATAGATGGTATATATTACTGTAATCCCAACGATACTAACAAACTTGTAACTAGTCGTTATGGATATAATATGACATATAATATAGCTACAAAGCACGGATATTTTATGACTAAAAAATTAGATAAAATCGTTCTAATCGCTACATTTATACTAATAGGAGTATTAATGATACCTAGTGAAATTTTAAATAGCAAAATCACACTTAATAATACATCTCCTAATATTAATATCTCCGCTTTTCCTTATTCTTATGAATTAAATTATAAAAATATCGAAAGCATTAATATAACAGATGAGCCTATTTCATTTAAACTTAGAACAAATGGTATAGGTCTAGAGGATAAGCTAATAGGAAATTTCAGAAGTGACAAATACGGCAGATGTAGAGTTTATCTTTACCTAGAAGACAACAACGAATATATTGTAATCAAATTAAAAAACGGCAAGCATGACTACTTAATATACAATACCAAAGACAAAGCCTCTACTCAAAAAATTTACGAACAAATATCAAATAATATCAAATAATAAATTTTTAATAATTAACATCCTACAAATAGCAAAAGGGCCATTATACAAATCCCTGTATAGTAGCCCTTTTTTACTAAACTATATTCTAGCAACACCAGTATCTCTAGCTGCTTTTGCAACTGCTTCAGATACAGCTTTTCCAACACGTGGATCAAATGCATCTGGTAATACAAATTCTGTTGTTAATTCTTCGTCTTTTATTATTCCAGCTATTGCATAAGCTGCAGCAACTTTCATTTCTTCGTTTATTTCACTAGCTCTAACATCTAAAGCTCCTCTAAATATCCCTGGGAATGCAAGTACATTATTTACTTGGTTAGGGAAATCTGAACGTCCTGTACCAACTATAAATGCTCCACCTTCTTTAGCTTCATCTGGGAATATTTCTGGAGTTGGATTAGCCATAGCAAACACAATTGATTTATCTGCCATAGTTTGTACCATTTCTTTTGTTAACATTTTTGGTCCAGAAACACCGATAAATACATCTTTTCCTTTTACTACATCAACTAAATTTCCTGATTGGTCATTTTTATTAGTAACTTTTAGCATTTCTTCTTGAGCCCAGTTTAGTCCTTCTGATTTAGAAGATATAGCTCCCTTTCTATCACATAAAATTACATCTTTTACATTTAGATTAAGTAGCATTTTTGCAATAGCCATACCTGCAGAACCTGCACCGTTTATTACGATTTCTAAATCCTCGATTTTTTTGCCAGCAAGTTTAGCAGCATTTATTATCCCTGCTGAAACTATTATAGCAGTACCATGTTGATCATCGTGGAAAACTGGTATATCTAATTCTTTTTTTAATCTATTTTCTATTTCTATACATCTTGGAGAATTTATATCTTCTAAATTTATTCCTCCAAATACTGGTGCAATTAATTTTACAGTTCTAACTATTTCATCTATATCCATAGTGTCTACACATATTGGAAATGCATCAACACCAGCAAATTCTTTGAATAATATTGATTTACCTTCCATAACTGGTATAGCTGCCTCTGCACCTATATTCCCAAGTCCTAACACAGCAGTACCATCACTTACAACTGCAACCATATTTGATTTACAAGTATATTTATAAACATCATCTTTGTTTTCTTTTATTTTTAAGCATGGAGCAGCAACACCTGGAGTATATGCTGTAGATAAATCATCTTTAGTTGAAACTCCTACTTTACTTTGTATGCTTACTTTTCCTAATTTTTCTTCATGCATTTTTAATGCTAATTCATTAAAGTCCTTTTTAGCCATATTCTTCCTCCAAAATTCTGCAATCTATATTAAGTTTCCATTTACATTATATCTCAAAATTTATTTTTCTCATTATATCTTTAATTTATTTTATTATTTCCAATATAAATACATTATTTTAATTTATATAACCTTATAAATTAATTTCTCTAGCGTATTCTTTTCTCTTATCGTAAATATTGTTACCATGACAATCTATAGCAACTATTAATTGTAAATCTTCAACTTCAATTTTTCTAACTGCTTCTGCTCCTAAATCTTCATAGGCAATTACTTCACATTTTTTGATTGAGTTAGAAATATAAGCACCGGCTCCACCGATTGCCGCTAGATAAACTGCTTTATTTTTTATCATTCCTTCTATAACTGTATCATTTCTTTTACCTTTTCCTATCATGATTTTTAGCCCTTTTTCTAAAAGAGGAACTGTCAAATCATCCATACGATAGCTTGTAGTAGGTCCTGCAGAACCAATTACTTCGCCTGGCTTGCTTGGAGCAGGTCCAACATAATATATAGCTTGACCATTTACATCAAAAGGAAGGTCTTTTCCTTCATTTAATGCAGCCACCATTCTTTTGTGAGCTTGGTCTCTACCTGTATATAACACGCCACTTATTTTGACAACATCGCCACATTTTAATTTTTCTATATCTTCATTAGTACATGGAGTTTTTATTTCTATCATGTTGCACCCCCTATAAAACTACACTTTTATGTCTTGAAGCATGACAATTTATATTAACAACAACTGGAAGTCCTGCTATATGAGTTGGAAAAGTCTCAATATTTACAGCAAGAGCTGTAGTTCTTCCACCTAATCCTTGAGGCCCTATACCTAAATTATTAACAGCCTCTAGCATTTCTTTTTCTAACTCTGCAATAAACGGATCTTCATTGTATGTTCCTATATCTCTTATTAAAGCTTTTTTAGCTATTTGGGCACACTTATCTACTGTTCCACCTATTCCAACACCTACAACTATTGGAGGACATGGATTTGGACCAGCTTCAGATACCACATCTACTATAAATTTTTTAATTCCATCTAATCCATCAGATGGCTTTAACATTTTTAATTGACTCATATTTTCACTACCAAATCCTTTTGGTGCATATACTATTTCAAGCTTGTCTCCTTTAACCATTTCATAGTGAATTACTGCTGGAGTATTATCTTGAGAATTGACTCTATGTATAGGTGTTACAACAGATTTTCTAAGATACCCCTCTGTATACCCTAAACTTACGCCTTTGTTTATTGCCTCAGTTAAAGTATCTCCTTCTATTTTTACATCTTGACCTACCTTAACAAAAAATACAGCCATTCCTGTATCTTGGCAAATAGGAACCTCCTTTTCAAATGCAATTTTTGCGTTTTCTATTAAAATATTTAATACATCTTTTCCAAGATCACTTTCTTCTTTTTCAAGATTTTTCTTAAAAGCATCCACAACATCTTTACCTAAAAAAATATTTCCTTCTATACATAAGCGCTTTACTTCTTGGGTAATTTGATTAGAATTAATAACCTTCAATCGAACATACCTCCCTGTTATTTTATAATTATTCGGCTTTCCTTTAACTTTAACACTATTTATACTATAAAACAAGTCTTTGAATATTTATTTATATTTTGCCAAACATATAATAAATATGATTTTATCTCTTTTAATTTTAAGCATTAAAAGAGCATTAAAAAACAAATTTCTCATTTTTTAATGCTTATATTTTAGTTTAAATTTAATAATTTATTTGACTACATCTGCATATTTAAAGTTAGTTACCTTTTGTAAATCTGTTGGTGATAACTCTACATGATTGCCGATTTTTCCTGCACTTACTACCATTGTATCTAGCTTTTTAGCAGCTTCATCTACAAAAGTAATATAAGGTTTTTTCATACCTATAGGAGAACAACCTCCTCTTATATAACCTGTAATCTTATTTATATCTTTTACATGAATCATCTCTACATTTTTTTCTCCAGCTGCTTTTGCCGCTTTTTTAAGGTCTAGATTTTGATCTACTGCTATTACAAATACATAAAATTCTTTGCTATAGCCTTGAACTACTAAAGTTTTGTAAACTTCCTCTACATTTTTTCCTATAGTATTTGATGCAGTAATTCCATCTACATGCTCTCCATCTGATTTGTATGAATAAGTCTTATAATCTATATTATTAGAATCTAAAATTCTCATAGCATTTGTCTTAACTTTCTTTGCCATTTTACTTCCTCCTAAAAAGATTTATTTTAAAACCCTTCATTATTCTTTTGTTCTTTAAAACTCAACTTGAAATACAATAAAGCTCCTAATATAAATGATATTATTGTAACTGCTACTTGAAATAAATTTGTTCTAATAGATACAAAATAAAAAGCTACTGAACAATAAATTATAGCCATAATTATATAGACTATCATATCTGATAAATTTTTAGTTTTTAGCATATTAAGCACCTCCAATATTTAACATACTTTTATATTATGCTTATTAAAAGTAAGATTTAACATGATTATCTACCCTATTTATTATTATTTTTCTTACTTTAAAGCTACTTACATACTATATTTTTTGCAAATTATATCCTTTTAAAATTTTAGAAACTATCTTATTTTTTACACTTTCAGGCTCCAAAACTGTAGCATAAACACCTAAAGTCATAATATTTTTTATTATATTTTCTTCATCAAATTTATAATATTTGACCTCTAAAATATAATTTTCTTCCATTTTAAAAGATTTTTTGTCATACATAGAAAATAGAAAATGAGCCCTTTCCACTGTATTGCCATCATACATAGGAATTATTTCAAGTCTTAAAATTTCAGTTTGTTCTTCTAATTTTTCCTTGAAAAATTGATTTTTCCCCATATTGTCTATTTTTCTCTTAAATTTATTTAATTTATTATATAACTCTTTTGACAAATTATCTAGTTTTTCTATGTTAAATTCATTAATATCTATTAATTTTATATTGTTTATATTATCTAAATTAATATAAAATAAACTTTCATCTTCTATAGAATAAAAATATAATTTAAACTTATTTTCTCTAATTGTATAATTAAGTTTAAAGGGCATTCCTATTTTTGTATAGTTTTCCCCCTTATTAGAAAATTCAAGTCTTATAAATTTATCAAATCTAAATGATTTTATTATAGTTTTTATAAAATTATCATTTATATTTTCTTTTTTAAAATCCATTGTAAATAGAGACTCTACATCCTGTAATTTATCTTGTAACTTCAAGATTATATCCTCATCTATAAATAACTTAACGAAATCATCTTGTATTATAGATTTTAACCAACGCTTTTCTAATATAGTTGGATTTGCTGGAATTTTTTTGTCTGTAAAGATAGATTTAAAATCATAAGTCATTATTGGGTACGGTTTTTCTCCATATCCAAATATATTTTTTATAAATTCATCATCTGCAAGCTTTGTATCCTCCAACATATCTTTTACTTCATCTTCTGTAAATACCTTTCCTTGAGCTGATTGATTTACTATCCTAGTAAGTACAATAAATAATCTATTTTTATATGTATTAAAATACTCCATATCAACTACCTTTTTCTAATATATTTTGAGTTAAATAATTTAATTAAAATATTCCATATCTCTTTAATAACTCTTTTCTTTCTTCTTGAAATTGATTATTTATATAATCATCTAAAACTATTACATGTCCCTCAAATGTTCTAAACCAAGGGATTAATTCTTTTTTATTTAATACATCTATTGTAAATAAATACTTTCCCTTATCTTTCTTTTGTAGTGTTGCCCATTTTTTCTCTCTCAAAAGCCTTTCATATAAAGCTTTGTCGTTTTCTTCATCTATATAAAAAATAGCTTCTACCCTTTCAAGATTTAAGCTTTTAGTATTGTCCTTTTGAATTGAGCAATTCCACATCTTTAATTTTTTATTAAAGTCTATTTCATCTAAATTTTTAGGGGTATGTTTCAAATGTTTTACACTTTCTATATTATCTACCCTAAAAATTACATACTCATCTGTTATTAAATTATTATCATCTATAGCTCTAGTTAAAATAAATTCTCTCCCGTAAACAGGATCTGTTATTCTATACAAAAAACATACTTTAATTTTTTTATTCTGTTTTTTTATTTTAACTTCAATAAATTTATTTTTTTCTATCTCATATAAAATAATCTCTTCTAAAATATTATGTATCTGATTTCCCGAAAAATAATACCAATCTCTATACTTATTTTCATCATCATAATCTATCAATTCAGTATAATCTAACAATTCAGTTTTTATAGTTTCCTGAAGATAATGACCTAAAACCTTGTACGGAGTTATCTCTGAATAAAAAGTAACCAAATCAAGTATCATTTCCTTTTCTGATTTTGAAAAATCCTGCCAAAAGTCTTCTTTTATTTTGTATATATATTTTCTTCCTTGTTTTTCTCTATAAATCAAACCTTCTTTAAGTAATTTTTTAATATGCCTATCTAATGTTGTATTTCGTTGTGTGTCTTTATCTTCTTTAGAACCTATATTTTTATACTCATCTAAAACATCTTCAAACACACCTAATATTTCATTTAAGCTCATATCTTTCTCATTTAAACATCCTAAAATTAAAAAGTATAAAGTAATATCAAAATCTGTAAATGACTTTATAAAATAAACATCTGATAAAAAATTTCTCGAATGAATTACTGCATCATAAAACAGTCCTACATACTTTTTATTTTTCTCATAATTATCTTTACAATTATTCTTAAACATCTCTCTTACACGATGTTTTACTTTTCTAACCGTCCTTTCAGAAAATTCAAAGTCATTCTCATTATCATATGAGCTATATAGGTAAATTCTTCTAATTGTATCTCTAATTTTATCAAATCTATCTACTAAAATAGTATTTTTATCACTACTTTTCTTTGTAGATATTTTATCCTCATCACTCAAATCTGTCCTCCATAAATAAACTGTATTTGTAAAATAATTATATCACTTTATTTATATAAAGACATAAAAAAGGCCGCAATCTAGGAGAAAATCCTATCTTGCAGCCTATATAAAGCTATTCCCTCACAGATAGCCTTATACCAAAATAAATTAAATTTTCCGTTGCGACTCGACCATGTCCCCTCGTCAACTTCGTACTATTATAATAAACTAATTTTAAAATTTTATCTCCCCAAAAAACGTTCCGATGTCCAAAATATGTAATATAAATATTTATTAATGTAGATTTTATTTAATATAGTATGTAACTAATATTTTTTATTGTTTAAAATTAGTATTTTTATGTATATTTTGTTTAACATCTAATTAATTAGATAGAGATTCTGATATTGTTTTAAATATGTTTGCCATATCGTGATTATCGTTAATATTCCATGCTTGCTTATATACACCATGCTCAGCTTGTATCATTTCCATTTGAATTTCAACACCTATAAACTTTCCTTGATAAGAATTTGGATCTTCTGTATTTTCAACATTAAATACTATGGAATTTATAAAATTCAGTTCTTTAGCTTGGTTGTTATCCATATTTACTGCCTCGTTATAGTAATAATATCCGTCACTTGATTTAGTCCAATTGCTATTTTGTGCTAAATCTATATTAGCTATGGAATCATAAGTTTTTGTACCATTTGCACTCACACTATAATAAGGATTGATCTTTACTCTTATAAAACTCGGCGCTGTTGATTCTATATTTAGTTTTACATTTTCACAAATTTTATCCCCTGGAACTAATTTATCCCCACCTTGAAATTCAGCTATATTAATTCCACCTTTAACAGTTAAAGCTTCTCCCTGAGCTTGCTTTCCATCTTGATGACTAAACCAATTAAATCCTAAACCTACAGTAGGTATTAAAACACATAATAATACTAATAAAACTTTCTTTTTTTTATTCATAAATCCCCCCTATATATTCCATGCCTTTTTATAAGCATCATATTTACTTTGAACTGATTCAACTCTTATAGCTAGCTGTAATTTTTTACCCGAAATCTCCATTACCTCTTTTCTATTTAGATTTAATATAATCCCTGAAATCAAATTATTTTCTAAGCTCTCACCTTCTTTTAATTCTTTTTTATAATACAAATATGTATCACCTCCATCATTCCAATAAGTTGTGTTTAAAACACTTTCATCTTCATTTATGTAATTAAATCTAAGAGATGAATTGCTTAATTTATAATAAACACTAGAATCTTCTCCCAAAATTACAGGTAGTAATGAAACTCTAATAAAAACTCCACAGTCGCCATTATTTACTACATCAAAATTTAAATTTACTACTTGGTTTTCATATTCTTTTAGATTTATAACTTTACTATTACTAGAATTTTCATCAATAGTAAAATTAATACTACATGTCTCACTTTGTTTTATGTCTTTATTTAACACATGATTAAAAAACATAGCCTCCAAATAGCTATAATTAGACATTACTATAACGACGACTAACACAAAAAATACTTTTTTCACTCTCATCACCTATACTTTTGTACCTCTTTAGTTTTTAATTTATTCCCTCAAAATATATTATCATCAAAGAATTTAAACTTCTTATAAGCTATTATTTTCTAAAAAATCCACTGTTATTTTTTTCTGATCATTTTTATAAAAATAAGAGCCTTTCTTTTTCTTAATCTTTATTTCAATATTTTTAGAAGTATTCTCGCTTTGAACTCTAGCTAAATTACTTCCACTATTTGAATAACTACTAGTATCTACTATTTCATAATTCTGTGGCAAAACAAAATTTATCTTGTAATCTAAATTTAAACAAACATCCTCAACTTTATATGTTTTTCCCGGCAAGATATACATATTTACAAAATCCTCACTACTAACTAAATTAAGTAAAAATGCTTGATTTTCTAATGAACTATTATCATTCAAAGTAGAAACTTCA
Organism: uncultured Clostridium sp.; assembly: GCA_964449895.1. Lineage (GTDB taxonomy): Bacteria > Bacillota > Clostridia > Peptostreptococcales > Peptostreptococcaceae > Intestinibacter. The sequence continues at coordinate 25,491 of CAYVBY010000014.1, forward strand.
ACTATATCTTCATCTTCAACTTCCAAAGAAATAGTAAAGCTTCCCAAAAGCTTACTTACAGGAATTTTTATTCTAGTATCATTAGTTACACCTGCTTTACTCTCCCAATTTTTCCACATACTATATTTAAGCTTGTCCGTTATATAATTCATCTTTAAGTTGCAAACTAAATAAACATATTCTGTTTTGCAATCATTAGATGTAACTGTATATTTTAAATCATCAGACATTATAGATATTTTTTCTCCAGTATTTAAATTTTTTAGTCTAGAAATTGAATATCCTTCCGTAGAAAAATCCTCATTTATATAGCACCTGACATCTATAGATTTTCCATCTAATGTCACCTTTTGTGCACTTACTTTAATTTGATTAGTTCTTGATACATTCATTATCAAATCCAAGTTTTCAACATCAATCTTGTCCGAATTATTTTCTATATCTATCCTCATATAAACGCTCTCACCATTTTTAGGCAAATAATCTTTATTATAGTAAACTATTTCTCCATTATGATATGTATAAAAAGTTGTTTTAATATCTACTTTTGGATTTTCGATTATATAAAGATTAACCTTTGAAAAGCCATTTGAAGTGCTAAGTAAATTTTCATCATCTATTATGTTTCCAATTAAAAAATCTATATTATTTTCACCAATTTTTAAATTCTCCCTAATTCTTGTATCTAAAAAATCACTTTCATTTAAACCAGTAGTATCTAAGTGGCTATTTCCAGTATGACTTGATAAACTATTGTGATAGTCTAAACTGGGACATTTAGAACTCAATGGATATTTGTATGTAATTAATGTATCATTGAAATAATATTTACTTACAGCATTTCTATTTGCATAATTTATAGATGTTATCTTGTCATTTATAAAAACATTTATAATATCATTAAATGGAATCATAAGCTCAAATCCATACTGATTGTCCGCAGAAATACCCAAAACCATCTGAGTCTCTATACTTTTAGAATTTTTTATCATATTTAGTTGCTCACTTGTTAAATTAAATTTAGCACTAAATAATCTCCATTCAATAGCAGGTTCATTTTCATTTACACGAGTGTATAAATCCCAAGTTATCTTGTCATCATGCCAAACAACACTCTGATTTGACTTTAAATACTCCCTTAATGAATTTATATTGTATCTAAGCGTGCTAGATTCGTAATTGGCAACAGTCCTTAAAACCTTCCCTCCTTTTATACTTTTGTCAGGAGCATTTTCCTCTGCTTGTACAGATTCCTCTTCTATATTAGTATCTGTTTGAACTGATTCTTTTTCTGCTTCACTAGCTTCTATATCTACTTGTACTAATTCATCTTCTGTATCTGCTTGTTCTAATTCATTTTCTACATTTTTAACTACAGACTCTTCCTTAACTGATTTATTTTCTACAGATTTAACTTCTGAGTCTTCTTTAGCCGATTCACTTTCACTAACTAATGATATACTCCTAAGATTTAATTTAGCATCATAAAGCTCGTCAATCTTTGCAATCTCATCATCTGAAATTCCCTTATTAAATCCACTCAAAGTACTATAAGAATTAAGTTTCTTTTCACCATTTGAAATTTCTGTAGGTTCCCTAGTCCTTGTCCAATCATATATCTCAATTTTAGAAACGCCCTCTGGTAAATTTTGCTGTGCTTGTATATTTATAGCATTATATGCAATCAAAGCAGAAACAACAGTAACTGCCGATATTTTTATCAGTCCTTTGATTTAAAACACCTCTTTTCATTTGTTGAATAAATAATCTAATTTTTATTAAGCTTGATTAATTATATTCAGATATTTTTATATTTATTCACAAATTTTAAATCAATATAATCCTTATCAATAACAATTTTTCTATTAAAATATCAATATTTTGTTATATTTTCGTACGCCTTGATATTATTTTTCATTACACTTGAAGAACTGTGCTATAAACACATATCCAAGATATAGATAAAAAAAATCCTTCTCATAAAAATGAGAAGGATTTTTATTTATCTAGGTCTTCTACCCTTTGAATTTCTATTATTTTTAGAATTTCCTTTAGTATTTGAATTTCTTTTATTGTTAGAGTTTTTTCCTCTTTTAGAATTTTTATCTCTTGATGAATTATTTCCTCTACCTTGTGAAGATTTGCCTCCACCTGATCTATTTGTACTAGATTTAGCTCCACCTTTTTTAGGAGATGTACTAAATTCACCTCTAGGTTTTATTAAACATCTTGGTCCAAATCCTATTAAGTCTTCTCGACCTGCTTTAACTAAAGCTTGATAAACTAAGTCGTAGTTGCGAGGTTGACTAAATTGTAGTAATGCTCTTTGCATAGCTTTTTCCTCTCTAGACTTAGGTACATAAACAGGCTTCATAGTTCTTGGATCAAGTCCTGTATAAAACATTGTTGTAGATAAAGTTCCTGGAGTTGGATAAAAGTCCTGTACTTGTTCAGGTTGATAATGTATATCTCTCAAATATTCAGCTAGCTCTATTGCACAATCAAGTGTTGAACCTGGATGTGATGACATTAAATATGGAATTATATATTGGTCAAGTCCTAGCTGTCTATTTATATCAAAGAATTTTTGTCTAAATTTATCGTAAATTTCACCTGCTGGCTTTTGCATATAATAAAGAACTTCTTCAGATATATGCTCAGGAGCTACTTTAAGTTGTCCACTTACATGATGTTTTATAAGCTCTCTTAAAAATTTATTATCCTTATCTGCCATTACATAGTCATATCTTATTCCAGAGCGAACAAATACCTTTTTAACTCCTGGAAGATTTCTTACTTTTCTAAGAAGCTCTACATAATCAGTGTGGCTTACCTTCATATTTTTGCAAGGCGAAGGATCTAGACATTGTCTATTTTTACAAGCACCAGTTGTAATTTGCTTATTACAAGCAGGTCCTCTGAAATTTGCTGTAGGTCCTCCCACATCATGTATATATCCTTTAAAATCAGGCATTTGAGTAATTTCTCTGGCCTCTTTTAAAATTGACTCATGACTTCTACTTTGAACTGCTCTACCTTGGTGGAATGTAATTGCACAGAAAGAACATGCTCCAAAGCAACCTCTATTGTTTACTATACTGAATTTGACTTCATTGATTGCAGGTATTCCACCTTGACTTTCATAAATTGGATGATAAGTCTTAGCATAAGGAAGTGCATAAACTTCATCTAACTCTTCTCTATTTAAAGGTTTTTCCGGTTTATTTTGTACTACATATTTAACTCCATGCTGTTGAACAAGTATTTTTCCTCTAAATGGGTCCTGTTCATCATATTGAATTTTGAATGCTTCAGCATATTTTTTCTTATCAGTACTTACCTCTTCAAAAGAAGGAAGTAATATATAATCTCCGTAAATCTCATCTAAACTATCTGCCAAATAGCAAGTTCCATCTACAAAACTTATATATTTAGGATCAAATCCATTATTTAAAGAATCTGCAACATTTACAATTTGTTTTTCTCCCATACCGTAGATAAGTAAATCCGCACCACTATCCACAAGTAATGAATTTCTAACTCTATCACTCCAATAATCATAATGTGCAAATCTTCTAAGACTTGCCTCTATCCCCCCGATTACTATTGGAATATTTTTGTAGGCTTCACGTATTTTGTTACAGTATACAATTGTAGCCCTATCTGGTCTATATCCCATTTTTCCACCTGGAGAATAAAGGTCTTTGTCTCTAGCTCTCTTACTTACAGAATAATGATTTACCATAGAATCCATATTACCAGCATTTACTAAAAATCCAAGTCTAGGTCTTCCTAGCTTCATAAAGTCTTCTGTCGTTTTCCAATTAGGTTGAGCTATTATACCTACTTTATATCCTTCTTTTTCAAGTACTCTAGATATTATAGCAGTCCCAAAGCTATGATGATCTACATAAGCATCTGCTGTTACAACTATAAAATCCAATTGTTCCCATCCAAGCTTTTCCATATCAGCTTTGCATATAGGCAAAAATTTATTTTTCACTATCTCACCACTTTCTATATAAAATTTTTTATGCTTAATTAAATTTTCATAACCAATTATCTAAGTAATTTTTCTAATTATACTATTCTAAAATAGTCTTAATTATAATTTATATCTATACTATATCATTATAAAATTCCCTTATTTTATAACTTAATTCATAATTATATCATTTATAATATACTTAATCTACAATTTAACCTTATACTTTTCATAAAACTTTTGTTCTTGATATTAAGATAAATTATTAAATACATAAAAAAGGTAGGAGCATAATTCCTACCTTTTTGATTCTTAATATATAACCCTTATGTTGTTATTTTTATCCTATAAATCCTTTATTACCTTATTATATAAATACTTCAAGAATATAGCACATAATATAACTGACATTATTTCAGCGATTGGGAATGATAACCATACCATATTTACATTTCCAGTTTTTGATAGTAAATATGCAGCTGGAAGTAAAATTACCATTTGTCTTGCAAATGATACTAACATACTTAATACACCATTTCCTAAAGCTTGGAATACTGATGATGATATTACACAGAAACCAGCGAAAATAAAGCATAAACTTATTGTTCTAAGAGCTGGCACTCCTATTTCTATCATTTCTGGTGATGCACTGAAGAAACCTAATAATGTTTCTGGAATTAATTGAATTACAATAAGTCCTATAAGCATTATTCCCACTGCATATAATATACTTAATTTAACTGTTTTTACTAATCTGTCTTTATTTCTAGCACCTAAGTTATAAGCGACTATTGGAACCATACCATTGTTTAGCCCAAATATTGGCATAAATATGAAACTTTGTAACTTAAAGTAAGCTCCAAATACTGCAACTGCAGTAGATGTAAATGAGAAAAGAATTAAATTCATTCCATAATTCATAATAGATCCTATAGCTACCATTAATACTGATGGAATACCTACATATAAAATTCTTGCTAAGTATTTCTTTTCTAATCTAAATCCATCTAAATGAAGATGTATCTCTTTATTTTTCTTAGCATTTAAAACTACAGCAACTATACTTGCAATTACTTGTCCTATAACCGTAGCTATTGCAGCTCCTGCTATTCCCATCGCTGGTAATCCAAACATACCAAATATTAAAATTGGGTCAAGTATTATATTTATAATAGCCCCAGTAAGCTGTGTAATCATAGAATATACTGTCTTACCTGTTGATTGAAGTAATCTTTCAAATGATATTTGCATATATATACCAAATGAAAATATACAAACTATTCTAAGATAAGTTGTACCGTAATCTACAATTTCTGCTATTTCAGTTTGACTTTGCATAAATCTATTTACTACAAATATTCCTACAAATGCAAATATTACAAAACTCATCATTTCTAGAAAAATACCATGAAGTGCAGCTTTATTAACACCTTCTTGGTTCTTTTGACCTAAATTTTTTGAAACTAATGCATTCATACCAACACCTATACCTGTTGCCATACCTATCATAAGGTTTTGTATTGGGAATGCCATAGAAACTGCTGTTAAAGCATTTTCACTTATTTGTGCAACGAAAATACTATCTACTATATTATATAGTGCTTGCACAAGCATTGATATCATCATAGGTACTGCCATAGAAATTAAAAGTTTATTAACCGGCATAGTACCCATTTTATTTTCAGTTTGAACTGTGTTTTGTTCCATAAAATCTCCTCCTCTTATACATTTTTAAATTTATTTAGTATTCTCTGAAAGCTTTTCAAGTAATCTATAAAATAAGTCTACTTCTTCTTCAGATAGATTATGTAATAAGCCTTCTTTATATTTTTTAATATCACTATCAACTTCTTGATGTGTTTTAAGTCCTAATTCTGTCAGAACAATTTTATTTACTCTTTTATCATCTGGTATACTTTCCCTTTTTATATATTTCTTTTTTTCCATACAACTCAACATAGTCGATACAGATGATCTTCTTATATCAAATATTTTTTCGATATCCTTTTGAAATACATCTCTTTCTTGTGATTTGTCGTTTATATATTTTAAGAAAAAAGCTTGCATACCTGTAATTCCATGTTTAAGAGCAATTTGATCTAGTTTTCTTTTAACTTGATTATCTACTTTGTGAAGTATTCCAAATATAATATTACTATCCAAAATCTACTCCTTCCCTAAAAATAATATTTATTTTTTCATATAAAAAATGATTTATAACACAATATATAGTACCTATTTTTATATAAATTGTTAGCCACCTAACAATTCTATACCTTTTAATTATTAATGTCAATAGATATATATTAAAGTAAAATTTTAACAAATTAAATTTATGTGCGTTATATCTTACTTTAAATTTACAAAAAAAATATAAGAGTTCTAATATTCCTAGAAATATTAGAACTCTTATATTTAGATAAATTATTTTTTTATTTTAAATTAATGTATATTTTAGTATTTAAAATCTATTCTTTTTTAATATATCAAATTTTAAACTACATCATATATTGTTCAATGACTAATTTTACATCTTTACTTTTAAAAATCGTACTCATCACAGCAAAATCATCACAAAACTCTCTAACAGTACTTATATTCTCAGGTAAAATACCTCCTAAAGCTACAATTTTTATATCTGTAAATTTTCTAGCCTCTTTCAAAAGTTCTACTCCCTTATGTTCTAACCCAGTTTTACAATCTGTTTTGTATATATGTGATAAAGTTATATACTCTACTTTTATATTTTGACTATTTAAAATATGTTCAAGTTCTATAACATCTTCAACACTATGTAAAGAAAGTCCTATAGCCTTATTTTTAAGAAATTTATAATTTTTCTTTATCAAATCTTTAAATTTAGAATAAGGAAGATGAATACCATAAACAGGATAATTTTCATATAATTTCAAACAGCTATTTATTATAATTTTTATATCTGTTGAGTTTTTTCTTAAACTATACAAAACATCTTCATATATGTTTTTTAAATCTTCATATTCTAAATCCTTTTCTCTTAAAATCAGATACTCTACATTATTTTTAGAAGCCTCAACTATTATATCTAAATATTTTTCCTTAGAGCATAACTTTCTATTAGTAATTAAATACATTTTTCTTAAAATCTCTCCCAATCTTTAAATACATATTGATATCCTATAGAATTTAACATCTTTCCAACCTCTTCAAGTGAAGCATCCATGTTGTTTTCAAATTGATTAGTTCCACCTTCACCCAAAGTATGTCCTCCTACATCTGTAGTAACCTCTGCACTTAATTTTGTAACACCTAAAGGCATTACATTTTTTCTAAACTCTAAATCTTCTCTAGTAGAAACATTTAAAGCTGCATGATGGTCAAACAGTCTCATAACAGTCATTATTTGAAATTCTGTAGGGTCATCAACTGGGTTTATATCATCAAAGCTTCCCTTAAAAGGTTTCATTCTAGGAGCTGAATAAGCCAGCTCTATATGTGGATACTTAGTTTTTAAATATTCTCCATGTAAAATAGTAAAAAAGGCATCTTTTCTATAGTCACTCAAACCTAAAAGTGCTCCTATAGATAATGTTCTCATACCTGCCATAGCACCTCTTTCAGGTGCATCAAGTCTATACTTGAAATTTGCCTTTGGGCCTTTCATATGAACTTTCTTATAAATAACTTCATCATAAGTTTCTTGATAAACTGTAAGAGAATCTGCTCCATTATCCACTAGATATTTATATTCATCTACATCCATTGGATAAACCTCTATCCCTATAGATGCAAATCTTTCAGATGCAATTTTTACGCTATCTCCAATATATTCAACTGGCGAATGATGTTTACTTTCTCCAGTTAAAATTAAAATATGCTTAAATCCCATATCAGCTATACAATTAGCTTCATCTCTTATTTGTTCTATAGTTAATTTTCTTCTGTTTATTCCACTTTTACAATTATATCCACAGTAAACACAATGATTTACGCAGTAGTTAGCAATATACATTGGTGTGTATAAAGTTACTGTTTTTCCTAGATATTGAAGGCTTAATCGACTTGCCTTTTGTGCCATAGCTTCTAAATGTCTCATGGCTTTAGGAGATAATAAATTTAAAATATCTGTATGATTTAGTTTATTTTTTCCTAAACTTCTAAGTACATCTGCATCTGTTACACTTGCAAAATAACCTTCAAAATCAAAATCTCTATATTTTTCTATTACTTCATAGAAACTCATAGTTAATCCTCCTTAAAATTTTCCTAAAAATCCTGTTAGAGGTGATGATGCATTTGCAAAATCACTTACTGCTCCTGTTTTTCCTAAATAAGCCTCTCTACCACCTTCTACTGCTAATTTAAATGCATGTGCCATTTTTACAGGATCACCTGCAGATGATATAGCTGAATTTACTAAAACTGCTGAAGCTCCCATTTCCATAGCCTCCATAGCTTGTGAAGGCTTACCTATACCTGCATCTACAATTATTTTTGCATCTAACTCGTCTATCATTATTTGAATCATTTCTTTCATTTTTAGACCTCTGTTTGATCCTATAGGTGCTCCTAAAGGCATAACAGCAGCAGCCCCTGCTTCTATAAGTCTTCTACCTGCATATAAATCTGGTGACATATAAGGTAGTACTATAAAACCTTCATCTGCTAATATTTTTGTAGCTTTTATAGTTTCTTCATTATCTGGAAGTAAATATCTACTATCTGATATAACTTCTATTTTTATAAAATCTCCGCATCCCATTTTTCTAGATATTCTAGCTATTCTTACAGCCTCTTCAGCATTAGTTGCACCAGAAGTATTAGGAAGTATAGTCATATGCTTTGGTATATATGTAAGAATATTTTCATTTGGGTTGTCTAAGTCTACTCTTCTTATAGCCATAGTTATAATTTCACTACCGCTTGCTTCTATCACTGAAGGAAGTATTTCGTTGCTTCCAAATTTACCTGTTCCTATTAATAATCTACTATCAAACTTATGTCCACCTAAAACTAATTTATCCATTTTATCCTCCACCATTTAATCCATTTCATCTATAAGTATTTGCATTGCCAAATTTGCCATATGATTTGCACATATTGAAACTCTAGGAGCCATAAGTCCATCTCCTTGTTTTGTCTCGTGCTCAAAATCACCACATATATAAAATTTTTCTCTAATTTTTCTAGTTTTTATATCATTTGAATCATAATACCCAGCCATACCAGAAGATGCAATTAAGTATTTTTCCCTTAAATTTGTAAGAACATAATTGCATATCATAGCCTTATTTTCTGCACTATCAAATGCCTCGATTATTACATCATTTTCTTTTAAAAAATCCGCTTTGTCTTTAGTTATATACAAATCTATAGCATTCACCTTAACAAAAGGATTTATTTTTTCTAAAATACTTTTTAAAGCATATGATTTTTTCATTCCTATATTTTCGATGAAATATTGCTGTCTATTTAAATTTGATGGCTCTACCACATCATAATCAACCAAAGTGATTTCTCCTATACCTACTCTTGCAAGAGAAACTGCTATATTTGAACCAAGTCCTCCTAGTCCTAAAATAGCTACTTTTCCTCTTTTTAGTTTTTTATGTATTCTAGGTGTATGTCTAGCTATTAGTAATGCTTCAAGCTCTTCTTTTTTAGGAACTTTTCCTTTTTCTATTAATGAAATTCGGTCATTTTCTTTTAGTTTTTCATCTTCTTTTATAGGAAATCCATTTAAAACTACTACATTACAGTTTTTATCAATTTCATCTCTAAGCTTATAAGCTGTCGTATTTTTATTAATTTCCATAGGATTTTCATTCAAGAAAATTTTCAAAATCAACCCCCCCCAACAAAACTTATAACTTCAATTACATCTTCATTTTTTAATAAATATGTGCTATAAACTTCATCGTCTACAATTTCCATATTTACTTCGACTACCACCTTTTGAGGATTTAAATTGTATTTTTTTAAAATCTCCTCAATCGACATAGGCTCTGATAATTCAATGTTTTTACCATTTAATATCATAATTGCCCCTCCTTTATGTATGGTTTAAAAATTTGTTTTAGAAAACAAAAAAAGCAGAAAATAAACCATACCCTAGGTGGTATGCCCCATTTTCTGCTTTTAAAGCTACTTAAATAGTAACACTGTTACCAATTAGTGTCAATATATTTAGATTTTTTAGTCAAGTTCATGTAAGAATAATCCACATCTTACTTTTGGCTCAAACCAAGTAGATTTTGCTGGCATAATTTTGTTGGCATCAGCAACTGCCATTAATTCTTCAAGTGCAGTTGGATACATAGCAAAAGCAACTTTCATATCAGTATTTACTCTTTTTTCAAGTTCGTCTATACCTCTTATGCCTCCAACAAAATCTATTCTCTTATCTTTTCTAGGTTCTGTAATTCCTAAAATATCATCTATAACATAGTCCTGTAAAATTGATATATCAAGTGATTTAACTTCATCAGAGTTATTGATTAATTCATCATTAAATTTAATCTTGTACCAATCTCCATCAAGAAACATTCCAACACAACCTTTTTGTTCAGGTCTATATTGCTTTTTATTATCCATTTTTTGTATATCAAATTTTTGAGCTATTTTGTTTATAAAATCTTCTTTAGTATTTCCATTTAAATCTTTGACTACTCTGTTATAGTCAAGAACTTCTAAGTTATCAGTTGGTGCTATCATAGCTATATAGTAGTTAAATTCTTCATCTCCTGTGTAGCTTGGATTTTCAAGTCTCTTTTGTTTTGCAACATTTACAGCTGATGCAGATCTATGATGTCCATCTGCTATATATAAATACGGAATTTGATCAAACTCTGCCACAAGATTATCTATATCTTCTTTTTTGTCAATACGCCAGACAGTATGTAAAATTCCATCATCTGTCTCAAAATCGTAAATTGGAGCTTCATTTTCTACATAGAAATCTACTATTTTGTCTACTTTTTCTCTATTTCTGTAAGTTAGAAGAATTGTTCCTGTGTTTGCGTTGCAGTATTTTATATGATTAGTTCTATCTAATTCTTTATCTGGCTTAGTATACTCATGTATTTTTATAATTCCATTTATGCTATCATCTACAGATACACAGGCCACAAGACCTATTTGATTTCTTCCATCCATTACTTCTCTATAAATATAAATACATTCTTGTTCTTCTTTTATTAAAATATTATTGTTTCTAAAGTCATCTAAATTTTCTCTAGCTTTAAGATAAACAGCTTCATCATGTTCATCTACAGTATCATCTAAATCTATTTCAGCTCTATCAATGTGTATAAATGAATATTTATTCTTTTGCCCCATTAATTTAGCTTCTTCTCTATTCATAACATCATAAGGTAATTCTGCTACCATATTTACATATTCTTTGTTTGGTCTAATTGCTTTAAAAGGTTTTATAACTGCCATCTTGTTTTCTCCTCCAAAAATCTATTTCTAATGCTATTAATTATTTTATAATGCTACTTGTTGCTGATTAAGGCGAAAGTATTCAACTAACATCTCAACTATTTCTCTACTTATTCTATCTTGTGCTTCTACAGTTGATGCACCTATATGTGGAGTAGGAGATACCATTGGATGATTAACTAATTCTAAATTTATTTCAGGTTCTTTTTCGTATACGTCCATTGCTGCTGCTTCTATTTTTCCATTGTCTAATGCTTCTATTAAGTCTTGTTCATTAACTAAAGCACCTCTAGCGTTATTTATGAAGTATACACCTTGTTTCATCATATCAAATTCTTTTTTAGTTATTAAATATCCATTTTCTTTTTCATAAGGTATATGAATAGTTAAGAAATCTGCATTTTTTAAAACTTCTTCAAAAGCACAGAATTTATATCTTGGATATCCTTCCATTTTTCCTAATATATCATAATATATTATTTTCATACCTAAAGCACTTGCCATTTTAGCAACTTCTTTACCTATTCTACCTAAACCTATAATTCCTAAAGTTTTTCCAAAAACTTCTGTTCCTATATATTTTTTCTTATTCCATTCACCTTGTCTCATAGTTACGTTAGCTATGTTTACATATCTAGCTATTGTAAATAATTGACCTACTGTAAGTTCTGCTACAGATCTTGTACTTGCACATGGTGTATTCATAACTTTTATACCTTTTTTAGTTGCATATTTAACAGCTATATTATCAAGTCCAACACCACTTCTTATTATTAATTTAAGTCTTGCATTTCCTTCTAAAGCTTTATCTATTATTTCTTTTGTTATTACGTTTTTAGAACGTATAACTAATGCGTCAACATCTTGGCACATTAATCCAAGTTCTTCACCATCATAAAATTGATCTATTACATCAAATCCTAAATCTTTTAAATCTTGTATTTGTTCATTGTTCATTCCATCAGCTACTAATATTTTATACATTTTCATACCTCCAAAATCCCTTTTTTCGCTTTAATATCTAACAATCGTTAGTATCCTAACTATCTCGCTTTAAAATCCTAATATTTCATCTATGTTTTTAAGTAAATCTTTTATGTCACTTTCTGTATAATCTCCCATATGAGAAATTCTAAAAGTCTTTTCTTTTAATTCTCCGTATCCATTTGCTATTAAATAGCCTCTTTCTTGTAATTTTTCATTTAATTTGGATACATCTATATTTTTATTATTTTTTACTACTGTTAAAGTGTTTGATAAGTGATTTTTATCTGTAAAGATTTCGAAGTGTTCCTCAGCCCAGCTTCTTACGATTTTAGCCATGTCTTCATGTCTTTTGAATCGGTTATCTAGACCTTCTTCTAAGATTTTTTCTAATTGATAATTTAAAGCGAACATATGTGAAAGGGATGGTGTAGAAGGATATTGATAATTTTTCTTTTTGATATACTCATATATTGATAGTAAATCAAAATAATAACCTCGATTTGGTACTTTCTCGGCTCTTTCTTTAGCCTTTTTTGAAAATGTACAAATTGCCATACCTGGTGGTAAGCCAATTGCTTTTTGAACTGATGTTATTAAGATATCTATTCCTATTTCATCAACTGGAATTTTCATTCCTCCTGCTGAACTTACTGCATCTACACAGTAAACTATATCATCATATTTTTTTATTACCTGACCAATTTCTTTAATAGGATTAGTTATTCCTGTAGAAGTCTCATTATGAGTTACAGCTACTAAATCATATTTACCAGTTCTCAGTACCTTATCAACCATTTCTGGTTCTATTGCCTGACCTAATTCAACTTTAAATAAATCAGCTGGAACACCATTTGTTGTACCTAGTTTGTGCCATCTATCTCCAAATGAACCACAGGAGAAAACAGCTGCTCTTCTTGATGTACAACATCGAATAGCTCCTTCCATTAAGCCAGTGCCGGAGGATGTTGATAATAATATTTCTTCGTTAGTGTAAAATAATTGTTTTAACTTTTTAGTTATACTTTCTTGTAAATTAGATGCATCTTTGCTTCTATGGCTAATAACTTGTGTTGCCATAAGTTCTAGAACATCTTCACTAACATCTATAGGTCCTGGTATAAATAATTTCTTACTCACAATAAGCCTCCTTTCAAATAAAATTAGTTTTCTAATAATTATCAAATTAATAATAATTTGTATTAATATTTATAATATTTTGTTTTTATCTATTTGTCAATAAAAATTTGAATTTATTTTATAAAATTTTTTTAATATTATGTATTTTTACAAACATTTTACATAAATTTATATTTTTTATATGGTATTTCAAAAATTTTTTATCTATATTTTATTATTTTATTTCGATAATATTTTAGATTGAACTTTGATATTTATAATTATTAACTCTTTTTTATAATTTATTCATCTATTCTTTAAATAATTAAATTATATTATTTTATAAGTGATATAATTTTATATTATAGAAATTATATTTATATACATTTTTTATGAATAAAATTTGCTAAATTATATAAAAAAATATAGTTTACTATTTTTAAATTTTTCACATCAATATAACTATACACATAAATAAAGGAGATAAAATTATGAAATATAAAGTACTAAAAAAACAAAATAGCTCTAAAAGCTGTCTTGTATGTGGAATTGGAAATGAACTTGGACTTAAAGCTCGTTTTTATCAATTAGAAAATGGTGAATTGGTATCTATTTTTAATTCTAAGGAGTTTCATCAAAGCTATCCAGGTAGAGTTCACGGAGGTATCTCTGCTGCTATTTTAGATGAAACTATTGGAAGGGCTATAAGTATAAGCGATGAAACTATTTGGGGCGTTACTGGAGCTTTAGAAATAAAATATAAAAAGCCAGTTCCTATAGACTGCGATATTATTACTGTTGCAAGAATTACTAGAGATACTAGAAAATTATTTGAAGGTACAGGTGAAATAATTCTTCCAAATGGAGAAATTGCCGTAACTGCATCAGGCAAATATGTTAAAATGCCTATAGACAAAATAGCTGATGAAGTTGATATGAAAGAAGAATGGCTTGATATTCCAGATGATGATCCTATTCAGTACATAGAAATACCTGGAAGATAAGAATATTAATGCAAAAGCTAGTTAGATTACCCGTTATATCGAGTAAATCTAACTAGCTTTTTATATTTTATAGGTCATTGTCTTTTTTAAGGTTTAAGTTCTCTCCTGTAGTTTCAAATTTACTACCTTCAATAACTTTTTCATCTTTGTCTAAAACTATGGCTTTGTCTGCTTTTATTACTTCTACTTCCTCTTCATCTTTAGGTTCTTCTCTATTTAAAATTTCCATAAATTCATCACCTGTTATAGTTTCCTTTTCAAGTAAGAATTTAGATAATTCGTGAAGTTTATCTTCATTTTCCTTAAGTATATTCATAGCCTTTTTATGTGCTGATTTTATCATATTTAAAACTTCTTCGTCTATTTTAGTTGAAGTATCTGGTGAACAAGTAAGAGATGCATCTCCTCCTAAATATTGATTAGTTACAGTTTCGAGTGCCATCATATCAAAATCTTCACTCATACCATATCTAGTTACCATAGCTCTAGCTATTTTAGTAGCCTGTTCTATATCATTTGATGCTCCTGTTGTAAATGATCCAAATATTAGCTCTTCAGCTGCTCGTCCACCTGTAAATGTAGCTATTTTGTTGAAAGCTTCTTCTCTAGTCATAAGCACTTTTTCACCTTCATCAATTTGCATAGTATATCCAAGTGCACCCGAAGTACGTGGTATTATAGTTATTTTGTGAACTGGAGCTGACTCAGTTTGTTTGGCTGCTACAAGTGCATGACCAATTTCATGGTAAGCTATTATTTCTTTTTCTCTTTGAGATATAACTGCTCCCTTTCTTTGGTATCCAGCTATTACAACTTCAACACTTTCTTCTAAATCTTCTTGTAAAACTTCTTTTCTTCCCATTTTAACTGCCCTTAAAGCACCTTCATTTATTATGTTTGCAAGTTCTGCACCACTAGCACCTGCAGTTGCTCGAGCAATTTCATTGTAATCTATGTCTTTACCCATATGTACTCCTATAGAGTGAACTTTTAGGATAGCTTCACGTCCAGCCAAATCTGGAAGTTCAACAGGTATTCTTCTATCAAAACGACCTGGTCTAAGTAGAGCCTTATCAAGGGAATCTGGTCTATTTGTAGCTGCAAGTATTACAACACCCTTTTTACCGTCAAATCCATCCATTTCAGTAAGAAGTTGGTTTAGAGTTTGTTCTCTCTCGTCATTACCTCCTGGAAGACCTGTATCTCTTTTTTTGCCTATTGTATCTATTTCGTCTATAAAAACTATACATGGAGCTTTTTCATTTGCTTGCTTAAATAAATCTCTAACTTTAGCAGCACCCATACCTACGAACATTTCAACAAATTCAGATCCTGAAATTGAGAAAAATGGTACTTTAGCTTCTCCTGCAACTGCTTTAGCAAGTAAAGTTTTACCAGTTCCTGGAGGTCCCACAAGTAGTGCTCCTTTTGGCATTATAGCACCTATTTCTTCGTATTTTTTAGGGTTATGAAGAAAATCTACTATCTCAGTAAGGGCTTCTTTTGCTTCATCTTGTCCTGCCACATCATCAAAAGTCTTTCCTGTTTGTGCCTCTACATAAACTTTGGCGTTGCTTTTACCAAATTGCATAGCATTTGCTCCGCCACCTATTTTTTTGCTCATAGACTTCATAAGCCAATTTCCTATAAATAAAAATATTGCAAGTGGCAATACCCAGTTTAGTACGAAACTAATTATCCATGAATTTTGATTTTCTACTTCCTTTGAAAATTCTACATCATTATCATGTAGTACTTGTACTAAATTATCATTTTCAACATAACCTGTATAATAAGCCTTTTTTTGATTATTTTCATCATTTGTTTTTAATGTGTATACAATCTGTTGATCATCCATTTTTACATTTTTTACTTTTCCCTCTTCAACTTGAGTTAAAAATGTACTATAGTCAACTTCCTCGTAAGTACGAGAGTTTATATTAGGGAAAAATAAACTATTTAGCATAGTAACAAATATCAAGATTAAAAAAAAGTTAAAAAAATTAAAATGTCTCGGTTTATTTTTTTCTTCTTTCATATGAACTCCTTTTGTCTAATATTTTTTATTTTATATAATTTTACAATATATATATTTTAATATATTGCATATAGAAATAATTATAATTTTATACTTTTAAAAATCAATATAAATTTTATACTATCACAATACTATAAATGTATTAATTGAATATGTATTTTTTAATTTTTCTAAGAATATTTTGACCATTATCTTAATTTATTATGTTAAAGGAGGTGTTTTTTTGCTTAATAAAAAAGAAATTTTTAATGATGTTAAAATAATTCCTGCTATTACAGCTTATATTTTAATAAACTTTGTAGTAGTTTTTATATCTTTATTTATAGACTACAATATATTTAATAAAAACTTTGAGTTGCTACAATTAATAATAGATATTTTATTTTTTATATTTCTTTTACATAGCTTTGATGTTAGAATTTATAAATTGCTAGATTTAATAAAAGACTTTATTTTAAAGTTTAATATAAAAGAAATAGTATGTGTCGTTTTTACACAATTATGTCTATCTACAGGGACTACATTTTTAATTTTAGGTGTATTATGTTTAGTAAGTGTAGATACTGCAAATTCACTTCTAAATGAACCTTCTCAAGTAATAAATAATACTATTTTTTCCTTCATAGTTACAGTTATAGGAGCCCCTTTAATTGAAGAGTTACTATTTAGATCTATTTGTTTTAAAAGGCTATCTAAAATATTCAATGTATATATTGGAATGATTGTATCTTCTGTATTTTTTGGAATACTACATTTAGAGCTGGCAATTTTAGGTGCTATTGTATTTGGTATAGCAAACTGTATTTTATATTTAAAATATAAAAATATACTTATACCTATTTCTGTACACTTTTTTAATAATTTAATCGCAACTTTGCCTTCTATATTTTCAAGTTCTACTTCTAAATCAAAAGTGGAAATTTTAAATAGTGGAGATGGTTTTTCTTATATAATTATTGGACTTATAGGATTTTTGATAGGATTAACACTTTTTATAATATTTATTATAAAAAACAGAGAATATATCTATGAAGATGCATTTGATGATAATACTTATAAATTTTCAAAAAATCTTCTTGATTAATTATATGTACTAAAAATTAAGGGGCATCTCAAATTTTATTTTGTGATAGCCCCTTTTTATTAAATATTTATTAGCGTATACTCCACTTACTCTTTGATTCGCTTTTATTTTCAGGGTAAAAGTCTATCTCTACACCCTTTTTAATTACAAGAACCTTTCCTGGTTCAAATTCTTTTATATTACCACCTATTGATGCTATCCATTTATGTTTAGATAAATTCTTAATACCTATAACATCTTTATGCTTAGCATTTTGTATAACTTTTCCAATTATATTTGTTGTCAAAACATCATCATATCCAACTATACTATTTGGAATTTCAGTACCTGGAATTAAATCTATTACTTCTGTAACAGCTTGTGATTCATAGACATAGTATGATTTTATGCATAATTGATAATTGGCTTTAGGCTCAGTAGATACCTTTTGTGTTTGTTTATCTGAAATAACATTATTTTCAGATTCAGTATTGCCTTCATCAACTGAAGATTTTGCATTTTTTTCATCCTTAGTAACCTTTTGAGTAATATTTATATCATTTGATTTACCATCTTTAGAATCTACAATATATTTTAACTCTTTAAATATTTCTATAAAGCTATCTTCTTCTACACGAGATTCAGCATTTATAATACCATCAATAAAACTTTGCATAAACGCCATTTTTATCTTTCCAGAATAATATCTATTCCAGTATTTTATAAGCACACTGTGAATTCCAGAAACTGGTTCATTACTCTTATCTCTATTGTTATACACAAATACTGGATTTTCGTAATATTTAAGCTCCTCTTCTTTTGTATAAAAAACAGATTCTAGCATTTGTCTTCCTTCAAAAGGATCACTTTTAAACAAAAGTCCAAATAATATAAATGCTAAAGTGTATCTATCTGTATATTGGTTTGGTTTAACTTCTTTTCTAAGTATTTCTGGAGCACATGTTTTAGTGTAGTTAATTTCGTAGTCACTATTTTGTGAAACTAATTTATCTGCATTTACAAGCTTACATGTCTTTTGAGGCGTAACTAATATATCATCTGCAGTAACACCATTAAAATGATATCCTAAGCTATTTACTTTTAAAAATAATTTACATAATTCTATACAAACACCGAAAGTATCACTCATATTATTAAATTTACAATTTCCAAATATGTAATTTCCTAAAACTTCTCCGTTTGTTGAAATTAATTCTTTGTAATTTCGAGGTTTCTCAATTATTTCTTTAGCAATTTTTCTTTCTACATCTACTGCTATTTCTGGAGATATGATAGGTATATCAACTTCTTTTTCTTCTCTTTCAATATTTAAAGTATTATCCTCTTGTGTTTCTTCCTTTTTTTCAATTGGAAAATCAGATAAATTTATCTTTTCTTCTTTGGTTTCACTTTCAGTACTATCTTCCATTTCTTTTGCCCAAATTTCCTGTTGTTTTAAATTTTCTATTTTAGGGTCTAAAGTTTCTTTAGTGTCTTCTTGTGGATAAATTTCATTAGTCGATATATCTTCATTATCTTTTTGTTGATTATTTTTTTCTAAAATTTCTTCTTCAACATTTTCTACTTGTGTATAAGTTACTTCTCTTAAAAATTCTTGCTCTTCTATAGTATCTTCTTGTCTATTTTCTTTTATTTGTATAGTTTCATCATCATCTGAAAAAATCACATCTGTAAGATTTAAATAATCTTTTTTGTCAGCTAAATTTTCTATATTCCCATTATCTACATCTTTTGTGTCTACAAATACTTCTGTATCTTTAGTATCGTCACTTATACTGATATCTTTTTCATTAAAATTATTTTTATTAATATCATAATCTATGTTGATATCTTCTTGATAGTCCATATCATCAAACAAACTACAGTCTTCTATCCCATCTATAAGATTGTTATTTACTTGATTATTCCATTCGTTTGAACCGTCATCATATTTCATATGCTTCTCCTCCAGTCCAAGATTTTAATTGTGATTAATCCCAACCATCTTCATAATCTAATTCTATAAACTCATCATCACTTACAATTTCTTGTACTGCTTTTACCATTTCTTTTTCCTTTGTTTTTTCAACATCTTCGTATGTATACTCAACATCGTCTTCTTTAGAAACAGTAACACTTTTACTTCCTATTTGAGATGATGTTACTGCTATTTCTCTAATTAATTTTTTAAGTTGTTTAGTATTATTAGCCTTAACTATAAGTTCAATATTTTCTGTAAATTCTTCTAAAACCTCTTTATTAAAATATTCTCCTATTCCAAGAGCCACCTTTATTCCATATTGATACCATTTATTTTCTTTTAATTTTTTGAGACCTTTTTTGTAATTGTCAGTAGGATATCCATCTGTCATTAAGAAAATCACTGGTGCATAACTCAAAGAAGGAGACTTTAAAAATTTATTTCTAGATAATTTAGAAGATAATTCTTCAAATGCCATACCTAAATCTGTTATTCCATCAGCTTCTAAATGCTTCCAGCCATTTCGCTCATCTACTATCATAGGTTCTGAAGTTTGCCACTTACATCCACTTGAAAAAGATAAAACAGCATATTTAAGTTCTGTATTAGCTCCTCCAACACCAGCTAAATCTGGTATTATCTCTTCCATAACTTTATTTAAACTTTCTATTTTAGAGCCTTTCATACTTTTCGATGTATCTATTACAAAAAATATTACCATACTCTTTTTTGAAATAGGTTTTGCTTCCAAAGGATCATAATCTTCAAAATCGAAATCAAATTCTTTTGACATATCAAAACTTCCTTTCCGTAAATAAGAATAAATTAAAATCCTCCGCCCTTTAATTCTAGGTTATCAGAAACTTCTATCCTAGCATTATCTCCACACCAAGCACATTGAGATGTAGGGCTTCCATCCCAACAAGTTATTTTTCCACATTTACCACATACAAAATAACTTCTAGCTCCACAATGCGGACATCCTGGATATTCTTCTATTATTCTAAAACAACCACTTAAAGATGTATCTGATTCAAAGCCTTCCTTTTGTGCTATCTCTTCATCTATTTTAAATGCCCATGTTGTTATCCAATCATTTCCTTCCTTTTGAATTCTAGCCCCAAATGGCATTTTATTTTTTTTACATCTTATCATTATTACATTTGCTTCCATTGACTATCTCCTCCTCAATGAAAATATTCATAAATTAACTATTTATTGAATCTTGTAATTTTTTCTTTTCTAATTGTTTATATTTTATACTTGCTTCTTCTAAATTTTTATCTTCTAAGTTTTTATTTTGTTCTTGTTTTTTTATTTTATCAATTTCTTCGTATTTCTCAAATTCTAAATCAAGTTTCAACTTTTTTTCTTTTTGTCTATCTTGCTCTTTCTCCAATTTGAGTAATTCTTCTTCTAGCATTTTTTTTCTTTGCAACAATTTTTGGTTGTATAATTTCCAATCTGAAATTTCTTGTTTAATTTTATTTAAGTTTTCTATATTTGCAGTTCTCTCATTAATTATTTGATTTTCTTTAAAATCAAGAGTTATTAATCTTTTCTTAGATGCATCTATTTGTTCATCTATTTTATTTATTTTTCTTCTAGTTTCAAGTCCTTTTCTAACACCTTCATATTCATCACTATCAAAAATTATAGAAATAGATATATCATCTTCACTACCTTCTCTAGTTCTTTGTTCAAATAATTTTGTAAGTCTTTCTTCCATTTGCTCTTTCTTCTCTATATCGTCAAGTCCTCCAAGCTCCATGGCAATTGCTTGATTATAATCTAAAAAATCATTATCATTAGCAAATGATTTTACTAAACCGTCAGTAGAAACCATTATCGAGAAAGGATTTTCATCAAAGAAGTATTTTACAAATCCATTAAATGAATCTGAACTACTTAGAGAGCTAGTATAGTTTGCCTTGCTGTTTAAATCTTCAATAGGAATATAAGCTTTTCCATTTTTATCGATAACTACAAAACTTCCATCACCTATCAAAAATCCAAAGTTACAATTTTTACTCATCACACCTACTAGTAAAGTTGTTCCATAAATTGATGCTTTTTTGTCTTTATTGAAATTTCCACCTAAATACTTGTTTATTTCTTCTTCTGTAATAGGGTTTATATCCATATCATTTTGAATTTTTTGATGCCATTTTGTAATTACCATCTTTATAATTCTATCTATTAGATATTCTTTATTTGTTTCGTAAGCTTGTGTAAATTTTTCATAATTATCCATATATTCAAATATACTTTCTTTAGCTGCTTCAACTGCAAATTGAGATCCTCTATCGCTTCTAAAATGTTTTTTAGAACCATGACCATCTGCAACTGTAGCAAAAGCATATTTATCGCCATTTATCTCTAAGTCTGTACAGTCTTGACATTCTGTACCATCATTTATATGACTTTGGCCTTTTGTTATTGCACTTATTCCGTTTAACAATTACTTCACCTCCTAAGCTCATATATATACTAAATTAGCTAGGATTAAATAAAACCCTAGCTAAATTTATTCTAGAATTAATCTTCCCAACCTTCGTCAATATCGAAGTCTTCAACAAATGCTTCATCATTTTCTATAGTATCTTTTATAGTTTCTGCTAATTGTTCTTCTTTTGTACCAAGTACTTCTTCTTCTGTAAATTCTTTATTTTCTTCTCCATCATTAGTTAAAGTAACACTTCTACTTCCTATTTGAGATGATGTTACTGCTATAGTTTTAACTAATTTTGCGAGTTGGTCAGAAGTTTTTGCTGTAACTACTAGTTCAGGATTTCCTGTGAATTTTTTTAATAATTCTTCATCAAATTTATCACCTATGCCTAAAGCTACTTTTAAACCATATTTATACCATTTATTGTTTTTAAGCTTCTCTAAACCACTATAAGCATCATCAGTTGCATATCCATCAGTTAATAAAAATATTACTGGTGCATAAGATAATGATGGAGAGCTTAAAAATTCTTTTCTTGAAAGTTTTTTAGATAATTCTGTAAATGCTTCACCTAAATCAGTAAGACCTTCTGCTTTAAGTCTTGTCCAATATTGGTAATCATCAACTGATATAGGTTCTTTTGTAATCCATTCAAAACCATCTGAAAAAGTCATAACTGCTAATTTTATATCAGTAGTTGCTCCTCCTAGACCTCTTAATTCAGGTAATAATTCTTCCATAGTTGTATTTAATGTTCCTATTTTTGTACCACTCATACTACCTGAAGTATCCACTAAAAAGAATAATACTAAATTTTTTTTAGATATAGGCTTTGTTTCTAGTGGATCAAAATCAAGATCATCCATTCTATCCTTATTTAAATCTATTCCCATGTTATAACTCCTCCTTTATATAAAAAAACTTTATTTTAAAACACTATTATTTAACTATAATTTTGCGATTACTCCATCTCCAAAATCTATAGTAAGTCCTCTTCCTAAAGCTCTTGCTTTACCTGGTTCAAGCTCTTTAACTTCACCTGTTGGAAGAGTGCAAACCCAAGTATCTTCTGAGTTATTTTTTATACCCATTACACCTTTGTGTTTTTTATTTTCAACAATAACAGCTGTTACTGTATTGAAATCTACACTTTTTTTCTTTGTAGTGCATTTATATAATTTTTGTCCTGCAAATACTGGTATATATTCATCTTTAAATTTCATTATTAAGAATTTATTGTTGCAACTTGGACATACATAAGCTCCATCTTCATATGCATAAGCATTGGCAAATCTAGATCTACCACATTCACAGTGAATTATATCTGATCTTAGATTTACAAATAATTTTTGCCACTCATTTTCTATCATTCTGTGGTTAGGATTTTGAATTCCAACTGTAAATGATTTAGTAAATGCATCTCTTATATAACTTGGATAAACTCTCCATAAGTTGATTACATTATCGTGAACCCCTTTAACAGGTCTATTAGTTTTATTATCTGGGTCATATATAAACACAGGCTCTTTACCATAATGCTTTAAGTCTGCACCTTCATGTAGACAAACACTTGCTAAAACTTTAGCCCCTTCTAATGGGTCATGTCTAAATAATAATTTAAATAATACTACTGCTAAAGAATATTTATCTGTTTGTACATCAGGTTTTGCCACACCTCTTACTATTTCAGGAGCCATATATCCTGGCATACCAGCTATACCAAAATTTTCTCCCTCTGGAGCTATGTTATCACAGTCACAAACTAATAAATCTCCTGTTTTTACATCTATATAAAAACCACCATCATTTAAGTCTTGATAACTCTTTCCACTTCTATGTAAATCTCTAAATGCTATAACTACATTAATAGCTGCATTTACTACTGCTTCTAAGCTAGTGAATTTTACTGGTATTTTATTAACACCGTTTTTTCCTACTTTTTCAATCTTATATGTATTTAAAATATCTGTAAGACCAAAATAATTAGAAGGTATTAAATCCATTAAATATCCGAAACTTCCATGTTGAATTCCTTCTGTTAAATATTGTGGCCATAAAAATTTATCACTTGGTGATTTATCATCTATATTACTGTCTATATTTTTTCTAAATGCAGTTGCATTTTTTAATTTTTCATAAAAATACCATTTTAGAGCAAATTTTTTGCCTTTGTATTCTACTAAGTAAACTATCCCCTGAGCACCTCTACCAAGCTCACTTATTATTTTTGCATTGCCACCATCTTTAATTTTTATAGATGATCCCATTTTTAGTTCTGCCATTTTATCCACCTTTTCTCCCTAAATATTTCAAATTTTTAATATCTAACTAAATAAACTCCTTGTGTAGAGTTGGATTCAATCGTATATCTAGAAAAGCAAAGCGATTTAGCAAAAGCTCTATTACAATAATTAAATAACTCATTTTGCTCTATATCAAATTTAAGCTTAAAATAAATAATTCGACTTGAATCCTTTAATTTTATATCTTTTATTTTCTCTAATAAAAAATTATCTAAATACTTTTTATCATATACTATACAATCATTTTCATAAAAGAAATTATTTTTTAATGATGTACAGTCCTCTATAATTTTAAAATCTCTATGATCTCTTAAAGTTTCTTCTTCTGTAAGATTAAAATAATCATATCTAACATATTTAAATCTCTGTGATAAATTTAAATCCCACGTTACATCTATATGGTACCAATTACCATTTATTTTTACGATATTCCATGCATGAGGCTGTTTTTCTTCGTATTCATTCCATGAATTACCAACAACTACTGTACTATTAATTTTAGCTATATCACACAAATACTTAAAAGCCCTTGATATTCCATCACATACAGCCTGCTTATGTACAAAGCTTCCGACTATTGTATGACATTCTATATCAGATTCATCATATCCATATTTGTAATTAATATTACTCATAAGTATTTTATGTATATATCTTTCTCTTTCTAATTTAGATTCTATTTTTTTTATATTTTCTTTGAAAGATTTTAATACAGAATTTATTTTTAATCTTATATCTTCAACCTTTTCCATATTATATAAATAAATAGGTTCAACTTCTATCTTGTTAGTTGAATATTTATAATAACTATATTTAAATGGATTAATATAAAATAACTTTGGATTATCATTTATTACCATATTATATATTTTATGAAGATTTTCAGCTGTCGTATCTAAACTTATTCTTTTTTCAAATTTTTCTATACCATAGTAAATTTTTTTATAAGTTTGTCTATCTTTATCATTTAATTTACTAAAATAATACTTCATATTTGTTCCTCTTTAATCTATATCTACAACGTTTGAACTAATCCAGTATCCTCTTTGTCCATTTAAATAAACTTCGTACCATTCTCTTTCAGTAGTTCTATATATTTTTCCTGTAGTATATAAAATTGTTCCTTCGTTATAAACTTTAATTACACTAGATGTTAAACTTGGTCCACTTCTTACATTTGCAGCAGATTCTGATATAGTAAGTTTTTTAGGAGCTACACTTATCTTATTTGCATTTACCCAACCTTTATCATATCCTAAATCAACTTCGTACCATGTAATTAAACCATCATTATATTCTCGACCTGTTAAAGATATACAATCATCTTTAACCTTATTTGTTATTATTTTTGCAAATGAATCAGGTTTTTCTCTAATATATGCCTCTGATTCTACTACACATCCATTTTTTGCATTATGACCACCAATTTGTGATACTATATTTCTAGATATTTTATGTACAAAAGTATCTCCATTATATACAAGCCTAGATTCATACACACCACTAATTAAGAAAATCACTATAGTTGCTACAATTAAAGTTTTCATATGACTCATATTTATTGTATTTCTATTAGATACAGTGTTTTTATATATTTGATTTAATTCGCTAAACTGTTTATTATAATCTATTAAAAGTTTTTCTAAGTTCATACATGATCTAGGACCTGCAACCATGCCCAATTTTATATTATTTCTAGATAATTCCAAATCTTTTTTCAAAGCTACAAATTTATTTAAAATTTTCTTTTTAGCTAAAATATGTTTTAAAATTTTAAAATCATTAGCTTTTCCAATAATAAGCTTCACACATATTATAATTCCTACTAAATCTAAAAATAAAATCTTCTTATATGAATATCCTTCTTTTAATAAAAGTAAATACGATATTAAAATTATCACACTTATAAGAATTATTAGTCCACTTACAGCTAGATTAAAATAATTAGAAGCTGTTAAATTTAAAGTTACATTACTTTGATTTTTTCTAATAAATCCTTCTACAATATTGTATAAAGAATCATAAGAACTTTGTAAACTATCTAGTCTTGCCTTATTTTCTGGCATTTTATTCCAAGGTGTAAATTTAGTATTTATATTACTAGTAGTATTTTTTGTATTAGTCGTTTTATTTTGAGTATTACTATTTATAGTTGTATTTTTACTTTGAGTTTTTATATTTTTTTCACTTTTAATTTTTTCATTTTTATTTAATTTTTCTTTAGTATTTTTTAAATTTTCTTTTTGTCTTTGTTCCTTTATATCTTCTAATGTTATAATTTTATCAGTCCATTTAATCCCATAATAAAAACAGTTAACTATATACATAGTTCTATCTTTATTTATCTCATTAGACCTAAAAATACTAATTATTTTACTTTTACATTCTTCTCTATCCAAATTATTTTTTTTAGATTCTACTAGAGGTTTGACTGCACCTATATTAACTGCGTCTATTACCCAATTTATCTCCATTTTTTTATTTGGAATCAAATCACTTAATAGAGAATAAAGCTTTTTATCATTTAGAAATACTTCTATTCCAAAACGCTCATATATATATCGTAAGGACTCACTTAGATTTTTTTCCTTTCCCATATATTTATATTCCTCCAATTTTTACATATTTCTCCATATATAAATGATACTTTAAAATATTTGTATTATCAATAATTTTGTATTAATTTTAATACAATAAATTCACTTATTTTATATATAATATTATAGAAATCAGCCTAAAAATGTTTATTTATAAAACTAAAAAAGTTTATTTTTTTAAGTATCAAAAAAAGACGAACTACAATAGAGTTCGCCATTTATTTAAAATATTATATAGTTTTTATCAAAAATTAATTTATAGTTTTTTCCCTTACAGTTGCCTTTTGTAAAATTATTGCTGAATATGAAGAGTCTATTCTAGTCATATCTATAAATTCTTGAACAGAATTAAATCCTCCCATCATATTTCTTAGAGATATAATTTTATCTGCCTTTTCTTCGTCTACACCTGGAAGATTTAATAATTCTTCTTTTGAACAAGTATTTATGTTTATTAAATCACTATTGTTTTCTTCTTTTCCATAATTGAAGTATTTACTGTTATCTAGAATTTCTTCATTGCCTTCAACTATAGTTTTATTGCGATATTCTCCTTCAAATTCATCTTTTATCTCACTAGAGTTATCATTTTCGTATTCTCTATAGCTTATATTTGAATAATAAGTACTGTCCATTTGAGTATCATTTCCGCTATTTCCAAAGTAATTTTTATACTCACTATGAACATCGTCTTTTATCTTTTGAATTTCAGCTTCTTCTATTCCATTATTAAGAATATAATCTCTTCTTATTAGATATTCTTTTCTAACTATGAAAGAATGAACAAGACCTATAAAATATCCTATAAGCCATAAGCCTACTAATATATCTGACATTATATTAGTATAATCTAAAATTCCAACTAGTATTAAGGCAACTACATTAATAAAAAAGTAAATTACACCATAGATTTTCCATTTTACATTCTTAGTTTTTGATCCTATATAGAAAAAAGATATGAATGCCATATTAAAAAATGCACCTATAATCCAAAGAGAATTCAAAATCTCCCATATAAGTCCTCTTCTTGTAATCGACATAGACATTTACCTCCTTGATTATTTTATAATTATTATAAATGTTTAAATATTAACTTGTAAATAATAAACAATTTTATGTTTAAAGATAAATATTTCTATATTATAAAAAAATAAGATTATATTTCATATTGATTTATTAGTTTATAATTTTCGTATCTATCTATCTTGTATTGATTTCCTTCTTTTATGATTATAAACTCATTGTATTCCTTTTTGTATACATCTTCGTTATCTTTATATATATTATGTTCTATATTAAAACTATATCTATAATATCCATTTTCTTTAACTAAATTTTCTTTTGTAAATCCCTTTTTCTCTATTTTAGTACCTTTTTCATAAATTGAAGGTATTGATTCTGCTAGCTGCTTATAATATGATCCTGTAGTTTTTAAATAAGATTTTATGTAAGATATTTGACCTAAATTTATTGCAACATTATAATCTTCCCAGTAATCCCTCATAAATGCATCAAGGTCTATTTGCTCTTGTAAGCTTATTTTGGTATCATCTTCTTCAACTTTACTAAGTAGATTATTTGAATCTGTAAATTTTATTTTTATAGAATCAATTTCTTCTCCATCGTAGTATATATGAAGTTTTGTTGTTCCGTTTGATTTTTTTGTTAAAAAACATTTAGCATCTGTTAATGTTAAATAGTTACATATATCATCATCATCTACAGAAAAAGATATTTTACTGTTTTCTATTTGTTGATTATCTTTTGCCTCTAATACAAATTGTATTTGACATAATGATTTATCAAATACATATGTTGATCCTTCCTTTTCGTAATTTACACTAAAATTATAACCTGTTACTTTTATATCATCTGTTTTTAAAAGAGATGTTATTCCAAATATTAATAATAAAATAATTGCTATAGGTAATAATATTGAAACTTTATTTTTTTTCTTATTTGGAGTATTTCTTGTTATATTATTAGGTTGTATTTTTTTTGTTTGGTTATTATTATTTAAATTTTGTTCTACTTTATTTTTATTTTGGTTATTTTCAACCTTCTTAACCACATGTTTATTAGTAACTTCTTTTTTAGTAACCTCTTTATTAGAAGTCACTTTATTATTTAAAGTATTTTTTCTTTTCTTTAAATTTTCTCTATAGTAACTTAAATCCTCAACCTCTTTACTTCTCCATCCTAAAGCATATTCTAAATTATCTAGCACATATTCACTTCTTACATCTTCAATATAATAAGACTTAAAAAGATTCTTAGCTTTCACTCTAGACTCTTTTTGACTATTTTGATCAATACTATCTGCATTAAGTAAAATTTTTATTATCCCCAAATTTATAGCATCTATTATCCAATTTCTTTCAATTTGATTTTTTGGTATTAAATCTCCTAATATAGCATTAACCTTTGATTCATCTAAAAGTGCTTGCGCTCCATATTTATCAACTATAAATTTAAGCGCATAACTTAAATTTTTTTGATTTTCCTGACTCGACATTTTATTCCTTCTTTCTATATTTTTATAAAATTTTAACATCCTTATTATTATTTAATATAATTATAAATTTTTATTTATACAAATATAGTAACACAGAATTATATTTATTTTCTATATCATCATATTAAAAAGACAACTTCCTATTTTTTATAAATAATTACAAAATAAATTTTCAAATTATAGTTGACAATTGTATTAAATATAACTATAATTTAATCTAGAAATTAAGTTACTGAAAGTTATGTTTGAAAACGTAATTGTGAGGTCAGAAGACTTTAGATGTCTTTCTGACCTTTTCTAATTGACTTAAATTCATATTCTACTTTCCCCAAAGTTAGAATTAAACAATAATTTTCTTTGCCACCTTATTAAGGTGGCTATTTTTTTATAACTCTTTCATTAGTTGAATCTTTGTTTCTTCATCAGTAAAAGCTCCTTCAATTGCATTTTTTATAAGTGTATTTACTTCATATTCATCTAATGAAAATGTATTTATTAGATTTTGAAACTCCTTTTCAATAGTTGTTCCAGAAACAGTTATATTGTCTGTATTTATTGTTACTTTGATACCAGATTCTATTAATTCACGTAGTGGATAATCCTCAAGACTTTCAAATATATTTGTATTTAAATTACTTGTTGGACAAAGTTCAAGTACAATACCTTCATTTGCAAGTTTTTTCATTAATTCTTTATCTTCCACAGAACGAACACCATGACCTATTCTCTTAGCTTTAAACTCTAGTGCCTTATATACACTTTGAGGACCATCAGCTTCCCCTGCATGAATTGTAAATGGAATTTTAAGATTTCTTGCAAGTTCAAATAACTCTTCAAAATTTTCTGTAGGATAAAGTGCCTCTGCCCCTGCAATATCTATTGCCCCAACACCATTTCCTAGATATTTATTTGCTATATTTATTGTTTCTTTATTTTCCTTAAAATTATCATTGCCTCTCATACAGCATAAAATTAAAGTGCATTTAAAATCACTTTTATTCATACCCTCAATTGCAGCTTCTACAACCTCTATTTGTGTAAGACCCTTTTGAGTATGAAGCTGTGGTGCAAAACGAATCTCTGCATAAATAAGCCCCTGTGCTTTAAGTTCGCAAATCAAGTTATATACAGACTTGCTAATAGCATCCTTAGTTTGAAGTAGTTTTAACGGAAAATCAAATTTTTCCAGATATTCGTTAAGATCTCTGCAGTCTTCACTTACTTGAAGTATAGAAATTAATTCTTTATCATCTTTAGGTAGCTCTATATCCTGCATTTTTGCTAGTTCCTTTACAGTTTTTAACGAAAGCGAACCATCTAAATGTAGATGTAAATCAATATACTTTCTGTGTTTCATATTATTTTCCCCTTCTATTTATTTTTCTCATATTATATATTTTTTAAATTATATCACAATTTCACAAATAGATTTTTATTTTAAATATAAAAAGAAGCGAATCTAAAATAATTTAAATCCGCTTCTTTTATATAAGTAGTAAATATTAGTAGCACTGTAAAATACACCAAACATTGTCAAAATTGCAAGTTTGTAAGTCATCTTCTTTTATGTAGAAATAAATACTTCCACTATCCCCAAACATTAATCCTGTATTATCATCTGAATCTATTTGGAAAAGAAGTCTCCATTTTTTGATTTCACAAGAATTTTCTTGCTTGGAATTTATTTTACCTTGTAATTTTGAAGTAATGTCTTCGCATTCTTGGAGCATTGAACCTTGAATTACATCGGCATATCCTAAAAGCTTATGAAGATCTGTTTTATCTTCTACTATATCATCGATATAATCATAATAATTTATTTCACCTCTAAAATATTGCTTTTCTAATTCGTCAAGCTCATCTATCATATTTTTTATAGATTCATCATCTAATGAATCTAGTGATTTTAATTTTTCTTTAAAAACTACATATATATCGTACTTATCCATATATTCTTCATCATAGTCTCCAAATATATCAACTTCTTGTAAGTTTTTACTGTCAATTAATTCGTCTAATTCTTCATAATCTGGCATATCCCATTTAGATTCAAATTCCATAAGAAATTCATTTAATCTGTAATCTTCATTAAGATCTTGTGGAAAATTTCTAGGTTTTAATTTGCTCATATCTCCATCATAGTAATAAACTCTAGCACTTTGGTAATCTTTTTCATCAAATCCCCATGTCATAGTTTCTAATTCATAGAAAAAATACAACATACCTCTATCGGGAAGTGAATTATCTTTGTCATATAGTTTTATTTCTTCTAAATTTATCTGAGCTAAAAAAGATAAAGGTCTATTTTTGATATCTCCGTTATACCCTTCTCCTTCATAGTAATACCACTGAAAATCTTTAGGTAAATCTGGACATCCTCCAAATTTAGATATTCCAATTTGTAAATCTTTAGTTCTTCTTCTTTTCAACTTAATTTTTATTGAATTCTTTTTAAAAATAGAAAGTAGCTTTTGATAATTCACTTAAATCACCCCCGACTGAGTTTCTTCTTAAATTTGTAAAATCAAACTATATACACTTATATAATAGAACATTAGTTCGATTTTGTCAATAGTTTTATTTTTAAACAATCAATATATATTTTACAGAAACTCCATTTGTAAACTATATTCAATCTACAGATTTATAAAATTTATATACATCCTTCTCTATATATACAATATTTATTTATAAAATTATACGATTTTATCTTAAATAAATAAAAATAAAATAATAATTAAAAAAGGAAGTAACACAAAATAGATTACTCTATTTCACGCACTTCCTTATTATTTTAGTTTATTATTAAATTAATTAACTCTCTCTATATAATTACAATTAACATGTATATGGTTTAAATACATTAGAAGTCTTTCATAAAGTGGATGAGTATCTTCTCCATATTCAGCTTCTAAATTTTTGCCTATTTCTTCAACAGTTTTTTCACCGTCTATTTGTAAGAATATAAAGCTACCATATTTATCAAGTTTAGTTCTTTTATAAAGAGGTATTTTAATTTTTAATTTTCTTAAAAAATTTTGTATAGCATGATCTTGCTTTTGTAATACTGTTACGATTCCATCTTCAATCTCATACTCTATAGTATCTTCAATTTTAAATACTATATTTAAAACTTCTTCATTATTATTCATTTACTTTATCCTTAACTTTTGAGCCTAGTATAGGAATAGCAACTAATATTAATAATACAACTAATAATACTGCAGCCATACCATTTCCAGCAGCAAATCCACTAGGAGCACTTCCACCAACTAAACCAGTTATTTGACAGATTATACCTATAAGTCCAAGTATAGATCCACCAGCAACAAGTCCTGAAGATAAACTTACACCATTACTTACTTTAACTTCTTTTTCATCTTCATTCTTAGTAGTTCTTTCAACGAATTCACGAACTAAAGCACCAACTAAGATTATAGAAGTAGTTGATATTGGTAAGTAGAATCCTATAGCAACAGTCATTATTGGTAAATGTAATAAATGTAATACTATTGCCATGAATACACCAACTATTATCATAACCCATGGAAGATCTCCAGACATTATACCAGAAGTAAGTGTAGACATTAAACCTGCTTGTGGTAAAGCAAATGGAGGATTATCTCCAGTTATTTTTAATTGATCAGCTAATAAAACCATAACAGCAACAACTACTATAACACCAACTACAGCTGATATTGTGAAGTAACGTTGCATTTCGTTTTTGTTACCACCTATAACAAATGTTGCTTTTTGAGATTGGCAATATCCACCAGCTATTGCTATAGCAACAACTATGAATGAACCAAATAAAAGTAATGATTTGTTATCTGCTTGAGAAGTCCATCCCATAGCAACAAATACTAAAGTAGTTATAACTAATGAAGCTATAGTCATACCTGAAACTGGAAGGTTAGAAGTACCTATAGTTCCTGTTAATCTACCAGCTACTATAACAAATAATAAAGATAATACTAACGCTAAAATAGCTCCAACTACAGCCATTGCTGCACTACCTGATATCATAAATGCAGCAATAAATCCTACAACTGCACCAACTAATAATATTATTAAAGCCATTGATCCGCCACCTTCTTCAGAAGATGATTTAGCGTTTAAAGTTTCTTTTATTGAAGCTATAATAGTAGGGATAAGTTTGATTGCACCTATTAAACCACCACATAACATCATACCAGCACCTATGTATTTAACATAAGATCCAGATATATCACTAACAGACATTTGGTTTATTGCAAGACCTGCATTATTCCATACCATCACACCGTCATTTGCCATTTCAGCAAAATAAGCAAGTAAAGGTGTTATACCAAATGCTGATAAGATTGAACCTGCAAACATAGTTAAAGAAACATCAAGACCTACTATAAATCCTAAACCTAATAAAATTGGGTTTACTTCTAAACTGAAACTCCATTTGTAGAAAGATTTTCCTGCAAATGACATAACATTGTTTGCTACATTTAAGAAAGAACTTGTAAGTGTATTTACTGCACCACCTATAACAAATCCTATTCCCATGAATTTCATTGAATCTCCACCAGCATTTTCTGATGCTACTAAAGTTTCACATATAGCCATTGCTTCTGGATATACAAGTTCACCGTGTTGTTCAACTATTAAATAGTTTTGAACAAGTGAAGCTGCACCTATACCAAATAAAACTCCACCTATACCAACTGCTAAACCTTCTAAGAAAGTAAACTCACTTCCTATTAAAAAAACAGAAGGTAATACGAATATAAGACCACTAGCAACTGATTCTCCACCACTTGCCATACCTTGTACTAAGTTTCTTCCAAGTATTCCTTT
>CAYVBY010000015.1:0-55927 GCA_964449895.1 uncultured Clostridium sp.
TAATATTCTTTAGTTCTAAATTCTATAGAATCAATGAAATTTTGAACAAAGAAATCATCTAAAATATAATCTTCTAGAAATTCATTTAAATAAACAAATTCACTATCACTTTTGAAAAAATCATCATGTGTTTTACATAAAAATTTAATAGGATTTTTTCTTGCTAAATTTACATATTCCTTTTTAGACCAATTTTCAAATTTACATGTCGATTTATCTCTTAGCATATCTATTTTATTAGATCCTATAGAGTAAAACTTTTTAAAAGATTTATATAAATCATCGTTATCAATTTTTAATTTAATTTCACCATTATTATAAAATGCTAAAAAAACTGGTATTTTATAAGTTTTGCTCATAGAAGTTTTTTCTATTAGATTTATAAAATCATGTCCTTTAGATTTTACAAAAGATTTTTGATTAGGTGTAAGTTCATTATTTTTATCTAAAAAGCTTATATAGTCTTTAAAAATATTAAATTTAGATTTTTTCTTCATTTCAAAGAATATATTATCTTCTATATATGTAAGAAGTTCAACTCTAGAAGGAATATGACCTAGATATTCTTTTATTCTGTAATATTCATCTAAAATTATGGAATCTAATTTTTTATTTGCTTCATCCATTTTTTCAAATAGGTTTATTAATTGGAAATCAAAATTTATAAAGCAATCTTCAGGATAATCATCTTCATTTATTTTGTTAAAAGAATTATTTTGAAAATCTTGAGATTTACTTGTTAGAAGATATGGAATTAAGTTGGCTTTTTTATAATTTCCTATAAAATCTAATACATTTAAATATTTTTTAGTTTTGTATTTTCTAAGTCCTCTACCTAACTGTTGTAAAAATACTGTGGGTGATTCAGTAGGTCTCAAAAACATTACCATATCAACACTTTTAATATCTATTCCTTCATTAAACATATCTACTGAAAAAATAACTTTTATTTGCCCATTTTTTAATTTTTTTATGGCAGTATTTCTTTCTTCTGTATATTCATTTTGAGAACCGCTATGTACTGCACATGCTGGTATTTTATTTTCTATAAAATATTTTGCCATAAATTCTGCATGCTTTTTATTTATGCAAAATCCGAGTGCTTGTTTTGATTTATATTTTTTATAATGATTTAAAATTAATTCAGCTCTTTTATTAATATTTAAGGCTTTTTCTAGTTCTTTTTCGTTGTATTTACCATTTTTTAATTCTATTTTATTATAATCTATACTATCATCAAAAATTCCATAATATCTAAAGGGAACTAGCCAACCTTTATCAATTGAATGCTTTAAATTTGATTCATATACTACATTATAATCACAAATACTAAAGACATCTTTATTGTCTAATCTATTTGGTGTAGCAGTAAGTCCAAGCAAAAATTTTGGTTTGAAATATTCTATTATATTTTGGTAGTTTTTAGAAACTACATGGTGAAATTCATCGATTATTATATAGTCAAAATAATCTCTTTTAAAGTAGTGATCATTTAAATAATTACTTTTACCTAGACTTTGAACAGAAGCAAAAATAATATCTTTATCTGTATCCTTTTTAGAATTCATAAAAAAGCCCATATTGAATTTAAAGTCAGATAAAGGTTTATTTGCTTGTTCATTTTTAAAATAGATATTATCTTCAACTGAATCTGCTACTTTATCAGAAGATAAATGAGTATTTTTTATTATTTTATCAGTACGAACATTTTTAAAAGATTCATAAGCTTGTTTTAAAATTTCTTCTCTATGAGCTACAAATAAAATTTTATTAAAATCTTTACTATCAAATGCGGAAATATAAGTTTTTCCAATACCCGTAGCCGCAACTACCAAAGCTTTATCATTTCCATCTAATCTAGTTTTTTTAAGATGATATAAGGCTTCTATTTGAGCATCTCTTGGTTCAAATAGATTTATTACTTTATTTTCTTCATAAGAATAATTTATATTGGATATTTTATTTTCTGAGATATCTAATTTAGGTTTTTTCCAAGTTTTTGAATAATTTTCAAGTACATTGTCGTCTATTATTATAGATTCATTTAAAAATAAATCATTAAACATATTTTTAAAATAGTTAAAATCATCTAAATTCGTTTCTTTATCTATTCTATAGTTCCATTCAATACCATCAGTTAAAGCAGACTTTGATAAATTTGATGAACCTATGAAAATTTCACCTTTATTTTTATTTTCAAATATATATGCTTTGGCATGGAAGCTTCTTTTAGGATTATTATAAAATCTTAAATCTACGCTATCTCCTAAAATATCTTTTAAAAGATAAAGTGCTGATGGTTGAGTTATATTTAAATAATTACCTGTTAAAATTTTTATAGGAATATTTTTGTTTCTAATATTTTCTAAATCTTTTATAAGTAATTTCACTCCTGATTCCATTAAAAAAGATACTATTATATTTATAGATGTAGCATTGTAAATGCTTTGTTGAATTCTTTTATATAAATGGTCTGTGTTACCTGTTACACAATTTAAGCTTAATCTCATAATTTATACCCCTTTTAATATTAAAGACTTTTATATATTTTATCATATTTTGACATTAAGACATCTAAGTTTTATAATTATTGTAATAATTATAATTGGAGGAAGTTATGAAGGAATTTGATAAATTAGTAAGGGATAATATACCTAAAATAATTGAAGATAGTGGAAATCACTGTGAAGTTGAGATAGTAGATGATAATACAGCACTTGAATATTTATACAAAAAACTTCAAGAAGAAGTAGATGAACTTTTATCAGATAAAAATTTAGAAGAAATAGCAGATGTTATAGAAGTACTTTTTGCTATTGGTAAAAAATATGGATATGATGAAAATGATATTTTAAATAAAAGAGTTGAAAAAAAAGCTAAATCTGGAGGATTTGAAAAAAATATTATTTTGAAAAAAACATACTAAATATAAATAAAAATTCTAGTGAAATTTAACTCACTGGGATTTTTTATTCTAACATAAAAAAGGAGGTACAAAATGAAAAGAGCAGATTTTCACATACATTCAACAGCTTCTGACGGAACATTTTCTCCTACTCAAATTGTAGCTATAGCTAAAGAAAGCAATCTAGATTACATTGCTTTAACAGATCACAACACGATAAATGGATTTGATAAATTTAAAAAAGAATGTGAAAAGCAAGGCATAGTTGGCATCACAGGGATTGAGTTTTCTGTTGAGTTTGAGGAAAAGGAAATTCATTTACTAGGATATTTTAAAAATTTATCACAAGAATCTAAGGAAAAAATTCAAAATTTACTAGATGAAAACACTAAATTTGTATCAAAGAGAATTCACGATATGATTGAAAAGTTATCAAATGCAGGTTTTAGTATAACTTATCAAGATTTATTAGATAATCTTCCAACTCCAGATACTATTATAAATCGTGTATATGTTGCAAAAACTATGGTAAATAAGGGATATGCGAAGAGTATAGATGAGGTATTTGATAATTACATAGGAAAGAACTCTCCTTATTATACAAGAAGACAATACCAAAATATACAAGATGTTATAGATTTAATTCATCAAGTGGGAGGTATAGCAGTAATTGCACATCCAATTCAGTATAAAATGTCTGAAGAAGCTTTAGATAGATTATTTTCGCTTTCAGTAGATGGA
The DNA here is from genome assembly GCA_964449895.1 of uncultured Clostridium sp. GTDB lineage: Bacteria > Bacillota > Clostridia > Peptostreptococcales > Peptostreptococcaceae > Intestinibacter. The sequence goes on from CAYVBY010000015.1 coordinate 3,647, forward strand.
ATAGAAGTTTATCATTCAGACCATGATGAAAATTACTCAAAATTTTTACTTGAAAGGATAAATTATATCAAAAAAACAAAAGGTAAAAATCTTTGCTATACTATAGGTTCAGATTTTCACGGAAATAATAAACCGTCTGTCAAAATGGGACAGGTATCAAATCATCCAATCGACGAAGCATTTTTAGAACTATATAAAAATTTATAAAATAAAAGAGGAAGTAAGATGAAATTTTACTTCCTCTAAAAATTTTCTTAAAAAATCTAGCAATTACAACAAGAATGTTTCTTTCTATCTCGAAGTTCGGCCTTTTTACCGTCATTCCATTTGTCAACAGTTCCAACTAAATACCCAGTTATCCTTCTAATTCTTTCAAATTCAACTGGAGCAAGTGAATATGTTAAATTGGCATATCCTTCTTCGTCGATAACTATTTCTACCCATTCGATTTCTCTATTTGGGTTGTTTTTTCTAATATGTTTTATATAAGCATTTTTTTCTTCATCACTTACTATCACACCTTCAGGTGATTTTACTTTTATTTCAATACTATTCATAAAAATCACTCCTTTTATGCAAATTTTGTATTTATATATATACCCATTTTTTTAAAATTAATATATATTATACTTCAATATACTTATTTCCAAAATGATTTATGAAACGAATTAAATCGTCGTATTTTATAGATAGTGTAGTTGTATTAAGTTCAGGATGCATAAGAACTTTATGTCCGATTATGTCTTTATCAAGAAGTAATATTACTTTACCACAGTCATTTACAATGCCTAGAGGAGTTACTGAGCCTCTAGTAAGCTTTAGCATTTCATATAGCTTTTCTTCACTAGCAAAACTAAGTCTTGAGCTTCCTATTTTACTTCTAACATCTTTTAAGTCAGCCATTTTATTGTCCATTATAAAATAAAGGTAGTAGTTTTTAGAATCTTTTAAAAATAAATTCTTGCAGCGAATTCCATCTTCAAGTAGACCTGCAACACATTCATTTGCCTCTTCAGATGTAAATACAGGCTTGTGATCTACTCTTTCGTATTTTATATTTAATTCATCTAAGATTTTATAGACCTTTACTTCTGTATGGCCTTCTTTTGTATTATCACAAATATCTTTTACAGTTTGCATAAGCCCTCCAATTTAAGCAATTTTATTTGATTTTTCGATTTTCATATTACAAATTATAGTATAAATAGAGCCTAAAAGTATAAATAAAATACCGATTATCATATTTATAGGAATTACTTCTTTTAATATTATAAGTGCAAGTATTGGTGCAAGTATAGGTTTAAAGAAAAATACTAATGAAGTAGTATTTGCATCAGTATATTCCATTGCTAAGAAATAAAAACAATATCCCATTCCTGTAACACCTATTGAAATATACAAAAATACTGGAATACTTTGAAGAGTATATCCTGTAAGTAAAGGTACATTTGCAAAAGTTTCTAGATTATGACTGATTAAAAAATCTGCAACTGGTGCAAAATGGCTTATAAATATAAGAACTAAAAGTTCTAAGCTTCCAAGTATGAAACTAAAGCACGTTACAACTGTACCTCCAAATTTTGCAGTACTTTTTTTGCCACATACACCATAAAATGCAAATGTAATGGCAGAAAGTAAAGTAAGTGTAACACCTAAGACAGATAATTTTATAGAAAGTGGGTTTATTATAAATAAAATTCCCACTATCTGAAGTAAAAGTGCTATTACATTATGCTTGTATATCGGTGTATTTAATAAAAAATGTGCAAAAAATAGTACAAATATTGAGTTGCAGCTAAATATTGATGCAACTACAGATGCATTTGTATGCATAACTGCAAGTTGGAATAAAATCATACTTATCACTATACATATAAATCCTAATAAAGCAAAGTGAATAAAATCTTCTTTTGTAAGTGAAATTTTTTTCATCTTTAAATTTTTCATAGCAAATGGTAGAAGTACTATACTACCTACTAAAAAACGAGAAACAGTCATTTGTATAGAATTAAAGTTTCCAGAAACTAATTTTAAAAATATCTCCATTGTACTAAATAAAAAAGTAGTCAAAGCTATACATATATATCCTTTTTTCAAAATAAACACCTCCACATTCATAGTAATACCAATATTTTTTATTTGCAATAGTAAAAATAAAAGGACAAAATAAAAAATTTTTACAAAATTAATTTTAAACACTTAGAATATGCTAAAATGTAAATATATACAATTAGAGAAAGGAGATATTTTGGTGTCTAATAAAGATAATTTACAAAAAAATGAAACACGTGATAGCTTTACTTCCAAAACAGGTTTTATACTTGCTTGTATAGGTTCAGCTGTCGGTACAGGAAATATATGGCTATTTCCTTATAGAGTAGGCCAATTTGGTGGTGCTGCTTTTTTAATTCCTTATATAATATTTGTAGTATTACTTGGATACACTGGACTTATGGGAGAATTCGCTTTTGGTAGAATGACTCAAACAGGTCCAATAGGATCATTTAAAATGGCATTAGAGAGTAGAAATAAAAAAGGTGGAGGCCTTTTAGGAGTAATACCGGTTCTTAGTGCTTTAGGTATAGCTATTGGATATGCAGTTGTAGTAGGATGGTTTATAAGATTTTTAGTAGGATTTATATCTGGTAGTGCAATGGCAGCTTCAGATAGTGGTGCTTATTTTGGAGAAATAGCAGGTCCTTTTGGAAGTATAATATGGCATGTACTAGCAATGATATTAGTATCAATAGTTCTTATTTCAGGAGTTTCTAAAGGTATCGAAAAAATGAATAAAATAATGATGCCAGCATTTTATGTATTATTTATTATTTTAGCTGTAAAAGTATTTACACTTGAAGGATCAATAAATGGATTAAAATATTTAGTTTTTCCAGAGTGGTCTTATTTATCTAATCCAAAAACTTGGATTTATGCTTTAGGTCAAGCATTTTTCTCACTTTCACTTGCTGGTTCTGGTATGATAGTATATGGAAGTTATCTAAAGAGAGACGTGGATGTAATCTCTAGTGCAAAATATACAGCTATATTTGATACTCTAGGTGCATTTTTGGCTGGACTTGTTATAATACCAGCAGTTTTTGCATTTAATTTAGACCCAGCTTCTGGACCACCACTGTTATTTATAATAGTTCCATCCGTATTTAAATTAATGCCTTTTGGTAGACTATTTGGTATAATATTCTTCATATCTGTATTATTTGCAGCTATAACATCACTTATGAACTTACTTGAAGTTTCTATAGAGGCTTTACAAAGTAATTTAAAATTAAGCAGAAAATTATCTGTTTTTATAGTAGTATGTGTAGCATTTTTAATAGGATTATTTGTTGAAAATGGAGATATATTAGGTACTTGGATGGATGTTGTCTCTATTTATGCAATTCCACTAGGAGCATTCATATCAGCAGTTATGTTCTTCTGGGTTATAGGAATTGATAAGGCAAAATCAGAAATAGAATGTGGATCTGACAAGAAATTAGGTAAATTATTTGAAATAAGTGCAAAATATGTATTTGTATTTTTAACTGTATTTGTACTTATTGCAGGTATACTTCTTGGAGGTATAGGATAAGATTTTAATTTAGTAATTAAGAAAATCCTTCTTAAAATTATTTTTAAGAAGGATTTTTATGTTTTATGATAAAATATAAAATTTAGTAAAAACTTTTGTGTAAGAGTATATATTGAGTATGAAATTAAATAAGGAGAAAAAATGGATAAATTTACTTTTGAATATGAAAAGAGAAAACTTAATATAGATGTGATTTATAGAAATAGAAAAAGCATTTCCCTAAGAATAATTCCAAAAGAAAAAATAGAAGTAATTGCACCTATTAAAACATCTAAAAAAGCAATAGAAGATTTATTAAAAAAACATTCGAATTGGATAGAAGATAAATTAAATGAATTTAAAAATTATGATGAAAATTTGCTTTCAAAAGAATATGTACAGGGAGAGAGTTTTTTTTATTTGGGAGATATAAAAAAACTAAAAATAATAAAGGACAAAAATATAAATAATAAAAAAAACTATGTCTATATTGAACTTAAAGGTGAAAATATAGAGATAAGGACTAATAATTGTGATAGAGATTATTTAAGACAGTCTTTAAAAAAATGGTACAAGCTTCAAAGTGAAAATATTGTAATGGATAGAATTACGTATTTAAGACAAAATAGCTTAAATTTTAGGAAAATAAATCCAAGTCTTGTAAAAGTAAAGGAGCAGAAAAAAATTTGGGGAAGTTGTAATTTTGAAGGGAAGATTTATTTAAATTCTAGGTTAGCTATGTTACCAGTAGAGGCAATAGATTATATAATAGTTCATGAATTTTGTCATATAACTTATTTAAATCATTCAAAAGAATTTTACAAATTAGTAGAATCTATACTTCCAAACTATAAAGACATAACAAAATGGTTAAATAAAAATAATTATAAATTTATATTATAAATTATAAAATAAATTTATAATATTTTTACTTGATGAAAAATATCGAATTTTAGAGTTATAGTATAAAAATAAACAAAACTATACAATTTAAAAAAAATAAAAATAAGAAAAATGTAAAATTATAAATTTTTTGAAAATTTTTAAAAAAAGTTGTTGACATTCAAATTAGATATAAATATAATATAACTATAATCATCAAGAAACAAATAAAAGCTTTGACGGAGACAAAAATGTTCGTGAAATTAATTACAGAGAGTCGGTAGTGCTGAGAGCCGATGTTAGTTTGAACATATAATGATCACTCCTAGCTTCCATATCGAAAAGGCAACTTATTAGGTGTGGACGTTTGCTAACGTTATATAGCTATAGTTAAGGGTTAGGCTCTGACTAGAAAAATGAGGGATAGTCATTTAATATATGACTATAAATAAGGTGGTACCGCGGAATATAACTTTCGTCCTTATGAGTGATAAAGTGTTACTTATATTGGAAGAAGGTTTTTTTTATTCCAAATTTCCTATAAGTACACTAATTTGAAAAATTTCAAAGAATTTATAGGGGGTAAATATTATGAGAAGAAATGTATATGCAAAACTAAATCAAGGAATGGATTCATTTTTAAGAGTAGCGATGACACTAAGAAGAAAAGAATTATCAGTAGAAGAAATAAGCATGAATAAAGAAAATTCAGGAATGTACCTTACAATAAATGAAGATGAAACTTCACTAGAAGAAGTAGTAAAACATATGAGAAAATTATATGATGTAACAGATTTACAAGTTCAATAATAATCTAAAAATTCAAAATTAAAAAAATACTAAGAAAATAGTATTAAATAAACAAAGTTAACAAAAATAATTAATATATATAAATAACAAGGGGGATTTTCAGAGATGAGAATGTTTTATGACAAAGATGTAAGTATGGACGCTTTAAAAGGAAAAAAAGTAGCAATACTAGGTTATGGTAGCCAAGGACATGCACATGCACAAAATTTAAGAGACAGTGGAGTAGATGTAATAGTTGGTTTACGTGAAGGATCAAAATCAGCTGAAAAAGCTAAAGAAGATGGATTTGAAGTATTATCAGTAGCAGAAGCTACTAAAGCAAGTGACTTAGTAATGTGTTTATTACCAGATGAAAAACAAAGAATAGTATATGCTGAAAGTATAAGAGATAATCTTAAAGAAGGACAAACATTAGCATTTGCTCATGGATTTAATATACATTTTGGATATATAACTCCACCAGAATTTGTAGATGTTATAATGGTAGCTCCTAAAGGTCCAGGACACTTAGTAAGAAGTGTTTTCAAAGAAGGAAGTGGAGTACCTGATTTATTTGCAGTATACCAAAACTACACTGGTAAAGCTGAAGAAACAGTTTTAGCTTATGCTAAAGGTATAGGAGGAACTAGAGCTGGTGTTCTTGAAACTACATTCAAAGAAGAAACTGAAACTGACTTATTCGGTGAACAAGCTGTTCTTTGCGGTGGATGTGAAGAATTAATAAAAGCAGGTTTCCAAACATTAGTAGATGCTGGATACCAACCAGAAATAGCTTACTTCGAATGCTTACACGAAATGAAATTAATAGTTGACTTAATGTATGAAGGTGGACTTGAAAGAATGAACTATTCAGTAAGTGAAACTGCTGAATATGGTGGATATGTATCAGGTAAGAGAGTTATAGGTGAAGAATCTAAAGCTGCTATGAAAGAAGTATTAGCTGATATACAAAGTGGTAAATTTGCTAAAGAATTCATAGAAGAAAGTGAAAGCGGATGCAAAACTTTCCATGCTATGAGAGAAGAACAATATAGTGCTCAAATATCTGAAACTGGTAGACAATTAAGAAGCATGATGTCATTTTTAAAAAAATAGATAAAAATATTATTAAATAAAAAAAATAAAATTTTAATGGTAAGTAATTAACACAAAAAAATATAAAAAAATATAAAAAAATAAATTAATACAGTATATAAAAATAATATTATAAGGTAAATAATTAACACAAAAAAATAAGATATATAATTTATTGATTATAAAAATGCATATTTGGATATTATACGCACGATAGATGGTATAATTTCCAATATGCATTTTATAAAGATACATTTAGGTGAATGAATAAAAGTAGATATTGAAGTTACTTTTTTTAAAAAAGAATTCAATGTATACTTTGTACAATACATAATACATTTAAATAACAGGCAAAACGGCAGAAATAATTTAGAAGGGGGAATTTTAATATGCAAGGAGCTAATCTCATAATAGAATGCTTAATAAAAGAAGGTGTAACCACTATGTTTGGTTATCCAGGAGGTACAGTAATACCTATATATGATGCTTTATATGATTATCAAGATCAAATAAATCACATAAGAACTTCACATGAACAAGGTGCAGTTCATGCTGCAGATGGATATGCTAGAAGCTCTGGAAAAACTGGTGTATGTGTTGTTACGTCTGGACCTGGAGCTACTAATGCTGTTACAGGTATAGCCACTGCATATATGGATTCTTCACCTTTAGTAATAATATCAGGTCAAGTTGGAACAAGTTTGCTTGGTAAAGATACATTTCAAGAAATAGATATAACTGGTGTAACTTATTCAATAACAAAACATAATTTTAGAGTTAGACATTTAGAAGATTTACCTAATATAATAAGAGAAGCTTTTACAATAGCAAATGAAGGAAGAAAAGGTCCAGTTCTTATAGATATACCAAAAGATTTACAAGTTACAGATATAGATTATAATATGGATGATTATGTACCTTCAAATAAATATTTAAAGGTAAAAGATAAATTTCAACTAGAAGAAGAAAATGAAACTAAATTAAAATTGCAAGATGCTGCAGATTTAATAAAATGTTCTAAAAAACCTGTAATATATGCAGGAGGAGGAGTAAAATCCGTAGATCAATATAAATTATTAAATGATTTTTCTAAAAAGATAAATACTCCAGTTTTAAATACACTTATGGGGCTTGGAAATATAGATAGAAAAAATCCTCTTTCTTTCGGTCTTGTTGGAATGCATGGAAGTAGAGAGGCAAATTTTGCAATATCAAATTCAGATTTAGTTATAGCAATAGGAGCTCGATTTAGTGATAGAGTAATAGGTAATAAAGATGAATTTGCAAAAAATGCTAAGGTTATACAAATTGAAATAGATTCATCTGAAATAGGCAAAAATATACCAGCAGAGGTAGCTTTAGTTGGAGATTTAGGCGATATACTTGAAGGACTTTTAGAAAAAGTTGAAGAAAAAGAAAATTCAGAGTGGTTAAAGGAAGTAGAATCTTTTAAAGACCATGATCATGATATAGATAAGAGTGTTTTCCATCCAAAAAATATATTAGAAGCGTTTAATAAGAGATTAAAAGAAAATACTACAGTAGTAACAGATGTAGGTCAACATCAAATGTGGACTGCACAATACTGGAAATTTGAAGAAGGTAGAACATATATAACTTCAGGTGGCTTAGGTACAATGGGGTTTGGTCTAGGAGCTGCAATAGGAACTAAGCTAGGAACTCCAGAGAGAAATGTACTTTTAGTTACTGGTGATGGTAGTTTTAAAATGAATTGTAATGAACTTGCAACAGTAGCTACAAAAGAATTACCTATGGTAATATTATTATTTAATAATAATGCTTTGGGAATGGTTAGACAGTGGCAAAATTTATTCTCTGATAAGAGATATTCACAAACAGATATATATGATAAAACAAATTATGTAATGCTTGCAAAAGCATACGGAATGGAAGGATATAGTGCAGAAAATCTAGATGAATTAAATCAAATACTAGACAAATTAACATTTGATAAACCTGTACTTATAGAATGCAAAATAGACCATGACATAAATGTATTTCCTATAGTTCCACCAAATGATAATTTACTTAATCTAATATGTAATTAATTATTTAATATTTAATCATTGCTAAAAAAGTGACAAAATAAAATTTATTTGTCGCTTTTTTTTATAAATTTATTTTAATTATAAATTTATAAAAAAAACACGATAATTAAATTATCGTGTAAGGGTGGGTTAAATTATTTAAGCTATTGCTAATTTTATATTTATATAACAACATTTCTTAATTAATATAGTATAATATCTTACTTATTAAATCAATTCATTATAGGAAAAATTCATTCCATTTAGGAATAGGTTTTGGTAATTAATTCGATTTAATAATATTTATTGTGATAGTTTAATAACAAACAAAAAATATTATTAATTAGTATCTAATTTATTTTTTTCTAATTCATCTAATTTTTTCATATTTTTAAATTCAAAAAATGCCATAAAAGATGCTACAAAAAACGCTGTCAAATCTGCAATTGGTGCAGCATAAAGTATTCCATCTATGCCCATAAATTTAGGCAATATTATAATAAGTGGTAGAAGAAATATAATTTGTCTTGTAAGTGATAAAAAAGCGCCTTTTAGAGGCTTTCCTATAGATGAAAAAAGTGTAGATGTAACTGGTTGAATAAAGTTTATAAAAATAAAAAATAAGTATATTCTAAAGTAATTTGATCCAAACTCATAATACATTTCGTTTCCTTCTCCAAACATTGATAAAATTTGTCTAGGGAAAATTTGAAATAATAAAAATGCTACTATTGATATAGAAGCTGCAAATACATTTGCTAGCTTATATACTTGTTTAACTCTATCGTATTTTTTAGCTCCATAGTTGAAACTTTCAATAGGCTGACATCCTTGTCCAATTCCTATTACAACTGAGAAAAATATTTGACCTACTTTCATTACTATTCCTGCACATGCAAGAGGTATTGCTTCACCGTATATTGAAAGTGCTCCATAATATTTAAGTGAATTATTTAAAACTACTTGAACAACCATCATAGCCATTTGATTCATAAATGATGCAGTACCAGTAGATGAAATTTGTTTAACATAATTTATTTTTATTTTAAAGTGTTCTTTAATAAGCTTTACAGTTTTATACTTTCTTAAGTAAAAAATTACTATAAGGCCTGATACTATTTGTCCTATTATTGTAGCAAATGCAGCTCCTACCATTCCTAAATTAAATCCAATTAAAAATATTGCATCAAGAATTATATTTATTATAGCTCCTGATAAAGTACAAATCATAGCAAGCTTAGGATTTCCATCTGCACGAATAATATGTCCTCCTCCAATTGATAATATAAAAAATGGAAAACCAATTGCAGTAATTCTCATATAAGATTTTGCATAAGGCAGTACTTCTTTTGGAGAACCACAAGCTATTAAAAGAGGATCTAGAAAAATTTGAACTATAAGAATAAATATAATACCTATTATCACCATCATTGATGTTGCATTTCCAATAAAAAATCCTGCTTTTTCTTTCTCTCCTCTACCCATAGATAAGTTAAAACAAGAAGCACCACCTATTCCACATAAAAGAGCAAATGCTACACATGGAGTAGATATTGGAAAGACCACATTTGTAGCTGCATTACCTAGAGTACCTACAGTTTGACCTATAAATAATTGGTCTACGATATTATAAAAAGAACTAACTATCATTGCGATTATACTTGGTATAGTGAAATCTTTTATGAGTTTGGGAATTGGTTCAGTACCGAGTGGATTTTCTTTTTTTAAATCTTTGTTTTGTGAGTTTATCATAAATTTTACCTCCTTAAATTTTTATTTTTAAATTAATTTACTTATTATATAAATATTTATGATTAATACTTTAATAAACAATTATAGTAGATAAATTTGTTTTATATATTATAACTTATATTAGAAGAAACATAATAATTTTATAATATAAATTATATTATTTTAAAAATTATAAATAAATATTATTATCTATGCATTTAAAAGTTTTTTTAGATTATTAAATTAAGGATTTTCTTATAAAAAAAATTCACATACATGCATTAATAATATATAATACCTATTAAAGAAAAAATTTAAGGAGGCATATTATGGCTGAACAAAGAATAACAGGCTCTTCACAAAGAAATGCAAAGGATGTAGCTTATGAGCTTACTGAACTATATTACACTACAGTTGTAAACAAAGAAAATACAAAGGAAGTTTTACCTGAAGAAGTAGCTGAAACTTATTTAAAAATTTATAATAAAATAACTGGAGTAAAATAAATATTATATTAAAAAATGGATATTATAAAAGGACATACAAAAAAATTGGTATGTCCTTTTATTTTTTAAAATTAATGCTACAAACACCAAATTAAAAAAATTAAAAATGAAAATGTTTTCTTTAAAATATTGTATTTACTTACTAAAAAAAAGAATATACAATATACATATACAAACAATCTTGGTATAAAAAGACATTATTTTAAAATTTTAAAGTAGATATACAAATAAAAATTTTACTTTAAATTTTTAAAAGTAATTAATAAAACATAGAAAATTATAAAGTTTAAAAATTGAAAGAGGGAAAATTATGAATTACAAAGAAATTTACAACAATTGGCTAGAAAGTGATTATTTCGATGCTGAAACAAAAAAAGAATTAGAAAATATTAAGGGAAATGAAAAAGAAATAGAAGACAGATTCTATACTGATTTAGAATTTGGTACAGCAGGACTTAGAGGTGTAATAGCAGCTGGAACTAACAGAATAAATATATACACAGTTAGAAGAGCTACTTTTGGTCTTGCAAATTATATAATAAAAAATACTACTGAAGAAGAAAAATCGAGAGGTGTAGTAATAGCTCACGATAATAGACATATGTCTAGAGAATTTTGTTTAGAAGCAGCTAATACTTTAGCAGCTTGTGGAATAAAAGCTTATATATTTGATGGACTTAGAACAACTCCTGAATTATCTTTTGCAGTTAGAAAATTACATACAATAGCAGGTATAGTTATAACAGCAAGCCATAATCCACCAGAATATAATGGTTATAAAGTATATTGGGAAGATGGAGCTCAAGTTATGCCTGAAATAGCTTCTTTAATAACTGAGGAAGTAAACTCTATAAAAGATTATTCTACAATACCTACTATAAAAGAAAATCAAAAAGATTTAGTAATAATGTTAGGAAAAGAACAAGATACTGCATTTATAGAAGCTATAAAAACACAAGTTATAAAAAATGAATTAATCAAAAAAGTAGGAAAAGAATTTAAAATAGTATATACTCCACTTTGTGGAACAGGAAATGTACCTGTAAGTCGTGCATTAAAAGAAGTAGGATTTGAAAATGTATTAATAGTTTCTGAAGAACAAAATCCAGATCCAAACTTTGCAGGAATAACATACCCAAATCCAGAAGAACATAAAGCTTTAACTAGAGGTATAGCTTTAGCAAAATCTCAAGGTGCTGATTTAGTTATGGCAACTGACCCAGACTGCGATAGAGTAGGTGTAGCTGTAAGAACTACAACTGGAGATTATGCACTTCTTACTGGAAATCAAATAGGTGCAATGCTTACTAATTACATAATAGAAAGCTCTAAAGAAGAAGGAAAATTAGATCCTAAAGCTACTTTAGTAAAAACTATAGTAACTTCAGAATTTGGAGCAGATATAGCAAGAGCTAATAATTTAGATGTTATAAATGTTCTTACAGGATTTAAATTTATAGGTGAAAAAATAAAATCATTTGAAGAAAGTGGAGAAAAATCATATTTATTTGGATATGAAGAAAGTTATGGATACTTAGTTGGAACTCATGCTAGAGATAAAGATGGTGTAGTTGCTTCTTTATTAATAGCTGAAATGGCAGCTTATTACTATGACAAAGGTCTAAGCTTATATGAAGGATTAGAAGAATTATACAAAAAATATGGATATTTCAAAGAAAAAACTATATCATTAACTTTAAAAGGTATAGAAGGTATAGCAAAAATAAAAGAAATAATAACTTACTTTAGAGAAAATGATATAAATGAATTTAATCAAACAAAAGTTGTAGAGTTAAAAGATTACCAAGATGGTATAGATGGACTTCCAAAATCTAATGTATTAAAATACTTCTTAGAAGATGGATCTTGGATAGCTGTCAGACCTTCTGGTACTGAACCAAAACTTAAATTCTATGTAGCTGTAAAAGGTGAAGACGAAGCTAAATGTTTAGATAAAATAGCTAATATAGAATCTGATATAAATAAAATAATTGAAAAAGTTATGTAATTATAATATTTAGAGTTGATTTTACTATTGAAAATAGATAAACCGTTTAATAAAATATAATAATTTTACTAAAAATGCTATGTGAATTTTAAAATTTACATAGCATTTTTTTTATTGCATATAATTTGAAATAGGAGATAATATTAAAATTTGAAATAAAAGATAAATTAGTATATATTTAATATAATATTTAAAATAGGTGGTGAAAATTATAAAAAATATTATTAAAAAAATATCAATTATTAAAACAAATTTTGAAAAAAAATACGGTAAAGTAGATTTATCAAATATAACATCTAGAGCTGCAGAAGTTGCTTTTTTTATGTTGTTAAGTCTTTTTCCTTTTTTATTATTTACAATAAGTGCCATAGTTTTTATACCAGATATATATTTAAATAAATATATAAATATTCTCTCAATTGTAATACCATCTAGTGCCTTTGTTGTATTTGAAGGACTTATTAGATCTATTATAGGAAATAGAAGCATTAAACTTGTAATAACAAGTTTTTTTCTAGCAATATGGTCTATGTCTAAGGCTGTAAAATCTTTAATAAGAGGTGTAAATAGATCTTATGGGGTAAATGAGACAAGGTCATTTTTTAGAGTTTTATTTATGTCTATAATTTTTATAATAATGCTTTTATTTATGATTATAGTATCTATATTTTTATTGATTTGTGGTGAAAGTATAGGCAGATTTGTGTTTGATTTTATAAAATTAGATAAATACTTTATATATATATGGAATATTTGTAGGTATATTGTAGGTATTTGCGTAATAGTAGTTATATTAGTTACTTTATATACTGTAATGCCAAATACAAATATGAAGGCTAAGGACTCTATTTATGGAGCAGTAGTATCTACTTTACTTTGGATTTTAGTATCGTATGTTTATTCTTTTTATGTAAATAATTTTGCAACCTATGATGTGATTTATGGAAGTTTAGGAGGCGTAATAGTATTGATGACCTGGATTTATTTAAGTAGCTGGACTATTTTAATAGGCTCTGAAGTAAATGCTAGACGTATGTACAAAAAAAGAAAAAATACTAAAATAAAAAAAACAAATCACTTAGATAAAAAAATTTAAAAAAATAAAAAAAAGAATGTTGACAATTTTCAAAAAATAAACTACTATATATATCAAACCTAAATAAAAAAGGCAATGAACAGGAAGAGTAAATCTAATTCGGTTTACAGAGAGGAAAATTAAAAGCTGGAATATTTTCTAAATTAGAGGGATTGAAAACTACCTGGGAGCTGTGGTCTGAAGTTATAAAGTATATTATTTTAGTAAGACTTACCGTCAGTCGCGTTAAGACATTGAGTGGATTTTTATCAAATTAGGTGGAACCGCGGGAAAGTATCTCGTCCTTTTGTTACAAGGGACGAGTTTTTTTATTATAAAATTTAAATATAAAAAGGCAATGAACAGGAAGAGTAAATCTAATTCGGTTTACAGAGAGGAAAATTAAAAGCTGGAATATTTTCTAAATTAGAGGGATTGAAAACTACCTGGGAGCTGTGGTCCGAAGTTATAAAGTATTTATTTTAGTAAGATTTACCGTTAGTCGCGTTAAGATATTGAGTGAGTTATATTATATATAACTAATTAGGGTGGAACCGCGAAGACTCGTCCCTTTTATGGGATGAGTCTTTTTTTCTTATAACATACATTGAAATTATGAATAAATATAATTTCAATAGATCTTAATAAAAAATAATAAATATATGAAAATGGGAGGTAACAAAATGAAAATAGCGATATTAGGATATGGTACAGTAGCAAGTGGGTTAGTTGATATTATTGATAGTAATAAGGAAAAAAGAAATATTGATATAGAAGCAATTTTAGTTAGAGATACAAGTAAACATTCTCATAGAAAATATTCAGAAATTTTAACTTCTAATATAGATGATGTATTTGCAAAAGAATTAGATGTAGTAGTAGAGCTATTAGGAGGATTACATCCTTCTTATGAATATATAAAAAGAGCTTTAGAAAATAAAATAAATGTAGTTACTGCAAATAAAGATATGTTGGCTGAATTTGGAGGAGAACTTGTAAAAATTGCTAAAGAAAATGGTGTTTGCATAAAATTTGAAGCTTCAGTAGGTGGAGGTATTCCAGTTTTAAAACCTCTTATAGAATCATTAGAAGGTAATAAAGTAGATTCAATATATGCTATATTAAATGGAACTACAAACTTTATATTATCAAAAATGTATGATGAGAATTTATCTTATGATGTAGCTTTAAAACAAGCTCAAGATTTAGGTTTTGCAGAGGCTAATCCAGAATCAGATGTAATGGGATACGATGCAGGTAGAAAATTATCAATATTATCTACTTTATCTTACGATAAGAGGGTTTACTGGAAAGATTTTTATCTAGAAGGTATAAACAATATAGAAATTAAAGATATAGAATATGCAAAACAGCTAGGATGTAAAATAAAATTAGTTGGAAGCAGTAAAAATATAAATGGAAAAATAAATGGATATGTTAGACCAGTTTTAGTAGAAAATGATAGTATAATTTCTAAAATAGATAATGAATTCAATATTGTAGTTTTAAATGGAGATTTTTTAGGAGAAGTTTCATTTGTAGGTAAAGGTGCAGGTAAAGATGCTACAGGAAGTGCAGTCTATGCCGATGTATTAGATATAGATGATAATCGCTTAAATAATATAGATGCATTTACTAAAGAACAAGTAGAAGTAGATAAATTAGTATCAGATGAATGTGAAGCATTAATTAGATTTAAAAAACCTAATAAAGATAAAATAGTATCTATATTAGAAGAAAAATTAAATAAATGTAAAATACTAAATCAAGATGATGAACTTGCAGTGATGATTGATGCAAATTGTGAAAAAGACATAAATAATAGCTTAGACTTAATAAAACAAAATTCTTATTGTGAAGGCATAAGCAAAATATTAAAGTTATAAAAAGATAAAAATATATTTTATACATTTGTGTAGATATATTTATATAAAACTAAATACATTTAAGGATACTTAAAGTTAGGAAAAAATAAGTTGTTGTTTGAAAAAAGGAATGCATTTATGTCATTCCTTTTTTCTTCCAAATTTTACTATCGAAATTTATTTAGATGCACTATAATTAAATATAATAATAATTTAGCATTATATAAGGAGGACAAAAATGGAAATACTAAAAAATTCAGTATTTAAAAATGAAGAAACTCAAAAGATTGTAAAAGAACAAGTATCTTCTATTATAGAAGATATAAAAATAAATAAAGATGAAGCTTTAAAAAGATATAATCTAAAATTTGATAATAATAACAGAGATATAATAAGAGTTTCAAAAGAAGAAATACAAGAGGCTTATAAAAAAGTAGATGATGAGTTTATAAAAAACTTAAAAGTAGCAGCTACAAATATAGAAAACTTTGCTAAAGTTCAAAAAGAAAGTTTTAATAATAATTTTGAAAAAGAAATTTATCCAGGTGTAATTTTAGGTCAAAAGCATATACCAGTTAACTCTTGTCTAGCTTATGTACCAGGAGGAGGATATCCGTTATTTTCTACTGCATTAATGCTTATAATACCTGCAAAGGTTGCTGGAGTTAAAAGAGTAGTAGCTTGTTCTCCAACTATGAAAGATATCTCTAAAATAAATCCTAAAACTTTAGTAGCTATGGATATAGCAGGCGCAGATGAAATATATGCAACAGGAGGTGTACAAGCTATAGCATCATTTACTTATGGAACGGAAAGTATAAAACCTGTAGATATAATAGTAGGTCCAGGAAATAAATATGTAACTGAAGCTAAAAGACAATGCTACGGTACAGTTGGTATAGATTTTGTTGCAGGTCCTAGTGAAGTTTTAATAATAGCAGATGAAACTGCAAATCCTACATATATAGCAGCTGATGTATTAGCTCAATGTGAGCATGATTTAAATGCAAGAGGAATTCTTCTTACAACTGATAGAGAGTTTGCTAAAAAAGTAAAAGATAAAGTAGAAGAAATGTTAGAAGTTTTACCTACTAAAAATATAGCTAAACCTTCATGGGAAAATAACGGAGAAATAATACTTGTAGATAATTTAAAGGAAGCTGTAGATTTATCTAATGAATACGCACCTGAACATCTAGAGATTGTAACAAAGGATAATGAATCTATAATAGATGAACTTACAAATTATGGATCATTATTTATAGGGGCTTATTCAGCTGAAGTATTTGGAGATTATGTATCAGGTACAAATCATACATTACCAACTTTAAAAGCTTCAAGATATACAGGAGGAGTATGGGTAGGCACATTTATAAAAACTTGTACTCATCAAGTACTAAATAAAGAAGCAATAAAATCATTAGCTCCAGTTGGAGTAGCTTTAGCTACAGAAGAAGGGCTACATGCTCATGCAAATGCAGCTAGAGTTAGACTAGAAGATAAATAAATTTAAGGTAAAAATATGAATTTATCTGTATTGTATAATATATAAAAATAAATAGTGTAACATATAAAAATAAATAATATATCATAATATTTTTTAAAAAATGCCCTAAAAAAAATGAAAATTGAAATAGGGCATTTTTTTTGTTGTATTTTCATTTAACTTAGGTTTAAATGGGTTGGAATTAAATTTTATTTGGAATAATTTAACCTTTATCAAAAAAATACTAAACACTATTTTTTTAAAAAAAAGTAAAAAAGTGTTGCATATATAGTATATATGATATACAATAAGTGGTGTAAAGATAACTTAGGAAATGGGGGATTAACTTGGTAAAAGTAGGAATAAATGGTTTTGGTAGAATAGGAAGAAACGTGCTTAGAATAGCACAAGAAAGATTAAATGATGATATACAAATAGTGGCTATAAATGCTAGAGCAAATGCAGAAACTTTAGCTCACCTATTTACATATGATTCTTGCTATGGTATATTTAAAGGCGATGTTGAAGTTAAAGACGAAGACACATTATTAATAAACTCTAAAGAAGTAAAAATCCTTAGACATTCAGATCCAGCTGAAATACCTTGGGGAGAATTAGGAGTAGATATAGTAATAGAATCTACAGGTTTATTTGTAGCTAAGGAAAACGCTTCTAAACATTTACAAGGTGGAGCTAAAAAAGTTATAATAACTGCTCCTGGTAAAAATGAAGATATAACTATAGTAATGGGTGTTAATGAAAAAGAATATGATAGCACAAAACATGATATAATATCAAATGCTTCTTGTACAACTAACTGTTTAGCACCATTTGCAAAAGTATTAAATGATAAATTCGGTATAGAAGAAGGTCTAATGACTACTATACATGCATATACAAACGATCAAAGAATATTAGATAAAAACCACAAAGACTTAAGAAGAGCAAGAGCTGCTGCAGAATCAATGATACCAACTACAACTGGTGCTGCAAAAGCTGTAGCTAAAGTTTTACCACAATTAGAAGGTAAATTAAACGGATTCTCAGTAAGGGTTCCTACTCCAACTGTATCTCTAGTAGACTTAGTTTGCACATTAAAAACAGACGCAACAGTTGAAGAAGTAAACGCTGCTTTAAAAGAAGCTGCTGATGGCGAATTAAAAGGAATATTAGGATATTGTGATAAACCTCTTGTATCAATAGACTTTAGAGGTGATTCAAGATCTTCTATAATAGATGCAATGTCAACTATGGCTATAAGCAAAAGAATGTTCAAAGTTGTATCTTGGTACGACAATGAATGGGGTTACTCTACAAGAACTGTAGATTTAGTAAAATATGTTGCAGAAAGATTATAGATTATATTAATTAGTTAACCATATTTAACCAAATAAAAATAAACCTATTTAAGGCATTGTTTCATTAACAGAAACAATGCTCTTTTTTTGAAAAAATTAATAAACTTTGTTACAATATAGGTAATATATAAAATGCTATAATATAAGCAACATATTGAAGTAGTATAAAAAGAGATTTAAAAAATCAGGAGGATAAATTTATGAGCAAAAAATTAGCATCAGAATATTTTATGGAAGGATTAAACTGTGCTGAATCTGTAATAGCAGCATATAACGATGAATTTAAAGCAGATGTGCCAATAAGAGTAGCAAGCGGCTTAGGCGGAGGATGTGCAGTAGGAACTTTATGTGGAGCTGTAAACGGAGCATGTATATGTGCAAGTTTTGCAAAAGGTAGAGATAAAGTAGGAGAAGAAAATGTAGCCAAAACTTATACTAAAAAAGTAATGGATACAACTTTAGAAAAATACGGTTCTACAGACTGTAAAGCCCTTAAAAAAGACAGAGTAGGATGTAAAGAAATAGTAGACTTTGCTTATGAAGCATTAAAAGAAGCTTTAAAATAAGTAATTAAATAAATTTATATAAAAAGTGCTGTAAAGTAAATTGATTATTTTACAGCACTTTTTTATAACACATAGGAAATTATATTCATTTTTAAATTATGGATAAATATTTTCTTATTTCGGATAAATATTATAAATAATTTATAATATTTAATATATATAAATATGCTATAATATAATCTGTATAAAAATAGGAAAAGGTGGATAAATATGAAATTAGTCGAAAATGCTATATTTTCAAAGTTTCTACAATTTGATATGGATGAAAATATTCCGATTTATGAAGGTAGATTTTGTATATATTTGCTTAATAAAAAATATAAGTGTAATGGAAGTATTATTTATAAAATGGCTACAGAGGGTACAATAGCATTTAAAGCGAAGATATTATCTAAAAAGGAATATGATGTAGATGTAGCCTTAGATTACGATTCGGCAGAACTAGAGATTCATCAATACAAGCCAATATCTGTGACTATAAGTTATATGAACGATTTAAACATAGAAGGATATATAAATCACGGACATATAAGATCTAAAAATGCTGAAGTGGAATATGTGGATTTTGATGTTGTAAATTTAGATAAATATTTTGGAAAACTTATAAAATATAACGATAGATTGTTTGCAGGAAGAATGGAATTTAATGTAGGTGATTTTGAAGTTGTAATAGACAAAAGATTTGATTTTACTAAGGAATTAGATGAAAAGCTAAAAGATAGAGATGGACATATAATAACTCATAGTGGAAGAATTAAGAGAAAAGACAATAAAACATTTAGAACAAATATAATGAATCAAATATTAGATAATATAGCATTATCTTTTAGTTTTATGTGTGGAAGATATGTAGATATATGTTCAGCCTATGGATATAGGGATGGAGAATGTATATATAGACTTTGGAGAGAGACTTTAATTAGTTCTTATAAATTTGTTCCAAACTGGAAAGATACTATATCAAATTATCACAATATAGAGAAATATTTGACTTTGATAAATGATAAGTTGCTAGATGATTATTATAATCAAGCTATAAGACAAGCTGTAGATTGGTATTTACAGTCTTTTGATGGACTAACTTTAGAAAACAATCTTATATCTATACAAATATGTATAGAAACACTTTCATATATAGTTTTAGTTGAGCAAGAAAAAATATTTACAGATGATGAATTTGACGAAAATATAGTTACAAAAAATATAAGAGCTTTATTAGATGAGTGTAATATACCTTATGGAAAAGAAGAATTATTTTTATTTGATGATTATATACAAGATAGATTTGACGATGGTATAGATTTGCTTATATATTATAGAAATAAAATAGTCCATCCAAGTAGAAAGAGAAATCGTGCGAGACTTACAGTTGAAGATATTTGGAATATAATACAAATTGGAACTAGATATGTAGAACTTATTATACTTTATATAATTGGATATAAAGGAGAATATTCAAATAGATTATTAGATAGAGCTTATGGAGAAGTTCAGCTTGTTCCATGGAATGAAAATTAAAAATTGAGAGGATGATTTTATGTTAAAATTTTACGGCTACACAAAATGTTCAACAGTCAAAAAAGCTAAAAAATGGTTACAAGATAATAATATTGAATTTGAAGAAATAGATTTAATAGGAAATACTCCAACTAAGGAAGAATTAGAACAATTTTACAAAAAAAGTGGTATGGAAATTAAGAAATTTTTCAACACAAGTGGAATTAAATACAGAGAAATGGGCCTTAAGGATGTTGTAAAAAACGAAACAGAAGATAAGTTATTAGAACTTTTAGCAAGTGATGGAATGCTTATAAAAAGACCTTTATTAGTAGGTGATGATGTAGTAATAGTAGGCTTTAAAGAGGCTGAGTACGAAGCTAAGTTACTTAAATAATAGCTTTAAGATTTATTAGTATAGAAAAATTTAAATCAAAATAGACAAATTAATATAATATAAGATATTAAATAATAAACTTTGTAAAGGAATTTGCTTTTTTTAAAAGAATAATTATATTTATAAGGTGGGATAAATATGAGAGAAATTATTATTACTATGCGTGAAGTATTAAAAATTTATTATTTCAAAGAAAAGCAAATTTTAGATGAACTACAATGTAATAAATTATTAATTAGATTAGATTTTAACAGTGATTTGTCAAGTTCAATTGAAATGCTAAAAAGTTTCAAATTTTTAAAAGAAGAAAATGAACAAATCAAAATAACTAAAGAAGGTATTCATGTGGTAAATGGCTTTTTAGAAAGATGTCCTCATTGTAAAGAGGTTATATTTTCAAGTGAAAATATCATACCAGATAATATCTGCTTAAATTGTAAATTAAAAATAGTCTAAAAACTTAAAGAAGTTGCATATAAATTTATGCAGCTTCTTTAAATTTTGCTCCTTTAAATATAGATTTATAATTTATAATTTTATATAATTACTTTAAGTTAATTAAAAAGGAGTATATATAATGGACATAAATGAAAAATACGAATTATTAAAAGATAAATTAAAGAATATGGGCAAAGTTGTAATTGCATATTCTGGAGGAGTAGATAGTAACTTTTTATTAAAAGTTGCAAGTGATGTACTTAAAGAAAATTCGGTAGCTGTGACTATTTATGCTATGATGCACTCATCTAGAGAAATTGAAGAAGCAAAACAATATGCTAAAAAATTTAATGTAAAGCATGAAGTTATAAAAATAGATGATTTCAATGAGAAAGGTTTTATTGAAAATGGACCTAAAAGATGTTACTATTGTAAAAGCGCTATTTTTAATATAATTAAAGAATACGCTGAGAAAAATGATATAAAATATATACTAGATGGAACTAATTTAGACGATTTGGGAGATTATAGACCTGGACTTAAAGCACTTGAAGAATTAAATATAGTAAGTCCACTAAAAGATGCTCAGTTAACTAAAAATGATATAAGGATTTTATCGAAGAATCTTGGGATTGAGACATATAAAAAACCTTCATTTGCTTGTCTTGCAAGTAGAATTCCTTATGGATGTGAGATAACAAAAGAAAAATTAAAACTTGTAGAAAAAAGTGAAAATTATCTTCAAGATTTAGGCTTTAATCAATATAGAGTTAGAATACATAATGACATGGCTAGAATAGAGATTGGAAAAGACGAAATGGAAAAGATTTTTAGCCTAAATATAATAAAAAAAATAGACGAAGAATTTAAAAAAATAGGTTTTAAATATGTTACACTTGATTTAAATGGATATGAAATGGGAAATTTAAATAAATAAGATTAATATAGAAAAATCAGTATAAAAATAAATAAGATCAGTATAAAGATAAATATAGAAAGGAGTAGAAAACTAGTTTTAGTTTTCAAAATAATGTATGGAAAAAGGATATACTTTAATTTCACCTTGCTTCTTTGGCGTTGAAAAAATGCTTGCAAATGAAATTAAAAATTTAGGATTTGAAATAATAAAGACAGAAGACGGAAGAGTTACTTATAAGACAGATGAATATGGAATAGCAAAAGCTAATATGTGGCTTAGATGTGCAGAAAGAGTTCATTTAAAAGTAGCAGAATTTGAAGCTAAAAGCTTCGATGAATTATTTGAAGGAACAAAGAGAATAAATTGGGCAAAATACATACCTTATGGAGCTCAATTTCCAATAACTAAGGCATCTTCAATAAAATCAAAATTACATTCTATACCAGATATACAATCTATAGTAAAAAAAGCAGTTGTAGAAAGTCTTAAAAAAAGCTATTTAGAAACTGGTATGTTAAAAGAAGATAAAGAAAAATATCCAATTTATGTATTTATACATAAAGACAAGGTAACACTTACAATAGATACTACAGGTACTGCTCTTCACAAAAGAGGATACAGAGAAAAGGCAAATAAAGCTCCAATAAGAGAAACTTTAGCTGCTTCTATTATGTATTTAACTCCATGGAGACCAGGAAGAACATTAGTAGACCCTATGTGTGGTTCAGGAACACTTTTAATTGAAGCTGCTATGATGGGAATAAATATGGCTCCAGGTCTTAATCGTGAATTTATCTCTGAAAAATGGAGAACACTAGATAAGAAAATTTGGTGGGATACAAGAAGAGAAGCTTATGATTTAATGAATGAAGATATAGATTTTAAAATCTATGGATATGATATAGACGAAGAAGTAATAGAAATAGCAAGAGAAAATGCAGAAATAGCAGGAGTTGAAAATTATATAGAATTTAATGTGGCAGATGCTACTGAATTTACAAGTGATGAAGAATATGGATTTATAGTTACAAATCCACCTTATGGAGAAAGACTTGAAGATGTAGATACTGTAAAGATGCTTTATAAACAACTTGGTTATGCATTTAGAAAATTAAAAAATTGGTCTTACTATCTTATAACTTCTTATGAAGATTTTGAAAATGAATTTGGACAAGATGCCATAAAGAAAAGAAAATTATATAATGGTATGTTAAAAAGTTATTTATATCAATATCCAGGACCAAAACCACCTAGAAAATAATTAAATCAATTTGTAATAAAATCCACAGTAATTAATTTTAAAAAATTAAATCTGTGGATTTTTATATTACATAATATATATATTTTAAAATATTTATAAGGAAGTCATAAAAAAGCATAAAAACCAAATAAAAAAAATATAAATATTATATAGTATTTGGGAGGTGTTATTTTAAATGGCAAAGAAAAATAAAAAAATTCATAAAAATAGTGAAACTGAAAATAATGAAATAAAATACGAGGAAGAATACAATAATGTTATTTTGAATGATGAAATTTTAGAAGATAGAAAAGATGATTTTGAAGTTCAAAATGCTCAAAATAATAAAAAGGTTAAAAAATCAGGTTTTAAATTTCAAATGGGCAAAAAAAATAAATCTAAAAATAATTCAAATAATCAAAATCCAATAAAAGACAAAAAAAATTCGAAAACATCTAAAAAGACTAATCAAGATAAAGATATTTCAAAATCTAAAAAGCAAACTAAAGGCAAAAAAACAAGACCTAAAAATATTGAAAAAAATATAGAGGAAAATCAAAGTGAAATTAAAACTCCTAAAAAACAAAGAAAAAAAAGACTTAATAAAAATGAAGTAAAAAAAACAGATGAAAATATAGAAATAAAAGAAGTAGAAGAGATACAAAATTATATTAAATACAATGAAGAAGAATCTGAACAAACCAATATAAATAGATGTTCTAATTTAGATATAGAAAACGAAAATAATAATCTAGAAGATAATAAAAATTTATCAAATGAAAATTAAAAAATTGCAATAAAAATAAAACAATAAGTTTATTTTAAATAATAATAAGCTATAATATATAAAAGGGTTGTCATAAATGATAAGTTCAATCGTTTAGGTACAACTCTTTTAATTTTTGTATCAAAATTGTATAATAAATATATGCTGAAATTTATATAATAAATAGGAGGAAAATGATGAAACTACTAAAATTAGTAGGTATCTTATCTTTGACGATGATATTGTGTACAGGCTGTTCGAATTTAGGTAAAAATACTCCTGAAAATTTACTAGATGAAATGCCTATTTACAATGAAACTAGAAAAGAGATATCAAGTGAAGTAAAAAGAGTTTTAGGTAGCTCAACGCTGCTTCTGCCCTCAAATTCTACAGATGTTGGAAATATAAATGAAATAGACCTAAATAATGACTACAAAAAAGAAACGATTTTTTTCCAAATGAAAGAAGATGTTATAAATGAGGACAATAGTAAAGTAGGATTTACTATATTAGATGATAAAAATGAAAATTATGATGAAACATATATAGAAGTAGGAGAAAAAATAAAATACGCTAATTTTTATGACTTAGATAATGATAACAATAAAGAAATAATTTTACTTGTAGAGCACAATGACAGCACAACTCTTACTATATGTAGATATGAAGATAATCAAATAAAAGTTTTGACATCAAAAGAAAAAAATAATATTTTTGGAAGTGATAATACTTTTAAAGCAAAAATATTAATAGATGATATGAATGATGATGGTATTTTAGAGTTAATAGTTTATAATTATAGTTATCAAATTAAAAACATGAATATTTATATGATGAATTTAAAAGATGATATGTTATCTATTTTAGATATAGAGACATTTGAAAATGTAAGATCATTTGAAAATTTAAATGTTGTAATAGGAAATATATCTTCTAAACAAAAAGCTTTATTTTTAAGTATACCTTATTCAGATAGAACTGATTATACTACAAATATCGTTTATTTAAATGAAGATAATAAAATGGAAAAAGCATTTAATAAGGGGTATGAAAATATCTCAAATATCTATTATATACCTTTTGAAGATATAAATAATGACGGTATAACAAATATTCCTATAGTAGATACTAATAGCATAAATAATTATACTTTAAATACGAATCTTGTTAAAAGTAATGCTACTATAACTTGGCAAAAATATAATTTAAAAAAAGATAAAGAAGCTGATTTTTTATTTGTAAATCAAATTTATTACAATTATCAATATAATTTTAAATTTTTAATTCCTAATAATTTAGTTGGAAAAATATATATAAATGAAGATACAGAATCGAGTAACAATCATCTAAAAGTGTTTAAATTTAGATATGGAAATAATAATGAACTTGAAGATTTATTTACGTTAAATTTATGTCAAAAAAATATAGCTGCAGATAATAAACAATCAAGTCAAAAATCAACTGAAAATGTATTAGAATCAGATAAGTATGTTTTTTCAATTACAAACTTAAATGATAAAAATATAAATAAATTTGGACTGAATTTAGATGTAATATCGGATTATTTTTCAAAAATTAACAAATAAACTTGAGGGGTGAAAGATAATGAAAGAAAAGATTTTAGTTTTAGAAGATGAAATAGGAATAAGAAGTTTTGTTAGTATAAATTTAAAAAGGGAAGGCTATGAAATAATTGAAGCTGGTACTGGTTCAGAAGCTATAGAAAAAATAACATTAAATCCTGACATTTCAATAGCTCTTTTAGATGTTATGCTTCCTGATATGAGTGGTATAGATGTTTGTAAGCATATAAGACAAAATTTTGATCAAGTAGGGATAATAATGCTTACTGCAAAAGCTCAAGAAGAAGACAAGCTTGAAGGGTTTATTTCTGGAGCTGATGATTATATAGTAAAACCATTTAGTATAAAAGAATTACTAGTTAGAGTTTCAGCTCTTCTTAGAAGAGTCAAAAAAGAAGAAAGTTCTGTAAACTTAAATAAAATAGTATCAGATCCTTTTGTACTTGATTTAGATAAGAGAAAATTATTTAAAAACTCAAAGGAAATAGATTTAACACCAACTGAGTTTTCAATAGTTAAATATTTAATGATAAATGCTAAACAGTCATTAAATAGAGATCAAATCCTAAAAGAGGTTTGGGGTAATAACAATTTATATGATTTTAAAATAGTAGATGTAAATATTAGAAGAATAAGAAATAAAATAGAAGATGATCCATCAAAACCAAAATATATACAAACTGTTTGGGGTTATGGATATTGTTTTAGAAAGGAAGACTAAAGTTGAATTTAATACATTTAGAAGGTTTAAGAAAAAGAGTAATAAAATATTATTTTATTATGATTATAATTACAGTTGCTTTATTTGAAGCCTTATTTATGTTTTATATGAGAACTTATTATTACGATACAGCGAGACAATCTTTAATTAGACAAGCTCACTATACAGAAGTAAATTACAATGCGGCTGGAAAAGAATCGTGGAGTTTTGAAGAAAAAATAAATAATATTTTTGAAAAAGAAAACATGGCTGAAGATACTACATTTGCAGTTGAAATTATAGATAAAGACAAGAAAGTTTTAGTCGATCAATATGGTATTAAAACAAATGAAAAAGTAAATTATGAAGATGTAAATAAAGCATTAGCAGGAGTAGAAGGAAATAACATCTTAAAATATAAAATTCCTGAAACTAAAGATCATATTATGAGTATATCTGTGCCTTTGAAAGTTAACAATGTAATAGAAGGCGTAGTTAGATATAGTGTTTCACTTAAACAAATAGACAATGTTATTTTTAAATTAGCTCTTGGGATTTTTATGGGAGGACTTGTTATATTACTTATATGTCTACTTTTAAGTCTTAGATTTGCAGAATCTTTGATAGGTCCTATAAAAGATTTGAAAAAGACAGCTAATCAACTTGCACAAGGAAATTATAATATAAATTTAGATAACAAAAAATTACATAATGATGAAATTGGAGATTTAGTAAAGACATTTGAGCATATGGCTAAAGAAATAGACAAAAGTAGAAAATTAAAAGAAGAATTTATATCTTCAGTTTCACATGAACTTAGAACACCACTTACATCTATAAAAGGTTGGAGTGAAACTTTAAGTTATGAAGGAATAGGCAAGGAAGAACTTGATTTAGGACTTGGGATAATTCAAGATGAGACAGAAAGAATGATAACTTTAGTAGAAGAACTTTTAGATTTTTCACGTTTAGCATCAGATAGAATAAGACTTCAAATAGACATGGTAAATGTGGTAAAACTTGCTAAAGATGTTGTAAATCAGCTTGGTGTTAAAGCTAGAGAAAAAAATATTACTCTTTTGACTGAGTTTGGAATGAAAGAAAGGGAAATAAAAGATATCCAAGGAGACAAAAATAGACTTAGACAAGTTTTAATTAACCTTGTTCAAAATGCTCTTAAATTCACTGCAGAGGGCGGATATGTAGTTGTAAGACTTACTCAAGGGGAAGAATATACTACTTTTTCAGTAAGTGATAATGGAATCGGAATCAAAAAAGAAAATTTAGAAAAAGTTTTGGATAAATTTTTCCAAGAAGACTACAATAAATCAGGAAGTGGTATAGGTCTTGCCATAAGTAATGAAATTGTAAAGCTTCACAAAGGTAAATTAATTTTAGAAAGTGAAAAAGGTCAAGGTACTACTATTACTTTCACTTTAAAAAATAATTTAGTAGATGCTATAGTAGAGGATGATAAATAAATTATGAGAAATATTAAGATGACAATAATGTATGATGGTAGCAATTTTAAAGGATTTCAAAGATTAAAAGATAATGACAATACAATTCAAGGAAAATTAGAATCTGTTTTGAGTAAAATGACAGGTGAAGATATAGAAATAATAGGTTCTGGAAGAACTGATATGGGTGTTCATGCATATGGTCAAGTAGTGAATTTTAAAACAAGCTCTGATTATTCGCTTGAAAAAATGCATAAATATTTATATGAATACCTTCCACAATCAATAGGAATAAAGGATATTGAAGAGGTTGATGATAGATTTCACAGTAGATATAATGCAAAGAGAAAGGTTTATTTATACAAAATAGACAACAATAAATATCCAAATCCATTTGATAGAAAATATACTTGTCACGTTTCAAAAAAGTTAGATTTAGATAAAATGAAAAAAGTTGCAAGTGTATTAGTAGGAGAACATGATTTTACAAGTTTTTGTTCGTCTAGATCAAAGAAAAAAAGTCATGTAAGAGAAATTTACTCTATAAATATAAATCAAAAGGATAACTTAATAGAAATATATATCGAAGGTAATGGCTTTTTATATAATATGGTTAGAATAATAGCAGGTACTTTGATAGATGCAGGTCATGGTAAGATTGAATCAGATGAAGTAAAAAATATATTGTCTCTTAAAGATAGATCAAAATCACCAGAAACAGCTCCTGCAAAAGGTTTATTTTTATATAGAGTAAAATATTAAAAATACTTGTTGACATTTTTTTACATTTGATTTATTATTAACTCATAAATGAAACAAATAAAATTTGTATAAAGTAAATATAAGAAAATTCGGTGAAGAAGAAAGTAATTTATTTTAAGTTTATAGAGAGTTGAGGATGGTGGAAGCTTGACAATAATAAATAAATGAAGAGAGCTTTGGAGAAGATTATCTGAAAATTAGTAAGATAATAGGAATGCCTTGCCTTAAAAGGAAGAGTGAATAAGTTTTACTTATTAATTAGAGTGGTAACGCGGAAGTAATTTCGTCTCTTGATTTACAAGAGGCGTTTTTTGTGCATCTTGATAAGTATAAACTTGTTAATAAGAGTGGTACCGCGATATTTCGTCTCTTAGTAATTTATTACTAAGAGACTTTTTTATAGCATAAAAGAAATTATATATAAAGTTCTATAAATATAATTTCAAAATATATCCAAAAAGGTTTTCTTTAAACTGAAGTTTCAAAATAAAATAATACATTAGGGGGATTATAAAAATGAAAGAAAAAGTTGTATTAGCATATTCAGGAGGATTAGATACTTCAATAACTATTCCATGGTTAAAAGAAAATTATGATTTAGATGTTATAGCTGTTTGTGGATTCGTTGGACAAGATGATGATATGAGCGGCATAGAAGAAAAAGCTTTAGCTAGTGGTGCTATAAAAGCTTATGTAGAAGATTTAAGAGAAGAATTCGTAACTACTACTATATATCAAGCTATAAAAGCAGAAACTTTATATGAAAATAGATATCCTTTAGGTACTGCACTTGCTAGACCTATAATAGGTAAAAAATTAGTTGAAATAGCTCAAAAAGAAGGAGCTAAATATATATGCCACGGTTGTACAGGAAAAGGAAACGACCAAGTTAGATTTGAAGGAACAATAGCAGCATTAGACCCATCTATAAAAGTTATAGCTCCATGGAGAATATGGGATATAAAATCAAGAGAAGATGCAATAGATTATGCTAACGAACATAATATACAAGTAACAGCAACTAAGAAAAAAATATATTCAGTAGATGATAACTTATGGCATGTATCTACTGAAGGTGGAGATATAGAATACTTAGAAAACGAACACAATAAAGATATCTACAAAAAAACTTGTGCACCAGAAGATGCAGTAGATGAACCTGAATATATAGAAATAGGATTTGAAAAAGGTGTTCCAGTATCTTTAAATGGAGAAAAATTACCACCAGTAGAATTAGTTGAAGCAGTTGATAAATTAGGTGCTAAACATGGTATAGGTATAGTTGACATACTAGAAAATAGATTAGTTGGTATGAAATCAAGAGGTATATATGAAACTCCAGGAGGAGAAATATTCTATGCAGCTCACAACTACTTAGAAAGTGCTACATTAGATAAAGATACTCTTCACTTAAAACAAAGATTATCACTTGAATTTGCTGATTTAATATACAATGGTAAATGGTATTCTAAAACTTGTAAAGCAATAAATGCTTTCATGGATGAAACTCAAGAAAATGTTACAGGTTCTGTAAAATTAAAATTATACAAAGGTAATATAAAACCAGCTGGAATATTCAGTGACCATAAATTATATGACCAAAGTATATCTTCATTTGGTGATAGTGAATTATACGATCACAAAGATGCTGAAGGTTTCATAAACTTATTTACATTACCACTTAAAATAAATGCTATGACTCAAAATGGTAAAAAAATGAGCAAATAATTGCTTTTAGTATATAATTAAAATAGAAATTAAAGGAATAGATTATTTAGTTGATATATAATCTATTCCTTTTTTATGTACTTAAATTTTTATAAATAAAAAAAGATAAAAATTTTTTATGTGTTTATACATATTTATGATATAATAAAATTTGCATTATAGTGAAAGGAGAAATAAAATGTCAAAGAGAAAACAAGTGACTGTTCCTATGGAAAAAATAAAGGAACAAGACAGATATATAAATGAAATAAAAAATGAAAATGAAAGATATTTCCAATCTACTGGAAAGAAAAAATCTTATTTTATACAAACTTTTGGTTGTCAAATGAATGAACATGATTCAGAAAAATTAGGTGCAATGTTAAATGCTATGGGGTATGAGCCTACTTTAATGGCTGATAGTTCAGATTTAATAATATATAATACTTGTGCTGTTAGAGAAAATGCAGAACTTAAAGTTTATGGAAACTTAGGTCATTTAAAATTAATTAAAAAGAAAAATCCTAACTTAAAAATAGCTGTCTGTGGATGTATGATGCAACAACCTACAGTAGTAAAAGAAATTAAATCTAAATACAAACATGTAGACTTAGTATTTGGGACTCACAATTTATATAAATTCCCTGAATTACTTGCAGAGGCTATTTCAAGAGATACAATGCTTATAGATGTATGGGATGTAGATGGTGAAGTTGTAGAAGGTTTAAAAAGCGATAGAAAATTCGAGCTTAAAGCTTTTGTAAATATTATGTACGGATGTAATAACTTCTGTACTTATTGCATAGTTCCTTATACTAGAGGACGTGAGAGAAGTAGAAGACCAATTGATATAATAAATGAAATTAAAGAGTTAGTATCACATGGAACTAAAGAAGTTACACTATTAGGACAAAATGTAAATTCATACGGTAAAACTTTAGAAGATGAAGATAGAATAACTTTTGCTGAACTTTTAAGAAAAGTAAATGAAATAGAAGGCTTAGAAAGAATAAGATTTATGACTTCACATCCAAAAGATATATCAGATGAAGTTATATATGCTATGAGAGATTGTGATAAGGTATGTGAGTTTTTACACCTTCCTGTTCAATGTGGAAGCACTAAATTATTAAAGAAAATGAATAGACATTATTCTAAAGAAGATTATTTAAGAATAATTGAAAAAGCCAAATCTGAAATACCAGATATAGTATTTTCTACTGATATAATGATAGGATTCCCAGGAGAAACACAAGAGGATGTAGAAGATACAATAGATGTAATTGAAAAAGTAAGATACGATAATGTATTTACTTTTATATATTCAAAGAGAGAAGGTACGCCAGCAGCTAAAATGGAAGATCAAATTCCAGAGGATTTAAAACATGAGAGATTTAACAAAGTTTTAGCAGTTGTAAATGATATATTAAAAGAAAATAATTCTATATATCAAGATAAGGTAGTTGAAGTTTTAGTTGAAGGTAAAAGTAAAACTGACGATACTAAATTCAGTGGTAGAACAAGACAAAATAAACTTGTAAACTTTAGTGTAAAAGATATAAATGCTGATTTAGTAGGAAAATTAGTAGATGTAAAAATAACAGAAACATTATCATTTTCATTAAATGGAGAAATGATTTAAGTTTTAAGTAGAAATTTAAAAGGTGTTCTTTTTATGATGAGTTATCATAAAAAAGAACACCTTTTTTGAAATATATAGATAGAAAGAGTTTTAAATAATTTACCTAAAATTTAATCGATAATTCCCTTGTCTTCAACAAGTTTTAAATCAATCATCCCTTCAATTTTGACTTTATCTATTTTGTTTAACTTTCTGTATTTTTCTATAAAATATTTTTCATTATTATCACTGATGACTAATTTATCTCCAAAGTTATCAGATCCAGATATTAGCCAATCTAGTGATACTTTGTAATATTTAGAAAGGAAAAGTATTACATCAATAGGAGGTTTTCTTTTTCCTTGTTCGTAAAATCCATAAGCACTTGTAGTGATACCTAAAATTTCAGCAATTTCTCTTTGATTAATCCCTCTTTGATTTCTTAAAATTTTAAGTCTATCTGGTAAGCTATTCATGAAATCACTCCTTCCTAATATTCATTTTACAACAAGTAGTTGTAAAATGAAATAAGAAAATCTATATCATAAAATTATATTTATAAATAATTTATAGGTGAAATATTTAATAAGTGTTATGAAAAAATTAAATGTATAACTTGATACTAATTTTATGTTGAATTATAATTAAATTAACAACTAAATGTTGGTAAGTAGGAGGGATTTGTGAATATTTTGAAAGAACTTAGGGTAAAAAATAACTTAAAACAAAGGCAAGTAGCAGAAAGCCTAGGTATTACGACTAGTTATTATGGAATGATTGAACTTGGAAAAAGGGAACCAAGTCTTAGTCTAGCTATTAAGATTTCTAGATATTTTAATTTATCAGTTGAGGAAATTTTTAACACAAGTGAAGATGTTTAATGAGGGTAGAGGTTATTAAGTAAAAGGAATTATAAATTAAGTTATTGTTTTAAAAAATATTGGTAGATTTATATAGATTTATCAATATTTTTTTTATTAAGGAAATTTTGTAAATATTAATATAAATATATACCGAGTAGGAAATAATATTAAAAATAAAATAATACTAATATTAAATACAAATTTGGAAACAATATATAAAAAACAAAAGGAGAAAAAAATGATCGTAGTATTCATAAGAAGTATCATACTATATACAGCAGTTTTAATATCCATGAGAATTATGGGAAAAGGTGAAATAGCAGAAATGAACTGTTTTGATTTAGTTATAACACTTCTAATAGCAGAAGTTGCATCCTTACCTATGGAGAATAACGATATACCTATGATAAATGGTATAGCTGCACTTACTGGTTTAGTTGCTATGCAGACTATAGTATCTTTTTTATCTTTAAAATTTAGAAGTATATCTACAATATTATCAGGGAAACCTTCTATATTGATAAATAAAGGACAGATAGACTATAAAGAATTAAAAAAAGAAAGAGTAAGTATAAATGAATTATTAGAACAATTACGTATACAAGGATACTTTAATATAAAATATATACAATATGCTATATTAGAAACTGATGGAAGTTTGAGCATTGTACCTACTTCAAATTATAATTCTACTCCACCTAGAGAGTACAATCGTATACCTACTCCACTGATATTAGATGGTAAGGTAATTAAAGAAAATTTAAAAAAAGTAGAAAAAGATGAAATTTGGCTAATGGGAGTTTTAAAATCTTACAATATAAATAAGGCAAAAGATGTATTAATATGCATTTTAGATGAGTACGACAAAATAGTACTCCAAAGAAAAATTTGAGGTGATTTATTATGAAAAGTACGATTGTATCTATTGTTTGGGTAGCAATATTTTTATTTTTAGGATTTTATATAGATAATAAAGTAGAAAATTTCGGAATGAATTATATTCAAGATGTGGAAGCTACTTATGAAGTAGTATATGATGAAAAGTGGGAACAATCTGACAAGATGCTAGAAGATTTATTAAAAAAAATTAAATCTCAAAGAAATTTATGGCTTAAGGTATTAAATCATCAATATTATGATGATATACAACTTGAACTAAATTTAATAAAAAATGCAATTTACTGTAAAGATAAAATTAGAGCTTTAGAAAGTTTGGAGAGAATTAAGTCTATACTTTTTAATATAATAGACGATGAAAAATGCAATTTAAATTATATTTTATAAAATAAAAAAGCCATATTAAAGGCTATTTTTAGCTTTTTAATATGGCTAAGAAGTTTTCTAGTATTTTTGCGGTAATTCCCCATATTATATAGTTTTTATATTCATAAAACAAAACTGAATACTTTCCTACAGCAAAACGATAATTTCTATTATTTGGAACTTTGTCATATGGAAAATCATCACTTGCTTCTACTTTTATATTATTTTCAAATTCATCAGGTTTGTAATTTATAAGATAATTTACTGGGACTGTAAAAATTTCACTTACTTCATCTTTATTTATAGACAGATTATCTATATCTTTTATAATGCCTATATATGGATGAATTATCAAATTTGAATGATTTATATATAAATCTAGTGGTGAAATTATTTCAATATTTGTATCATTTGTTCCAAGCTCTTCACAAGTTTCCCTAATACAAGCTTCTATAGGTTTTTCGCCTTTTTCTATTTTACCACCTGGAAATGATATTTCATTTGGTTGTGTTTTTAAATTTTTAGAACGAACTTCAAATAAAATTTCATAATGATCATTTCTTTTTACTAGAGGAACTAATACAGATGCTCTTTTCATATTTTGAAATCCATTTATATATGGTGAAAAGTTATTAAACTTATTTTTTATATTTTCAATCATTTATTTATTTCCTTTCAAAATTATTAATTATAAATATTATAAACTAAATTAAAAAAAATATAAATTACTAAATAATATTATCAAGTTTAGCAAATATAAAAAATGATTTTGATATATAAAAATTCGAAGTTTAACTATTAAAATATAAAATTTCACTAAAATTAATGAAAAATTATCAAAATGAGTATAAAATAATATATAAAAGAAAAAAACGTATTAATTTTGTTCGTATAAGGGGGGATTTTAGTTGAATAAATTATATGATGTTATGATAATTGGCTCTGGCGTAGTTGGAAGTGCCATTGCAAGAGAAATGTCTAGATATAATTTAAAAATAGGTGTACTAGAAAAGGAATTAGATGTATGTAATGAAACTAGTGCTAGAAATTCTGGAGTTTTGCATGCTGGATTTAATAATAAACCAGGAACTCTAATGGCAAAATTTTGTGTAGAAGGAAATAAAGATTTTGACCAAGTTGCAAAAGACCTAGGTGTACCTTTTAAAAGATGTGGAAAACTTGTAGTAGGTTTTACGAAAGAAGATAAAGAAAGACTTATTGCTATGAAAGAACAAGGTGAAAAAAATGGCATAGTAGGTCTAGAGATAGTAGACAAAAAAAGAATAAAAGAAATTGAACCTCATATAGACGGAGAATTTGCTATGTGGTCTCCAACTACGGGAATTTTAAATCCTTTTTTACTTACAGTAGCTCTAGCTGAAAATGCGGCTTCAAATGGTGTTGATTTTTACTTCGGTAATGAAGTAATTGATATTAAAAGAGTAGATGAAATTTATAATATAAAAACTAAAAAAAATACATATAAAACTAGATGGGTTATAAATGCAGCAGGACTTTATAGTGATAAAATTTCAAAAATGCTTGGAATAGATGATTATACAATTTATCCATGTAGAGGAGAATATTTTATATTAGATGAAAAGGTTGGACCAAAGCTTAGTATTCCAGCATATCCTGTTCCAAATCCAAAAGAAGGTGGACTTGGAATTCACTTAACTCCAACAATAGATGGAAATGTATTTATAGGACCAAGTAGTGAATATATAGACGAAAGAGATGATTATTCTGCTACTCAAAAGATAATGGATTTACTAATAAGTGATGGAGGAAGAATTTTCCCTCATATAAAAAGAGAAGATTTCATAAGAAACTTTTCAGGTATTAGACCTAAACTTGCATCTAAAGAAGAAGGGGGATATCATGACTTTGTAATAGAAAGAAGAGATGAGGCTCCTAATACTATTAATTTAGTTGGAATAGAATCTCCAGGACTTACAAGTTCTACTCCAATTGCTAAATATGTAGTTTCTTTATTAAAAGAGAAAGAAGAATTGACTATAAATGAAAATTTCAATCCAATAAGAAAGCCTATAGTAACTTTTGCTGATAAATCTATAGAACAAAAAGCTCTTTTAATAAAAGAAAACCCTGATTACGGCGAAGTAATTTGTAGATGTCAAACTATAACTAAGGCAGAAATACTTGAAGCTATAAATAATCCATTAGGAGTTGAAACTTTGACAGGAATAAAATATAGATGTAGAGCTATGATGGGTAGATGTCAAGGTGGATATTGTGAAACTAGAATAGCTGGGCTTTTAGAGGAAGTTAAAAATAAAAAAAGAGAAGAAGTACTTTATTCTAGAGAAGGATCTAATATGTTTGTAGGGAAGGTGAGAGGCTAATGATTGAAAATAAGGATGTAGTAATAGTTGGAGGCGGTCCTGCAGGCCTTGCAGCAGCCCTTGAACTTAAGAATAAAGGAATAAAAGATATACTTATAGTAGAAAGAGAAGATAAACTAGGTGGAATATTAAAACAATGTATTCATGATGGTTTTGGACTTACTAGATTTAAAGAAACTCTAAGTGGTCCAGAATATGCAGATAGATTTATAAAAGAAGTTGAAAAGCAAGGTATAGATTATATAACTGATGCCACAGTAATAGATGTTACTAATGACAAACTTGTAATAGCAGCTAGCAAAGATGGCTTAAAACAATATAAGGCAAAAGCTGTAGTTTTAACTATGGGATGTAGAGAAAGAACTAGAGGTGCAATCTCAACACCAGGGACTAGACCTGCTGGTATATACAATGCAGGTGTGGCACAAAGATATATAAATTTAACTAATACTATGGTAGGTAAAAAAGTAGTTATTTTAGGTTCTGGGGATATAGGTCTTATAATGGCTAGAAGACTTACTTTAGAAGGTGCTAAGGTAGAAGCTGTAATTGAACTTTCATCTTATGCTAATGGTCTTCCAAGAAATATAGAACAATGTCTAAATGATTATGACATACCACTTTATTTAAGTCATACGATAACTGACATAAAAGGTAAATCAAGACTTGAAAGTGTTACAGTAAGTAAAGTAGATGAAAATAAAAAAATAATACCAGGCACTGAAATGAAATATGAATGTGATACTTTAATTTTATCAATAGGATTAATACCTGAAAATGAATTATCATTAAAAGCAGGAGTTAAACTTGACTCTATAACTAAGGGAGCTATTGTAGATGAAAATTATCAAACATCAGTAGAAGGTATATTTGCTGCAGGAAATGTACTTCAAGTTCATGATTTAGTAGACTTTGTTTCACTTGAAGCAGAAAGACTTGCAGGACATGTAGCACAGTACATAAATAAAGGTAAATTAACTGAAAGTAAAATCAACATAGAAGCTGGAGAAAATATAAATCATACTATTCCTCAAAAGATGAGTGGAACTAAAGATTTTGTACTTTCATTTAGAGTTAGAAGACCTTTTAAAGAATGTAGAGTAGATATAATGCAAGGTGATGATGTAATAAAAACTAAAAAGTACAAAAAAGCAATACCAGCAGAGATGATTCAAATAAAAATTTCAAAAGATGAAATAAAATCAGATAAGGATTTGAGGGTGATTATAAGTGAATAGAAAGTTTACATGTATAGTTTGTCCAAATGGATGTGAAATAGAAGTAGATTATGAAAAAAACGATATAAAAAGTATAAAAGGAGAAGGATGTAAAAAGGGTAAAGAATATGTAGTTCAAGAGCTTACAGATCCAAGAAGAAATATAGCTTCTTCAGTAGTATTAATAAATGGTGAATTACCTCTTGTAAGTGTTAGACTTACAAATCCTGTACCTAAAGCTAAAATATTTGATGTTATGGATATAATAAAAAGTATAAAACTTGAAGCACCAGTGGAGGTAGGAGATATTGTAGTAAAAAATATAATGGGATATGAAAGTGATCTTATAGTTACTAAAAAAGTAGATAAAATATCTTAAGTAACAAAATAAATTAAAATATAAAATATTAAATTTAGATGTAATGTTTAAATTTAAGTGATAAAGGAGCATAAAATGTCTCAAATAAATGAAATACTAGATAGCATAGAACTACCTAAAATTATGAAAGTAAAGCAAAAGTTTGATGATACTAAATTAGAGGATGTACAAAAGAGTTTATATACTAAATTAATTCAAAAAAACATAAAAGACAATATAAAACCAGGTATGAAAATTGCTATAACTGGTGGAAGTAGAGGAATAAGTAATTATCAAGTTTTAATGAAGACAGTAGTTGATTTTGTTTATAAATGTGGAGCAACACCTTTTATAGTACCTGCTATGGGAAGTCATGGAGGAGGAACTGACGAAGGACAAAAGAATATGCTTAAAAAACTTGGTATAACTAAAGAAACTATAGGATGTGAGATAATATCTTCTATGGATGTAGTTGAAGTAGGAAAAACTTCTAAAAATCTTCCAGTATATATAGATAAAAATGCTAAAGAAGCAGATGGTATAATACTGCTAAATAGAATAAAGCTTCATACATCATTTAGAGGTAAATACGAAAGTGGTTTAATAAAAATGATGGCTATAGGTCTTGCAAAAAGAAAAGGTGCTGACATGACCCACTCTTTAAGATATGAAAATATGGCAAATAATCTAGTAGAGGTTGGAACTATTGCGTTAAATAATTTAAATATAATTTGTGGAGTTGCATCTATTGAAAATGGTTATAATGAAGTTTCTGATGTATTTGTTCTAAAAAAAGAAGAAATACTAGAAAAAGAGCCTGAAATACTAAATAGATCAAAAGACTTAATGTCTAGAATTTATCTAGATGATATAGACGTACTTATAGTAAATGAAATTGGAAAAAATATAAGTGGAACAGGTGTAGATACTAATATAGTGGGAAGATTTCATACAAATGCAGCAAGCGGTGGTCCAAATACTATAAAGCTAGGTTTTTTAGATATAAGTCAAAAATCAGGAGGAAATGCAAATGGAATGGGACTTGCTGATTTTGTATCTAAAAAATTCTATGACAAGATAGATTTTCCAGCTACATATATAAATGCTATTACATCTACAGAACCAAATAGTGTAAAGCTTCCTTTAGTACTAGATAATGACGAATATGTATTTAAAGGATGCATAAAACTTTGTGGAGTTAGAAATTTAAAAGACTTAAAGCTTGTAATAATCAATAACACTAAGGAATTAGATGAAATATATATGAGTGAGGCGGCATTTAAAAATGTAGTTTCAAAGGATAAAGTAGAGTCTATTTCGGAGCTATTTGATATACCTTTTGACGAAAATAAAAACTTAAAATTATTTTAGAAATAAAAAGCTTTATTGCATATACAATATGTAATAAAGCTTTTTTAGTATAAAAAACAATAAAAATTTTAATATTATATAAAATTAAATTTTTGTTTATTTAAATAATTTTAAATATATACCTTTTATATGTTAAAAAATAGTAAAAACTATATATCTTTTGTTAACAAAAAGTAAAAACTATTAGAAATCTAACTTTTTGAATTAATTATATAATATAATGAAATTAATAAGAAGGGAGTTGATATTATGACAACCATAGCTTGGATTTTCATGTTAGTAGCTTTTTTGATAATTACAGGAGCAGCAGTTTTATCTTTGAGAAGAATTTTGAAAGGATAATGTTTTTCAACTTTTAGGAATCGGCGATTACATTTTAAAAATAAAAAAGTCTTCATCTAATTTAGATGAAGATTTTTTTATTTTTAAAAAGATAATAATAAATATAAAGTATTCATTTATGTGTTTTAAAATTTAAGATAAAGACTTTTTATAAAAATTTATAAAATATGATATAATGAATATCTAAGATTAAAAATATAAAAATTAAAGAAAGGAGTAATCGCTTTAAGTATTTAAATACCTAGGTTTGCGATATAAAATCAATATGGAAATTGACAAAAGTAAATTAACTCCTATGATGAAACAGTATTTTGAAACAAAAGAGAAATATCCTGATTGTATATTGTTTTTTAGATTGGGAGATTTTTATGAAATGTTTTTTGAAGATGCAATTATTGCATCTAAAGTACTAGAGATAGCACTTACAGGAAAAGCTTGTGGCTTAGAAGAAAGAGCTCCAATGTGTGGTGTTCCTTTTCATGCTGCCAATTCATATATATCAAAATTAGTTGAAGCTGGATATAAAGTTGCTATAGGAGAGCAAATGGAAGATCCTGCCCTTTGTAAAGGAATTGTAAAAAGAGAAGTAATAAGAGTTGTAACTCCAGGGACTGTACTTGAGGGAACTTTACTTGAAAATAAAAAAAATAACTATCTTATGTCAGTATTTAAAGAAGGTGATGACATAGGAATTTCATATGTAGATATAAGTACTGGAGAGACTAATGCCACTTATTTAAAAAGTGAAAAATTAATAGAAGAAATAGCTAAAGTTTCACCTTCAGAGATAATATTAAATGATTTAGATTATAAAAAAAATCTAGAATCAATTGCGGCTATATCAAATATATATATAAATAGTAATTTTGATGAAAAATATTTAGATGAAAATATACTATATGAATATTTTTCACAAAACTATTTGAGTAATTTAAAGTTTGATGATAAGGGACTTATAAATAGAAGTTTATGCGTATTACTTAATTATATATATAACACTCAAAAGCAAATAACTTCTAATATAAACAATATAAATATATACAATTCATCAAATTATATGGTTTTAGATATGTTTACACGTTCTAACTTAGAACTTACAGAAACTATAAGAACTAAAAAGAAAAAGGGCTCTTTACTTCATGTATTAGATAAAACTTCTACATCAATGGGAGGAAGACTTCTTAGAAAATATGTAGAAGAGCCTTTAGTAGAAAAAAGAAGAATACAAAATAGACTTGATGTAATAGAAGAAATCAAAGATGATTATTCTCTAAGAATTGATTTAATAGAAATTTTAAAAAATGTATATGATATAGAGCGTATTTGCGGCAAAATTGCATTTGAAAAAGTTACACCAAAAGAGCTTATAAATTTAAAAAATTCTATAGAAAAGCTTCCAGAACTTAAAAAGAGAATAGAAGAGTCAGATACAAATATATTAAAAAATTATATAAGTAAAATGGAAGATTTAAAAGATATTTATAGTCTAATAGACAAAGCTATACTTGAAGAGCCAAGTATAACTATAAAAGATGGAAATATAATAAAATCTGACTATAACGAAGAACTTAAAGAGCTTAGAGAAGTTTCTAAAAATGGAGCTTTCATGATAAAGGAAGTTGAAAATCGTGAAAAGGAAAAGACAGGAGTTAAATCTTTAAAAGTAGGGTTTAATAAAGTTTTTGGATATTATATAGAAATAACTAAAGCTAATTTATCTACTGCAAAAATAGATAATTCCTATATAAGAAAACAAACCTTAAGTAATGCTGAAAGATTTATAACTGAGGAATTAAAAGTAATAGAAGATAAAATACTACATGCGAAAGAAAAAATAGAAGTTTTAGAATATGAATTATTCGTAGAGGTTAGAAAATATATTTATGATAATATAAATAGAATTCAAAATGTAGCTAAAATAATAGCAAATATAGATGTATTTACATCTTTTGCAACTGTAGCTGATTTGAATAATTATGTAAAGCCTACTATAAATGATGATAATAAATTAGATATAAAAAATGGTCGCCATCCAGTAGTTGAAAGTATAGTTGGAGAAGAATGTTTTGTTCCTAATGATACTTATTTAAGCGACAATGAAAATATAATAAATATAATTACAGGACCTAATATGTCTGGTAAATCTACTTATATGAGACAAAGTGCTATAATAGTTTTAATGGCACATATGGGATCTTTTGTTCCAGCAGATTATGCAGATATTCCTATATGTGATAGAATATTTACAAGAGTAGGAGCAAGTGATGATTTATCTTCTGGACAATCTACATTTATGGTTGAGATGAGTGAGGTTTCTCATATACTAAAAAATGCGACTTCAAAGAGTTTTGTAATACTTGATGAAATAGGTAGAGGTACATCTACTTATGATGGGATAAGTTTGGCATGGGCAATAGTTGAATATATACAAAGCAATATAAAATGTAAAACTTTATTTGCTACACATTACCATGAACTTACAGACTTAGAAAATGAATTTAAAGAAGTTAAAAATTATTCTATTTCAGTAAAAGATGACGGAGAAAATATAATTTTTCTAAGAAAAATAATCGAACAACCTGCTGATAAAAGCTATGGTATATATGTTGCAAAGCTTGCAAAATTACCAGATAAAGTTATAAATCGTTCTTCAGATATACTAAAGGATTTAGAAAAAAATCATATATTTAACGGAGAAGTTTTAACAGGTAATTTTACTAAAGAAAAAAAAGAAGTAATTTTAGCAGATGAAGTAAAAGATGATAATATAAAAGAAGACACACTTACTTTAGAAAATGAACTTAAGAAAATAGAAGAATCTAATATAAAAATAGAATTTGAAGCTTTAAAATTAGAACATGAAACTTTACTAAAAGAACATAAAAAAATAAAA
Source organism: uncultured Clostridium sp. (assembly GCA_964449895.1). GTDB lineage: Bacteria > Bacillota > Clostridia > Peptostreptococcales > Peptostreptococcaceae > Intestinibacter. Next base: position 46,390 of record CAYVBY010000015.1, read on the forward strand.
AAAGATTATAACAAATTAAATACAAGTTATACTAAATTAAAAGAAGAAGATTCGCAGCTTTCTTTTGGAACTATAAATGAAAAATCAGAACTATTAGATGAACTTATAAATTTAGATATTTTAAATATGAGTTTAATCGATTGTGTAAATACTCTTTATAATTTACAAAAGAAAGCCAAAGCAAATAAATAATCGGTTATTTTAGACTTAAACCAAAATAACCCTTGGAGGGATTAAATGGGTAAGTATATAAATATTTTAGATGATTTAACAATAAATAAAATAGCTGCAGGAGAGGTCGTTGAAAGGCCTGCTTCTGTAGTCAAAGAACTTTTAGAAAATGCTATAGACTCTAATGCTACACAAGTAGTAGTAGATATAGTAGATGGTGGGAAAAAATCTATAAAAATAAGTGATAATGGATGTGGTATATTATCAAGTGAAGTTGAAAAGTGTTTTTTAAGACATGCAACTAGCAAAATACAAAATATAGATGATTTATACAATCTTTATTCACTTGGTTTTAGAGGTGAAGCTTTAGCTTCTATTTCTTCAGTATCAAATGTAGAGATGATTACTAAATCTGAAGAAGAACCTTTTGGTACAAAAATTGTTTTAAGTGGTTCTAAAATAATAAAAAAAGAGCCAGTTGGGTGCAAAAATGGAACAACTATAATAATTAAGGACTTATTTTTTAATACTCCAGTTAGAGCTAAGTTTTTAAAATCTACTCATGCTGAAACTATAAATATAAGTGATTTAATAAATAAATTAGCAATAGGAAACCCAAAAGTTAGAATAAAATATATAAATAATTCTAAAATTATGTTAAATACTCCTGGAGACAATAAACTAATAAGCGTAATTAGAAGTATCTACGGAAAAGATATAACTGAAAATCTAATAAAAATTGATTACGAAGATGAAAAAATCAAGATAAATGGATATGTTGGAAATAATAATATTTATAGATCTAATAAAAACTTACAACACATCTATATAAATAACAGATATGTAAAAAGTAAAGTTATTTTAGATGCTATAAATGAAAGTTATAAAAGTATAATTCCAATAAACAAATTTGCAGTTTGTTTTTTAAACATACAATTAAATCCAAAAGAAATTGATGTAAATATACATCCTACAAAACTAGAAGTTAAATTTCAAGAAGAAAAAGAAATATATATACTAATAAGAGATGTAATAAAAAATAAACTTTTAAATACTAGTCTAATAGGAAAATATAAAATAGATAAAGCATATTTACAAAATAAAATAGATAAACTTGAAGATACAAATAAAAAAGATATATCTTCTAATTTTAAAGATTATACAGAAAATATTAAAAATGAAATTTTAAAAAAAGAAGAAAATTCTCCTAAAAAAGAAGAAATTTTAGTAAATGAGAGAGAAGATTTATATGAATTTAAATCCTTTAAAGATGCTTTAAAGGAGGAAAATAAAAAAGAAAATCAAATATTAAATAATGAGACATTTAAAATTCAAAAAAACTTAGAACAAGAAAAAATGTCAAATAATTTTAATTATGAAAATAAAAAATCTTTAGATGAGGATATTTACGAAAATCAAGAGCAAATAGATTATTACAAAAATAAGGGATATATTGATGATTTAAATCAAAGCCCTACAAATAAAAATTTAATGTTTGAAGATGATACTTTAGATAAAATACTAGAAAATTCACAAACTACTTCATTTAGAGCAAAAGATTACAAAGTAATAGGAACAATTTTAAATACATATATAGTTTTGGAAAAAGGAACATCTATGTATTTACTAGATCAACATGCTGCACATGAAAAAGTTTTATATGAAGAGTATATGACTAAATTTAAAAATCAAAACATAGACATGCAGATGCTTTTAGATCCTATAGTTTTAGAATTATCTAGTGTAGATATGTTAGATGTTGAAAAAAATTTAAGTCTATTTATGAAATTTGGTTTTGAAATTGAGATATTTGGAAATAATCATATTATGGTAAGAGGAGTTCCTAATATTTTTGGAGTTGCCCAGTCAGAAAAATTTATATTCCAAATAATCGATAACATTGGAGATTTAGAAAGTAGCTACGATTTAAAATTAGATAAAATAGCTTCTATGTCTTGTAGAGCAGCCATAAAAGCAAACGACAAAATTTATTTTGATGAAATAGCTTCACTTCTTTCAAAGATGGAAAAGTGTGAAAATCCTTACACTTGTCCTCATGGAAGACCTTCAATGGTTGAAATATCAAAAAAAGAAATAGAAAAGATGTTTAAGAGAATAATATAAATATTTAAGGAAGGGATATAATGAGAAAAATACCGCTTATAATACTTACAGGACCTACAGCTGTGGGCAAAACTGATTTATCTATAAAATTGGCAAAATCACTAAATGCTGAAATTATTTCAGCTGATTCTATGCAAATATACAAATATATGGATATAGGTAGTGCAAAGGTTACTGAAGAAGAAATGGATGGAGTAGTTCATTATATGATAGATGAAGTAACTCCAGATATTCCTTTTTCTGTATCAGAGTTTCAATCTAGAAGCGAAAAATATATACAAGATATAGACAATAAAAAAAAGACAGTTATAGTTACAGGAGGAACAGGACTTTATCTAAATTCTCTTATATACAATATGGATTTTGCAAAATCAAATGCCAATAGTGAAATAAGAGAAAAATTAGAACAAGAATTAAAAACAAATGGTATAGATTATATGCATGATAAATTAAAATCTCTAGATTTAGATGCAGCAAATAGAATTCACAAAAACAATACAAAGAGAGTTATACGTGCTATAGAAGTTTGTTTAAGTGGAGAAAAAATGAATGATTTTTCAAAAGATCTTAAATACAACGACAAATACCAACCTATAATAATAATTTTAAATAGAGATAGAGAAGTTTTATACGAAAGAATAAATAAAAGAGTAGATATTATGATAGAAAATGGTCTACTTGAAGAAGTTAAAAATCTCCTAAAAATGGGATACAAAAAAGACATGATATCTATGCAAGGGATAGGATATAAAGAAATTATAAAATACTTAGAAGGTGAGTATACTTATGAAGAAGCTCTTGAAATAATAAAAAGAGATTCTAGACGATATGCAAAGCGTCAAATTACTTGGTTTAAGAGATATGAAGATGCTAAATGGTTTAATTTAGATGAGTATAATAATGTAGAAAATTTAAAAGAAGATATTGTTAATTATATTGAAAATTTATTAAAAATTGTATAATATGATAATATATACTGTTAGTTGTATATAAAAAATTAGAAAGGGAGGAATTAAAATGATGAAAAACACAGTATTAAATTTACAAGATTTATTCTTAAATAATGCTAGAAAAGAAAGAATACCAGTAACTATATTTTTAATGAATGGTGTTCAAGTAAGAGGGTATGTAAAGGGATTTGACAGCTATATAATATTACTTGAAGGTGAAAATAAACAACAAAATATGATATACAAACATGCTGTTTCAACAATAGTACCAGGAAAATATATAAATTTACAAAATCAACAAAATAATAATAAATAATATAACAAAAAATCTAATATTTTAAAACTTTGAACAATAAAAAGGTACTTATGTAAATTAACAGAATTCTGCTAATTTACATAAGTACCTTTTTTCTATCTTGACTAAAAAATACAATATGTTAAAATTTTAAATGTTGAATTAATTATAAAATTAGGAGAGGAAAATGTTATTAGAAACTAGTCAATTATTAAAAGAATTTTACGGTTTAGATGAAGAAACTTTTAAGTTATCTGAAGATGTAATGGAAGATATAAAAGAAAAATTTGATGAAATAAAAGAAATTAGAGAATTTAATCAATATAAAGTATTAAAAGCTATGCAAGAAGCTAATTTAGCTGATAATCATTTTAACTGGACTACAGGTTATGGTTATAATGATATAGGTAGAGAAAAAGTAGAAGAAATATATGCAAATGTATTTAAAGCAGAAGATGCGATAGTTAGACCTATAATAGTAAATGGAACTCATGCACTTAGTTTATGTGTTCAAGGACTTGTAAGACCAGGAGATGAAATACTTTCAGTTACATCTACTCCTTATGATACTTTACAAGGAGTTATAGGAATAAGAGAAGAAAAAGGCTCTTTAAAAGAATTTGGGGTTACATATGATGAAGTTGATTTCTTAGAAGATGGAAATATAGATTTAGAAGGAATTAAGAAAAAAATAAACGATAGAACAAAACTTGTTATGATACAAAGATCAAAAGGATATTCTTGGAGAAAATCTTTAAGCATACAAGATATAAAAGAAGCTATAGATGTAGTTAAATCTATAAATAAAGATATAATAGTAATGGTAGATAATTGCTATGGAGAATTTTTAGATACAAAGGAACCTATAGAAGTTGGTGCTGATGTAATGGCAGGGTCTCTTATAAAAAATCCAGGTGGAGGTCTTGCTCTTACAGGAGGATATATAGTAGGAAGAGCTGATTTAATAGAATTAATATCATATAGACTTACATCTCCTGGAATAGGTAAAGAATGTGGTCTTACTTTTGGAACTACAAGAAATGTACTTCAAGGATTTTTTATGGCTCCTTACGTTACAAGTCAAGCTGTAATGGGTGCAATATTCTGTGCTAGAGCATTTGAAAAATTAGGATATGATGTTTTACCTAAATATGACGATTTAAGAAGTGATATTATACAAGTTGTAAAACTTAATAGTGCTGATGAAGTAATAAGCTTTTGTCAAGGAATTCAAGCTGCAGCTCCTGTAGATTCTCATGTAACACCAGTTCCATGGGCAATGCCAGGATATGAAGATGAAGTAATAATGGCAGCAGGTGCTTTTGTTCAAGGTTCTTCAATAGAACTTAGTGCAGATGCTCCAATTAGACCTCCTTACAATGTATATTTCCAAGGAGGACTTACTTTTGACCATTCAAAAATGGGAACTTTAAAAGCTATACAATCTATAAAAAAAATGAAAAACTCTAAATAATTTCATAATATACATTTTTTATGGAAATACTAAAAAAGTCTTTATTTTAAAATTTTTAATAAAGACTTTTTTGTATTTTACTATATTAATATTTTTTTATATTGTTTTAGTTGTATAATAGTGTTACTAAATAAATTATTTTGGAGGATTAATATATGAAGGTAACTATTTTTTTAGGAGCGGGTGCATCAGCTGCAGAAAATTTGCCTATACAAAACGAATTATTTTCTGAATATTTTAAATATATACTCCCAAAAGATAAAGAAAGAAAAATGAATAAGGAGTTGATAAAATTTTTCAAAGATTTATTTTTTTTAGATGTTGTAAATGATGATGTAGAAAAAATTGATTTTCCTACTTTTGAAGAAGTTTTAGGAGTTCTTGATTTGGCTGATCAGAGAACGGAATCTTTTAAATACTACAAATCTGAAAGTTACAATAATGAAAATACTAGTATATATTATATAAGGCAATCACTTATAATGCTAACTGCTTATGCACTCAATAATGCTAATAAATCCAGCAATAGTTATCATAAGTTATTACTTTCTAACTTGATAAAAGAAAATTTAATAGAAGATGTAAATTTTATAAGTGCAAATTATGATATACAAATAGATAATGCTATTGCTAGTTTATATGATGACAAAAAATATCCTGTAATGCTAGATTATGGAGTGGACTTTGCAAATTTTGATTTAAATAAAAGCTTATGGAAAAGACCGACAAATCCTTCCATAAAATTATATAAAATACATGGTTCATTAAACTGGCTTTATTGTCCAATATGTAATAGTTTAACTCTCACTCCTTATGAAGGTGGGGTTATGAGAATAATAGAAAATATACAACAAGCAAAATGTTTAGAATGTGGAGAATTAACTGTACCTATAATTGTACCTCCAACTTACTTTAAAAATATGTCTAATATATTTTTAAGCACTGTTTGGACAAAATCAGAAATGCTTTTGAGAGAAAGTGATGTTATTGTATTTTGTGGATATTCTTTTCCAGAAGCAGATATACATATTAAATATCTTTTAAAAAGAATACAAACAAGTAGAAAAAAGGATAACTTAAAAATAATAGTGGTTAACAATCACAAACAAAAAAGAGAGTCAACTAAAGAAAAAGAGAAAATAAGATATGAAAGATTTTTGGGAAAGGATGTAATTTATACTGAATATTCCTTTGAAGATTTTGCAAAAGATCCTAAAAAAATAATAAATTTAGTAAAATAATAAATTTTTGTTAAAAAATTAATAAATAATTAAAAAAATAATATTTAGAATAGGGGTGCGAATATGTTTGGTTTAGGAGTAATTGTTAATAGTATGTCAGTTGTAGTAGGAGGTTTAGCTGCATTATTTCTAAAAAAAATAATAATGAAAATAGCTAAAATGGAAACTATAGATAAAGTAAGTAATAATATTATGTCGGGTATAGCATTATGTGTAATTTATATGGGAATATCAGGTGCACTTGAATGTGAAAATGTAATGATATCTATAGTATCTATGGTAATAGGTGGCTTAATAGGAGAAGTATTAGATTTAGATAAAGCTCTAAATAAACTTGGAGAAAAAATAGAATCTAAGTTTAATAAAGATGAAAAAAATAAAAGTGATATGTCTATATCTCAAGGATTTATAGCAAGTAGTTTATTATTTTGTGTAGGTGCAATGGCAGTAGTTGGATCTTTAAATAGTGGATTATTTGGAAATAACGAAACTTTATTTGCAAAATCTGCTTTAGATGGAATTTCTGCATTTTTATTTACTTTAACTATGGGAATCGGTGTTTTACTATCAGCAGTAGCAATTTTTGTATATGAAGGTATTATAACTATAGGTGCATTTTTACTAAAAGGTTTTTTATCTACTTCTGTAATAACAGCTATGAATGCAATTGGAAGTCTTCTTATATTAGCACTAGGTATGAATATGTTATTAAAAAGTGATATAAAAGTTGCTAATTTACTTCCAGCGATGTTTATTCCAATTTTTTTAGGTATCTTTGGTCTTGTATAATTGAATATTTATAGTAAGCATACAAAAACTTTTAGACAAATTATTTATTTAAAAGGAAATTAAGTTATAAAATCAAATATAGTAATAAAACATAATTGTAGATATATTTTGCAAGGAGGTTATTACTGATGATTGTATTTGATATAAACGGAGCTATTATAAAGTTTGATGAAAGAAGAGATAATTATAATTCAATAAGAAAAGAGTTTTTGTGTTATGCAAGAAAAGCTAGATTTGAATTTAAGGATTACTGTAATAAAAATGTTACATCTCTTAGACAAATCAATGATAATTATTTGATTTTTGCTGATAAAATAATAGATGAAGCTATAAAAAAAGGAATTGAAATTTTAATAAGTTACAATGTTATGGTAGTTGATTTTAATATATTTAAAGAAAATTATTGTAATAAATACTTTGATTTTAAACGAATTTTCAACAATATTATCAAAGAAAGAATTTCTATGAATAAAACTAAAAGGTCTACATCTAAGTTATTTGATGTAAAACCTGTAATAGATAAATTATCAAAAGCTTTATATAAAGATTGTTTTAATATTCATATAGCAGTAATAGATACATTATTAGAATATGGAGTAAAAGATGTTGAAGCTTATATAAATGCAGAATCTATAAAACAAGCAAATGCATTATTTAATAATTATAAAGATGGATTTATAAGTAAACCAGATGGATATAAAATAGTGCAAAAGATTATTATGACAAATCCTTATAGAAATGATGTATATGAATTTTTAATCAAAGAAGATGGAGACTTTGGTGGTGAAATAGAAAGGCTTACATCTTATTTAGGATATGACATAAAACCTTATAAAACTTATCTTATGGATTTATATATACAAGAATTAACAAAAAACGAAACAGATGATGTAGAAATAGCAAAAGAAAAAGTAGAAAAATATTCTAAGTATATAGGATTTGAAAATAATGCTATTTATTTAGCAAGAATAGATGCTATTTATACATTTGAAAATGTTTAATTTAAAAAGCTAGTTTATACTAGCTTTTTATAATGCATAAAAAATTATAACTATTCATATATTTTATAAATATGTTAAAAATATGTTAAAAATATGATTTGTATATTATTTTATTTTTTAAAAAATAAAATAAAAAATAAAAGTATTTAATAATTTTTGTTAAAAAAACAACGAAATACATAATACAGTATTTATTTGGAATTTTCAAAAAAATTTGCTTTTTTTAGTGATTTTATATTATTATATAATTAGAATAAGATTTTTTGAATAATTTGGTTTATTTAATAAATAAAAAAAAGAGTACATATAAATAATTTTTTATGCGATTATTTAAAGAAATTTATATTTTTTTGTTTAAAATAAGGTTTTATTTAGAAAATCAAGTGAGTAATATATAACAACATAAGTAGTATGGTTTTATTATTTTCAAAGGGGGATTTTTATGTGCGATTTTGTTAAACAAAACAAGAAATTATTTGATGAGTTGGATAATTTAATTAATTCATTAGAAGTAGCTGATGAAAGCGCATTAATATTTGTTCTTAAAGAAGCTCAAGGAATATTTGGTTATCTACCAAAAGAAGTACAACTTCATATAGCTGGTAAATTAGGAGTTTCTCCTTCTAAAGTATATGGTGTTGTAAGCTTCTATTCTTACTTCTCTACTAATCCAATTGGAGAATATAAAATTAGCGTCTGTCTAGGAACAGTTTGCTTTGTTAAAGGCTCTGATAAAGTAATGGCTGAATTCGAAAAACAATTAGGAATAAAAGCTGGAGAAACTACTCCAGATCTTAAATTTACTCTTGAAGGTTTAAGATGTGTTGGTGCTTGTGGTCTAGCTCCTGTTGTAGTTGTAAATGGTAAAGTTTACGGTCAAGCTACTCCAGATGATGTTTCAAAAATATTAGACAACTATAGAAATTTAGAATTAAGCTGTTAGGGGGTATTTTACATGAAAAAATTAAATTCAATAGCTGAACTTAAAGAGGCTGTAAAAGAATATAAACCAATACTTGATTTAAGAGAAAATCATACAGATGCTATACCTGATAAAAGAGATATACTAGTATGTGGAGGTACTGGATGTACTTCTTCAGAAAGTTTACTTATAATAGAAAAATTAAAAGAAGAAATAAAAAAAGCAGGTCTTGAAGATCATGCAATGGTTCATTTAACAGGATGTTTTGGATTCTGTGCAATGGGTCCTATAGTTAAGGTTTATCCTGATAACGTTTTTTATGTTCATGTTAAACCTGATGATGCAGCTGAAATAGTTGAAAGTCATATAAGAAGAAATGAAGTAGTAGAAAGATTATTATTTGAAGAACCTTCTCTTGACTACAAAAAAATTCAAAAACATGAAGATATGCAATTTTATAAAAAACAACTTCGTGTTGCTTTAAGAAACTGTGGTCACATAAACCCAGAAGATATATCTGAATATATAGCTAATGATGGATACTTAGCTTTAGCTAAATGTTTAGAAGAAA
>CAYVBY010000016.1:0-51287 GCA_964449895.1 uncultured Clostridium sp.
CTGACGACCGTTAGGCGTCAGTTAAGGTGACATCTTTAAGATGTCATTTTTTTATATTTAGTTATAATAATGAAGCATATAATTAAAATTTAACAAAAAAATAATACAGATATATAAATAATATTATTATAATAATATAGAATAAGATATTAGTTTATTAATTAGGAGGATTAATTATGAAAAAAATTTTGATTATAGATGATGAGATTCATATAGTAGAACTTTTAAAATTCAATCTTGAAAATAATGGATACAAAGTTGATTATTCCTATGATGGATTTGATGGATATTTAAAGACAAAAGAATTTAATCCTGATTTAATTATTTTAGATTGGATGCTTCCAAATATAACTGGAATAGATCTTTTGAAAAAAATTAGATCAGATGCAAAGTTAGAACAAATTCCAGTGATAATGCTTACTGCAAAAAATATGGAAGAGGATAAATTAGAAGGATTGCATGAGGGAGCAGATGATTATATTACAAAGCCTTTTAGTATCAAAGAGGTTTTAGCTAGAATAAGTTCAGTACTTAGAAGATATAAATATATACCTTCAGATAAGGAAGAAATTTTGAAGGCAGATGATATTGAAATAAATATTAGTAAACATCTAGTAACCAAAAAAGGACAAGCAATTGAATTAACGCTTAAAGAATTTCAAATACTTAAATTACTTCTTGAAAATAGAGGAAATGTTCTTACTAGAACTTTTCTCTTAGATAAAATATGGGGTTATGACTACTATGGAGAAACTAGAACATTAGATGTACATATAAGACATTTAAGAAAAAAAATTGGAGACCAAGAAGGACAGTATATCGAAACAATAAGAGGTGTTGGATATAAAATTAAATAATACTGAGGTGATGAAATGAACGATATACAATCTTTTAATGATATTTATATTTTTGTAATATTGATTTTATCAATTGTGACTATAATTTCAGTTAGATATACATTGAACTTAAGAAAATATTTAAAGGAATTTATGAATGTTTCTAAGGAAATTAGCAATAAAAATTTTAATGCTAGGATAAAAACACGTATGTCGGGTGAAATGGGAGAATTTGCAAATAACTTTAATTCTATGGGGGATACTATTAAATTTACTATAGAAGAAGCAACAAATAAAAATATACAGCTTAAATCAATTATGCAAAGTGTATCTCATGGAATATTAGCGATTGATACTAAAGGAAAAATACTTCTTATAAATGATGTTGCAAAAGAAATGATAGACTGTGAAGAAGGTTTAGTTGAGGGAAGTAACATAAAACAGTTTATAAAAAGTAAAGTAATATTAGACAGCATTTTATATAATATCCCTGACAAAAATAGCGTTGTTATACAAAAGGATATAGATGAAGATTTAGTATATAAAATAAAAATAGATCCTGTTCACTTTAAAAATTTTGATGCTGTAACAGGATTTATCATAAATATAGAAGATATAACTCAAAATGTAAAGCTTGAAAATATGAGAAAGCAATTTGTGGCGAATGTAAGTCATGAATTAAAAACTCCACTGACGCTTATAAAAGGTTTTATAGAAACTTTAATGATTACAGAAGATTTAGATGTAGATACAAAAAATAGATTTTTGACGATTATGGATAATGAAACTACTAGATTGACTAGATTAATAGATGATATTTTACTATTATCCACAGTTGAAAACAAAATGAAAAAGAAAATAGAGAAGGTAGACTTGTTTGAAGTTTTTGAAGAAGTAAATGAAGTAGTAAACTATATTGCTAAAAAGAAAAATATAAAAGTAAAATACGAGTTTGAAAATAAAGATATTGATTTATGGGAATATTCAGGTTATATAAGACAAATACTTTTAAATATAATTTCAAATGCCATAAAATATACTGGCGAAAATGGAAATGTAAGTGTAAAACAATATACAAAATCTGAAAAAGTATTTATCGAGGTTAAGGATAACGGAATAGGAATACCAAAAGAAGATATAGATAGAATATTTGAAAGGTTTTATCGTGTAGACAAGGCGAGAAGTAGAAGTGTTGGTGGTACAGGCCTTGGTCTTGCAATAACAAAGCACATGGTAAAAGCATTAAATGGAAATATAAAAGTAGACAGCGAACTAGGTGTGGGTAGTACTTTTATAATAGAATTGCCATTTAATAAAGAATTTGCTAAAAAAGTCGGTTAATTTGATAATATACAAAGAGTGTTGAAAAATAGAACAAAAATCTATTTAGTAATACTCTTTTTTTGTACTCAAAAATAGTAGATAATTCTTTGAAATTTTTAAAATTGAAATAATTTTTATCAATGTATTTCAAAGAATTATACATATTTAAAAAATTTAAAATAAAGCTTTTTTTATGAATTTTCAGATTAACCTGAAATTAACATACTTAACTCTATAATAACTTATGCTTAATAAAGGCTTAAGATATATTAGGTAACATATAAAGTGTAAAGAGGAGGTAAAGAAAAGCCAAGTCACAAAATTTTAAATCTGTTTGGAGGAATAAAATAAAAAAGGTGCTAATAAAAAATTAAAAATATATTGGAGGAAAAATTATGTTTAGAAAAAGATTAGTAGCAATTTTAGCAGGTACTTTATTAGTAAGTTCACTTGTAGGATGTAGCACAGGAGGTTCAGGAAGTGATTCAAGTAAAATTACAATATCAGGTTCAACTTCAGTAGGGCCAACAATGGAAGTTTTAGCAGAAGATTATCAAAAAGCAAATGAAGGAATAACAATAGAAGTTCAACAAGTAGGTTCATCTGCAGGTATAACAAATACAATAGACGGAACTTCACAAATAGGAATGTCTTCAAGAGATTTAAAAGATGAAGAAAAATCAGAATTACAAGAATACCAAATAGCAATAGATGGTATAGCAGTAATAACAAATTCAGCAAATAAAGTAAAAGATTTAACATTAGATCAAGTAAAAGATATATATACAGGAAAAATAACTAACTGGAAAGAAGTTGGTGGAGCTGATGCAGATATAGTTGTTGTATCAAGAGAAGATGGTTCAGGAACAAGAGATGGTTTCCAAGAAATAGTGGGATTTGAATCAGAAGAGTTAAGTTCTGATGCTCAAATATCAGATGGTTCAGGAAATATTAAAACAACTGTTCAAGGAAATGAAAATGCAATAGGATATATCTCATTTGGATATTTAGATGATTCTATAAATGCAGTTCAAATTGGTGGTGTAGAACCAAAAGAAGAAAATGTTTATAATGATACATATCCAATATCAAGACCATTCTTATTAGTAACTAAAGGTGAAGCAACTGGCGATGTAAAATCTTTTATAGATTATATATTAAGCGATGAAGGTCAAAAAATAATAGAAGAACAAGGTTTCATGAGTGTTAACGAAAAATAATAAAAATTAAATAGTTAATATTTTAGATAGTTTTTACTAGGCTGTTTCTTAGAGATAGCCTAGTATTTTAGAAAGGAGGAACTTAGATTGGAAAATATTGAATCAATTAAGATAAAAGAAAGTGGTTCATCTAATAAAAATAAAAGCAAATATGTGCTTGAATTTATAACAGAAAAAATTTTTATGATAAGCGCTTTTGTAGCAGTAATAAGTTTATTGCTTATAATAGGGTTTGTATTTTATAAAGGTTTAATGCCTTTTGTAACAGAAGGATATTCATTTATAGATTTTATATTTGGAACTAAATGGTTACCTAGTTCTGGTAAGTTTGGAATTAGTGCAATGATAGTAACATCAATGGTAGCAACAATAGGTGCTTTGATAATAGGTGTTCCAACAGGAATATTAGCAGCAATATTTATAGCTGAAATTTGTCCTAAAAGATATGCAAGAGTAATTTCAACAGCAGTAGAACTTTTGTCAGGTATACCATCAGTACTTTATGGGATATTTGGTTTAGCAGTAATAGTGCCAGCCATACAAAAAGTATTAAGCCTTCCTAAAGGACAAAGCTTATTAGCAGTGATTATAGTATTAGCAATTATGATGCTTCCAACAATAATATCTTTATCAGAAACAGCAATTAGAGCGGTGCCAAAAGCATATAAAGAAGGATCTTTAGCACTTGGCGCATCGAAAATAGAAACAATATTTAAAGTTACAGTACCAGCAGCTAAATCGGGAATATTAGCTGGGGTAATACTTGGAATAGGTAGAGCACTAGGTGAAACAATGGCAGTAATTTTAGTAGCGGGAAACTCAACAGCAATGCCTACATCACTATTTGATAGTGCTAGACCGCTTACAACAAATATAGCGTTAGAGATGGGATATGCAGCAGGAACACATCAAAATATGTTATTTGCAACAGGGGTTGTATTATTCATATTCATAATAGTTATAAATTTAATATTAACTAAATTAACTTCTAAAGGAGTTGATAGATAATGGAAAATAATTTAAAAGCGAGAAAGAAAAAAGATAATTTATTAATTTCATTAGTATATTTATCAGCGATTATTACAGTGGGCTTGCTAGTAGTGATTGTCGGATTTATATTTATAAAAGGTATAGGAAAAATAAATCCAAACTTTTTATTTTCTGACTACTCAGCAAGTGGAAACGGTGGAATACTTCCAATGATAATGACAACAGTATATATGGTTTTAGTATCAATATTAGTTGCAACACCAATAGGAATTTTAGCAGCAGTTTATTTACAAGAATATGCAAAACAAGGAAAGTTAGTTAGAGTGATAAGATTTGCAACAGAATGTCTATCAGGTATACCTTCAATAGTATATGGGTTATTCGGCGGTATATTCTTTGTTGTAGCATTGAAACTACAATATTCAATATTATCAGGTGGTTTAACGGTAGCAATTATAATACTTCCAACAATAATCCGTTCAACAGAAGAAGCTTTAAAAACTGTACCAGATACTTATAGAGAAGCATCTTTAGGACTTGGGGCAACAAAATTTCAAACACTTTATAAAGTAATATTGCCAAGTGCAATTCCTGGAATACTTTCTGGAGTAATTTTATCAATAGGTCGTGTAATAGGTGAATCAGCAGCAATATTATTAACAGCAGGAACAGTTGCAAAAATGCCACTTTCAGTATTTGATAGCGCAAGAACACTTACAGTTCACGCTTATTTACTAACAAAAGAAACCGGCGATATCCAAACAGCATGTGGAGTAGGGATAGTATTAATAGTAATTGTATTTGCTTTAAATACAATTGCTAAATTGGTAGCTAACAAATTAAATAAAGCAAATTATTAGAAATAAAATATGTAAATAAATTATTTATCAAATAGATTTATTTTAGATAAATATAAGGTGAAAATTTATTTTGAAATATATCAATTAAGATATATATAAGGAGATTAGCAATATGAATTTAGAAACTAAAACTAAAATAAAAGTTAACGACTTAGACTTGTATTACGGAGAAAATCAAGCTTTAAAAAGAATTAACATAGATATAAAAGAAAATGAGGTAACAGCATTAATTGGACCTTCAGGATGTGGAAAATCAACATTTTTAAGATGTTTGAATAGAATGAATGATTTAATAGATTGCGTAAAAATAAATGGAAAAATATATATGGACGATGAAGAAATACTTACAACTAATGATGTAATAAGTCTTAGAACTAAAGTTGGAATGGTGTTTCAAAAGGCAAACTTATTTCCAATGAGCATATATGACAATGTAGCCTATGGACCAAGAAATCAAGGAATAAAAGACAAAAAAATATTAGATAAAATAGTGGAAGAAAGTTTAAAAGGTGCAGCTATTTGGGATGAAGTTAAGGATAGATTAAAATCACCAGCACTTGGTTTATCAGGAGGGCAACAACAACGTGTTTGTATAGCTAGAACTATAGCTATGAAGCCAGATGTTATATTAATGGATGAACCAACATCAGCACTAGATCCAATATCAACTTCAAAGGTAGAAGAATTAATGTCTACCTTAAAAGAAAAATATACTATAGTAATAGTTACTCACAATATGCAACAAGCAGCACGTATATCAGATAAAACTGCGTTTTTTTTAAACGGTGAGTTAATAGAGTTTGATGATACAAAAAAAATATTTACAGTTCCTACAGATAAACGTACAGAGGATTATATTACAGGAAGATTCGGTTAAAAATAATTCTGTAATTATAAACTATAGTTAAATTTTGAAATTTAAGGAGACGGAAAAATGACTAATACTACTTTAGAAATAAGTATAAAAAATTTAAGAGAATATACAATAAGAATGATGGAAAAATGTGAAGATGCAGTAGATTTATCTGTAAAAAGTATGATTACAAAGGACGTTAATTTAGCTAAAAAAGTTATAAAAAATGATGATGATATAGATATATTAAGAGAATATATAAGAGATAGAAGTATAGAATTAATGGCTTTACATCAACCAATGGCAAGGGATTTAAGAGAAATATATGCTTTAGCAGATATTTGTACTGAATTAGAAAGAATAGGAGACTATGCAGAAAACATAGCTTCTGAAGTTTTAATAATAGCAGGAGAAGATTACATAAAAGAGCTTATAGATATACCTAAAATGACTGAATACTGTTTAGAAATGTTAAAAGGATTAAAAATTGCATTTATAGAACACGATATAGATTTATCTTACCAAATAGCTTCTATAGATGACAAAATAGATGAGCTTTATATTAGAGTAAGACAGGACTGTTTAAAAGTTATGCATGAAAATCCAGAAAAAAATATAAATCAAGGTGTAAGGTTATTATTTGTAGGAAGATATCTAGAAAGAATAGGAGATCATATAACAAATATATGTGAAAAAATCGTATATGCTAGAAATGGAAAAATGATAGAATTAGGATAAAATTAATTTTTATAAATTGGTTATTTTCTCAAATAAATATTAAATATACAATCCAAAAGAGTATAGTAGATGAAAGTCTACTATACTTTTTTGATTTTACATTTGAAAAATTTTTAGAATAAAGATTTCTTTGTTTTTAGTGATTATTCATAAAAGAAAGATTATCAAATTTTATCGTGATAATTACAACAATATATATTTTTTTACTCAAGAATAGGAAAAAATATGTATTAATTTTTGATATATTTTAAGCTAATATAAGTATATAAAAATATTCATAAAAGGAGAAATTGATAAAAATATGAAATTAATAATAGACCATGCTAATTTAGAAAAAATAAAAGAAATCTATTCATACTATCCTGTAGATGGAGTTACTACAAATCCATCTATATTAGCTAAGGAAAAGAGAAATCCTTATGAAGTATTAAAAGAAATTAGAGAGTTTATAGGAAAAGACGGAGAATTACATGTACAAGTAATATCTAAAATAGCTGAAGATATGATAAAGGAAGCTTATAAAATAATAGAAGTATTAGGACAAAATACTTATATAAAAATACCAGTTACAAGAGAAGGCTTAAAAGCTATAAAAATTCTTTCTAAGGAAGGAATAAATATTACTGCAACTGCTATATATACACAAATGCAAGGATATTTAGCTGGAAAAGCTGGTGCTAAATATGCAGCTCCTTATGTAAATAGAATAGATAATTTGGGTGCAAATGGAATACAATCTGCAAAAGATATTCATGATATTTATGTAAAGAATAATATAAATACAGAAGTTTTAGCTGCAAGCTTTAAAAATTCTCAACAAGTTTTAGAGCTTGCAAAATACGGTATAGGTGCAGCTACAATTTCTCCAAGTGTAATGGAGGGACTTATAAAATTAGATGCAGTAGAATGTGCAGTTCAAGCTTTTATTGATGATTTTGAAGAAGTTTGTGGTGAAGGTGCTACAATGCTTAATATTTAATTAAATAAAAAGTATAGCGGGCATGAAAATCTGCTATACTTTTTTGATATTATTTTACGACAAAATTAAAAAATATTCTTTTATAAATGATTTCGCCAACTTTACTGGCAAAAAATAATTTTAATATATCCATAGGTATAAATGGAATTACACAATAAAGTATGCTATGTATAAAGCTATTTCCAGTTACTAATGAAAATACTATTGTTCCTAATAAGTAATCTATTGTTAGTCCTAAAATCATACTAATAATTACTAAAAATTGTGAATTACACTTCTCTTTAGTATATCCAATTAATAAAACCATAAGAGGATATCCAAGTAAAAATCCCCCTGTAGGGCCAAATAAAACGCCTATTCCTCCACGAAATTGTGTAAATACAGGAAGCCCTATTAAACCTAAAAATAGATAAATTAAAGTAGCTATAAATCCAGATTTAGAACCTAATATAAGTCCTGTTAAAAATATTGAAAATATTTGCATTGTAAAAGGTATAGCTGTAAAAGGTAGAGGTATAGATATTTGAGATAAAATAGATATTAATGCAGCAAATAATCCACAGAAAATAATTTCTCTAGTTGAAATTTTCATATAAATATCCTCCAATTTAAATAAAAGTAAACTTTTATAAAAAATAAGTTAACATTTATTTTACAGTAAAAAAAATTTTTATCAATAGTTTTTAAAAAATTAATTAGATTTTAAAGACTTTTCCAATATAAAAAGAGATACTCTGTTATACTGAAATTAGAAAGCTACTCAAGGGGGAAAAAATATGTATAATAGTGAATATTATCAAAAGATATTAGATGAAATAAAAGAAAGTGGTCTATGGAAAGATGAGAGAATTATAACTACTCCACAAAAATCTAAAATAGATACTACAATGACAAAAGGCGTTGTAAATATGTGCGCAAACAATTATTTAGGATTGGCAGACAACAAAGAAATAATTCAATCAGCTAAAGAAAGTTATGATAACTGGGGATATGGTCTATCATCAGTTAGATTTATATGTGGAACACAAGAAATACATAAACAACTAGAATCTAAAATAAGTGAATTTTTACAAATGGAAGATACTATCTTATATACTTCTTGTTTTGATGCTAATGGTGGATTATTTGAAACAATAACAACTCCAGAAGATGCAATAATAAGTGATGAATTAAATCACGCAAGTATAATAGATGGAATAAGACTTTCAAAAGCTAAAAAATATAGATATAAAAATAACGATATGAAATCTTTAGAAGAAATGCTTATAAAAGCCGATAAAGAAGGTGCCAAAAATAAAATTATAGCAACTGATGGCGTTTTCTCTATGGATGGAATAATAGCTAATCTAGAGGGAATATGTGACTTAGCTGAAAAGTATAATGCTATGGTAATGGTAGATGATTCACATGCAGTAGGATTTATGGGAAAACATGGTAGAGGAACTCATGAATACAGAAATGTAATGGGAAGAGTAGACATAATAACAGGAACATTAGGAAAGGCATTAGGAGGTGCTAGTGGTGGATATACTAGTGCCAAAAAAGAAATTATAGCATTACTTAGACAAAGATCTAGACCTTATTTATTCTCAAATACATTAGCACCTTCTATAGCAGCAGCTAGTATAAAAACATTAGAAATACTTTCAAGAAGTACAGAATATAGAGATAAATTAGAAGAAAATACAAAATATTTTAGAGAAGGGATTAAAAAAATAGGATTAGAAATAATCGAAAGTGAACATCCAATAGTTCCAATAATGCTTGGGGATTCATTAGTTGCTCAGAAATTTGCTCAAAAAATGTTAGAAAAAGGTATTTATGTAATAGGATTTTATTATCCAGTTGTGCCTAAAGGAAAGGCTAGAATAAGAACTCAAATTTCAGCATGTCATACAAAAGAAGATTTAGATTTAGCATTAAAAGCATTTTCTGAATGTAAAGAGGAATTAGGATTATAGTTAATTTTTAACACAAGTCTGTAAAAATTTTATAAAAAATTATAAAATTTTTCAAAAAAACTATTGACTTATATTTTGTTAGGTTTATATAATATAGTCAAAGTTAAATATTACCAGGTGAGATTTGTTAGAGAATTTTCCAAGTTTTTAGGAAATGCCGAAGAAGCAATCTAAAATGAATACCATTTAGTTTTAGAGAAACTTTCAGGCAAAAGGGTGGCAAATTGATGGGACTCTGGAAAGATTAATTATAAAAGTGGAGAGCTTTCTCAAAACTTTTACATTTGAAATAACAGGGAATATATGGTGCTTATTTTAGTGTCTGTATATTCTCTTTTTTTATTTTTTAAACATATTATCGTATTTTGAAACATACTTATTTAGAGCCAAACCTAAATAAGGTGACTTTCTAGAACAAGGAAAATTTATTTTGGAGGTTTATTATGAGTGAATTAAAGAAAACATGTTTATTTAATGTACATGAAAGCCTAGGCGCAAAAATGTTTGGATTTTCAGGCTGGGATATGCCATTAGAATATACTAGAGCAATAACTGAACACGAGTATGTTAGAAATAGTGCTGGTTTATTCGATGTATCACATATGGGAGAAGTTACTGTAAAAGGAAATGATGCAGAAAACTATATACAATACATAATTACTAATGATATTTCTAACTTAGTTGCAGGAGATATATTATATTCTCCAATGTGTTATGAAAATGGTACAACTGTAGACGATTTATTAGTTTATAAAAGAGGAGAAAACGATTATCTAATAGTTATAAATGCAGGTAACATAGATAAAGACGTTGAATGGATGTTAAAACACACTGAAAACTTTGATGTTGAAGTAAAAAATGTATCTGATAAAGTTGCTCAATTAGCTATACAAGGACCTTTAGCTGAAACTATATTAAGTAAACTTACAGATTATAACTTAGGAGAAATAGAATTCTACAAATTCAAAACAGGTGTAGTTGTTAACGGAAAAGATTGTTTAGTATCAAGAACTGGATACACAGGTGAAGATGGATTCGAAATTTACTGTAATCCAGCTGAATGTGAAGAAATATGGAATGCGATATTAAAAGAAGGCGGAGAAAAAATACTTCCTGCTGGATTAAGTGCTAGAGATACATTAAGAGCAGAAGTAAATCTTCCTCTATATGGAAATGAATTAAGCGATCAAATAGCACCAATCGAAGCTGGAATAGGTATATTCGTTAAATTAAATAAAGAAAACTTCATAGGAAAAGACGCTTTACTTGCTTTAAAAGAAAGTGGAAAAGCTAGAAAATTAATTGCATTTGAATTAACAGAAAAATCAATGATAAGAGGTGGATATGAAGTAGTAGTAGACGGAGAAGTTGTAGGTACTGTAACTACTGGACTTAAATCACCAACTTTAGATAAATTCGTAGGTATGGCTATAATAGAAGGAGATAAAGCTGTTATAGGTAATGAAATACATATAAAAGTTAGAAAAAAATTAATACCAGCTGTTATAGTAAAAAGACCTTTATACAAAAAACAATATAAAAAAGAAGTAGCACCAGTTGAACATAAACAATATCCTTATATACCAGCTACTTTTGAAGATGAACAAAAAATGTTAAAAGCTTGTGGTGTTAACACTATAGATGATTTATTTGCTGATGTACCAGAAAGTGTAAAATTAAATAGACCTTTAGATATGGATCCAGCTAAATCTGAATTAGAAGTTAGCCAAATAATAACTGATATGGCAGAAAAAAATGTAGATAACTTAACTTGCTTCTTAGGTGCAGGTGCTTATGATCACTATATACCATCATTAATAAAACACATAACTTCAAGAAGTGAATTCTACACAGCTTATACTCCATATCAAGCAGAAATAAGCCAAGGAACATTACAAAATATATTCGAATTCCAATCAATGATATGTGAAATAACTGGAATGGATATAGCTAATGCTTCTATGTATGATGGAGCAACTGCAGCAGTTGAAGCTTGCCTAGTTGCTATAGGTAAAAATAAAAGAAATAAAGTAGTAGTTCCAAAAACTGTTCATCCAGAAACTAGAACAATATTAAAAACTTATTTACAATTCCACAACTGTGAAGTAGTAGAAGTTGATTATGACAAAGAATTAGGAACAACTGATTTAAATAAATTAAGAGAAGCAGTAGATGCTGATACAGCTTGTGTATTAGTTCAAAACCCTAACTTCTTCGGTATGGTAGAAGATGTAGAACAAATGGGAGCTATAGCTCATGAAAACAAAGCTATGTACATAATGAGTGTAAATCCAATTACATTAAGTGTATTAAAAACTCCAGGAGAAGTAGGAGCTGATATAGCTGTAGGTGATGCTCAACCTTTAGGAAATGCATTAAACTTTGGTGGACCATACGTAGGATTTTTCGCAATAAAATCTGAACTAGTAAGAAAAATGCCAGGAAGAGTAGTTGGAGAAACTGTAGATGCTGAAGGTAAGAGATGTTATGTTCTTACATTACAAACAAGAGAACAACATGTAAGACGTGAAAAAGCAACATCTAATATATGCTCTAACCAAGGATTAAATGTTTTAATATCTTCAATTTACTTAGCAACTATGGGTAAAGAAGGATTTAAAGAAGTTGCAATGCAAAATATGCAAAAATCTCACTACGCATGCAAAAAAGTTGAAGCAAGTAAAAACTTTGAACCAGTATTCAAAGGTAAATTCTTCAATGAATTCGTAGTAAAATGCCCAATGCCAGTAGAAGAATTAAATGAAAAATTATTAGATAAGAAAATTTTAGGTGGATATGACTTAAGTAAAGATTATCCAGAATTAAAAGACTGTATGTTAGTTTGTGTAACTGAAAAGAGAACAGCAAAAGAAATAGATAATCTAATAGATGTAATGGAGGGTATGTAAAATGGCAGAATACAATAGCTTATTAATAGAAGTTTCAAAACCAGGAAGAAAAGCTTATGCACTTCCAGCATTAGATGTAGAAGAAACAAAATTAGACGACATGTTAGATGCTGACATGCTTACTAAAAAAGAAGCACAATTACCAGAACTTAGTGAATTAGATGTAGTTAGACACTACACTTTATTATCAAATAAAAACTTTGGTGTTGATACAGGATTTTATCCATTAGGATCTTGTACAATGAAATATAACCCAAAAATAAATGAAGATATGGCTGTATTAAAAGGATTTACAGCTCTTCATCCATATCAATCAGATAAAACTGCTCAAGGTGCGTTAGAACTTATGTATAACTTATCAGAAGCTTTAGCAGAAATAACTGGTATGGATCAAGTTACTTTACAACCATCAGCAGGTGCTCATGGTGAGCTTACTGGACTTATGTTAATCAAAGCTTACCACAGAGAAAGAGGAGATTTAAAAAGAACTAAAGTTATAATCCCAGATTCAGCACATGGTACTAACCCAGCAAGTGCTATGATGGCAGGATTTAAAACAGTTCAAGTACAATCTAATCCAGATGGATCTGTTAACTTAGACAAATTAAAAGAAGTTTTAAATGATGAAGTAGCAGCTTTAATGCTTACAAATCCTTCAACTTTAGGATTATTTGAATCAAACATAAAAGAAATAGCTGACCTTGTACACGAAGCAGGCGGACTTTTATATTATGATGGTGCAAATACAAATGCAATAATGGGTATAACAAGAGCTGGAGATATGGGATTTGACGTAGTTCACTTAAATCTTCACAAAACATTCTCAGCTCCACATGGTGGTGGAGGACCAGGAAGTGGTCCAGTTGGTGTTAAAAAACAATTAATACCATTCTTACCAGTACCAGTAGTTGAAAAAGCAAACGATGAATTTATATTAAATTACGATAAAGAAAAAACTATAGGAAAAGTTAAAAACTTCTATGGTAACTTCAGCGTTTTAGTTAAATCTTACGCTTACATATTAACTATGGGATGCGATGGACTTAAAAAAGCTAGTGAAATGGCTGTATTAAATGCTAACTACTTAAAAGAAGGTTTAAGAGGAAGCTTCGAATTAGCTAAAGACCAAATATGCAAACACGAATGCTTATTCAGTGGACCTCATGGAGTATTAAAAACTACAGATATAGCTAAGAGAATGTTAGATTACGGATATCATCCACCAACAATCTACTTCCCTCTTATAGTAAGTGAAGCTATGATGTTTGAACCAACTGAAAGTGAAAGCTTAGAAACTTTAGATCAATTTATAGCTGTTATGAAACAAATAGCTAAAGAAGCTGAAGAAACTCCAGAATTATTAAAATCAGCTCCTCACAACACTATAATCAAGAGAGTTGATGATGCTAGAGCTGTTAAAAAACCTATATTAACTTGGCATAAATAAAAAATAGCTTAGCTATCTATAATTAAATAATTTAGACTAAAAAATGTATAAAGTTTCATTTTGAAATTTTATACATTTTTTTTATAACAAAAATAAAACTAGTTTAAGACATATTAACATTTGTGCAATATTGCGATAAATTTCATATTTATATATAATTAAATTTATCGAATAAGATTATATATTAAAATAGGGATGTGAAAATATTGGGTAGCAAAGATGAAAGATTTATGATAAAAGTTGTAGATATGTACTACAAAGAAGAAATGAGCCAAGATGCCATATCAAAAAAATTAAATATATCTAGGGCAACTGTTTCGAGAACTTTAACTAGAGCCAAAAAAGAAGGAATAGTTAAAATACAGATAAATTATCCAAGTGAAAATACTTTAGAGCTGGAAAAATCTATAGAAAAGAAATTTGGACTAAAAGAGGTACTTATAGGAGTTGAAAATGAAAGTATTAGCAAAGATTATGCAGTAGCTCTTCAAGCAAGTGAATATCTTGCTAGAATATTAAAAAATAATATGAAGCTTGGCATAAATTGGGGACGTTCTATGAAAAATTTAGTTACTACTTTAGAGCAAGAAGGATATAACAAATCGGTTAGTGTAAAAGGAATAGAAATAATTCCATTTTTAGGAACAAATAATGCATTTGAAGAAAAATCAGAATCTCTGAGATTGACTTATTCTAATTTTTTAGCAATAAAAATGGCCGAATTATTAAAATGCAAAAACTATAATTTATCGGCACCTATGATAGTATCTAGTCAAAAGGTAAAAGATGTAATAATTAATGAGCCAGATGTAAAAGGTGTTCTTCAAAAAGCTAAAACATGTGATGTAGCACTTTTAGGAATAGGATCAATCGATAAAAATAGCTCACTTTTTATTTTAATGGATGATGGAGAAAAAATGTCAAATATTATAAGAGAACAAGGAGCTGTAGGAGAAATAATTGGTCGTGCTTATGATATAAATGGGAATATAATTAATACTGAATTAGATAATAGAGTAATCGGTGTAACTTTGGAAGAGTTAAAACAAGTTCCGTTAAAAATAGCTGTTGGATATGGAAGTCATAAGGTTGAAGCTATAAAAGCAGCTCTTAAAGGAAATTTAGTAGATGTTTTAATCACTGATAGGCAAACTGCACAAAAATTAGTATAAATAATATAAAACTTGAAAAATAAATGTTATATATAAATAAGTAAAACTTTATAAAGATAATAAAAATTAAATTATCAAAATGCACAAAATTTCTTTAATGAAAAATTGTGCATTTTTTTATTGCAATTTTTGGAAAGGTGTATTAATATAATAGCATAAAGAAAAAAAGTTCATAAATGAAAAAATGTTCAATAAATTCGGAGGGAATAAAAATGAAAACAAAAGCAGTTAGACTTTATGGAAAAAATGATATACGTTTAGAAGAATTTGAATTACCAGAAATAAAAGATAATGAAATTTTGATGGAAGTAATAACAGATAGTGTATGTATGTCTACATATAAAGAGTGCCAATTAGGAAAAGAGCATGCAAGAGTTAATGATGACATAGATAAAAATCCAATAATAGTTGGTCACGAAACTTCAGGTATAATAAAACAAGTCGGAGCTAAATGGAAAAAACAATATAAAGTTGGAGAAAGTTATGCAATACAACCAGCAGCATTTGTAAATAATAGTATGGCTACTTTTGGATACTCATTTGTAAATTGTGGAGGAGTTGCAACTTATGTAATAATACCAAATTATGCAATTGAAAGAGGATGCATGATTTCTTTTGATAGCAATCGTGGATTTTATACAGCATCACTTGCAGAACCATATAGCTGCATAATAGGTAGTGCACATGCAATGTATCATACGGAAAAATATAAATATGAACATAAAATGGGAATAAAAGATGGAGGAAAATGTGCATTACTTGCAAGTTGTGGTCCTATGGGATTAGGAACAATAGATTATATGTTAAATGGACCTAAAAAACCTTCAACTTTAGTAGTTACAGATATAAATCAAGAAAGAATAAATAGAGCAAAATCAATATTTTCACAAGAGTATGCAAAACAAAGAGGAGTAGAAATAATATATGTTAATACAATGACAGAAGAAGATGCTGAGAATAAGTTAATAAATTTAACAGGTCAGGGTGGATTTGATGATGTTGTGGTTTTAGCACCAATAAGACAAGTTATAGAAATGGCAGATAGAATATTAGGTGAAGATGGCTGTTTGAATTTCTTCTCGGGTCCAATAGATAAAAATTTAAAAGCAGATGTAAACTTCTATAATGTACACTATAAATCAGCACATGTACTTGGAACTACTGGTGGTAGTGTAGATGATATGAAGGAGTGCTTACAATTATCAGATGAAGGAAAATTAAATCCAGCTGTTATGCTTACTCATATAGGTGGAATTGATAGTGCAGTAAATACAACTTTAAATCTTCCTAATATACCGGGTGGGAAAAAATTAATCTATACAGGAATAGATTTAGAGTTAACTTCAATTGATGAATTTGAACAAAAATCTAAAGATAAAAATAATAAAAATGCAGATTTATTTAGAGATTTACATAAAATCGTAAAAGAAAATAATAATTTATGGAATGCTAAAGCAGAAAATTGCTTATTAAAATATTTTGGAAAAGTGAGATAAAGTATTTATCTTAATTTAAGAATAAATAATCGATTAAAAAAATAAATTAATAAATCTTATGTAAAAATTAGGGGGAACAAAATGTTAGTAAATACAAAAGAAATGTTAGATAAAGCAAATGAAAAAAATTACGGCGTGCCACATGCAAATGTAGTAGATCAACATACATTAAAAGCTGCAATAAAAACTTGCAAGGAATTACATATGCCATTAATAATAGGCTGGGCAGAAGTACATGAACCATTTATAACTATGGAAGAAGTAGTTCATTTATGTAAATTATATTTAAAGGATATAGATGTACCAGTTGCAATACATTTAGATCATGGTTCATCAATAGAAGTAGTTAAAAAAGCAATAGAACTTGGATTTACTTCAGTTATGTTTGATGGCTCAATGTTGCCAATAAAAGAAAATATTGCAAAAACTAAGGAAATAGTAGAATATGCACATCCATTAGGGGTTACAGTAGAGGCTGAATTAGGTCATGTTGGTCAAGGTTCAGATGATGATATAGAAGACAAAAAAGCTGATTTGTATACAAAACCAGAAGAGGCAGTTAGATTTGTAAAAGAAACAGGAATAGATTCATTAGCTGTTGCAATAGGTACAGCTCATGGTGAATATAAAAAAGCTCCAAGTATAGATTATGAAAGACTAGATGAAATTAAAAAAGTAGTCGATATACCATTAGTTCTTCATGGAAGTTCAGGCACAGGACTAGATAAATTAGAAAAATGCGTCGATGGAGGAATAAATAAAATAAATATTTGTACAGATTTATTAAAGGCTGCAAGCTTGTATTTAAAAGATAATGCAAGTGAAAAATTATATGATAAATTATCGTTAGATATAGAAGATTCAATTAAGAATTGTTTAAAAGAATACTATAAAGCTTTAAAAACACGAAGAGTATAAATTTTAAAAATTATACAAATATAAAGGTTAAATAGAAATCTATAAATATTATTGAAAAAAGATAATAGAATATGGTAAATTTTAAATGATAACAAGTATAGAGTATATAATAAATCAAATATATTCTATACTTTTTTATTTGTTTAACTTTTTTCCAAAAAGGAGAAAAACAATGCATTAATGGAAAAACCTTTTTTTTTTATAATTTAATTAACAAATAAAGAGAGAAGAAAAAAGCTCTTAGCAAAATGAAAAAGAATTAACAGGGGTGAATATTGATGCAAACAAGTTGGTTAGGTCTAGAAGGTAAATCAGTTATTGTAACAGGAGCAGCATCAGGAATAGGAAAAGCAGTTGCTCAAGAATTTTTAAACTGTGGAGCAAATGTTGCAGTATGCGACTTAAATCCACAAACACCAGAATTTGAAATGAATGAAAACAGTGGAAAAATGCTTTACTTACACACAAATGTATGTGATGCCCAAAATGTAAAAGAAACTATTGAAAAAGTTTGCGAAGAATTTGGAACAGTTGATGTAATCGTAAACAATGCTGGTATAAACATACCAAGTTTACTAGTTGATGCAAAAGAAGAAAACAGCAAATATGAATTAAACGAAAGCATATACGAAAAAGTTATGGGTGTTAATGTAAAAGGTGTTTATCTTTGTGCACAAGAAGCTGGTAGAGTAATGGTTAAAAAAGGTTCAGGAGTAATAATAAATATGTCATCTGAAAGTGGACTTGAAGGTTCACAAGGACAAAGTATATATGCAGCATCTAAAAATGCAGTAAACTCTTTTACAAGATCATGGTCAAAAGAATTAGGTCCAAAAGGAGTTAGAGTAGTAGGTGTAGCACCTGGAATACTTGAAGCAACAGGACTTAGAACTTTAGCTTATGAAGAAGCACTAGCATATACAAGAGATATAACAGTAGAAAAGTTAAGAGAAGGATATAAAAATACTTCAACAACACCATTAGGAAGAAGTGGTAAACTTTCAGAAGTAGCAAACTTAGTTTGTTTCTTAGCATCTGAAAGAGCTGGATATGTTCATGGTATAACAGTAAATGTAGCAGGTGGAAAAACTAGAGGATAGAAGAAATAGGGGGGATATAGGATGAGTGATTATTTTAATAATGATAACCGAATATGCAAAATATTACAAATCCTAGAAAATAAAAGATCTGCCTCTTTGGAATATTTAGAAAAAAAGTTAAACGTAAGTTCAAAAAGTATAAAAAACGATATAAAAGAATTAAATGAAATATTCGATGGAAATGCATTAATTCAATTAAAATTAGGAAAATACAAATTATACGTACTTGAGCACAAGCAATTTGAAAAAATAAAAGAAAATTTATACTTACATGATGATTTCTTTAATTCACCGAAAAAGAGAATGGCTTATGTAATAAAAAGATTAATGAATGACGAAAATCCAGTTTTAACTGAAGATTTAGCATTTGAAATGAGTATAGGTCGTACTACTTTAGTCGGTGATTTGAAGAAAATCAGAGAAGTTTTAAACAAAAATAATATAAAAATAGTCGGAAAAACAAATACAGGACTAAAGCTTCAAGGTGAAGAAATCGATATTAGGTTGTTTGTACTAGAAAATTTATATGAAGAAATATATAAAGATCACGAGTTAGATTATGATGTCAAAGAAGAATTAAATAAGATTTTTTCTGATTTAAAACTTGAAGGTAGTACTAGAAATCAAATCATAAAATTTCTGACTGTACTTATAGATAGGTTGGTAAATAATAATCAGATAAAAGAATTAAATGAAAGATATGAGGATTTGATTTATACAGAGCAGATAAAAGTTGCTAATGATATATCAGATAGAATAGAAAATATATTTGGGATTAAAATACCAGATAATGAAAGAGTATTCATGACACTTCCAATTGTTGGAATGAGAACGCCTATGGATATAGATAGGGTAAAAAATCTAGAGATTACAGAAGATGTTATAAATCTAGTTTTAGATATAATCGAATTAATTAAACTAGAGATGGATATAACAATTACTCCAGGAAATCTATTAGATGAATTTACCTATCATATAAGTTTTATGTTGAATCGTCTTAAATATGGAATAAGAATAAAAAATCCTGTTTTAGATGAAATCAAGGAAAAATATATGGTTCCATACAAATTAGCAGAAATAACAAAAATGCTTATTGAAGAAAGAACAAAGAAAAAAGTATCCAAAGATGAGTTAGGATTTTTAGCAGTTTATTTTAGTGTATTTATATCTGAGAATTCTTATAAGCAAAACAAAATTTGTTCAATTGCAATTATCTGTGGAACAGGAAAAATTACAGCAAGACTGATAGCAGCTCAACTTAGAAAAATTGTAGATATAGATACAAAACTTGAGATGTTTTCAGACAGCCAGGTAAATAAAGAAATATTAGATGACTTTGATTTAGTTTTATCGACAATAAAATTTGAGTGTGATACAGTTACACCGATAATTCACTTAAAAGAAATATTTGACGAAAATCAACTTAAAAATAAAATTGAGAGTGTTAGATACACAGAAAAATTAGACATTCCAATGTTGCAAGGAATGGAATCGTTAGTACTTAATTTACTAGACGAAGAAAAATTCTTCATACTAGATAGCGATAAATCTTATATGGAAAATGTAGATTATATGATAGATAATTTATATGATTTGGCATATGTAGATGAAGAATTTAAAGAAAGAATTCATATTAGAGAGTCAAAATCGACAATGATTTTTGATGAGTATATAGCTTTACCACATGCTATGAATAAAGGCGCAGATAAAATAGTATTTTCGATAGGAGTATTTTCAGATAAAAATAAAAAAGATAACAAATTAAAAGTAATATTTTTACTAGCTATACCAGATGAAGAGGAAAAAGATGATGATATATTAGTAAAAATATATGATGAGATTATTGCAATATCTAAAGATAAACAAGCAATAGAAAATATTTCTAAGGTAGAAAATTATAAAGAATTACTGTTGTATTTTATAAAACAAGATAATGTATTTAATTAGAAGGGAGAAGAAAGTATGAACTTTTGGTTTTTATTGATTTGCTTTGGAATTGCGTTTTTAGCGCAATATGCACTTGGAATGATGCAAATGAAAAGTTTTACAATTAACTTTAAAAAACTTAGAAGACAAGGAAAAGTAGCAATTGGAAAGAAAAAAGGAGCTTTTAGAGCTGGATCAATAGTTATGTTTGCAGTTGACGAAAACGGTATCATCTTAGACAGTTCATATATGTCAGGTGTTACAGTACTTGCGAAATTTAAGAAATTAAAAGGTTTTGAAGGATTAAACGTAGCGACATTAAAATCAGAAGATGCTAAAAAATTTCCAAAGCAAGTACGCGAGGCTATACTTGAAGCTTCTTCTAATTACAACGTAATAATGAGCGGTGGTGAAGTTCCTGAACCTCCAAGTCCATTAGAAAAACTTACAGGTTCAATGAAAAATTTAGTAACTCAAAAATAGGAGGATAAAATTATGGATTTAATGGTTAATTTTGCGGAAGCGTTTATGAATTTATTCGAAGTAGGTGCTGATAACTTCGTAAGTTGGGTAACTGGAATAGTGCCAACAGTACTTATGTTATTAATAGCAATGAATAGTTTAATATCATTAATAGGTCAAAACAGAATAAACAGATTTGCTAAATTCTCAGCAAAAAATCCTTTACTTAGATATATGGTAGTACCTTTCTTAGGAGCATTTATGTTAGGTAACCCAATGGCTTTATCATTAGGAAGATTTATGCCAGAAAGAATTAAACCAAGTTATTATGCATCAGCTTCATATTTCTGTCACACAAGTAGTGGTGTTTTCCCACATATCAACCCAGGTGAAGTATTTATATTCTTAGGAATAGCAAATGGTATAACAACATTAGGACTAAGTTATATGCCACTTGCAGTAAGATATCTATTAGCTGGTCTAGTTTGTAACTTTATTAGTGGATGGGTAACAGATTTCACAACTAATATGGTTATGAAACAACAAGGTATAGAATTAAGTAACGAATATAAAGAAGCTTAGAAAAAGTTTGGAATTTGAAGTACATAATTGTTGTAATAATTAGGGAGGAATAAATAAATGTCTAAATATAATGCAATAAAAATAAATAAAGGACCAAGCGGTTTTGGTGGACCATTAACAGTTCAACCAACTGATGAAAAAAATGTATTACTTTATATAACTGGTGGTGGAGCAAAACCAGATATAGTTGATAAAATAGTAGAAATTACTGGATGTGAAGCAGTAAATGGATTTAAAACTTCAGTTCCTGAAGAACAAATATTCCTAGTAATCATAGACTGTGGTGGAACACTTAGATGTGGTATATATCCACAAAAAAGAATACCTACAATAAACGTAATGCCAGTAGGAAAAAGTGGACCATTAGCTAAATTTATAACAGAAGATATATATGTATCAGCAGTTGGACTAGATGAAATAGAACCAGCAGGAGAAGTAGCACAAGCTATAACTAAAGCAGAGGAAACTGTAGTAGCTGCTGAAGAAAATAAAGAAGAAAATAAAAAACAATTTAGATATAGTTCAGATAAAAAAATATCTGAAACATTAGCAGGAGAAGAAAATAAAAATTTAATAACTAAAATCGGTATGGGTGCTGGTAAAGTAGTAAACACATTCTACCAAGCATCTAGAGATGCAATCCAAACAATGATCAATACAATATTACCATTCATGGGATTCGTTTCATTACTAATAGGTATAATCCAAGGTTCTGGTATAGGTGAATGGTTTGCAAATATCATGATTCCACTTACTGGAAATGGAATAGGTCTTGTAATATTAGGGTTCATTTGTTCACTACCTTTCTTGTCTCCATTACTTGGACCGGGAGCAGTTATAGCTCAAGTTATAGGGACTTTAATAGGTGTTGAAATAGGTAAAGGAAATATAGCACCATCACTTGCATTACCAGCATTATTTGCAATAAATACTCAATGTGCTTGTGACTTCGTACCAGTTGGTTTAGGACTTGCTGAAGCAGAACCAGAAACAATAGAAGTTGGGGTTCCATCAGTATTATACTCTCGTTTCTTAACAGGTGTACCAAGAGTATTAATAGGTTGGATATTCTCAATAGGTTTATATCAATAAAATTTGCAAAAAAGGAAAAAATTAGAGATAATAGAGTGATATTATAAAAAGTAGGAGGGAAAATTATGGCAGTTATATATGATAATCAAATAAAAAGCAAAGGATCATTAGTAGATTCTTTTGAAGGAGAATCAATGTTTATATTATTTGGAGATAATGCTCCAGATACTTTAAAAGATTTCTGTTACTGTATAGATTTAAAAAAAGCTGAAGAAGAAATAAAACCAGGACAATTTGTAGTTATAGATGGTGCTAAATTTAAAATAACAGCTTTAGGAGATATAGCTCAAAGAAATCTTGAAAGTTTAGGTCATGTTACTATATCATTTGATGGTTCAACAGTTGCAACATTACCAGGAACAATAAACGTAGAAAAAGCTGATATGCCCAAATTAGATGTTGGAACACAAATATCTATAGTTACTGAATAATTTAATATTTAAATAAAAAACATTTAAAATTAGAACACATATATAAAATAAAATTAGAACACAGATATAAAAATAGCTTCTTGAAAATAGATATTTCAAGGAGCTATTTTGTTTTAGTAAATTATAAAATATATGATATGATAAAGATTTTCTTATCATTAAATATATTTTATAATTAATAGATAATAAATTTGTTATATATATAAGGTAAAATGGTAATTATTTAGCTAAGAAATAAAATTTTATGGAGAGGAGAAATTTATGGCAATTTCTATATTAGAGGCAATGAAACTTCCTACTTTGAAGGATTTTAAATTAGTTGCAGGTTATAGAGGATTAGATAGAGAAATTGAAGGTGCTTCAATATTAGATTATGAATACGAAAGAAGTTTGTCTAATGAACAAATAATTGTTATTTTTAGAAGAAAAGATTTTGTATTAAGTAGTCTTATATATGCAAAGGATGATCCTAGTCTGATATTAGAGAGTGTTAAAGGACTTATTTCAGATGGGGTTAGTGCTTTGGCAGTTAAAAATATATATTATGATGTTTTACCAGATGAAGTTATTAATTATGCAAATGAAAATGACTTTCCTATTTTTATGTTTGATAAAAAGGGGTCATTTTATGAAGATATAGTTACTGAAATTTATGAAAAAAATAAAGAAAAAAATAGCATGACTCTAAAAGAGACGAAGATAGGAATTTTATTAAATGAAGATATTGATAAATCTACTGTGAAAAATATGGCAGAGGATTTTAACCTTTCATTTAAAAATAATTTGTTTTGTATATGTTTAAAACCTAAAAAATATATAGGAGAAAGTGATTTATCTAATATAATAGATACTTTAAATAGAGAGTTAGCAGTAAACCATATAGCTTATAGATATCATGGAGTTATATTTATTATATATACTTATGATGAAAATTTAAAAGAAAAAAAAGATATGAATTTTGATAAGTTAGTAAGTCTTGCAATGTCTAGTTTATTTTTTAATTTAAAGGATTTTTATATAGGAATTAGTAATTTTCATAAAAATATAGATGAATTAAATTTATCACTTAGGGAGTCTATATACGCTATGAGAGTTGCTTCTATAGATGAAGAAAATAAAAAATATTACAATGAAATAGGCGTTTATAAATTACTTATGCCATCTTATGAAAAAAATCATATGAGAAACTTTTATAACGATATTGTAGGAAAAATAAAAAAATATGACCAAAAATATAATACAGAATTACTTGAAACATCAATTGCCTACATAAAATCTAGTGGTAATATAAAAGAAACAGCTAAATTAGTAAATTTACATGAAAATACAGTTAGATATAGAATAAACAAAGTAAAAGAAATTTTTAATACTAAAATTTCAGAATATGAATTTTATGAGGAATTATCAATAGGAGTAAAGCTACATATGATATATCAAAATACATAAATTTTTTATTAATAAGTAAGATGATTTTAAAATTTGTATGAAATTATTTTATATTTTATAATATACAATATTATTTGTTTTGTAATAATTACAAAAAAATTAGAATAAATTTAAAAAATATACAAAAACATAACGCCTTTATTTTTATATAATTATTTCATGAGATAATTGAAAGGTAAGGTGATTAATTTGAAAGATAATAGAGAATTATTTTATAAAATTTTATTATTAGTTTGTGCACTTATATGGGGAAGTACATTTGTTATAATTAAAGATACGACTAATACAATGTCTTCTGGTTTTATAAATGCTGCAAGATTTACAATAGGTTCTTTTATATTATTAATAGTTTATTTTAAAAAGATAAAGCATATAAATAAGCATGAATTGAAATATGGATTCTTTATGGGAATTACTTTATTTGGAGGATATTATTTACAAGTATTAGGCATGGAACTTGGTTCAACAGCTGGAAAATGTTCGTTTTTGTCAGCTACATTTTCTGTAATGATACCATTTTTATATTGGGCTATTTTTCATAAAAAGCCTGATAAATTTGTTTTAGCTGCAGCAATTATGTGTGTAATAGGTGTTGCATTTGTTTCTATTGAAAAAGATTCTCATATTACAATTGGAGATATTGTTATTTTAATATCTAGTTTTTTTTATGCAGTAAATGTAATGCTTACTTCAGAATTTTCAAGCAAGGAAAATACTGATACTACTAGACTTACATTTTTACAGCTATTAGTAGTAGCTATTATGGGATGGATAGTAGTATTTTCAAAAAATGAATTTCCTCAAGTATATACTAAAGGGGCAGTTTTTAGTTTGATTTATTTAGGAGTATTTGCAACTGCTTTATGTTTATTAATACAAGTTATAGCTATAAAAAACATAAAATCTACAACATCAGCATCAATTCTTTTAAGTTTAGAGTCAGTATTTGGAGTTATAATTTCCATATTATGTTACAATGAGGTTATAACTTTTAAACTTACTTTAGGATTTATTATTATATTTATGGGCATTATAACATGTGAAACAAAATGGAGTTTTATTACTGATAAATTTAAAGTAAAAAATATAAAAAATAGAGAATATAGTGAAGTAATTTAAATATAAAATAAATACTTTTTTAAAAAAGGCCACTAAATAACTTACAAATTTTTATAATAAGTTGTTTAGTGGCTTGATTTATATTTGTTAGTTTTTTAGTCTATAAATTAAATTTTATAACTTGTGGTATAATATAAAGAATTAGTTTATCTATAAATATATGATAGTAGGTGAAAAAATGAAAAGTATAGTAGAAAAGACTTTGGATACTGGAAGAAAAATAGCTACAGTCGCTATTTTAACTTATGGAGCAGTTAAAATCTTAGAAGATACAGACTCTAAAAATAATAGAATTAAAGAAGTTCAAAAGACAAAGAGAAAAAAATCTAAGTACAAAAATAAGAGAAAATTTAAAGTAAAAAAAGCTAAATACAAAAATAAAAGAAAAGAAAAAAAATCAAAATATAAAATGAAGATAGCAAAATTTAATAGTAGGTGAAAAAATGAAAAATAAAATAAAAATAATTATTTTAACGATGATAATAATATTTTGGATGGCATTTATATTTAGTATGTCGGCAAAAGATGCAGTACAGTCTGCTAATATAAGTGGAGGGCTTACTTATAATGTCTTAAATTTAATGTTTTCAGAGTTTAGAGGACTTGATAAACATATAAAAGATACAATAGTAGAAGGCCTTCAATTTGTAGTAAGAAAAGGTGCTCATTTTAGTGCTTATGCAATATTAGGTGGACTTTGTTTTATAGATATAGGTTTTATTAAAAAAATTACTTTCAAAAAAAGATTTTGGAGCGCTTTTTTAGTAGCAGCTTTATATGCAGTATTTGATGAGATTCATCAATATTTTGTCCCAGGGCGTTCTTGTGAAATTAGGGATATGACAATAGATAGTATGGGTGTTTTATTTGGGATATCTATAGTTATAATATTTAATTTATTGATTAAAAAATTAAAATATAATAAAAATATGGAAATATAATGTAAGTGATTAAATATTACTATAAGTTGAGAAGAAATGGGGATTGATATGAAATTTTCGAAGTTTGACAAAAAAATTTTAAAACTAGATAAAAATTTTATTAAAGAATTATTATTTTTAATATATATATCTTTTGTTGTATTTTTATTTACAGAAATTTTATGTGCTAAGGGTACTACTAGTTATGGTTTTATAGAAAATAGCACTATCTGTTTAGGAGGTATACTGATTTTAATTTTACCTTTGTCTATGCTGTTTACATTTAAAAAGGATACGAAGAAGTACTATATTTTAGAGGCAATATTTATTTTGTGTCTGCTTCCAGTCATAAAATATACATGGGATGAGTTTTATGTATTTTTAAGTGTGCCTGATTATAGTGTATGGTGTCTTCTTTTAAATTATTTAATTATATTATTAATATTTAGTATATCTATTTTTCTTAAAAAGAAAATTTTTTATTATTTCTTAATAAGTGGTGTATTTTTAATTTTTTCTTTAGTTAATTATTTTGTATCAATATTTAGAGGGATACCTCTTGCGTATTGTGATATTTACTGTATAGGGGATGCAACTTATGTAGCTAAGGATTTTTTAGGACAAAACGGAATTATTATGTTAATTGCAGGCTTGATATTATCTTTAATATGCCTAGTAATTTTATTTTTTAAGGATAATAAAGGAAAGAGAAATATAAATTTTGTAAAGATATTTGTAGTTATTATAATGTGTATTAGTACATATATATATTATTTGTATTTAGTAGAGAGTAAGACATTAATTTACTACAGTGCTAATATGGTAAAAACTTATAGATACAATGGATATGTTTATTCAACCTTAGAGTCTGGAATAAGATTTATAAGATTTAAGCCAGATGATTATAATGAAGAAAAGATTTTATCTATAAAAGATGAAGTAAAACAAAATACAAATAATGGAGAAAACATAAGTTTAGATAATGATACAAATAAAGAGACTCCAAATATTTTATTTGTTCAATTAGAAGGTTTTATGGATCCTAAAAAAATAGAGGGTGTTTTATATGGAAGAGATCCGATACCAAATTTTACAAAATTACAAAAGACTTGTATAAGTGGAAATATGAAGACACCTTCTATAGGTGGAGGAACAGCTAGAACTGAATTTGAAGTTATGACAGGAATAAATTTAGAATTTTTAACAGATGGTGAAGTACCACATTATACTATTTTAGGCCATACAAATTTAAATTCCGTCGCTACAACATTGAAAAAACAAGGATATTCAGCTCATGCTATACATAACAATCAAGGAAATTTTTATAATAGAAATAAAGCTTATAGTGCTCTTGGATACGATACATATACATCAATTGAATATATGGAGAATGTAAAAAAAACTAAGACAAATTGGGCTAAAGATGAAATTCTTACAGATTATATTAAAGATTGTTTAGATTCTACTGAAGAACATGACTTAGTTTTTACCATTTCAGTTCAAGGTCATAGTCCATATTTAAGTGATGCAGATAAATATGATTTTCCAATTAAAATTATGAGTAGTAATTTAGCTGAAATTGAGACTAATCAAATCTATTATTATATAAATCAAATTTATGAAACAGATAAATTTATAGGAGAAGTTGTAGACTTAGTTGACTCTATGGAGGAAGACACTATAGTAGTATTTTATGGAGATCATACACCAGCTTTAGATGTACTAACTAGAAATGGAGGAAATGTAGATAGAACAACTACTCCATATGCAATTTATAGCAACTTTGAATTACAGACTGATTTTGAAGGTGGAGATATTTGTGCATATCAAATGAGTACATTAATGCTTAGTTTATCAGGTGTAGATTTAGGACCTATGGAAAATATACATAAAGCTTTAAGTAATAAAGATTACTATAAAGAAGATTTAGAGCTTATTGAATATGATATATTATTTGGCAAAAATTATTATCTAGATGAAGAAGAACAAATTGAAAAAAGTAATTTAAAAATGGGATTAAAAGATGTAAAAATAAAAAGTGCTAAAATAGAAGATGGAGAATTATTTGTAGAAGGAGAAAACTTTACTAGAAATAGTATAATTTACATAAATAATGAAGAAAAAAATACTATTTATGTAGATAATAAAAATCTAAAAGTACATTTAGAAAAAGATGAAGTTGATAGTGTAGAAGATGTTGTAGTAAAACAAGTAGGTCTTCGAAAAATCGCTTTAAGTCAATCAAATCTATTTAAATTTAATAAAAAAATTAAATAGATTACTTAAAAGAGATATATAGAAATATTTAATAAAATATAGATTTAAAATCTGAAAGGAATATTTATGGATAGAGGTAATTCATATAGTGAAAAAGATTTAGTTCCAATAATGGAGGAAGTAATAGAAAGTGGAGGGAGTTGTAGATTAAAAGTTACAGGGACTAGTATGACTCCTACTTTAAGACATTTAAAAGATAGTGTGATTTTAGTAAGTCCGCAAAAAAGACGTCCTAAAAAAAATGAAATAGTTTTTATAAAAAGAGATACAGGAAAACATGTGCTTCATAGAGTTAGAAAGATATTAGATGATAATTCATTTGTGATGAATGGAGATGCTCAACAATGGACAGAGATAGTGAGATTTGATCAAGTTATAGGAGTAGTGGAATTTTTTTATAGAGGTGATAAGGAGATTTCATGTGACAGTAAAATATATAAAATCTATGTAAAGTTCTGGTGCTTTTTTAAGCTAGTTAGACCGTATATTTTTAAATGTAGAAATTTAATTAGAAAAGTAATAAAATAATCTTAAAAGAGGCTTTCTCAAAATAGAGAATGCCTCTTAATTACTTTTTAATGTTATTAAGTTAATTTCAGGAGTATTATTTATCCTCATAAATTTAGTATTACCAAGACCTGTGCTTACATAAAGTTTACTATTTGCTATTTGATAAATACCTTTATTGTATTTTGGAAATAATTTTCGTGCAGGGTCTAAAATAGCTGTGTCTAAAATCCTTACTATACCGCCATGGATATGTCCTGAAATAACTAAATCAAAGTTTTTATCTTTGAGAATTTCTGCGCCCTTTGGATCGTGACTTA
This sequence comes from uncultured Clostridium sp., assembly GCA_964449895.1. Taxonomy (GTDB): domain Bacteria; phylum Bacillota; class Clostridia; order Peptostreptococcales; family Peptostreptococcaceae; genus Intestinibacter. The sequence continues at coordinate 29,885 of CAYVBY010000016.1, forward strand.
TTAAAATATTAAACTCATTTTTGTTTACATTATCTAAAAATTTTAATGTTGATATATTAGAAGGAGTTATTTTTTTTGCGTATGTATTTAAAGAGTAGTAGTAAATTCCATATATGTCTATAGATTCACCGTCTTTAGATATTGTAGTATAGGAATTATCAACAAATGTAACTCCAAGATTTTTTAGTTTATTTATATATCTATTGTAGGCATTATCAACAGTTCTATCTCTTAAACTCCAATCATATCCATTAAAAATTGCATCTATACCTTCTTCATGATTACCAACAGAGTAGATTATTTTATATTTTTGGCTTAAATTTTTTAATAAATTAAATCCTATGAGGCTTTCTTCGTCGTAATTTCTATCATAGGTATCATCTTCTTTCTTAAATTCTGAAGAAGAAAACATATCTCCAGTAACAAATATAATATCTGGATTTAATTTATCAATGGAATTTATTAAAGCTGAATTATTTTTACCAAATTCCATTGAATGCAAATCTGTTATTTGGAGTATTTTATAATTATCGAAATTAGAAGGAAGATTATCAAAATAAATTTTATCATAGGTAATTTTAAATGTTTTGTTTTCGATTTTATTTTGATATATCGTAGTTATTAAAAAAATTAATATTAAACATAGAGCTATAAAAATGAAGCTATATTTTTTGCTAAATTTATTCACAAATTCCTCCTATACAAAAATTAATCTAAAATATTATAAAAAACAGTATTAACAACACTTAACAATACAGCTGCTAGCATAGCATAAATAAATCCTGAAATGCTAACTCCAGGCACTAGGGCAAATGCAAGCTTTAGAACTATTCCATTTATTACAAATGAAAACAAACCAAATGTTAAAAGTGTCATAGGTATTGAAAAAAATTGTATTACGGGTTTAATAATTATATTTAGACACCCAAATATTACGGTAAGCATTATCAAAGATGATAAGGAACCTATATAAACGCTAGGCATTAATTTATCTACAATAAAAAGAGATATAGCGTTTATTACAATAAATAAAGATATTCTTCTCATTATTTAAAAACCTCCTGTAAAGTTAATTATTAATATTATACTACTAACAAATAGTAAAATTTATTAAATTTTGCTTAATTATGTTATACTAGATTTAGAAAAATAAAAAATATACAAAAATAGAAACATTTATTTATTATGGGAAGGGGTTAAAAATGGATAGATTTGATGAAAGAGATACCATGTTTGCTAGGGCAAATTATACACCAGGAAGTGAAGCATACGAAGATTACTACAAAAGATTTCCTGAAAAGAAAAATATAGATGATAGTTTAAGACATAGACCTAATTTATGCCAAGAAGGAACTATGACTTACAATGAAATAAATTCTCCAATGGGAGCTAGTGCATTTAAATTTTTATTTGATATATTACCTTTATGTGAAGGAGAGGTTGCTCCTGAAAAGGTTGAAGTTGATGCAAAAACTATGACTAAGAGAATTAAAGGATTTGCAAAACACTACGGAGCATGTGTAGTTGGAATAACAGAATTAAAAGACTATCACATATATACACATAGAGGAAGAATAGAAAGTGACTATGGAACAGAAGTAAAACTAGACCATAAATATGCAATAGTATTTGGATGTGAATTAAATCCAGGTATGATGAATAGATCACCTATGATATGTGAAGTAATTGAAACTACTAAATCTTATGTAGATGCATCTATAATAGGAATGATTTTATCTTACTATATAAGAAGTTTAGGATATGAAGCTAGAAATCACATGGACAAAAACTACTTAGTAATGCCTGCTTTAGTAGCAAAGGATGCAGGACTTGGAGATATAGGAAGAAATTCTATTCTTACTAATAAAGATTACGGTTCAAGATTAAAATTAGGAGTAGTTACAACTAATTTACCTCTTGAAATAGATGAATTTAAAGACTTTGGACTTGAAGATTTTTGTAATATATGTAAAAAATGTGCACATAACTGTCCATCACATTCATTAACAGTAGATTCTAAATTTGATGAAGATGGAAAATATCAATGGAAGGTTGAAAAAGAAACTTGTTATGTAAAATGGAGATATTTAGGAACAGACTGTGGTATGTGTATATCTGCATGCCCATTTAGTCAAGATTTAGAAACTATAAAAAATACTGAAACATTTAAAGGCAATGAAGAACTTATAAATAAAGCTTTAGATGAATTTAAGAAAAAATTTGGAAGAAGAGTATTTGTTCCAGGAAATCCAGATTGGCTTAGATAGTAATTGAATAAATTTATTATATTTATAAATTAAAGATATAGGAGATAATCTTCCTATATCTTTTTTAATGTATTTAAAAATATAAATTATAAAAATATTATTAATTTATAATTATAGTAGTCGAATCAAGTATATTGTCGTAAATCCACTGTGCATTTTCAATTGCTAATCTAATACATCCATGACTTAAAGCTTCACCAAGTGTATCGTTTATAACTTCTGTACCTTCAGCGTTGAATAAAATTGAGTGATAATAGTAGCTTCCACGAATTCTAGTTGCATATTTTACTCTGTAGGTACTGGAGCCAAAATATGGTTTTCTTCCACTTACAAAGAATGTACCAGTTATAGTAGGAGTTTCAGGTTTTCCAACTGTGCAAGACCACTTATAAATTAAAATCCATTTGTTATTTTCATCTTTTTCAAAAATATATGTCATTTTATTTTCTAAATCTGTAGTAATTAGATTTTTAGTTGGACTTTTGATATTGTTGTCATTTACGAATCTAGTCATATCTGTATAAAAATATTCAAAATTATATGAACCTGGAGGATTGCCGTCATCAGATAAATATGAATTAAAGACATATCCTTCTTGATTGTTGTAGATAACTTGAGCCCAGTCACCATTTATATCTAAAACTTGAACTCTAGATTTTGCAGGAATAAGTGTTATAGGATTTGATTCAGATGTTGGTAAAGTTCTTAGAAATACATCAGTCCAAGGATATTTAGTTTTTGATAGATATTCGTTAAAGACATATCCTCTTTTATTGTTGTAGATTACTTCATACCAATCTTCGGTGGCATCTAAGACTTCTAATTTTGACATTGCAGGAATTACAGTTATAACATTAGAGGATGTAGATTTATTTTCTCTTAAGTTTAGATTTGCTAATGTATATTTATAATTTTCGTTTTCTTGTCTTTTATATTTTCTCATAGTAATCTCCTTAAATATATTAAAAAGTTTTATTTGTATAAATTAATTATTATATTTTATGAATATATAAGCTTATTTGTGTGAACATTTTTTATGACACATAGGAAATGAGATTCATTTAAAATGTATGAATTTTTTAGAAAAAATTGAATTAAAATACTTAAAATAGGTAAAGATATATATTGTCAAATACTTAAATATATCATTGATTGATATAAATAAAATAGAGGTGAAATTTATGATAACAAAAGATATGACTATAGGAGAAATACTAAGAATGAAACCTGAGGCTGCTGAAGTTTTAATGAGTATGGGGATGGGATGTTTAGGTTGTCCTTCTGCTCAAGTTGAGACTTTAGAAGAAGCTTGTAAAGTTCATGGACATGATGTAGAAGATATTTTAACTAAATTAAACAAATAGTATATTTATTTACATTAAAAAATATACTGCTACATAAAAGTTATATTGTGTAGCAGTTTTTTGTGCAAAATGAAAATACAATAGTTACATCTCTAGTTAAAAATGAGGATTATTCTTCTAAGGTTTTACTTTTTGATAATATAAATCGACTATTTTCTTTTGATGTAATCGTATTTGATTTTTTAGATCTATAATGTAAGATACGACGACTAAAATAAAAAATTCAAGTTTAAATGCAAAGAACAAAGAAATAAGTACAACTAACATAAATAGTCTTACATATGAAATATTTTTGCTACGAGTTAGAATATAATCCTGTATTATTATAATTGAATCTCTAAATAAATAGTAATAAGCTATGTACTGTATTGTAGTTAATACGACTTTCAGGTGAAGAAAATCTATTTTTATATTTAGTAAGTTTAGTAGTTCTATAAATAAAATATAAGCTAAAGAAATATAAAAAGTATTTCTTTTTAAGCATAAAAATCTATTAAAAAGTTTTAGATTTGTAAAAATATAATGCTTCTTTTTTGCATTTTTAGTCAAAATGTTGAGTCTATTTCCAAAAAGTAAAGATATGTAATAAACACAAAAGCAAATTCCAGCTACATAAAAAGAAATTAATAAATACACAAAAATAGTTAAATAATCTTTGAATGGTAAAAATCTAACCATTTGCTCAAATTCATCTATTAAACTATATCCAGTAAATCCCTTAGTATATAAATCTATAAAAATCACTAAGAAGCTACTAAGAATAGATGCAAAAAATACATCTTCCATTAAAATACTATCCTTGTCCATAAAATAAGCACAGATTATTCCCATCAAAAAACTTTGGATAATAAATAATGCTCCAGCTATGTCTCCAACTACTATAAATACAAGTAAAACAGAAACTATACCACTTAAAATACTATATTTTTTGCCACATTTTAGATATACTAAAGCGAAATAAACAGGAACACAAAAGTCTAAATAAATACCGTATGCAAATCCAGTTGATAGTGCCAAAATAGTAATTACTACAAATAAAGAAGTAAGTATAGATGACAGTGTTAAATTTTTTATTGAATTATCCATAAAATTCATCTCCTATTAAATTTAATTATAGACAGTTTAATAATAAATAATTCTAACACAAATAATAAGATTTTTCGAATTTATTGCAAAACTTATTTGCTCATGCTATCCTTTAATTAAGGCTGACTCAAAAGAAAATCTGATGAGAAAGATAATTCAAAAAAGTATATCCATCTGATTACAAAATAGTTTTATGATGTAAAAAGATAGACATATGAATTTATTTTTTATAGAATTATTATGCCTTTGTATATACAAAGGTTTTTTTAATTTAGGTGCTTTTTAATTATCTACCTTATTTATTCAGTCTAATAAATTGAAAAAAATTGGGGGAATAACAATGAAATATGATCCAAAGTCAAGTGTAGCAGGGGAATTTATAAACCATGAGGAGATTTTATCAACTTTAGATTATGCACAAGAAAATAAAAATAATAAGGAATTAATTGAAAGTATATTAGAAAAAGCTGATAAAGCTAAAGGCTTAACACATAGAGAAGCCGCAATTTTATTAGAATGTGATGATGAAGAATTAACCAATAAAATGTTTAGATTGGCAGAAAATCTTAAAAAAAGATTTTATGGTAATCGTATAGTAATGTTTGCACCATTATACCTTTCAAATTACTGTATAAATGGATGTGTATATTGTCCATACCATGCTAAAAATAAAACTATAGCTAGAAAAAAACTTACTCAAGAAGAAATTAAAAGAGAAGTTATAGCACTTCAAGATATGGGACATAAAAGACTTGCATTAGAAGCAGGAGAGGATCCTAAAAATAATCCAATAGAGTATATATTAGAATGTATAAAAACTATCTATAGCATAAAACATAAAAATGGAGCTATACGTAGAGTTAATGTAAATATAGCAGCTACAACTGTTGAAAATTATAGAAAGCTTAAAGATGCTGGTATAGGTACTTATATATTATTCCAAGAAACATACAACAAAGAATCTTATGAAAAATTACATCCAACAGGACCTAAAAAAGATTATGCATATCATACAGAAGCAATGGATAGAGCTATGGAAGGTGGAATAGATGATGTAGGTCTTGGAGTATTATATGGTCTTAGTACATATAAATATGAATTGGTCGGTATATTAATGCATGCTGAGCATTTAGAAGCTAAATTTGGAGTAGGTCCACATACAATATCTGTTCCAAGACTTAGACCAGCTAATGATATAAATCCAGAAGATTTTCCAGAAGCATTATCAGATGAAATATTCCAAAAGATAGTTGCAATTATACGTTTAGCAGTTCCTTATACAGGTATGATAGTATCTACTAGAGAATCTCAAGAAACTAGAGAAAAAGTTCTACATTTAGGAATTTCTCAAATAAGTGGTGCGTCTTCAACAAGTGTTGGTGGATATGCAGATAGAGAGCTTGGAATAAAAGAAGAAGTTACTAGTGCACAATTTGATATAGATGATGATAGAACTTTAGATGAAGTGGTTAATTGGCTATTAAAAATGGGATATATACCAAGTTTTTGTACTGCATGTTATAGAGAAGGTAGAACAGGAGACAGATTTATGGCTCTATGTAAAAATGGTCAAATAGCTAATTGTTGTCAACCAAATGCACTTATGACATTAAAAGAATATCTAGAAGATTATGCAAGTGAAGATACTAAAAAAGCAGGAGAAGCTTTAATTGATAGTGAAATCCCCAAAATACCAAAAGAAAAAATAAGAAAAATTGTAGAAGAAAGATTAGTTAAAATAGCAAATGGAGAACGTGATTTTAGATTCTAATTTTAAAATATATTAATTTATATATAAAAAGTGTACAGCTTAAAATTTAAGCTGTACACTTTTTTAGTATATGAAAAATATATTACTTTTAAATTTCGGAAGTTAATTCGTCGATAACTTCCTTTACAGTTTGTATTTTATTTATTTTATAAGCTTCAGCTCCACAGAAAAGCAGAGCATTATCCACATCTCCATTTACTGCATTTATAAGAGCTTGAGATATGCAATAAGGTGCTGTAGATGGTTTGCATGCATCCATACAATTATAGCATCTATCTATTTTAGGTTTATTATTTTTTAGATTTTCTAAAAATTTATTGTGTATAGCACGTCCAGGTAAACCTACTGGACTTTTTACTATTTCAATATCTTCTTTTTTGCAATTTATATATGTATTTTTGTAATTGATATGGGCGTCACATTCTTTTGTTGCAACAAATCTAGTTCCTACTTGAACACCACTTGCTCCCAATTTCATATATTTTTTTACGTCAGAGCTTGTTGATATTCCACCTGCTGCTATAACAGGAATTTTTTTGTTGTACTTTTGACCGTATTCTTCAGCAATTTTTAGTATTTTTACAAATTCTCCATCATAGTCTATAGAATCTATATTTTTTAATTCTTCTTCATGAAAACCTAGATGTCCGCCTGCTTTTGGACCTTCTACGACTATCATATCTGCAGTTACTTTATGCTTTTTATCCCATATTTTAAGTAGTATATTACAAGCTTTTGAAGATGATACAATAGGTGCAATTTTTACATTAGATTCCTTTGTAAATTTAGGAAGATTAACAGGAAGTCCTGCTCCTGAAATTATAAGATCAATGCCTGCTTCTATAGAAGCTTTTACATGTTCTTCGTAAAAATTCATAGCTACCATAAGATTTATTCCTAAAGGTTTATCGTTACATAATTTTTTAGCTATTTGTATATGCTTTTTTAAAGCTTTTATATTTGTTTTAAGGGGATTTTTACTAAATTCTTCTTCATCATACCCCATATTTATACCTGAAATAACACCTATACCTCCAGCATTACTTACAGCTGCTGCCAAAGATGATCTAGATATACCTATACCCATTCCACCTTGAATTATAGGTACTTTTGCGATTAAATTTCCAATTTTTAATTGATTCATAATATTTCCTCCAAATAGGAAATAAAAGTTTTACTAAGATTAAAACTCATTATACTATACAAATTTTTAAAAATAAAGGTTGACTTTTTATTTTGAATGTATTATATTTTGTTTATGATAAATTTTGATTATCAAATTATTTAAAATAAAAAATATTTTAGAGTAAAATATTTTGAAGTTGAAAAGGAGGAGTGAATGAAGGAGGTCGCTATAGCTGGAATTGGAAGATATATACCACCTAAAGTAGTTACAAATAATATGTTAAGTAAAATTGTAGATACTAATGATGAGTGGATAGTTTCAAGAACTGGCATAAAACAAAGACATATTACTACAGGAGAAAATACATCTGATATAGCATCAAAGGCTGCATTTAAAGCGTTAGAAAATGCAGGTATAGATGCTTTAGATTTAGATTTAATAATTGTAGCTACTTGTACACCAGATATGTTTACCCCTGCTACAGCCTGCATAGTCCAAAAAAATATAGGAGCAAAAAATGCTTTTGCTTTTGATTTAAGTGCTGCATGTTCAGGATTTATTTATGGAATAGACATTGCTAAATCTATGATGAAGCAAAATAATATAAAAAATTCACTAATAATTGGAGCTGAAACATTATCTAAAACATTGAATTGGGATGATAGGTCAACTTGTATATTGTTTGGTGATGGAGCAGGAGCGGCGGTTTTATCTTTAAGTGAAGAAAAAGGTATAGTACATACTATCTGTAAATCACAGGGAGATAAATGGCAAAATCTTACTGTACCAGGCAAAGATGTAAAAAATCCTTATATAAAAGAAGCCGATATTCAAAATCCTTATTTACAAATGAATGGCGGAGAAATATTTAAATTTGCCACGGTTACAATGGTTAAATTGATAAAAAAGATCTTAAAGGAAAATGATTTAACTTTAGAAGATATTGATTATATAGTGCCTCATCAAGCAAATGAGAGAATAATTCAATTTGCAGCCAAAAAGTTAGATTTACCTATGGAAAAATTTTATGTAAATATAGATGAATATGGAAATACTTCAGCTGCATCAATTCCAATTGCAATAAGTGAGATGGAAGAAAAACATTTACTTGAAAAGGGTAATAAGATAATAGCCGTTGGCTTTGGAGCAGGTCTTACATCAGGAGCCTGTTTAATTGAATGGACAAAAAATTAATTAAAATTTAATTTATATAAAATAATTAAGAAATAAAAGATTTACTAAGATTATAACTTAAAAATTAAAAGAGAAAAATGGAGGAAAAAAATATGTTTGAAAAAATACAAGAAATGATGGTGGAAAGTTTATCTTTAGAAAAGGACGATATAAAATTAGACAGTACTTTTAAATCTTTAGAAATAGATTCTTTAGATGTATTTGAATTAGTAACTGAAATAGAAGAAGAATTTGATATAGAAATAGAAGATGCTGAAAACTTAAAATCAGTTCAAGATTTAGTAAACTACATAGAAGCAAAAGTTTCATCAAAATAATTTAAAATACTAGTATTAATGGAAAATAAATCTAACTAAGCAATTAGTTAGATTTATTAAAATCCATGAAAATCTAAATAAATCATAGGATTTAGGAGGGATTATGAAAGATAACAAAATAACAAAATTACTTAATATAAAATATCCTATTATACAAGGTGGTATGGCTTGGATTGCAGATGCTTCTCTTGCTGTGGCAGTTAGTGAAGCTGGTGGTTTAGGGATAATTACAGGAGTTGGTCCTACAGAGCATGTAAGAGCTCAAATAAGAAAAGCTAAAGAATTAACTAATAAACCTTTTGGTGTAAATGTAATGCTTATGCAAGAAAATGCAGATGAAATAGCCAAATTAGTCTGTGATGAAAAAGTCCCAGTAGTTACTACTGGTGCAGGAAGTCCTGGTAAATATATAGAAATGTGGAAAAAACACAAGATAAAAGTAATTCCAGTAGTTCCATCAGTTGCAATTGCAAAAAGAATGGAAAAATTTGGTGTAGATGCAGTTATAGCAGAAGGAATGGAATCAGGTGGACATATAGGTCAAATTACTACAATGAGTCTAGTACCTCAAGTAGTAGATGCAGTAAATATACCAGTTATAGCAGCTGGAGGAATAGGTGATGGAAGAGGAATTTCAGCATCATTTATGTTAGGCGCAGTAGGTGTTCAAATGGGAACTCGTTTTTTAGTTGCAAATGAATGTACAGTTCATCAAAATTATAAAGAAAAAGTTTTAAAAGCTAAAGACATAGAAACAGAAGTTACAGGGACATCAACATCTCATCCAGTAAGAGTTTTAAGAAATAAGCTTACTAGAGAATATTTGAAAATAGAAAAAGAAAATCCAAATTCTGAAAAGTTAGAGCAACTTACAAGAGGTGCTTTAAGAAAAGCAGTTATAGATGGAGATATAGAAAATGGAAGTATTATGGCAGGACAAATTGCAGGTCTTGTTAAAAAAGAACAAAGTTGCAAAGAGATAATGGAAGAATTAATGGAAGAATTTAATAAATGTATGAATAGATAATGAATATATATAGAAATAGTAAAAAATATGTTTATATTTTAATTAGTTATTTAATGAGTAAGTGGAGGATTTTATGAAGGATAATATGGCATTTCTTTTCCCAGGACAAGGAGCTCAATATGTAGGTATGGGGAAAAGTTTATATGAAAATATAGATGAATGTAAAGAAATATTTGATATGGGCGATGAAATACTTGGCATATCTATGACGGATATGATTTTTAACGGAAATGAAGAAGATTTAAAGAGAACTAAATATTCTCAACCTGCAATACTACTTACATCAATTGCATGTGCAAAAGCACTAGAACTTAGAGGAATTTCTGCTAAGTATACTTTAGGTCTTTCATTAGGTGAATATGGAGCTGTAATGAATGCAGGAGCAATAAGTTTTGAAGATACTATTAAATTAATTAAAAAAAGAGCTGAAATAATGGATAGTGCTATAAGTTCAGACAAAGGAACTATGGCAGCTATATTAAAATTAACACCTGAAAAACTTGAAGAGCTTATTAAAAAGGCTAGTGAGTTTGGAATAGTTGAAGGTGCAAATTACAATTGTCCAGGACAAGTAGTTATTTCGGGAGAGGTAAAGGCAATAAAAGCAAGTGTGAAAATAGCAAAGGAACTTGGAGGAAGAGCGTTACCTTTAAAAGTTAGTGGACCTTTTCATAGCTCAATGTATAAGGAGGCTAGCTATGAATTTTATGAAGAATTAAAAAAGGTTGATATAAAAGATTTTAAAAAAGTAGCATATTCAAATGTTAAGGGAGCACCATACGAAGAAGAGGATGATATTAAAGAATTACTTAGACAACAAATAATGTCTCCTGTGTTATTTGAAAAAAGTGTTAGAGATTTATTAGAAAAGGGAGTAGATACATTTATAGAAGTTGGACCAAGTAAAACTTTAAGTGCTTTCGTAAAAAAAATAGATGAAAATGCTAATATTTACAATGTTGAAGATATTGAATCTTTAGAAAACACAATATCAAGTTTAATGAAATAGAAAATAATCGATAAAATCGTAATATAAATTTATAGATAAATTATCTTAAAAATGGAGGAAGTTATGTTAAAAGGTAAATGTGCTGTAATAACAGGTGCTTCAAGAGGTATAGGAAAAGCAATAGCTATAAAATTTGCAAAACAAGGTGCAAATATAGTTATAAATTATAGAAATAATGAAGAAGAAGCCTTAAAGGTAAAAGAAGAATTAGATTCGTTAGGTTCTGATACTTTAATAGTAAAGGCTGATATAAGCGATATAAAAGAAGCAGAACATCTTATAAAGGAAGCTAAAAATCAATTTGGAAAAATTGACATATTAGTAAATAATGCAGGTATTACAAAGGATAATCTTTTAATAAGAATGAAAGAAGAAGATTTTGATAGTGTAATAAAGGTAAATTTAAAAGGAGCATTTAATTGTTTAAAAGCAGTTACTCCAATAATGTTAAAGCAAAAATCAGGAAAAATAGTAAATATGTCATCTGTAGTAGGTGTAGTTGGAAATCCAGGACAAATAAACTATTGCGCATCAAAAGCAGGTCTTATAGGTATGACTAAATCTTTAGCAAGGGAAATAGGGAGCAGAGGTATAACAGTAAATGCCATAGCTCCAGGATTTATAGATACAGATATGACAAGAGTTTTAAATGAAGATCAAAAGAAAAATATTTTACTACAAGTTCCATTAAATAGATTTGGAAGTGTGGAAGATATTGCAAATACAGCGTTATTTTTATCTAGTGACAGTTCAAATTATATAACAGGACAAGTCATACATGTAGACGGCGGAATGGCTATGTAAAACAATTACTAATTGTGATTAAGAAAGTGATAATTGGGAGGATTAAATGGAAAATAGAGTAGTTGTAACAGGAATGGGTGCGATAACACCAATAGGAAATACAGCAGATGAATTTTGGAATAATGCAAAACAAGGAAAATTAGGAATAGATTTTATAAAATCAATAGATACAGAGGACTTAGATGTTAAAGTTGCTGGAGAAGTAAAAGATTTAGATCTTAATAAATTTTTAGATAAAAAAGAATGTAGAAGATTAGATAAATTTACTCAATATGCTTTAATAGCAAGTTATGAAGCAGTAGAAAATGCTAATCTTGATTTAGATTCTATAGATAAAGAAAGATTTGCAGTTATAGTAGGTTCAGGTATTGGTGGATTTCATACTCATGAAAAGGAATTTGATACTTTGCACAAAAAAGGATTAAAGAGAATTTCCCCAATGTATATACCAATGACTATAATAAATGCAGCAGCTGCAAATATAGCTATTAAATTTGGCGCTAGAGGAATGTGTACTTCAGCAGTAACAGCATGTGCAACAGCTACAAATAATATAGGTGATGCATTTAGACATATAAAACATGGATATGCAGATGTAGTTTTAACTGGAGGATGTGAAGCATCTATTACACCAATTGCCATTGCAGGTTTTTCAAATATGAGGGCTTTATCTACTAGTGAAAATCCTATGAAAGCATCAACTCCATTTGATAAAGATAGAGGTGGATTTGTTATGGGAGAAGGAGCTGGGATTTTAGTTCTTGAAAGTTTAGAGCATGCTCAAAAAAGAGGAGCTAATATACTTGCAGAAATAGTTGGGTATGGTTCAACTTGCGATGCTTATCATATAACTTCTCCATCACCAGAGGCAATATCAGCAGCAAATGCTATGATGGATGCAGCTAAGGAAGCAAATATACAAATGAAGGAAATATCTTATATAAATGCACATGGAACATCAACTTATTACAATGATTTATATGAAACTAGAGCTATAAAAAATGCTTTTAAAGAAGATGCAAAAAATGTAGCTATATCTTCAACTAAATCTATGGTAGGTCATTTATTAGGTGCAGCAGGGGCAGTAGAATCAATTGTATGTATAAAAGCTTTAGAAGAAGGATTTATACCTCCAACTATAGGTTATACAGAAAGTGAAGAAGAATTAAATTTAGATTATGTACCAAACAAGGGAAGAAAATCAGAGCTAAAATATGCTCTTAATAATTCTCTAGGATTTGGAGGACATAATGCTTGTCTGTTATTTAAAAAATGGGATTAATTGGAGGGTATTATGAAATTTGAACAAATAAAAGAGTTAATAACTATGATAGATAATTCTAAATTAGCTTACTTTGAAATAGAAAATGAAGATGGATATGTGAAAATAGACAAAAGTATGTATAGAAATTATACATCTAATAAAGTAGATAGCAATAATACTAATTCTATAAATGAAAATACAAATTTTGAAATAGTAAATTCAAAGGATAAATCTAAAATAGATATAGTAAATGAAAATTCTTCATATGTTGATAAGTCTAAGGAATTAGAAGATTTTGAATTTATAAAATCTCCAATAGTTGGAACTTTTTATTCTAAATCTTCACCAGAAGCAAATCCTTTTGTAAAAGAGGGAGATATTATTCACAAAGGCGATATAGTTTGTATAGTTGAAGCTATGAAGCTTATGAATGAAATAACAGCTGAATTTGACTGCGAGATAGTAGGTATAGTAGGTCAAGATGGAAAAATGGTTGAGTATGGAGAAAATTTATTCAAAGTAAAAAGAATATAAGTACTAATTTAATAAGGAGCAAATTATGTTAGGAATAAAAGAAATAAGAGATATTTTACCACATAGATATCCCTTTTTAATGATAGATAGAGTAGAAGAAGTTTATGAAGGAAAAAGTGCTAAAGGATATAAAAATGTTACTATAAATGAACCATTTTTTAATGGTCATTTTCCAAAATATCCAGTAATGCCAGGAGTTTTAATACTAGAAGCGTTAGCACAAATGGGTGCAGTATGTATGCTTTCAAAGGAAGAATTTAAGGGCAAAATAGGTTTTTTAGTTGGAGCCGATAAAGTAAGATGGAAAAAACAAGTAATGCCAGGAGATAGGTTAGATTTAGAAGTAGAAATAGTAAAAGTAAAGGGATCTATAGGAATTGGAAAAGGAAAGGCTATGGTTGATGGAAATTTAGTTTGCCAAGGAGAAATAATGTTTGCAATTGGGTAGGTGATAAAAATGCTAAAAAAAATTTTAATAGCAAATAGAGGAGAAATAGCAGTTAGAATAATAAGAGCTTGTAGAGAACTTGGAATAAGTACAGTTGCTATTTATTCTGAAGCAGATAAATATGCACTTCATACACAAATGGCAGATGAAGCTGTTTGTGTAGGTGGCCCACAAAGCAAGGATAGTTATTTAAATATGACAAATATATTAAGTGCCTGTGTTCTTACTGGATGTGAAGGTATACATCCAGGTTTTGGTTTTTTATCTGAAAATCCTAAATTTGCAAAAATGTGTGAAGAGTGCAATATAAAATATATAGGACCAGATTATAAAGTAATTGAGCTTATGGGAAATAAGGCAAAAGCTAGAGAAATTATGAAAAAGGCTGGAGTTCCAGTAGTTTTAGGCTACGAAGGAGAAATATCTTCTGTTAAAGAAGGTTTAGATATAGCTTTAGAGATAGGATTTCCTGTTATGGTAAAGGCTGCTGCAGGTGGCGGTGGAAAAGGTATTAGAATAGTTAGAAATAAAGATGAGTTTGAATATAATTATAATGCAGCAAAATTAGAAGCAAAAGCATGTTTTTCAGACGATAGAGTTTATATAGAAAAATTTATAGAAAAACCTAGACATATAGAATTTCAGATCTTAGCTGATGAATTTGGAAATGTAATACATCTTTGTGAAAGAGAATGTTCCCTTCAAAGAAATAATCAAAAGGTGCTAGAAGAAGCTCCATCTACCTTTATAAATCCAGAAACTAGAGAAAAAATGGGAGAAATTGCAAAACGCGCGGCAAAAGCAGTAAATTATAAAAATGCAGGGACTATAGAGTTTTTAGTAGATAAAGACAGTAATTTTTATTTTATGGAGATGAATACCAGAATTCAGGTAGAACATCCTATAACAGAGATGATAACAGGTGTGGATTTAGTAAAAGAACAATTAAAAATAGCTTCAGGTATGAAGCTTGATTTAACTCAAGAAGATATTTCTATAAATGGAAATGCAATAGAATGTAGGATAAATGCAGAGGATCCAGATAACAACTTTAGACCTTGTCCAGGTTTAATAGATGAACTTTATATACCTTCTGGTCCAGGAGTAAGAGTAGATAGTGCAATTTATGCTGGATATGAAATTCCTCCATATTATGATTCTATGATAGGAAAAATGATAACTTATGGAATAACTAGAGAAGAGGCTATTATAAAGATGAAGAGAGCTTTAGGAGAATTTGCAATAGGCGGAGTTAAGACAAATATAGATTTTCAATATGATATTTTAACAAATAAAGATTTTATAAAAGGAAATTATGATACCTCATTTATAGAGGAAAAGTTGGTGAGAAATAATGCTTAAGAATTTATTTAGAAAACAAGAATATATAACTGTTAGTCGTAGACCTCTAGATGATAAAATTTTTACTCCAAATATACCAAATGGAAAATGGACGAATTGTAAAAATTGTAAAAATATAATTTATTTGGAGGATTTAAAGAAGGACTATCATGTATGTCCAAATTGTAACTATCATTTTAATATTTCAGCAAATGAAAGAGTAAAACAAATATTTGATGAAGATAGCTTCATTTCATTATTTGAAGATATTAATACTACAAATCCTCTAGAATTTCCAGGATATGAAGAAAAAATAAATAATTTAAAAGAAAAAACTAATTTATCAGAAGCGGTTTTATGTGGAGTTGGTAAAATCAATTCTAAAAAAGTAGTATCTGCAATTATGGATAGTAATTTTCTTATGGGAAGTATGGGATGTGCAGTTGGAGAAAGAATAACTAAGACTATAGAATATGCTACAGAAAATAAACTTCCTTTGATAATATTTACAGCATCGGGTGGAGCTAGAATGCAAGAAGGAATACTATCACTTATGCAAATGGCTAAGACTTCAGCGGCAATAGCAAAACATGATGAAGCAGGTCTTTTATACATAAGCGTAATTACAAATCCTACTACAGGTGGAGTTACAGCTAGCTTTGCTATGCTGGGAGATTTAATAATTGCAGAACCTAAAGCTACATTAGGTTTTGCAGGAAGAAGAGTAATTGAAAATACAATAAATGAAAAGCTTCCAGAAAATTTTCAAAGTGCAGAATTTATGCTAGAAAAAGGTTTTGTAGACGATATAGTAAATAGAAAAGAACTTAAAGCATATTTATATAAAGTATTAAAATTACACGCAATAGAGGATGAAAATTAAAGTAGTAAATGAGGTGATTGATGGTGAACGATAATAAATTAGCAGTATGGGATGTAGTAGAAAAAGCAAGACATAAAAATAGACCTAATGCTAAATTTTATATACAAAATATTTTTGATGAATTTATTGAATTACATGGAGATAGAAATTTTAGAGATGATAAGGCTATAATAGGCGGTATCGCATCAATAAATAATATAAATGTTACAGTAATAGGTGTAAATAAAGGTAAAAATGTAAAAGAAAATCTAGATGCTAATTTTGGAATGGTTCATCCAGAAGGATATAGAAAAGCTTTAAGACTTATGAAGCAGGCTGAAAAATTTAAAAGACCTGTTATATGTTTTATAGATACTCCAGGAGCGTTTTGTGGAATTGGAGCAGAAGAAAGAGGACAAGGGGAGGCAATTGCAAGGAATTTATTGGAAATGAGTAAATTAAAAACTCCTATAATATCTATTATAATAGGAGAAGGTGGAAGTGGTGGAGCCTTGGGATTAAGTGTATCGGATAAAGTTTATATGCTTGATAATTCTATTTATTCTATTTTATCTCCAGAGGGTTTTGCATCTATATTATGGAAGGATTCATCTAAAACTAAAGAAGCTGCACAAATTATGAAAATCACTGCTTTAGATTTGATGAATATGGGTATAATTGATGATGTAATAAAAGAACCAGTAGATGGTGCACATACAGATTACGATTTTGTTTCAAAAAACATAAAAAAAGTAATAGAAAGAGATTTAAGACAATTCACAAATACAAATATAGAGGATTTACTAAAACAGAGATATCTTAAATTTAGAAATATGGGAAATCTTTTTTAATCTATAAGTAAATAATGTAAATTGAAATTATTTTTAAAATTTATTATAATATTTTTAAGATTAATAAATATGGAGAGAAAATTAGATGGAAAATAGAGAAGAAAGATTAAATACGCTATTAGTACAATTATTTAACGATATTTTGCATATAGAAGAAAAAGTTTTAAAAAATTCTGAGATAAAAGACTTGTCAATAACAGAGATTCATACAATTGATGCAATTGGAACAAAAGGAAATCGAACTATGGGTGAAATTGCTTGTGATTTAAGGATTACAGTAGGAACACTAACATCTGCCATAAATAGACTTATAAAAAAAGGATATGTTGAAAGATCTAGAACAGAAGTAGATAGACGCGTTGTATTAATTAATTTAACTGAATTAGGTAAAAAAGCCTATGAGATACACGATAATTTTCATAAAGAAATGGTATCGACTACACTTGAATATTATGATGAGGATCAACAAGAAACAATATGTACAATATTAGAAAATGTAAATAGATTTTTTGATAAGAAATATAAAGGTCTCCAATAAAGGGGACTTTTTTTTAATAAATAGGAAATTATATTTAAAAACATCTTAAGAATAAATATTTCTTTATTTTTTTTAATAAATTTAATAAAATTATTAGATTTACTTGCTATAATAAAAATATATATTTATTTAATTAATTCATATGGTAATACCTTAAAATGTATTATTAATATATAAGGAGGGATTAATTATGATAAAAATAATAAATTCCTATAGCGACAAAGAAAAAGAAATCTATCAAAATTGTAATTTATATTATAGCAATAATGTACTTATAGGTGAATCTAATTTAGAAAGCAAAGAAGAAATTAAATGTAGAGTTCATAGTCATAATGAATATGAATTTTTTATTCCTTATACTCCAATACCGTTTTTAGCAAATGAAGATTGTATATTTTTTGGAGAAAGAGGGTATATTTATCCTGCCAAAAGTGGAAATAAACATGGTCTAAAATATAAAATTTCAAATGTGAAATATGCTAATATTTTAGTAAGAAAGGAATATTTAGATGAAATAGCAAGAGAATTAAATTGTGAAGAAGTCTTGTTTGACTATCCAATATATTTAACTAAGGAACTAAAATTTTATATGCATATATTTAAAGAAGAATTTTCAAAAGATATAAATAAAGATTTAAAAAAATTAGATATGATAGGTAATCTTATATGTAGAGTTTTAATAAATTGTAGCTTAGAAAAAGATAAAGATATATTAATAGAAAAACAAAATTATAGAAAAGGAATATATTTAGTTGCAGATTTTATAAATAATAATTACGATAGGGAAATAAAGATAGATGAAATGGCTAATTTAGCAGGATTATCTAAAAATTATTTTGGATCAGCATTTAAAAAGGCGTTAGGGGAAACACCTCATTCTTATTTAATAAAAATAAGAATATCAAAGGCAAAAGTTCTTTTAGAAGCTACAGATTACTCCTTAAGTGAAATCGCTAAACAAGTTGGATTTAAAAAAGCAAGTTCATTTACTTCTCAATTTAAGACATCTACAGGTATGATACCATCTAAGTACAGAGAATATAGTAGAAGAGATTATTAGTGTTATAATAAATTTTTATACTTATAAATCAAATAGAAATTATAATATTATTATGTAGAAAATAAACAATAAAATGAAGTAATACAAAATAAGGTAAAATTTATTTTGTATTACTTCATTTTGTTGTTTACTTTAATTTGTTTTAAAGGATTGATATTTAAAAAGTATTATTTTTTATATTAGTATTTGTTTCTTGTAATCTAGAAATATTTGTTTCTGAGCGTAAGATACTTTTTAATAAATCTTCTATTTCAAAATCAACTGTATTTCCTGATTTATATTTTTTTAAGTAAAATTCACCGATTTTTTTTAGTTCATCGTTGATTTTTTTATTTTCTTGAGCTATTTTAGCTGTATTTTTTCCAATTTCAGCTACATCGCTAGCTTTATTTGATGCAGTTTTAGCAACATCATTTATTTTATCCCAAAGTGCCATAATTATCATATCCTTTCTAGAAAAATAAATATATTTTAATTATATATAATATGAAGAGAAAAAACAAATTATGTGTATATTATAAAGTTCATTATAGTTAGAAAAATATATGATATAATTAATAAAACAAAAATTATATTCATTAAAAAATGTGGATAATTATAAATTTGTGTCAACATCTTTCAAAGAAATTTATATCTTTGAAAAATCTTTATAATAAAGATTTCTTTATACAAGGGAGTGTATATGTATGATAAGTAAAAATGATTTTTTTAATACTTATGGATTAGATGAAGAGGATTTAAATGACTTAAAAATAAATTGGATTGATTTATACAATATATTACAAGATTATAAAAAATCAATTGATATTTATGATGCTAGATTAACTTATGTAGCAAATGTATTTAGAAATCATCCAAATGTTCACTCTGTAAAGGCTAGAGTGAAGGATCCAAAGAGATTAATTAAAAAGTTAGTTAGAAAAACTCCTTCTAGAAGAGAAAAGTATGGAGAAGATTTCTATTTTAATATAAGAAATTATCAAAAAGAAATTACTGATTTAATGGGAATTCGTGTAATTCATATATTTAAAGAAGATTGGGAAAAAATTCATAATTTTATAATTAATAAATGGAATGTAATAGAAATAGTGGCGAATATAAGAGAAGGTGATAATGTAAAAACTTTCGAGGAAAAATCTATTCCAGTAAGATCAAGAGTATCAGGATATAGATCAGTTCATTACTTGATAGAATATGGAACAAAAGATAATTTATCTATTATAGAAATACAAGTTAGAACTATTTTTGAAGAAGGATATGGAGAGATAGATCATCAACTTCGATATAGCCATGATGATGATATTCCAGAGGTTTTAGCGCAAAATTTGATGCTTCTTAATAGGATTGTTGGGAGTTCAGATGAAATGGCATCTCTTATAAATGTGATAAATCAAAGTTTTAGCGATATAGAAGAAAAATATAGAAAAAAATTAAAAAACAAAAACGATATGTTAAGAGAATTACGCCAAAAAATATACGAAAGTGATTCATTAAAAGAAGAGGAAAGAGAATCTTTTTTAAATGATATAAATGATATAATTTTGGGAGATAGATCTAAATATTTAAGGAGGTAGTTGATGAAAGGACAAAAGGTATTATTTTTTGATATTGATGGAACTATTATTTCAGAGAAAAATGATCAAATACCAGAAAGCACAAAGAGAGCTCTTAAAAAGGCGAAAGAAAATGGTCATAAAATAATTATAAATACAGGAAGAACACGATCTTTAATAGATAAAAGATTGGAAGAAGATATAGATTTTAATGGTTATATTTGTGGCTGTGGTACTTATATTGAAATAGATGGTAAGGTATTATATTACAAAACTATAGACAAAAGTAAATATCCAAATATAATAAAGGTTTTAAAAGAAAATGATATGGATACCATACTTGAAGGTAAGGATGCTATATTTATGGATTTTGACAGTGAAGATGAAGTTATGAAACATAAAATTAAAATTTTTCAAGAAATGGGGCTTCCTGTAAAACCTTATTCAAGTAAAAATATTTCATTTGATAAGTTTTATTCAATAATGAAAAATAAGGATAACTTTAAAGAAATAATAGATTATTTTGAAAGTGAAGGACTAGAATACATAGATAGAGGAGAAAATGCTATAGAAGTAGTTCCAAAAGATCATTCAAAAGCTAGTGGAATGGAAATTTTATTAAAATATTTAAATTTAGAAAAAGAAGATAGCTATGTTTTTGGAGATAGTTATAATGATATATCTATGTTTAAATATTGTCCAAATGCAATTTTAATGGGAAATGGAAAAAAAGATTTATATGATATGGTTAAATTTGTTACAAGAGATGTTGATGAAGACGGAATTGAATATGCACTAAAATATTTTGATTTAATATAGTATAAAAAAGGGAGTGCCTAATATATAGACACTCTCTTTTTTAATTTGTTCATATAGGAATGTGATATTTATGGTATGGAAATTAAAATAATCCAGATATTACTCCGTTTTCGTCAACATCTATTTTTTCAGCTGCTGGAACTTTTGGAAGACCTGGCATTTTCATTA
>CAYVBY010000017.1:0-45390 GCA_964449895.1 uncultured Clostridium sp.
TGTGGTGTATTTGGGAACATATCCATACATTTAACCTTTTTAACTTTATATCCATAGCTTTCAAATCCTTGTAAGTCTACAACTAAAGTTTTTGGATTACATGAGATATAAATTATTTCATCAGTTCCAAATTTAGATATATCTCTAACTGCATCTTTATGAATACCTGGTCTTGGAGGGTCCACGATTATGATATCTGGTCTCTCTTTAAGATTGTTCACAGTTTTAGCAACATCCCCTGCTATAAATTCACAGTGAGTTAATCCGTTTAATTTAGCATTTTCATTAGCAGCTACTACTGCTTCTTCTACAATTTCTATTCCGTATACTTTTTTAGCTTTTTCAGATAAAATTTGTCCTATTGTTCCTGTTCCGCTATATAAATCATAAAGTACTTTATCATTATAGTCTCCTACAAATTCTCTGGCTATAGAATATAATTTTTCAGCACCTAATGTATTTGTTTGGAAAAATGAGAACGGAGAAATTTTAAATCTAAGACCTAATAATTCTTCATAAATATGATCTCTTCCATGTATAACCTTAAGCTCATCACATTTAACCGCATCTGCTAGGTTGTCATTTATACAGTGAATTACACTAACTAAATCAGCTTCTAAATCTAATCCAAGTAGCATATCCTTATATTTAGTCATGTCGTAATCTTTTTGTGAACTTGTAACAACCATTACCATCATTTCATTAGTTTTAATTCCTTTTCTAATAACTAGATGTCTTAAATATCCGACATGATTGTTTCCTCTATAATAAGGTAATCCTTCTTCTCTAAAAAAAGTTTCTGTAGATGTAAGTATTTTTATAAAATCTTGGTCTATTAACATACATCCATCAACTGTAACTATATCTAAATATTTTCCTTTTTTGTGCATACCTACAGTTAAAGGTCCTGCTTTTACTTCATCTCCAAAAGTAAACTCCATTTTATTTCTATAAACTTTACTGCTTGGACTTCCTTCTATTCCTAAAAATTCAAATCCTTTAAGCTCATGACTTTCAAATAATTCTAGAACCTGTTGTTTTTTAAGCTCTAATTGTTTTTCGTATGGAAGTGATAAAATTGTACATCCTCCACATTGACCAAAATGTTCACATGTTTCTTCTGTTTCTAATGGAGATTTTTCTAATACTTCCATTAATTTAACTTCTGCTTTTTTACTATTTACTTTTTTTACTGATGCTTTTACTTTTTGACCAGTAATTCCGCCCTTCATATGAATATCTCTTTTATCAATTTTAGTGCACGACGTTCCACCAAATTCCATTTTACCTACTTCAAATTCAATTATCTCTCTTTTTTTCACTAAATTACCTCCGTTAATATATTTATTTTTAATTCAAAATTTTATTTTAATACATAACCTTCTATTTTTATTTGCTTTAATCATACCTACTAATTATATTAGATTTTTACCTTTATATCAAAACCTTTATTATACAAATTAATTTAGAATTAAACCTACTCTCTTTCTTCTATCATTTTAACCTCTTCATCAGTTAATTCACGATATTCCCCAAGCTCTAAAGTTTCATCTAATTTTAATTTTCCCATAGATAGTCTTTTTAAATATATTACTTTTTTGTCTACACTTTCAAACATTCTTTTAACTTGATGGAATTTACCCTCGTGAATAGTAAGTTCTATCTCTGAAATTTCATCACTTTTTAGTATTACAAGCTCTGCAGGCATAGTTTCGTAACCATCATCTAGTGTAACTCCCTCTAAAAATGCCTTAACATCTTCCTCTGTAACGACTCCCTCAACTTTAGCATAATAAGTTTTTGGAACATGCTTTTTAGGAGATAATACTCTATGAGCAAGCTGTCCATCATTTGTAAGTACTAATAATCCCTCTGTGTCTTTATCAAGTCTTCCAACTGGAAATGGTTCAAAAATCAAATCCTCTTTATCTATTAAATCTAAAACAATAGGATCTTTCTTATCAAATGTAGCTGATATATATCCATCAGGTTTATTTAACATAAGATATATAAATTCCTTATAAACCACCTTTTGTCCATCAAAAATTATTTCATCATTTTCTACATCAACTTGAACCCCTGGATTATTTATAGTTTTGCCATTTACCTTTACTAATCCATTTTTACATATTTTTTTAAGTTCACTTCTACTTCCATATCCTAAATTAGATAATATTTTGTCTATTCTTTGTTTTTTAGGCAACACTTTCATCTCCTTCCTTGTTTATTAAATATCTACATTGTAACCTATATTTTTTCTTTTATTTTATCTCTTTTTTAGTTTTATTTATATTTTTATAAGATTTATCAATATCACGGTGCATTAAATTGGTATACCTACATTATAAATTTTACTCTATACCTTTTTCTCTTTTAAGTATATAATATAATTGATGGGTAAGTATTGTAAATTTTTAACTATTTTAAAATTTATGGAGGTACAAAATGTTAGTTTCTGCAAAAGATATGCTAGTAAAAGCAAAAGAAGGAAAATATGCAGTTGGAGCGTTCAATATAAACAACTTAGAATGGACAAAAGCTATATTATTAACTGCACAAGAAAATAATTCACCAGTTATATTAGGTGTTTCTGAAGGCGCTGGAAAATATATGGGTGGATACAAAACTATAGTTGGTATGGTTGAAGGTATGATAGAAGAGTTAAATATAACTGTTCCTGTTGCTCTTCACTTAGACCATGGTTCTTTTGAAGGTGCTAAACAAACTATAGCTGCTGGATTCTCTTCAGTAATGTTTGACGGTTCTAAATACGGAATAGAAGAAAACATCGAAAAAACTAAAGAAATAGTTGCATTAGCTCATTCTAAAGGAATATCAGTTGAAGCTGAAGTTGGTGCTATAGGTGGAGAAGAAGACGGTGTTGTAGGAAACGGTGAACTTGCTGATCCTGTTGAATGTAAACAAATAGCTGACTTAGGAATAGACTTCTTAGCTGCTGGTATAGGAAACATCCATGGTAAATATCCTGCAAACTGGGCTGGATTAAACTTTGACGTTTTAGCAAAAATAAATGAAGCTACAGGAGATATGCCATTAGTACTACATGGTGGTAGTGGTATACCAGAAGATATGATCAAAAAAGCTATATCTTTAGGTGTTGCTAAAATAAATGTTAATACTGAATGCCAATTAGTATTTGCTGAAGCAACTAGAAAATATATAGAAGAAGGAAAAGATCAACAAGGTAAAGGATATGACCCTCGTAAATTATTAGCTCCAGGATTTGAAGCTATAAAAGCTTGTGTTAAAGAAAAAATGGAATTATTCGGATCAATAGGACAAGCTTAATAATTAAAAGTTAAAAATATATGAACTTAGGGAAGTGTTACAAAATAGCATAAGTCTATTTTGTATTCACTTCCTTTTTTGCATTTGTAGATAAAATTAAAGGAGCATCGCAAATTTTATTTTACGATACTCCTTTTTTATAGTTCTATAAATTCTCTTAATTATATATTATCTTTGAGGTGAAAACTTAGGAGCAACATATCTGTTTTTACCTTTTGTTTTCTTTCCATATTCTATTGCTTGTTTTGGACATCTATTTATGCAAGCCGTACAATGAACACAAGTATTTTCCCACTTTGGTTTTCCATCAACCATTTTAATATTATTAAGAGGGCAAATTTTTTCACATAATGAACACCCTGTGCATTCATCCATTGCATAAAATTCTTTAGGTTTAATAAAAAATTTATCAAATAGCCATATTACAGGCTTAATTGACATTTTATGCATTATTCCAACTTTTGACATATTAAAATCTTGATTATTTTCTATTTTTTTAGCTATATCAGAAATATTTGAAATTGCATTATTTAATTTTGCATCATTTTCTTCTTTTGAATCAACTTTAAAAAACATTAAATAATTTTGTGGCATTGAAATATGCTCAATACCCTTATATACTAATCCTTTTTTATCAATTAAAGGTTTGATAAAAGCACTTGAAGCACTAATTCCACTACCAGCACATGTCATAATAAAATAAATATTTTTATTACCTTCAAAATTTGATTTTTTTAGCAAATCAAGTATAATAGTTGGCATTGTCGATATATATACAGGGGCAACAACAACATATGGTTTATCAGATGATAAATTCATTGTTTCGTTTGATTTTAAATATTTACCCATATCTATTACTTCATCATTATTTAAATGCGCAATATTTTTAGCTATATACTCACTATTACCTGTTGCAGAAAAATATAGAATCATTTAAATCATCCTTCCTATTGAAAAAGCATCTATATAATTATTAATTAACTATAAAATTTAGATGCACCAATTAATTGTCTTTTAGATACAATTTTAGCAAGATTTTTTAAAGAAGCTATCTTAATATCTTCAAAGCTTACTAAAAATACAAATTTAAAATCAGTAAATTCTTCATTTATATTGTATATTTCAAAATGACATTTTATATTGTCCATAGAATAAAGATCTTGAAGTTCTTCTTCTATCTCATCTGCAGTATCTTTTATAAATCGTCTCACATCTTCAAACATAACTTCAAAGAAGGACTCGTCTACTGTTTCACCTAATTCTTCAATAGCTTCTAATATTTCAACTTTAGAAAACACTCTCTCTGATAATTCACAATCAAAGACCATTATATTTTCTTGATTTATGGAATTAGATATATCTTGTAAATATCCTATATCTTGACGCATATCAAGTATATCCTTTACCTCTTTACTATTTACATGAAAGCTCCCTTTTCGGTTCTTTAATTTTAATTCTACCATTAAACTTCGCCCCCTTTAAGTAAAGTCAAATTCACTACATTTTATCAATAATATCTTTTATTTCTTTCCAAGAAAAAACCCTTATAATATTTTCATGATCTACATTTTTATTATAATTACAATCAATTAATATTACTTTAATGCCTCCCTCTGCAAGGTGTATAGCATTGCTTGGGTTATCCTCTATAAATATATCACATTTTAATTCTTTTGCTTTATTTAATTTTCTATCAGTTCCAAGTAAATAAAGAGGTATTTTAGATAAGTGTTGTTTTTTAAGCCAGCTACTTGTTATTTCTTCTAAATCAGCATGTCTAGCTGTTACAAAAAATAGATTATTATACTTATACAATTCATCAAGTATCTCCTTGGCTCCTTCAACAACTTCTGCTTCAGAATAGCAATTTAAATAATTTGAATGAAGTTTATCTAACATACCTTCTAAAGTATCTCCATATAATTCTGCCCAAAATACAGTTGTAAAATCTTCTTCAGTCAAATTCTTATTATATATACTATTTAAGTATGTCATGTAATGATATGGACTTGTTATAGTTCCATCTATATCTATTCCTATATTTAAATTTTTCATTTTTTATCTCCTATTTTCTAAAGATTCATTATATCACATACTTAAGTATAATTCAAAAAAATAAATATAACCATACCTATGATAAAATCCTTAATTTAAAATTATATACTAATAATTTTTTAATTAGAAATTTATTTTACAAAAAAAAATTTGAGCATTGCTCAAATTTTTTAAATCAACATATCTAAAAAAGCTATATAAAACAAAGGGAATTCTATATTTATTAAAATATAAAATTTTATATTTATTATTTACCCTGAATATCTTTTTCTAAACAAGAAATTTTATTTTTGTAATTATTTATATTTTGTTCTGATTTTTTTACATATTCTTCTACATTGTGAATCCTAGAAATATTCTTTTGTTCTAAAATTATATTTATTTCTTCAATAGCTTTATATTTCATCTCATAAGCTTCTTTCATACATACTACACATTCCTCTAAAACCTTCGTATATTCATCTTTTGAAAGTTCAGGAACTTCCATTTCTTCATAAATCTCCACTACTCTTTCACACATATACATAGCCTTTTGAGCAGATTTTTGAGCTTCTTGTAATTTATTTAAATTTACTTTTACATCATTGGAGCATTTTATACATTCGTTGATAGGATTTAGGGCTATATCTTCTATATCTCTTATATCTGTTTTAAAATGTTTGATTTTTGTAATATCATCTTCTTTATTAGAATCAAATGTTGATACAGATAAATCTTTAGAACTCATAATAGCAGTATAATTTGTTCTTGGCTCGATTTTTTTAAGTCCACTTATATAGATGTTACTTATAACTAAAGTGGTCGCTAAAACAACATAAGTACTTGCATAAATACATGCTCTAGTAAATTTTTTGTAGTTTTTGAATAAAACTATTAAAGGTATCAAATATAAAATCACAAATACTAATATCCATCTCATATTATAAACTCCTTCTTAAGAATAAAGTTTATAAATATAATGTTACAAACTTTATTCCAAATAACTTCAATGTATATTTTAGTATTTGCAATTTTTATAAATTCAATTCATAAAATATAATTATCTATAATATATATTTTTATACAAATCTAATCTAATACCTTAATCAATTTAAAATCAATATAATCACTTGATGCAAGAGTATATTCTATATTATTTCTAATTCCTCTTAATCCCATTTCAAAAGATTCCAAGCCATGTAAATGTCCATATATAACTTTTTTTACACCATATTTTTCATATAGCTTAGTAAATTCCGATTCTTCTAACTTGTCATTTGTAGGTGGATAATGAGTTATAACTATAAGATTTTTACATCCAGCTTGCATAGCAGATTTTATTGACATTTCTAATCTTAAAACTTCTCTTTTATATATTTTTAAATCATTTCCATCAAATTTAACTTCATTAGGACAAAGCCACCCTCTACTTCCACATATAGCATAATCTTCATACATGAAATATCCATTTTGGATAAAATTCATATCATCATCTGAATACATGTTATTTACTTTTGTAAGAGATGCCCACCAATAATCATGATTTCCTTTTATAAAAATTTTCTTTCCTGGAAGAGATTTTATTATATCTAAATCTTCTTTTGCATCATTTAAAGTCATAGCCCAAGAAGTATCTCCTAAAACTAAAACTGTATCCTCTTCTTTTACAGTGTCTTTCCAGTTTTCAATTATTTTTTCTTGATGATTGTCCCAATTGTTTCCAAATATATTCATAGGTTTAGGATTTTTAGTAGAAAAATGTAAATCTCCTATCGCATATAAACTCATAAATTCATTCCTTTCTAAAATATATATTTATAAAGTTAAAAAGCTGTCTCAAAAATTAAGACAGCACTATTATTTTTCTTCAACTCTATGTGTTTTAAAATCTTCTAATATATAATCAATTTCTTCTTTTAAAGCAACTATTTCATCTATATCCTTCTCACTATCTATTTTATCTAGTCTTCTTTGATATTTAAGAGCACTACTTATTTCTCCTAAATTATAAAGCTCTTGTATTTTTTTAAGTACATCTTTTAATGTAACAGATTTGGCCTGATACATTACTTGAGCTTTCATAATATCTTCTCTTATTTCACTCATTTCTTCATCTAATAAAAAAGCTGCATCAGCTGCTCTTCTAAGTCTAAGTGCAACATTTTCTGGTATGTAATGTTCATATTTATATTTTAGAGAATGCTCTATAGTAGCCCAAAAGTTCATAGCAAGAGTTCTTATTTGTATTTCGCAATGTATCTCCTTAGATCCTGCAATTGAATTTATTGGATATTTTATTATTAAATGATAACTTCTATATCCACTTTCTTTAAAATTAGTAATATAGTCTTTTTCATTTATAACGGTCATATCCGTTCTATTTTTAATTAAATCAACAATAGTATATATATCCTCAACAAACTGACACATAATTCTTATGCCTGCTATATCATCTATCATTCCTTCTATATCATTTGTATCTAATCTATTAGCCTTAGATATTATAGAAGATATTTTTTTAGTTCTTCCTGTAACAAATTCAATTGGTGAATATTCACCTTTAGTTAAAAATTCTTTTCGTATATTTTTAAACTTTACTTTAAGTTCTTCAACTGCATGTTGGTAAGGAGCCAATATTTCATCCCATTTTTCGTAATTCATATCACTTACTCACCTTCCGTCAAATAAATTAACTACAACTATTTTACCATAATTTATTTTGTTTTTGTACTATAAAGCAAATCTGAATCAATTAACTCATAACTTATTTCATCTAAATCCGCTAGATAACTTATAAAAGATACTACCGATGTTCTTAAAAAATAATACTCTTTATAATTGTAAGTTAAACTATTATCTTTTATAATTTTTTTAAGTAGCATATCTATATTCATAGGAGTCTTTAAATTTTCTTTTATTTGTTTTAAGTATTTATATATAGCCTCTCTATGTTTTCTTATAAGTAAAGTTGCATCATGCTTATCTAAAACTTTTTTTCCATGTGCTAAAACTATATAATCAAAATCTAACAATTGTACAATATTTAGTGATTTTAAATATTCATCTACATCCTGTAAAAATAGTAAATCGTATTTAGAAAAGGTTTCTTCTCCTATTAATAAATCTCCTACAAATAATACCTTATCTTCAGTTAATACGCCTATGCTGCCAGGAGTATGCCCTTTTAAATCTATAATTTTAAAATTATGACCGTCCTTTTGTAAATCACCTTCACATATAACATTGTCTATAGATATTGTTTTAAATTTTCTATGTGAAAGTTTTTCAATTAAAAATTTATTACTTTTTCCTCCTAAAATAAAGTTTGAAAAAAGTTCTGGTTTTTCTATAAAAATTTTTGCGTATTCAGTTGATAAAATCTCAACGTCTGAGTCTTGATCTTTAATTTGTGAACAAGCTCCCCAATGATCTTCATGCTCATGAGTGTTTATAATATATTTTAACCTCATATTTTCTCTTTTAAACATTTCCATCATCGTTTTAGGTCTAAGACCATTAAGTCCTGGATCTATTATTAATGCATTATTATTTTCAAATAAATATACACCTGTATTAGTTCCGCCTTTTATATAATATGTATTTCCTTTTACCTTTTGTAATTTCATAAAAATATACCTCTACTTTATTAAAATACTTCTATATTATAACATGTAAAATTAACATAATATGAAATTATCTACATAAAATCCTAATAACTAATTACTTTAAAATTTTTTTCAATTTATCTACAACTTTCAGATTTTTTTCCCTAGTTATTCTAATTTTAATTTTATATGCAAAATCCCAGTTCATAAGATACTCTATAAAATATTCAACTATACCTCTATCTCTATAGGAAATATCTATTAAGTCACTTGCCAAAATTTTCGAATCAAGAATCATAATATCATCTGCAAAGCTAAGTCTATTTTCTTTTGACAAATAATCAAATTCTGGTTTGAATTTTTCACAGTATTTTATAGAAAAATTTAAAACCTCTTTACTTATGTCGATTCCATAGTCTTTTTTTAAATAATCCTTATATTTTTTATTTTGATTTATTACTCTTTCTAAATTTTTATTGTAATCCTCCTTTTTCCAATGACCAAATAATCTACAATTTAAAGGTCTTACCTCATATATTAAACATCTATTATTTTCATCTCTAAAAGGACATGTATTCTTATTTATAAGCTCTAAAAAATAATAATCAATTATTCTCTTTATAGACTTTTCTCTAAGTTCATCTCTAGACTCTAAATATCTATATATATTAAAAAATTCGATTAAATTTATTCCAACAGATTCCATACAACAATTTCCACATCCACTGCAATCTCCCTTTGGCAATGTGTCATATATATCATTTAATTTTTCAAAATAACCATTTTCTTCACAAAATTTTATACTTTTAAGTATTTCAAGCTTTTTTATACTAGCCATAAATTTCTCCTCTTGTTATAATTATTTAAGTTAATACAAAAACTTATTATAACATATTTTTGAATATAAATTTAGGAGGTTAGATAGATATGAATAGATATACTAAAATTATAAACATGATGGAAAGCTACTTTACTAAGGATTTTGAAAAAACTAAAAAGGGTTTCACTAAAGTAAGAGAAGTGAAAGAAGAAACTGTAAAAAAAGCATTTTTAAAAGGAAATTGCGAAGTTCTAGTAATACTTGAAGATTCTGATAGAGAAATATTAATTGATGATTTTTCATCTGACGAAGATATCAAAAAATATTTAGGTGCTTCTTTTATAAATCCTAGAAGATAGTAAAATTTTAAACTAGTATATATAAAGCTATATCAAAAGTTATATATTTTGATATAGTTTTTTTTTATATTTTTTATAAATATGTATATAATCTATAAATTTGACAATAATAATAATGTAATTTAAATATTTAACTCAATCTCCCCCAATTTATTTGAGCTTTCATTCCCGGATGAAAGCTCTTATTTTTCATATAAGCCTTGATAATATTTTATATTGTATGATACCTTAGATATGATAAAAACTAACTTGGAGGGTACAATGATCGAAATAGGTAAAATAAAAATAGATTGCGATTTTGAATATAGAACAATTAGAGAAGAAGATGATGACATAGATATATATGTTGATGTAAATTACAGATGTTTAGATATAAACATAGGTAAGTGTGATTTTTTTAATTCTAGAATACAATTTCCCTATGTAAGATCTATACTACTTAGAATTAATAAAAACATAAACACTATTACTATCCACCTAATGAGAGATATTGATTTATTTTCTGCCTTTGCTAACTTTGAAATAGACTTATCTAATCACATACTTTCCATCAAAAACGAATACGAAAAGGTAATAATATCCAAGTTGCAAAGCTAGACATATACTATATTAATTTTTTTATTTATTATATAATTACATAAATAAAATAAATTTAATAAAAATTGTAGTTAATTTATACATTATTTTTTTTATATGAACAAATCTCGTCCGCTATTTGTTATAATGAACTAAATAATAATAAAAAATTTACGATTTTAAATTCTCATTAAATAAGAATTTTTATAATTAATTTTGAGATAAATTGAAAGGAGTTATTTATATGAGTTTATTAGTTTTTGGACATAAGAGTCCTGATACAGATTCTATATGTTCTGCTATTTCATTAGCATACTTAAAAAATCAATTAGGAGTAAAAGCTACTCCTTATGCTTTAGGAGAAGTAAGAAAAGAGGCTCAATATGCTTTAAACTACTTTGGTGTTAAAGCTCCTGAAGTTCTTAGTGATGTAAAAATACAAGTTAAGGATTTAGATTACGATAAAGTAAAATCTTTAAAACCTAGTGATTCAGTATTAAATGCTTACAATACAATGATAGAAAAAGGAACAAAAACTTTACCAGTAGTATCACCTGAAGGTAAATTTGAAGGTATCATAACTATGGTAGAAATTGCTAGAAGTTTAATGTTCCAACACTTCAGAAAAGTTAATATACCTCTAGAAAATGTTTGTTACAACCTAAAAGGTGAAGTATTAGTTAAATGTAATGATACTTTCAGCGGAAGAGTAACTACATTATCTTACGGAATAGAAGAAATAATGAACCTTTTACATGAAGGTGACATAGCTATAGTTGGTAATAGATACGATATCATAGAATATGCTATCGACACTAAAGTTGCTTTATTAATATTAACAGGTAAAACTCCTCTTAACGAAGAATTATCTGCTCTTGCTAAAGCTAACGGTGTAACAGTTATATCTGTTGATTGTGATACATACACTGCATCAAACTTAATAAACCAATGTGCAGAAATAGAAGATATAATAACAAGAGAAAATTTAGTTGTATTCAATGAAAACGACTATATGGATGATGTAAAAGAAACTATGCTTGATACAAACTTCAGAGCTTATCCAGTTATAAATGACAAAGATGAGTTCTTAGGATTAGTTTCTAGAAGACATCTATTAAATCCTTCTAAGAAAAATGTTGTATTAGTTGACCACAATGAATTTGCTCAAAGTGCTGACGGTATAGAAGAATCTAACATAGTTGAAATAGTTGACCATCACAAAATAGGTGGTATAGCTACTGATCTACCAATATCAGTAAAAATTTCACCAGTTGGATGCTGTTCTACTATAATATACAACTTATTCAAAGAAAGCAATGTAGAAGTTCCTAAAGAAATAGCTGGTTTATTATTATCTGCAATATTATCAGATACTTTAATATTCAAATCTCCAACTACTACTGAATTAGACAAAGAAGCTGTTTTAGAATTAGCTAAAATAGCTGATGTTGACTACGAAGCTTATGGAATGGATATGTTCAAAGCTGGTACTTCTTTAGATGAATTCTCTATAGAAGAAATAGTAAACATGGACTTCAAAGAATTCAATATGAGTGGAAAAAGAGTTGGTATAGGACAAGTTATGACTCTAGATATAGATTCTATATTAAACAAAAAAGATGAATACTTATCTTATATAAATTCAACTGAATACGATATGTTAGTATTAGCTATAACTGATATAATCAAAGAAGGTTCTTACCTACTATACAAAGCTAATGATTCAGTAATAGCTGAAGCATTCAGCGTGGAAGCTGACCAAGGTGTATTTGCTGATGGTGTAGTTTCTAGAAAGAAACAATTAGTTCCAAAATTAACTACAGCTGTTAAAAATATGTAGTCTATATATTTAAAAGGGAAATTCAAAAATAGATTTTTACAATCTATTTTGAAATTTCCCTTTTTTAATAATTAACATCTTTTATTTCCAAAATAGGCAACTACAACTGTACCTTGTGCTGTATGTGCACCTATAGTCGGACAAATATCTCTAATAATTATATTTTCTATTTCATATTTATTTTTTATTTTGTCTGCTAGATACTGAGCATCTTCTATACAATCACCATGAGATATAAATATTTCTTTTAAATCTTTTGTATTTGTGTTTTTTTCTATATTATCTACTAATGTATTTATTGCTTTTTTTCTTCCTCTTACTTTTGCTATATTAGCTAATTTACCGTCATTATCCATATGTAGTATAGGTTGTATATTAAACATTGTTCCCAAAACAGATTCAGATTTTGAAAGTCTTCCCCCTCGAAACAAATGATTTAAATCGGATACTATAAACTCATGTATTACATTTCTTTTATTTTCATTTAACCATGTAGCTATTTCATCTATAGTTTTTCCTTGTTTTTTCATTTCAACTGCCTTCATAACTAGAAATCCTTGACCAACTGTACCTGATAAAGAATCAATTATTATTATTTTAGTTTCAGGAAATTCCTTCATTACATCCTCTGCACAGATTTCAGTAACATTATAGCTTGAACTCAATCCTGATGAAAAACTTATATGAAGTACATCATACCCCTGTTTAGCTTTATCTTTCATTTTTGCAATTATACTTTCAGGATTAGCTGCACTTGTTGTAGGCATCTCTCCTTTTTTTAATGCTTTATAAAAATCTTTCACAGGCATATCTTTTTCACCTGGTATGTACTCTTCTCCATCTAAAATATAATATAACGGATGAATTAATATATTATTTTCTTCTAAATAAGAACTTGATAAATCTCCTGTTGAATCTGTTGAAATAATAAAATTTCTCATCTTTCACCCTCCTCTTTAAATTATAAATAAATCTATATTTATAATTTATGTCACTTTATCCATTTTTAATAACCAATATCATTATTTTCCCAAAAAATATTATTAATTATACGCTATAAAATATTATCTTAAATTTCTTTTATTCATAATATATATAACTACCTATAAATCAATACAACAATAAATATCTACAGCTTAACTTAATTTTGTACAAAATAAGAAAGGTTACTATGAATATGATATTCACAATAACCTTCTTAATTTACAGTTTATATTTTGCCTTTGTCACCAAGGTGTATATTTTCTATGTCTTTAAGACTTATTAAACTATTTTAATTCATGTTAATATAAAAGTAAATAGTATTTAAATAATCATCTACAATTACATTTTTTCAACTGCTGGATATTCAACACCAAAAGTTTCTACAGTAACTTTTGCCATTTTTTGATCTTCAAGTGGTTTATCCATTCTATTTACTCTAACTGAAGCTATTTTATCAACTACATCTAATCCTTCTATTACTCTACCAAATGCAGCATATTCTCCATCTAAGTGTGGAGCTCTTTGATGCATTATAAAGAATTGTGAACCTGCACTATTTGGTTGCATAGTTCTAGCCATTGATAAAACACCTTTTTCGTGTTTTAAATTGTTTGTAAATCCATTGTTTGTAAATTCTCCAGCTATAGAATATCCTGGTCCACCCATTCCATTTCCATTTGGGCATCCACCTTGTATCATAAATCCAGCTATAACTCTGTGGAATATTATTCCATCATAATATCCACTTTGAACTAAGCTTATAAAATTATTTACTGTATTTGGAGCTATATGTGGATATAATTCTGCTACCATTTTATCTCCATTTTCCATTTCTATAGTAACTATAGGGTTCTTAGTTTCCATTTTAATTACCTCGCCTTTCTTTTGTTAAAGTTTTCATATTTTATTATATACTATTTTATAGAAAAATAAATCCACATTTAGAAAATAGTATATTATTTGTTGAGTAAATTTAAGTCAAAGCATTTGCCAGCTTCGTATCCTTCTTCATACATTTTTGTGCATAAATCTCTAGTGAAATTCAACATTTCTTTATTGTCCACAGAAGTTTTTGGAGATATTATTACTATTTTATCCCCATCTATTTTTTCCAATACTTTATCAGGTAATTTAAAATTATGTCTTGTGGATATTATTAATATCTTATCCACATTATCCTCAAGAAGTGGATCAAAATATGTATTTCGTGCCATACCTCCATCTAAATTTTTTCCGTCAAATTTACCTTCGCTTATATATTGTCTTACTTCTTCTATCGAAAATAATCTTCCTTCTTCATGATAAGGCAGTGCACAACTATATTTTATATAATCCACCTTACTTTTGTCATCAAAATTTGATATATCTACTATTTCTTCTTTTCCTATTTTATCCTCTACTTGTAGAAAATTGACATAAAATCTCGAACTATTTTTTATTGTATTATTTTTTAATTCGTATAAAGGTTTAAAATCTTCACTATTATCTATAACATTATCCACAGATTTAAAGACTTTTTTCTCATTTTTTCTGTCAGTTGTCCACATTTTTTCTAATTTATCCACATTGTTTGTGTATAAGTAATAACCATTCATAGCTCCTATAGATGTGCAAGCATATGAATCATATTTTTTTATACCTCTATCATATAATGATTTTAAAACGCCAGCCTGAAAAGCTCCTTTTGCTCCCCCTCCTGGCAGGCAAAGTCCTATACTCATTATTATCACTCCCAATAAAAACTATTTTACTAAATCTATTGTTGTATATTCCTTATTTATTGTTTTGATACCTTTATTTTCAAATGCTATAGTAACATCAGATCCTTTTATAGCCACAACAGTTCCGGTTCCAAATTTAGGATGATGAACCTTGCTTCCCAACTTAAGATTATCCAAATCTTCCACTTCTGTCTTTTGTTTGATTATAGCTTTTGATTTTTGAGCAACTTGTGATTTATTCACACTATTCATATATTTTTTAGTATATTTATCAAGCATATTATAACTAGCTTTTGAATAAGAAATTTCCTTTTGAACTTTATTAAGTCTTTCAACATTACCTTCAGGAAGTTCTTCTATAAATCTAGATGCTATAGAATGATTAGTTCTACCATATAAAGTTCTCTTAGATGTCATAGTCATAAATAATTCTTCCTTAGCTCTAGTTATACCAACATAGCAAAGTCTTCGCTCTTCTTCTATTTGAGTATCTTGCATAGAAGATATTGCTCTAGCTATAGGGAATAATTTTTCTTCCATACCAGTTAAAAATACTATAGGAAATTCTAATCCTTTAGCTGAATGTATAGTCATCAAAGAAACTCTATCAGCGTGTTCCTCTTCCTCATTTGGTTCTGACGAAAGGGCTACATTAGTTAAAAAAGATTCCAAGCTAGTATCTTCATTTTTACTTTCAAATTCCATTGCTACAGATATAAATTCTTTTAAATTTTCTATTCTATCTTGTGACTCTTCACTTTTATCTTTTTCTAATTCATCTAAATATCCAGTTATATCCATTACCTTTTCAATCATTTTACTTGCTGGATAAATTTCTTTTAAGCTTCTAAAAGTAGACATCATATCTACAAAGCTATTTATGCTAGCTTTAGCTTTTCTAGATATGTCAGAGTTTCCATCTATATCTATAAGTACTGAATATAAGCTTTCTTCCTTTAAACTTGCCCTGTCTTCTATTTTTTCTATAGTTTTAAGGCCTATACCTCTTCTAGGAACATTTATTATCCTCTTTAGAGATATATCATCTTGAGGGTTTTGTATAACTCTTAAATAAGCAACCAAATCCTTTATTTCTTTTCTTTCATAGAATTTAGTTCCTCCATATATGTTATATGGAATTTGGTTTCTATTTAGTGCATCTTCTATAGGTCTAGCTTGTGCATTAGCTCTATATAAAACAGAAAAATCTCTATATTCTCTATCTTCAGCTCTTACCATCATATTAATAGTATTTGCTATAAATTCAGCTTCTTGTACTTCATCCTCTGCTAGTTGAATTTTTATTGATTGACCTTCTTTTTTTTCACTCCAAAGTCTTTTTCTTTTTCTCTCTATATTATTTTGAATTAAGTAATTAGCTGCATCAAGTATAATCTGAGTAGATCTATAGTTTTGTTCTAATTTGATTACATGAACATTATCATAATCCTTTTCAAATTCTAATATATTTCTAATATCTGCACCTCTCCAACCATAGATACTTTGATCATCATCACCAACTACACATATATTTTGATGACCTTGAGCAAGTAATCTAATAAGCTCGTATTGTGCTCGACTGGTATCTTGATATTCATCTACCATTATATATCTAAATCTATTTCTATAAAATTCAAGTACATCTTCACATTCCTTAAATAATTCTACAGTTTTTGATATTAAATCATCAAAATCAAGTGCACTATTTCTTTTTAAACGATCTTGATAAAGTGCATATACATCCGCTATTTTTGTTTTTGAAAAATCTCCTTTATGTATTTCTCTAAACTGCTTAGGATTTATAAGTTTGTCCTTTGCATTTGATATTACGCTTATTACAAATTTAGGATCCATAGCCTTATCACTATAATTTAATTCCTTCATACAGTCTTTTATTAATGTTAACTGATCTGAACTATCATATATAACGAAACTTCTATTGTATCCAATTTTATTTATAGCTTTTCTAAGTATTCTAACGCAACAAGAATGGAATGTAGTAATCCACATTGCACTAGTATCTTCATCCTTTAAGGTTTCTTCTACCCTTTCTCTCATTTCATTAGCAGCTTTATTGGTAAAAGTTATAGCTAAAATATTTTCTGCTTTAACTTTTTTTACTTCCATTAAATAACCTATTCTAGTAGTTAAAACTCTAGTTTTTCCCGAACCTGCACCAGCAAGAATTAATATTGGTCCTTCCGTCTGTTCGACAGCTTCTCTTTGGGCAGGGTTCAGCATCTCAATTGTATCTAAAATCATTATGCTCCTCCGTTTCTAGTTCTCATATTATTTAGAGTATAGACATATTTTAGACTATCTATTAAATAATTGAAAGAGATTTACCTCAAAAAAATTTTCATAAAAAAAATATACGCTTTTGATAATAGCTTTAACTATAATCAAAAGGTATATTTTTAATATTATATATATATTTATTCTAAATTAAGTTTATTCTCTAATAAGTAGCTTATTCCAAAGAATGATGCTATTGCAATTACTAAGTTTACTATAAATACTGCAATTTGATATGAAGTAACAGATAATGCTACCTTGCAGAATAATCGTACATTAAATGAATTTTGTAATAATAGCTTATCAAGTATAGTTTCTACTTGTTCAGTCAATACATCTGGCATAATTAAATCTACTGTATTTAAAGCAAGTGTTTGAATTATACTTAAAATTATAAGAGCTCCTAAAACTGATATGATTTTATGTTTAGAAAAAGTAGGTAAATGTGCTATTGTAATAGCTAAATATATAGTTAATATAAATACTGAATAATCTACAAGTATATTAAATATATAAAAGATTATGTTTAATAGATTGTCAACTATTATTGTTCCAGTTGTACCAAGTATAGCAGCAATATCAATTACATCATTTAATTTGTAGCTTGCCGTAATAGCTATTATGAAAATAGAAGCTAATACTACTATTGAAGTCATTATTATAAATATTAATGAAGTAAAAAATTTAGATAATACTAATTTTTTTTGTGATACTGGTAATGTAAACATTAAATATCCTTCATCTCCCAAAAAGCTCTTATTAAATCTTTGCACGATAAATACTATAGTCAATACTACCATAGCTACAAATAATCCAAATGCCACTAAAACTCCAATTACATATATTATCTCAAAATTATGCATTCCATCATCAAAGTTTATAAATAAACCACTAAGTATTGAAAATAACAATACTATTATATAAAGCGGAAAAAATATTCTTCCACAAGACTTTATTTCGTATTTCATTAATTTTCCTAGCATCTAAATTCCTCCCTAAATATTGCATCTATTGATTTTTGTTTTTTAGCTCTTATATCATCTACGTCACCTTGTAGAACTACTTCCCCATAAGCTAAAAATATAACTTCATCACATATATTCTCTATCTCACTTATTAAATGAGTTGCTATTAGCAATGTAGAATTTTCATTAAAGTTTTTAAGTATAGTATCTAATATAAAACTTCTAGCTGCTGGATCAACTCCACCTATAGGCTCATCTAATATATATAAATCAGCTTTTCTAGACATAACTAAAATCAATTGTACTTTTTCTTTTGTACCTTTAGACAAAGTTTTTAATTTTCTATTTTGATCAATATCTAGAGTTTTTAGCATTTGAAGAGCTTTAAGCTCATCAAAATCTTCATAGAAGTCTTTAAAAAATGCAATTATATCTCCTAC
This sequence comes from uncultured Clostridium sp., assembly GCA_964449895.1. Taxonomy (GTDB): domain Bacteria; phylum Bacillota; class Clostridia; order Peptostreptococcales; family Peptostreptococcaceae; genus Intestinibacter. The sequence goes on from CAYVBY010000017.1 coordinate 18,949, forward strand.
TTTCATCCAATCGTTTAAATAAGTTTTTTCTGGAAGATATGAAACAATTTTTTTAGTTTCTACACTAGGCTTCATATCATTTATAAGAATCTCTCCCTCAGTTGCCGTAAGTAAGCCATTCATCATCTTTATCATAGTTGTTTTTCCACTTCCATTTGGTCCTAAAAGTCCAACTATTTTTCCTCTAGGAATTTTTATGTCTATCCCTTTTAAAGCTTCAAATTTACCGTATTTTTTATAAACATTTTTAAATTCAACTATATTACTCATATTTTCCCTCCTTTAATATTTCTTCTATCAAACTAATTATTTCTTCTTTTGTATATCCTAAATTTACAAGAGTTTCTAACGATGCTTTTACACTTTCTTTTACTAAATTTTTTCGCTCTTTATCTATCAAAGATTTATCATCTGTAACAAATCTTCCACTAGTTCTCTTTGAATATACAAATCCCTGCCTTTCTAGCTCTGCTAGTGCTTTTTGCATAGTATTTGGATTTACCATAGCATTTGCAGCTAGATTTCTAACAGAATCTAATTTAGAATCTAATTCAATTTCACCCGAAATTATTTTCATCTTCAACTGCTCAACAATCTGTATATACACAGGTTTATTATTATCAATCTGCCATTCCATATTAACACCTCCTACTGTATTAATACTATAATACAATAGTACAATATGTTTTTTTATTTGTCAATAATTTAAAAAATCAATTAAATTTTTTTAATAAAAAAAACCTAACCCTTTAATAGGTTAGGTAATTATCTAAGCTGCTTTTGAAATTTTTTCTTCATTTTCAATATCTAATTTTGAGTTAATTTGCTTTCTTACTACTAATACTACTATAGCAAGTCCAACAAAAGATACTATTGATGCTATTAAAAATACCGAATTAACACCAGATGCTATATTCGATACATTTTCAGGATTTATACTTGTATTCATATCATAAGCTATTCCAAAAACTGCAGCTGATATTAACCCCGATAATGAGTTGGCAAAATTTACAAGAGAAGTTCCAACCCCTAAATCTTGTGGAGATAATGTTGACTGAGCTACTGGAGTTATTGCAACTGCTCTAAAACTTTCAGCTACACCTGTCATAGCAAGTGCCACAAAATATATTAATACTGGAGTAGATGTAGTTGTAAATCCTATAGCCAAGAATGGAATTCCTACAAATAAAGTTGCAAAGATCATGGCTTTCCAAGTATTTTGTGTTTTTTTACCTACCCATATACCAGCTACTGTAGGTAATAAAATTGTAATTATTGTACGTGGCATTTGTAATGCTCCTGAAACTGCTGTAGATCCACCTATTACTCTTTGAACTGCAAGTGGTGCATATACATTCATAGCTCCCATATAGAAATAACTTATAAAACCAACTATTAATAAAGTCGTATAATTTTTGTTTTTAAATAAGCTCATTGGTATTATAGGTTCTTTGGCTTTATTTTCAACTTTTATAAGTAAGAAAAGAGCTATTATACCTATTAAAAAACCAACTATTATACTTGGATTTGTCCATCCAACTCTAGGCCCGTAATTAAGTGATAATAATATACCAGATAAGCAAACTGTTAAAGCTATTATCCCTTTTATATCTATACTAACTTTTCCTTCACGTTTTTTATTTGGAAGATTTAAACCTATCAAAACAACACCTAAAATTAATGGTATTGCTGGGAACATTATTGCTACACTTAATAATCCCATATCAGTTAATATCCCTGCAATTATACTTCCTGCAAATCCTCCAACAGCAACTGCACTTGATAAAAGTCCCATCGCTTTTGGTACATCTTTAGGTTCATTTATTTCTCTAGCAAGTATAAACGGAACTGCCGTAAAAGCCCCTTGTGCTACTCCAAGAAATAAACGAAGTATCATAAATGGAACTAAAGAACGCACAAATCCCATTCCTATTCCACAAATTGCACATACAGTTCCCGATGCTATAACAATGTTTCTTCTTCCTAATAAATCTCCTAATTTTCCTCCAATTGGAGTCATTATAGCAAGACCTAAAGAAGAAAATACAGTAAGCAACGAAAAATAACTCATCGCATTCATTTCTTCTAATATAGGTGCTTGTAATGTTGATAAACTTAATCCAAACATTGAAATCGAAAGCATTAAGCATATACATCCAAGTTGAACCATTTTTTTCTTATTCTTGGATAAAGGTATAGCTACATTTGTATTTACCATAGTAATCCCTCCTATTTATATTCATAAATACTATTTTGATTTGCAATATATAATTCTATATCACAAAAAAATTATATATAAAAATGTATCATTATAAATACAATAGGTCAATATTTTATAGTAATTCCCATTATTTACATCATTTTTCACTGTTAAATATTTACATTAGTAAATAATTTAAAACAAAAAAAATCCTCAAAACCTTTGGAGAGATTTTGAGGTACCTATTATAGGTTAAGGGTTATTTTATTTTCAAACTATTATTAAAAATAGGTTGAGGGCTAATTAAGTTAATTTATTTGCTTTTAAATTATTATTAAATAATAAAAAAGCCTAGCGTCTTCGGCTAGGCAAATATACTATATATTTTAATAAGACATACTCCCTCTCCCCGAAGAAACTTCTTTTATATTATAGGCAGGTCTCCTGACTTAGTATCATCCTACTCCTCACCTTCCCATAACATTTGTCACAGTGGCTTTAAGAGTTTCGTCAACTTTACAGTAGCGGGGGCTGTAGAGGATTTACACCTCTTTCCCTATTAATCTAATATAGAACCTAAAATACATTTAAATATTCTATTATTTATAATAATAACACATATTATCAAAAATGTAACAAATTTTAGAAAATTTGTTGTTATTTAATTTGTAATTATTTTTTTCAAGTAAGTTGTAACTATATCTGAAAATCTTTGTATGTCTTTTATATACACAAAATCTTTTCCGTAAATTTTCTTTTCTACTTCTAAATCTTCTTCTTTTCCTGTAAATACTCCTAATACCATTATGCCTTGTTTTCTAGCTCTTCTAACTTCTGTGGCAGTATCTTTAATTCCAACTACACCTTTGTATGCCATCTCTCCTCTAATACTTCTAGAAGAATCTTTACCAATTTTTACATCATTAGGTTTGCCATCACTAAGTATAATTAAAATTTTATTTTCTTCATCTCTTTCTAAAAGTCCATCACAAGTAGCTTTTATTGCAAGACCATCTCGATTATTTCCAGAACAGTAATACTCAAATATATCTTCACATTTTCTTACATCATCATTATAATCTCTAAATCTTTTTAGTATAGTATAATCTAAAAAGCTTTGAAATCCCATAACTCTATTAGGTATTCCAGCTAAAGTAAGAGCTGTTGCCATTATATAAGCCTGTATAGCTACCATAAATTGTTTAGAAGTTTGCGAACCACTTGAATCAAGTAATATATCTATTACATATCTACCTTTTCCATTGTCTATATCTTTGTAAAAAACTCTATTATTACTGCTTCTCCCTATACGCCATGCCTTATTAGCATAAATAGTTCCACAATCAGAATAAACTCTATCAGATGCACTCTCTTCTACTAATAATCTAGATAAACTTTCTTTCAATTTATTTATCTGTCTTCTAAATGTTTTTAATTTAAATTGAAATTCAAAAAGATTATTTTCTTTTTGTCTAGTTACATATTTTAGTTGAAATGCATTGTCACAAGGAGATCTTAAAACTCCATCAGTAAAATGAATTCTACATCCTTCATGGACATTTCTACAATGCCTAGATTCAATTTTTCTTCTTTCACTTTCATTTAAATAAGATTGTCCATAATAATATTCAACTCTCTTATATATTTTGTTTAACATTTCTTCATCTATAAATATAGTTCTGTTTGGCGTACTTTCTAAATCTATATTGTCAATTTCTTCTCCGATTCCATCGACTACCATTCTTCCATTTATATTTTGTATTTCATTTTCAACAGTCTTAACTTCTTGTTCACTATATAATTCTTCCAACATAAAATCTGCAAAAGTATCAAAATCAACTTCAGCCTGTTTTATATTTTCTTCTGCAAATTCTACATTTTGATTTTGTCTATTAACTATATGTTCAAAATATGTAATATATATTTCATCAATACTTTTTAATATGTGCATTATATCTTGATTGCAATCTATTTCTTCAATTGCTTTAAGTATCTTTCTAGTTAATCTATCCATAACAGGATGTCTATCCATTTGTTGTAAAACATAAGTGTATTTTAGCATATCTAAAATATTTTCATGATGTACCTTTGAATAGCTTTTTAAAATATCATCATAGGCCTTATTTCTTATGTCTACAACTCCTGGTCTTTCTTCTATTACCTTTTTTTCAGATATATCATTTAATACTATTTGTAATATTGTAAGTAGTATATCCTTATGATATCCTGATTTAATTCTATTCATTAAAAACTTTTTAACAGTTTCCCAATCAACATATTTTCTTCTAGCACCTGCAATTATTGCATAGTACATAGATGCATTCTTTGAACTATAATCTTTCTCCGCTATATCTATTTCCTCATCATATTTTCCAGAAACTGTCCAAGCTAAATTATTTACTCTGTTGTCAAATTCATATTCATTAAATATCCAATCTAAGCCATTTGCCATAATAAATCACCCTTTTAATTAATCATTTGGGAATATATCTGAACTTTCCCAAGCTTCTGGAATTCTAGTTTTTATGATATCAGATACCATTTCTTTTTCATAAATGTCAAAAGTTTTTCCTGTTATACCCATATTAATTGCAAGAGTTGGTTTTAGACCTCTTTTTATAGTTTTTAAAGCCCCTATCATACCTCTTAAATCAATTGCTTTTGTTGAAATTTCTCCATTTTCTGCTTTAAGTTGTAAATCCATAAATATTCCTATAAATTGAAGTAATTTATCTTCATTTATAGTTGGAAATTCTCTTTTTAATATCATTTTTAATTTATTTTCATCTACAGCAGGTATATCTATAACTAAAAATCTTGAAACTAAAGCTTCATTTAATTCCTTAGTTCCTGCATATTCATAGTTCATAGTTCCTATAAATCTAGTTGCTGGATGAAGTTTTATTCTTTCATATCCTGGAACATCTATTACTCTTCTATAGTCAAGTGCAGAGTGAAGTACAACTATAGCATCATTTTTAGCCATATTTATCTCATCAAATATACCAAATCCACCGTTTACTGCACATTCATAAACAGAACCACGTCTAAGTTTTACTTCGTTGTCTATAAATGTATCTGTACCTATTAAAGATGCACTGTCTGTATTTATATGAAATGAAGTATTCCATTGTGGTCTTCCGAATATTTCTGATAAATTATCAGATAATAAGTTTTTTCCTGTAGCTTTAGGACCAGATAATAATATATTTTCTTCTTCTAAAATTCCAGTTATACACATTTCTAGTATTTCTTTTCCTATAAAAAATGCTGGTGATTTTGTAACTCTTTCTTTTAATTCTTCTTTTACATCATATTCTTTTCTAAAATGTTCTATGTCAGCAATTAATGCATCACTTACACCCTGTTCTCTTAAATTATCTAATATATTCATTGTTATCTCCTTTTATTTTCACTATTTTTTCTTTATATAATTAACCATTATCTGGATAATTATACGATTTATTCACCCATCCATTATCAATTATATCATTACTTTGTTGTAGTTTATGTAACAAATATCACTTATTTTAATAAAAGCTTTTACTAACTATATTATTATTTTAATAGGTTTCATTCAATAATCACATTTAGCTAATTTGTTCGTTTATCAACACATTTTGTAAATTGTTCATTAATTATGAAATTATAATAAAAAAATGGCTTCCATTTATTTAGAAGCCATTTCTTTATTAATAACTATATAATTTCTTTAATTCATTTACACGGTCTTTAGTTCCAACAGCAACCATATTATTTATAAATACTACATCATCTATTTGTTTTTCATTTACAAAGCTTACAAGATTTTGTTTGAAATATCTCATATCTACTATATAAACTTCACTATAATTTTGTGTTAATAATGGAGCAAAAGGATTACCATAAGATTCTTTTATTATAACAACCTTTTTACCATTTTTCACCTTAGGATTTTTTATTACTGTAAGAGGATTATCTCCATGAAGGAATACTCCATAAGCATTTGATCCCTCTGAGTAATCAGAATAAGGTGAATACTCAAATGTTTGAGTTAGTGCACTGTTTCTGTATATAGTTGCAGTTAAATCTCCCCCAACAGGACGATATTCAACATAATCTGGATCTTCAAGTAATTTTTGTTCCTTAGATCCTGCATAGAAAGTTCCTAAAAATCCTTCTATTTTCTTTGACTCAAAATCTTCTAATTTAAAAGGTTTAAGTCCTGCTTCTTTACAATATGCAGTATATGCATAATATGCACCAAGTTGAGTCCAGTGGTGGTCTGATTTAAAATATATGTACTCTTTTTTATGTTTCTTTAAAACAGAATAAGCATCTACTGATGTTACATTTTTTCCTATTTTACTATTAACTAAATCAAGTACTGGTTTTTGTTTAGCTGATAATTTTTCATATTTGGCAGGTAATGCAAATTCTACATGAGTAGGTACTAAAACATTATAAACATTTGAATTAGTTAAAGTATCGCCAAATTTCTTTATTATTTCTGCATATTCATTTACAACAGGTTCATTAAATCCATAAGCTTGACAAACTATATTGTCTATACTTAACAATGTACCTACCTGTTCAACATTTTGATATAAGTCTTCATCTGATTCTTCACTATCAGTTGCTGCACTAGATGTTGTATCATTTGAAACTACAGTCATTTTTATTTCACTCTCAAATCCTTTTAAACCATCTATTTTATCTGATAAAGCAAGGAATTGTTCTCTTTTTACAAAATTATCTTTATAGAAACTATCTATTTGAGAAAAATATTTTCCATCAAAGAAATCTTTTAAAGTCATTTCTGATAATTTAGGGAATGTCGCTAAATCTCTTTTTTCTTGCTCTGAAAATCCTCCATTAGTTGTAAAAAACATTGATATAAAGAAAAATAACATGATAAATACAAATATTCCTATATTTAAATAATCACAAATACGAATATTCTTTTTCTCAGAAGTTATATTTTTTTCTTGTTCATTTGATAAATTATTCATCTAATCACCTCCTAGAATCTATAATATAGGAATGGATTATATCCTTCTCCAACTAACATAGATACTATACATAATATTAATGATACATTAACAACTATTCTTACATAATCTAATTTTCCATTGAAAAATTTTTCTCCATTTAATTTATTTAATATATTACTTGGAACAGGCGTAGATGCAATTATAGAAATTATTACAAATACTAAATTACCCATAAAAGTTATTGGTAAAGTATCTGAACAAAGTGGATTATTATTTAATCCTACTAAAGCTTTTAAAAATAATCCTAAATTATTTAAATCAACATAATAGAATATTGCCCAACCTATCATAATAATGATTATTGAAAATGCCCACTGAATAATAGATGGCAATTTCTTTGAAAATTTAAATATTACTTTTTTCTCTAAATAAATTATAGTTCCGAAATATAATCCCCAAATTATAAAGTTCCAGCTAGCTCCATGCCAAAATCCTGTTAAAAACCACACTACAAATATATTTAATAATTGTCTTTTTCTATTTCCTCCAAGTGGTATATAAACATAATCTCTAAAAAATGATCCTAAAGATATATGCCATCTTCTCCAAAATTCAGTCGCAGATTTAGATATATATGGATAATTGAAGTTTTCACAGTAATTAAATCCGAATATTTTACCAAGACCTATAGCCATATCTGAGTATCCTGAAAAATCAAAATATATTTGTATAGTATACATAAATAGTCCAAACCAAGCATCTAAAACACCTATTGTAGATAAATCAGAATCCATAAATTGTGCAACTAATACAGCGGCACTATTTGCAATTATAACTTTTTTAGCTAAACCTACTATAAATCTATTTATACCTTGAGATATTGAAGTTAAATTAACTTTTCTATTATCAATTTCTCTTTCTATATCTATGTATCTAACAATAGGACCTGCAATTAATTGTGGATATAATGCTACATACATTAAAAATTTAGAAAAACTTTTTTGAGCCTTAAGTCTATTGCAGTAAACATCTACTGTATAAGAAATTGTTTGGAATGTATAAAATGAAATACCAATTGGTAAAGATATATTTGGTACAGCAAAACTTAATCCAAATATAGTATTAATATTACTTACAAAAAATCCTGCATATTTAAATACACCTAATAATGCAAGATTAATAACTATTGAATTAATTAAAAGTAATTTCCTTTTTTTCTGATTATCAGTTTTCTCTATAGCAAGTGCATGAACATAATCAACAAGTGCACTAAAAATCAAAATCCATAATCCTAAAGGTTCTCCCCAAGCATAAAATAATAATGAAAAAACTATAAGAATTATATTCTTTGCTTTTAAATTTCTAGCCAAAAAATAAAATATTATATTTACTGGTAAAAAAGCAAATAAAAAAAATAAATTTGAAAAAACCATCTCTATCTCCCTTCTTTATAAAAATTAAAATTTGAAGTTATTAACTATCTTAAAAACTTCCACGCTATTATACCATATTTTTACATATTTGTATTATAATAGTTAAAATTTGAACGAATCATCATTTTTTTAACATAATTTTTCAAAATGACATAAATTTTCTAAGATAATAAAAAATAAGGTACTTCCTTATAACTTATAAAAAAGTACCTTATTTTTTATTATTTTAAATTTATAAACATTCTTTTAATATTTCTAAACCTTTATTTATCTCATCCATAGTTATTACAAGTGGTGGTAAAATTCTTACAACATGTTCTCCTGCTGTTAAAAGTAATAAACCTTTATCAGCAGCTACTTTTGTAACTTCTCCTGCATTACCTTTTATCTCAATTCCTATCATTAGACCTTTTCCTCTAACTTCAACTACATCATCTAATCCCCAAGATTTAACAGTATCCATTATATACTTACCTTTTTTAGTTACATCTTCTAAAAATTCATCTTTTGCTACTACATCTAAAACAGCATTTGCAGCTGCCATAGCTAATGCATTTCCTCCAAATGTTGTACCATGATCTCCTGGAACTAAAACATCTGATACCTTTTCAGTTGCTAATACCCCACCTACAGGCACACCACCTGCTAGACCTTTTGCCATTGTAACTAAATCTGGTTTTACATCAAAGTTTTGGAATCCAAATAGTTTACCAGTTCTACCCATACCTGCTTGAACTTCATCACAAATTACTATTATATCTTTTTCTTGACATAATTTAACTGCTTGTTCTATAAATTCTTTATCTACTGGATAAACTCCACCTTCACCTTGAACTGCTTCAAATATAAATGCACAAATAGTTTCATCTTCTAGTGCTTTTTTAAATCCATCTATATCATCTTTATCTACATATTTATATCCAGTTGGAAGTGGATGGAAATATTTATGATAAGCTGGTTTTCCAGTAGCCATAAGTGCTGCCATTGTTCTACCATGGAAAGATTTATTTAAACTTAAAACTGTCCCTCTATTTGAACCGTATTTTTGGTCGCTATATTTTCTAGCTATTTTTAGAGCACATTCATTGGCTTCTGTTCCTGAATTACAAAAAAATGCTTTATCATAACCACTTAAAGAAATTATTTTTTCTCCAGCATCTACATGTGGTGTATTAAAGAATATATTTGAACTATGAAGAATCTTTGCTGCTTGATCTTGTATAGCTTTTACTAATGCTGGATGTCCGTATCCTAAAGAAGAAACACCTATTCCACTAGTAAAATCTATATATTCTTTTCCATCTAAATCAGTTACAGTCGAACCTTGCCCTTTTTCCATTACAACAGGAATTTGAGCATAAGTTCTCATAAAATTTGCATCCCATTTTTCTTGTATATTCTTAATGTTTGGTGTTATTTCCATTCAAAACATCTCCCTTTTTAATGATATTAATTATATGTATTTTTCGTATATATAAAATTTATATTAGTCTATTAAAGTTCCTACACCTGCATCTGTAAATAATTCTGTTATAATCGAATGTCTAACTCTACCATCTAGTATATGTACCTTTTTAACCCCTTGATTTAAAGCTTCAATACAGCTATTTATTTTAGGAATCATTCCACCTGTTATAACTCCATTTTCAAATAACATTGGTAAATCTTCTTTATATACATGAGAAATTAAGCTATCATCCATTGAAGGCTCTTCTAATAATCCAGGAACATCTGTTAAAAGTATATATTTTTCTGCCTTAAGTGCTCCTGCTATAGCAGAACCAGCTATATCTCCATTTATATTATAAACTTGTCCATCTTTATCAGCACCTATTGTAGCTATCATAGAAATATATCCTGCATCAAGATTATCTCTTATTATTTCAGGATTTACTTCAACTATTTTTCCAACATATCCTAAATCTTGTTTTGTTGGCTCGCAAACTAACATATTTCCATCTATGCCACAAAGACCTACAGCTTTTCCACCCTTTTGGTTTATTTTAGAAACTAATTCTTTATTAACTTTACCTGCAAGTACCATTTGTACAACTTCCATAGTATCTTCATCTGTATATCTTAGACCATTTATAAATTCACTTTTGATATTTAATCTATCTAACATTTTATTTATGTCTGGTCCACCACCATGAACAACTACAATATTAATTCCAACATAACTCATTAGAATTATATCTTCCATAACAGATTCTTTTAGTCTTTCATTTTTCATAGCATTTCCGCCGTATTTTATTACCATAGTTTTTCCACTGTGTTTTTCAATATATGGCAACATTTCTATAAGCATTTTTGCTTTTTCATCATTAAATTTCATTTTATCATCCCCAATTTCAATTTTATATTTTAACCATATTAACTTCTGTAACTACCATTAATTCTAACATATTCGTATGTTAAATCACATCCCCATGCATTAGCTCTTTCATCACCCATTTTTAAATCAACTATTATAGTTACCTCATCATCTTCTAATATGGATCTAGCTTTTTTCTCATTAAATTGTAAAGGTTCACCATCTTTACATACTTCAACATATCCTTTTTTGCTTTCAAATAATATGTCTATCTTATTAGGATCAAATTCAGAGCCTTCACATCCTATAGCACATAGTATTCTTCCCCAATTGGCATCAGCACCAAATACTGCTGTTTTTACCATAGTAGAAGTTATAACTGCCTTTGATAATCTATTTGCTACTTCCTCTGTTTGTGCTCCTTCTACAACACATTCTATTAATTTAGTTGCACCTTCTCCATCTCTTGCAACTAATTTTGCAAGCTCTGTACATATATAAACTAACGCTTGTAAAAATGTATCGTAATTTCTATCCTTTTCAGTTATTTTAGTATTTCCAGCCTTTGCATTAGCAAGTACTATTGCCATATCATTTGTACTTGTTTGACCATCAACACTTATTCTATTAAAACTTTTATTTGTAGCATATCTTAAAGCTTCTTGTAATAAAGGTTGCTCTATATCTATGTCTGTTGTTATAAATGCAAGTATAGTTCCCATATTTGGATGTATCATCCCTGATCCCTTAGCCATTCCACCTACAACAACTTTTTTGCCGTCTATGTCAATTGATACTGTAATTTCCTTTTTAATCATATCAGTTGTCATAATTCCTTCTCTTGCTGCCATATGACCTCTTTTACTAAGTTGATTAGCTAATTCATCTATATTATTTTCTATTAAATCTATTTTTAAAGGTTCACCTATAACACCTGTAGACGAAACTAAAACATCTTCTGCTTTTAAGTTTAATCTTTCAGCTGTTGCTTTTGCCATTCTAAAAGCATGTTCTAAACCTTCTTTTCCGTTAAAAGTATTTGCATTTGCACTATTTATTATTATTGCTTGTGCCTTTCCATCTGCTATATGTTTACTAGTAACATATATTGGATTAGCTTTTATTTTATTTTGAGTAAATACAGCTGCTGCATTGCACATTGTATCTGAATATATAAGTGCTATATCTTTTTTTTCAATATTTCTTCTAAGACCTACATGCATTCCTGAAGCTGTAAATCCTTTTGCTGCTGTAACGCCTCCTTTAATTATCTCCATCAATTTTTTTGTCCCCCTTATTTATGTATTTTTTTAAAAAGCTGTTGCCATAGTACTTAATCCTTCACATTCATCAAAACCAAGCATTAAATTCATATTTTGTATAGCTTGTCCTGCTGAACCTTTTACCATATTATCTATAGCAGAACAAATTATTACTTTTGATTTATTTTCATGAACTGATATAGCACATTTATTAGATAATCTAACATGTTTTACTGTTGCTACCTGTCCTAATGGTAGTACATCTACAAATGGTTTATTTTTATAAAAATCAACTAATTCTTTTTGTATTTTTTCTACTGTAACACCTTCTACTTTTTCACAATAAATAGTTGATAATATTCCTCTATTCATTGGAGCAAGTATTGGAGTAAATATTATTTCAACTTTTTCACCTGCTGCATCAGTTAAATTTTGTTCTATTTCTGGTGTATGTCTATGATTTCCTATTTTATAAGGAACCATATTTTCATTTATTTCTGGATAATGACTAAGTAATGTAAGTCCTCTACCAGCACCTGTAACTCCAGATTTTGAATCAGCTACTATACCTTCTTTTTTTATTAATTTAGATTTTAATAATGGCATAAGTGGTAGAGATATACTAGTTACATAGCAACCTGGATTGGCTATAACATTAGCTTTCTTTATTTCATCTTCATAATGTTCACAAAGTCCATAAACTGCTTCCTCATGTAATTTTTTGTCTATAAATGACACATTATACCATTCTTTAAAAGTTTCTTCATCTTTTAATCTAAAATCAGCCCCTAAATCTACTACTTTTTTACCTTCTTTAACGGCTTGAAGTACAAATTCTTCACTAACTCCATGTGGTAATGCTGTAAATATAAAATCACTATTTTTTATTACATCTTCATTGTTCATACATTTCATATCATTTGCAATACCTACACTTGGATAAACCTCATTTATACTTTTATCTACAAATGAATTTGATCCTATTGCAGATAACTCTACTTGTGGATGTTGAGTTAGCAATCTAATTAACTCTACACCTACATATCCAGTTGCTCCGATTATTCCTACTTTAACTTTACTCATTATTTCCATCCCCTTTATTATTTTTTACCAAAAAAGCCCCTTGAATTTATTTCAAGAGGCGAAATTTCGCGGTACCACTCTTGTTGATAAATATTCTTATCATATATTAAAAAAGCCCCTTGGTTCATAAACCAAGAGACGAATTGACCGCGTTACCACTCTTATTGATAAGAAACTTATCCACTTTAATCTTTTAAGGCAAGATTACCTGTTATCCTACTAATTTCAAATAACATTCTCCAAAGTTCTATTCACTATAAGTATCCGTACTTAGCTTCCACCATTCTAAGCTCTCTATAAATTCAACTTATGTTACTTTCTTTTTCATAGAATTTAAATTTTTTGAGTTTTTTGATAATTTATATAATAAATATTATATAAATTTTAAAACTATGTCAATAAATTATTTTTTTTTTATGAATTAAATTTTTTCTTTAACTTCTTCAATAGATAAATCGATTAACTCTTTAATTTTTTTTCTTCTAACTTCTATATCTTTATTTTCTTTAATTATTCTTTTTCTAGCAATTCCTAATAGCTTCACATATTCTCCAAAATCTTCATCATAAACCTTTTCTAATTCTCTTTTTATTTTTGTAGATAAAGCTGGACTATTTCCTCCCGTAGATATACTTAAAAGAAAATCCCCGCGTTTCAAATATGATGGCACTGTAAAATTTGAAATCTCCTTATTATCTACCACATTTACAAGTTTTCCATTTTCATTGCAATAAACACCTATTTTGTAATTTAACTGTTTATTATTTGTAGCAACTATTACTATAAAAGAATCTTTTATATATTCTTCTTTATATTCATCAAAAATCATATCTATTTTATCTGCTATAAAATTAAACTCTTCTATAAATTCTTTTGAAATTACAGTTACTCTCTTTTTAAAATTTAAAAAATTAACTGTTTTTCTATATGCTACCTTACCTCCACCTATTACAGTTATTTTCATTTTATTTAATTCTAAATTTATTGGATAAAGCATAATAAGTCTCCTATTTATATAAATTTTTATTTCATTATAATATAAAATATTTATATTAAAAAAAGCTATCATAAAATGTTTACCATTTTATAATAGCTTTTTATTGTCTTATTCTAATTTAATAATCGTTTTAATTAACCAACTTTTTTGTCTTGTTTAGCTTTTTTTCCAAATGGAAGTGCTTTACCTTCAGCTTTCCATTCTTTGAATTCAGCTGCTGCTGTAAATAATGCATCTGTAGAAGAGTTAAGACCTGTTTCACAAGAGTCTTGGATAACCCCTATTATGAATCCTATACCAACAACTTGCATTGCAATGTCATTAGATATACCAAATAAACTACAAGCTAATGGTATAAGTAATAATGATCCACCTGCAACACCTGAAGCACCACATGCAGATACTGCTGAAAGTATACTAAGTACTACAGCTGTTGGGATATCTACAGGTATTCCTAAAGTATGAACAGTTGCTAAAGATAATACTGATATAGTAACAGCTGCTCCACCCATATTTATAGTAGCTCCTAAAGGAATAGATACTGAGTAGTTATCTTCGTTTAATCCTAAAGATTTACATAATTCCATATTAACTGGTATATTTGCTGCAGAACTACGAGTAAAGAATGCAGTTATTCCACTTTCTTTTAAACATTTGAATACTAATGGATATGGATTTTGTCTTATGCAGAAGAAAACTATTAATGGGTTTATTACTAATGCAACAAATACCATACATCCTAATAATAAAGCTAATAATCTACCATAATCCATAAATATTGATAAACCACTAGTTGATATAGCGTTGAAAACTAAACCTAATATACCAAATGGAGCAAAGCTTATAACCCATCTAACTGCTTGAGTTACTGCTTCTGATACATCAGATAAGAAATCTTTTGTTTTGTCTGAAGCTTGTCTTAAAGCTAAACCAAATACACAAGCCCAAGCTAATATACCTATGTAGTTTGCATTTACAATTGAACCTATTGGGTTACTAACTACGTTAAGTAATAATGTTTTTAATACTTCACCAATTCCACCTGGTGCAGCACCTTCAGCTGCTACTGCAGATCCTAAATTAACTGTAACTGGGAAAATAAAACTTGCTAAAACTGCAACTAAACCAGCTAAGAAAGTCCCAACTATGTATAAAATTACAACAAATCCCATGTTATTCTTTTGACCTTCTTTATGTTGTGCTAATGCACCCATAACTAAGAAGAATACTAATACTGGAGCTACTGCTTTTAATGCTCCAACAAATAATTCACCTAATAATCCTATAACAGTTACATTTGGAACAGCTAAACCTAAAATAATACCTATTACCATACCTACAAGGATACGTTTTACTAAACTAACGCTATTCCATTTTTCGATAATACCTTTCATATACCTTTTCCTCCCTTTTTTATTTTCTATAAACTCTATAATGTAATGAAGAAATCCATTTCATAAAGAATATACCTCATCATTTATAGAATACTATACAATATTTTACCACAAAATTCCATATTAAAAAGAAAAATTTTAATTTTCTGATATATTTTTATTTTCATTATTTTTTAAAAATTTATTCAAATGACTTTTTATTTCTAAAAAAGTCATTTAAATAAATTTTTTATTATTTTTTTGTTTATAATCCCTCTTTTTTGATTTATATAAATCTTAAAAATTCAATTTTTTTTAGTTTTTTTTATTATAATTATTTTTTATAAAATCTTATAAAAATTTAACTATTTTTATCTATTATATTAGCTAAATATTTCGCAAAATAAGTAATGATAATTGTAGCTCCAGCCCTCTTTATAGACATTAAAGACTCATAGATTGCACTTTCATTTATTATACCTTTTTTGACTGCTTCTTTTAGCATAGAGTATTCTCCACTTACGTTATACGCTGCAATTGGCAAATTATAATTATCCTTAAATCTTCTTATAATATCTAAATAAGAAAGTGCTGGTTTTACCATTATTATATCTGCACCTTCTTCTATATCTAAATCTGCTTCTATTATAGCTTCATTAGAATTTGCTGGATCCATTTGATATGTTTTTCTATCACCAAATGACGGAGCTGAATTTGCAGCTTCTCTAAATGGTCCATAAAAAGCTGATGCATATTTTGCACTATATGCCATTATAGCTACCATCTCAAATCCATTTTTATCAAGTGCATTTCTAAGTGCACCTATTCTTCCGTCCATCATATCAGAAGGAGCTACCATATCTGCACCTGCTTTAGCATAGCTTACTGCTATTTTTGATAGATATTCTAATGTTTTATCATTATCTACATATCTATCTTCTGTAAGTATTCCACAATGCCCATGATCTGTATATTCACACATACATACATCACAAATTACATCCATTTCTGGTGCAACTTCCTTTATTTTTCTAATTGCTTGCTGTAAAGCTCCATTATCATTATATGCTTCACTTCCACAACAATCTTTTTTGCTATCATCAGGAACTCCAAATAGTAATACATGTTCTATTCCCAGTTCAACTAATTCTTTTATTTCATCTTCTAATTTATCAACAGAAAAATGATAAACCTCCTCCATAGAAGGTATTTCTTTTTTTATATTGTTACCATCTACTATAAATAAAGGATAAATTAAATCTTCCTTTTGCAATTTTGTTTCTCTTACTAAATTTCTTATAGATTTTGTCATTCTAAGTCTTCTTGGTCTTCTTAACATTTGTTAATCCTTTCTTCATCTAGTATTAATCACATATAGCATCTATCATACTTTCAATAGATGCTTGTTTTGCTTCTTTATGTACGTCTAATCCATTTTCTAATATAGTTTTTGTAGTTACTTTTCCTATTGATATTATTTTTGTATTAGATAACTTTGATTTGTTTTCTTCTCCAACTAATTTTATAAAATTTTTCACAGTTGATGAACTTGCAAATGTTATGTAATCTAAATTTCCTTCATCCAAAATTTTTATAGCTTCGTCTTTTTTACTATCATCTATTATACTTTCATATGTTATAATTTCCGTCACATTAGATATTTTACTTAACTTGTTGACTAAGAAATCTCTAGCATTTTTTGCCCTAGGTATTAAAATCTTATCTTCTTTAGTTATAATATTTTTTAATTCATCATATAGATATTCCCCTGTAGCCTTTGATGGTACTATATCTACCTTGATGCCCCTTTTGGCTATAGATTTTGATGTAGCTAAACCTATTGCACATACTTTAATATTTGCAAGTGCTCTACAATCCAATCCCATTTCATCTAATTTATCAAAAAATATATCTACTCCATTTGTACTAGTTAAAATTAAATATGTATAATCTTTAATATTTTTAATCTCATTTTCTAGCTCAATATTATTTTTAACCTTTTCAATTTTTATTGTAGGTATTTCTATAGGATTTCCACCTAAGTCTATTATTTTCTCTATTAACTTACTATTTTGATTTCTAGATCTAGTTACCATTATATTTTTACCAAATAAAGATTTATTTTCAAAAAAATTTAATTTATCTCTAAGATTTACAACTGTTCCAACTACTATTAATGTAGGTGGCTTTATATCTTCTCTAATGGCTACTTCATAAGAATTTTCAAGAGTTGTAGTTACTACTCTTTGATTATGATAAGTCGCCCAGCTTATAAATGCAAGCGGGGTATCCTTTGACATGCCTTCTTTTATTAAATTTTCACTTATATTTTTTAGATTAGACACTCCCATCAAAAATACAAGTGTACCTCCTATATTAGCTAATGCATTCCAGTTTATATCAGGATTTTCTTTTTTATCTTTTCTAAGATGTCCTGTTATTATATGAAATGATGATGCATAATCTCTATGAGTTATAGGAATTCCTGCATAGCAAAGTCCACCGATTGCTGAAGTTACACCCGGTACTACTTCAAAATCTATATTTTGTGCTTGGAGAAATTCGCCTTCTTCTCCACCTCTTCCAAAAACATAAGGATCTCCTCCCTTAAGTCTTGTTACTATTTTTCCTTCTAAAGCTTTATCTGCTATTAATTTATTTATTTGATTCTGTGGTAATAAATGATTATTTGATTCTTTACCGACATTTATAAGTTCACAGTCTTTTTGGGCTTCTTTTAAATAATTTATATTTGCAAGTCTATCATAAACTATAACATCTGATTTTTTTATACATTCTAATCCTTTTAATGTTATTAATTTATAATCCCCAGGTCCTGCTCCCACTAAGTAAACTTTCCCTTTCATTATTTTTCAAACTCCTTTAATATACTTTTGGCTAATTCATATCCTATCTTTGATGCATCCTTTATGCTACCTTCCTGAGATTTAATTATAATTTTTTTGCCATCTTTATCTCCATAAAGTCCAGTCAATTTAATTTTATCTTTATTTATATCACAATAGGCACCCATAGGTATATGACAACTTCCATTTACACCTATCAAGAAACCTCTTTCTGCATCTATTTGAATATTTGTATTATCATCTTTTATAGAATTTATTATAGTTTCTGTTTCTTTATCATTTTCTCTAATTTCAATCGCTAATATTCCTTGTGCTGGTGCAGGTACCATAACATCAATTGGAATATAGTAATCTATTTTTGATTCTAAACCAGCTCTTTTTAATCCGGCCGCTGCTAATACTACTCCATCAAGATTTTCGGTTTCTATTTTTTTTATTCTCATTTCGATATTTCCTCTTATCGGCACGATTTCTAAATCAGGTCTATATTTTAGTAATTGATATTTTCTTCTTTTACTTCCTGTTCCTATTTTTGCACCCTTAGGTAAATCATCTATCGTTTTATATCCATCTTTAAATATAAATACATCTCTTGCATCTTCCCTAATTGGAGAATATGTAAATTTTAAACCTTTAGGAAGATATGAAGGCATATCCTTCATACTATGCACTGCTATATCTATTTTTTTATCTAAAAGGCTTTTTTCTATTTCTTTTACAAATATTCCTTTATCTCCTATTTTATCTAGTGGTAGATCTTTTATTAAATCTCCTTTTGTCTTTATAATTTTTACTTCAAACTCAATATTTGGATTTGTTTTTTTTAATTGTTCTATAACCCAATTAGTTTGAATAAGAGCTAAATTACTACCTCTTGTTCCTACTACTAATTTCATAGTATATCCGCAACTCCTTAAACATTTTGTTTTTAGTATTTTTCTATAATTTATATCATTTTTGTAAATTTAGTATATTATTTTCTACTTCTTCTCTGATTTTCCCATCTATAATATTAGATGTATATATTTTTTTATAGTATTTCGATAATTTAGTATCTCTTAGATGTTGAATTATCCTCTCATCATCCATATCTATATCCATCAAAATTCCAACAACTGTTCCACTATGAGCAATATTTACTCCATAACATTCAAATTTGTTTGAAATATCTATAATATCATTTAAAAATGGTTTTTTATGTATATTTTCATTCGCCAAACTACTAAGTGTACAAGCTTCTCCAACTAAACTTAAATCGCCTTTAGAAAATCCTTCATCTAATAATTGGAAAGATTTTCGGATAATTTCTCTATTTTGTATTTTATACATTTTATAGTTTGGAGTCATTCTAATTAGTTTTGTATTTAAAATTTCATCTGGTTCTAATATAACTACTTTGGTATTATCTATGCTTCCTAAATATTTTTTTATATCTGCTGTAAGAGGATTAAATATGCTATGCCTATTTAATAATAATGAATCTGTAGCTTCTATTTTTACTGCTAATTTTGACATTTCTTCACCAGTCAAACTTTTACCTAACATAGATAAAGTAGCTTTTATGGTAGCTCCTATATCAGCAGTAGAGCTTGCCATACCTTTACCTATGGGTATTTGACTATTTATATTAAGTGATATTTTTTTACTTTCATACACAGGTATATTAAATTTTTCAAAAACAAGTTCCATAGCTTTTCTAGCTTTTTTAGGTCCTTTGTGTATAACTTCCTTACCTTCTTCTAAAGTCGCAACTGAAAACAAATTAATAGCATACGATGATAAATATTCTTCATTATCTAAAACTCCCTGTACAAATTCACCACAAGAGGCTGGACATACTCCATAAAATTTCATATATTACTCCAATACTTCTTTCAAAGCTTTTATTAAAGCTTTGTTATCTTCGTGACCTTTTATAGCTACTCTAAAATAACCTTTATCAAGTCCAATAAAATTTGAAGCATCTCTTATAAGTATGTCATACCTTTTAAAAAGTTCTAGTTTTAACCAATTTGATTCACCATCTTTTAATTTCATAAGAATAAAATTTGTATCTGTATCGTAAACTTTTAATTTTTGTATGTTTCTCAACTCTTGTAACATAAATTTTCTTTCGCCAATATAATACTTCTTACTACTATGTATATACTCCTTATCTTTAAATAAATAATTAGATAAATTCTCTGCAAAAGAATTTATAGTCCAAGGTTCTTTATATTCGTATATATTTCTTATAATTTGTTCATTACTAGTAACACCATATCCTAATCTAAGACCTGGCATTCCAAAGAATTTAGTTACAGCTTTTAAAATAAACAGTTTATCAGTCTCATTTATTCTATTTATTAAAGTATATTTTTCTTCTTCTCCTACAAACTCCATAAAAGTTTCATCTACTATTAAAAGTTTATCATTTTCAATCATCAAATCTAATAGTTCATTTAAATCCTTAACCTTACCATTTGGATTGTTAGGATTGCAGACAAATAAGCTATCAAACTTGTCCATATTTTTTTGTATCTCATCTAAATCAATGCTAAAATTATTTTCTTCCTTTAAATGAAAGTCTATTACTTCTAAATTGTTTAATTTAGCTCCTCTACCGTATTCAGAAAAAGTAGGGTTTAATATCGCAATTCTCTTATTTATACTTTTCATAAGTAGATATATAATTTCTGTAGCTCCATTACCTGGGATTATCAGCTCGCTATCTACATTTATATATTTAGAAATGTTATTTCTCAAATTAGTATAATTTATATCTGGATAACTTCTACTTTTCTCTAACCCTTCCAAAATATATTTTCCTAAATCGGAAATTATATGTGGATTTACATTTGAACTAAAATCAATTATGTCATTTTCATTTTTCCCAAATTGCTTAGCCATATTATCGACATTAGCTCCATGACCTAAATCCTTCATATGTCTCCTCCTTATAATAAGTAATTACATAAAAATGCTGTATATTATCATGTAAAATAATGTAAATACTAACATAGAAGTTAATGATGTTGCATATAGTATTTTGTTAGTTTTTGCTATATCTTGAACTTCTATTTCTCTAGTTTTATCTCCAATAGTTGGTTTATATACTGTTTCTCCAAAATAAACATTTGTCCCGCCTAATTGGATCCCTAATGCTCCTGCAACTGCACCTTCTGAAAATGCACAGTTAGGACTTTTGTGATTCTTTCTATCTCTTATAGAAATTTTAAAACAATTTTTATAATCATTTCTCAAAAAAAAATTTCCTATTGTAAACAAGATAACTGATATTCTTGATGGAATATAATTTGCTATATCGTCAACTTTTGCTGAAGCAAAACCTATATGAAGATACTTTTCGTTTTTATATCCTACTGAAGAATCCAATGTATTAATTGCCTTATAAGTCATTGCAAATGGTGCTGCAAGTGATATTCCACCAACATTTAAGCAAGCTCCCACAAAAGCATAAAATAAAGGTGCAACTAAACCATCTACAGTATTTTCTGCAACAGTTTCTACTGTCGCTCTTATTATTTCTTTTTCGCTTAAATTTGCTGTATCTCTACCTACTATATAAGATAATTGAATTCTAGATTTTTCTATATTTCCAGTTTTTAGTACCTCATATATCTTTTTTGCTTCATCTTTTAAACATTTTGTAGCTAAAGTTGTATAAATCACAATCGAATTTAATATGATGTAAACTGTTATATTAAATCTTGCTAGTTTTATAACTAAATATGTTAGTAAAAAAGTTGTTCCTACAGTTATAAACCATAAGAAAAATCCACCTATTTTTAATCCCTTATCACTTTTTAATATTTTTCTTATAAAGTTTTCCACTGTTTTTATTAATTTTCCAATATATTTAACAGGATGTGGAAATGAATAAGGATCCCCTATAATTAAATCTGTAATATATCCTATGTATAATGATAATATGTTCATTTTATTTATTTCCCTTTTCTAAAAAGTTTACTATACAATCTAAGTTATTATAATTTTTTATATCTATCACCTATTGTTTATTTTCTAATAAAAAAATCCTAACAAAAAGGTTAGGATTTTTTTAATCTATAAACAAAATCTTCACCCCGAGATTTTAACTCTAGTAAATTAATTAACGTAGGTATCCTGACTTAACTTCACTTTACTCCTATACCTTCCCATTTTTCAAACAGTGGTATCTATAGTTTCATCCGTTTCACAGTAGCGGGGACTGTAAAGGCTTTTACCTTTTTCCCTAAGAAAATTAATCTAATATTCTATTTTAAAAAACTTGTATCATTTAACTTATTGATAACTGCAAATCCATTATCTATTTCCAAAATACTTACAGAAGCATTGCTAATTTTAAAATTCCAATGATATTCAAATGTATCTGAAATTAAATAAGTTAAAATATTTCTTATAGTTCCTGCATGAGAACAAATTAATATTGTACTATTGTCCTCAGCCTCCTCTAATATTAATTTTATTTTTTGAGATACTCTTTCATAACAGTCTATTAAGCTTTCTCCGTTTGGATATCTATATTCATATCCTTCACTTATCATTTTATTAAATTCATCAGGGTAATTTTTTTGTATTTCTTTGAAATCTTTTCCTTCAAAATCTCCAAAATTAATTTCTTTTAAAGATTCACTTTCTTTTATATTTATTCTGTTTACTTCAGCTAAATATTTAACTGTATCTTTTGTTCTAGTCGATGTAGTAGTGTAAATTTTATCTATTTTTTCATTTCTTAGATAATCGGTAATTTTATTTATTTGTATTTGTCCTTCTTCACTTATCTTACTATCTATATGGCCAGATAATTTTGAAAGCATATTATCATCAGTAACTGCATGACGTACTAAAATTAATTTTTTCATATTACATTCTCCTCAAATACTAAATTATTAATATCATCATATAAATATATATCAAATAAAATAGTTCTCCAAGTTCTATTGTACATCCTAAAATATCACCTGTTACTCCATCAATCTTTTTATATACATGATTTTTAAATAGCAGTGCAAATAAAATTATAAATATTATTGAGCTTAGAGTTATTATAATTATTGTATTTTGTTGTAAAAAAATCAATTTTAATAATACTATAATTAATATAGATGAATATGTTATGGCAGTTATAATCATACCCATAGTACCTTTTCCTATGAATAAATTTCCCATGCCTTTTGCCCTTGGTGTTACTGTTTTATATGTCATTATCATAGCTCCAATTCTAGCTACAACTGGCATAAATATAACTATCCATAATAAATTATTTTGTATTAAGCTATTAATAAAGCCTATTTTAGCTAAAATTAAAAACATTATTGCAAGAAGAGAATTTGTTCCTAACCTAGAGTCTTTCATTATCTCTAAAATTCTATCCTTATCTCTGTTACTATATAAAGCATCAAACGTATCACCTAGTCCATCTATATGTAGACCTCCTGTTGTTAAAACTTCTATAAGAGTAATTACTATAGCACTTACAAATGGATCAAATATAACTAATGAAAGTAATCCAAAAATATATGTTATTACACCTATAACAAATCCTACTAATGGAAAATATACTATCGATTTATGGAATTCTTCATCAAATTCAGTTTCTATTCTTATAGGTATTCTAGTTAAAAATTGTAATATTGAAATAAATCTATTCATGTCTCATTACCCCTTTATTTTAGTAGGAATACCACATACTGTAAAATATACTTCATCACTTAAATTTCCAAGCATTTGATTTATTCTTCCCACAAAATCGCAGTAAACTCTACCTAATTTATAACCAGGAACTACACCTAATCCAATTTCATTTGTGACCATAACAAAATATAAATCAGTTTTTCTAACTTCTTCTATTAATTTGCTTACTTGATCTTTTATATAAGCTTCTAACTCATTTATTTCTTGTTCAGTTGCTTTATCTATATCTATTCCATCAACAAAAATTAAATTATTCACTAATAATGTTACGCAATCTAATATAACTGTTTGATGTTTTTGACCTAGTTCTTTTATTATTTTATAAATGTCTTTGTAAATTTCGTATGTTTCCCATTCCTTTGGTCTACTTTCTCGATGTTTTCTAACTCTTTCTTTCATTTCATTGTCAAAGGCTATTGATGTTGCAATATAAGCAGTACTATTGTTTCTCTCTTTACATAAAGATTCTGCAAAAGTACTTTTTCCTGATCTAGCACCACCTGTGACTAAAATAATTTTACTCATGTTATTCTCCTTAATTGTTGCCTACATTCCCATATCAACTTCATCAAAAGTTAACATATTTTTGTAAACAAAATTTGCAGCTTCTATCATATTAAATGCTAAAGCAGCTCCACTTCCTTCACCAAGTCTCATATCCATATTTAAAAATGGACTTAGTCCTAATAAATCTAAAGCTTTTTTAGCTCCTGGCTCAGCTGATAGATGTGATGCTATCATATAGTCTTTACATCCTGGATTTATTTTACAAGCTATTAATGCTGCAGCATAAGATATAAATCCATCTAAAACAACAGGTACTCTATTAGCACTACAACCTAATATTACACCAGCCATAGAACCAATCTCAAATCCACCAACTTTTTGTAATATATCTATTCCATCAGTAGGATTTGGTTCATTTATTTTTATTGCAGTTCTTATTACTTCAGCTTTATGAGCTACTAACTCTTTTTTAAGACCTGCTCCTATACCTGTGATTTCTTCAGGATCACATCCTGCAATTACAGATATTATAGCTGTAGATGGAGTAGTATTTGCTATACCCATTTCACCTATACCAATTACTTTATAATCTTCTTGTATATATTTTTCACAAGTTTCTATACCTATTTCAATTGATCTTATAGCTTCTTGTCTTGTCATAGCAGGACCTTTAGCTATATTAGAAGTGCTCTTTCTAATTTTACAATCAATTACCCCTTCAATTTTTTCATCACTATTGATACCTACATCTATTAATTGAACATCAGCCCCTACAAATTTAGATATAGTTCCTACACCATTTATTTTATGTGGGAAATTTTTAGATTGTAAAATTGTTATATTTTGTGGATGTGGTGCAACACCTTCTTCATATACACCATGATCACATGCAAAAGATAAAATCACCTTTTTTGTAGTATCAAAATACTTACTTCCATATATACCCGCTAATTGGATACTTATGTCTTCTAATTTACCTAAACTTCCTTCAGGTTTTATTAATCTGTCTTGTCTAGCCTTTGCCTGTTCCATAAAACGAGAATCTAAAGGATAAATATTTTTGCATATACTTTCAATTAAACTCATAATTCATACTCCTCCTAATCTTTAAAATACATCTATTATAAATTATATAAATTAATGTAGTAACTTTCTACCAATTTCATTAGAATTTTGTAATTTTTATTGGAAATATATCAAAGTATTATTTGTCTTTTTAGAATATAATAACTCTATCTAAAAATAATTTTATTATTAAAAAATTTATCTCAATTATTAAAGGATTTATCTTATAGTGGCATTAAAATAGAATTTCAACGATTGAAAATTAGTATAAAAAGAAAAGAAATATGATTATAATATTGGATAAAAAAAAGATTACGTGGCTACGTCCTACTCTCCCAGGCGGTCTCCCACCAAGTACCATCGGCGCTAAAGAGCTTAACTTCTGTGTTCGGAATGGGAACAGGTGTATCCTCTTTGCTATAATAACCACATAATCTTATTTGGAGCTGGTGATAGGAGTCGAACCTACAACCTGCTGATTACAAGTCAGCTGCTCTGCCATTGAGCCACACCAGCATATTTAAATTTTAATACTTTCAAAATTGCAAACATTTAATGAAAACATTTAATTTGGTCAAGTCCTCGATCTATTAGTATCAGTAAGCTAAATACATTGCTGCACTTACACCTCTGACCTATCAACCAGGTAGTCTTCCTGGGATCTTAACCTT
>CAYVBY010000018.1:0-45181 GCA_964449895.1 uncultured Clostridium sp.
TCTGAATATATAGCTAATGATGGATACTTAGCTTTAGCTAAATGTTTAGAAGAAATGACTCCTCTAGAAGTTATAGATGAAATGAAAAAATCAGGACTTAGAGGTCGTGGTGGAGCTGGTTTCCCAACTGGATTAAAATGGGCTGCAGCTTATGAAAATCCAAGAAAAGATGGACATAAATACATAGTATGTAATGCTGACGAAGGTGACCCAGGTGCATTCATGGATAGATCACTTCTTGAAGGTGACCCACATAGTGTATTAGAAGCTATGGCAATAGCTGGATATGCAACAGATTCAGATGTAGGATATATATATATAAGAGCTGAATATCCACTTGCAATAGAAAGATTAAAAATAGCTATAGCTCAAGCTGAAGAAGCTGGAGTTTTAGGAAATAATATATTAGGAACTGACTTTAACTTCAAAATAGAATTAAAATATGGTGCTGGTGCATTCGTTTGTGGTGAAGGTACTGCACTTATAAAATCTATAGAAGGTAATCGTGGTGAACCTATAGTTAATAAATATTTCCCAACTGAACGTGGTTTATGGGATGCTCCAACAACAGTTAATAATGTTGAAACATTTGGTAATATACCAGCAATTATAAATAAAGGTGCTGAGTGGTTTTCTTCATTCGGTACAGAAGATTCAAAAGGTACTAAAGTTTTCGCTTTAGGTGGTAAAGTTAATAATGTTGGTCTAGTTGAAGTACCAATGGGAACTACTTTAAGAGAAATCGTTTATGAAATAGGTGGAGGAATACCTGGAGGAAAAGCATTCAAAGCTGTTCAAACTGGTGGACCATCTGGTGGATGTATATCTGCTAAAGATTTAGATACTCCAATAGATTTTAAATCACTTGCATCAATAGGATCTATGATGGGTTCTGGTGGTATGCTTGTTCTTGATGAAACTGACTGTATGGTTGATATATCTAAATTCTTCCTTGAATTTACAGTTGAAGAATCATGTGGTAAATGTACTCCATGTCGTGTAGGTAACAAGAGATTACTTGAAATGTTAACTAAGATATGTGACGGTAAAGGTACTGAACAAGATCTAGTTGACTTAAAAGATTTAGCATTAACTATCAAAAATGCTTCTTTATGTGGTCTTGGTAAATGTGCTCCAAACCCAGTACTTAGTACATTAGATTGTTTCTATGATGAATATTTAGCTCACGTTAAAGACAAAAAATGTCCAGCTGCTAAATGTACTGCAATGTTAAATTATGTAATTACTGACGATTGTATAGGATGTGGATTATGTAAGAAAAATTGTCCAGCTGATGCTATCACTGGTGAAAAGAAACAAAAACATGTTATCGATACTACTAAGTGTCTAAAATGTGGAGCTTGTATGGAAAAATGTAAGAAAGGCGCAATAATCAAAATGTAATTAAATAATTAATTGATGATTATTACAAAATATACTTGCTAAAATACCGAGCATTTTGAAGGAGGAATCTATTAATGAGTTTAGTTAATTTAACTATAAATGGAAAAGCTGTAGCTGTAGAAGAAGGTACTAATATATTAGAAGCAGCTAAGAAAGTAAATATAAAAATACCAAATTTATGTTATTTACATATAGATGACATAGGATTTGACAACAGTTGTGCATCATGTCGTGTATGTTTAGTTAGTGCAGACGGAAGATTAGTTCCATCATGTGCAACTTTAGCAAAAGAAGGCATGAAAGTATTAACTAATACACCTGAAATAATAGAATTTAGAAAGGGTGTAGTAGAACTTTTATTATCTGATCATCCACAAGATTGTTATACTTGTACAAAATGTGGTAACTGCCAATTACAAGATATAGCAGTTCAATTAGGAATTAGAGATATTAGATTTAAGGGTGAAAGATTAGAAAAAAATAAAGATAATTCATCTTTCTCAATAATGAGAGATAATGATAAATGTATATTATGTAGAAGATGTGAAGTAATGTGTAGTAAAGTTCAAACAGTTGGTGTATTATCAGGTGTAGGAAGAGGATTTGCCACTGAAATAGGAACATTCTTTGATACTGATTTAGCTGAAACTGAATGTACATTCTGTGGTCAATGTATAAACGTATGTCCAACAGGTGCATTAATTGAAAAAGATAATACAGCACAAGCTTGGAATTTACTTTCACAAAAAGAAAAACCAGTTATGGTTCAAATTGCTCCAGCTGTTAGAGTTGGTATAAGTGAAGAATTTGGACTAAAACCAGGCTCTATATCTACTGGTAAGGTAGTAGCAGCTTTAAAAGCTTTAGGATTTGACTATGTATTTGATACTAACTTTGCAGCTGACTTAACTATAATGGAAGAAGCAAATGAATTTATACAAAGACTTACTAAAGGTGGAGATTTACCAATAATGACTTCATGTTGTCCAGCTTGGGTTAATTTCTGTGAAAGTCAATATCCAGAATTAACTAAATACTTATCAACTTGTAGATCACCACAAAGTATGTTCTCACCAATAGCTAGATATTACTTTGCTGACAAAGTATTAGATAAAAAACCTGATGAAGTTTCAGTAGTATCTATAATGCCTTGTGTAGCTAAAAAATATGAAGTAGCTAGAGAAGAATTAGGACAAGATGGAATAATAGATACTGATTTATCATTAACTGTAAGAGAACTTGCTAGAATGATAAAATCTGCTGGTATAGATTTAGAATGTTTAGAAGATGAACAATTTGATAGTCCATTAGGATATTCAACTGGTGCTGCTGATATATTCGGTGTAACAGGTGGTGTTTTAGAAGCAGCTTTAAGAACTGCTTATACAGATGTAACTAAAGAAGAATTACCAGAAGATGCTTTAGATTTTAAAGTAGTAAGAGGCTTTGAAGGAATAAAAGAAGCTACTATAAATATAGCTGGTACAGATATAAATGTGGTTGCTGCTTCATCTTTAGGATGTGCTAGAAAATTAATGGATGAATTAAAAGCTGATTTAGCTGCTGGTAAGGCTCCTAAATATCACATCATAGAAGTAATGGCTTGTCCTGGTGGATGTGTAAATGGTGGAGGACAACCATATACTAATGGAGATTATGAAAAAGTTAAAGCTAGAGGTGCTGGATTATATGAAATAGATATGAATAAACCTCAACGTAAATCTCATCAAAATGAAGACATCAAGAAATTATATGATGAATTCTTAGGTGAAAGAGGCGGACATAACGCTCATAAATATTTACATACTCACTACTTTGATAAGAGTAATCCATATTCTAAATAGTATAATTTTGTAAATTAATAAATTAAAGAAGGTGTTTAAAAAACATCTTCTTTTACTTTATAAGGCATAGGAAATTATATTTTTAAAATATCTTTAGGATAAAGATTTCTTTACAAGTTTACAATGAAAAATTCGAAATTTTTAAAATTTTTTAAAAAAAATAATTATTAATGTAGAAAAATTGTGATAAATAATATAATATTATTTGTATATACATTATATAAACAACATTATTATATTTTAATTAGGGGTGGTTTAAAATGAAAAAGGTAACATACTTAACAGAGTCTGCTAAGAAATTTACAAAAGAACAGGCTATAGCTGAAGCAAAAAGATGTTTATTATGTGAAGAGGAATATTGTAACAAAAAATGTCCTATAGGAAGTAATCCAAAGGAATATATAAAATTAGTTGCAACAGAACAATTTGATAAAGCAATAGGATTAATAAGAGATAACAATCCTTTATTCTACTCAATATGTACAAGAGTATGTCCTTATGATAGTTATTGCGTAGGTGGATGTAGACAAAGTAAATTAGATGAAGATCCTATAATGGTACCTTATATCCAAAAATATTTAACTGATTACTGTGATCAAAATCCAAACTTAATAACAAGTGGTAATGTAGCAGAGAAAAAAGTAGGCAAAAAAGTAGCAATAATAGGTTCTGGGCCTGCTGGACTTACAGCTGCTGCAGTATTAGGTCAAAGAGGATATGAAGTAACTGTATTTGAAGCTAAAGATGAAGTTGGTGGATGGTTAAGTTATGGTATACCACCACATAGATTACCTAAAGAAGTTATTAAAAAAGATTTATACTATATACAAAGTTTAGGTGTAGAATTTAGAACTAAATGTATGGTAGGTAGAGATATAAGTTTAGATCAATTAAAAGAAGAAGGATTTAAAGCATTTTTAATATCAACAGGATTTACTATAGGTAGAGTTTTAAATATAGAAGGTCATGATTTAGATGGAGTTATAGATGCAGTAACTTTCTTATCAGAAGCTAAATCTAAAGATGGAAAAATCATACCAGGAAAGAGTGCTGTTGTAATAGGTGGTGGAGATGTTGCCATGGACTGTGGTACAACTGCTAAATTAACAGGATATGAAAAAGTTAGAATAATGGTTAGAAACTCAATAGAAGAAATGACTGCTAGTGCAAAAGAATTAAAATATCTTCAACAAATAGGAGTTCCTGTAATAGACTGGATGGATTCAGTAAGAATAGTAGGAGAAAATGGAAAAGTAGTTGGTATGGAATTTAAAGGTACTGATGATGGTTCTAAATTATACTTAGAATGTGATAAAGTTATATTTGCAGTAGGACAAATGCCTGGAGCTATAAAAACTATAGCACCTGTAGAAGTTGATGAAAGAGGTATGGTAGTTATAGATGATGAATTTAAAACATCAGAAGTAGGCGTTTTCGCAGCTGGAGATATAAGTAAAGCAAAAGCTGATAAAACTGCTTGTTATGCAACTGCTTTAGGTAAAAAAGTAGCAGATTCTATGGATAAATATTTACAAACATTATAAACCGTAGTTTATTTAAATAAATTAAAAAAAAGTTGTTAATATATACGTTAGAGGGGTATAATATTTAATGTAAATATTATTGTTAACTAATGTGTATAAATTAAAAGCTTAGGAGCCTTAGGGCTCCTTTTCTTTTTGGAAAATCGAATTATGTAATAATTTGATTAACGAAATAAAAAATTTTTAAAAGGTATTTATAAATAAAAAATAGAAATATAATAATAAAATAAACCATAAATTCATTCTAACTTTTAAGACAGAGTAGACATATATTTTTAGATTCCCCAAAATAGGGCTATCGCAAATAAAACTTGCGATAGCCCACCTTATGTTAGAACTTTAGTATATATATTAATAGACTAAAGTTTATTACATTAATAATGTTACTTTTTAGAAGTAGTAATAATATTAATAAAAAGTTTTTAAATTTTTTACTCTTTTTAATTCTAAGTAATAATTTGATAGACTTATACTAAAATATGGGAATACCCAAAGAAGTCCAATACCTAAAGTCAAACATCCAACTATTAACCAACCTATAAAAGATACTCCTAAAACTATAATTTTGAAAAAATGACCTCTTATAAGTTCCATACTTGTTTGAACTGCATCTAATATACTAGCATTTGTATCTAATATTATTATCATAGAAAAAGAAAAATAAATTTCTATAACTAATATAAATAATGTTACAAATGGAACTAAAAATACACTAACTACAGCTGATAGATATGTTATTAAAAAAGTTGCTATATACATAAGTGCAGAATATATAAGACATTTTAATAATTTTTCAGGTGAAACATAAAGCCAAGAAAAATTAACTTGTTTAAAGTCATCATTTTTAGCTATGTTTAAAAATAGCATAGATGTAAATACACTTGATACAGATGTAAATAAGAAAGAAATTATTTGGCCAATAGTTCCTGGAAAATAACTAATAAGAGCACTTGTTAAAATTACAATAGCAGTTACAAAGACAGGTATATGCCAGTAAGCATTTAATTTTCGTTTTGAATCGATTTTAACTTCTGATATACTTTTCATAAAAATTTCCTCACTTTATAAATTTATCTTATTAATATTTATTTTATCACATTATATAAAGATAATAAAATTGTAACAATATTTTAGAAACAGAATATAATATATCATGTTTATTTTTATATGGAGGAATATAATGTTAAAAAAAATTATTTCAACTGTAAGTGCTACTGCACTAGGAATTTGTTGTCTAACAGGATGTGGGAATGAAACTTCTGAAAATAAGTTAGAAGAAGTAACTGTAGCTGAAGTTACACATTCCGTATTTTATGCACCTCAATATGTTGCAATGAGTCAAGGATTCTTTGAAGAAGAAGGACTAAAAATTGACTTAATAAATACACAAGGTGCAGACAAAACTATGTCAGCTTTAATATCTGAAGAAGCAGATATTGGTCTTATGGGACCCGAAGCATCTATTTATATTTATAATCAAGGTGAAGAAAATTACGCTGTAAACTTTGCACAACTTACTCAATGTGATGGAAGCTTCTTAGTTTCTAGAGAAAATATAAAAGATTTTTCCTATGAAGATTTAAAAGGCAAAGAAGTACTTGGAGGTAGAAAAGGTGGAGTACCTCTTATGACATTGGAATATGTATTAAAACAAAATAATATTGAAATAGGAGAAAATACAGCTAAAGGACAATGTAATTTAAGAACAGATGTTCAGTTCGGAGCTATGGCGGGAGCATTTGCAGCAGGAGAAGCTGATTTTACAACCGCATTTGAGCCAACAGCAAGTCAACTTGAAAAAGATGGTGTTGGATTTATAGTTTCATCAATAGGTGCAGATTCAGGTAAAATACCTTATACTGCTTATTCAGCAACTAAATCTTATATGGATAAAAATAGTGATATTTTAGAAAAATTCACAAGAGCAATATATAAAGCTCAAATTTGGTGTATGGAAGCTACAGATAAACAGATAGCTGAAGCTATACAGCCTTATTTTAAAGATAATACAATAGAAGAACTTATGATAGTTGCACAAAAATATAGAGAAATAAATGCTTGGTGTGAAAGTCCTTATTTTGAAGAAGAAAGCTTAGATAATTTGATGAAAGTTATGGAGACAGCTGGAGAACTTGATCAGAGAGTTCCTTATGATAAGATAGTCGATACTGGCATTGCTCAAAAGATTATAGATGAGAATTAAGTAAGTTTTGTAAGCTATGGAATTATGTATTTTCCATAGCTTTATTTTTTTTATAAAAAATGTAGAAAAGTACATATTTGTGTACAGTACAGTTGTTGAGAAAAATAAAAAAATAATATATTATCTATATATATATAGATAAATAGGAGGTGTAAAGATGGATGCAATTAGGAAAATTGGTATTTCTAAATACAACTCAATTGAATCTGAAGATAAACTTTTAGAGGTATTTACAGAGAATTTCAATGGAACTAAATATAATAAAGTTTTAGAAATTAGGATATCTAAACATGAAAAATTATATAAATTCCTCAAAATAAACATTAGAGAGTATGACGATTCACTTAAGTTTAAATACCTATATAGAGCAGGATCATCTAGAGGAACAGATATAACACCTACAGCCAAATTAACAGACCCTAAAAAAACTTATCCCAATAAACTTGTCCAAGGATTTAAAGAAGCTCTAGATTATTCAGATATAGATTCAGATGACGAAGTTTTTCAAAAAGAAATATTACAAAACATATATGACATTCTAAATAATAATTCCAAAGAAATTTTGACACAAATAGAAAAGATATTTAATGAAACTCCTAGTAAAGAGAGAGCTTTCATATTAACAGTAGTTATTGAAGAAGATAATAAGGAATACTATATAGGAGATTTTGAAGTATTTAAAAGAAGAATTAAAGAAATACCAGTTCAGAAATTTTATCATAGTGCAACAAATAATAAGGATTCTAAAGGTGAAGAAGAAATTTGTTGTATATGTCATAGTAAAAAAAGTGAAGTATTCGGTTTAGCTAGTCCTTTTGCTTTTTATACTATAGATAAACCAGGATATATAAGTGGCGGATTTAATTATGAAAAATCATGGAAAAATTATCCTGTTTGTAAAGAGTGTGCTATTCAATTGGAGTTAGGTAAATCTTATTTAGATCAACATCTTACTTTATCATTTTATGGCAGGAGATTTTATTTAATACCTAATTTGATTTATGATAAAGAGTTAAATGAGGTATTAATAAGATATCAGAGAGAGTTTGAAAGAGGGAATGAAGAAGAAAATAAAAAAAGTACTAAAATGACAATTAAAGAAAATCGTATTGAAGAAAAAATTTTCAAAATATTAGGAGAAGAAAAAGGTAATATAACTTTTGATTTAATGTTTATTGAAGCAAACAATAATGCATTAAATATTCTTTTAAATATTGAAGATGTATATCCCTCTACCTTTAAAAAATTATATAAAGAATGGGAAAATATAAAGAAAATGGAATTTTTTAAGGGAATATCTTATTTAGCTAATTTTGGATATTTAAATATGTTATTTAATTTAAAAGAAAATAATAGATATTTTTTAGAAATGGTAGACAATATAATAGGAAAAGGAAAAATAGAGTATAAATTTTTGATACCTTTTATAAATTTAAAATTGAAAGAAAGTTTTAAAATAGAAGAAAAAGGCGAAATGGTAAAAGGTGAAGATAATTATTATATTGCTACTATGAGAGCATATACATTTTTATATTATCTTTATAAAATAGAAAAATTTAAAAATAAAGGGGAAGAAGGTGTAGAAGACATGGATAGAGAAGTTTGGGATATAAAAGATTTTGAAAATAAGAGAGCTGTTTTTGATGATTATTTTGAAAAAAATAAAGCCTTTTTTGATACTCATTCTAAAAAAGCTGTATTTATGATTGGATATTTGAGCAAAAAGCTTATAAATTTACAAGCAAATCAAGAAGCTGGAAGAAAACCTTTTATGAATAATTTAAATGGTCTTACTTTAAATAAAAAAGATGTATTGAGACTTTTGCCTAAAATTCAAGGAAAGTTAATGGAATATAATAAAGAATATTATAATGAAGAAATATTATATGCATCAGAATTTTTAATAGATAGCAATAATTTAGATAATTTATCTAATTTAGATATACCTTTATATTTTTCATTAGGTATGGCTATGGTAAAAAAATTTAATTTTAGAATTAAGGAAGAGGAAGAATTTTCTGATAAATAAATTTTCTAAAAGTAATTTTTATTGAAATATAATGATATTTTAATATTCTTGGCTCTTATGAATAGAGCCAAGAATGAAATATAAATAAGTTAAGAGAATGATTTAAAAGAAAGGGAGAATGAGCATGATAGAAAATAGAAGCGAAATATTATTTTTATATGATATAGTAGATAACAATCCAAATGGAGATCCATTAGATTCTAATAAGCCTAGAATAGATGAAGAAACAGGAATTAATATAGTGACTGATGTAAGATTAAAAAGAACAGTAAGGGATTATTTAAAAGATTATAAAAATCAAGAAATTTTTGTGAAAGATACAGTTGATGCTAAGGGAAAAGTTAAAGATGGAAAATCAAGAGCAGCAGATTTTGGTAAAAAGAAAGAAGAGATAAGTGAAAATGTGTTAGATAAGTGTATAGATGTTAGGTTATTTGGTGGGACTATACCGCTTAATAATGATTCAATAACTTTTACTGGTCCAGTTCAATTTAATATGGGACGTTCATTACATAGAGTCGAATTAAAAAGAATAAAAGGAACAGGAGCTTTTGCTTCTGGAGAAAATAAATCAAATAAAACTTTTAGAGAAGAATATATACTTCCATATAGTTTAATTGGATTTTATGGAATAATAAATGAACATGCTGCAGAAAATACAAAATTATCTAATAAAGATATAGATTTATTAATAGATGGTATGTGGAATGGAACTAAAAATCTTATTTCAAGAAGCAAAGTAGGTCAATTGCCTAGACTATTTATAAAAATAAATTATAAAGAAGATAATTATCATATAGGAGGGCTTTTAAATAAGTTAGTTTTAAATAAATTAGTAGAGGATGAAGCTTTAAGATCTCCTAAAGATTATGCGATAGAAATATCTGAATTGGTTAATCTATTAGATAAAAATAGCAATAAAATACATAATATAGAATATATAAAAGATAGTGATATAAAAATAGCTTTAAATGGCAAAATCATTGAACTAAAAGATGCTATAAAAACAATAGAATTAAAAGAAATACAATTATAATTAGGAGTGATATAGATGAAATGTTTAGTTTTTGATATTTATGGAGATTATGGACATTTTAGAAAATTTTATACAACTTCTTCTCCATTAACATTTTCTATACCACCAAGAACCTCTATTAGTGGGATTATAGCAGCAATTATTGGATTAGATAAAAATGAGTATTTACAATATTTTTTTAAAGAATCTGCTAAAATAGCTATAAAAATTAACACTCCAATAAATAAGGGAAGAATATCTTATACATTAATAGATACTAAAAAATGTAGGAGTAATAGTGGAGTTACATATTTAAATGAAATAAATGGTAGAACTCAAGTGACTTTTGAAATACTTAAAAATCCATGTTATAGAATATATTTTTGCCATGAAGATGAATATATATATTCTAAAGTAAAATCTTATTTAGAAAAAGAAAAAAACTATTATACTATATCAATGGGATTGAGTGAGTTTATAGCTGATTATACATATATAGGGGAAATAGATATAGAATATATATCTAATAAAAAATTTGTATTAATAGATACTGTTATAAATTTTGATGAAAATATTGAAATAGAATTTGAAAATGGAAAAGAATATTTTAAAGACACTATTCAAAATGAAATGAACGAAGATAGAATCGTTACAGAATATACAAAGATATTATTTGAAAGACAAGGCTTACCGATAAAGTGTAAAATAGATTACTATCAGGGAAGTGGGGGAGAAAAAATTGTATTCTTATAAGTTGGAATCACATCCAGAAGTTAAATTAATAGATCATTTGAGGTTTGTTGGAGATGAAGCAGCTAATTTAATTAAAAATAAGGATATAAAATTTAAATATACTAAAGAAGAATTAAGTTTTGTAGCTAAGGTTATGGGGTATTGCCATGACCTTGGCAAAGCTACTAAATATTTTCAAGATTACATTAAATTAGATGACAAAGAAATAGAATTTGAAAAGGATTTAAAATCTCATGCATTTTTATCTGCTATAATTTGTTACTATAACCTTAAAAATTATAATAAGGAACTTGCAATATTTACTTATTTGGCAATTAAAAGACATCATGGTAATTTGAAAAATTTTGATGATTCAGAAGAGATAGATAAAATAGAACTCTTTAAAGTAGATGTAATTAAAAAACAGTATAAATCATTAGATAAAGAAATTTATTATATTTGTGACAATTTTAATATAAAATTACCAGACATAGATGAAATTGAGGATATGATAGATGAATTACAGGATGTTTTTGAAAATTATAATGATGAATTATATGATAATGTTGAATTTGAAAAGTATATTTTAATTAAGTACTTATTTTCTATACTTATATATTGTGATAAGGAACATGCTATATTTAGAAATAAAAATAAATTAGAATATAATTTACCTTCAGATTTAATAGATCAATATAAGCTTAATAGATTCGGTGAACCAAAAGATGATAATATAAGAGAAATTGTTTATAAAGATGTACTAGATAGCATTAAAGTTTCAAATAATAGAATAATGTCTATAACACTACCAACTGGAACAGGTAAAACTTATACTTGTATGTCAGCAGCATTAAAGCTTAAAAACAAGTTAAATAAAGATATGAAAATAATATATTGTCTTCCATTTACATCTGTAATAGACCAAAATTTTGAAGATTATAAAAATGCTATAAGTTATGTTAAAAATACAAAAGAGGTTTCTTCAGCAGATATTTTAAAACATCATTACTTATCTCCTATAGACTATAATAAAGAAGAATTCTATTTTGATGGGCAAGAAGGTAGATTTCTAATTCAAAATTGGCAATCTCAAATAGTAGTAACTACATTTATACAGCTATTCAATACATTATTTTCTAATAAAAATAGTGATTTAATAAAGTTTAATAATCTTTCAGATTCTATAATACTTTTAGATGAAGTACAATCAATTCCTTATAAATATTGGAAAATTATAAATAAATATTTAAAGGAAATTGCAAATAAAATGAATATATATTTTATGTTGATAACAGCAACTCAGCCTCTTATTTTTAAAGAAGAAGAAATTTTAGAGTTAGCAATTAAATCTGATTTTTATTTTAATCAATGTAAAAGAACTAAATTAATTATAGATGGAGAATTTGATAAAGAGTCATTCTTTGAATATGTTAGAGATATAATATATGAAAATCCAAATAAAAATATACTTATTATATTAAATACTATTAAGCTATCTCAAGAACTATTTAATGAAATAGTTGATACTGATGATAGAAAGTATTTATATCTATCAACTAGTATAGTACCCAAAGAAAGAAGAAAAAGAATTTCTCAGATTAAAAATTCAGATGAAAAGTGTGTAGTTGTAAGTACTCAAATGGTAGAAGCTGGTGTAGATATAGATATGGACATAGTAATTAGAGATATTGCACCGCTTGATTCTATTAACCAAAGTGCAGGGAGAGCTAATAGAGAAAATAGAGGGGAATATTTAGGAGAGGTAAGAATTGTTAAAATAAAAAATAATAATAAATTAATAGCAAAAAGTGTATATAAAGATGAGATTTTACTTCAGGCTACAGAAGAAGCTTTAAAAGAAAAAAAAGAAATTTTGGAAGAAAATTATAAGGAGATAGCAAAAAAATACTTTTTAGAGATAGATAAAAATAAAGGTGATAAGGAATTTAAAACTCTTCAAAGTTGTATATATAGTTTGAATTTTGAAACTGTAGATCAGAAGTTTAAATTAATAGAAGATTTAGATAAGGTTCAAGTATTTATAGAACTAGATGATGAAGCAGAAAAAGTTTGGAATAAGTATAAAAACTATCTAAAAATAGAAGATAAATTTGAAAAAAAAGATAAGATAGATTCTATAAAAGTAGATTTTTATAGTTATGTTATTTCTGTATTTAAAAATAATTTTAAAGAAAATATAGAATATGGAATAGGATATGTATCTAAATATCAATTAGAAAATACATATGACAAAAATTTTGGATATAAAGCTAAAGAGGATGATACTATAATTTTTTAATTAAGGAGGTAAGTATGGAAATAAATTTATGTAAGTTAGAATTAGAAAATATAAAGTTAAATGCTAGAGATAGCGAAAAAATAAGAGGATATATAGCTAATAAATATGAAAATTTAGACATACTTCACAATCATAAAGAAGATAAATTTATTTATAGATATCCCAAAGTTCAGTATAAAGTAATAAGAAATAAGCCAATTATAATAGGTATAGAAGAAGGAGCTAAAGTAATTAGTAATATTGGAATAAATGAAGATACATTTCATATAGGGGATAAAATTATAAATAGTTATGCAAATAAGATATCTATGTGTAAGGAAAAATTTGGGTGTACTGATGATTATATAAAATATAAATTTGTAACTCCTTGGATAGCTTTAAATCAAAAAAATATTTTAAAATACAGAAATAAGAATTGTATTGAACAAGAAGAAATGTTAAAAAAAATTCTTATAGGAAATATATTATCTATATCTAAAAGTTTGGGATATACAGTTGATAAAGAACTTAAGTGTTGGATTGATTTAAATCAAAAAAAGGCTAATTTGAAGGGAGTTTCTCATGTAGCATTTGATGGAATATTTAAAATAAATTTTTTTATACCTAATTATTTAGGCATTGGTAAAAGTGTATCTAAAGGATTTGGAACAGTAAAAAAATATAAAAATATGACACAATAAATTGCATTAAAAAAGAGAGTTAATAAAAAAAGAATTTATAAAAATAAAGGATGGGGTTAAAGTGAAACTTATAATTAACTCAGAAGGTGTGTATTTGACTAAAGTAGGAGAATGTTTTTGTTTAAAAAAAGAAGGAAATAAACAAGAGATTGCAGCAAAAAAGGTTGAACAAATATTAATAACTACAGCAACTGCATTATCAACAGATGCTATAGAATTAGCTGTAGAAAATAATATAGATATAGTTTTTCTTAAAAATTATGGAAAACCGTTTGCTAGAGTATGGCATTCTAAAATGGGAAGCATAAGTACTATTAGAAAAAAACAATTAAGTCTTCAAGATAATGAAATGGGAACTGTTTTAATAAAGGAATTTTTAACTCAAAAGATAAAAAATCAAATAGATCATCTTAATCAGCTTGGAATGAATCGAAGAGATCAAAGAAGGAAATTAATAATAAGAGAAGCAGTTGAAAAGCTTAGAGATCAATTATATAAAATTGAAAAAATTGATAAAGGTGTAAGCATAAATAGTATAAGAAATTCACTTCAGGGGTATGAAGGTACAGCAAGTAGAATTTACTTTCAAGTATTATCAGAATTAATTCCAGAAGAGTATAAGTTTAACGGAAGAAGTAAAAATCCAGCAAAAGATGAATTTAATTGCATGTTAAATTACGGATATGGAATTATGTATTCAAATGTTGAAAAAGCATGTATAATAGCAGGGTTAGACCCTTATATAGGTGTTATGCATGTAGATAATTATAATAGACAAGCATTTGTATTTGACATAATTGAGATGTATAGAATATATATCGATAAAACTGTTTTTAAATTATTCTCTACTAAAAAGGTTAAAAAAGAACACTTTGATGATTTAAAAGGGGGGTATTATTTAAATAAGGAAGGAAAAGAATTATTAATATCTCAGTATAACAAAGATATGGAACAAAAGATAAAATATAAAGGTAAAAATATAGAGCTACAAAATATAATTCAATATGATTGTCATAATATTGCAAATAGAATTTTAAAAGGCG
This sequence comes from uncultured Clostridium sp., assembly GCA_964449895.1. Lineage (GTDB taxonomy): Bacteria > Bacillota > Clostridia > Peptostreptococcales > Peptostreptococcaceae > Intestinibacter. The sequence continues at coordinate 14,794 of CAYVBY010000018.1, forward strand.
GTGAGTAAATTGTTGACATGGGTTATATATGATATCACTGATGATAAAATTAGAAGAAAAATAATTAAAGAATGTAAAAATACAGGCCTTTATAGGGTTCAAAAAAGTGTATTTTTAGGAGAAATAGAAGATAATGACTTTGATGAACTAAAAGTAAAAATAGAAGATATAGTTAATTTAGATGAAGATTCGGTTTATATATTTCCAATGAGTAAAAAAGAATTAAATAAAGCTGGTTTGATAGGACAAGTATTTGATAAGGAGTTTGTTACAGATGAAATCATTTCAAAATTCTTTTAATGAATTTAATTATTATATAACACCTTCGGATATTATTGAATTTTTATATTGCAAAAGATTTATATATTATATGAAATGTTTAGGTATTCAACAACATGAAGAAAAAAGGTATAAGGTTCAAAAGGGAAGAGAAATACATTCACAAAAGGAAGTTAGAAATAAAGAATATTTAAGAAAAAAAATAGGTGTTATAGATAAACAAATAGAAGTAAATTTATTTTCTTATGAGTATTGTATAAGAGGAATTGTAGACGAAGTATTAACATTAAGTGATGGAACAATGGCACCGCTTGATTATAAATTTGCAGAATATGACGAAATAGTATATTCAACATATAAAATGCAGATTATGATGTATGCGCTTATGATATCTGAAATGTATAATGTAGAAGTAAATAAAGGTTATATAGTTTATTGTAGAAGTAGAAATAAGTTAGTAGAAGTTGACATAATAAAAGATGATATATCTAAATTAAAAAAGGATATACAAGAATATAAAAAAATATTAAATGGTTATTATCCAAGTGCCACTAAAAATAAAAAAAGATGTATAGACTGTTGTTATAGAAATATATGTATAAAATAAATATGATATAATTATAATATATGGTTGTATAATTATATCATATTGTTATTATAAATTTATTTGTGTAATAGGTGAATATAATATTAAAGTATTGAAAATACTACATTTGAGGTTGTTGTTAATGTATTGAAAATAAGTAAAATGTGAGGTGATTTATGATTAAATTTAATTTTTTTATTTTTATAAAGAATGTAGAAGTATTGAAAATACTATATTTTAAAAAAAACCTGTTATATAGATATATCCAATAAAATAAGGATTGAAACCTTTATTTTTTTAAAGAAAGGACTGATAATATGAAAAGTTATATAGATATATCCAATAAAATAAGGATTGAAACAATAAAAATAATATTTCTACAAAACGTGGTGGAGATTGTTATATAGATATATCCAATAAAATAAGGATTGAAACATAAAGTTTATTTACCTTATTGGTTTAATATGAACGCGTTATATAGATATATCCAATAAAATAAGGATTGAAACATAAACCCTTTAGCTGGTATTGTCAAATGTGGAATTTGTGTTATATAGATATATCCAATAAAATAAGGATTGAAACTGTGGTACAGACACCTGGAGTTGCACCAGGTTAAGGTTATATAGATATATCCAATAAAATAAGGATTGAAACTCATGTTGTACATCTTAGCTTCAGCTTGATAAGGTGTATTTGTTATATAGATATATCCAATAAAATAAGGATTGAAACTAGATAGCATCTATTTTCTTTTGCTTGTTAGTTTCTTGGTTATATAGATATATCCAATAAAATAAGGATTGAAACTCTATTGCATATTGTGCTTCGTCAGCAGTAAACTGTTGTTATATAGATATATCCAATAAAATAAGGATTGAAACGTAAATCAATTATACGAATTCTTAGAAGTTACAGTGTGTTATATAGATATATCCAATAAAATAAGGATTGAAACTGCAAAAAAACAAAAAAGCTAGAGAATATTACTCTAGGTTATATAGATATATCCAATAAAATAAGGATTGAAACTCATCGTATTCAAATTTATATCCAAGTGGTGCTATAGGTTATATAGATATATCCAATAAAATAAGGATTGAAACACAACTTTGATTATTAACATTTACTTCGAGTTGTTGTTATATAGATATATCCAATAAAATAAGGATTGAAACTTTTCTTCTGCTAATTTACAAAGTGCATCTGCAAATGTTATATAGATATATCCAATAAAATAAGGATTGAAACTCTATTACAGAAGGTGATAAATCACAAAGTGGATATGAGTTATATAGATATATCCAATAAAATAAGGATTGAAACTTTGATTTGAAAATCCCTTGAATAACCATATCTTCAAGTTATATAGATATATCCAATAAAATAAGGATTGAAACATTATAATCATCTTTTATTCTCCTTTTACATAAGTTGTTATATAGATATATCCAATAAAATAAGGATTGAAACTGCTAGCTCCATACGGAATAATACATGTAGCAAAATGGTTATATAGATATATCCAATAAAATAAGGATTGAAACAGAGATACCCCACTAACATTACCAGCAAACTTTTCATGTTATATAGATATATCCAATAAAATAAGGATTGAAACCTTGCATATTTCAAATCAAAAATCATATTCTGAAATTGTTATATAGATATATCCAATAAAATAAGGATTGAAACTTATGTGTATTTGTTACATCACTATCTTTTGTATCATGTTATATAGATATATCCAATAAAATAAGGATTGAAACCATTATTAGATAATACTAAATATGTAAGGATCGGTTTCGTTATATAGATATATCCAATAAAATAAGGATTGAAACGTACCAACTATTACAGCTTTTGCACCAGTTTTAGCCGTTATATAGATATATCCAATAAAATAAGGATTGAAACAGGCATTCACTCATTAATGGGATAACTCTATAAGCTGGTGCTAGAATATAAATAGTACAAGTCAAAAGGAAAATTCCTTATTAGAAAAATCATGATACAATGTAAGTACCGCACTGAAGGAGGATCTCATTATGGTAAACAATTCAAGCTGGATGCAGTCCACTACTATCATGATCATAGAGACTTAGGACTGAAGGGCTGTTCCTTAAATTTAGGAATCAGTCAGCAGACATTATCACGTTGATAGAAAGAACTACGCGATACAGGTGATATTGAAAATCGAGGTTTCGGTAACTACGATTCTGATGAAGCAAAAGAAATCGTACGTTTAAAGCGCGAGTTACGTGATGCGCAGGATGCGCTTGATGTACTAAAAAGTCATCAACATTCTGGGAAAATGAGGGAAGCCATAAAAGGTAAAATCAAAGATTTTAATCCAGAATTACCAAATGCCGTTTGGTGTACTGATATCACATATATCTGGACAATAATGGGTTCGTGTATCTGACCAATATTATGGATTTATATTCCCAAAAATCATTGCCTGGACACTTTCAACTATACTGGAAGTATCCTGCGTGATTGAAACAATAAATAAAGCTAAAGCAAGACGAAAAATCAAAGAGCCATTGATTCTGCATTCAGATCGTGGTAGCCAGTAGAACTGTATCGTAGAGTGCAACAGAGCGAATTGCTGATGGCAAGGTTAAAATGGGGAAAACATCATTTTAACTTGTACTAAATCTTGACATGAGACCACGTTTAGATTCTAAAGTATTATATTAGATGCTATATGAGAATTTGAAATTTTTTTGTAAATAACTTTCTATGATAATTTTTTAGAAGGCATAGGTGAGTTAAATTAGCCTATGCCTTATTTTTAATAGAATATGTATTTAATTGTAGAAAAAATAAAAGTTTTCTACAAAAGTATTCTTTGCTTTAGATTAAAACTAATATCTCATCAAGGATTATTCTAATTTTCGATATATGACAAGTAAGATCATAGAAGAGGTACAGATATACACTTTTTATTGTACTCTGCATAATATTTATTTTACAGGTTATTTAATCTTTTTTTAAATATTTATCCTTCATAAGATAAGATAAAGTAAATAAACTATTTGAAAAGTTAACATTTTCAACTTTTACATGTTGTGGAACATCTATATCAATAGTAGAAAAGTTCCAAATACCTTTTATTCCAGCATCTATTAATATATCTGTCATCTCTTGAACACAGTGTTTACGGACACATAATATACCTATATCAATATCATTATCTTGTATAAAAGATTTTAAGTGGTCTAAATCTATTATATCTATGTTATTGATTTTCATACCAATTAATTTTGGGTTTATATCAAATAGAGCCTTTATTTGAAAACCGACTTCAGCAAATCCAGAGTAATTAGCCAAAGTTTGTCCTAAATTACCTGCACCAATTACAATCATATTATGAGATTTATCAATACCTAGAAATTTTCCAATTACTTCTTTTAATGATTTTATACAATATCCATGTCCTTGACGTCCAAATTCGCCTATTGCATTAAAATCTTGTCTAATAAGAGAAGGACTAATATTCATAAGCTTACCTAGTGTGTGAGATGAAACCATACTTATATCGTTTGAATCTAATTCTTCAATGTATCTATAATATTTAGTTAACCTTTTAATTGTGGTATTTGATATTATTTTATGTTTTTGCATTGTATAACCTCACTATCTACATTTTACAATTATATCGTATCATCTGTAAACTTTTTATTCAATCCTATAATGTAAAACTTTTAATAATACTATAAATTATATTTAAATTAAATGTAAACAATAAAAAAGGAGCTTATTATAAACTCCTTTTGTGTATTTATTAATTAATAAATACTTAAATATATAATTTGTAAAATTAAGCAATTAGTTCTTCATTATATTCAAAATCATCTTCGTTTTGATTAGTTCCACGAATTTCATCAGCAGTTATTATTTTATAGTTTTTAAATATTAGATATCCTACATAACCAGCTGCAAAACTTATAAGAGCGCATAATACAGCAGTTATTATAACCTTTGTAGCAGAATTATATGCAAACATTACAGCAAAACCAGCTATTGCAGTAGCAGTTCCTGGAGAGTTATTCACAAGCCCCATTGAAGCTATTAAAACGCCGCATGCAGCTCCTCCTATAAAGTTTGTAATATATATTGGTATAGGATTTGCTGATATTAAGTCAGCTTGAGTTAATGGCTCTATTGCAACTGCTATATTGTCTTTGCTAGAACCGAATTTCATTTTTTTAAAGAATATAAAATTCATAAAAGATGAACCAAATACTGCAAGTGCTCCTATTGCCATTGGTACACCAGTTAAATTAATCATAGCAGTTAAAGCCATAGAACTAAGTGGGGCAGTAGCAACAACAGTTATTAATCCTCCAAGTATTATTCCCATTAATATTGGAGAAGTAGCAGAAGCTTCTATTAATACAGTTCCTATAGTAGCTAATACACCATTTACAATTGGACTAGTCATCTCACCTATGAAAAATGATATAGGAGCAGCTATTAATATAACAACTATTAGATCTAAACCTGCAGGTACTTTCTTTTCTATAAATTTAATAACAAATGATACCAAATAACCAGCTATAAACCCTGGTAATATTTTGAAGTTTAAACAAGTTAAACCTACTAATACTGCATATACTGGAGAAACTCCAAGTGCTAAAGGAACTAAAGTTGCAGCGGCAACTCCACCTAAGGAACCGTTTGCAGCCCCAATATTTTCTAAAAATTTGATACCTAAAACCTCACCAAAGAATGAAAAATGGAAAGCTTCAACTAAGAAAGAAGCAACTGCTGCATTTGCAAGTCCACTCATTGCTTTCATTCCTTGAGGTGCTTTGTAGCTAAATAAAGTAAATAGCACAAGTACTGCCAATAATAATCCAGTACCCATTAAGATGTTTATCATGATGATACCTCCTTAAATATAATTATATTTAATTTAAATTTTTTGTATTCCTCGATAAATTTTCAACAAATAGAATCGTTATCTTTTTGTTTTCTCAAGGATAGATATGATTATATGTTAAATAAAAAGTTTTGTAAATACTTTTTTAGAAAAAATTAAATTGAATTTTAGAAAAAATTATAACAATAATAAAATTAAAAATAAGAAATAAATTAATATATGAGTAATTATTTTATTATAGAAGTTAAATTTTAAATATATAGGTACAAATTAATATGAATTTTAATAATATAAACTATGTTAAATAAATTTTATAGGGGGTGACAACATGGAGAAAATAGTAGAAATCAACAATTTGACAAAAAATTTTTATACTAAGGATGGAGAAATTCAAGTACTTGAAGATATTAACTTTAATGTTGAAAAGGGAGAAATATTTTCAATACTAGGACCATCTGGAAGTGGAAAATCTACTATTTTGAATATATTAGCAAAATTATTACAACCCACTACTGGAAATGTATCTATAAATGGAACAATCGGATATATGTTTCAAAGAGATCATTTGCTAGACTGGAGAACTATAATGGATAATATTACTATAGGTCTTGAAATTATGAATAAAAAAAATGATGAGGAATCAATAGCTAGAATAGAAAGGTTATTAAAAACTTATGATCTTTGGGACTTTAGAAATATGTATCCAAAGGAATTATCAGGAGGTATGAGGCAAAGAGTGGCCCTTATTAGGACTTTATCTGTAAATCCATCTGTATTACTTTTAGATGAACCTTTTTCCGCTCTTGATTATCAGACTAGACTTATGGTAAATGATGATGTATATAAGATTATAAAAAATGAAGGGAAAACAGGAATATTAGTAACACATGACATTAGTGAACGATTCTCAATAAAAATACAACTAGAAAAGCGAATTTAAAGAGCAAAGTTAATACTACTAATACAAATACTCAAGGTGATAAAGAAAACTTCTCTGAAAGGCTTAGACAAACTAGAATTGATAAAGGATTAATGATTAAGGATGTAGCTAGGTTATGTAAGATGAATAAAGATACTATATCTTGTCTTGAAAGAGGAGAGAATACTGTTACTAGAGATAATTTAGAAGCTTTAGCTAAAGTATTTGATTTAGATTTAATTTGTACTGAAGGATATGAATATTTGATTTTACATTATAATGAATTTATTAGGAGATTGTTAGATCTTGTAGAAGAGTATGGTTATAAGGAACTGAGTAAAAAATTAGAAGTGCATAATAAAACTATTGAAAATTGGATAAAAAAAGATATGGTTATAAAAGTTAAGACTTATGAAAGGATAAAAGATAGGTTAGAGGAATGCAATTTAATTCCATAAAAAATAGAGCAGTGTAATAGCTGCTCTTTACTTTATAAATTTATTTAAAATTAAGTTGTTGCTTTAATGCTTCCTGTAAAACTTGTGAAAAGTTAATATTATGTCTTTCTGCTTCCTTATTTAACCATTGAGGAATAGTTAATGTTTTCTTTACAGAAGTATTTTCTATAGCTTTTCTATGAAGTACCATATTTATATCTATAAGTATTGGTATTTGATTTTTTTCTAAAGATAAATCACTTATATTAGAAGCTACAGGTATAGTTTCGTTTTCTTCTTCCATATCATATAAATGTAATCCCAAAGCCTCTTTTGCCATTTTTATAGCATCTTCTGTAGTATCAGCACAAGTTAAACATCCAGGTAAATCAGGAAACTCTACAGAAATACCATCATCTTCATATGTGAAAATAGCAGGATAAACGTAATAATCTTTTTTCATAGTATCATTCCTCCTATTCAGATAGTAACACGTATTTTAGTACGTGTAAATACTTTTAATATGCATACTTTTATTTAAAAATTTTGTAAGAATAATATTAAATAAAAAATAGGAGTTATAACTCCTATTTTTTATTTAAACCTAATCTTTCTTTGCCTATAGAAATATAATCTGAACTTTTTTCGATACCTATATAATTTCTTTCTAATCTTTTACATACCATTCCCATTGAAAATGTACCTGAGAATAAATCTAATACAGTATCATTTTTATTAGAACTAGCTAATACTATTCTTTCTAATAAAACTTCAGGTTTTTGAGAAGGATGTTTTACATATTCTTTCATTTTATACCTAACTCTAGGATAATACCATACATTCCCAGGGACTTTATGTGAATTATAAGCTTTTGGCGGATTTTTTCTACGATCAATTAATTTTCTTTTTGAACCAGTAATCGTTTCTATTAATATATCTTCATAGTTGAAAGTATAATTATTTTTATCTTTTACAGCATACAAAATAGGTTCATACAAACTACCAAAATATTTTTTAGCTTGAACTCCAGAACTATCATAATACCAAACTATTCTTGATAGAATATGCATCTTTTTTCTTAAATAAATATCTATATATGGCATATTTTGTACAGAATTCATAATATATAAACTACCATTGCTCTTAAGTTTACAAACTGCTTTATCTAACCAACTATAAACCCATTTTAAATATTCATCTTCAGTATCCCAAGAATCTTTTATATTGTTAGCATATTTTTTACCTAGATTATATGGAGGATCTATAAATATTAAATTTATAGAATTATTTTCTATATCATCCAAGGCTTGTATTATGTCATTTTCTATAATTTTTATACTCATCTATACACCCCCATAGATAGTATATCATTTTTTTGTTTTTATGCATACAATTTTATTTGTTACCAATATTACCGTATTTATCTAAGAACGCTTCTAATATTATCTTATATAAAACATCTATATAAAAAGAAGTATCTAATAAAAACTCGCTTATAGTATTTATATCTATAGATTCATTATTAAAAAAGTTGGCTTTTATTGTTGCTTGATAAGTTGAATATTCATTAGAATTTTCTTGACCATGAGCAATACTGTTTCTTGAAAATATCAAAAAACTCAATCTTTCTTTAAAATTTTCAGGAAAATTATTATTTTGAGAAAATGCATATATTAAATTATCTAAATTTAAATGAACTTTTCCTAATAATAATTTTAATTTATTATAATCCGGATTGTTAGAACTTTCATCAAAGATATATCTTAAATTTACTTTTTCGAAATCCGAAATAGTTTTTTCTAAATTTTGTACTATATTATCATATATATTTTTAAATTTTAAATAATCCTTAATTTCACCAAATTTTGAGTTTTTTGTTGGTTTATCCAAAGATAACTCAAGTATAACGTTATGTTGTATATTATGAGGTAATTTTTTTATTTTTTCATATTTAAAAAATTCAAAAAATATATTTTGTAATTCTTTATAATTGCCTTCCCAAAATGCATATATTAATACTATGAATCCACGAAATAAAACATCTAATTCAGAGTCATTAAATTCATTATTGTCTCTTATTATTCTATCTATAGTTATTATTTTTTGTCTTCTCTCAGTTCTAAAAGTATAAAAATCAGATTTTATTTGTTCTGGATTATTTTGCTTTATTTCTTCTGAATCATTTTGTAAAGATAAAGTATCAGAGTTCATAACTATTTATTCCTTTCGTTTTCAAAAAAGTTTTTACTATATTTAGATAAATTAAATAATCTTTTTGTTGGCGAATAACTTTGTTTAGAATAAGTTGCATATTCAGGACTATTGAAATATTTTTCACAAATATTTATTACGAAATCTTTATCTTTATCACTAAGATAATCTATAATAAAACTAAGTCCAACCGCCATAGAAAAAGTATTTGAAATATTATTTGTTTTTTTATTATAATATCTAAAAGAATTTTCTCCAAATATAGAATGAATTAAATAAAATGTTTTCTCAAATATATCTAATTCATTATCTAAATAATTTGTATTATATTTTTTTAAGTATTTTTCAGTTTCTTCTGTTATTAATACATCTATTTTTTTATAGTTTTTTTGATTTTCTAATATCGCAAATTCTCTACATAATAGAAATTTTAATAAAAATTCTACATTTTCCTGCTTTTGAATTCTTTCATTTTTTAACTTTATACAATCTAAAAAAATTTTTGAATTAGATAACTTTTTAAGTTTTTTAAAAAAATCATTATTTAATTTATAAATTAAAAAATTTCTAATTTCTTGCGGTTGTAATATTTCGCCATTTGCATTTAGTCTATTAAATAATAAATATTGGCTTAAGATGTCATCTGTTTCTTCAACTATTTCAATTCTAATTCTTGTATTTTCTATAGTTCTTTGATATTTTTGTGGTAGTTTTTTAAATTCTAATCCATTTAATTCTTTTAATATTGTGCAACCATCAAATTTTAAAGGTTTTTTTTCTTCTTGATTTTCATCTATATTATTTTTGCTTAAAAAATTATATAACGTATTCGTTCTTTGAAGTCCATCTATAATTTCCCAAATAGAATCTTCATTTTGGAATACAAATATAGGAGGAATAGGTATTCCTAATAAAATAGATTCTATTAACTGAGATTGAGTTTGTATATCCCAACGAAATAATCTTTGATATGGAGGATTTAGTATTAATGTTTTTTTATCAATTCTATTAATATAATCTTCTATTACCATATCAAAATGATCAACTCTAAAAAGTTTTCTATTTTGCTTTATTTGTTCTTCTAATTTTAAAAAATTTCTTTCCATAATTAATTATCTCCCCCTAAATTTAATTTATTTATATTAACAAGTTCTATCGAACTTGAAAATAACTAGCTATATTGATTTTATTACTATTAACTTGGTACAAATATAATTGTATTTCAAAATAAGGACAGTAAAAACTGCCCTTATTATCATTATGTATTATTATCTATCAATAGCAAATTCCACAAGGAACATATCCATTTGCTTTTGCAGCATTTACTGACATTGGAATAGCTCCTTCCATTCCATGAGCAGTTGGAGATTTGTGATATTTATTAGATTTTGAAGTACCACCATTACAATAAACTGTTGAACCACCACTATTAGAACTACTGCTAGAAGAGCTAGAACTACTATAGTTAGGTTTAGTATAAGAACTACTACTAGAAGAAGTAGAACCACTGTAGCTAGAATTACTACTAGAGTTACTATAGCTAGGTTTGCTATAAGAATTACTAGTGTTACTAGAAGAGCTTGTACTATTTATTTTATTAGAAGTAGTATCTTCTTTATTAGTATCTTTTGCTACCTCTGTTGTATTTTCTTCATCGATTTTACTATCAGTATCTTCTTCTTCTTTGTCTTCTTCTTCATCTTTTAATTTTTCATCTTCAGATTTGCTTTCTACATTTTCTTCTAGAGCTACCTCTGTTGTATCGTTTGTATCATTTGATCCAGGAAGATATAATGAACCACTAAAAGATGCAAATATTAAAACTAAAATTCCTGAAATTACTATACCTGATACTTTTCTGCTTTTAATGTTTTTTACTAAGAACTCTACTGATAATAAAAGTAGTGTTAATGGTAAGAATCTAATTGCTATAATTCCTACAATAATTTTTAGAATTAGATTTAATTCTTTGAATTTTTTCCACATAAAAAAACTCCCCCTTTTTAATTTACTTAAATTTATATTAACAAGTTCCATTGAACTTGGAATTAACTAGCTATATTCACTTAAACATCCTTATAAACTAGTACAATTGGTAAATTACTAAGAATAATATTATAATCACCTAACTTAATATAGCCATTACATTTACTAGCTAAATAACTAAACTTTTCTATAACTAACTTTTCAGGAACATTTAAATATTGTGCAATATCGTAATAACTAGTACAGTTATTTTTAAAAGCATGTTCTAGATCTTTATTGCTTATTACTGTATTTACACTCCAATTAAGAGCTTGTTTTTCACATTTACATACTTTTAAATAATCTCTGTAATTATTTATATTTATAAGATTATCTCCAACACTTGAAAAATAGTGTCCAAGTTCTTCACTTAATACTTCTATAAACATATCTCTATTTTCTTTTACATTGTAAAGTATTGAAATTATATGCCCTATTCCGTCGAGGTGTAAATGCAGACCTTCTAATCCTTTCGGAAGTTCATCTGTATAATCTATTATAATCCCCTCATCTGATGCTATTTGAAATAATTTCTCTAGTGTGTCCATAATACTCTACCCCCAGAAGTATTCATTTATTACTTTTTATATTTTAATTTTAATAGTTCTATATAATTATCTAGTTCTTCTAATCCCTCATCAGAAAGTTGTTCTATATTTCCAATTCTATGTGCTGCAATTGTATTTACACCTTGAAAACGTTCTTTTGGTTGCTTTTCGTCCGTTCTACCAAGTAAGTAATCTGTTGTTACGTCAAAGTAATCTGCTAATGCATTTAATATATCTGTTTTAGGTTCTCTAACACCTAACTCATATCTTCCTATAGTTACTTTTGTTGTTCCTAAATCTTTAGCTATTTCTTCTTGTGTTTTTCTGTGTTCAATTCTTAATTGTTTTAATCTATCTCCTAATTTGTTCATTTTTTAACTCCTTCATTGCCTCCTTTATGGTTACTTATTAATATTAGTATAACCACAAATAACCAAAAAAGATACAAAAGTATCCGAAAATATACTAAATTTAATAAAAAAGGGTTGACAAGTATCCAAAATGGATATATCATTTAAATATAAAATAAATATCCAATATGGTTACTAGAAAGTAGGTGTGAAAATGAATAGAAAATTAAAAGCCGCTAGAGTTGAAAATGGTTTAACTCAAATTCAATTAGCGAATTTGTTAGAAATGCCAATATCTACTTACAGAAAAAAGGAAACAGGGCAAACTGAATTTACAATAAGTGAAGCTATAAAAGTATCTAAAATTTTAAATAAAAAAATAGAAGAAATTTTTTTTAACTATAAAGTATCCAAAATGGATACTAAGAATAAGGAGGTTAAAAATGAACTTAATTAATGAAATGAATAACTTAGTAGCAAATTTAAATGTAAGAGGTACACAAGATTTTTTAGGTAAGGAAATACCCGTTATAGAAGGTGGTTTTGGTGAAGGACAAAAAGTTATGTTAGCTAAGACTATAGCTGAAGTACATGAAACTAGATTGTTAGATATTAATGCAAAAATTAATGAACATATAGATGAATTTGAAATAGGTATTGATTTATTGGACCTAAAAAACTCAAACGAGAATCTCGTTCCACTTTTAGAGGGTATTTACACAAAACAATCTATAGCAAATTCTAAAAATATATATCTTCTTTCAGAACAAGGATATATGTTATTAGTTGGGTTTATGAATACAGATAAAGCTAAAGAAATACGCAAACAATTAAGACGAGATTATTTCGCTATGAGACAAGTAATAAATTCAAGTGAACAACTAAAATCCAATCTATTACTAGAAATTTACAACGGTGGTCAAAATGGAGTATTAGCAAGTAAACAGTTGGTTGAACTAGAGACAAAACCACTCCAAGAAACAATCCAAGTTCAATCAGATACAATAGGAAAACTTGTACCTTTAGCGAATTTTGCTAACTCAGTTCAAGTATCTAAGCAATCTATCTTAGTTGGAGAACTTGCAAAACTATTAAAGCAAAATGGTATAGATATAGGACAAAATAGACTATTCGAGTGGCTAAGAGAAAACGGATATTTAATCAAAAGAAAAGGCAGTAGTTATAATATGCCAACACAAAAGAGTATGGAGTTGGGATTATTCGAGATAAAAGAAACTTGTATAACTCATGCAGATGGACATACAAGTATCAGTAAAACTCCGAAAGTTACAGGTAAAGGTCAAATTTACTTTGTGAATAAATTCAAAAAGGTTAGTTAGGAGGTGAGATAGGTGAATGAATTTAAAAAGATTAAAAAGCAACAAGAAAAATTAGATAATAATTATTTTCATTCCTTAAAGATAAAAGATAAAAAAATTTACTTAGATGATTTTGAATTAAAAGGAGTTACAAATTATAAAATAAAAAGTTCTCCCTCAGATTTAGAACAAATAAGCGAAGCAGAACTTTTAATAACTTTAGATGTTGGAAGTTTAGATATTACTATTGATTAATTCCGACAGCATCTAATGTAAACAGAATTTTTAATGGAGAGGCAAAAGATATCATGTTATCAAGTGTTTGCGAGATAGCTAAAGTGTTGGGTGTTAAAATAGATGATTTAGTTAAAGAAGGTGATAGCAATTAAGTTTTTACTATTTTATATCATAACAAGTATTTCATTTAGTACTGTATTTATATTTGGTACTTGTTGGAATAGTGTACATAGGAGGTGAAAAATAAAAATAACTATGAATTTAAATTTTGATGAAAGATGTAAACTATATTATCTTATAAAACGAGAACTGAAACAATCCATAAAAGACAAAAGAAACTTTGAAAAGCAATTAAAAAAAGAGGATGTATCTGAGAATTGGATTGATACTATTAAGTATCTAATAGGCATTTTAGATGAAAATATAAAAATATATAAATCTATATATAACCAATTAAAAGAAAAGTAATAGGACAAATAACTTAAAACATATTAAATAAGGGGGAGGTGTTTCATGTGGCAATAGACTATTCAAAAATTAAGATCATAGACAACATACCGAAAAATCCTACACCAAAGGAGCAGGAAGCAATAGATAAAATTGAAACAGAAATAGCAAAGTATTGTGCAAAAAGGTTAATAGAAAAATTTACAACAGAAGAATTAGATGTAGGTTTACCACTTTTACTAGAAATCGAAGAATTAGTTGAAGGCGGTATGAGCAGAGAAGCTGCAAAGAAACAAGTTACGGAAAATTATTATACGAAATTAAAACAAAAAATAAATGAAAAAAAGATATAAAATCTAAAGAATTATCCTTCATCAGAAAATCACTGGTGAGAGATATAAAGGGGGATAACAAATGGAAAATATGGGCGAATTTAAAAAGGATAAGCAATACATATTCTCTTATAAAAAATTTATAAAGGATACTAATGATACAACATCACATTGGCCAAAAGCTGCTAATGGTCAACCAGTTAGGGTTATATCTGAAGATACAGGCCTTGTATATGTATATTTAATTCCTGATATATATCCAGCTGAATTTCATATTGTTGCAAAATGGTGTGAAGAGACATCAGAATTTAATTCTAAATTTATAAATAAAATAGATGAAGTACATAAAAATACAAAAGATAAGCTATTGGAAGATAAAACAGAATTTGCTTTTGTAAAGCATGAACACTACAGAGGTAAGCTTAATAAAATATTAAATTATTTACAAGCTAGAGATTATCAGATCTGCACAGAAGTCTATTTAAAAGACAAAATTGAAATTAGAATGTATTCACTAATTCACAACAGACATGTAAAAATTGAAAATGATGGAGTGGATAGTTATTCTGTCAATTATTATAAAGAAATTTATGAAATATAGGAGAAACAAAAATGGATGCTAGAGAGTTTTTAAAGTTTATGGAGTTTTGTAAAAAGGAGAATATAACTCCTACAGTTGACGAATTAAAAGCTTGGTGGAGTTTAAAGAAGTTAGAAATTTTTTATGAAAATAATAAGGGGAAGAAAAAAAATGAGAAAATGGATACATGGATATAGACAAGATATTGCTATAAAGTATGGGTTATCTAATGATGAGTTGCTAATTCTGAGACATTTTGAGGACTTTGTAAATTCTAACAAAATGGATTCATTTTTCGATGGAAAGGATATGTATTACTGGGTTAATTATGAAAAGTTTTTAAAAGACTTACCAATAATTAATTTTAAAAAAGAAAGATTAGGAGAAATTATGGTACATGATCTATCAGAAAAGCCAGCTGATTTAGATAAAAAGATAGAGATTTATTCTGATAAGATGAAGTCTAAAGTTATGAAAAGAAAATATATTGGAGTTTTAAAAAGTAATATAGTAAAAAATGCATTAGTTGGTTCAAGGAGTTATTTTGCATTTACATCAAAATTTTATCTTCTAAAACCTGATATAACTGAAAATGATGCAGAAATGATTCAAGATTCAAGCTCAGTAAATATACCTAATCAGGATTCAGTAAAAATACCGAATGGTTCGGTAAATATACCTAGTCAGGATTCGGTAAAAATACTAGACGGGTTCGGTAAAAATACTGGTAACAGAGTCGGTAAAAATACCCCAACAAAGATAGACTATAAAGATAGACTATTAGAGATAGATAATATATATAGTCGAGTTATAGAGAAGCTAAATTCTTTAGCTAATAAAAAATATAAATCTACCACAAATAAAACAAAATCGCTTATAGATGCTCGAATTAATGAAGGTTTCAAAGAAGAGGATTTTTATAAAGTTATAGATATAAAAGTTAAAGCCTGGAAAGGTACAGATATGGACCGATTTTTAAGACCAGAAACTCTATTTGGAGCTAAGTTTGAAGGTTATTTAAATGAAAGTGAAGTTGCTAATAGTAATAAAAGTAATAATAAAAAAACACAACAAGCTATAACAAGATTTCATAATTTCAATGAACATTATAGAAATTATGAATATGATGAGCTTGAGAGAAAATTATTAGAGATGCAAGAGAAAAAAAGAGGTGGAATACTTTGATAGATATAGGAGATAGAGTTGTTGTAACAAGTAAAGGACATATAGATAATATACAGGTTAGAGCTAGAGATAAAGGTACAGTTATAGATATAGCTGAATTTAAAGGAATGTATTCTATATGTGTAGAGATGGATAGGAACATAAATGGTCATAGTTGTAACGGATTTGGGAAAGATGGACATTGTGTTTGGGTTCCTCCAATAGCACTTGCATTAGAGGTATAAATATTATGAGTAGATATTCAGATACAGAGTATTTTAATCACGAAGGATATAAAGATATTACTGTATATAAGGCTTTACAAAATATAAAAAGGAGAGGGAGATCTGTGGTTAAGATAAGGATTATGTTTAGAAGAGATAAAAAAGAGGATTTGGATATGATAATCGAAAAGTTAGGAAAAGATTTCAATATAATAAACAAATCAAGTATATATGAAAATACTAGAAGTAATAAAAAATATTCAAGAGTTTACTTAGAAATTGAGGAGAAATAAAAATGAAAAAAGTAACAGTAGAATTAACACCTTTAGAAATATTTTATATTAATAAATTTTTAAAGAGAAAAAAAGCTAAAATTATATGGTTAGGTTTTGGTAAAGGATGGATAGTTCAAGGAGAAGAACTTAGAGTATTCAGAAGTTATTGGGAAGCTAGAAGGTTTAGAATCATATATATGTAGGTGTTTGTTATGGAAAAGCAAGTACAAAAAATAACTATTTATCGATTTATATATTTAATAATTAAGAAATTATTCCTGGTAGGAAATAAGATGTTATGGATTTTCATAAGAATGACTATTTACTATTTTGTTAAATTCTTAAATAAAATATTTAAATTAAAAGAAATAGATATATCAAGAGAAAGAGCAAACTTTAATAAACAAGAAGCTCTTACAACTATAAAACATGAATTTATATTCGACAAGTCAGAAGAATTTATTTATCAATGGATATATTTTAAAGAGCTAATATCCGATTTAGAACTTGATGATGATGAAAAAGAAGAACTTATTGATCGTATGTTAGCAATGCTTGCAGAAGCTGAAAGAGAAGCTTTTAATACTACTTATAATTACATGATAAATAAAAACTTAAAAGAACCTTCTTTCGAAGACATGATTATTCAAGGAATCTTTAAAGAGAATAAAGAAATTGAGCCAAGAGCAAAATTAGACAATCCATATACCAAAAAAAGGTCTACAGAATTGATGTTGAAAAGAAGAAAGAAAAAGGAAAAAGAATGGCACTAAAAATATAACACCTCTCTTTCGACAATAATTGACCACTACTCTACTTTAAAAATTCTGAGAGTAGTGGTTAAAATAACAATCTAGTAATATCAAGTCTTAAACCTATCTCCTACTCTAACAAAAAGTGCTACTATCGCTGTTTTTTTATAGAAGAGAGGAGGATATGTAAATTGGAGGAGTGGAAAAAATTAAATATATAATAAAATAGAAGTTAATATAAATGAGGTTATAAAAATGAATAAAAAAGATGAAATATTAAATATATTAGTAATTGTATTAATTGAATATATACTAATACAATGTGTTTTTACAGATAATGTTGTTAATACAGGACATGAAATATTTGTAAAGATGGGAATATCTGATGAGATAGAAAAAATAGATAAATATTTATTAGGAGAATAACTTATGAAAGTGAATTTAAATAAATTAAAACCAGTAGGATATAGAGAGGATAAAGAAGATGGTTTTGTTTTCTTTTGTCCTACATGTAAGTTATATGGACCAACATTAGATAAGACAGGTAGATGTACTAATTGTGGTCAAGTAGTAGATCTAGAAAAAGAGGAACATATAAAAGGAGCAAAATTAAAATATTTAACTGAAGAACAGTGGTCTAACTATTATGATTATATGCTTTCAGAAATAAAAACATCATTTTTAGAATTTTGTTTCTGTAAAATGAAGGCAATGCAAATTAGTATATTTGATTTGTTAAAAGAATTGGAGGAATAAATAAAAAAAGAGAGCTTTCACACTCCCTAAACCACAATATTATTATACAGGAGTGTGAAAGTATGGTAAAGAGAAAAGATGACAAAGTTTTTAAAAAAGCAGAAGCTAAACTATATAAATATAAAGATTTAAAAGTTGAGATAGAATCATTAGAAATAGAAAATCAAATTTTAGAAAATGAAATTTCAGAATGTAAGAGTTTTGCATATAAAGAAAATATAGTTTACTCTTCAAGTGATAATGTAGAATTAGTTGATCTTATAATAAAAAAAGAAGAAAAAATAAATAACAATAAAAATAAAATATTACGAAAAGAAAAACAAATAGAAAAAATTGATAGAGCTATGAGTACATTATCTGATAGAGATAAAACTATAGTTAAATTAAGATATTTTGAAAATGAAACTTGGCATGGAGTTAGTGATTTAGTAGGATATGCTGAGATTACTTGTAAAAAGAAAAGAGTTAGTATTATAAATAAAATAAAGAACTTAGTTTAGAGTATACTTTTTATATACTTTTTGTATACTCTTAATATACTTCATTTATGATACTATATAAACATAGAAAAATGTACATATGGGAAATACTAATATTCTACTTATAGTTAAGGGTGTGGTGTCTCTTAACTAACTTAGTCGGAGGAAAACTTCGACTAATGTGCAAGGAATGGCTTAACTAACTCCCCAATTAGTCTCTTGGTTCGATTCCAGGAACTTGCAATTTCTGACATTCAACATATTATTTAAGAGAAATGATACAAGATCTCATACGTGAAAAAGAACTCTAATAATAGGGTTCTTTTTTAGTTTTAAAAAGGAGGTGAGAAGTTAATGAAGGTAAAAAAGCTTCAAAACCCATAAAAGATATAGAAAAAATATATGATATTCAAGATTATTTAAAAAATAAAAATCAGAGAGATTATGTTCTATTTGTACTTGGTATTATGACAGGATATCGTACAGGGGATTTAGTACGTTTAAAAGTTAGAGATGTTAAAAGTGCAATATTTCAAGGTAGATTTATCATTATGGAAGGTAAAAAAGAAAAAATTAAGAATATAAAGCCTATAAATAGGAAAGCTAGAGAGGCTGAAATTCTTCCTGAATTAGAAAAAATCTTAATGAGTTATATTAAGCATAAAGAAGATTATGAGTATATGTTTCCATCGAGAAAAGGAGGACATATAACAGTTGATAGAGTAACAAAAATATTGAAGGAAGCTTCATCTTTCTTTGGAATGGAAGATATAACAGCTCATAGTATGCGAAAAACATATGCATATACAATTTACATTAATAATAATAAAGATTTATTAGTTGTAAAAGAATTATTAGGACATAGTAGTATAGAAGAAACTAAAAGATACTTAGGAATAGACAGGGAATTATATCATCAATATAGTCAGCCGCTTAGGAGACTTGTTAGGTGATATTTTTATTTTTTACTAAATGAATACCGTAAAATTTGGTGTGTGATTATTCGAGTATATTTTTTTGTTGCGTATATATGTAAGAAAAATAAAAAAGTAATACTTGATTCTCTAAGTAAATGCGGTATTCAAGGAAGGAAAAGAGGTGATTTTTTGAGTAAATATGAAACTCATATCGAGCCAAATTTCGACTTAATCAAAAAAATGCTTGAAGATGGCGCTACAGAAAAGCACTGTGCCGAAACTCTCAGGCGTTGCATATTCAACCTTTCGTGAGTATAAAAAGAAATATTCGGCGTTTTCGGCACTCATAAAATCATGTAAAAAGAATGTAGTTCAAGAAGTGAGAGCTGCATTGGTTAAAAAAGCAAAAGGCTTTGAATATACAGAAGTCAAGAAAACATATATGAAAGTCGACCTTCCTGTTAAAACTATACTTGCTTTAAGGAGACTTGGTTATACAGAAGCTGAGATAGATGCAGTTATGACAATAAAAGAAGAGGTTAGTAATAAAGTTTCTTTACCAGATACTAATGCAGCTAACTTAGTATTAAAGAACTACGATAAGCATGAATGGGCTAATGATCCTCAAATGCTTGAAATTAAAAAGAAAGAGTTGAAGCTTAAAGAAAAAGTAATAGATAACAATAATTGGTAGGTGATAGTATGGCTCAAGACTTTAGTAAGGCTTTTTATAAGAGTAAAGAATGGAGAAACTTTAGGCAGGTTATTATTACAGAGAGAGGTCCTGTATGTGAAGCTTGTGGCAAAATAATAGCTAATGCATACGATAAAGAGACTAATCAATATAAGACAAAGTTTATACAATTGCATCATATCGAGGAGCTAACTCCTTTGAATATCAATGATGCAAGTATAACTCTTAATCCAGATAATATAAAAGTATTATGTCAAGAGTGCCATAATAAACTACATGGTCGCTGGCAAGGGGGAGGAGTTAAAAGAAAAGTAAGAAAGAATGACATTTGTATTATCTATGGTCCACCATGTTCTGGTAAGTCTAGATATGTTAGGGAGAATATGTCTGAAGGAGATATAGTTGTTGATATTGATAGATTATATAATGCCATATCATTTCTTCCTATGTATGATAAACCAAACAACTTAAAGAAGAATGTATTCGCAATTAGAGAAACTCTAATAAATAATTTAAGGACTAGATATGGAGACTGGAACAATGCATGGATAATTGGTGGATATGCAGACAAATATGCTAGGGAAAGATTAGCAAGTGAACTAGGAGCAGAACTTATTTTTATTAATGAAGATATAGAAACTTGCTTATATAGATTGAAATATACAAATGATTACAGACAAAATAATTACGAGGAATGGAAAGTTTATATTGAAAAATGGTTTGAGGATTACATTGAATGACACCCCCGTCAAAAAATTTTATGCCCTAGGAAGAACCGTCGGAGGATGGAGTTAAATTTTGTACATACCAATTTTTTGACTTTTTTCTGAAAATTATTTTGAAAAATTTAAAGAGAAGGTGAAAGTTTTGGAAATACAAAAAGAGTATGAGAGAATTTTAGCATTGTTTAAGGATGTAATAAATGAAAAGCAACTTGCTTTGCTAGATGGTTCTATTTGGGAATGTGCTAGATTAAAAGTTGAACTTGATAATCTTCATAATATGGTTAATAAAACTGGTTTAGTTAAGATGAATCCTAAAAATCCTTCTATGCAAAAAGAATTGCCTGTCAGTAAGGTAATTATAAAAGTAAGAGCCAATTATCTTAATTATATTGCTAAATTATCATCTATCTTAGGAAAGGCATTACTTGAAGAGGATATCTTTGACAATGACCTGGAAGAATTTGAATAATGTATAAGAGTTATATTTTAGAGTATTATAAGCAAATTCAAGAAGGCAATATAATTGTTGGTAATGAATTATTATTGCAACTTAAAGAATTGGTTAAAGAAGTTAATGATCCTATTCATAAAAGTTTAAATAATATAAAGATTGACTTTGAAGATTCAAATAAAAGAATTAAATTTATAGAAACTAAATGTAAGCATTCAGAAGCTCCTTTTGCAGGTAAACCATTTATTTTGGAATTATGGCAAAAGGCTTTTATAGAAGCTATATTTGCTATAAAAATTTATGATGAGGAGCTAGGTAAGTATATCCGTAAGTATAGAGATATACTTTTTTTAGTAGGAAGAAAAAATGGAAAAACTCCATTAATAGCAGCAATAACACTTTCAGAATGGTTCTGTGGAGAGATAGGAACTAAGGCATTATGTGCAAGTAATGATTATGAACAAGCTGGATTAATGTTTGATGCAATCAACGCAATGCGAGAAGAAAGTCCATCTTTAGAGAGGGTAAGTAGAAAAAATTTAAAAGGTATATTCTTTGGACATCCTAAAAGAAAGAGAGCTAAAGGTAAATTTAGTTATCATAATAAAGGTAATATTAAAAAATTATCAGCAAAAACAGGAGCTAAAGAAGGTAAAAATATAAAGATAGGTGCAGTTGATGAAGTTTTTGAAATGAAAGATGATAGTTTAATTATGCCTATTAGACAAGCTCTATCTACTCAGGATGAGCCTTTATATTTTGAATTAACTACAGAAGGATTTACTGCAGATGGATATCTTGATGAAAGATTAAAAGAAGCAAGGCAAGTACTTAGAAAAGAACTTGATAAACCTCGTTGGTTAATATGGCTATATACTCAAGACAGTGAACTTGAAATTTGGCAAGATGAAAAATCTTGGTATAAGAGTAATCCAGGCCTTGGTGTCATAAAGAAAAAATCTTTTTTAAGAGATATGGTAGAGGAGGCTAAATTAAGTACAAGTAAAAAAGCATTTGTTTTAGCAAAAGACTTTAATGTAAAACAAAATAATGCTCAAGCTTGGCTACAAGAAAAAGATATAATTAATGACTTGGTTTATGACTTAGAAGATCTAAGAGGTTCAATCGGTATTGGTGGAGTCGATTTATCAGAAACAACAGATTTAACGGCTGCTACTGTACTAATTATGAGACCAGGCAGTAAGGAGAAAATATTCTTGACTCATTATTTTATACCTGAAGACAAGTTATTAGAAAATCATGATGATAGAGATTATAAAAAATGGGCTAGGGAAGGGTATGTTACTATATGTCCTGGTGAAGAGGTTGACTATTCGATGGTCGTGCAGTGGTTTGTAATGTTGTATAAAAGATATAAAATCCGTTTATTCAAAGTTGGTTATGATAGATGGGGTTCTAAAAGTTTCGTAAAAGAAATGGATGATTACGGTTTTGATATGGTAAGAATTAATCAAAACTATGATACATTAAGTCATCCAATGAAACTTACAGAAGCTGAACTTAGAAAAAATAAAATTAATTATAATCAAAATCCAGTATGTATTTGGTGCTTTAAAAATACTGCCTTCAATTTAGATAAATATGGAAGAATTATGCCGGTAAAAGTGCAAGATAAATGCAATAGAAGAATAGATGGTACTTTAGCAAAATTAAATGCTCAAGCTGCTTTAGATATGTTTAAAAATGATTATATGGAACTTGTTGCATAGAGGAGGTGAAGTATTGAAGATATTTAACTTTGCAAAAAGGAAAGCTAAAAATTATGTATATGCAAAAATGTTAAGTGGAAATACTCCTGTTTTCACATCTTTTGGTAAAGATATATATGCATCTGATATAGTAAAAGCTTGTATAAGATGCAAATCAAATGAGATAAGTAAATTACAACCTAAACATATTAGGAATATAGATGAGGATAAACAAGAAATTGTAAAAAGTTCAATAAATAGAGTTTTGAAATTTTCACCAAATCCTTTGATGACAAGGAAGGAATTTTTAGAAAAAATAACATGGTTATATGAAAGTACATTTAATTGTTTTATATATCCAACTTATTATTTAATAGAGAAAAATGGTGGATTAAAATCAAAAGTTTTTACAGGGTTCTATCCTTTAGATCCTATAACAAAAACATTTTTAGAAGATGAAATTACGGGAGAGTTGTTTATTGAATTAACTTTCAGAAATGGAGAAAAATATACATTACCGTATAGAGATATTATTCATCTTAGAAAAGATTTTTCTTTTTGTGATTTAATGGGAGGAAATGAAAATGGTGAAATAGACGATAAAGCTTTATTAAAAATACTTAATGTAGATAACACATTAGTAGAAGGTTTAGATAAAAATGTAAAAGCTGGTTTATCTATTAATGGAATGTTAAAAATTAATACTATGTTAGATGATGGGAAACAAGCTGAGGAAATTAAAAAATTTGAAGAAAAATTAAAAACATCAAATAGTGGAATTTTACCAATCGACTTAAAAAGTGATTTTATTCCAATTAATATGAATCCAACATCTATAAATAAAGATACTTTATCTTTTTTAGAAAGTAGAATTTTAAATACTCTTGAGGTTCCGTTATCTATACTAAATGGAGATTACACTGATGAACAATATCAAGCTTATTATGAAAAAACAATAGAACCTTTTATACAGCTATTAGGACAAGCATTTACAAAAGTTTTATTTACTGACAGAGAGATAGATTGTGGAAATGAAATTATTTTTTATTCTCAAAGTTTACTATTTACAAATACAAAAAATAAAATAGCAGTTGCTGATATTTTAGGTAATAGAGGAGCATTGACTGATAATCAATTATTAGCATTATTTGGATATCCACCATTTGAAGGAGGAGACATACGTCATATGTCTCTTAATTTTATAAATAGAGATATAGCGGATAGTTATCAAATGCAAAAGAAAGGAGTTGAAGTGAAAGATGGATGATTTATTGATTCGTCGAAATTATAATATTTTTGATATAAAAACAAGATCACAAGAAGAGGATAATGGAATTAGAAGAATAGAAGGCCACCCAGTTGTATTTGAACAAACTACTGATATAGGTGGTTATTTTTATGAGGTAATTGACAGAGGTGCTTTTGATGAATGTGATTTAACGGATGTTTTATTGTTTGTAAATCATAATCAAAATAAAATTCCTTTGGCAAGAAGTAGAAGAAATAATGGAAATTCTACAATGCACTTGCAAATTGATAACATAGGTCTTTTTATGAGTGCAGATATAGATATAGATAATAATCCAGAAGCAAGAACTCTATATAGTGCAATACAAAGAAGAGATCTTGATGGAATGAGTTTTGCATTTAGGATTAAGGAACAGGAATGGCTTAATTTAGATACTGAAATGCCAACTCGAAGAATAAAAAAAATTGCTAAGTTGTACGAAGTAAGTGCAGTAAATAAACCTGCCTACGAAAGTACTGATATAAATGCACGT
Organism: uncultured Clostridium sp.; assembly: GCA_964449895.1. GTDB lineage: Bacteria > Bacillota > Clostridia > Peptostreptococcales > Peptostreptococcaceae > Intestinibacter. The sequence goes on from CAYVBY010000018.1 coordinate 39,882, forward strand.
GATAAAAATGCATTGGAGAATGCAAAAAGAGAACTGGAGAGTGCTCGTTCACAGGAATTGGATAATTCTGCAGATAACTTAGAATTTGAAAAAGAACAATTAAAATTTTTAAAAATAAAAGGAGGTATAAAAAACTATGAAGGATAAAATATTAAAATTATTTAATGCTAAGACAGAAAGAAGAAAGAAATTAATTGAAAAAGGCGATACTTGTAATTCAGTTGATGAATTAAGAAGTATAAATGCAGAAATAGGAACTTTAAATGAAGAAATAAGACAACTTCAAGAAGTATTAGATTCAATAGAGGATGAAGAGCCTGGACTTGAAAGTCGAGGTCAAATAAATCCACCTCAACTTAATCCAATAGCGACTTATGGAATAAGAAGTCGTAGAAGCCAATCTAATGAAGAGGAAGATATATTCGGTACTTTAGAATATAGACAAGCATTTAGAGATTTTGTTATAAATGGAACACCAATTCCAGAAGAATACAGAGCTGCACAACTAGAACAAAGAGCAGATGCTTTAACTGTAGTAGGAGATATAGGTGCTGTAATACCTACAAATGTATTAAATAGGGTTATAGAAGATTTAACTGTAGAAGGAAAATTATTGTCTAGAGTAACACAAACATCTTATCAAGGGGGAATTGAAATACCTATATCAGAGGTTTTACCAACTGCAACTTGGTTAGCAAATGAATCAACTGTTAGCGATGAACAAAAAGCTAAAATGGAGGCTAAAATAACTTTTGGATATCATGTATTAGAAGCAAAAGTTGCTATAGGCTTATTAAGTGCAACTGTTTCTCTTCCAATATTTGAGACAACAATAGTAAAACAACTTAAAAAAGCTATGATAAAAGCAATTGAAGATTCAATAGTAATTGGTACTGGAAGTGGTCAACCAAAAGGATTTACAAAATACACTTTGCCAAGTGCACAAAATATAGAAATGACAGAGGAAACTATAGGAACAGTTAAAGCTTGGGCAGAAGTAGAAGGAGCAATTCCAGAAGCATATGAAGAAGATGTTATTTATGTAATGAGCAAGACAACGTGGGAAAAGTATTTAAATGGCATGACAGATACTACAGGGCAAAAGATAGGACTTGGTAAAATAAATGAAAAAGGTCAAAAAATATTAAATGGTAGAGAAGTTCTCACTCTTGATAAATTTAAATCATTTGATGCTGCTACAAATGGTGAAATATTTGGAGCTGTTATAAATTTATCTGAATACTTATTAAATTCTAATTTAGCTATGTATTACAAAAAGTATTTTAATGAAGATAAAAACAAATGGGTTCATAAATGTTTAATGATAGCTGACGGACAAATGGCAATAGGAGAAGATAGTACTTCTACGTTAAGAGGTGCAAATGGATTATTATATCTTAAAAAGAAAACTGAATAGTAATTAATGAGGTATATTTATGTTTGCTATAAATAGTGTTGAAGATGTAAAAAATACAATGAATTTGACTATTCAAGATGCTGATTTTGACTCAAGTTTAAAAACTAAAATTATAGCAGTTGAGATGTATTTATATAATGCTGGAGCAAGTGAAGAAACTATAAAAAGTCAATTAGGACTTATGTGTGTAAGTGTTGGAGTAAATGACTTGCTAAATCAAGGAGCTGGAGAAACTAAATTTTCTCCAGCTTTTGTTATGCTTGCGAATCAAATTTGTAGGTGATTTTATGATTTTAGACAATGTTTTATACTTGCTTACAGAATATACAGAGCAAAATAGGATAGGTAATACTATAAAGAGCTATAAAAAAAGAAAAGTATTTTGTAGTGAAAAATCAGTCGGTCAAAATCAATTTTATCAGGCTCAAATGATAGGATTAGAGCCTGTATATGTATTAGTTATAAGACCTTTTGAATATAAAAATGAAAGGTTAATTGAATATAATGAAAAAATATTTAAAATTTTAAAGATATTTAAAAAAAATAGTACAGAATTAGAACTTACATTGGAGGCGGTAAAAATTGGCGAATAGAACAAGTCAGAAATCGTATGTTTCTAAAGTTGAAAAATGTAAGCAAAAGATTAGTCAACAGCCAAATAAGTTTTTAAATAAAATAGGTAGTTTTATATGTTCTGAAGCTAGAAGAAAACAACGCAGAAGAAAGGGACGTATGAGAAAAGGAACTCAATATTGGGCAAGAAAAAGAGAAAAAGATTTGCAAATAGGAACAAAATGTTTCTACGAGCCAGCTTTTGAACTTGGTAATATAAAAGTACAAGCTGAACCAACTTTTTTGCCAACTGTAGAAGAAAATATTAATACTATCGAATCTATGGTTAAAGCAAGTTATTCAGAATTGAATGGAGATTAAAATGAATAATTTATTAGAATTAATATTGAATGAATTAAAAAAAATACATCCTAGAGTTTATCTGGAGGATGCAGAGGATGAAGCTGTCTTTCCGTATATAGTTTTTAGTATTGATACGGGGACAAATACAGAGATAAGACATGATGATATTTTAATTATTGAAATTTGGGATGAAAATCAAGATACAACTGAAATAGAGGATATAGCTGATGGAATAGAAAAACACTTTAATTATGAATGTTTCAATACAGATAAATTATCTACTGCAATTTATAAAGAGACAAGATCTAGAAGTGAAAAAGATAAAAAAGAAGATTTATCTTGTAGAGAATTAAGATTTGAAACACAAACTTATTATTTTGAGGAGGTTTGAAATGGCAATTAATAAAGCAACAACTATACTGTTAGGGCATGGAATATTTGCAATAAATGGAAAAACAATAGCACTTACGAGAGGTGGTGGTCAATTTGTTGTTGAAAGAGAGTATAGAGAGATAGAGGCTGATGGATATCCAGGACCTATCAAAGGCAATATTGTTATAGACAGAAGTATAGCAAAATTAACTATAAATCAGCTTACTATAGTTCCTGAAGATTTTGCAAGTATGTATCCAGGGATGGTCGTTGATACTACAAGTGGAACAGTAAAAATAACAGGTGATCATACAATAAAGGATACAGATTATCAAGATGAAGTTACATGGACTGGAAAGACTAGAGAAGGAAAAGCTGTAAAAATAACAGTTGAAAATGCTATAAATTTAGAAAATTTAGACTGGTCCATGGAGGATAAAAATGAAGTGATTAATACTCTTACATATACTTCATGTTTTATTGAAGGAGAACAAGATAAAGAACCTTGGAATATTGAATGGGCTGTGCCTGCAGCTTAAAAAAATACGCCTTACAACTTTGTTGTAGGGCTTTTTTTAGGAGGAAAAATGGAGATTAGAAGATTAAAAACTAAAGATGTATTTAAATTTAGAAAAATATTAAAAAAAATAAATGAAAATGATATATTGACTGACTTATTAAAAAAAGCAGTTGAAGAAACTGAAACTGAAGAAACAATTGGAGTAGAAATTATAGGTTTCATTATAGATAATTTAGATGTTGCAGAACAAGAAATTTTAGAATTTTTAGGTGATATATGTGGATTAAGTTCAGATGAATTTTTAAATTTAGATTTGATTGATGTCCAAAAAATAGCAAAGGAAATAGCTGAAAAAAATAATTTAACAGCTTTTTTGAAAGCAGTAGGGAAATTAATGAATTCGAAATAATTGACTTACTGCTTTCAAGATATAAAGATATAAATTATGTTTTAGAACTTGAATTTGAAGACTTTGAAGAATTGCTAAAGATTATTTATAAAAATATTGAAACTGAAAAACTCTGGGATTTATATTTAGTAAATTTTTCGCACATGGATAAAAATAATTTTGAAAGCTTTGAAGATTATAAAAACAGAGTAAAATCAGTAGATATTACAAGTGATAAATTAGCAACTGTTGAAGAAGTCATGGAAGAAATGGAAGAAGTAATGGCTGCTTTTAGTAGGAAAGGGGGCTAAATGAGTTGGAGATATTTAAGCTCTTTGGGACTATCTTGGTTAAAGATGAAGAGGCATTAAAAAAACTAGATGGTTTTGATAAGAAGGCAGAAAGTAAATCTAAAAAAATAAAGGAGATATTTTCTACTATAGGAAAAACTGCAGCTGCAATAGGAGCAGTTGCAGGTGGAGTTTTACTGTCTTTAGGTGAATCTACAATAGAATTAGCTAACAATCAATCTAAATTAACAGCATCTCTAAAAGATTCAGGGCATAGTGCTGGCTGGATGAAGGACCAATACAGTAATTTGTACGGATATCTTGGTGATGATATGGCTGTTACAAATACGATTCTTAATATGGAAAAATTAGGATTGAGTCAAAAAGAAACCGCAGCATTAACCAATTCAGCGATAGCAGTTTGGACAGCTTATGGGGATAGTATCCCTTTGGAAGGGCTGGCTGAAAGTATTAACGAAACAGTTATGGTTGGTAAAGTAACAGGAACTCTTGCTGATGCTCTTAATTGGGCAGGTATTTCAGAAGATGATTTTAATAACAAATTGGCAAAATGTAATTCAGAGCAAGAAAGAGCTACTCTGATAACAGAGACGCTAAATAAAAAATACGAGAATATTAAAGAAGAATACGATAAAGTAAATGAAAAAACTATTGCATATTTAAAATCGCAATCTGATTTAGAGCAAGCTCAAACAAAATTAGGTCAAGCTATGTTACCAGTGAATACAGCATTAAATAGTTTAACAGCTATTTTTGCAAATGCACTTGCTCCTGTTATTGAAAGTGCGACTGATAAGTTTAGTGCTTTTATGAATATATTAAAAAATGGTGGAAATATTAGCAAATTTTTTAGTGATAGTACAAAAAATATCGCTAGCGAATTTGATAAAACGGTATCTAAATTTACAGGAAAAGCAGTAGATCTTATAGGCAAATTAGGAGAAGGTATAAAAAATAATATGCCTTCAGTTTTATCAAATATGTTAGATGTTATAACAGGGTTATCTGAAACAGTATTGCAAAATGCTCCTAAATTAGTTAGTGGAGGTATGGAATTACTTGTTAATTTAGCACAAGGCATAGCTAATTCTATGCCTATACTAATTGAAAAAGTACCAACAATTGTCAGTAATATTGCAAATACAATATCAGCTAGCATACCTATAATCATAGTTAAAGGTGCAGAAATTGTACTAGCTCTTATTAAAGGTATTATAAGTTCGATTCCTACATTAGTTGCTAACTTGCCTAAAGTTATTTCAGCGATAATTGACGTTTGGAATGCAATTAATTGGATGAGTCTTGGGAAAAATTTAATCACAGGAATAGTAAATGGGATTAAAAATTTAGGTGGAAATTTAATCAGTACTGCAAAAA
>CAYVBY010000019.1:0-37262 GCA_964449895.1 uncultured Clostridium sp.
CAATTCGTGTGAATTAAAAATTATTAATTAACCTACTGTTTAATTTTCAAAGTTCTTAAATTTATTGTGGTGGGCCATCAGGGACTCGAACCCCGGACCTACCGGTTATGAGCCGGGCGCTCTAACCAACTGAGCTAATGGCCCACAATAATATATTATGGTGCCGAAGACCGGAATCGAACCGGTACGAGAGGTTAAGTCTCGCAGGATTTTAAGTCCTGTGCGTCTGCCAGTTCCGCCACTTCGGCATACCACCTAGCTACGTCCTACTCTCCCAGGCGGTCTCCCACCAAGTACCATCGGCGCTAAAGAGCTTAACTTCTGTGTTCGGAATGGGAACAGGTGTATCCTCTTTGCTATAATAACTAGATTATTTTTGTACTTCCTCATCAGTACAAGTATAATAATATCATCTCTATTTATTATTGTCAACAGTTTTTTTATAATTTTTTTATTGTTGAGTATGATTGAATACTCAACAATAAAAAAATTATCAACATTATACATATTATAATGTCGATAATTTCTATCTAAGTTTCTTTATGGTATTCTTTACGAAGCTTTTCTATTATCTTTTTTTCCACTCTAGAAATAGTCATTTGAGATATATTTAATTCTTTTGCCAATGCAGATTGAGTTTTATCATCAAAAAATCTACTTTTAAATATTTTAACCTCTAATTCATTTAATTTATTAATGAATCCATCTATAAAATCTTTATATTCTATATTTTTAAAGTTATTTTCTTCAGAACTAATTTTATCTATTAATGTTATTTCTGCATCCTCTGTGTCTCCATTGACTGGTGATTCTAATGACATAGGTTGATATCCATAAGATGCTTCTAATGCTTCTAAAACTTCTTCTTCTCTACACCCTATAAAATCAGCAATTTCTTTTACTTTTGGTCTTTTTTTATTTTTTTGTTCCAAAGCAATTTTAGCCTCATTTACTTTTTTATTTAGTTCTTGAACTCTTCTTGGAACTTTAATACTCCAAACTTTATCTCTAAAGTATTTTTTTATCTCTCCCACTATAGTTGGAGTGGCAAAACTAGAAAATTCATATCCCTTAGAAATATCATATCTATCTATAGCATATATAAGTGCTAATGATCCTACTTGAAACAAGTCTTCAAATTCTACACCTTTATTTATATATTTTTTAGCAAGAATATTTACTATATAAAGATTTTTTTCAATTAAAATATCTCTTATTTCTTTATTTGTTTTATCTAGACTATATATTTTAAAGAGGTCTTTAACACTCATATCTAAATAATCAGCAGTAGATGATGTATGCTTCATGATTAATTATCAACTCCTAAATATTTTGTCATTTTTATACTAGTACCGCTATTTATGTCAGATTTTATTTTTACATCATCCATTAAACTTTGTATTATAAATAACCCTAATCCACTTTCTTTAGGTTCTTCTAAATTAGGTTTATCCACAGAATCCACATTATATCCCCTGCCTTTGTCAATAATTTCTATAGTTAAACCATCTTCAAATATTGTATATTCTACATAAAATTTATTATCTAAGCTATGTTTTATTGCATTTGTACAAGCTTCAGATACAGCAACTTTTATGTCCTCTATATCATCTAAACAAAATCCTATCTTATTAGCAATACCAGATGTTGTTAATCTAACTACTCCTACATATTGTGGATTGCAAGTAAGCTCCATTTTTATAGTTTCATAATTCAATACTATCCCTCCACTTTAAATATTTTATCTAATCCCGTTATAGAGAAAATCTTTTTTACATTCTCTTTAGGTGATGTTATATATATATCCTTATTTTCAACTTTTATTCTTTTTAATATTCCTATCATAACTCCTAATCCAGTTGAATCTATATAATCTAAACCTTCTAAACAAAATTTTATATTTATTATTTCTTCATCTATCAGTCTATGTAGATATTCTTTAAATTCATCTGCTGTAGATACATCTAATTCTCCTGTTACAAAAACTTCCCAAAACTCATTTTCAGAATTCCTTTTTGAATTAATATTAATAGACATTAATAACCCTCCTAATATTTATTTTTTGAATACTCTTAAAATTCTAAAAAAGCTTGTTAACTTCTCAACTATATCTAATATACTTTTTACATCACTAGTTATATCAGCTGCATTATCTATAATTTCTGATATATTTTTTTCATTATAATCAATTATATTATTAACTTTATTGATTGTTTTCGTTGTTTCGTTTAATGTTTTAGCTACATAAATAGCTATAATTAATATTGCAACTCCAAATAATATAGCCCCAACTTGCCATCCAATTGCATTCATTATTTGCCCTCTCCTTCTTCATCATAAAAAGTTCTACTAACTACTATATCTTCCTCTTCTATTTCCATTTCTTCTTCTGTTAATTCTTCTTTTAATTCTGATACTTTTTCTTTTATTTCATTAAATGTTTCATGTAGAACATCCTTTGGATTTTCTTTTGCTTCATCCATTTTTTTCTTAGCATCTTCTCTTAATTCACTGCCTTTTTTTGGTGCTAAAAATATTCCCATAAAAAATCCTATTATTACTCCTAAAGTTAATATACCGCCTCTTTTACTCATACCTATAGCTCCTTTCAAACATAATATATCTATATTATATATTACATTATGGATAGAATATAGATTATTTATTCAAAATAAAATATATAAGTTAATATAACTTTCTTAAATATAAAAGAAAGAATAGGTAATACCTATTCTTCCTCCATATTTATTTTCGCTATCGAAACTACATTTACTTCATCGTCTGTTTTCATAAGTTTAACACCACTTGTTACTCTTCCAAATATAGATATATCATCTACTCTTAATCTAATAAGAACTCCATTTGAATTTATAAGCATTAATTCGTCCTCATTATTTACCATTGTAGCTCCAACTAATTTTCCTGTTTTTTCTGCTATATTGTAAGTTTTAATTCCTTTTCCTGATCTCATTTGGCTTCTGTATTCTGAGATATCAGTTCTCTTACCAAATCCATTTTCACTTACAACTAATAAATCTTGACCTTCGTCACATAAACTCATAGATACTACTTTATCTTCTCCTGATAAAGTTATACCTTTTACACCCATAGCACTTCTACCCATAGGTCTTATATCTTTTTCATTGAATCTTATAGACATACCATTTTCTGTCACTAATAAAACTTCTTTATCTCCATTAGTAGTTTTTACATCTATTAATTCATCATCATCTCTTAATCCTATAGCTATTAATCCTGATTTATTGATATTTTTAAATTCAGATCTCTTAGTTTTCTTAACTATACCTTTTTTAGTAGATAATAATAGGTATGGATCATCTTTTGCATTTGTATCAATTTCGATTAATGTAGCTATTTTTTCATTTGGTCCTAATTGAAGTAAGTTAACTATAGCAGTACCTTTTGCTTGTCTCTTACCTTCTGGAATTTCAAATGCATCTAATCTAAATACTCTACCTCTATTAGTAAAGAATAATAATCTATTGTGAGTTCTTGTCGTTATAAGATGTTTTACGAAATCTTCTTCTCTCGTTGTAAGAGCTGAAATTCCTCTTCCACCTCTTCTTTGACTTTTATAAGTATCTAAAGGTAATCTTTTTACATATCCAAAATGAGTTAAAGTTATAGTGATTTCTTCATCATCTATTAAATCTCTCATATCTATTTCGCCTTCAGCATGTCTTATTTCTGTTCTTCTAGCATCTGCATATTTATTTCTGATTTCTAGTATTTCTTCTTTTATAACACCTAGTAATAATTGTTCATTTGCAAGTATTGATTCTAAATACTCTATTTTTTTCATTAATTCATTGTATTCAGCTTCTACTTTTTCTCTTTCTAGGCCTGTTAATCTTTGAAGTTTCATATCTAATATTGCTTGAGCTTGTATTTCACTTAGTTTAAATTTATCCATTAAAGCACTCTTAGCAATTTGACCATTTGCAGAAGATCTTATTAAGTTTATAACTTCATCTATGTAATCTAATGCTATTTTTAAACCTTCTAATATATGTGCTCTAGCTTGAGCTTTATTTAATTCAAATTTAGTTCTTCTTGTTACTACATCTTTTTGATGTTCTACATAGTAGTGTAGTATTTGTTTTAAATTTAATATTCTAGGAACACCTTTTACAAGAGAAAGCATTATTATACTAATAGTATCTTCAAGTTGAGAATGTTTATATAGATTATTTAGTACTATGTTGGCATTTACGTCTCTTTTTAACTCTATAACGATTCTCATACCATTTCTATTACTTTCATCTCTTAGGTCTGATATTCCTTCGATTTTTTTCTCTTTAACTAATTCAGCTATTCTTTCAACAAGTTTTGCCTTGTTAACTTGATAAGGTATTTCTGTAATGACTATTTGTTGTTTTCCCTTTGGAAGCTCTTCTATTTCAGCTTTAGATCTAACTTTGACCTTACCTCTACCTGTTTTGTAGGCTTCTGTTATACTGTCTTTTCCCATTATTATTGCACCAGTTGGGAAATCTGGACCTTGAATATATTGCATTAAATCTTCAACAAAGCAATCTGGATTATCTATTAAATGAACAGTTGCATCTATAACTTCTCCTAAATTGTGTGGTGGTATAGAAGTTGCCATCCCTACAGCTATACCATTAGATCCATTTACTAATAAATTTGGGAATCTAGCTGGTAATACAGTAGGTTCTTTTAAAGACTCATCAAAGTTTGGCCCAAAATCTACTGTTTCTTTATCTATATCTCTTAATAATTCTAGAGATAATTTGCTCATTTTTGCTTCTGTATAACGCATAGCTGCAGGTGCATCACCATCTACAGAACCAAAGTTACCATGACCATCAACTAAAAGTGCTCTAGTTGAGAAGTCTTGTGCCATTCTTACCATAGCTAAATAAACAGCTGTGTCACCATGTGGATGGTACTTCCCTAAAACATCCCCAACTATACGTGCTGATTTTCTATATGGTTTATCTGGTGTTAAATTTAGTTCATTCATCGAATAAAGTATTCTTCTATGAACAGGTTTTAAACCGTCCCTAACATCAGGAAGTGCTCTACCAGCTATAACACTCATGGCATAATCTATATATGAATTTTGCATTTCCTTCGAAATCTCTGCAGGAATTATTTTACTGTTATTTTCTTCCATGTCGATTCTCCTTTCTCATTAAATGTCTAAGTTTTTAACAAACTGAGCATTTTGTTCTATGAAATCTTTTCTAGGTCCTACTTTATCTCCCATTAACATAGAGAATATCATATCTGCTTGTGTAGCATCATCTACTGTTACTTGAAGTAAAGTTCTTGTTTCTGGGTTCATTGTTGTTTCCCATAATTGTTCTGGATTCATTTCCCCAAGACCTTTGTATCTTTGAAGCTCTATTCCATTTTTACCTATTTCTTCTAATAAAACTTCTAATTCTTTATCTGAATAAACATAGTATTCTTTCTTTTGTTTTTTGACTTTAAATAGTGGTGGTTGTGCTATATAAACATAACCATTGTCTATAAGAGGTCTCATATATCTAAAGAAGAATGTTAATAATAATGTTCTAATGTGCGCACCATCGACATCGGCATCGGTCATTATTATTATTTTATGGTATCTAGCTTTTTCTATATCAAAATCATTACCAACACCACATCCATAAGCTGTTATCATATTTTTTATCTCATCTGATGATAAAATTCTATCTAATCTTGATTTCTCAACATTAAGTATTTTACCTCTAAGTGGTAATATAGCTTGTGTATATCTATCTCTACCTTGTTTAGCTGAACCACCGGCAGAATCCCCTTCGACTAAGAATATTTCACTCTTAGATGGATCTTTTTCTGCACAGTCTGCTAATTTACCAGGTAAAGATGTACTTTCAAGAACAGTTTTTCTTCTTGTTAATTCTCTAGCTCTTTTAGCTGCTTCTCTAGCTCTTTGTGCTCTTAATGCTTTATCCACAATTATTCTTGAAGTTTGTGGATTTTCTTCTAAAAATGCTCCTAATTCTTCAACTGTTACTGTATCAACAATACCTCTAATTCTAGTATTTCCTAATTTTGTTTTAGTTTGTCCTTCAAATTGAGGATCTGGTAACTTAACTGAAACAACAGCTGTAAGACCTTCTCTTATATCTTCACCAGATAAATTACCTTCACTTTCTTTTAGTAATTTATTTCTCTTAGCATACTCATTTATAGTTTTAGTTAGGGCAGCTTTAAATCCTGCTAAATGAGCCCCTCCTTCTTGAGTATCTATGTTGTTAGCAAAAGAAAGTATGTTTTCTGTATATCCATCTGTATATTGTATTGCTATTTCAACCATACAATCTTGTATTTTTTTGTCTATATAAACTACGCTATCATGTATAGGTTTTTTTGTACTATTTAGGTATTCAACAAACTCTCTTATACCTCCATTGTATAAGAATTCTTTCTTTTGTTCTTGACCAGGTCTTTTATCTTCAAATACTATTCTTATACCTTTATTTAAAAATGCTAATTCTCTTAATCTATTTTCTAAAACTTTATAATCAAAGTTTATTTCATCAAAAATAGTAGCATCTGGCATAAAATGAATTATTGTACCTGTATGAGTAGATGTACCTACTATTTCTAATTCCGAATCACTAATTCCTTTTTTGTAGCTTTGTCTATATATTTTTCCATTTCTATAAATGTCCGCAATTAACCATTCTGAAAGAGCATTAACAACAGATACACCAACACCATGAAGACCACCAGATACTTTATATCCTCCGCCTCCAAATTTACCACCAGCATGTAAAATTGTTAATACTGTTTCAAGTGTTGATTTTCCTGTTTTAGGATGAGGTTCTACAGGTATACCCCTACCATTATCCTTAGCTAAAACACTTCCATCTTCATTTATGCAGACATATATTCTATTACAAAATCCTTGTAATGCTTCATCTATACTATTATCTACAATTTCATACACTAAATGATGTAATCCTCTAGGTCCTGTAGATCCAATATACATACCAGGTCTTAATCTAACAGCTTCTAAACCTTCTAGTACTTGAATCTGATTTGCACCATATTCTTGTTTCATCTAATTACCTCCATTTTCAATATTTGTAATCTTACCTTTATCTATATAAAAAATTGTTGTGTTATTCTCATCAAAAATCTTTTTATGTGCTAATTCAGCACTTGTTATAAACATTTGAACTTCACCTAGATTTTCAACTAATAATTTTTGTCTAGTTTCATCCAATTCACTAAAAACATCATCTAAAATTAAAACTGGACTATCATTTACTTCTTGTTTTATAAGTTCTATTTCGGATAATTTTAATGAAATAGATGCTGTTCTTTGTTGACCTTGAGAACCATATAACTTCACATCTAAATCATTTATAAAAATATTTAAATCATCCTTATGAATTCCATATTTAGTCATTCTACTTTCTATATCATGTTCTCTATTTTGTGTAATTTTATTTAAAAGTTTAACTCTAGCATCTTCTGCTGTATCACTATCTAATAAATTTATTTGATTTTTATAAGTTATCAACAATTCTTCCTTGTCATTTGTTAATTTCTTATGCATACTGCTAGATATCTTTGAAATTTTTTTAATAAAATCTCTTCTTATGACATAAATATAGGCACCATAATGAGCTAAGCTCTCATCATATACAGATAACAAATTCGCATCTACTACTTTATTTTTTAGAGTTTTGTTTCTTTGAATTAGTATTTTATTATAATTAATTAAATAATTATAATATTTAGGCATGATTTGGCTTATTTCTTTATCCACAAATGCTCTTCTTTCTTTTGGTCCATCTTTAACTAACTTCAAATCCTCTGGAGAGAATATAACAACATTTAAGTTACCTAATAACTCTTGAATTTTTTGAATAGGAATTTTATTAACTTTTATTCCCTTTTTATTCTTTCCAATTGCAACCTCAATTAAACCATTAGAAGAACTCTTTAAATAATTTCCACCAATATATAGGTTTTCACAGCCAAACTTTATGACTTCTTTATCTTTATTAGTCCTAAATGATTTTCCAAATGACAACATGTATATAGCTTCTACAATATTAGTTTTTCCCTGTCCATTTTTACCAATAAGTAGATTTATATTTTTTTCAAAATTTAAGTATAAACTTTCGTAATTTCTAAAATTTATCAATCTTAAACTGTTTAATCGCATAAAAGCTACTCCTTGAAATTAAATTACTTTTATTTGATTTCCTTCTATTTCAACAATATCTCCAGAAATTATTTTTTTACCTCTTCTAGTTTCAACTTCTCCATTAACCTTAACTACACCCTCTTGTATAAGATATTTGGCATGTCCACCTGTTGAAGCTATATCAGCAAGTTTTAAAAATTGATCTAATTTTATATACTCTGATTCTATTTTTACTTCAATCATAATTCAGCCTCCTAATATTTTAATCTAATATCTTATTATACCATAAAAAAAAAGCCCTCTGTAATTATTTTTACTTGGGCTTTTATATTCCTTATTTGTAATTTATTAACAATTATCAACAAGATGTGGATTATTTGTGGATATTAATTATTAGAAGATATTCTTACTGGTAAAAGTAAGTAAGTATATTTTGTTCCATCAGCAGGTTTCATTATGCATGGATTAACATTAGTTGTAAATTCTATATATATTTCTTCACAGTCAATATTTTTTAATCCTTCTAATAAGTATCTTGAATTGAAAGCTATATCTAAATAATCGCCTTCTAATGATAGTGAAACTTCTTCATAAACTGTTCCTTTTTCATTATTTGAAGTTATGGCCATTACAGAATCTCTTATGGATAACTTAATTAAGTTGTTAAGTTCTGATTGAGAAAGTAATGAAGCTCTTTCTATACTGTTTAATAAATTTTTTGTTTTTAATTTTATTTTCGAATTATATTCTCTTGGGCATAATTTTTTATAATCTATGAATTCTCCCTCTAAAAGTCTTGTTACAATTTTAGTTTCGTCTATTATGAAAACAGCATTTTTTTCATTAAATCCAATTTTTACATCTTCTTCTGTTGATAATAAACTATTCACATCTGTTAAAGTTTTTCCTGGAATAATTACTTTTGTATTAGTTTCATTTAAATTATCCACAGTACAACTTCTAACTGCTAATCTATATCCATCTATTGCAACTAAATTTATATCCCCATTATCAATTTCTAAAAGTTCTCCCATTAATATTGGTTTTGTTTGATCTTGTGATGTAGCAAATACTGTTTGTTTTATCATACTTTTTAAAACATCTTGAGGAATACTATATAAGTTATCCTCATTAACATCTGGAATTTGTGGATATTCTTTTGCAGAATCTCCTTTTATTTTAAATCTTGAATTTAAACAATTTATATAAACATTATTATCTTCATCTGTTTCTATTTCTACAAATGAATCTGGTAATTTTCTTATTATATCTCCAAATAGTTTTGAATTTATTACTATTTGACCTTGTTCCATAACTTCTGCTGAAACAGGAGTTTCTATTCCGATTTCTAAATCATATCCTTTTAATATTATTTCATCTTGTTTAGTAACTATTAAAATACCTTTTAATAAATCTAAAGTTGTTTTTGAATTAATAGCTTTTTGAACAATATTTATTTTATTAGCTAATAGTTTTTGATTACAAATTATTTTCAATGTGGATAACCTCCTTATCGTTTTTTAAAAAAATAATTGATATTATTTATAGTAGTATTAGTAGTAGGTGTTGTTGATAATGTGTATAAGTATGTAAATACTAAGTATATCAATCAACACAGCTTGTGCGTAAAATGTGTATAACTATATAAATTACTATTGATAACTATGTGAATAGATTTGGGATAACTTTTTGGCAAAAAAACTATTCACATATTATCCACAGTTATTCACAAGTAAAATGTGAATAACTTTAACCTTTTAATTCAGATATTATTTTCTTTACTTTCTTTGAAACTTCTTCATTTTTTGTAAGAGAAAGATCTGTTGCTATTTTATCATAAGCATGAATAACTGTAGTATGATCTCTTCCTCCAAATTCGTTACCAATCTTTGGTAATGACAAATCAGTAAGCTCTCTACATAAGTACATAGCTATTTGTCTTGGATAAGCTATAGCTTTTGTTCTTTTTTTAGAATTAAAGTCGTCCATTTTTATTCCAAATTCAATAGAAACTTTTTCTTTTATTTTATTTACTGATATTTCTTGAGGTTCTGATGTTGTAACAATATCTTTTAAAGCTTCAACAGCTAAATCATAAGAAATATCTTTGTTTATAAGAGATGAGTAAGCTACAACTCTTGTTAATGCTCCCTCTAATTCTCTTATATTTGATTTTATATAAGTTGCTATGTAGTTTAAAACATCATTTGGAACATTTATATTTTCTATTTGAGCTTTAGTTGTTAAGATAGCGATTCTTGTTTCAAAATCAGGCGGTTGAATATCCGCAATTAATCCCATTTCAAAACGAGATCTTAATCTATCTTCTAAAGTTGGTATATCTTTAGGAGGTCTATCACTACATATAATTATTTGTTTATTACCTTCATGTAATGCATTGAATGTATGGAAGAATTCTTCTTGTGTACCTTCTTTTCCTGCTATAAATTGAATATCGTCTATAAGTAATACATCGACATTTCTATATTTATTTCTAAATTCCTCGTTTTTATCACTCCTAATTGAATTTATAAGTTCGTTTGTAAATATTTCTGAAGAAACATAAACGACTTTAGCATCAGCTTGTTCTTTAAGAATATGATGACCAATTGCATGCATTAAATGAGTTTTTCCAAGACCAACTCCTCCATATAAAAATAATGGATTGTATGCTTTTGCTGGTGATTCAGCAACTGCTACACAAGCTGCATGTGCAAATCTGTTACTATTACCAATTACGAATGTATCAAATGTATATTTAGGATTTAAACGAGGATAATTTCTAATTGTTTTTTCGATGTTAGAATTATTGTTTTCATTATTTGATGATTTTAAAGGATTTATTCTAACCTCATTATCAGAAATTATTTTTATTTCAAATTTATACGAAGATAGTTGACTTAAACAACTTTCTATTAGATTTAAATATCTAGTTCTAAGTATATCTTCTGCAAATCCACTTGGAGCTAAAAGTATTAACTCATTTGGACCGCCATCGATTGCTACTGTATCTTTGAAAAAAGTTTCAAAGCTAGCTGAAGCAACTTCACCCTTTATGAGTTGCAATGTTTTTTTCCATAATGAAACGATGTCCATATCTATTAAACCTCCAACAAAATATTTATATTTTCCACAAAGATATCCACAAAATAATAAAAAAACACTTATTTAGATTTCTTATAAAGATATTAACAGATATATGTGAATAACCTGTGTATAATTTTTTTTTAACTTTTCATAAAAAAAATATCAACAATACTGTTGATAAAGTTATCAAGAGTATTAAATGCGATAATATCAACGAATATTAGAATTATTATCGTATTTATACACACTTATACACAAAGATATCCACAGAATGTGAAAACCTTAATAAGTTTATCAACAGTATCAACAGGTATATTAATAATATCAGAAAAATTTCCAAATTACAATATAGTATTACTAATTTATCCACAAATAAACAACCCTGTGGATAAATTATATTAACAAGTTGTTTATTATAAAATAGTAATATAAATAAGGTGTTTAAATCAATTAAATTTATATACAAATTGTTTGTAAAAATGTGGATAAATTCATAATAAATTAACATTAATAATATACAAATAATATAGAGTGTTTGTTTGATAAATTTAAAGATAGAGAAAAAAATTATTAAATGAACAAAAAAATGTGTATAGATTGATAATATTAAAAAATATGGTAAAATAATAAGTATAAATTTTAATAGAAATGAGTAATATATTAAATGAATTTAGATAAATTTAACTAGAAAGTAAAAACTTTATATAATAATGTATGTAAATATATGTAAATAATAGCTTAAAATAAAAAGTTCTAACTATTATTAGATGCTCAAAAACTCGTTGACAAGCAACTTAAAAGCATTTATAATAATATGTGTTATGTTTACTTTGGAAGTAAAGTTATTATTTTTATAAACGGAAAAAAATTTGAAAGGCGGTGCAAAGAATGAAGAGAACTTATCAGCCAAAAAAAAGACAAAGAAAAAAAGAACACGGATTTAGAAAAAGAATGAAAACTTCTAACGGAAGAAACGTGTTAAAAAGAAGAAGATCTAAAGGAAGAAATAGATTAACTCATTAATAATTAAAAAGGCCGCTTAGAAAGTGGCCTTTTTGTGTAATTTTTTTATTTAAAAAA
Source organism: uncultured Clostridium sp. (assembly GCA_964449895.1). Taxonomy (GTDB): domain Bacteria; phylum Bacillota; class Clostridia; order Peptostreptococcales; family Peptostreptococcaceae; genus Intestinibacter. Next base: position 12,347 of record CAYVBY010000019.1, read on the forward strand.
TAAATATAAATGTAGCTGTGTTTATGGAGGTTTACAAAATATGTATTTTAAGGAAGCTAAACATTTAAGAAAAGACTCGGATTTTAGAAGGGTTTATAAACACGGTAAATCTTTTGCAAATAGATACTTAGTCATGTATATAATGCGAAACAATTTAGAGTACAATCGAGTGGGCATATCAGTTTCTAAAAAAGTAGGAAAAGCTATTGTTCGCAATAAGGTTAAAAGAAGAATAAGAGAATCATATAGGTTAGATGTTGACGGAAAAATAAAATCTGGATATGATATAGTTTTTATTGCTAGAGTTGCAATAAGTGATGTGCAATATAATGAAATTAACAAATCTATGAAATATCTTGTAAATAAATTTAAATTATTTAAATAGATAATTGTTTCTAATTATGGAGGTTCGAATTTATTGAATAAAATAGTTTGTATAATGAAGGAAATAAACGTTTATTTATCGAAAGTATGTATTTACTTAATAAGATTTTATCAAAAATATATATCTCCATTGAAAGGACCGACTTGTAGATTTTATCCAACATGCTCTCAGTATGCAATAGAAGCATTTAAAAAATATGGAGTGATAAAAGGTATGTTTTTATCTATAAAAAGAATACTTAAATGTCATCCATTTCACCCAGGGGGCTATGATCCTCTAAAATAAATATTTCAGGAGGTATACGATATTGTTAGATGCAATAGGTAATATTTTAGGCTTTATACTTAGTTTTATAGTAAGTATAGTTGGCGATTATGGTTGGGCAATTATTGTGTTTACTATATTAGTTAGATTATGTTTATTACCATTAATGGTTAAACAAATAAAATCTACTAAAGCGATGCAAGATATACAACCTAAGATGTTAGAAATTCAAGAAAAATATAAGAATAAGCCAGAAAAGCAACAAGAAGAATTAATGAAGCTTTACAAGGATGCTAAAATAAATCCAATGGCAGGATGTTTACCATTATTAATCCAATTACCAATATTAATGGGATTATTTGCCTTATTAAGAGATCCAGTTGCACATGGGGTATTTGCTTCAAAGGCTGCATATTTAGCAGCTGATCATGGTTTTTTATGGATTGATAGTATATCACGAACTCATAATATAAGTTTAGGGTTATTATCAGGTGTAAGTGCATATTTCATGCAAAAATCTATGGCAACTACAGATGAATCTCAAGCACAAATGATGAAGACTATGACTATAATGATGACAGCTATGTCATTCTATTGGGGATATATGTATGAGGCAGGTCTTGCACTTTATTGGACAATGAGTAATATATTCTCAATAGCTCAATATTATTTAGTAACAAGTCCTTTAAAAGATAAAATGGCTAACTCTAAGGAGGAAGTAATTAAAGATGAAAGATCAAAAAAAGATAAAAAGTCTAGAAATAAGAAGTAAGTCTGAAGAAGAAGCTATACAAAAAGCTATTGAACAATTAGGTGTAGATAAGACAGAGATAGAATTTGAAGTTATTGAAGAACCAACTAAAGGATTTTTAGGATTTATAGGTTCTAAAGAAGGTCTTTACAAAATAACTTTAATAGAAAAAGAAATTGATATAGCAAAAGAATTTATTGAAAATATGTTATATAATGCAAAAATAAATGCAAATGTAATAGCAATCCAAGAAGATAATTTAATAAAAATTAATATCGAAGGAAAAGAAGCTACATGTTTAATAGGAAGACGTGGAGAAACTTTAGATGCTGTTCAATTTTTAACTGGTTTAGCTCTTAATAAAATAAACAAGGATTCTCATTTTAGAGTCTTAGTAGATATAGAAAATTACAGAGAAAAAAGAGAAGAATCTTTAATTAGATATGCTAATAAAGTAGCAAGAGAAGTAGCTAAAACAAGAAAAACTAAAAAATTAGACTATATGAATCCTTATGAAAGAAGAATCGTTCATTCAGCTCTTCAAAATGATAAGTATGTAATAACTTATAGTGAAGGAACAGATCCATATAGAAGATTAGTAATAGAGTATAAAAGATAATTATAGAAACCTCCTAAGATATAGGGGGTTTTCTTTTTAGTATTTATTTTATATAATTACAACTGTTAATAACTCAATAAAATAATAGACTTTAATAAAATGAAATTTTTAAATAGATATTTATATTATTTAAAAAAAAAGGCTAAAATGTTAGTAATTACGTAAAGTGTTAAATTTAATAAAATATAAATAAGGATTAGAGAGGTGAAAAGATTTGTTTATAGATGATACAATAGCTGCAATTGCAACTGCGCCTGGAGAAGGTGGGATAGGAATTATTAGAATAAGTGGAAGTAAATCACTAGAAGTTGCAGAAGAAATATTTAAATCAGTTTCAGGTAAAAAAATTAGTGAATATAATTTAAGAACTTTAATATATGGAAATGTATTTGACGGAGAAAAAAGAATAGATGAAGTTCTAACAGCTTATATGAAAGGACCAAATTCATATACTGGAGAAGATGTAATAGAAATAAACTGTCATGGTGGATTTATTTCTGTAAAGAAAATATTAGAATTAATATTAAGTAAAGATGTAAGATTAGCAGATGCTGGAGAATTTACAAAAAGAGCTTTCTTAAATGGAAGAATAGATTTATCTCAAGCAGAAGCTGTAATAGATGTAATAAAATCTAGAACTGATAAAGCTCAAGAGGTTGCACAAAATCAATTAGAAGGATCATTAGCTAAGAAAATAAGAGAACTTAGATTTAAAGTTACTGAAGTTTTGGCACAAATTGAAGTATCTATAGATTTTTCTGACCAAGATGTAGAAGATGTAACTTATAAGGAAATAGAAGAAAAAGCTTTAGAATTAAGAACAGAAATTAAAAAACTATATGATTCAGCAGAAAGTGGAAAAATACTTAGAGATGGATTAAAAACAGTAATAATAGGGAAACCAAATGTAGGAAAATCTTCTCTATTAAACTCTATATTAGGAGAAAATAGAGCCATAGTAACAGAAATTCCAGGAACAACTAGAGATGTTATCGAAGAATTTGTAAATATAAAAGGTATACCACTAAAAATAGTAGATACAGCAGGAATAAGAGAAACTGAAGATATAGTTGAAAGAATAGGAGTACAAAAATCTAAAGAATCTATAGAATCAGCTGACTTAGTTATAATAGTTTTAGATTCTTCAAAACATTTAACTGATGAAGATATAGAAATATTACAAAGTGCAAGAAGTAAAAAAACTATAGTTTTATTAAATAAAATGGACTTAGAACAAATTATAGAAGAAGAAAAAATAGAAGAATTTGTAGGTAAAGAAAATTTAATTAAAATATCAGCACTAAAAAATGAAGGAATTGAAAAAATACATGATAAAATAGAATCAATGGTATTTAAAGGTGACGTTAAGAGTTCATCAAATCTTGTAATAACAAATTCAAGACATAAAGATGCTTTATTAAAAGCGTATAATTCAATAAATGACGCGATAGATGGAATTATGCAAAGACTACCATATGATTTTATAGAAGTTGATTTTAAAAATATATGGGATTATTTAGGATATATAAATGGAGATACAGTTCAAGAAGATTTATTAGATACAATATTTAGTAACTTCTGTATAGGAAAATAATTTTGATTAACATATAAAAATGTTTCTTGTGAAACATTTTTAGAAAGGAGAAAAGATGATAACATTTGATGCAGGAAATTACGATATAATTGTCGTTGGTGCAGGTCATGCAGGATGTGAAGCAGCTCTAGCTTCAGCTAGAATGGGTTGTAAAACATTAATGGTGACATTGACACTTGATTCTATAGGAATGCTACCATGTAATCCTTCAATAGGGGGAACAGGTAAAGGACAATTAGTTAGAGAGATAGATGCTTTAGGCGGAGAAATGGGTATTAACATAGATAAAACTTTTATTCAAAGTAGAATGTTAAATACAGCAAAAGGACCAGCAGTACATTCTTTAAGAGCACAAGCAGATAAATTTAAATATCACACAGAAATGAAAAAAACATTAGAAAACGAACCAAATCTTGAGATAGTTATGGATGAGGTTGTTGATTTAATTAGTGAAGAACAAGTAATAAAAGGTGTTGTAACTAGATTAGGATGTAAATATCATTCTAAAGCTGTTATATTAGCAACAGGTGTTTACTTAAATTCATTAATTTATGTAGGAGAAGTAACTCTAAAAGAAGGACCAAATGGATTAGGATATGCAGCTAGTCTTACTGACAGATTAGTTGAACTAGGATTAGATATGAGAAGATTTAAAACTGGAACACCTGCTAGAATCCATAGAGATAGTATAGATTTCTCTGAAATGGTTCTTCAAGAGGGAGATGAAAGAATAACTCCTTTTTCATTTATGAGTGGTGAATTGGAAATAGATCAAGTTCCTTGTTATTTAGCTAGAACTAATTTAGAAACTCATAAAGTTATAATGGATAATATAAACAGATCAGCTATGTATAGTGGAAGAATAAATAGTACAGGTCCTAGATACTGTCCATCAATAGAAGATAAGGTTGTAAGATTTAACGACAAAGAATCTCATCAAACTTTTATCGAACCAGAAGGACTAGATACAAAGGAAATGTACATTCAAGGTATATCTACAAGTTTACCTTATGAAGTTCAACTTCAAATGTATAGAAGTATGAAAGGTCTTGAAAACTGTAAAATAATGAGACCTGCCTATGCAATTGAGTACGATTGTCTAAATCCTACACAATTAAAAGCTTCTCTTGAAATAAAAGGAACAGAAAATTTATTTAGTGCAGGACAATTCAATGGTACATCAGGTTATGAAGAAGCTGCAGCGCAAGGGCTTATAGCTGGTGTAAATGCAGTAAGAAAAATACAAGGAAAAGAACCTTTTATATTAGATAGATCAGAAGCTTATATAGGAGTTTTAATTGACGATTTAATAACTAAGGGAACTAATGAGCCTTATAGAATGATGACATCAAGAGCAGAATATAGACTATACTTAAGACAAGATAATGCTGATATGAGACTTACAGAAAAAGGCTACGAAATAGGTCTTGCAAGTCAAGAAAGATATGATAGATTCCTAGCTAAAAAAGCTTTAGTAGAAGCTGAATTAGAAAGATTAAAAACTGAAAGAGTTACACCAAAGGAAGTAAATCCATATTTAGTTGAAAAAGGTGCATCTGAAATAAAAGTAGGTTTATCTTTATATGAATTCTTAAAAAGACCAGAGGTTACTTATGAATTATTAGAACAAATTGGAAAAGGAACTTCAGAAGATATACCTTATGAAGTAAAAGAACAATGCGTTATAATGTCTAAGTATGAAGGTTATATAGATAAGCAATTAAAACAAATAGATCAATTTAAAAAATTAGAAAATAAAAAGCTATCAGAGGATATAGATTATTCTACAATAGAAGGTCTTAGAATAGAAGCTAGACAAAAACTTAATAATATAAAACCATTATCAATAGGTCAAGCATCTAGAATATCTGGAGTTTCACCTGCTGATATATCTGTATTACTTATATACCTTGAACAAATGAGAAGAGTAAGAGGTGGAAATAATGAGTAATTTAGATATTTTAAAACAAGGAATACAAGATTTTGGTTTAGAAGCAAATGAAACAGTATTAAATAATTTTCAAAAGTACAGAGAATTATTAGTTCAATGGAATCAAAAGATGAATTTAACTGGAATAGAAGATGAAAAAGAAGTGTTTATAAAACACTTCTTAGATTCTATATCTACTGTTACAAATGGATATGTACAAAATGAAATGTCTTTAATAGATGTTGGAACTGGAGCCGGTTTTCCAGGATTACCTCTAAAAATATGTTTACCAGAATTAAAAGTAACATTATTAGATTCTTTAAATAAGAGAATTAATTTTCTTCAAGAAGTAGCAAAAGAAATACAAATTGATGATATAGAGTTTATTCATGGTAGAGCTGAAGATTTTGGAAAAAAAGAAGAATACAGAGAACAATTTGATATTGCTACAGCAAGAGCTGTTGCAGGATTACCAGTGCTTATGGAATTTTGTGTTCCATTTATAAAAGTAGGGGGATATTTTGTGTGCTTAAAAGGTCCAAATGCAAATTTAGAATTAGAAGAATCTAAAGCAGCTATGGAGGTATTAGGTGTTGAATATATTGAAAAAATAGATATAAAATTGCCAGAAATAGATTTACATCATAATATATTAGTATTCAAAAAAATTAGAAATACTCCAAGTAAATATCCTAGAAAAGCAGGAAAAGTATCAAAAAATCCTATTAAATAAGATATAATCGTTAAAATATAGAGGATTATATCTTAAAATGAAGAATAATATTCATTAAGAGCGAGTTGGCGGATTAGAGATAAACTATTTAAAATGATTAAATAAAAAAGTTTATATATAAAAAATAGTTATGGAATAAGAGAGGGATGTTATGGAAGAGAAAATAGTTATGGAGATACCAGTTGATGATATAGTTCCAAATCCATATCAACCGAGGAAATTATTTTCTGAAAAATCATTGGAAGAATTAAAAAATTCGATTGAAAGTTATGGAGTATTACAACCTATCACCGTTAGAAAAAAAGATGATAAATTTGAATTAGTTGCGGGAGAAAGAAGACTTAGAGCTGCTAAATTAGCTAATTTACAGACTATACCTGCCATATTATATGATATGTCAGATGAGACATCTGCAGTATTAGCACTTCTTGAAAATTTACAAAGAGAAGATTTAAATTTTATTGAAGAAGCTTTAGGATATGAAAATTTAATAAAAGAACATAGCTTTACTCAACAACAATTAGCTGAAAAATTGGGGAAAAATCAATCTACAATAGCTAATAAGCTTAGAATATTGAAATTACCAGAATCTATAAAGGCTTTATTAATCGAAAATGGTCTTACAGAAAGACATGCAAGAGCATTATTAAAATTACCCAATGAAGAATTAATGGAAGATGTTATATCTAAAATTGTAAAAAATGAGCTAACAGTTAAAAAGACTGAAAAACTTATAAAAGATATTTTAGAAAGTATAGAAATAGAAAAAGATCCAGGCAAAAAACAAAATATAAAATGTTCTATGAGTATAAGAATATATCTTAATACATTGAAGCAGGCTTACGATGCAATAATAAATACAGGCATTGAAGCAAAATATAATGAAATAGATAAAGGCGATTACATGGAAGTTGTTGTAAAGATCCCTAAAAAATAAAATTACTGCATAGCAGTAATTTTTTTTATCGTTATAAATATAAAGGAGAAAAATAATGATTGATGATAAAACAAAACTAAATGAATATAAAACTTTAAAAGATGAAAAAGAAGAAGTTGTAAATATAAAAATAGATGATATATATCCAAATGAAAATCAGCCTAGAAAGAACTTTGATGAAGAGAAAATAATATCACTTTGTGATTCAATAAAAAAATATGATGTACTTCAGCCTATAGTTTTAAAACCAGATAATAATGGAAAGTATATGATTGTAGCAGGAGAAAGAAGATATAGGGCAAGTGTTATGGCTAAGAAAGAAAAAATACCTGCTATTATAAAAGATATACCAGTTAAAGAAGTTGCAGAAATAGCTCTTCTTGAAAATCTTCAAAGAGAAAATTTAAATATTATTGAAGAAGCTAGGGCATATAAAAATTTAATGCAAGTATATAATTCTACACAGGAAGAAATAGCATCTTTAGCAGGAAAAAGTAGACCTTATATATCTAATACGATTAGATTACTTAATTTATCTAAAGAGGTAGTTGAATATATTGAACTTGATAAAATTTCACCAGGTCATGGTAAGGCGTTACTAAGGATTAATGACGAAAAGAAACAAATTGAACTAGCTCAAAAAATAATAAATGAAAATTTATCTGTAAGAAAAACGGAAGAAATAATAAAAAGTATATTAGAAGAAAAAGTAACTAAAAAGAAAAAAAAGGAAAAAGATATTTTTATAAAAGATGTAGAAGAAAGACTTACAAATTGTTTAGGTACAAAAGTGAATATATCTTGTGGAAAGAAAAAAGGTAAAATTGAAATAGAATATTATACAGATGATGATCTTAATTATATAATAGAAAAACTTTTAGAAGAATAATATTTATCTTAGTTGAATTTTAAAAGGTAGAATTATGTCAATATATGTTGTATAAATAAAAAGGTAACAAATTTATATAAATATTTATTGATTTGAATGCTAGTAAAGGCTACTTTAACTGAGTTATAGTTATAAAATGTATGTGATAAGATTAATTTTAGGGAAAATATAAATGAATTTATTAAGTTTTTTAGTTAAAATATAATTAATCATAAATTTTAATTAAAAAAAATAGGCTTTTTAGGAAAAAATGTAAACTATAATAGTGTAATTAATATAAGTATAAGTTATAATTATATTATAATAATTAGTAATAATAAATAGTGTTAAAGTGGGTGATATATATGAATATATTAAGTTTGGGGGAAAAAATAAAAAAACTTAGAAAAGAAAAAAATATGACTTTAAAAGAATTAGCAGGAGATAGAATAACAGCTGCACAAATAAGTCATATAGAGAGAGACAAATCACATACAAGTTATGAACTTCTAGAGTATTTAGCTGAAAAGTTAGAAGTTAGCATAGATTACCTTTTAGAAACAAAAGAAATGCAATCTAAAAAGATTACAGATAATTTATTATTGAAAAGTGAAATATATATAAAACAAAATGCATTAGATGAAGCGGAGAAAGAGATTAATAATATAATAAGTATATGCGAGGAATTTGAACTTTCAGAAAATTATGGAAAATGTAATTATTTATTAGGAAATATATATCTAAGAAGACAAAACAGCAGAATAGCTAATTTTTATTTCAAAAAAGCATTGTTTTATTTTATAAAAAATGAAGATAAAAAGAGAATATTTGACTGTTATATGAATATGGGTAATATTTATCTTGAAGAAAATTTTTATGAAGTTGCATTGACAAACTACTATTTTGCAAAAGAAATATTAGATGAAATAAAATTAGATAATCCAGATACACATAAGGAATTATATGGTAAAATTTCTAAATGCTATATGAAAATAGGTGATGTAAAGGAAGCCTTAAAATTTATAGAAAAAATAGGAAATATAGATAATGAGTATTCTCCAGAGCAAGAAGTAGAAATGTTAGTATTAAAAGCGAAACAACTATTGGCAGAAAATAAATATGTAGAATCAAAAGAATACTTTGCAAAAGCTTTAAAAATAATAGAAAGAGAAGAAAATAAAGATAAATTAGCAAAAGTTTATTTAACAGTTGGGAATATATATGGAGAAATAGGAGATAATGAAAAGCTATTAGAGTATTCTGAAAAGGTTTATGATATTAAGAAAAATGATGATGATGAATATATGATTGAAAGTTTATTTAATATTATAAAATCTTACATCGAAAAGAATGAATTTGAATTGGCTAAAAGATATTCAAAACTAGCTTTAGCTAATTCAATAAAAACAAAGAATAAATATAATGAGTTTAAAGCGTTAAAATACTATTGTGATATATATAAATATAGAGGAGAGACAGATATAGCGATAGAATACCTTATAAAATGCATAGACATAGTATCTAAAATAAATAAAAATAAAGAATTAGGAGCGTTATATATAGAATTAGGAGAGTTATACTCAGGTATATCAAAAGAAAAAGAATTAGAATGTTACAAAAAAGGTGTATCTATGTTTAAAAAATTGGAAACAATGTAATAGAAGGCTATATTTATAACTAGACTCTAGTAGGGTCTAGTTTTTATTTTCTAAAGTATTAAATTTTAATGGTTAAAGTGAAAAATTGTATGATAATATGTATATGAAATTAATTGAGAAAGGAGTATGTCAAAATTAATTTTAAAGAATTTTGACAGCTAAAATAATTATGAATGAAATGTATATAATATCATTTAATTCAACACATCAAGCAATAAAATGCGATAAAGTGTTCGGACAAAATAACATGAAATATGCAATTTTACCAACACCAAGAGAAATAACAAAAAGTTGTGGAATGTCTATAAAATTTTTAATAGAGGATATAAGTACTATAAAAGGCACTCTTGAAGAAAATCAAATCGAATATAAAGGGATTTTTAAAATTATTAAGAGAGAAGATGGAAGTAAACAAGTTGAAGAAATAAAATAATAAAGGAGGAAGTCGATTTGCCATTAAGTCTTAATGTAGGAGATACAGTTGAATTAAAAAAACAGCATGCTTGTGGATGTAAAGAATTTGAAATAATAAGAGTAGGTATGGATATTAAAATTAAATGTAAAAAATGTGGAAGACTTATAATGCTAGATAGACCTACTTTAGAAAAAAGAACAAAAAAAGTAATACATAAAGTTGAAGAAAACTAATATTAACAAAAATATATTAAGAAATAAAAATAAATCTTGATATATTTATTCAATAATGATAAAATAATCAAGTATGAGATTTAAGTCTCATTTCTCTGCTCTAAAAAGTAGAGCCGTTAAGTCCAAAGGGAGGTGAAAAGAAATGAAAAATTATGAATTAGTTTATGTTGTAAGACCAAATTCTGATGATGAAACAAAAGAAAGTGTTTTAAACAAAATAAAAGATGTTATTTCTGCAAATGGTGAAGTAGAAAAAGTTGATACATGGGGAAATAGAAAATTAGCTTACCAAATAGCTAAATTTACTGAAGGTTTCTATGTATTAGTTAACTTTAAGGCTGGCGTTGAAATTCCAAAAGAATTAGACAGAAACTTAAAGATAAACGAAAACGTAATAAGACATATGATAGTTGTTGCATAATAAATGCAATGATTATTTAGCAAGGAGGCTACACTTATGAACAATGTAGTTCTAGTTGGAAGATTGACAAAAGATCCAGAACTAAGATATATACCTGGTACTGGAACGCCTGTTGCTACGTTTACTCTTGCTATTGATAGAGATTATACTAAAAAAGACGGAACTAAAGATACAGATTTTATACCTGTAGAAGTTATGGGTAAATCTGCTGAATTTTGTGCTAATTACATTACAAAAGGTAGATTAGTTGCAGTACAAGGAAGTCTTAGAGTTGATAGATATCAAACACAAACAGGAGAAAATAGAACTTTCACTAAAGTAAGTACAAGAGCTGTACAAGCTTTAGATAGCAAAGGAAGATCTGATAATTCATATGTTGAAAGTCATCAAGGTGGTGCGCAACCAAGTTTCGAGCCAAGCTTTGAACCTAGCCAAGGATTAGATCCTAATGGTTTCCAGGCAATAGATGATGACGATATACCATTTTAAAGAAAAGGAGGAATAACAATGATAAATAAAAAAAGACGTAAAAAAAGAAGAGTTTGCCAATTTTGTGCATCTAAAGACGCTAAAATAGATTACAAAAACACTCAAAGATTACAAAAATATGTAACTGAAAGAGGTAAAATATTACCAAGAAGAATTTCAGGAACTTGTGCAAAACATCAAAGAGAATTAACAGTGGCAATAAAAAGAGCTAGAAACTTAGCACTTTTACCATACACTTTAGACTAATAAAAATAAGCCTTCCGTTGAAACATCAAGGAAGGCTTTTTTAATTCCATATAAAAATAATAACCGATGAAGTTGTTTTTTTTAATATATAACAATGTGTGTTATAATATGTTTATATATTTGTAGATGAGCCAAACTTTATATTCACATTTTTTTATAAAATTAATAAATTATAAAAATAAGTTGTAAATAATAGAATGTAAATCGAGTCTATTTATTGAATTAATAAATATTAAATAAAAAGCTTATTAATTTATTATGAAAGCAAATAATAAAATGAGGAGGTAAAGTTGTGAGAATAGATAGAGGCTCTGATATTACAAGAAATGTAAAAATTATTGAATGGATGAAAAATGAAATATTAATAAATGTTAGTGATTTGTTTAATATTTTATTTAAGGGAGTTAAATCAATAGATGAAACACTTCAAGATATATTAGCGAATATTATAATGCTTACTTATCTTTTAGCAAAAAGACTAGGAATAAGCTTTAATGAAATAGATTATAGAATAAAAGAAAAAATTTCTTTAGGAGTAAAAGAAAATCATAGCATAGAAAAATGGTATGGAGATTTAACAAATTTAAAAAATCATATTGAAAATAGGAAGTGATTACAAATTGAATAAAAAATTATCATTAGCTCAAACGATAATAACTTCATTGATATGTGTAATTATGATATTAGGGGTGTATTATGTATCAGGATTGAGTATATTAAGTGTAGTTGTATCAGCATTATTTGTAATAATAGCTACTTTATCAGATAATAAAGGAACTTTTACATCTGTTACAATTGTAATTTTGGCCCTATTGTTTTTTTTAAAACCAGTATATATTTTTGATATCTGTTTAAATTGTATTATACCTGGGATAATAATAGGAATAATAACTAAAAAAGTATTAAATCATAATTATGAAAATAAGTTTGAACCTATTTTTGCAGGGACCTTAGCTTTTATTTTAGGATTAATTGCGAATTATTTAGTATCAAGATATTTATTTGATATAAACATGTTAGAAGAATTTACTTCTACGATGAAAGAACAATTATCTGCACAAATGGATATCATGCAAGAATATATGGAAGCTTTATCATCAGTAGCACCAAATATTACTACAGAATCTATGTTACAAACTATTTTAAATATTATGCCACTAATAATGTTTTCTAGAGGAATAATATTATCTATAGCAACGTATTTTATAGCTATATTTGCCTTAAAGAGAATAAAAACTATAGATATGAAACAAATAAAATTTTCAAAATTTTATTTACCGGGAAATGCTGTGGTAATATCATTTATTATGTATATAATTATAATGTTGTTAGAAATGATTAAAATTCCTTTATATACAGACTTAATACTTGTAAATCTTGAATCAATATTTTATATATTATTTTTAATACAAGGAATAGCTGTATCTGTATTTTTTGCAAAAAAATGGTTCAAAACTAGACAATTTTTTAAATTTTTTGCAGGATTAATATCTATTTTTTCATTTGGAATAGTAGTTGTATCTATGATTGGAATGGTAGATTGTGTATTTGATTTTAGAAAAGTTAAGAGTTGTGAATTAATGTAGGAGGATAAGTATGAAAAATAAGCCAAATTTCAAAATAAACATGCCAGAAATAAATGCTTATATATTAATAATAGGAATAATGAGTATATTGCTTCTTGCTTATAATGTATATTTAGGAGGCTTATTTTTCTTGGGCTTTATATATATAGTATTTCACAATTTGAAAATTGCTAATCTTAGAAAGAATGAATGGGATAAGTATATTCAAGATTTATCTTTAGATATGGATGAAACTACTAAAAAAGCTATTATGAAATTACCAATTCCTCTTTGTATATTAGAATTTGATGGAAATATAAATTGGTATAACAAAAAATTCTATGAAATGACGGGATCTCCTGATTTATTAGGAGAAAATATTGATAGCATAATAAAAGATTTAGATTTAAGAAAAGTTTTAAATGAAAAAGAAGAAATGTATACTCAGGTTGTATATAAAGAAAGAGAATATACAGTAATATACAATGTCATAAAAAATGAACAGAATAATAATACTAAATATTTAATGATGCTTTATTGGATAGATAAAACAGATTATTTAAAATTAAAAAGAAATTATGAAGATGATAAAAATGTAATCATGTTGATTCAAGTTGATGAATATGATGAAGTTTTAAAGAGTGCGCCAGAGGAGAATAGGGCATTAATTAGTGTAGAATTAGAAAGAATATTAACAGCTGTATTTGAAACTAATTTAAAAGGAGCACTTAAAAAGACATCAAAGGATAAATATGTATTTTTTACTAGAGAAAAAGAATTGGCAAAATTACGAGAAAATAAATTTGCTATATTAGATACTATAAGAAATATAAATTGTGAAAATGCTCTTCCTGTAACTATTAGTGTAGGAGTGGGAAGAAAGGGTGATTCTTTATATGATAATTTACAAAGAGCTAATGGTGCTTTAGATTTAGCATTAGGTAGAGGTGGAGATCAAGCTGTTGTAAAAACAGAAGACAAATTTGAATTTTACGGTGGTAAATCAAAGGCAGTAGAAAAAACTACAAAAGTTAAATCTAGATTAATAGGCTATGCTCTTAAAGAAGTTATATCTCAAAGTGAGAAGATTTATATAATGGGGCATAAATATCCAGATTTAGATGCTATAGGTTCAGCAGTAGGAATATTTGATATTTGCAAATCATGTGATAAAACAGCACGTATAGTTCTTGATAATGTAAATGATTCTATAGAAGAATTCATAAAGAAAGTAAAAAAACAAGAATATTATAAAAATTTATTTATTACAAGAGAAGAAGCTATAAAAAACTGTACAAAAGGTACACTTGTAATAGTTGTAGATACTCATAGACCAAGCTATACAGAATGTGAAGAATTATTAGGTATTGCTAAAAAAGTAGTAGTAATAGACCATCATAGAAGAGGTGTAGAATTTATAAAAGATACAGTATTATCATTCCACGAAATATATGTATCTTCTACTTGTGAGATGGTAACAGAATTAATTCAGCATTTAGAAGATGATGTAAAAATTAATAAATTAACAGCAGAAGGATTACTCGCTGGTATTAATTTAGATACTAAATTTTTTGCCTTTAAAACAGGTGTAAGAACATTTGAAGCGGCATCTTACTTGAAAAAAATAGGAGCTGATACTGTAGAAACTAAAATGTTATTTAAGTCAAATGTTGAAGATTTTGTTGCTAGAGCTGATATAATAAAAAATACCAAAATAATAAATAAAAGAATATGTATAGCGTATTCTGAATCAGAAATAAGTAATATAAATGTAGTCATAGCTAAAGCAGCTGATGAACTTTTAAATATAAAAAATGTTGAAGCTTCCTTCATATTAGGACAAAAAAATAATACTGTATTTATTAGTGCAAGATCTTTAGGACAAATTAATGTACATGTTCTTATGGAAAAACTCGGAGGAGGCGGACATATAGATATAGCTGGTGCTCAATTAAAAAATATATCACTTAATCAAGCTTATAATAAGGTGCATCAGATAATAGAAGAGTATTTAGAGGAGGAAAATCAATGAAAGTAATATTATTAAAAGATGTAAAAGGTACAGGAAAAAAAGGCGAAATGAAAGAAGTAAGTGATGGATATGCAAGAAATTTCTTATTACCTAAAAAAATGGCAGTAGTTGCAGATAATCAAGCTGTAAAAGAATTAAAAGAAAAAAATAAATCAGCAGAAATAAAAGCTCAAAAGGAATATGATGAGGCTGTTGAATTAGGCGAAAAAATGAAAGAAATGAATATAGAAATATACTCTAAAGCAGGAGATGGCGGAAGATTATTTGGATCTATCACTTCAAAAGAAATAGCTGAACAATTAAAGAAACAAAAGAATATAACTGTAGATAAAAGAAAAGTACTTTTAAATGAACCTATAAGAACTCTAGGCTCTAACTTTGTTGAAATAAAAATTCATCAAAAAGTTGTGACAAAAATAAGAGTAGACGTAAAAGAAAAATAAACCTGAACTTGAGGTGATGAGTAATGGAGGATAATACTAGAATTCCTCCACATAGTGTGGAAGCGGAACAATCTGTATTAGGTTCTATATTATTAGATAAAGAGGCTATAATAAGTGTTTCTGAAACTTTAGTAGCAGATGATTTTTATAAAGAAGCTCATAAAGTAATTTATGAAAGTATGCTTAAACTTTATAACAATCAATCTGAAATAGATTTGATAACATTGGCAGATGATTTGAGAGATCAGGGATATTTAAATGACATAGGTGGTCTTCCATATTTAACAAGCTTATCTACTATAGTTCCAACAACATCAAATATAAAATATTATATAAATATAGTAAAAGACAAATCTGTAGTTAGACAATTAATATCTGCTGCAAATGATATTATTAATTCTGGATATGATGGTTCTTTAAAAATAGGTGATGTTTTAGACAATGCAGAAAAGAAAATCTTTGATATATCTCAAGAAAGAATAAACAATGATTTTCAACAAATAAATCAAGTTTTAAAAGATACATACGATATGATTGAAAAATTATATATAGAAAAAAATGAAGTTACAGGATTAACGACAGGATTTAGAGATTTAAATAAAAAAATAAATGGATTTCAGAAATCGGATTTATTATTAGTTGCAGCACGTCCTGCTATGGGTAAAACTGCTTTTGCACTTAATCTTGTCCAAAATGCTTCATTAAAAGGCGATGCATCTGTAGCTGTATTTAGTCTTGAGATGTCTAAGGAACAGCTTGTTCAGCGTATGTTATCTGCACAGTCTAATGTAGAACTAAAAAAGATAAAAACTGGAAAATTAGGAGCGAATGACTGGCCTAGAATAATAGAAGCAATGGCTGTTCTTTCAGAAGCAAAAATTCATATAGATGATACTCCAGGTATAAAAATATCTGAATTGAGATCAAAATGTAGAAAATTAAAAATTGAAAAAGGGTTAGATTTAGTCTTAATAGATTATTTACAACTTATGGAGGGAGAAGGAAATAACGAAAGTAGACAACAGGAAATAGCTAAAATATCTAGATCTTTAAAAATATTAGCTAAGGAATTAAATTGTCCTGTAGTTGCCTTATCACAGTTATCGAGAGCTCCAGAACAAAGAGCAGATCATAGACCAATGCTTTCAGATTTAAGAGAATCTGGTTCTATAGAACAGGATGCTGATATAGTTATGTTTTTGTATAGAGATGAATATTATAATCCAGATACTGAAAGAAAAAATATTGGTGAAGTTATTGTGTCTAAAAATAGACATGGAGAAACTGGAACAGTAGAATTAGTATGGTTTGGTGAAGTACAAAAATTTGCAGATAAGATTAGAGAATAAAAAATTAATTTGTTAGTAAAATAAAAGTTATCAACAATTGTCCACAAATATTTGTGGACAATTGTTGATAATATTTAGAAAAATTTATAAAATTAGTAAAATTATAACAAAAAGATATATAATATTAAAAATGTTGCAATGGAATCGAATGTTTGGTAGAATATTTACCGGCAGAGTTCGAGAATAATTTGTTGATATAGAGGTGAGTGTATGAAAACAGTAGCAATCGTAGGATCTCAATGGGGAGATGAAGGAAAAGGTAAAGTTATAGATTTTTTAGCTACTCAAGCAGATGTAGTAATAAGAGCACAAGGTGGAAATAATGCTGGACATACTATAGTTGTAGATGGCAAAAAATTTGCATTAAGATTAATACCTTCTGGAATATTAAATCCAAATACTATAAATGTTATAGGTAATGGTATAGTATTTGACCCAAAAGGTTTCTTTGAAGAATTTGAAATGTTACAAGAAAATGGAATAGATACTAAGAATATAAGAATAAGTGATAGAGCTCATATAATATTCCCATATCATAAAGAACTTGATGGTTTAGCAGAGGAAGCTAGAGGGGATAATAAAATAGGAACTACAAAAAGAGGTATAGGTCCTTGTTATATGGATAAAACTGAAAGATCAGGAATAAGAATATGTGATCTAATGGACAAAGAAGTATTTGTTAAAAAACTAAAAGCTCAAGTAGATGCTAAAAATAAACTAGTTCAAGGTGTATATGGTAAAACTGAACCAATGTTTAATTATGAAGAAATATACAATGAATTCATGATATATGCAGAAAGATTAAGACCTTTTGTAGCTGATACAACAGTAATAGTTTATGATGCAATAAAAGCAAACAAAAAAGTTTTATTTGAAGGAGCACAAGGTACATTATTAGATTTAGATTTAGGAACATATCCGTTTGTAACTTCTTCTCATCCAACATCAGGAGGATTTGCTGTTGGTGCTGGTATAGGACCAAATATGATAAAAGATGTTGTAGGTATAGTTAAAGCTTATACTACAAGAGTTGGTGAAGGACCATTCGTTACTGAACAAATGAACGAAATAGGTGACAGAATAAGAGTTCAAGGTCATGAATTTGGAACAGTAACTGGTAGATCAAGAAGATGTGGTTGGTTTGATGCTGTTATAGTAAAATATGCAGCAAGAACAAATGGTTTAACTAGTATAGCATTTATGTTATTAGATGTTTTAACTGGATTTGATAAAATTCAAATATGTACAGCATATAAATATGGAGATCAAATAATAGAAAATTATCCAGCTTCATTAGAATTCTTAGCTAAATGTGAACCAGTTTATGAAGAAATGGATGGATGGACTGAAGATTTAACTAATGTTGAAAAATTTGAAGACCTTCCAGAAAATGCTAAAAAATATATAGCTAGAATAGAAGAATTAATAGGTGTTAATATAGATTTAGTTTCTGTTGGACCAAACAGAGCTCAAACTATAATAAGAAAAAATGTATTTGAACAATAAAAATAATTAATAAAAATTAAAAGGATGTAACATGAGGTTTTAACTCACGCTACATCCTTTTTAATTAAATTGACTTTCCCAACGTAAATCTTTTCCAATAAATTTAACTAAAGTAAATTTATCAAAAATTCTAGATGAAGTTCTTTCTGTATAAGTTTCTGCTAATTTTCCAGGAGTAAGATTAGTTGATATTATAGTTTTCTTTTTATTTAAAAGTCTAGTATTTATTATTATAAATAATTCACTTACAGTAAATGTATTAGTAAGTTCAGTTCCTAAGTCGTCTATTATTAGTAAGTCACATTCAAATAAGTTATCATAGTTTTCTTTTGCGGTATTATCATTTTCTTTTTTAGAATTATTAAATCTATAATCTTCAAGAATATCAAACATTTTAAAAGCTGTTTGGTATATAACAGTAAATCCTTTATCAAGTAACGCTTTTGCAATGCAATTTGACATAAAAGTTTTACCAAGTCCTGTATCACCAAAGAATAATAAATTTTCTTCATTTTCTTTTTTGAAATTTTGAACAAACATTTCACATATTGCTGAAATTTCAAGTATTCTTTGCTTTGAAGATATATTTTGTCCTGGAATTATTTCATCTGAAAAAAGAGATAAATCCAATGTATTAAAATTTTGAGTTTCGAAATTCTTAGCGATATTAGACATTTTATAGTATTCATTTATTAATGCTTGTTTAAAGCAATTACATTTTTCTCCTGTTTTTAAAAATCCAGTATCTTCACATATTTTGCATTTGTATTGAATTTCTAAAGCTTCCTTTGGAATATTATGAGCTTCTAAAAGATAATCTTTCTTTTGTTTTAAAGCAATCATATCTTGTCTACAGTTATCTAATAAAGTTTCCTTTTCAGAAGAGCTAGATAAAACGAGTCTCATCATTTTTAATCCAATTTCAGTTATTTCATCATCTATTCTTTGTATTTCTGGAAATCTATTGTATATCATTTTTTTTCTTTCTTCAAATTTATATTCCGCATCTTCTCTTTTCTTTTGATATGAAAAAAGAATTTCTCTTACTATATTATCTTTCAATTAATCACCCTCTTTGTTTTTTTGATTCTTGTAATTTAAGTAGTTGTTCTTCCAATTCTTCATGCGAATAATTTCTAAAATGTTCATTAAAACTATTATGATATCGAGTAACTACTGCTTTAGATTTATTGTTGTAATTATTATTGTAATTATAGTTATTAGTTTCTCTTTCATTAGATATTTGTTTCTTTTGTTTAGCGGCTTTAAATTCCTCGTCTTCTTTTTTTGCATCTTCTAAAGTTATTATATCTTTAGATTTCCATTTCTCGATTATACCATTTATGTAAGAAATAGAGGGATTAGATATATTTTTTGTTTTAGAACAAGCATACAGTATTAATTCTTGGTTCATATTGTACTTATCAACCCATGTATCGATAAGCTCTTTTTCTGTAGCAGTTGCTTGTCTATTAAAACCAAGTGCATTCATTATTTTAGAGTATATAGTATATCTTTCTTTTCTTAGCATAAAACTATTTTTAGCATCTTCAACAGACATTATATTTTCGTCATACCAATTTCTAAGTACAGTTTCAATATAATTAATAGGTTTAGGACTGCCACTTTTTTCTTTGCTATATTCGTAGGCAAATATAATCAAATCAGGCGCAGAATTATATTCATTCATAATTTCTAGTATTTTTAAATTCTCAGATGGAGTTAGAGGTCGACCTATTATTTTATTGATAGAATTAAACATTTTGACTATACTTGGATTATTTCGAGCGCTTAATAATTTATCTGTATCTGATTGAACCGGAGCTGCATTGCTTGTATCTATATTATTCATATAATATTTTTTTAAATCTATAAATTCAATAGAAAAATCATATTTATCTTCAATATTATCTTCATGTATTTTTACTATTTTTTGTTGTTCCCAGTATCTCCATGCATTGGCTATATCTGATAAGGGAACACCTAAATTTTTAGCTAAAGATTCATTATTAAAATTAGGATTAGCCTTAGGATCACATGCTTGTCTATAACCTAAAAGATAAACTTGTACGTATAATCCATTGGCCATAGGCATAAATATATCTATGAAGACATTGGAGATTAGAGTATCCCCTAAATCTTTTTTGTTGACTTCTTTAAAAAACATTCCATCACCTCAGATAAATTATAACATAAGACATTATTATGTTTGAACTTTTAATAAAAATTATACATATAAAAAATGGGAGGGAAAAAAGTGGTTATAAGTTTTAATAAAAAAAGAAGAATTATAGCATTGATATGTATTTTGATTTTTGTTGGAATAGCTATTGGATTTAATAAGAGTATTGGTAATGAGAGTATAAATATTATTGATGATAAGATGATAAATAATTATATAATTGATATAGTTTTTAATGATGAAACGAAAACTATTGAGTGCAATCAGAATGTTACATATATAAATAATACAGGTAAGGAGCAAGATAAACTATATATGCATATTTATCCTAATAGTTTTTCTGATGAAGATAATGTTCCTTTTGAAAAAGATGAAATGAAAGAAGCTTATCCAAATGGATTTAATGAAGGTTATATTCAAATAAAGAATCTTTTAAATAATAAAAATAAACTTATATACAACATAAAGGGAGAAAGAAATGACATATTAGAAATAGTATTAGATAAAAAGTTAAAACAGGGAGAAAAGTATTCTATAGATATAAAATACAAAGTAAAATTACCAAATTGTCTAGGGCGTTTTGGGTATGGAGAAGATACGATTAATATTACTAATTGGTTTCCTATATTTTGTGTTTATGATAAGAATGGTTGGAGTTTAAAAAGTTATGAAACGATTGGAGACCCATTTTATAGCGATATAAGTAATTTTACAGTAAATATATTGTTGCCAAGTAAATATGATATAGCCTGTACAGGTTCCATAGTAGAAGAAAAGAAAAATAAAGAAAAGAAGTTATGTAAGTTACAGTGTAAAAAAGTTAGAGATTTTGCAATTATATTAAGTGATAAGTTTGTAATAAATAAAGAGACATATAAAAATACATCTATTATTGTATATAATTTGAACAAGGATTTAATTGATGAAACCAGTGAAATAGCTATAGAATCAATTAAAATATTTGAAAAACTATTTGGAAAGTATCCTTATGATACATATTCTGTAGTTGCGAGTGATTTTTTTATTGGAGGAATGGAATATCCAACTTTAGTTATGATTGATAAGACACTTTATAACGAGAATAATAAATTTTTACTTGAGTATGTAATAGCTCATGAAACTGCACATCAATGGTGGTATAGCGTAGTTGGCAATGATGAAGTAAGTGAGCCATGGCTAGATGAAGCACTTACAGAGTATTCTACTATTTTATATTTTGAAAATAAATACGGAAAAGAAATGGGAGAAAAATTAATTAAGACTATGGAAGTTCAAAGTGAAAACTATAAAAGTCATGATATGTTTAAATCTAGTACAGAATTTGATAATTCTGTTGATTATAGTTTAAATGTCTATACTAAAGGAGCACTAGTCTTTAATCAGATTAGAAAAGAAGTAGGAGATAAATTATTTTTTAAAACACTTCAAAAATATTATAGTAGCTATATGTTTCAAAATGTAGATGGAACTAAGTTTAGAAAGGTATGGGCTGATGTTGGAGTAGATATAAATGAAATAGTTGATAAATACAATTAATTTATAGATATAATTAAATACAATGAAAATTAGTTTTTATATCATATACTAAATTGTAAATTTTTAATAGAGTTTGGAAAAAATATTTCAGACTCTATTTTTTTGGTATAATAGAATTTATAGATTATAAGAAAGGAGTGACGAGGTGTTAAAATATTGTTCAATTGGAAGCGGAAGTAGTGGAAATTGCCATGTGGTAACATATAAAGATACTGGAATCTTAATAGATGCAGGACTTGCTGGAAAAACAATAACTGCAGGAATAAAGAATGCAGATTTTGATATAGATAAAATACAAGGAATATTTATAACACATGAACATTCAGACCATATTAAAGGTGCGGGAATTATGTCTAGAAAATTAAATATACCTATATACGCTAACTTTAAAACATGGTGTGGAATGAAAGATAAGATAGGAAATATAAAAGATGAAAATATGGTTGTATTTGAAAATGATAAAACATACGCGCTTGGAGATATCAAAATAAGACCATTTTCAATTCCTCATGATTCAGAGGATGCAGTAGGTTATAATATTTATTCTGATAACGAAAAAATGTCAATTGCAACTGATATAGGATATATAACAGATAACATTAGAAAGAATTTAAAAGGGTCAAAGCTTGTAGTATTGGAATCTAATTATGATCCTAATATGCTTATGATGGGAAGCTATTCTTATTCTCTTAAAAAAAGGGTAATGTCAGAAGGAGGACATTTATCTAATGAGCAGGCAGCGAGTTTTTGTACAGAATTAGTAAATGGTGGAACAGAATCAATTTTACTTGCTCATCTAAGTAAAGAAAATAACTTTCCAGAGCTTGCTTATGCGACTTCAAAAAATGTTCTTACTAGTAATAATATGATAATTGGAAAAGATTTAACATTAGATGTTTTAGCGAGAGAAAGAGTTTCAAAAGTTTATGAACTTAGATAAGACAAATTTAAAAAATATATAAAGTTGACTGTATCTATAAATAAGATTACACTGATTTTGTATACTATTATAAACAAAGTAAATGTGAAAATATAGGGGGACGATTAGATATGTTGTATTTTGAAAATGACTATTCAGAAGGAGCACATGAGAAAGTCTTAGAAGCATTAATAAAAACAAATTATGAAAAACTTTCAGGATATGGAAGTGACCCATACTGTGAAAGTGCTAAAGAAAAAATAAAAAAGGCTTGTAAATGTGATGATGCACAAGTTTATTTTTTAGTAGGAGGAACACAAACTAATCAAGTTGTAATTGATACAGTTTTAAATTCTTATGAAGGTGTAATAGCTGCTCAAACAGGACATGTAAGTGTGCACGAAGCAGGTGCTATCGAATTAAGTGGACATAAAGTTTTAACTATACCAGAACATAATGGAAAAATAGATGTGAATGAATTAAAAGATTATATAAAAACATTTTATGATGATGGAAATCATGAACACATGGTTTTCCCTGGAATGGTTTATATTTCTCATCCAACAGAATATGGAACTTTATATACAAAGGATGAATTAGAAAAGATTTCAAAGGTATGTAACGAATATAAAATTCCTCTGTATTTAGATGGAGCGAGATTAGGTTATGGAGTTATGGCAAAAGATACAGATGTTGATATTCCTACAATAGCTAAATATTGCGACATATTCTATATTGGTGGAACAAAAGTAGGAGCACTATGTGGAGAGGCTGTTGTATTTACAAAAAATAATATGCCAAAATATTTTACAACTATGGTAAAACAACATGGTGCATTATTAGCAAAAGGCAGATTATTAGGAGTTCAATTTGATACATTATTTACAGAGGATCTTTATTTAAAAATAGGCAAAACTGCAATAGATACTGCTGAACTTTTGAAAAAAGGATTACAAGAAAAAGGATATAAATTCTATCTTGATTCCCCAACAAATCAGCAATTTATAATACTAGAAAATAGCAAACTAGAAGAACTAGGAAAACATGTTAGATATGGATTCTGGGAAAAATATGATGATTCTCATACTGTAATAAGATTTGCAACAAGTTGGGCAACAACTAAAGAAGATGTAGAAAAATTAATGGAATTATTATAATATGTGATAAAAATAAGGAGGTTTAATAGCCTTCTTATTTTTGCTTAAATAGTATGACTTAAAAAATACATAAGAGTATAATAATAATAAAATAATTGAAAATAGTACAACTTATCCACTAAAAATAGCATTATCCACTGTGGATATGTGGATAACTATTGATTTTGGCATAATTTAGACTAAAATATAATTAAAAAAATAGATTAATAAGGAGGAATATTTATTGAGAATAAATATAGTATGCGTTGGAAAAATTAAAGAAAAATATCTAAAATTAGGAATAGATGAATTTAAAAAAAGATTATCTAAATATTGTAAATTGGAAATAATAGAGTTAGATGACGAAAAAGCTCCAGAAAATCTTAGTGATAAAGAAATGGAAATGATAAAAGATAAAGAGGGTAAAAAGATTTTATCTAAAATAAAAGATAATAGCTATGTAATTGCTCTTGCTATAGACGGCAAAAACTTATCATCAGAAGAACTTGCCGAAACTATCAACAAATTGGGGATAAGAGGTGTTAGTAACATAACTTTTGTAATAGGAGGATCGCTTGGACTTTCAGATGAAGTTTTAAATAGAGCTGACTATAAATTATCATTTTCTAAAATGACATTTCCACATCAATTGATGAGACTTATTTTATTAGAACAAGTTTATAGAAGTTATAGAATTAATAATGG
>CAYVBY010000020.1:0-31744 GCA_964449895.1 uncultured Clostridium sp.
GATTCAAAAGAAGTAAAGATTCAAAAACAGAATATTGCCATACATTAAATGGTTCGGGTCTTGCAGTAGGTAGAACATTTGCTGCTATACTTGAAAACTATCAACAAGCTGATGGTTCTGTATTAGTTCCAAAAGTATTAAAACCATATATGGGAATTGAGTTGATTAAATAAATAGACGTATTATATTGAAAATAAGGCATAGGCTAAATGAGCAAGCCTATGCCATCTAAAAACTATCATAGAAAGTTATTTATAGAAAAAACTTCAAACTCTCCTCATGTCATTTTTTATTAGTATTAAATTACTAGTTATAGTAAAAAATATGCTCTTTTTATTTTATAGGAATATAAATGTAACCTTTATCTTTTACATAATATTCGAAGCAATATTTTTCTTCGTTGTAAGTTTTGTCTGATTTATCAAACCATTCATCGAAAATATATTTCCAAGTTTTTTTCATTTCATCTAAGAATGTACTATCTGTTACTGATACAGGAATTTCAAATACTGCGTAATTTGCTGTTGGAATTTCAATTTTAACAAATCCTTCGTAATCCTTATCAACATCAGTTTCAAATCCAAAATAATAAGTAAGTTTATCAGTGTTTTCTTCAGAATGTAACCAAATAGCTACTTCTGCCTTGTCTACTAAATTTGATGGATATGGAGGGTATTGTTTAAAATCAATAGTGCTCCAATAAGCACAATTTTCTTTTGGTGTTATTTCAAGTTCTTTAGGTTTTATACTATAAGCTAGTATTGAAAAAGTATTTTTTTCTAAAAATTGAGGTATCATAATAAAATCCTTTCTTAAAACATATAATTTTTTATATTGTGATGGACTTAATCCATAAATTTTTTTAAATGCCTTTGTAAAACCAGAAGGTGTATCATAACCTGCTTTTATAGATATTTCAGTGATACTATTGCCATTAATAATATCTTTGGCAGCTTGAGCTAATTTTCGATTTGATAGATATTTTCCAACTGACAATCCAAAGTGGGCACGAAACAAATGGCTAAAGTGATATAGTGAATATCCAGATATATTCGCAAGTTCTTGTATTGTAGGCGGAGTGTCTTTATTATTTTCAATATACTCTTCACATTTTTTCATAATATCTATATTTCGCATATCACACCTCCAGTATATAGTTTTATTATAGAAAATTTTTCTCCAAAAAACTTTTCCTAAATTGCTAAGTTTTAATATTAATAATATTTGTATTTATAAATATGATTATATATTTTTTATTGACTTAGAGTTTACTTCAAGGAGTAATATTATATTATAATTTAAAATCTAGTAAATAGGGGGAATTAAAAATGGCAAAAAAATCATTAGTAGCATATTTTTCGGCAACTGGAGTAACAGAAAATGTAGCAACAAAACTTGCAAATTCAATAGGAGCTGACTTATTTGAAATTAAACCAGAAGTACCTTATACAAAAGATGATTTAAATTGGATGGATAAAAAAAGTCGTAGTACTATAGAAATGAATGATAAAAGTTTTAGACCAGCTATAGCAGAAAAGTTAAATAATATGAAAGATTATAATGTTGTATATGTAGGCTTTCCAATTTGGTGGTATATAGCACCAACAATAATAAATACCTTCTTAGAAAGTTATGATTTTTCAGGCAAAGTTATAGTATTATTTGCTACATCAGGTGGCAGTGGATTTGGAAAAACTATTGAATATTTAATAGAAAGCGTTTCTGATACAACAGTTATAAAAGAAGGTAAGTTATTTACTAGTCGAGTAAGTGAATAAGAATTAATATCTTGGGTTAGTGAATTAAGATTATAAAATGTTAAAGCTATTTTAAAAATTATATTTCAATTGGAAACATCAATATATTATTTGAAATGATGCTATAATTACTTAATAAATAAGTAAGGGGGATAATAATATGGAAATGCGTAGAAAAGATCGTCAATTAGGAATTGATGAAACTATTGAA
The DNA here is from genome assembly GCA_964449895.1 of uncultured Clostridium sp. Lineage (GTDB taxonomy): Bacteria > Bacillota > Clostridia > Peptostreptococcales > Peptostreptococcaceae > Intestinibacter. The sequence continues at coordinate 1,969 of CAYVBY010000020.1, forward strand.
ATCCTAAATAAATCTGAATATGGTGTACTTTCTACAGTAGATCAAAATAATATTCCTTATGGAGTACCAATTAATTTTGTTTATATTGATGGAGTAATTTATTTTCATTGTGCAGAAGTCGGACATAAATTAAGTAACATAAAACAAAACAATAATGTTTGTTTCACTGTAACAAATGGTGTTTATTTAATACCAGAAAAATTTTCTACTGTATATAGTTCAGCTATCCTTTTTGGAAAAATATCAGTAGTTGAGGATAAAGAAGAAAAAGTAAAGGGATTAGAGGCTCTTATAAGAAAATTATCACCAGATTATATAGAAGATGGATTAAAGTATATAGAGAGAAGTGCAGAGAATACAACTGTACTAAAAATGGAAATAAAAGAAATGACAGGAAAAGCTAGAAAATAGAAAATTCAATAAAGATATAGCATGTAAACTAAACTTTGGGATACATGCTAATATATTTTATAAATAATTTGCTAATATGATGTTTAAATTATAAATAAAATCAATGATTAATTTTGTGAATATAAATTGGATTTATTGATAAAAATAGAATAATATTTAATTTATAATATACTTGTGTATGTAAATATTGAATCACAAAGGGGGATTAATATGGAAAGATATCTTGGAGAAAATATACCACAATTAGGTTTTGGTCTTATGAGACTTCCTATGAATGGTGAAAAAGTTGATATAGAACAAACTAAAAAAATGGCTGATATATTTTTAGAAAAAGGATTTACTTATTTTGATACAGCATTTGGTTATCTTAATGGAGAGTCAGAAAAATCAGTAAAGGAAGTATTAGTAGATAGATATCCACGTGAAAAATTTGTTTTAGCAACTAAATTACCTGCTTGGGCAGGAGCTAAAACAAAAGAAGAAGCAGAAAAAATGTTTTATACTTCGTTAGAACGTACAGGTGCTGGATATTTTGATTTTTACCTATTACATAATCTTGGAGAACAACGTACACATTTCTTTGATGATTATGATTTATGGAATTTCTGTCTTAAAAAGAAAGAAGAGGGATTAATCAAGCATTTTGGTTTTTCATTTCATGACAAAGCAGAAGTTTTAGATGAAATATTAACAGCCCATCCAGAAGTGGAATTTGTACAACTTCAAATAAACTATGCAGATTGGGAAAATCCAACTATAGAATCTAGAAAATGTTATGAAGTAGCTCGCAAGCATAACAAACCAGTAATAATAATGGAACCTGTTAAAGGAGGAACATTAGCTAATCCACCACAACAAGTTGCAGATATATTAAAAGCAGCAGATGAAAATGCATCACCATCTTCTTGGGCAGTTCGATTTGCAGCATCACTTGATGGAATAATAACAGTTTTATCAGGAATGTCAAATATAGAGCAAATGGAAGACAATACTTCTTATATGCAAGATTTTAAACCATTATCAGAAGATGAAACAAAAGTAATAAATAAAGCTAGAGAAATATTAGATTCTATACCAACAGTTCCTTGTACTGCTTGTGCTTACTGCATGAAAGGATGTCCAGAATCAATCGCAATTTATGGAACTTTCCAAGCAATAAATATATACAATATTTATGATGATGTTGAACAGGCTAAAGGAAAATATAAATGGAATACAGATGGACATGGATGGGGTAAAGCATCTCAATGTATCGAATGTGGTCAATGCGAAGAAGTTTGTCCACAACATATTCATATAAGAGAAGAGCTTAAAAAAGCAGCTGATGTTTTAGAAAATTAAAAATAACTGAATAAAAATACTAAATCTTAGAAAAATCAAATGTATCCACATATTTTTATAAAAATATGTGGATATATTTATGAGTATTTATATGTTTATCATTAAAAATTAATAGCATTAATTTATTATATTTTTAATTAGTTTCACAAAATTCATCTAAATTTTTTTGTAGAGAATTAAAAAATAGTCCTACATGATATCCGTCACATACAGCATGAGCAGATGTAATAGTACAAGGCATAAGTATTTTGTCGTTATTTTTTTCGTATTTTCCAATTGTTATAATAGGAAAATATTTAAGTTGTCCATTTATAACATTAGTACTATATCCTGTAAAATTAATCCAAGGGACACATGATACACAGTAAAAATTCATAGGTTGATTATCCTTAACCTTTACACCTTTTGCATCTTTGAAAAATTCCATATCTTTAGTGATTTCTCTATAAAAAGTTTCAAAGTCTTCATCAAAATCGGTCCAACAATCTGAAAATGTTTTGTCATCCTTATGGAAAATTGTATAATTAGGAAGAATATAATCCCATACACATAAATTACCTTGTTCATCCTCGAACATTTTAAAATTTTCTATTTTGTTTAGAGTTTTAGTTAAACAGTAAATAAAAGTTGCATAAAATTTAATATTTTTGCTATGACAATAGTCTAAAAATTTTGTAATGTCTATATTTGATGTCATACTGTAGCTTACTTTTAATTTTTCCTTATAATAAAGGTAGTGTTCTTTGCGTTCCCATTGATTTAAATCAATTTTTTTGTAATTTGACATTAATAATCACCTCAAATTTCAACTTATTTATAAATAGTAAATTTTGAACTAAATACTTCTTAATATTAGTCTAACAAATCAATTTATATAAGGCAATTATGTATGTTTGATAGTACAAACTTGATGTACAAATATAACTATGATAAAATTATTTTTAGATTTTAGAATAAAAAATAATAATTTTATAGTTTTCTAGGGTTCCGTAGTTTATACTAGCTGGTCCAAGAGAAAACACGCAAGTAGTAAGCTGTGGACACGGAAGGATAAAAGCCTGGGAGATATTTAATGATATTTCCCAGGCTTTTTGTATTAGGGGAGGTTTTAAAATGAAGAGTAGTTTTAGTTACAAAGATATTTATATGGAAGATGGGAATAAAGTATTAGAAATTAATATATTACCAGAGAAGTATTGTAATTTTGATTGTGTATTTTGTCCTATTGGAAGATCAAAAAACAAGATAGATATGCCAGTTTCATTTGAAGATTATGATTTATCAATTGCAGAATTGGATAGTAAAATAGAAAAAACACAACCAGATTTAATATTTATAAATTCAAAAGGGGAAGCTTTAGTAAATGATAAAGTCGATCAAATTATAGATTTTATAAAATCTAAGGGTCTAAAAGTTAGGCTTCTTTCTAATGGGTATATACTTTCAAGACCTGAATATATAAATATAGCAAATAAATGTGATGAAATTATCGGCGAAATAAAAGCTATAACAGAAGAAGATTTTAAAAAATTACAAAGACCAATTGAAGGATATACAATAGAAGATTATATAAAAAATATGGAATCGTTTAATAAACAATACAACGGAAAGTTTATATTTGAAATTACTATAATTAAAAAATATAATGATGATAAAGAGTCAGTTGAAAAATTAAAAGAAATAATCAATAGGATAAATCCTGATGAGATTGATATTGTAAGAATTGATGATGAAAAAATGAAAAAGACAATGTGGATTGAAGATGAAAAATTTGAAAAAATAAAAAGAGAGCTATTGAATATAAAAAATTAATTGACTTGGAGTTAACTCAAAGGAGTAAAATTTTATTATAGAAGATTAAATTAATTATGCAAATTAAATAAAATTTAATTTTTATAAATCTAACAAAAATATTTTTAGGAGGTATACTCATGTCAAAATCAAAAGTTTATTTCACTAAAGAAATAACACCAGAAGCATTAATAAAAATATATGAAGCATTAAATACTGAATTAAAAGGTAAAGTAGCAGTTAAAATATCAACTGGAGAAGCTGGTGGACACAATTTCTTAAATCCAAATTTAATAAAAAATTTAGTATCAAAATTAAATGGAACAATAGTAGAATGTAATACTGCTTATCCAGGAACAAGAAATACAACAGAAGCTCACTGGCAAACAATAAAAGACCATGGTTTTGCAGCTATTGCACCTTGCGACATAATGGATGAAGATGGCGAAATAGCATTAAAAGTAGAAGGTGGAAAACATCTAAAAGAAAATTATGTTGGAGCTAATATAAAAAATTATGACTCTATGTTAATGTTATCTCACTTTAAAGGTCATGCTATGGGAGGACTTGGTGGAGCTCTTAAAAATATGTCTATAGGAGTTGCATCTGCTCGTGGTAAATTATGGATTCACAATTCAGGTTTAGGTGAAGAATTTGATACAATATTTACAGCAGATCATGATTCATTCTTAGAATCAATGGCAGATGCTGACAAATCAGTAGTTGATTATATGGGAAGTGAAAATTTAGCATATATAAACATAGCAAATAATTTATCTGTTGACTGTGATTGCAATGCGCATCCAGCAGAACCAGAAATGGACGATATAGGAATATTTGCATCACTTGATCCAGTTGCAGTTGATCAAGCTTGTGTAGATGCTGTTCTTAATTCACCAGATGAAGGTAAAGCCGCTTTAATAGAAAGAATGGAATCTAGAAATGGATATCTTACTATAGAATCTGCAGCTAAATTAGGACTTGGTAGCAGAGAATATGAACTAGTTAATTTAGATTAATTGAAAATAAGATTAATTATAATAAAAAAGCTGATTTCTGTTTAATATAGGAATCAGCTTTTTTTATTATAAGTTTCATATAATATATATCATTGAAAAAATATGATAAAATATACACAGTTTAAGTATGAATTTAATTAAAAATTTATTATAAATCAAGAAATTATATAGAGGAGTATTTACAATGCAAATTAAGAAAACTATATGTCCATATGATTGCCCTACTTCATGTGGATTAGTGGTAGAAACAGATGGAGAAAAAATATTAAATGTCAAGGGAGATAAAAATGATCCAGCAACACAAGGTTTAATATGTAAAAAAATGAGAGACTACGAGGAGTGTATTCATTCAAAAGATAGAATTTTAACTCCACTAAAAAGAATTGGTAAAAAGGGTGAAGGAAAATTTAAACCAATAACATGGGAAGAAGCGATACAAGAAATAACAGATAATTGGAAACAAATCATAAAAGAAGATGGTCCAAGTGCAATTTTACCGGTTTATTATTCTGGAGTTATGAGTGTTATTCAACGTCATTGTGGAGAGGCTTTCTTCAATAAAATGGGAGCATGTTCTTTAGTAAAAACTCTATGTTCATCAGCAAAAGGATCAGGATATAAGTCTGTTATGGGTTCTACTGGAGCATTAGATCCAAGAGAATTAGAAAATAGTGATTATTATATTGTTTGGGGAAGCAATATGAAGGCGACAAGAATTCAATCGCTAAAAACTCTTACAAATGCGAGAAAGCAAGGCAAGAAAGTAGTTCTCATAGAAACTTATTCAAAACCAATGGAAAAATACTGTGATGAAGTTATTTTAATAAAACCAGGTACTGATGGAGCATTAGCACTTGCAATGATGAATGTCATGGTAGAAGAAAATCTTCAAGATGAAGAATTTTTATTAGAAAAAACAATAGGATATCAAGAATTTAAGGAAACGCTAAAACAATATACGCCAGAGTGGGCGGAAAATATTACGGGAGTTTCAAAAGACGTAATTATAAAATTAGCGAGAGAATATGCTAGTGTAAAAGCGCCTGCAATAATTCTTGGAAGTGGGAACTCTAGATATACAAATGGAGGAATGACAGTCAGACTTATAGTAATATTGTCAATTTTTACAGGTGCAATAAAATATCCAGGTGGAGGATTATGTGGAACAGCACCAACTTCTAAATCTTATATAAATAAAGATATAATTACTAAACCTGATTTTATAAAAAATCAACCAAGAATAGTAAATCTAAACCAAGTTTCATCAGCATTAGTAGATGAAAATGAGCCTATAAAAAGTTTATTTGTATATGCATCAAATCCAGTAGCATCTATAAGTAACCAAAATAAAATGATTAAAGGTCTTATAAGAGATGATTTATTTACAGTAGTACACGAAAGATTTATTACAGATACAGCAAAATATGCAGATATTGTATTACCTGCTACTTTTTCAGTTGAACAAGATGATGTTTATACTTCTTATGGATACTGCACTTTAGCAACTGCAAAGAAAATTATAGAACCACCAAAAGAGTGCAAAAGCGATTGGAATATGTTTAAATTGCTTGCAAAATATATGGGATATGATGATGAATATTTCCAAAAAACAGAAAGAGAAATTTTTGATGAATTAATAGAAAAATCACTAGAAGATGTGGATAATTTAACTCAAGAAGAAAAAGAAATCTTAAAAAATGGTGGATTAATTTCAACTCCATTTGAAAATCATATGGATATAAAAACTAAAAGTGGAAAAATACAAATTATAAATGATGAAATGGAAGAAAAAATACCTCGATATACAGAAAATATAGGACAAGATAATCCACTTAATTTAGTTGCAGTTCCAAGTTGTGAAACACTAAATTCTATTTTCTTAGAAAAAAATAAAGTTATTAAAAAGAGAGGAAAAATTAAAATAAAAATCAATAGTATTGAAGCATCAAAGAGAAATATAAAAGATGGAGACGAAGTAATTTGTTTTAATAACTTAGGGGAAGTTGGATTTATTGCAGAAGTTACAGATACAGTAGCTTCAAATACTGTAATTGCAGAAGGTGTATATAGTATAGATTTTTCTTTAAATGGAAAATTAGTAAATGCTCTACATGATGATAGAATATCTGATATTGGTGAAGCTACTACATTAAATTCAAATACTGTAGAAATAAAAAAAGCATAAATTTTAATATCGATATAAAAATACAATCAATATAAAAAGAAATTATAAAAACTTAAAAATATATAAATTTTAAGTATCAAAATAAATGACAAAAGGGGAATATTATGTATAGTGTAGGTGTAGATGTTGGAGGCACAGGAATAAAAATAGGGGCTGTGGATAAAAACGGAAAAATAATTTATAGAGATTCATGTATAACTGATGTTGATGGTGGATTTGATAAAATTATTTCTGATATAAAAAATGTAATTGAAAATTTAATGATACAAAATAATATACAGAAAGAAGAAATTAAATCTATTGGATTTGGAATTCCAGGATATATTGATAGATATGGAAGAGCAAATTGTGTCAATTTAAATTGGGAAAAAGTTGATTTTATACAAAAATTAAAAGAAACATTTCCAGGTATAGATATATTTGTCCAAAATGATGCAACAGTAGCAGGCTTAGCAGAAAGTAGATTTGGAAGCACAAAAGAACATGATACATCAGTTGTCATAACTCTTGGTACAGGAGTTGGTGGAGCAATTATTATAAATGGGAAACCATTTAGTGGTGCTCATGGTGTTGGTTCTGAAATCGGTCATATGATGATTGGTGAAGGTTGGTATAAATGTAACTGTGGAAATACAGGGTGTTTTGAAACTTACTGTTCAGCTACTGCAATAATAAAATATGCTCAAAAGATTATATCAGAAGGAGAAGGTAGTTTAATATTAGATATGTGCAATAAAGATATATCTAATATAAATGCTAAAATGGTGTTTGATGCATATAATCAAAATGATGAAGTAGCCAAAAAAGTTATAGCTAGATTTAAAAATTATCTTGCAAAGGGAATTGCCAATATAGTAAATACAATAGATCCAGGAATTATTGCTATCGGAGGAGGAGTATCTAAATCAGAAGATATAATTTTAGATGGATTAAAAGAAATGGTAAGAGAACATTTAGTTTACAAAGAAGAAGAGTTTGCAGATATTGTAATAGCTACTTTGGGCAATGATGCCGGTATAATTGGTGCAGCAATTTTAGAATAGTAATTAAAGTAATGAATTTTTAATCATATAAAATTTATATTAAAATAAAAAATTAAAACGAGCTCGAAAAATTATAAAATAATTCGGGCTCATTTTATATTAAAATAAAATTTTCTATCTAAATCCAAAGAATCCATAGTTAAATTTATTAAAATCTCTTCAATTGAAGTTAGGCTAGCAACTATAAATATTATAAATATATAAACTTTACAGTCCATAAAATAATTTAAAATTGGATAAACAAAAATCAATATACCTGTCAACTTATTCATATAAGTATGAATTATTCCAAATTCTTTAAAGCGGCAAAATACTATAAAAATACAGCATATTTTTATAAAGAAAATGCTAACAAACCATAAAATCACATCTTTCTAAAATTAAATTATATCTATAAGTATACCAATTTAAATAGTTCTATTTATTAATTATAAAAAATAAAAATAAATAAAAAAAAACAATTGACATTCTAACCAAAAATTACTATAATTCAAATTAAGAAAATGATAATTAATATCAATTATAAATAATTAACAATAAATAATAAAAATCAAATCACAACTCAAGAAAGGTGGAAAACAAACATGAGTAAAATAGCAGTAGTATATTGGAGTGGAACAGGAAATACAGAAGCAATGGCTAATTTAATTGCTGACGGCATAAAAGAAGCTGGAGGAGAAGTTGAAGTAGCTACAAGTGATTGCTTTGGAATAGATGATGTAGATAATTTTGAAAAAATAGTACTAGGTTGCCCATCAATGGGAGATGAAGAACTAGAAGATTCAGAATTTGAACCAATGTATTCATCAATAAAACCAAAATTAAATGGTAAAAAAGTAGCGTTATTCGGATCTTATGGATGGGGTGAATGCGAATGGATGAGAAGTTGGGAAGATGATGCAAAAGAAGCTGGAGCAGTTTTAATAGTTGAAGAAGGATTAACAGTTAATGAAACTCCAGAAGGAGAAACTTGTGACGAATGCAAAGCTTATGGTAAAAAGATAGCAGAAGCTTAAGACAAATAAAAATCCCCAAGATTTATTGATAAAAAGAGAATATATTTAAAGATAGAACATTTTTAATAAATATGTATTTTGTAAGTATACAACTAATAAATATTTAAAAATAAATATAGTCATATAATTTTAAAAGCAAAAGTAAATAAGTAACCATATTTAAAATCTAAAAATAGATATAAGCAAACCACAAAATAAAGAAGTGAATACAAAATAAAGTCTATTTTGTATTCACTTTATTTTTTATAGTTTATTTGAAACTATTTTATTTTTTAATTAACATTTATTAGTGTATTAAAAGGGAGGATATTATGAGAAAAAAATTAACAAAATTTATGGCATGTCTGATGGCATTTGCGATAATGATTTCAGCAATGCCAACTACATCTATGGCTTACACATCATCAATTGCAAAATCAGTACCTGCCAAAATAGAAAGCTGTGAATCATATTTTGGTTCCGATTTTTATATTAATTTTGATAGTTCTAGCCAAAAATGGTTAGAGTCGATTACATCTATAACTGTTGCAGGAACAGAATATAGTAAAGTTAGTTATTCATTTTATGTAAATAGAAATACAAGTTATCATGTAAAAGCTTCTGATGGAATATTATTAATAGGTGAAGGTGGAATTACGACTGGTATTGCTGATTGTATTATTAAGGCAACAGGATATGAAAATCTTGTGTTAGAACTTGACAAATCTACTCATAAAGCAGTAGTTAAAGATTTAAATTGTGAACATTCTGGTGGAACTGCTACTTGTAAGGAAAAAGCAGTTTGCGAAAAATGTGGACAAAATTATGGTGAGTTTGGTTCACACAAATATGGCACAGATGATAAATGTAATGTCTGTGGAGAAGAAAAACCAAAGATACCTGCTGCTCCAGAAGTTTCTATTGTAGAAGACAATGGATTTGGAATGAATTACTTAATCTTTGGATTTGATGCAGATAAATATGTAGAGGGCATCACAGATATTTCTGTAAATGGAACTGCCTGGACAAAGCAAAACTATAAAATTGCATTAAATGGTAGCCAGTATTATTTAAATACAGATGAAAATCGTGTTTACTTCGCATCTCAACCACCTTTAAAAAGTGGAGATATCATGACAATTAAGAATCCTTCTTATGAAGATATTCGTTTAAAAGTTACAATTGTAAATGGAACTCTTAGCATAAAAAATGCTGACGATGATGCTACAAGTGAAGATGAATACACATTACATGTTCGACTTGTTGGAAGTTTTGAAGCGGCACTTGTAAATCAAAAAGGATATGATGCAATTAGTGGAGCTTCTACAAACATTACACAAAATAAGAATAGTAATGTAAGTGTTGAGGCTGTTGTACTTCCAAAAGATCAGACACCAGAAGAATCTGACTGGAAGCTTTTATGTGACAGTGACATTAAAATAGATTCTAAAGAAACAACAGTGCATTTAGATAGCAATTCTGGAATGGTTGGTGTTTACTCTGTTTATGATAGTTCTTTAACACTTGCAGGAACTCCTTCTAATGCAGGAACATATCCTGTAAGCGTAACAGTTACTGATGATCAAGGTAGAACAGCAATTAGTAACGAATTAATTTTCAAAGTTTATAGTGGCGAAGAATATTTAGAAGAGCAGTTAATTTATGAAAACTGCACTGAAACAGCTGATGGAAAATATATGTATGATATGGAACCTTGGAAAATCAAAAATTTTGATAAAGATGACCAAGTTGTTACTGTTCCAAAAGATATCAAAGCATGGTATGGTTCTCACACAAGTGGAACTTACGGAGAGTTAGGTTACGCAATTCCAGAAGGAAACGATACAACACAGACACTAATCATTCCTAATGGATGTAATCTTACATTAGTAAATATGGATATATTAAGTAGTGTTCGTATTGTTGTAGAAAACGGTGCTTCACTAGTTCTTAGGGATTCAGTAATCCAAGGTGTTGTAGAAGTAAAAAATGGAGGAACTTTTTCTATGAATTACAATGGATATGATGGAGAAGGAGAATTTTTAAATGGAGCATCTATAAATGGTACTGTAATTTTACAAGATGGTGCTACTTTAGAAAATTCTAAGATTTACTCTAATACAAATAACATTGCAAACGGAAACGAAGCTCGTCATAATATAAAACCTGTATTTGTCATAAATGGTACTGTAAATTTAAAAGGTAAAGTATTTCTTCGTGGAGATGAAGCGCCAACAGGAACTGATCCAACTACAGAACTTAGCTATGCAGGACAAACTGGTATTCAAGTAAATGGAACACTTAATATTACAAAAAATTCTGTACTAGCAGTATATGGTGGTGGAAGGAATTCAACTACATCAAATGGTGGTGTGGCAGTTATATTAAATAATGGAACAATTACTGGTGAAGGAAAGCTTATCGCAATCGGAGGTAATGGAACTTTTGGAAATGGAGGAAATGCAGTTGAAGGAAATGGAACTATTTCTGTAACAGATGCATATCTTCGTGGCGGAAATTCATATTTCCCAAAAGAAGGCATGATTGCTGGTAAACCTATCACAAAAAATATAAAATTAGCTGGTAATACAAATCGTAATCTAATTGATGGAAAAGTAATTAAAAATAACAGTGAAGATGATGGAAGTAATTTATATTGGAGTGATATTACAACTACTCCTGATTTAAGTTTATATCCAGTAGAACAAAATGCACCTGGTGATATTGGTAAAGATGACACAGATAAGGATAATACAGACAAAGATGATATAAATAAAGACGATACTGGTAAGGATGATATAGACAAAGATGATACAAATAAAGATGATACTGGTAAGGACGATATAGACAAAGATGACACAAACAAAGACGATACTAGTCAGGATGGAGACAAGAATGACGATAATTCTAACTCAGATGTGAATAATCCTCCAAAAACTGGAGATAATACACCAATTGCACTTTTATTCACTGCATTAATTGCATCTGGACTTTCAATTGGTTTTATGATTAGAAAACGTAAAATAGATTTATAGAAAGATAGTAGTTAAGAGGGAGTGCTCAGACTATTGCTTATATATAGAAGCAATTAAATGTTCAAAAAACAAAATAAATTAAAAATTTACTAAGATTTAAATTATATAACTCATAAAAAATCTTGAAAGATTATACAAGTATAATTGATAGTAATATATAATTTTACATTATAAAAAGTATCTGCTTTTATTTTAATAAAAGTGGATACTTTTTAATTTATATAAAAAAATGTTGATAATTTAAATATAGTGAGGTATTTATTGAAGATGAGAAAAACTGATAGAAGAACTGTATACACTAAAAATATAATAAAAGAAGTTATTTTGGAACTATCAAAGAAAAAAGATTTTGATAAAATTACAGTAACAGAAGTATGTAAAATAGCTGAAATTAATAGGGGAACATTTTATATACATTACATAGATTTATATGATGTTTTAGATGATATTTTAAATGATATATTTGAAAGTAGTAGTAATATTTTTGAGCATTTAAAAATTAAAGATAAAAAGGAAAGTAGTAAATGTACATATCCACTTTGTAAAATTGTTCAGGAAAATGAAAAATATAAGGATTTGATTTTTAATGATTCTTTAACTAGCTATATAATTGATAGAATTGTATTAAAAGGAAAAGATAATTTTGTATCTGACATAATGGAACTATGTCATTTACCAAAAGAACTTGCTGAAGCTATATTTATTTTTCAGATAAATGGGTGTTTTGCTATAAATAAATCTATGAATAGAAATGGAAATAAGAAGTGGTGTGAAACTCAAAGTATTATAGATAAGTTTATAGAAGGTGGATTAAAAAATATTATTGATATATTTTAAATAAATATATTAGATGTTTTTTATTTTAATAAAGGTAGATATACTTTAATTAAGAATAGTAGCCTAGGGGGAATTTATTATGAAAACAATAGGACTAATTGGAGGTATGAGTTGGGAGAGTACAGTAACTTACTATCAAATTATAAATAAAACAATAAGAGAAAAATTGGGAGGACTTCATTCAGCAAAAGTACTTCTTTACAGTGTTGATTTTGCAAGAATTGAAAAGCTTCAAACTGAAGGAAGGTGGGATGAAATTGCTGACATATTAGGAGCTGAAGCCAAAAATCTCGAAAAAGCTGGTGCCGATTTTATAGTTATCTGTGCAAATACCACACATAAAATAGCTCCTCAGATTCAAGAAAAAATATCTATTCCAATACTCCATATTGCCGATGCTACATCACAGGAGCTCAAAAAGAACAAAATTAAAAAAGCTGCATTAATTGGAACGAAATATACAATACTTGAAGATTTTTATAAAGATAGAATTAGAGAAAATGGAATTGATTTAATTATTCCAAATGAAAAGGATGTGGAATTAATTAACAATGTAATTTACAATGAGCTTTGTGTTGGAGAGATTAAGGAGAATTCGAAAAAAGAATATATTAGAATAATTGGAAAACTAAAAAAGCAGGGAGCAGAGGCAGTAATCTTCGGCTGTACTGAAATTGGACTTTTAGTTAGTAAAGAGGATTCACCCCTACCAGTTTACGACACGACGGAGATTCATGCATATACAGCATCTATTAAGGCTTTAAATTAATATATTTTAGGAGGTAGCAAAATGGAATTAATTGAAATAATGAGAAATAGACGAAGTGTAAGACAATATACAAATGAAATAATAACAGATGAAAAAATAGAAAAAATATTACAAGCAGGATTATTATCTGCTTCTGGTCGTGCTAGACGCCCATGGGAATTTATAGTAGTTAGAAATAAGGAAACTCTACAAAAGATGTCAGAAGCTAGAGTTGGTGCATCTAAAATGTTAGAAGGTGCTGATGCTGCAATTGTTGTAATTGCGGATCCTGAAAAAACAGATGTATGGATAGAAGATTGTTCAATTGCTATGGCAAATATGCATTTGATGGCAGATAGTTTAGATGTTGGTAGCTGCTGGATTCAAAGTCGCTTAAGAGAAGCACCAGACGGAAGAACAACGGAACAATATTTAAGAGAATTTTTACAATTTCCAGAAAGCTACAAACTTGAGGCAATTTTATCTCTTGGAATTGCTATCAAACATCCAGAACCATACAATATAGAAGAATTGCCTATGGATAAAATTCATAGAGAAAAATTTTAATTTATACAAATTTAAATAAAAATATATAAAAAATCATTAATAAGATTTAGATTGTACTATAATATTTTTAAATAAAAATAAATTACTGGAGGTATCTTTATGATTATCGATTCTAATAAAATAGAAGAAAAAGCAATAGCAAATTTTAGAGGTGGAGAAAAAGCATTAAATGCAAGAATGCATGTAGATGAAAATAACAAAATAATCTTTGGAAGATTAGAACCAGGAGCATCAATAGGGGAACATACTCATGAAACTAATAGTGAAATAATATTTTTCGTATCAGGAACAGGAAAAGTTATATATGATGGAGTAGAAGAAAAAGTAGAAGCAGGTCTATGTCACTATTGTCCACAAGGACATTCTCATACATTAATAAATGATAGCAATGCAGATTTAACTTTCTGTGCTGTAATACCAGAACATAATCATTAATCGTATTATACAAGTAATTAGACCAAATTAAGGAGAAAGTATGAAAAAATATATAAAAAGAGGTTTAATATCATTAATTGTAGTGGTAGCAATTGTTTTAGTAGGATTTTTAGTATATACTTCAGATTATTATCATGCAAAAGAATATCAAGTATCTAATGTTGAAGTAGTTGAACAAAATAATTTTACAGTTTATGGAGATGTAGAAAGTGAAGTAGGATTTATTTTTTATCCAGGAGGTAAAGTCGAAGCTAAATCTTATGAGGTAGTCTTAGAAAGATTAGCAGAGAATGGAGTTTGTTCGATTTTAGTTGAGATGCCATTTAATTTAGCTGTTTTTGATTTGAATGCAGCATCAGATGTAATGAAGGATTTTCCTCAAATAAAAAATTGGTATATAGGAGGACATTCATTAGGTGGAGCTATGTCATCTGGATTTGCGGTTGAAAATCAAGAAAGTTTAAAAGGCTTAATTCTTCTAGCAGCTTATCCAACTAAAGAGATAGATATACCTGTTTTATCTATCTATGGAGATAAGGATGGGGTTTTAAATAAAGAAAAATACGAAGAATCAATTTCTTTAGCGAAGGATTTGAAGGAAGTTATCATCAAGGGAGCAAACCATGCACAATTTGGAAATTACGGTGAACAGTCAGGGGATAATAAAGCTGATATAACTCCTGAAAGACAATGGGATAGAACATCTAGAGAAATAATAAACTTTATAAATGATACAAAGTAAAATAATTAGAATATTTATCAAATCATACAAAGAAAAATAGTTAGATTTATTGACAAATAAAATATAACTGTGCTACGATTCTGTCATAAAAATGAATATTATGATATTAAGTGGTCAAATTTCTCAGGAGGTTTGAATAAAAGGAAATTAGGTTAGAATCCTAAGCGATCCGGTCACTGTATTCTAGGGAGCAATACTTAATATATCCATTGCATGCCATTTGTATGTGAGAAGGAAAGTAACGCGTTGATCTGTAAGCCAGGAAGCCTGCTTAATATTAATTCTAGGAGAGCTTCCGCGAGAGCACCGCCTAAATATCATGATAGTCAAGGGATAATTCTATATTTTATTAAATTTTTATTAGATAATTAAATAATCAATTATAATTGATTAATCAATATTATTAAAATAAAAATAATGAAGGAACGAACTTGATTAGTTTAGATATTAATGGTGTCTACTTTATACGAAGTAGGCACTTTTTTATTTGATTTTATAAGGCATTTTACAGAAAAAATAATCAAACTCTCCAAAGGTAATTTTGCATAAGATTCATTTTTAATATCAAATTGTATGATAATAAAATAGGGAGGTAATTATGCAAGCACAAAAGAATATCAATCCAAATCAATCAAATCTATTAGAAAGGTTATTTAAATTAAGAGAAAATAATACTGATGTAAAAACAGAAGTTATAGCAGGTATGACTACATTTATGACGATGGCTTACATATTAGCTGTAAATTCAGGAATGTTAGCAGATGCTGGAATGGATCAAGGTGCAGTATTTGTAGCTACTGCATTATCAGCTGTAATATCAACATGTATTATGGCATTTTTATCAAATTATCCAATAGCATTAGCACCAGGTATGGGACTTAATGCATTTTTCGCATATACAGTAGTACTTCAAATGGGATATTCATGGCAGATGGCATTATTTGGAGTATTTATTGAGGGTATTTTATTTATAATTTTAACTTTATCAAATGTAAGAGAAAAGATAATAGACTGTATACCAAATGATTTAAAAAATGCAGTTACAGCAGGAGTTGGACTTTTTATAGCATCAGTAGGAATGAATAATGCAGGACTTATAAGTATGCAAAGTGGAACATTAGCACTTGGAAATATGCACGATCCTCTGGTAATACTTACAGTAGCTGGGTTAGTTATAACAGCTATATTAGTAGCTAGAAATGTAAAAGGAGCACTTTTAATTTCTATATTACTTACATCAGCAATCGGAATGGTTACAGGAATAGTTAGTTTACCTACACAAATAGTTTCACTTCAAGTTCCATCAATAAAACCAACTTTTATGCAGGCATTTTCAATTCCTTTAAGTGAAATTTTTAGTTTAGATATGCTTATAGTAATATTTACTTTCTTATTTATGGATTTATTTAATACAGTAGGATTTTTAGTAGGAGTAGCCTCTAAAGGCAATTTAATAGATGAAAATGGTAAAATACCTAAGGCAAAACAAGCAATGTTAGCAGATGCTATAGGTACAGCAGTTGGAGCAATACTAGGAACATCTACAGTTACTTGCTTTATGGAAAGCTCAGCTGGAATAAGTGAAGGTGGAAAAACAGGACTTACAGCTTTGACAGTTGCAGGATTGTTCGTGTTATCACTATTTTTATCTCCGATTTTTTTAGCAATACCTACACAAGCGACAGGTGCAGCACTTGTAATAGTTGGTGTTATGATGGCAAATTGTTTTAAAGAAATAGATTTTGATGATTATACAAATGCTATACCAGCATTTTTAACATTTATATTAATGCCATTAACTAATAGTGTTGCAGAAGGGATAATATTTGGGGTAGTTTCTTACACTATATTAAAATTAGTTACAAATAAAAAAGAAGAAGTAAATGTTTCATTAATAGTATTAACAATAGTATTTATATGTAGATTTATATTTTTAAAATAGATTTATTTATAAATAAGTTATAAAATATAGTAAGAGTTAGTTGATTATAAAAATATTAATTTAATATTTTATAAGTATCTAACTCTTATTTATTAATATGGAAGGTTTTTCCATTGACAAAATAAAAAATAAATTTTATTAAAATATATATTGATAAAATATGAATATTAATATAAAATACAAGTGTATAGTTCGTTAAAATAAAAAAACACGACTAATATAAAAATAAATCATACGGAAAATTTGAAAAATAGCTTTTTTATTTAAAACTAAATAAAAGTTTAATTAAATATAGTAAATTTAGGAGGATTTTTATGAAAGTTGCAATAGTAATGGGATCAAAATCAGATTACCCAAAATTAGAAGAAGGTATTAATTTTTTACAAAAATATGGAATAGAAGTAGTTGTTAGAATATTATCTGCTCATAGAACACCAAAAGAATTAGTAGAGTTTATAGAATCAATAGATGGTGAAGCTGATGTAATAATAGCAGCAGCAGGAAAAGCCGCTCATTTACCAGGTGTTATAGCAGCATCTACATTAATACCAGTAGTAGGATTACCAATAAAATCATCTACTATGGATGGCATGGATTCATTATTATCTATGGTTCAAATGCCAAAAGGAATACCAGTAGCAACAGTAACAATAGATTCAGGATTAAATGCAGCATTAATGGCAATGCAAATAATGAGCATAAAATATCCTAAATTAAAAGAAGATTTAAAAGCATATAGACAAGAAATGGCTGAAAAAGTATTAGAAGATGATAAAAGTATCAATCAATAATTATAAATTAGTTATAGAAGATTTAATATAAATAAGATATTTGAGACAATAAAGTAAGGGATACTTAGGGAAAATACTTGGAGGAAGTAAAATGTTATTATATGAAGGGAAAGCAAAACAAATTTACAGTACTGATAACGAAAATGAACTTATAGTTTATTATAAAGATGATGCAACTGCTTTTAATGGAGAAAAAAAAGCATCAATTGCATCAAAAGGAATATTAAATAATAAAATATGTACAATAATATTTGAAACATTAGAAAAAAAAGGAATAAAAACTCACCTTATAAAAACTTTATCAGATAGAGAACAATTAGTAAAAAAAGTTACAATATTACCGTTAGAAGTTATAGTAAGAAATATAACAGCAGGCTCTTTTTGTAAGAGATACGGAGTAGATGAAGGAATAGTCCTAGACAAACCAATATTTGAAATGTCATATAAAAATGATGAATATGGAGATCCTCTTATGAATGATGATCATGCCGTAGCATTAAAATTAGCAACTCAAGAAGAAATAGATTATATCAGAACACAAACTTTAAAAATCAACGAAATAATGAAAGAATTTTTCCTAAAAATGGACTTAAAGTTAGTTGACTTCAAAATAGAATTCGGAAAAGATACAGATGGAAATATAATATTAGCAGATGAAATATCACCAGATAGTTGTAGATTATGGGATGTTAATACTAATGAAAAATTAGATAAAGATAGATTTAGAAGAGATTTAGGCGATCTTATTCAAGGATATGAAGAAGTTCTTGCTAGAATGAATAAATAATGAAAAAAGTGGGAGGAGATTTATATGTGTGGTATATTAGGAATTTATTCCAATAAAAATGTATCCAAAGATCTTTATTATGGATTATTCTCTATGCAACATAGAGGACAAGAAAGCTGTGGGATGGCTATACATGATGGAAAAGAAATAAATTATAAAAAAGACATGGGATTAGTGGGTGATGTATTTAAACCTCATCATTTAGAAGAATTACCAGGAACAAAGGGGATTGCTCATGTTAGATATTCATCAATTGCCGGAAATCAAATGCAAAATTGCTTACCATTAGTTGGTACTATAAGAAGAAGAAACTTAGGTATAGTGGCTGAAGGAAGTCTAGTAAATGCAAATTACCTTAGACAAATGCTAGAAGAAGACGGAATAATGTTCAACGGTAAAACAGATACAGAAGTAATTTTATATATGATAGCTAAATACTACACTGGAGATATAGTAGAGGCTTTAAAATTAACTATGGATCAAATCAAAGGTGCTTATTCATTAGTTTTATTAACAGATGACGAAATAGTGGCAGTTAGAGACCCACACGCACTTAGACCTATATTATTAGGAAAAAGAGATGATGGAGAATATATATTTGCATCTGAAGATGCTGGTATAGAGTTAATTGGTGGAGAAGTTATAAGAGACTTAGAACCAGGAGAAATAGTAGTTATTAAAGATGGAGAATTAAAATCATATAACTTTAGCAATAATTTTAAAGCAATGAAGAAAAGCTGTATATTTGAATATATATACTTCGCTAGAAATGATGCAACTATAGATAAAGTTAACTCTTATGAATTTAGAGTTGAATCAGGAAAAATATTAGCTCAAAATGATGATGTAAAAGCTGATATGGTAGTTCCAGTTCCAGACTCAGGATGGGCTGCTGCTATAGGTTATGCAAATGCTAGTAAAATCCCACTTTCAGAAGCTTTAGTAAAAAATAGATATGTAGGTAGAACATTTATAAAACCTACTCAAGAAGAAAGAGAACTTGGTGTAAAAATAAAATTAAATCCTTTATATAGAATATTAGATGGAAAATCAATAATACTTGTAGATGATTCAATAGTTAGAGGAACTACTTCAAAACAATTAGTAAAATCACTTAGAGATGCTGGAGCTAAAGAGATACATTTAAGAATAACATCTCCAGAAGTTAAATTCCCTTGTTACTATGGAATAGATACTACAAATCGTTCTAATTTATTAGCGGCAAAAATGAATAAAGAAGAAATGATAGAATACATCGGATGTGATACATTAGAATTTTTAGATATAGATAAAATGATGGGAGCAGTTGGAGAAGGAAATGAATTCAAATTCTGCAAAGCATGTTTTGACGGAAATTACCCAGTAAAAAAAATAGATAGAGAGGATTAATAAAAATGGAAAAATTAACATACGAACAATCAGGTGTAAATATAGATGAAGGAAATAGAGCGGTAAGTCTAATAAAAGGAAAAATAAAAGAAACTTATGATAAAAATGTTATAGGTGATTTAGGAAACTTCAGTGGATTATATAGTTTAAAAGAGTTTATGTCTATGGAAGAACCAGTACTTCTAGCTGCAACAGATGGTGTTGGTACTAAATTAAAATTAGCTCAAATGATGGACAAACACAATACAGTTGGTATAGACTTAGTTGCAATGAGCGTTAATGACTTAATATGCCAAGGAGCAAAACCATTATTATTCTTAGACTATATAGCAATAGGAAAATTAGTTCCAGAACATATAGACAAAATAGTAGAAGGTGTTGCTAACGGATGTAAAATGTCTGGATGTGCATTAATAGGTGGAGAAACTGCTGAAATGCCAGGTATGTATGCTGAAGATGAATATGATTTAGCTGGATTTGCAGTTGGTATAGCTGATAAACCAAAAATAGTATCTGGAAAAGATGTTAAAGCTGGGGATGTATTAGTTGGAGTTTCTTCAAGTGGTATCCACAGTAATGGTTTCTCATTTATAAGAAAAATATTCATAGATACTTATAACTATGATTTAAATCAATATGTTGAAGAATTAGGCATGACAGTTGGAGATGCATTACTTACACCAACAAAAATATATGTAAAATTAGTTTTAGACTTACTTGAAAAACATAACATCAAAGCTATAGCTCATATAACTGGTGGTGGCGTTATAGAAAACATCACAAGAGTTATACCTGATGGTTTAGGTCTTGATATCAAAACTGATTCATGGGAAAAACCACCTATATTCAAAATGATAGAAGGATTTGATATAGTAGAAAAAAGAGAACTTCATAAGAGTTTCAACATGGGTATAGGACTTGTATTCATAGTAAATAAAGAAGATGCTCAAGGTTTAGTTGATTATATAAATACAAGAGAAGCAGATCCAATAGATATAGAAGAAAAATATGCTGACTTAATGAAAGATAAAGCATATATAGTAGGTGAAGTTGTAGATACTCACGAAGGAGTAGAATTATGCTAAATATAGGTGTTTTAGTTTCTGGAGGAGGTTCTAATTTACAAGCTATAATAGATGGCTGTGAAAGAGGAGATATAAAAGGAAATATAAAAGTAGTTATTTCTAATAAAGAAGATGCTTTTGGTTTAGAAAGAGCTAAGAAACACAATATAAGAGCAGTTTTTGAAAAAAACGAAAACGAAGTAATAAAAATTTTAAAAGAAGAAAATATAGACTTAGTAGTTTTGGCTGGTTATCTTAAGATAATCAGTCCAAAATTCGTAAGTGAATTTAGAAATAAAATGATGAATATACATCCTTCATTAATACCATCTTTTTGTGGAGATGGATTTTATGGAGAAAGAGTTCATCAAGCAGTAGTTGATTATGGAGCAAAAGTTTCAGGAGCTACAGTTCATTTTGTAAACGAAGAAGCAGATGCAGGACCAATAATCATGCAAGGCACTGTAAAAGTAATGGACGACGATGATGCTAAGAGTTTAGCTAAAAGAGTTCTAGAAGTAGAACACACAATTCTTCCAAAATGTGTAAAATTATTTTGCGAAGGTAAGATAACTGTAGAAGGTAGAAAAGTTAGTGTAAATGAATAATTTATCTAACTCATAAATATAGAAGTTGTACGCTAAAAACTTGGAGGTAATTTGATGAAGATATTAGTTGTAGGTGGCGGCGGAAGAGAGCACGCTATTTGCTGGAAATTAAACGGTGAAAAAAATGTAGAGAAAGTATATTGTGCTCCAGGAAACCCTGGTATAGCTCAAGTTGCTGAATGTGTAAATATAGCTGATTCAGATATAGATGCTTTAGTAAAATTCGCAAAAGAAAACAAAATAGATATAACTGTAGTAGGGCCAGAAGTTCCACTTGTAATGGGTATTACAGATGCAATGGAAGCTGAAGGATTAAAAGTTTTCGGACCAAATAAAAAATGCGCTCAGCTAGAAGGAAGTAAAGCTTTCTCAAAAGATTTTATGATTAGACATGATTTACCAACAGCTAAATATAAAGAATATACTGACATAGATGAAGCCATAGCAGATATAGATAACTACGGTTATCCAGTTGTTATAAAAGCTGATGGATTAGCAGCAGGTAAAGGTGTTGTAATACCTGAAAATAGAGAAGATGCTATAGCTACATTAAAAGAAATGATGAGTGACAAAAAATTCGGTGAAGCTGGAGATAAAATAGTTATAGAAGAATTTTTAGAAGGTATAGAAACATCTATATTAGCTTTTGTAGACCATAACACAATAGTTCCTATGGTAAGTGCAAAAGACCACAAAAAAGTAAATAATGGAGAAACTGGTTTAAATACAGGCGGTATGGGAACATTCTCTCCAAGTGAAATATATACTGACGAATTAGCAAAAGACATTAAAGAAAATATACTAAATAAAACTTTAGAAGGATTCCAAAAAGAAGGATTAGATTTCAAAGGAATATTATTTGTAGGATTAATGATAACAAAAGAAGGTCCTAAAGTTCTTGAATATAATGTAAGATTTGGAGATCCAGAAACTCAATCAGTTTTATTTAGATTAGAAACAGATTTAAGTGAAATAATATCTGCAGTTATAGACAATAAATTATCAGATATAGATATAAAATATAGTGATGAACATGCTATATGTGTAATGCTTACATCAGGTGGATATCCTGAAAGCTATGAAAAAGGAAAAGTTATAACAGGATTAGATAATTTAGATGAAGATATAGTAGTTTTCCACAGTGGTACTAAATTAGTTGATGGAAATATCGTAACTAATGGTGGTAGAGTTATAGGAATAACTACTAAAGCAAAAACTGTAAAAGAGGCTGGAGAAAAAGTTTATGAAAATATCAAAAGAATAAACTTTGAAGGCATGCATTATAGAACAGATATTTGGAAATAGATATATATTATAAAAATGGTGTAAAATAAAGAATATATTAAAATATAAATAGTAGTTTCTAATGGAGGATAGATATGAGTACAAATGTAAAAAGACTTTTAGTTGAAAAGAGAGATGGATTTAATCTTGAAGCAAAAGCCTTAATGAAAGATATAGCTGATAGTTTACATATAGATTGTATAACAGATTTAAGATTATTAAATAGATATGATATAGAAGGTTTATCTGATGAAGTTTGTGATTATGCTGCAAAAACAATATTCTCAGAACCAAACCTAGATATAGTGTATAAAGAAACAGTTGAATACGACAAAGATGCAAAAGTATTTGCTGTTGAATATTTACCAGGTCAATATGACCAAAGAGCAGATTGGGCAGCTCAATGTGTTCAAATAATAAATGAAGGTCAAAGACCTAACATAAACAGTGCAAAATTATACATCATATCAGGCGACATAAATGAAGAAGTATTTGCAAAAATAAAAGCATATATAATAAATCCAGTTGATAGTAGAGAAGCTGGTCTTGAAAAACCAGAAACTCTAGTTATGAAAACTGAAATACCAACAGAAGTTGAAACTATAGAAGGATTTATAGATTTTTCTATAGAAGGATTAGAAAGTTTCTTAAAAGAACAAGGTTTAGCTATGACATTAGCTGATTTAGAATATGTTCAAGAATACTTCAAAAACCAAGAAAAAAGAAATCCAACTATAACTGAAATAAAAGTTTTAGATACTTATTGGTCAGATCACTGTAGACATACTACATTTATGACTCAAATAGAAGATGTAAAAATAGAAGATGGTAAATATAACCAAATAATCAAAGATACTTATGCAAAATATGTTGAAGCAAGAAATACTATTTATATAGATAGACAAAAAGATATGTGCTTAATGGACATAGCTACAATAGCTGTTAAAGAACTTAAAAAAGCTGGAAAATTACAAGATTTAGATGAAAGTGAAGAAATAAATGCTTGTAGTATAAATATAGATGTAAATATAGATGGTAAGATAGAAAAATATCTATTAATGTTCAAAAATGAAACTCATAACCATCCAACAGAAATCGAACCATTTGGTGGAGCAGCTACTTGTTTAGGTGGAGCAATTAGAGATCCACTTTCAGGAAGAAGTTATGTATATCAAGCAATGCGTGTTACTGGTAGTGCAGACCCTAGAACATCTCTAGAAGATACATTACATGGTAAATTAATGCAAAAGAAAATAACTACTGAGGCAGCTCATGGATATAGTTCTTACGGAAACCAAATAGGTTTAACAACAGGACAAGTTACAGAAGTATATGATGAAGACTTTGTAGCTAAAAGAATGGAAATTGGTGCAGTTATAGCAGCAGCTCCAAAAGAAAATGTAATAAGAAAAAGACCAGAAAGTGGAGATATAATCATATTACTAGGTGGAAAAACTGGTAGAGATGGTTGTGGAGGAGCTACTGGTTCATCTAAAGAACATAGTGAAGAATCTATCTCAACTTGTGGTGCTGAAGTACAAAAAGGTGATGCACCTAACGAAAGAAAAATACAAAGATTCTTTAGAAATAAAGAAGTTGCACAAATGATAAAAAGATGTAACGACTTCGGTGCTGGTGGTGTTTCAGTTGCAATAGGTGAAATCGCAGAAAGTTTAGATATAAACTTAGATTTAGTACCTAAAAAATATGATGGACTTGATGGTACTGAACTTGCAATATCAGAATCTCAAGAACGTATGGCTTGTGCTATAGATGCTTCTAACAAAGAAAGATTTATAGAACTTGCAGGACAAGAAAACTTAGAAGCTACTCATGTTGCAACAGTAACTGATACAGGATACTTAAGAATGTTCTGGAATGGAAAAACTATAGTTGACTTAAATAGAGCATTCCTTGATACAAACGGTAAAAAACAACAAACAGATATACATGTTGCAAAAGTAGATGAAGAAAATACATTCTTTAATAATGGAAAAATAGAAGTTAAAGGTGAAACTATTTCAGATAAATTTGATAGCCTATTAAGTGACTTAAATGTTTGTTCACAAAAAGGTTTAGTTGAAAAATTTGATAACACTATAGGATCTAATACAGTATTACTTCCATTTGGTGGTAAATATCAAAGAACTCCTATCCAAGGTATGGTTGCAAAAATACCAGTACTTGGCGGAAAAACTACAACTTCATCAATAATGACATTTGGATACAATCCTAAAATAGGTAAATGGAGTCCATTCCATGGTGCATTATACGCAGTTGTAGAATCAATCTGTAAATTAGTTGCAGTTGGTGGAGACTACAAAAAAGCTAGATTAACTTTCCAAGAATACTTTGAAAAATTAGGAAAAGATTCAACTAAATGGGGTAAACCATTTGCTGCTTTACTTGGTGCTTATTATGCACAAAAAGAATTTGAAATACCTGCTATAGGTGGTAAAGATAGTATGTCTGGTACATTCGAAAACATAAATGTACCTCCAACATTAGTTTCATTTGCTGTTGATACTGTAGATGCAGAATTTGTTGTATCTCAAGAATTCAAAAAAGCAGGTTCTACTGTAGTAGCTATAAAAACTCCTAGATTAGAAAATGGAATAGTTGATTTTGATGCATTAAAGAAAAACTTAGATAAAGTAAGAGAATTAACTCAAGGTAAAAAAGTTCTTGCTTCTTATGCTTTAGGCTATGGTGGACTTGCAGAAGCTTTAGCTAAAATGGCATTTGGTAACAAAATAGGTATAGAAGTTTCAAAAGAAGTTGATGCAGATAAATTATTCAATCCAGCATACGGAAATATAGTTCTTGAAATGGAAGAAGCTGATGTAGTTTTATTAGAAGGTGTAGACTACAAAGTTGTAGGTAAAACTATAGAAGGTGAATATATTGAAATAGATGGATACAAAGTTTGCTTAGGTAAAATCTACAAAGCTTATGAATCTACTTTAGAACCAATATTCCCAACAAAAGCTGTTGAACCAACTGGTGAAATATCAAACATAAACTTTATAGTTAATGAACATCAAAAATCTTCATTAACTATAGCTCAACCAAAAGTATTTATACCAGCATTCCCAGGAACTAACTGTGAATATGATTCAGCTAGAGCTTTTGAAGATGCAGGAGCTAAAACAAGCATAAAAGTATTTAGAAACTTAAATTATGCAAATATAGAAGACTCAATAGAAACTATGGTTAAAGAAATAGAATCTTCTCAAATAGTTATGATACCAGGAGGATTTAGTGCAGGTGACGAACCAGACGGTTCTGCTAAATTCATAGCAACTGTATTTAGAAATCCAAAAATAGCAGAAGCAGTAAATGATTTATTAACTAATAGAGATGGTTTAATGTTAGGTATATGTAATGGATTCCAAGCATTAATCAAATTAGGACTTGTTCCTTATGGTGAAATAAAATCTGTAACTGCTGAAGATGCTCCAACTATAACTTACAACAACATTGGTCGTCACCAAGCTAAAGTTGTAACTACTAGAATAGCGTCAAATAAATCTCCATGGTTAGCACAAACTCAAGTAGGAGACTTACATAGTATATCTATATCTCATGGTGAAGGTAAATTCGTTGCTAACAAAGAAACATTTGAACAATTATTAGCAAATGGACAAATAGCAACTCAATATGTTGATTT
Source organism: uncultured Clostridium sp. (assembly GCA_964449895.1). Lineage (GTDB taxonomy): Bacteria > Bacillota > Clostridia > Peptostreptococcales > Peptostreptococcaceae > Intestinibacter. Next base: position 28,653 of record CAYVBY010000020.1, read on the forward strand.
AGAAGGAAATGCAACTTATGATATAGATTACAACCCTAATGGTTCATTCTATGCAGTTGAAGGTATAACTAGTGCAGACGGTAGAGTATTAGGTAAAATGGGTCACTCTGAAAGAATTGGAAAATATACTCTTAAAAATATCTACGGAGAAAAAGATCAAAAGATATTTGAAAGTGGTGTAAATTACTTTAAATAGGATTTAAATAATATTATATAAAAAAGATGGATTGCTATATTAGTAATCCATCTTTTTTTACAAATATGTAAATTATACTTATTTTAAAAGAGTGAATGAATATAATTTACCATTCTAATTCTTCTGGTTTTCTAAGCTTTTGATGTTTATAAATTGGAACATTATATTTAGCGCCTAAGTTTCTTACTAAGTCTTTATAGCATCCTTTTAATTTATCATGGAAGAATATAGCTTCAATTCCACCTTCTATAGAATCTACACATTTACAAGCATGTTCAAATCCACTTTCTTCTTGATAATTTCCACTTACTAACCATTGATTAGCAAGAATATGTGTAACTCCAAATGTTTCATTTCCCCATACTTTAAATACAGCTTCTGCAAAGTTTGGATCAAAATGAACTCCTCCTACGCATAAAATATTATGTACTTTAAGATTATCGTCGTCAAATACATGTGTTAATGAGCGAGCAAGTGCAAGACAGGCAGTTTCATCTTCCCAGTTATCGGGACAACTTCCAACCTCTATATCTACCATAGGAACTGGATATTCAAGTAATAAATTTGGATCTCCTTCACCATTATGAACACCTGACCAGTGAGTTGCTTCGGTAACAACATGGTATTTTTCAAGTCCCAAATCAATTCTATTTTTATTGAAAGATATCATTAAATTTCTCATAAATCTAGGTTTTATTTTACTAAATACACCTGAATTTACATCACCTAGAGAATGAACTGTTAAAACATCATTTGGAGCATGTTCTCCTTCATGCCAAGTAACCATTGCAGACATATCAAAGTCTGAAAAATATTTATTCATTTCTGGTAGAAAACGTTTATAATCTACACATACTGCTTTATCTGTAGGAACAAAGTAATATTCATGTTTATCATCAGTGTATTTCATTACATCTTGTCCAAAAAATTTAATATCAGTTTTTTCTTTAAAAAATTCTTCTTTTTCTAAAATATCCCATATTTTATGAGCTACTGGACCAAATTCTGGATTATTACATATATAATATACCGCTTTCATATAGAGCCTCCTGTAATTAAATAATTGCTTCATTTTAGCTTAATTATATTAATAAATATAGTAATAATCAATTACTTATTTGAAAATTGAGAATATTTAAATAAACAATTTTGTCTTTATTAAATACAAAAATGATTATTTTTAGAGAAAATAAAATTTATATAAATAATATGGAAAAAGTATAGAAATACTAAAAAAGTAAATATATAATTGAGAAGTACGGAATAGAATAAATGCACCATTTTAGGGGGTAATAATTTTGAAAGAAAAAGTAGATAATTTAATTGATAAATATTTAGATGAAGTAATTTCAATTAGAAGACATATTCATGAAAATCCAGAGCTTAGTTTAAAGGAATTTAAGACAGCAAAATTAGTAAGTGATGAATTAAATAAATTAGGACTTGAGGTACAAGAAGGTGTTGGAAAGACAGGTGTAGTAGCAAATTTAAATCCACATAAAGCTCATAAGACTTTGATGCTTAGAGCAGATATGGATGCACTTCCAATAGAAGAAAAAACTGGACTACCTTTCAAATCAAAAAATCCAGGCGTAATGCATGCTTGTGGACATGATGTACATACATCAATATTGTTGGGTGTAACAAAAATATTAAATGAAATAAAAGATGAAATAAATGGAAATGTAAAATTCGTATTTCAGCCAGCAGAGGAAAATAATCCAGTAGGAGGAGCTCCTTTGATGATAAAAGAAGGTGTACTTGAAAATCCAAAGGTAGATAATGCTGTAGCACTTCATGTATGGGACTATCCCACTGGAACAATAGCAGTAAAGTCTAAAGCTATGATGTCTGAATCTAATAGAATATTTATAACAATAAAAGGTCAAGGTGCTCATGCTTCAAAACCTCATGAAGGTCATGATGCTATAGTTTGTGCTGCATATTTGATAACTCAACTTCAAACTATAGTAAGTAGAGATATAGATCCTAGTGATGTTGTTGTTCTTACTTTATCAAAAATTCATGGAGGAATAAGATATAATGTACTTCCATCAGAAGTTGTAATAGAAGGAACAGTAAGATGTTCTAGTGTAGATGCATGTGAAACTTTACCAGATAGGATAGAAGATATTATAAAAAGTGTTTGTGTAATTCATGGATGCGACTATAGCTATGAATTTAATCATGGATATCCAGTAACATTCAACGATAAAAAACTTACTAGTTTAGTAAAAAAATCAGTTGTCAAAAGCATAGGAGAAGAGAATTTAGTTGAAATGGACAATCCTGATACAGGAGGAGAAGACTTTTCGTTTTTCTCAAAGGAAGTTCCTTCTTGTTTAATGTTTTTAGGATGTAAGTCTGAAAAAAATAAAGAAACTTGCATACTTCACAATCCAGGTTTTGATTGTGATGAGGATTGTATCAAAACTGGTCTCAAAGCTATGGTAAATATAGTTTTAGATTATTTTAAATAAATAATTTTATAGTACTGGAGAAATATTATGAAGAAAAAAGATATTATACTGATAGTAGCTATTATTTTATTGGCTATAATTGCTTTTGGAGCAAAAGCTATGTTTAGCGAAAATGGAGCAGAGGTAATAATAAACATAGATGGCAAAGAATATGGTACATATTCATTAAATGAAGATCAAACGATTGATGTAGACGGACATAACAAAGTTGTAATAAAAGACGAAAAAGTTTATATGCAAGATGCAAATTGCCCTGATAAATTATGTATAAAGCAAGGGGAAGTAACTTTTAATGGCGAAAAAATAGTTTGCCTTCCAAATAAAACAGTAGTCGAAATAAAAAGCGATAAGCAAAGTGAAAATGATATATTATCAAAATAGCTTGTAAAGGTGGAGTGAAATCTTCACCTTTTTTA
>CAYVBY010000021.1:0-28455 GCA_964449895.1 uncultured Clostridium sp.
AAATTTGATATAAATATTTTAAAAAGGAAGTAGGTTTACCTATTTCCTTTTTTTATATAGGAAATTATATTCAGTTAAAATTTTGTATAATTATAGTTTCTATTAATCTGCTTTAAAGAAACCTACGTTTTTAAAAAGCTTTTGGAATAAAGATTTCTTTAATATTTTAGAAAAATTTGAAAATTTTTCTTGCTAAAGTAAAAATATATGATATAATCTCTAGTATAAATAGATAAAACAAAGGTCTATAGCGGATTTTATGAGTTCATCGTAAACCGGCTAAGTTTAATTGATACAATTCTCATAAATATTATTCGTAGACCTATCTTAAAAAAATAAATATATGTCTATAGCGGGAAATATGATTTCATCGGTTTTTAAAGGAAGAGTACATATGAGAGATAGTTATTTTTGTACAGATGAGAGCTCTTTATATAAAGTAGAGATAATTTAGCTGTATAACCTAAAATTTTAAATTAAAATTAAATAAGTTTTTAAAAAATCATATTCAATATTCGTAGACATCTATATACTCATAAAGACATGGAGGGTCTTTTCTAAAATACATACCGTAGTAATTCAGTTTTTATTAAAATTTAATAAGTCTTTTGGAGAAAATTAATTGGTTTTATTTTTGTGCAAATAAACAGTATTTTGCGCAAAACTTAGCTAATTTATAGTTATTAATTCAAGGAGGCAGATAATATGAGCAAAATGAGTAAAAATTTAAAAAATAAAGATGAAAATAAAAGAGTAGAAAACTTTATGGGTGGATATTCTTATGAAATAAATCCTTTAGATACTATGAAAATGGTAACAGCATCATCTATATTTGGAGAACCTCAGTATTATATAGATGGGGAATTTGCCAAATCAGGTCTAAAAAGTCAAATTAAAAATAATATAGAAAAAGTATTCTCACCATATTCAGTTATAGATATGGATTTTATAAAAGGAAAAACGACTAGAGAAATAATGGAGGAGGTAATAGATAATTCTCTAGAGTACGATTTTGAAGGCACTTTAAGATGGGCTGAAGTTTTAAGAGAAGAGTACTATATGAGATTAAATCCTCAAATAATAATGGTAAGAGCAGCTATGTCAAAACATAGAACTGAATTTACTGAAAAACATCCAGGTTTATTTGATGAAATAAATCAAAATGTTATGAGAAGATGTGACGATCCATTGAGTCAATTAACTTACTATTTATATATAAATAAATCTAAAAATAAATTACCAGGAATTTTAAAAAAATCAATAAGGAAAAGATTAGAAAAAGCTCGTGCCTATGAGCTAAAAAAATATAAAAATAAAGAAATAGGTATAATAGATGCAGTTAGAATAACTCACGCAAATAGCAAAATTATAGATGAGCTTATGCAAACTGGAAATATAGATGTCGAAGAAAATGATTTAACTTGGGAAAATTTAAGAGCAAGTAAAAAATCGTGGTCTGAAATTTTAGATACTATAAAAATGAATCACATGGCACTTCTTAGAAATCTAAGAGGTATATTTTCAGAAATCAATGACATGGAAAAAACTATAGAAATTATGGAACAATTGAAAAAGGGAGTTAAATATGGTAAACAATTTCCATTTAGATATATGAGTGCTTACAATGCTATTAAGGAAAGCAGTGATGTAAATTACAAGGGAGTAATTTTAGATACATTAAATGAATGTGTAGATATATCTTGTGATAATTTACCTAAATTAAAAGGTAAATCAGCTTTTTTATCAGATAATTCAGGTTCTGCATGGGGAACTTGCACATCAGAATTTGGGAAAGTTACAATTGGAGATATTGATAATTTAAGTTCTATGATAGGAGCTGTAAATTCAGATGATGGACATGTATTTGCTTTTGGAGATAAGCTTATAGAATATCCAGTTTCAAAAAGAGATGGAATTCTTACACAATCTAAAGACATGTCTACATCAGCTAGAAAATCTGTAGGTCTATCTACAGAAAATGGAATATGGATATTTTTTAGAGATGCTATAAATAAAAAAGAGCATTGGGATAATATATTTATATATTCAGATATGCAAGCAGGTCATGGTGGACTTTACGGTACAGATAAAGGAATTAAAGAATACAATAAAGCTGGTTATGATGTCGGTGGATATGTAGATGTGGCAAAACTAATTGATGACTATAGAAAATGTGTAAATCCTAAGGTGAATGTATTTTCAATTCAAACAGCAGGCTATAAAAATGTAGTAGTTCCTGAATATGGATATAGAACTAATATACTTTATGGATGGACTGGAAAAGAATTAGTATTTGCTGATGCTATGATAAAAATATGGGATGAGATAGATGAAAGAAGTAAATAATACCTCCAAATAAAAAAGCCCTTCAAAGTAGAAAGTATATTTTGAGGGGCTCTTAAATTAAAAAATATATTAAAATTCATCAAATTCGCATACCTCACAGATTAACTCTCTAAAGGAACTAAGAGGAGCTCTAGATTTTGCAGAGAACATAAATAACCAATCGTAAGGGTTTCCTATGTAAAGTGGTCCCATACCGCATAAGTTTAGTACATCGTCCATTTGATCTACAAAATCGCAGTATATATAATCAGGCAATTCTTCATTTTTATATTCTTCTTCTGCATCGAAGAAGAAGGCATAAAATTCAAGTAATATTATCATTCTTCTCAAAACATCAAAGGAACAGTCTTTTCCATTTCTAAATTTTGAAAATGTAGAAACTGATGGAAATCTACCCCTTACAATATCTGGTAAAGTTGCATTTTTAGTAAATGAAAAATTTTCTGTTCTCGCAGGCTTGTTTGAAGAATATATTACGTAAAGCATAAAATCTATAGAGTGAATTGATTTATTTCTAGTAATTAAATCGCTTTTTTTATTTTTATCTTTAGCACTATTTAAAAATTCATGTAATTTATAATTGAGAATATCTTGAACCACAAGGCCACAGCTTTTTATAGATTCTTTATCTTCTCTACTTAAATAAACAGAATTTTGTATCTTAGTGATGACTTTTTTATCTTCCTTCTTACCGATAATTCTATCTAAAAGCTTGTTTAACTGCCTAGTTGCAGTAGTGTTGTAATTTCTAAATTTGTTCTTATTTTCAATAATATATTTTATAAGTTCTAACTCATCAGTAAAAAATTCTATTTTTTCGCGAATTTCACTTGTATGAGCTATTTCATTTAAGTTAGATTCTGAATCATTTTTAAGTATATTTTTTATTTTTTCTATTAATTTTTCAGCTTCGACATAGCTTTTTTTATTTTTTATGCAGAAGTAATAAACTAATTCATCTATATTTTTTATATTAAAACTTCTATCAAAATATATTTTATTGAAAAAATTATTTGTTTCATCTATATTTAAATCTAGAGCAAAGCATATTTTGAACATATTTTTGCGACTTTGTTCTCTTGCATCAGGTCTTTTTTGTCCTAAAAAATAGTTTTTTAAAGTGGCTAGTACGTAGGAAATGTTTTTTTCTTTAAACTTTTGTTCAAGAAAATTCACTCTATCTTCTAAATATTCTTCTTCACTTAGACATTTTTTTTCAACATAACCGTGTTTTTTTATAAATTCAGTAAGACCTGTGTCGAAAGATCTAAAGTTTTTTGATATATTTAAAAAGTCTACTATTTTTTCTATTTCTCCATCATCAGATTTATAGTAATCGACTATTTCATTAAATGCATCATTCATTGTTTTAGTAAATGTTTTGCCCTCCATCTTTTTACTCCTTTGAAAAATTTGTTTTATTTAATATAATCATAGCATTGTTTAATATATAATAAAATCAAATAGTTGAAAATATTAATTACAAATTTAAAAATATACTTGTTAAAATATAAGTAATTTATAAGAAGGGAGGAGGCTGTTGTGTTTATATGGATGCAACAGAGGTAAAATGAGGAACCCTTTAAAAATTGGGCAAAAGATAATTTTGAAAAAAGATGGATTTACTTATGAATACATAATAAAGGATATAGCTGGATACGGGGCAAGTTGTATAGTTTATGAGGCTACTTATTTTGATACTTACAAAATTGAACATCTAGTTAGAATTAAAGAGCTTTATCCAATTGGTATGTATATTGAGAGAGATACAGATTTTAGTTTAATTGTAAAAAATGAATACAGAGAAGAATTTGAAGATTATAGGAAGAAGTTTATTGATGCATATAAGAAAAATAATTTGTTTCAAATGAATTTAGATACTTTAAACAGTACGGCTATGATGCAAGAGATTTTTGAGGGAAATAATACCCTTTATATGATTGTAAATTATAATAACGGAATTACTTATGATATGGTAGAAGATGAAACTTTACATGATATATTTCAAATAGGGCTTACTCTTGCAAAAACTATAGGAATGTACCATAAGTACGGGTATCTACATCTAGATATTAAGCCTGAAAATATATTAAAACTTCCTGAGACGAATGAACTTTTGATATTGTTTGATTTTGGGAGTGTTGAGAGTATAAAAAATATAAAATCTAAAAAAGTAAACAAAATATCATACTCAGAGAAGTGGGCAGCACCAGAACAACTTCAGAGAAAGATAAATAAGATTTGTGAAGCTACTGATATATACTCAATTGGTGCAGTTTTATTTTCTAAAATAATGAATAGAATACCAGATGTAGATGATAGAAAGATATTTGCAAATTGGAAATTTGATTTAAAAGATTCTAGATATGAAGGTATAAATCCAAAAATTTTTAGATATATAAATATGCTTTTTAAAAAGACTCTATCATCTTCTGTTACAAGAAGATATCAAAATACAGATGAATTAATTGAGATTTTAGAAAAATTAGTTAATCTTTCTTCTCCAAATGAAGTTTATATAAAATCTAATTTAGCTCAAAATGATAATATTTTCATAGGTAGACAAGAAGAGATGAGAGTAATTTATGAGAAACTTACATATGAAACAGATACAGTTTTTTTACATGGATTTGGAGGAATAGGAAAGAGTGTACTTGCTAAGCAGTATGCATTTTGTTACAAGAAAGAGTATGATGTAGTATTGTTTGCTAGTTTCACGACATCATTATTTGATTTAGTTGTAAATGATAGAGAAATTCCCATATATAATTTTAAACGAGGAGAAGAAGAAAGCGAAGAGGATTATTTTAATAGAAAGTTAGATAAAATTTGTGAGCTATCAGATGATAGAACTTTGATAATTATAGATAATTTCGATGTGGATGAGGATGATAATCTAGAAAAATTAATTAATTCCGGTTGTAAGTTTATAATTACTACTAGAAATGATTTTACAGATTATAACTATCATCAAATAGAAATAGAAGAGTTTAAAAATATGGATGACTTACAGGAGTTATTTTATAGTTATAACAAGATTGATTATTCAAAAAAAGATAGAAAAATAATAGAAGAAATAATCGAATTTGTAAATAGGCATACTATGACGGTTGAATTAATAGCTAAGCAGCTTAGAATAACTAAATTAGAGCCCAAAATTTTATATGATAAATTCAAAAGTTTAGAAGGTATAACGAGTGCTAATGAGGATAAGATAAAGCTAAGAAAGGACAAAACTCTAAATAACAAATCTATTATGGTTCATTTAGAAATCGTATTTGATATAGCTAAATTAAATGAATTTGAAAAATATATACTTATGAATATGTCACTTATGGCTAATGTAAAAATAGATAAAGTTGAGTTTATGAAGTGGTGTGATATAGACTCTCACAAATGTATAAATTCTCTTATTGACAAGGGATGGATAGAATTTAGAGAAGATAAAATATCTCTACATCAAATAATAATAGATTTGGTATACAACAAGTTAAGACCGAATGCTGATATTTGTATGCCCATTACAAATAAAATGACACAGATGGCATCAATGAGGATTAAAAATAACATCCAAAAGAAAAGACAATATATAAAGCTAATAGAAATATTTGCAGATAGAATTACAGGGTGCACAATAGAACTTGCTAAGTTTTATAATGAATTTGCAAAGCTTTTGTCTATAAGATCTAAAGATAGCTGTTTTGATTATTACAATAAGGCAGTTGATATATATGAAAATCTAAAAATAAAAGATGAATCTTTAGCAGATATATACTTTAATATAGGTGTTTCTTTTACTAAGTCAATTAAAAATTCTTATTTTGTAGATGAAGAAAATAGATTAGATAAATTAATTTATTCTTTTGATAAGTGTATAGATATAAATTCTAAAATAAATGGATGTAGAAGTTTAAAAATAGCTAATAAATATATAGAAATAGCTAAAGCTATGATAGAGGGGTATCAAAATTTAAACTTTATATTAGATGATAATGAAAAAAAATACTACCTATCTTATTTTGAAAAATGTTTAGTTGAAAGTTTTGAAATAAAAAAAGAAATTCTTGGACTTAAAAATGAGGAAACAAAAGATATTTGCTATGAATTGTATCAATTTTACATGGAAAGTTTTGTAGATAATAGTCTAAATAAAGATATAATGGAAGTAATAAAAGATAGTGAAAAGGCACTTTATTATGGCAAATTATATTTAGGAGATTAAGATATGTTATTTGGAAAATATAGATTTAGATATCCGCTAGATCATAAAATTTTAGGCGATTTATCCTTTAAGCTTGGAAAATTAGATGATGCGATTTTTCATTATGAAAAAGAAATAGAAAATCAAATTTATGAAGATGAAATTTTAAGTATTGATGATATAGGTGATGTATATATTATAGAAGAGCTTTATAACAGTATAGTACAGGTATATTTGAAAAAAAAGGACTACAAAAATGCAATAATTTATTGCAAAAAAATAATTGAAAATGATGAAAAAAAAGAACGAAATAAAGCAAGTGGAGTTTTAACTTTATCGGATATATATACTAAAATCGGCAAAAATGATAAAGCTTTAGATTTATTAAAGGATTTGCTTGATTATGAAAAAGAATGTATTGAAGAAGATTTAGACTGGGATTACCCAAAACAAATGTATATGGAAGCTTGTTGTAGTATAGTTAAATTATTAGATGGTGAAGAACGTAGATTGTATTTAGATAAAGCTATGAATTTTTATGAGGAAAATAAAGATGCAGATTTAGGCATAAAAATGGCAGAAATTTTAAAAATCCAATCTGCAGTTTATAAACAAAGCTTAAAATATAAAAAATATGATGAAATTTTAAAAACAATAGAGCTAATTTGTAGAAATTGTATTTTAAGAAGTAATATTTATATGGAATCTTATGAAAATTTTAAGGCAAAAAAATCTATAAATGAAGGACTTTATTTGTATAAAAGATACAATCTAAATGACTATAGGTTGAATTTTGATTTGACATACCAAAGGGCTTATGTTGCAGGTGAATCTTATGATGGAAAAGATGATTCAAAGAGATACAATTACTATTTAGAGGCATTTAAAATTTTAGAGGAAAATAATTTCTTTGACGAGTATAAAAAAAATATAATTTTAGATAAACTTGCCTATTATTGTGAGGATTTTGAAATTTCAAGTTACTATAAAAACAAATGTGACTATTATTATTTGGCAAAATATAAAGTAGAGCATGATAAAAATTGGATAATCTCTTTTGTAGAAGCCTTTGATGAAGCAGGTAGAGATTATATGTACTGTAAAAATTACGACATGGCGATAAAATGCTATAAAAAGGCACTTTATAATTTAACTAGTTGTGGACTTTTTACAGGTGAGTTTTATGAAGAAGAAATAAATTTATCTTCCCTTGATAAGTATCATATCTCTTATCAAAAATATATGAGTTTATGTAAAAATCTATCTCAAGTGTATAAAGAAAAAAGAGAATATGAAGAAGCAATAAAATATTTGAAACTTAAAATAGAATGTGTAAAAGAACACTTTTTAGAAGAAGAATTTAAGTCTTATAAATATTTGAATCTTTTAGGTATATACAACGAAATAAAAAATATATTAATTTTAAAATCAGATTATGAAAATAGTATAAAATATAACATGATTTCTATAGGTTTATATAACAGTTCAAATATAGAAAATAAAGTATCTGCAAAATCAAAATATATAGAAAATTTATTTAAACTTTTAAATGAAGATAAAATAAATGATTATATTTTATCTGAAGATTTTACAATAAATTTATCAAGTAAATACTTAAATAGCTTGATATATGAAATAGAAAATCTATTAAAAATAACAAAAGATACAAAAATTATTGATTTTTGTACAAAAAATCTTAAGTTAATTAAAGACACACCTTTTGATATTTAATTAAATAGTATTTAAGTAATAAATAAACCCTATAAATATAACCCTCAAAAGAGTTATATTTATAGGGTATTTTTGTTATAAAAATATAAATTACAAATTAAAAAAATGATGTTCTATAATGAAATCATACAAAATAAAGAGGGGGAATAGCAAATGTATTGTAAGCAATGTGGAAGTTTTATTGATGAAAAAAAAGACAAATTTTGTATGAATTGTGGTTTAATGCTAGATAAAGGAAACGTAGAAAAAATTAAAAAAGTTAGATCAGGTAAAGAAATAAAAGTTATTTATTATGCATCAGAACTACTTTCAGTGTTTTTTATAATCTCATTTTTAGTGAATGCTTTAAGTGAGAATATTTCAGAAGCTTGTAGTGATTTTTGTTATGCTTTTGCAATGGCAAATCTACATAAAATTATGATAACAAGGTTAGTTCAAGATGGAGAAACGATAAATATTTTATCTCTAATTATAGAAAAATTGGTAGGATTAAGAGCAAATTTGCTTAGAGAAGAAAGTTATATTTATGAAAATGCTAGAAAAAGAAATACGAAAATAAATACTGTAATAGCAATAGCACTTTTAATATTGGCACAATTTTTCTAAGGATAGTTTGATCTATTTTTTTGAAAGGGAGAATTAAATATGAATTGTATAAAATGTGGAAATAAAATAGAAGAAGGAGCTAAATTTTGTAATTTATGTGGAGAAAAAATAAACACTCAAGATAATAAAAAAAATATAAATTTAATCAAATACAAAGAAATTAAAGGAGAAGAATTAGTTAAAAATTCTTCTAATAAGACATGGAAAATAATTATAGGTGTGGTTATAGTATTAATTGCAGCAATTGCAATTACCGAATTAGCAAGGGAATCGGAGGAAGTTTTATCGGTAAAAAATGCGAATTTTAAATACTATACATATGACATGGGTTATACAGATATTGGAACAGCTTTTGAAAATTATTTTTCAAATACTAAATGGCAATCATTTATATCAGAGGAAGGCATTGAAATAGTACAGTTTGATGGTGAATTTATGTACTACGATGAAAATACAGACTGCAGTATACAATTTGAAATTTATTCGGATGGGACTTTTGATATTTATGCAGTAGAATTTAATGGAATTCCACAGAATAAATTAATTATAGCTGCATTAATAGATGAGGTTATGGAAAGTTCTAGGGCATCTTAATTATTTAAATTAAAATTTATAATATGATTTGCGAGGTATAAATATATTTATACCTCTTTTTATTTTAGTGTAAAATCTATAATATAGTTTTTAGATGATATGTAAAAATATAGCAATAATTTAACAAAATGTAATAAACATGTAATAAATATAATGTATTATTGAAATAGTATATATACTTTAGGAGGAAAAATTATGAGTATAATAGGTGAATATATGTTATATTTTTTCATATATGCTTTTTTAGGTTGGATATGCGAAAGTATTTATTGTTCTTTTTTACAAAAGAAAGTTATAAATAGAGGTTTTTTAAATGGACCCTTGTGTCCTGTTTATGGAGTAGGGGCTTTGATAGTAATTATGAGTTTGTGGTCTTATAGAGATAGTATGATAGCAGTGTTTGTGCTTGGAATGATTTTGACGTCTGTTGTTGAATATATTACAGCAACTATTTTAGAAAAACTATTCCATGCAAAATGGTGGGATTATTCAAATTACAAATTTAATATTCATGGCAAGATATGTCTTTTAAATTCAACTATGTTTGGAGTTTTAAGTGTAGTTGTAATTAAATTTATACATCCTTTTATTCTAAATATGCTTGATAAAATGGATAATAGATTGCTTGGAGTATTTACAGTACTTCTAACTATTGTAGCTATAATAGATTTTATAATTACAGCTCAAGCATTAAATTCTTTAACTATGAAGTTAGATGTATTTTCAAATATAGTAGATGATATGAAGAAAATACATGATAGATTTAAGTTATATGAAGAAGAAGAATTTCTGCACAGATTTAAGCTAAATCCAGAAGATATGTTAGAAGATATCAGAATAAAATTCAAATCATTTAAGGCTGAAAATTTAGACATATTTGATGATTTAAATTTAGATGAAAAGCTAGATGAAATTCAAGATAAGTTTAAATCTTTAAAACAAAAGGCTTTTGTTCATAGAAGAATTGTAAATGCCTTTCCAAATATAAAATCTACAAAATCTAATAAAAGAGACGCTTATTTACAATATATTAAAAAAATATTAAAAGAAAGAATATAAAAATATAAGGGAGATAATTATGAAAAAAATATTTATAAGAAATGCAACAATAGACGATTTAGATATTATTTACAAAATAGAAGCAGAGTGTTTTCCAAAAGCAGAAGCTGCAACATATGATTCTTTCAAAGAAAGATTGACTACTTTTCCAGAATCTTTTTTTGTAGCAGAATTAGATAAAAATATAATAGGATTTATAAATGGTTGCTCAACAGATAAGCCAGAGCTTCCTGATGAACTTTATCACGATTCATCTATGCATAAACCAGATGGTGATTATCAAACAGTTTTTGGAATAGATGTACTTCCAAATTATCAACATAATGGATATGCATCAGATCTTATGAAGCATTTAATAAAAATTAGTGAAAAACGAAATAAAAAAGGTATTGTATTGACATGTAAAGATCATTTAATTGGATTTTACGAAAGCTTTGGATATAAGCATTTAGGAGTTTCAAATTCTACTCACGGAAATGCTAAGTGGAATGATATGCTACTTGAATTTTAATATATAAAGATATAAGTAAGATTTTAAATATCTAATCTAAATTTAGACTGTATATTTGAGCGTAAGAAAAAAGTAAATAAGAGCAAGTTTTATTTTCTATTTACATACTTTTCTTACGCTCTATAAATAAGAAGCGTTATTTTATTGAATTTTTCTTATTCTTAATATTTGTTCTATATTGTGAAGGGGTACAATTCATATATTTTTTAAAAATTTTTCCAAAATAACTTATACCATTAAATCCAACATTTATACAAATATTAGATATGGATTCATCTGTATGATATAAGTATTCTGAAGCTTTTAATATTCTATACTCCATTAAATACTCAAATGGTGTAGTATTTAAAATTCTTTTAAAACTTCGGCAACACTCGCTTTTGCTTATATTACATGATTTAGCTATATCCTCTAATGAAATTTCATGATTATAATTTTCTTTTATGTAATTAATAGCAGATTTTACTCTTTCATCATCATGAGAAATCTTTTTATTTGTATTTTCAATTTTATCTTTTAAATTTCTTATTATTTTAAGCCAAATCTGATTTATATTATTGACAACCTCTAATTCATATGCGTACTCCTTATTATTATAAATTATATAAGTTTCTTCAATACATTTTAGGATGTCTCTTTGCCAAGAAATATCTTTTTTTAATATTATAAAATTTAAATTATTATTTTTAATTACAGGATCAACATATTTTTTCCCTATTAGAGAATGTTCATTTCTCGAAATAAGGCTATGATCAAACATAATAGAAATCATTTTACAGTCATCATTATATGGCTTGATTTGGTGAAGGACATTAGAGTTAAATATAATTCCTTCTTGTGGATTTAGAATTATTTCTTCACCATCTACTTGAAAACATATTTGATCTCGCAATACATATGAAATTTGTAGATATTTATGCCAATGCCATCTTATATATCCTTCTTCAAATAGACTAAATTCATCTGTATATATTACTAAAGGAAAATCGCTACTTACATATTGTAAGGTTTCTTTTAAGTTATTATCAACTTCAATTCTAGATACTTGCATTTTTATCTCCTTTTAAGTTTATTTTAATATGGCTAATATAGTTGCAATTTTAATCAATATATTAATTGTTACATAGGATAAAAATCAATAAAATTATTATAGATTTAATTTCACAAATTAATATATCTATAAATTTATATAAATAGTATTATCTATTTTAAATTTTATCAAAAGAAAGGAAAAATATAAAATGAATAATTTACGCGCAAAAGGCATAATTTTAGTTATTTGTGGAGCTATGTTATGGGGAATATCTGGAACTGTTGCACAATTTTTGTTTCAACAAAATAATTTCACTCCAGAATGGCTTGTAGTAATTAGATTAATATTATCAGGTATTTTACTTTTAAGTTATGGTTTATTAAAAAAAGATTCAGGTGTAAAAAATATTTGGAAAGATAAAAAAGATAGGATAACATTAATATCTTTTGGAGTTTTAGGTATGTTAGGTTCTCAATATACTTATTTTGCTGCTATCAATCATGGTAATGCTGCTACAGCAACTATTCTTCAATATCTATCTCCTGTTATTATTACATGTTATACAGTTTTTTCTAGTAAAAAACTTCCTAAATTAAGTCAAATTTGTGCCGTATTATTAGCTATAGTGGGTACATTTTTTATAATAACAAAAGGAGATATAAATACCTTGTCTATATCTAAATTGGCATTGTTTTGGGGGCTATGTTCAGCATTTGCTAATGCTCTTTATACTTTACAACCTGCTAATTTACTAAAAAAATATTCTTCAGTAACTATTGTTGGATGGGGTATGTTAATTGGAGGTATAGCTTTTAGTTTTATAAATCCACCATGGAAATTTAGTGGAGTAGTGTCAGCATCTACAGTTTGTGGTGTCGGTTTTGTAGTTATATTTGGAACATTAATAGCATATTACTGTTATTTAGAAAGCTTAAATTATATTTTACCTACAGAATCAAGCATACTAGGATCTATGGAACCTTTATCAGCTGCGTTTTTATCTATTATATGGTTAAAAGTTTCATTTGGATTAGCTGATTTTATTGGAACTATTTGTATTATTACAACAATTATAATTTTATCATACTTTAATCAAAATACTTCTGAAGATAAATTAAGTAATTAAAATTAAGATAATTAAAGCGAATTAGGATATAAATAAATTTTTATTCTAAAGACTTTTCAAAATTTAATAATGTAAAAATGGAGTGCTACAAAAAATTTATTTAAGCACTCCTATTTTTTGCTTACAGAAAAATTATATGTTAGAATTTAAATAAAGATGCCTAAAGACAGGGGGAATAAATATGCTAGAGATTTTTAAAATATTAAATATAGAAAAACAAAGGATAAAATGAAAATAAAAGAAGCATATTTAAATAAATTAAATCAGACGAACATTTAAATATGCTCCAAATATATTTAATTGACAATTTATAAAGGAGATGAAGAAATTGAAGGGAAAATACAAAGCAATTTTATTTGCAATAATAGCGGCCTTTTTATATGCACTTAATACTCCCATTTCTAAAAAGCTTTTAGAACATGTAGATGAAACTATGATGGCGGCGATGCTTTACTTAGGAGCGGGAATAGGGATTTTTTTACTAGGTGTTGTAGAAAATTTTGCTAAAAAAAGCGTCAAAAAAGAAAAATTAACTAAAAAGGAGTTACCTTACACTATAGGAATGATTATTTTAGATATAATAGCTCCTATATTACTTATGATGGGAATTAAGGCTAGTACATCGGCAAATGTTTCACTTTTAAATAATTTTGAAATTGTTGCTACATCTATAATTGCACTTGTGATTTTTAAGGAAGTCATATCAAAAAAACTTTGGTATTCAATTATAATGGTTACAGTAGCAAGTATTTTATTGGGCTTTGAAGGAAAAGGTGTTTTTGATTTTAATATAGGTTCTTTATTTGTAATAGGAGCATGTATATGTTGGGGATTTGAAAACAATTGTACAAGAATGATTTCAAATAAAAATGCAATGGAAATAGTAGTTATTAAAGGCATTTGTTCTGGTATGGGAAGTATGATAATTGCGCTTATAATTGGAGAAAAGTTCCCAGAGATTAATTATATTTTAGCGGTATTAGTGCTTGGATTTTTTGCTTATGGACTTAGTATTTATTTTTATATTTTAGCTCAAAAGGATTTAGGAGCAGCTAAAACGAGTGCTTATTATTCTGTAGCACCTTTTTTAGGAGTTATTCTTTGTATGGTAATAAATGGAGAAAGACCTGCTGTACAGTTTTATATAGCATTTTTAATTATGGTAGTTGCGACAGTTTTAATGATAAAAGATAGTATTGAGCTTCAACATACTCATAATCATGTTCATCATCATAGTCATGAACATTCTCATGGAGATTTAGTTCATACTCATGAGCATAGCCATAGCCATTCACACCTTCATATTCATGAAGAAGATGGAGAAGGACATAGTGAACATTCTCATGGAGAACATGATTTAGAAGGACACAATCATACACATATAAGTCAAATATAAAATATTTTGATTTAAAAAGTAGTGATACTTTTAATAGAGAATAGATTAGTAAATGTATATTGTAGGAGTTAAAATTGAATAAAATAAATCTACTAAAGGAGAAAACTGTTATGAAAAAATTGATTTTATCAATCATTTTAGTAATGTCTTTAGCACTTGCTGGATGTAATAATACATCATCAACTAGTGAAGTAAATAGTAATTCTAGTTATGAATCTAGTCAAGGAGAAAAAAGTCAAAACATAGAAAGAAAAGAAGTTGATATATCTTCTATGAAAGGAATTATTGAAAATATTTTAAAATCTATGGATGTTAATCATATAACTTATAATCAGTGTAGAAGTAAAAAATATCTACCACAAGTGACATATTTTATTATAAATAATAATTATTTTAATGAATCAAATATTGAGTTAGATTATGAAGAAACTGGACTTTATGTAGCTCTAAATAAAAATATAGTAGATAAATACTTAAAAGCTACTTTTTATAGTTTTAATGGGGAGATAGTAGATAGTTATTTACATGATATGGATTCTTCATGGACGATGATGGAATATTTATCAGGATATGATGCTTATGGAATATCACCTGCAGATGGTGATGGATGGGTTGAAGTAAATATATTAGAAGCTTATGATAATTTAGATGGAACTTATGAAGCCACAGTAGATGCTACAATGATGTATAATATTGGATCTGAATATATGGGAAAATATAAAGTTTTTTTAGCTAAAAATGAAGATTTATCATCTAAGTTTGAATATAGAATTACAAATATAATACAAATATAGTAAATAAAAAGGTGGGGTATATGTTAAATATATTTATTTTACATATACCTTATTTTTGTTATAGAATTAATTTGTATTAAATTTTTTTGATTTGAGGTAAAGTAATGAAAGAAGTAAGTATAAGAAAATGTGAAAGTTACGACTATGAAGTTGTAAAAAAATCCTTTGAAAAATTAATGGATGATATTGGTCCACTTAATAAAGTTATAAAAAAGGACAGTAAAGTTTTGATAAAACCAAATTTAGTTATAAAAAAATCTCCAGAAGAAGGGGCAACAACTCATCCAATGCTTATAAGAGTTTTGTGTGAAGAACTACTTAAATTAAACTGTAAAGTAGTAATAGCTGAAAGTCCAGGAGGTCCTTATAATAAAACCATATTAAAGGGATTTTATAATACTTGTGGAATAGTAGATGCTGTTAAGGATTTGGAGGTTGAATTAAATTATGATACATCTGAAGTCAAGGTTAAAAACGAAAATGCGATATATTTAAAGAATATGAATATAATTAAACCTGTGACAGAGGTAGATTATATTATAAATTTATGTAAATTAAAAACGCATAAGATGGCAAAATACACAGGTGGAGTAAAAAATTTATATGGAGTAATAGCTGGAGTTGAAAAGGCTGAGATACATTATAGATTTCAAAAAGAAGAATTATTTTGTGAAAATGTACTTTTAGATATATGTGAGTATGTAAATCCAAGTTTAACTATAATGGATGGAGTTTATGCCATGGAGGGAGAAGGACCTACAGCAGGAGATGTTAGAAAGGTGGGAGTTTTACTTGCATCTCAAAGTCCCTATGCTATAGATATAGCAGGATGTAAATTAATAAATTTAAATCCTATGAAGGTGGGAACAGTTAGAGGATCTGTAAAGAGAAACCTAATAAAGAGTGACTTTTCTGATGTCAAATTTATAGGAGATGATTTTAGAAAATTTGTAGTAGAGGATTTTAAAATTCCTGTTACAAGTTCAGATTTTCGACTTTTTTCTATTAAATTTCCAAAGTTAATAGGCGATATAATAGACAAAGTTGTAACACCAAAACCTGTAGTAAAGGAAGATGAATGCATAAAATGTGGAAAATGTAAAGTTGCATGTCCTGCAAAAGTAATTGAAATAACAGATACAGGAGCTAAAATAGATTTAAAAAAATGTATTAGATGTTATTGTTGTCACGAGCTTTGTCCTAATAAAGCAATTTCTATAAAACAAAATATATTTTTTAAACTTATAAAATAAAGGCTAAAAATATATTTTCAATATATATAACAAAAATTAATTTTGAGTAAAAAAATATAGCTCTAAGTGATAAAATAAAGATATAAATAATAATAGAAAGGAGTAAGTAGTAAAATATTTACTATTTGGATATAAGTTATGATTTTAATAAAAAACGGAAGAATAATAGACCCACTTTCTAAAAGAGATGAAGTAGTGGATATAGCAATTGAAAATGATAGAGTAAAAAAAATAGGAAAAAATTTACAAGAATGTGAATTTGATAAGATTATAGATGCGACTGGATGTATAGTAGCTCCAGGTCTTATAGATGTACATGTTCATTTTAGAGATCCAGGATTTACATATAAAGAAGATATCATAACAGGAGCAAAAGCTGCTGCGAAAGGTGGATTTACAACTGTTGTATGTATGGCAAATACAAGTCCGGTAGTAGATAATGTAGAAACTTTAAAATACATATTAGATAAGGCAAAAAAATCTGACATAAATGTGATTCAAGCTTCAGCTGTGACTAAAGGCTTAAAAGGAGAAGAACTTGTAGATTTTGATGAAATGTTAGCAAATGGTGCAGTAGGATTTACTGATGATGGTATTCCTATAAAAGACGAAAAGTTAATTTATCAAGCTATGAAAAAAGCAGCTGAGTTAAATGTTCCTATAAGTTTACATGAAGAAGATCCAGGTTTTATAGTAAATGCTGGTATAAATGATGGAGAAGTATCAAAAGCATTAGGATTAGAAGGAGGAGCAGCTGCTTTAGCTGAAAATGTAATGGTTTCAAGAGATGCTATGATAGCTTTAGAAACTAAGGCAAAAGTAAATATACAACATATAAGTTCTAAAGAAGCTGTAAAAACAGTTAAATTTATAAAATCTCTAGGTGCAAATGTATTTGCAGAAGCTAGTCCACATCATTTTACATTAAATGAAAATGCAGTATCACAACATGGTTCACTTGCTAAAATGAATCCTCCACTTAGAACAGAAGAAGATAGAATGGCAATAATAGAAGGTCTTAAGGATGATACAATAGAAATAATAGCAACTGACCATGCTCCACATGCAAAAGAAGAAAAGGAAAAAGAACTAACTAAATGTCCAAGTGGTATAACAGGTCTTGAAACTTCTTTAGGTCTTGGAATTACAACTTTAGTCAAAAATGGTCATTTAGATTTAATGCATTTATTAGAAAAAATGACTATAAATCCTGCTAAACTTTATAACTTAGATAGAGGATACATAAAAGAAGGAGGATTTGCAGATATAGTAATATTTAATTTAGATGAAAAATGGGAAGTTAAGGAATTTGCTTCAAAATCTACAAATACTCCATTTATAGGATATACTTTATATGGAAAAATAAAATATACAATATGTGAAGGAAAAATAGTTTATCAATTATAAATTAAAAAATATATAAAAGTATGTTATAATTTATGAAGTATATGAAAATTTTATCAGGGGGATTTAAAAATGAAAGGCAAAAAATTTAATGTTTTTATGGAGCATGTAACAATTGATTATCCAACACTTTCAAGATACAGAGAAATATTAGATGAATATATAAAAAAACATAATTTATGGGATGTAAATACTAGAGAATGTTGGTTATTTGATTTAATTGATTTTAAATTACAAGGAAATGCAGGTCTTTGTTATAGAAGTATTCGTATGCTAGAAACTCACTGGGAATTTGACAGTGACAATGATGATATAGATTTTTATATAAAAAGACATATGCAAGCATTACAAAAGAAGATATTAGATGAAAAAATGTCTGAACAAGCAGAATAAAAATAAATATTAAAGTTGAAATGAAAAAACTACTAGTTATAATTATCTAGTAGTTTTTCTATTTTATAAGAAATTCTATTTTTTTTAGAATTATAGATAAATATAAAACAAGAAAAAGTTGTAAATAATATTTTGAAAATTGAAACTATTCCTAAAATATGCTAAGATTAGATATAATGGGTTAATTGTATGTAATAAACTGAAATTAAAGTTTGGAGTGATTTTATGGAATATATTATGGGGAAGAAATTACTAGATATGCCCGTTAATATGAATGTTGTTAAAATGTTATCTACAATAAATGAATATAAGGGGCGTCAGGTTATTTACAAAAAACAGCCAAAAGAAATTATAGAAAAATTAACAAATAAAGCTATGTTAGATTTTACAATTGATTCTTGTGATGATGTTTTTTTGAGCGATGTTCATTTAAAAAAGATTTTTTTAAATGAATCTAAACCTTCAACTAGAGAAGAAGTAAGTATAGTAGAATTTAGAGATGTATTGAAAATAATAAATAACGCTTATGATGATATGAAAATAAGTTCGCAAATGATACTTGAACTTCATGGATATTTACACCGTTTTTCTTTAGTTAAAGGTGGAAGGTATAGAACTGAAGAAAATGATTTTTTGCAAACTGACTTTTTTAGAGAAGATACATTTAACAATCATGGAATACTAATTAGAAAAAATGTTGAAGAAAGATTCTATACATATATTGAAAATTTATGTATAGAATATGAAAACTTGATAGAAAAAAATGAAATTGATACCTTGGTAATTATAGCATGCTTTATAATAGATTTCATATTGATATCACCTTTTCCAGAAGACAATATTAAAATGGCTAAAATACTTACATTGATTTTGCTTAATAAAAATGGATATAATGTAGGACAATATAGTGCTTTAGGCAAACTTTATAATGAAAAAACACAAGCTTATTATAAAGGAATGTTTACTAGAAAAAATGATGCAGAAAAGTTTAATTATGGAGTAAATAAATGGCTAGAATATTTTTTGAAATTTATTCAAGATGCGTATGAAGCTTTAGAAGAAGATTTAAAAATAAATTTAATTAAAAAAGAAAGTAAAACTAAGCGAATTGAAAAAATAATAAATTCAACTTTAGGATATTTTACTAAAGATGATATAAGAGCACAATGCCCTGATATACCAGAGCCTACAATAAATAGAGTTTTTAATAATTTAAGAAAAAGTGGCAAAATAGAGGTCATAGCAAAAGGTAGAAGTGCTAAATGGAAACGAGTATAAAATAAATATGTTTAAGTTTTGGAGTTATATAATTTTTGTAAATTAATATAAATTGTATGAAAATTTGAAAAAATTATTGCAAATTACTTTAAAGTGTACTAATATTTATATTATCAAGATGATATTAGAAAAATATGTAAAAAAATGTAGAAATATAATTATAAAATAACTAAAATGGAGGAATGGGAAGATGATGTATTTAGATAATAGACAATTTAATAGATTTGCATTAAGAAAACTAAACCATCATCACCATCATAGGTTTTAGGGATTGTAATTATGAAATAGTTCATAGATGCAAGCCCTATTTGTGATAAGCGAAAGGCTTGAATCTATGATGGTATAGAGAGAATCACTAGACCATGTAGGTAAAAGCCTACATGGTTTTTTATTTTAAATAATAAATAACGAATGACAAAAATCTACATGTTTTTAATTTCTTAGAGAGGAAAAGGGTGGTTATAATGAAATTTTTAAGAATTCAAGATGAATTAAATTTTGCTAAGAAGAGATATGAGTTAACAAAAAAAATAGAAACATCTTTTGTAGATGCTGGATTTATAGAAATTGAGCCAGCTATGTTTCAAGAATATGATGAAGTTACTTTTATGGATAAAAATATATTAACTAAGTCTATGGTAAAGGTTGTAAGTAATAAGGTCATGGTTTTAAGACCTGATATAACTATAAGTCTTATGAAAAGTTTAGTACCTAGATGGGAAGAAAATTTAAGCTTGAAGTTATTTTATCAATCCACTATTTATAGAAATAAAAAAAATAGTGATGGAATAGAAGAATGTGTTCAATTTGGTTGTGAATATATGGGAGAACCTTCAATAGATGCAGATAGAGATATTGTAAATTTAGCGTTTAATATATTTAGAAAGTTTACAGATAAATTTTTACTTGAAATAGGTAGTGGTGATTATATCGATGGATTTGTAGAAGAACTTAATTTAAGCAAATCTAAAGAAAAGGAATTTAAAAAACTATTATATAGAAAAAATAAACCTGAATTAAAGGCTTTTACTGAAAGTTTAGATATAAAAGATGAACTTAAAGAATTAATGTTAAATATCCTTAGTATAAGAGGTAGTTTAGAAGAGGTATTAGAAAAAGCAAACAAATATTTCTTAAATGATAGAATGAAAAAAGGTTTAAAACAACTTAATATAGTAAGTGAGTTAATATCTAAAGAGGATTTAGATAGATATACTTTATTTGATTTATCAATGGTATCAAAACTTGATTATTATGATGGAATTATGTTAAAAGGTTATTTTGCAAATTTATATAAGGAAATATTAAGTGGTGGTAGATATGACGGTTTAACTGAAAACTTTGGCCAAAAGGTTCCTGCGATAGGATTTACAATTTATTTCGATACACTTATGGAAGCTATTAACGGATAGGAGATGAAAAACATGGAGAATATAACGATAGCAATAGCAAAGGGAAGAATTGAAAAGGATATATATAGAAGATTACAAAGTTTAAATATGGAAAAATGGATAGATAAAGAATCTAGAAAGCTTGTATTTAAAGATGAAGATAATAATATAACATATATACATGTTAAACCAAGTGATGTTGTAACTTATGTAGAAGAAGGAGTTGCAGATTTGGGGATTGTTGGAAAAGATACTATCCTTGAAAATGAAAATGAAAGTGAAGTTTATGAACTTTATGACTTAGGATTTGGAAAATGTAAATTTTCAGTGGCAGGTCTTTTAGGGAAAAAAGAAAAATACTTAACTTCTGAAAATTTAAAAGTTGCTACAAAATATCCTGTTATAGCAAAACAATTTTTTAAATCAAGAGGACAAAAGATAGATATAATTAAATTAAATGGATCAGTTGAACTTGGACCTATAGTTGGTTTATCAGATGTAATAGTTGATTTAGTTGAAACTGGAAATACAATTAAAGCAAATGGTCTTGAAGTTTATGAAGATTTATTTGATATAAGTGCTAGAATAATAGCAAACAGAGTAAGCTATAAATTTAACTACAATAGAATTCAAAAGATAATAGATTTATTTGATTCAACAGTTAAAGAAAGTGACTATAAATAAAAAATTAAAGTAATTATAGATTTGGAGTGAATGTTTATGAATAGAGAAAAGGAAAGTATAAGAAATTTAAAACCTTATGTTGTAAATCCAACAGTTTGTTCTGTTAAATTAGATGCAAATGAAGGTAGTAAAGAGCTTTATTTAGATTTATTAAAAGAACTTGGAAATAGTGATTTGACATTAAATTTTTATCCAGATGATAATTATACAAATTTAAAAAGAGCTATAAATAATTATGTTGGATATGGGCCAAAGAATATAACAGTTGGAAATGGTTCAAGTGAATTACTTGATTTATGTGTAAAAACTTTTGTAGATAAGGATGAATTAATTTTAAGTTTAGATCCAACTTTTAGTATGTATTCAATTTATGCTCAAGTATTTAGTGCAAAATACATAGGAGCAAAGGCTGAGGAAGATTTTTGTTTAAATGTAGACAGTATAATAGATGAAATAAAAACAAATAATCCTAAATTAGTTATACTTTGTAATCCAAACAATCCAACAGGTACAGTACTTACTAAAGATGAAGTTAGAAAAATAGTAAAAAGTACAGATGCATTAATAGCTTTAGATGAAGCTTATATGGAATTTAGTGATGAATCTTTACTTGATGAGGTTATGGATTATGATAATTTACTTATAGTAAAAACTTTATCAAAGGCATTTTCTCTAGCAGGTATAAGAACAGGATATATAGTAGCTAATGAAAATATAATAAATTCAATAGAAAAAGTTAGAGCTCCATATAATCTAAATTCTTTATCTGATTACATAGCAACTAAGGCTTTAGAACAAAATGATAAAATGAAAAATTATATAAAAGTTGTAAAACAAGAAAGAGAAAATATCTATAATACTTTAATAAATTTAGGAGTTAAAGCTTATAAATCTGGAGCAAATTTTGTATTTTTCAAAAGTGATATAGAAAACTTACAAAATAAACTTGTAGAAAAAGATGTACTTATAAGAAAATTCAGTGGAAATTTAGAAGGATGTTACAGGGTTTCTGTGGGAACAGTTGAAGAAAATAAGAAATTTTTAGAAGCATTTAAAGAAATTTTATAATTTATATAGTTTAAATATTGATTTAGATGTAAGTTTTAATAATTAAATTAATATTTAATAGAGGGTGGATGATATGAGATTTTATAAAATAGAAAGAAATACTTTAGAAACTCAAATTCAAGTTGAGATAAACTTAGATGGAACAGGAAAGGCTGATATAGATACTGGTGTAGGTTTTTTTGATCATATGCTAACTCTTATGGCTTTTCATGGAAAATTTGATATGAAGGTAAAATGTAAAGGTGATACTTATGTGGATGATCATCATACTATAGAAGATATAGGAATAGCTTTAGGAGAATGTGTAAAACAAGCACTTGGTGATAAAAAAGGAATTAGAAGATATTCAACAATATTTATACCAATGGATGAATCTTTAGCTCAAACAAGTATAGATGTAAGTAATAGAGCTTATTTAGTGTTTAATGCAAGTTTTACAGATGAAAGAGTAGGAAATATGACAACTCAAATGGTCAAGGAATTTTTTAGAGCTTTTGTAAATGAATCTAGAGTTACATTACATATAAATTTATTATATGGTGAAAACGATCATCATAAAATAGAAGCAATATTTAAATCTTTTGCAAGAGCATTAAAAGAAGCAATAGAAGTAATTTCTAATGAAGTTGCTTCATCAAAGGGGGTATTATAAATGAACAATATTATAGTGGATTATGGATTAGGAAATATAGGATCTGTAATTAGAGGATTTAACAGAGCAGGAATTGAAACAAAAATGTCTAGAGATTTAGACGAAATAAAAAATGCAGACTCTCTAATATTACCAGGAGTTGGGGCTTTTGGAGATGCTATGAAAAAATTAAGAGAATTAGATCTTGTTGAACCTATTAGAGAATATGCAAAAAGCGGAAAATTTATGATAGGGATATGTCTAGGTATGCAAATTATGTACGAACAAGGTACTGAATATGGAAATCATGAAGGTCTTGGAATTATTGAAGGTTCAGTAGATTTTTTAGATATAGATTTAAAGGTTCCTCATATGGGTTGGAATAATTTAAAATTTGAAAAGAAAGATGACCCAATTTTAAAATATATAAAAGAAGACGATTATGTTTATTATGTTCATTCATTCTATGCAAATTCTTCTAATAAAGAAGTAGTTGCTTATTCAGAATATGAGAAAAAAATACCAGGATTAGTTAGAAAAGACAATGTATATGGATTACAATTCCATCCAGAAAAAAGTGGACAAGTAGGTGCAGATATATTAAGAGCTTATAAGGAGATGATTTACTAATGATAATTTTTCCAGCAATAGATATAAAGGATAATAAATGTGTAAGACTTACACAAGGAGATTTTGATAAGGTAAATGTATATGGAGAAGATCCATCATTAATGGCAAAAAAATGGGCATCTTATGGAGCAGAATTTATACATGTTGTAAATTTAAATGGCTCAAGAGATGAAGTAGGAATAAATGATGAAACTTTAGCGAAGGTTGCAAAAGCAGTTGATGTTCCAATACAAGTAGGTGGAGGAATAAGAGAAGAAAAAAGAGTAAAAGAGCTTTTAGATTTAGGTATAAATAGAGTTATAGTAGGAACTATGGCTATAGAAAATAAAGATTTACTTAAAGAATTAATCGATAAATATGGTGCAGAAAAAATAGTAGTTTCTATAGATGCAAAAGATGGAAAGGTTGCAACTCATGGATGGGAACAAGTAAGTGATATAGATTCAGTTACTTTATGTAAGGAACTTGAAGAAATAGGAGTTAAAACTATAGTTTATACAGATATATCAAAAGATGGTATGCTTGAAGGTCCAAACTTTGATATATATGAAGAATTATCTAAAAAAACATCACTTGATATAATAGCATCAGGAGGAGTTACTTCTCTTGACGATATAAAAAGATTATTAGATATGAATATGTACGGTGCAATAATAGGAAAGGCACTTTATGATAATAGAATAGACCTTAAGGAGGTACTTGACTTATGTTAACTAAAAGAATTATACCATGCCTAGATGTTAGAAATGGAAGAGTTGTTAAAGGTAAAAAATTTCAAGATATAAAAGATGTAGATGATCCAGCAACTTTAGGAAAATTCTACAGTGAAAATGGAGCAGATGAGCTTGTTTTTTACGATATAACTGCTTCAAATGAAGAAAGAAAAACTTCTTTAGAATTTGTAGGTAGAGTTGCAGAAGAAATAAATATACCATTTTGTGTAGGTGGTGGAGTTAGTTCAATAGATGATTTTACAAATATACTTATGCAAGGAGCTGACAAGGTTTCAGTAAACTCATCTGCAGTTAGAAATCCAGAACTTATAAGAGAAGCTTCTGAAAAATTTGGAGCACAATGTGTAGTTTTATCAATGGATGCTAAGAAAAATGATGAAGGCTCTTGGAGTGTATATGTAAAAGGTGGTAGAGAAAAAACTGATTTAGATGCAATTGAATGGGCAATAAAAGGTGTTGAACTTGGAGCAGGAGAAATAGTAGTAAACAGTATAGATGAAGATGGTATGAAAAATGGATACGATATAGAATTACTATCTAAAATAGCAAAAGCTGTAAATGTTCCAGTTATAGCATCAGGTGGAGCAGGAACAATGGATCACTTTGTTGAAGCAGCAAAAGATGCAAATTCAGATGGAATACTTGCAGCATCAGTTTTCCACTTTGGAGAAATTAAGATAAAAGATTTAAAACAATATATGAAATCAAAAGGTGTAGAAGTTAGACTATAAGAGATATAATATACTTAAATAAAAATAAATTTAATCAAAATTATAAATATCCTTTGTATTTAAAAATACAAGGGCTACAAATGCTATTATTTTAAATATGATAAAACTTAAAAAATAATTACTAAATTTAAAAGAAATTTTAAAAATTAGGAGTGTAAAAATGAAAGGTTTAATTACTACAGATAAAACATTAAATGGAAAGATAGATTTTGATGCAATAAAAAAATTAAAATTTGATGAGAGAGGATTAATACCTGCAATAGCACAGGATGTGGATACAGGTGCAGTTTTGATGCTTGCATATATGAATGAAGAATCTATCGAAAAAACACTTAAAGAAAAGAAGGCTTGTTATTTTAGTAGAAGTAGACAAGAATTATGGACTAAAGGATTAACTTCAGGTCATATTCAAGAGGTAAAGGGTTTATACTATGATTGTGATGCAGATACTATACTTATTTTAGTTAAACAAACAGGAGTTGCTTGTCATACTGGAAATTATTCATGCTTTTTTAATCCAATAATAGATGCAGATGAAGAATATAAATAATCACTTTAAAAGGGGAATACAAATGAATATAAAAGTATCAAATTATGAAATACAATCTGATGTAGCTAGAGAAGCTTTTTTAAAATTTGACCATCAAGATATAGTTAAAAAATTAGATTTAAAACAAGATGATGAGTACTTATATGTAAATTTTATAAACAATGAATATAGACTTGGAAAAAAATCTTCAGTAATTCAAAGAATTGAAGAAAATGAAACATATATAGATGCTAGATTTTATGAGATAATGTCTATTTTGGATTTACTTGATAATTTAAAAAATTTTACAAAAGAAGAATTAAAGGCTAGCACAAATTTTGTAGCTCCAACAGGGCTTAAAGAAGTTGCAAATGCAGGAAATACACAAAGAAATAGTTGGATATTTTCAAAAAATGCTAAGGCATTTTCAGGCAAGCTTGAAAAATTAGAAAAAGCCTGTGAAGAAATAGGTGGAATAAAAATAGACAAAGGTGATGTAGGATATATAATAGATATTTTTGACTATATAAAAGTTATGTTTGTATATTATGATGAAGATTCAGATTTTGAACCAGAAATTAAAGTTTTATGGACTGATAATGTACTTAAGTTTGTACATTACGAAACAACATACTATATGCTAGAATATTTATTTGAAAAAATGTTAAAAATAATAGACAAATAGACTGAATATTGCCAAAATAATAAAAAAATACTATAATTTAAAATAAAAATAAATAACGGAGGTACAATATGTTTCCAACAAGAGATGAGGCATGGGCAATATTAACTGAATATAATAAGGATGAGCATTTAATAAAACATGGATTAGCAGTAGAAGGTGCAATGAGACATTTTGCTGGATTATATGGTGGAAATCCAGATGAATGGGGAGTAGTAGGACTTTTACATGATGTTGATTATGA
The DNA here is from genome assembly GCA_964449895.1 of uncultured Clostridium sp. Lineage (GTDB taxonomy): Bacteria > Bacillota > Clostridia > Peptostreptococcales > Peptostreptococcaceae > Intestinibacter. The sequence continues at coordinate 27,050 of CAYVBY010000021.1, forward strand.
ATTATATCCTGATGAACACTGCAAAAAAGCTATAGAATTACTAGAAGGAAAAGGTATAGATAATGAAGTTATACATGCAATAATAAGTCATGGTTATGGTCTTGTAAATGATGTAAAACCAGAGACTGATATGGAAAAAGTTTTATATACAATAGATGAGCTTACAGGACTTATAAATGCAGCTGCTATAATGAGACCTTCTAAGAGTGTTTTAGATATAAATGTAAAATCTGTCAAAAAGAAATTTAAATCTAAAGGATTTGCAGCTGGAGTTAACAGAGAAGTTATAGAAAATGGTTGTCAAATGTTAGGCAAGGAATTAAATGAAGTAATAGAACATACTATTTTAGGAATGCGTGATGTAGCTGATGCGATAGGACTTAGAGGAGAGCTTTAAAATAAATTTAAAATACCTGTTTAAAAGAAGTATTTCTTTTACAGGTATTTTTTTACATATAAAATAAAAATTTGCTACTTATATGCTTTGGAGTATTTTTTATAAATGATGTAGATGGATATTTTAGTTGGCAAAAAATGAAGAAACTTCAGTCAGAAATTGAATAAAATTTATATTTGACCAAATACTAAATAGATAATAAGAATGATAAGGAGATATTTTACTATGAAAAAGCAAAATATATTTAGTATAATCCATATCACAGTATATTTAATCTATGTAGTATGTATAGGATATTTTATTACAGTAAGAAATTTTCGCTCAATTATTTTATCTATTTTAAGCTTAATTGGAATTATAATATTAGTAATATTAAATAAAAAATATAAACATTTATTTGGAAATTTACTTGTGAGTATATTAATAATTTTTATAGCGATATCAATACTTGGTGGGACATGTTTTGATTTTTATAGATTTAATCATTTTGATGACGTGCTTCATATAACATCTGGATTTATCGGATGTATGGCTGCAAGGATACTTTTTTATTTTAGTCAAAATGAAACAGATATACCTAGAAAAAGGATATTTTTTGTAATATATATGTTTATGTTTAGTATGGGTATAGCAAGCATTTGGGAACTTATTGAGTTTGGACTTGATAGATACTTGGGATTTGCTTGTCAAGCTGGTGGACTTACAGATACGATGTTTGATATATTGGATTGTTTAATCGGAAGTGTTATTGCTAGTATATATTATTATTTTAAAATAAGAAAATATAAATAATTATTTATAAAGCTTTTATTGATATGTAATTAAATATGAAAGTAAGGCATAGGTTTATTTTAGTTAGTCTATGCCTTAAAAAATTATTATAGAAAGCTATTTACAGAAGAAACTTTTGACTTTATAAAATTTTAAAGTGATTTATTAAAAAATCGTATTTTGTAATATTCTTTAGTTCTAAATTCTATAGAATCAATGAAATTTTGAACAAAGAAAT
>CAYVBY010000022.1:0-27465 GCA_964449895.1 uncultured Clostridium sp.
GGAATAGTAAATGGGATTAAAAATTTAGGTGGAAATTTAATCAGTACTGCAAAAACTTTATTTACCAATTTAAAAACAGAATCTGGAAGCATATTTAATAATATAAAAAATGTCATTACTAATCCTATTCTAACGGCAAAAACAAAAATCCTAGCATTAATTTCAGATATGAAAAACGGAATAGTAAATGTTTTTAATTCAATAAAAAGTATTGCTACAAGTGTTTGGAATGGAATAAAAAGTGCAATATTAAATCCAATGACAACAGCAAAAAATAGTATAAAAAATATAATTAATTCAATTAAAGGATTCTTTAACTTCAAAATTTCATGGCCTAAGATTCCATTGCCTCATTTTTCAATAACTCCTCGTGGATGGAAAGTTGGCGATTTATTGAAGGGAAGTATACCTAAGTTAGGTGTACAGTGGTATGCTAAAGGTGGTATTATGGACAATCCAACTATGTTTGGCTTAAATGGAAATAAAGCTATGGTGGGTGGTGAAAGTGGAGCAGAAGCGATACTTCCTTTAAATCCTTTCTATGATTATATAGAAAATAAATTTGCGGAAAATAAGGTAGTTATAGATTATGATAGACTTGCTAAAAGTATGGTAAGTGCAATTAAGGAATTAGATTTAAAAGTATACATGGATTCAAATAAAGTAGCTGAAATTGTTGATACGGTAAATGGTAAGAAAGTAGATTTAACAGAGAGGGGGATATTTGTTTAGATGTTAGGTATAATTTTTGATGAAAAACATAGTTTTAAAGATTTTAACTTGACTATAAAATCTAAGGAGATAGGATTCCCTTCTCCTAAACTTGTGAAAGATAGTGTACCTTTCTTGCAAGGTGAGTATGATTTTTCAGAACTTTATGGAGATGTAGCATATGACGAAAGGAAGCTGAAGTATGTTTTTAATGTTGTAAAAAAAGATAAGATTAATACCAATTTATTAAAAATACAAGTTGCTAACTGGTTAAAGACACAAAGAATGAAACAATTAATAGATGATGCTATAGTCGGATATTATTTTTTTGCTCAATGTGAAGATATAGATTTTGGAGAAACTGGATTTATTGGTGAAATAACAGTAACATTTACAGCATATCCATTCAAAATTAGAACTGAATCAGAAGGAAATTTGTTATGGGATAATTTCTGTTTTGATACAGATATCCTACAGGATACTAAATTTGAGGTAAACTCAGCAAAGGAAATAGTATTGATAAATGACAGTGCTAGAAAAATATCACCTTTTATAAAATCTACTTCAGATTTTATTTTGAAATTAAATAATACAAATTTCAAAATAAAAAATGGAGAAACTCAAGATAGTAGATTCAAATTAAATAAAGGAAAGAATACTATAGCACTTAATGGAACAGGAATTATAGAATTTATATTTTATAAGGAGGTACTGTAATGTATTTGGTTGAGATTATAAATGGTAGCAGCATTGAATATATTAATATTGTTTCTACAGACATAAATGCACCTCGTATAAAAGGTAAAATCAAGCAAGGAATTAATGTGATTAACAGTTTTTCTTTTACTGTTTTAAGCAATAATCCTTGTTTTTTTGATGTTTTAAAATTGAGAAAAACCCTTATTAAAGTTACTAATACTCAAAATAACAAAATAGAATTTTATGGAAGAATTCTTAAAGAGTCAAGAGTCATGGAAAGTTCTGGGTTATTTTATAAAAATTATGTATGCGAAGATGCAATAAGCTTCTTAAATGATAGCTATCAAGTTTATGAAGAGTTACATAATATAACAGTTAAAGATTATTTAATTAAATTAATTACAAAGCATAACTCACAAGTCGAGAGCTACAAAAGAATAAAACTAGGTGAGATTGATGTTATAGATAGTAATAATAGTTTATATCGTTATACAAGTTATAGTAAAACTTATGAAAATATAAAAAATGATCTTTTAGATAAATTAGGAGGAGAATTAAGATTAAGATATGAAGAGGACGGATTATATTTAGACTATTTAAATGAGATTGGAAAAGTTTCAAATACAGAAATAAAAGTTGGTTACAATTTAAAACAATTAGAAGGAGAATTAGATCCAAGCGAATTTTATACTCGAATAATTCCTTTAGGTGCAAAATTGGAGATTAATGAAGAAACAACAGAAAAAAGATTAACTATAGCATCATTGAATAACGGAGAAATATTTCTTGATTATAAGGAAGGGATAGAAGAATTCGGAATTAATGTAGGATATTTATTTTTTGATGATGTTACAGAAGTTCGTAATTTGTTGTCAAAAGCAAATGCTTATATAGCTTCTCTTAAATTAAATATATCTAACAAGATAACAGCATTAGATCTATCGTTAATAAACTTAGATATAGAAGGGTTTGAAGTAGGTAATTATTATAGGTTATATAACGATAAAGTTGATGTAGATTATGAAACTAGAATTATTGAAAAAACAATTGACATAGCAAGTCCTCATTTGTCAGAACTTAGCTTTGGAGACAGAAAAGCTACTCTTACAGAAAGACAGGTAAAAGCATTAAAACTAGAAAATAATTATGTGAAATTGAAGCAAAATGTTGATAAAATACAAAACAATATAAATACAGTTAATAATAATATAACAAATACTATTGATCGTATAGAGACAATAGAAGGAGATTTGTCAGGTTATATAACTGTAGATACATATAATACGCTTATAAATAATATAAATACACGATTTAACAAAATAGAAGATAGATTAACAAAGTTAGAAGGAGGGGCAAATGAATAGATGTATGAACGTATAAAAGAATTAATAACTCGTATAAGAAAAGCCTCATTGGGAAAAGATGTTAGGACTTCTATAGCTGATAGCATTGAGGCTATCAATGAAAAAACAGAGGATTTAAGCAATAGACAAGATTGCCTAGGGAGTACATTTGAGCAGATAATTTTAGAGGGAGGACATACAGATGCAGAAGTAATAGCTGCTAGAACCTCTGAAAATGGAACAATATATCAAACCATAGGAAAAAGAATGGATGCAATTGAACTATTAGCACAAACAATAAAAAATGATTTGGATTCTGGAAAATATGATGAAATCAGTACAAATCAAGAAGAACCTAATTCAGAAAGAGTAAAACTTTGGATACCTTGTATTGATGATGCAAAAGAAGATGGTACTGTAGCAGACCCTACTCCAGATATGGGAGAATTAAAACCTGATACACCAGAAACAGGTGATGTAGTAACAATTATTGGAACAAATAAAAATGCAGTAATTAGTGCATATTATCCATCTGAAAATCAAAAAGATGCATTAGGAAATAATCTAATTGGATATCCAGATGAATTGGTTTGTGCGGCACCTTCAGCAGTTCCACTTGGGACAAAAATACTTATTAAAAACACTGGAACAGAGTTAGATAATAAAATATTTATTGTTACAGATAGAAACTCTAACTTGATTATAAAAGAAGATGATACATATATGATTAGTATTTGTTTTAAGACAAGTTCTGATGCTAATAACTTTAGTACACAAACAGGAAATATTACTATTGGTAAAACAGCAACTACAACTACAAAGATAGCAACAGTAACAGCTAATGTATTAACAGTGAGAAGTGGACCAAGTGCTGATTATGGAATACTTGGATATGTTACAAATGGCTATAAATTCAATGTTTTAGAAACTTATAAAAATACAAATTGGATAAAAGTAGACTACAACGAGCAAGAAGCTTATGTAAATGGAGGTTATACAGAAATAACAACGGTTACAACAGAACAGGATGTCATAGTTGGAGAATCTCAAAATACAACAGTAAATAAAGATAATCCTCTTTTTGGAATTGATATATCTCATCACAATGGAAATATCAATTGGACGAAAGTAAAAGAAAGTGGTGTAAAATTTGCAATAATTCGTATTGGATATGGTTCAAGACAATCTTCTGGAGGTGTAATAGATTCACAATTTGCAAATAATATAAAAGGTGCTAGAGATGCTGGAATAGATGTAGGTGTGTATTTCTTCAGTTATGCGTCAAGTATGGATAAATTAATTGCTGAAGCTAATTGGGTAATTAGCAAATTGAATGAATACGAAAAAGGAACTTTCACTTATCCAATATTCTTTGACCAAGAATACGATTCACTAAAAACAAATGGAAGTTATCCAAATTATACTTCTTATAATCCAGGGAAAGTAGTATTAACAAATTATATTAAAAAATTCTACGAATTAATTGAAAATGCTGGATATTATTGTGGAATTTATGCTAATCCTGATTGGTTAGTGAATTATGTAAATTATGATGAAATAAATAATTATCCACTTTGGCTTGCACATTGGAATGTAAGTAAACCTTCTAGCAATTATGATTGTAAGATGTGGCAATATGGATATAGTACAGTTAATGGCATTACAGGGCAAGTAGATGTAAATAGATGCTTTGTTGATTATCCTTCGCTTATAAAAGCTCTAAATAAAAATGGATTTTAAGAGGTGATAAAATGGATATTAATGTTAAAGTTGGTGGTAAATTTAAAAATATTAATGAAGCTGATTTCAATATTAATAATATAAAAATTGATTCTGAAGATAATATATTAGGGACTGATTATTCAAGTGTAAAATTAATTGGAGGAATGACAATAAAAGTGTTTGAAGTAACTTATAACAGTTCATCAGCATATTTAGAAAAAGAATACGAATTTAAAAAGGCATTTTCTAATCAATGTATAGCAGTTATAGCTGGAGCAGTATCTTCAGATAGATCTTATTTGATTGTAAATTCTACACCTAAAACAAATGCAAATTGTTTGATAAGTGTAAGACATTCAAATAATTCAGCATTAGGGAACATAACAATAAAAGGAATAGCAATAGGATATTAGGAGGTAAAGAGATGACTCTAGATTTAAATCCGTATCTGGAAAAAATTAAAAAGGATAATTTCTGTAGAGAAATACGAAATGAAATAGTAGAAGCTTTTGAGAAAATAGATGAAACTATTAATAATAATAATATGCAAGATTTAAATGACTTTCAAAAAAAAGAAGATAAAACACTTGATACCGATGACAAAAAAGTAATTGGAGCAATTAACGAAGTTTACTCAAAATGTCAAGCTATTGAAGAAAGTTTAGAAAGCTTAGAATTACCACTTACAACAAGTAAAGTTATAAGTAAAAATTTAATTAATACAACGATGTTTGAAAATTTATCAGTTGATGAATTCTTTGAAAATTATGAGAGCGGAAATTTAATAATTCCTGTAATAGAGGAAACTTTTGAAATAGGACAAGCTTATAATACTGAAGTTCTATTCACGGATGGAACTTCAGATGCAAGCGGTGATTTTTTCTTTCAATTTCAAAAAAATGGAACGACAGTTTTTAGTAGATATACTTTGAATTTAACTGATACAATAGATAGTGCAAAATTAATTTTCAATAAGACATCATTTTTGGCCAATCATGCTGGAAAAATATTTTCTCATATTCAAGTTTGCAAAAAGGCAAGTGGACAAAGTTATCCGACGTATGAGCAATATGCAGAAAAAAAGGATTATACTACTTTTGTCAGAAGCAGTGATTTAGAAAAATTACAATTACAAAATTTATCTCCTTTTTTCTATCCTAAAAAAGTAAAAATAGTTGCTCATAGAGGAGGAGAAAGTAAATATACAGAAAATTCTATAGGAGCTTTTATAGAAGGATGTAAAGACGGATATGATTTTATAGAAACTGATATATGGCAAACTTCTGACGGAGAATTGATTTGTATGCATGATCAAACGTTAGATAGAACTTCAAATGCAACAGGTGATGTTATGCAAATGACATTATCTGAAATACAAGAAAAAAAATTAAAAGATGGTTCAACTATTCCAACATTAAAAGAATTTTTGTTGATTTGCAAAAAATATGGAAAAGTTCCTGTAATTGAAATAAAAAATATTAATCAAGATTGGAATAAGTTGAGTCAAGAACTAAGTTATGTTGCAATGGAAGATAGTGCGATAATACTTTGTGCCTCTATTGATAATTTAAATTCAATAAGAAAAGTATTACCTCGTGTTCACTGCAGCTATTTGATGTATGAGACAGATAGTATTACAAAAGAGATATTAAATGAATTAAAAAATATAAGTAATACAAGTTTAAATACAAATTGTAACTTAACTGAAGCAGATATTAAATTGTGTCATCAATATAATGTACTGATTGGGAAATGGACTATAGATGATGTTGACGTAGCAAATAATTTAATTGACATAGAAATTGATTTTATAACAACTAATAATTCAAATATTTTATCGAGAGATACTTATTCAAGAAAAGAAATTGATACGCAATTTGAAAATATTGCGAAACAAATAGAACAAGGTGGAACAGGTGGAAATAGTGATAATGCGTTTGCTGTAAATTTGAATCATTATAATATTGGAAAAATAATTGATGCACCTACAAATTATACTTCACATCCATTTAACTGCATAAGGTATGATAAAGAATTAGAAAAATTAATTGTTATTTTTAACGCTCAAATATCTCATTATGATAGAGGTAACGCATATATAGCCACTATGGATAGAACTACATTTGAAGTATCCAAATTAAATCAAATAATAGCCACAGATTCTAAAAATAATTCATATGATATTAAATCTTGTGTGTATAGCTTTGTCATAGATGATAATGGTGATTATATTATATTTGATAGTACAGATAATCTTACATCAAGAAGATTTATTTCAACTGATAAGGGTACTACATGGACATATACTGGAGAGTTTAGTAAATGGTGTTCTATGATTTATGTGATGGATGATGGAACTTGGTTAAGTTCTCCTGAGAATCAATCACAGGGCGGAAGTTATATATTTAAGTCAACTGATAAGGGTATTACATGGAATATTATTAATATGAATAGTCCTAATAATAGAATACCTTTTGAAACGGGATTTTTTGATTGTGGAAACAATAAAATTATAGCTATATCAAGAGCACATATGAATGCTTTATATGATACAACTATATATGAAGGTAAAAATACACAGCCTCCAATGATAAGTTTTTCTAGTGATGGTGGGAATACATGGACTGATTATAAAGAATCCATTTCAATTCCTTCTGCCTGTGCTGATAATGTTACTGGATATGTAAAAGACGGAATCGTGTATCTATGGTATGCAGATAGAAGGCTTACAAAAGGTAAAGAAGGGGGTATATATTTTACTTATGCAACAATCGAAAATGCTTTAAAAGATAATTTTGCAACTCCAGTTTTAGTAAAATTAGGTAATTTATCAATAGTTGATAGTGATAAAACAAACGGAAATGCATACCAAGACTGGGGTGCTATATGGGCTATTAATGTTGAAAACGAAGCTTATATAATATATTATGATGCTGAAATTGATAGTACTTCATCGAATAAAAACTATCATTTAATATTTGCGACAGAAAATAATATACAAAATGAAAATAGTGGGATAAATAAATTTTTACCTTATTCAGGACAATACGTTGAACGTCTAATTAACAATTTAAAAGTGACATTATTAGAAAAAATAAATTCTATATCTTCAGGTGGTTCAGGGGGTAACGTTGAAGTTGGGTATGCATCTGACAATCTAGTATGCAATTGGCATTTAGGCAATTTAGATTTATGGGATAAAACCGATATGAGTTTAGCAGATAGTATAAATGGTAATAAAATTTACGCTATGGGGAATAGAATGAGTTACGCTAACAATCCGCCTTCTGAATTAACTTACGATGATACTGCACATACAATTACAAATAACATTTGTACTACTAAAAAATTAAGTGAGATGGGAGTATTAAGTACAAATGGATTTTCTATGGAAGCTTTTTATTATACTGACAATATGTCTAAAGCCTTTTCATATGCAAAAGATACACTTAAAGAAAATTATGGAGGAGGAGGTTGTATTTTATTCGGTCAATATGGCGGATATGCATTTCCTGTGTTAAGTTCTGGAAGCGTAGATTATACAAAAATAAAAGGTGAGGCGAAGGGATTAACAGCTAACCAATTTAATCATCAAGTGTTAACATATTCTGAAAGTGAAATAAAAATTTATATCAATGGAACACTAAAAAATACTTTCAATATTAGTAGTTATCCTGATTATGATAAATTTGAGATTTCAGATTTATTAAATTTTTATTTATCATGTCAATCGGCATCTGCTTTAACACCTAAAACAATAAGAATCTACAATAAAATATTGAATTTAGAAGAGATTGATAAAAATTATAAATATGAACAATCTATTTTAGTTTAGTTCGCAATTTAAAAAAAATACAAACAACATCAGACTAGATTAAATTCTAGTCTTTTTTAATATTTAAGTTAGTTCGCAATTTAAACCTATTGCGAACTAACTTTGCAGAATATGTAATAATTTGACTAACGAAAAACAGTAAAAATTAAAGGAATATCATCATTTTATAGAGAATATTGCAATTAAAAGGTGGCGATATTATGAAGAATATAAATGATGAAAAGACTATAAAAGAATATGAACTTTTAAAAGCTTATTATCTTAAGAAAGTTAAAGCAATAAGTGAGAAAAAATTTCAAGAAATACGTTCTGAATTAGGCGTAAGTGAAGAAATATATTTTAGCATAGGATTTTTAGAAAATAAAAACGGTAAAATAGATATAACCGCTTTAGGAATTATCTGTGTAGAATTTTTTAGTGATGAATGTGATAAATGTAAAGAATATTTTTTATATAATGCATTCGAGCCAATAGTTTGTCCGTATTGTGGAAAGGAAATAGAATCTCAAATACTTAAATTTCCTATACAAGAAGAAAATATTTCCTATAAATGTAAAAACTAAAAATTATATTAACAAAAAAAGAGCTTATAGAAATATAGGTTCTTTTTTAGTGCAGAAAGGAGATTTCTATGAGTGAAGAATTATTAGAACATAAGGTAAAAATTCATGAACAGAGAATAAATAACCATTCAGAAAGAATAGATAAACTAGAGAACAGACAAGCAGAAATGACAGTAAAATTAGATAATCTATGTAGCACTATAGATAAATTAGCAAGTAACTTAAATAAACTAACTTATGCAATTATAACAGCATTGGTTAGTTTTTTCTTTTATGCAATACAAAATAATTTATTTTAATTTTAAAAGGAGATGATCTAATGAAATTTAATATTAAGGAACAAATAAAAAATAAGTATTTTTGGGTATCAGTAGTAAGTTTAGTAGTTTTAACTGCTCAACAATTCAATTTAAATTTTATACCAAGCAATTTTCAAGATTATGTAAATTCAGTTTTAACTATTTTAGTAGCTATGGGAATTTTAAATAATAATAGCACTACAGGACTTGGAGAATAAGAAAGAAGGGATAAATAATGAAACAAAAATATGGTTTTATTGAATTTGAAAATATAAAAGAGTTTTCTACATGGTTAAATAAACAACCTAAGTACGGTTATACTGGAATTCAAGAACATCACATGGCTGCTCCTTCGTATGATCAATGGCCAGAAGATTTATTAATAAGACAAAATAATATAAAAAATTATCATAAATCTTTAGGCTGGGGAGATATAGCACAACACTTTTCTACAGCTCCAAATGGTCATATAGTTACAGGCAGAAGTTTGGCCAAAACTACTGCCATAGGAATTAAGGGATGGAATACTAAGAAAATTTGTATCGAAAATTACGGGAATTTTGATGTTGATACAATGACACAAGAACAAAGGAATACTATAGTAGCTCTTACCGCATTATTATGTTTGCACGAAGGAATAGCACCATCTACAGATACTATTAGATATCACTGTTGGTTTACAGCTGGAGGAACTTATTTAGGAGATTATAATAAATATAAAAGTTGCAAAACTTGCCCTGGTAAAAAATTCTTTGGTGGAAATACTAAAGAGAAAATGAAAGCTAATTTTTTACCATTAATAAAGAAATATATTTCTGAATCTAATAGTTACATAGTAAGAATTACTGTAGATACTTTAAATGTAAGAACTGGACCAGGAACAAAATATAGTATAAATGCAAAATTACACAAAGGTGATGCATATACTATAGTAGAAGAAAAGAATAACTGGGGTAAACTTAAATCAGGAATAGGTTGGATATCTTTAAATGACAAATATGTAGAAGTGTTCGAGAAATGAACGAGCTTGACCAAATAAATGAACGAGCTTGACCAAATAAAAAGCTAGAAGGTTAATTTGCCCTCTAGCTCTTTTCTTATTGCTATTGTTTAGGTTCTCCGTATTCTCTTTTAAGAGCATCGATATCGAAAACCCATTGTTTTCCAAATTTTTTTACATCTTCATTTTCTTTGAATTTTCCATTTGAAATATTTCTCCTAAGTGTGCTTTCATCTTTTTTAAAAATAATAGAAGCATCTTTTAAACTTACTAAACCATCAAATTTGCTCACTTTCCTCCTCCTAAAATAATAATTTAAATTGATATATGACGAAATATATGGCTCCAATTAATGCAAGCAATCCAAGTATCAGTTTAATTAATTCTTTTGTCATATTTGATTATAAAGTGGATATAATATATAATATCATTAGGCAGGGAAGTGGAGTTCCCCACCTAACTTTTCTAGAACAGGCTATCTATTACCATTTTGATTACGGCTAACAGTGTGCCTATTTCTAATGCGAGCTCCGTAAGTGCTTTTATCACTTTTTGGAGCTCTTTTATTTTTTCTTCCACTTTAATACCTCCTTTCTATAACTATTTTATACACGATATCGAGTATAAAATCAAGCGTTTAAGGAAAATTATTTTTATAAAAAATATCGAACAAATGTTTGGTATAATATAAATATATACTAAATCGTATATATAAACATAAATGTGCTACAATGAAATTAAATAGTTTTATTAGCACACTGGGGAGTGTGAAGCTATGAAATTTGCAATATATTCAAGAAAATCTATATTTACAGGAAAAGGAGATAGTATAGAAAACCAAATACAATTATGTGAAGAATACATAAAAAGAAACTATGATACAGTAGAAGAATCAAACATCTTAGTATATCAAGATGAAGGATTTAGTGGAGGGAACACAAATAGACCAATGTTTCGTCAACTTATAAAAGATGCCGAAAACAAGAAGTTTGACTGTGTAATCTGCTATAGATTAGATAGAATATCTAGAAATGTATCAGATTTTTCATCACTAATAGAAAAGTTAAATAAGTTAAATATATCTTTTATATCAATCAAAGAACAGTTTGATACTTCCACACCTATGGGTAGAGCTATGATGTATATAAGTTCAGTCTTTTCTCAGCTAGAAAGAGAAACTATAGCAGAACGTGTAAAGGATAATATGTATGAATTAGCCAAGCAAGGAAGATGGCTAGGAGGCAATCCACCTTATGGTTTTAATTCTAAGAAAATAACATATTACGATGAACAAATGGTACAAAGAAAAATGTGTCAATTATATATAAACGATGAACAGATGAAAATATCAAAATTAGTCTATGAAAAATATTTAGAGTTTAACTCTGTAGGAAAAGTAACAGACTATCTAATAAATAAAGATATAAAAGGTGCTAGAGGTGGAAAGATGTGTAGCAGGAATGTAAATTCTATTCTTAGAAGTCCTGCTTACGTAAAAACCTCTACAGAAGTATTTGAATATTTAAGAGAAAAAGGATGTTTTGTTGCTGGAATTCCAGATTCAGTTCATGGATCACTAATATATGCAAAGAAAAGTCAAAATCCTATTGTAGCTATAGCTAAGCATGAAGGAGTTATTGAAGCTGATAATTGGTTAAAGGTCCAATATATGTTAGATAAGAATTCAGAAAAAGCTCCACGTGCAGGTACTGGAAGAGTAGCTTTACTTAGCAATATGCTTATATGTGGTAAATGTGGTTCTAAAATGAGTTTAAATTATAAAAGTCATAGCGATATAATTTATTATGTATGTAGTAATAAAAAAAGAAATGGTAATGCATATTGTGACTGTAAAAACATAAGAACAGATAAAACTGATAAACTTATAATAGAACATATAAAAACTGTAAATATTGAAAAAATTGTAAAAGAATATAATAAAATGAAAAACTCTAATACGAATGATAAAAAAGAAATTGATACAGAAATAAAGAAAAAAGAAAGTAAAATAAAAGACTTTGAAAAACAAATAGATACTTTAGTGACTCAACTTTCTAATTTCTCAGATTCTGCATCTGAATTTATTATCAAGAAAATAGAAGAGTTAAACATTGAAATTGAAAACTTAAAATCTAATATCTATTCATTAAAAAGCAGTAAAAATTATTTATCGCAATCAAATTTAAATTTAGACATACTGATAAATAACATTAATAAATTCAATGAAGTCATAGAATTTGAGAGTAGTGTAGATTTGCATATAGATGAACAAGACTTAATTCAAAAAAGGATGCTTTTATCAACTATAATTGATAATCTAATATGGCATGATGATACAAATTCTATAACAATCAATTATCTAGGATTAGAAGATATCCAAGATTCAATCAATCAGTCGGATTTTTATGGAGATTGGTGAAGCAATAGCTATGTCCGACAAAATAGCTGTTATCTCAAGACGACCATCTACAATTAAATGTGAGTACAAAATAAACTTTGATAGCATAAAAGGAGAAAGGTCTCCTTTTGAGTGCAGAAAAGCTCCTGAGTTTCAACGTTATTTTGATATTTTATGGAGGGAGATAGATAATTATGAAATTTAATAAAAATTCTATAGGATATCAAAATTACTTAAAAAAATCTAAAATGGAAAAAGTAAAAATATTTTGTACTCAGATAATTTTATTAATATTTTTGATCGGTATTTGGGAAATATTAGCCAATGAGAATGTAATAAGTACATTTTTATTTAGTAAACCTTCAGATATATACGATTTATTTATAAGGTATATGTCAAATGGAGAACTTCTTATACATGTCAAAACTTCAGTATATGAAACATTATTGGGGTTAGTTATAGGAACTATTTTAGGTATATTAATCGCTATATTTCTTTGGTGGTCACCTAAATTATATAAAATACTAGATCCTTTTTTAGTTGTATTAAATGCACTTCCAAAGACTGCACTTGCGCCTATTATAATCGTTTGGATAGGGGCAAATATAAAGGGAATAGTAGTTACTGCAATTTTAATTTCTATAGTAGTGACTATTTTATCTGCATATAATTATTTTGTAAATGTTGATGAAGAAAAAATAAGAATGTTGAAAAGCTTCGGTGCTAATAAAATGCAAATATTAACAAAACTTATTTTACCTGCTAATATAGGTAATTTGATAAATATAACTAAGATAAATATAGGTATGTCATGGGTAGGAGTAATTGTAGGAGAATTTTTAGTTTCTAGAAATGGTATAGGTTATTTGATTGTATATGGTAGTCAAGTATTTAAATTAGATATAGTTATGATGGGAGTATTTGTTCTTGCTATTTGTGCATGGATTATGTATGAAATTGTAAACATAATAGAAAAACTTTATAATAATTACAGATAAAAATGAAAATAGAGGAATTTTGCATTATTTTATAGAATTATATATCATTGTATATTTTTATTATATATAAAAGTTTAAATATTGAATGTAGCAGGAGGATTATTTATGAACAAAGAATTTATACAATGCAAAAGGTGTAAAGGTGAAGCTGAAGTAATTAGTATGCATAAAAACTTTTTAAAAATGGCATTTTATTCATTTATATTTGCAGTAATTTTATTAATAATACCATTTGTAGGAAAAATGTTATCTCCAGTATTTTTTATTATTACTATATTATTTGTAATATCTTCGTTATTTATGAAATATAAAGGTGGAGCAGTTGTTGAATGTAAAAGATGTCATTTTAAATATAAGATGACTAAAGCTGAATATGATGAATTTAAAAATAATCAATAAATGTAAAAAGAGGTCTATCTTGTAGATAGGCCTTATTTTGTGCCAAGATAGATATAAAATAAACAAATCAAAAGGTCCTATTAAATAGGATATCCCTACCATTTATCAAGGTAGGGACGGGAGAATATATGAAAATTGAACATCTAATAGAAGATATTTTTTTCATAAGATTAAACTATATACCTATATGATATCACAAATTTAATAAAAATGTTTAAAAATTAACAAAATTTTCCATGTATTATGTATTTTTTACAACATAAATAATATTCGATTTAAAACTCTTTATTCTTCTGGAACTATAACACCAAGGCGTTTTGATTTTTCAATAGCTTCTTTTGTATTTATTTTTATAGTAAATAAAGTGTGGTTATAATCTAGTATAATATTTTCTTTTGGAGTAGCTTGAGGTATTTCTTTATTTAGTGATACATATCTGTAAATTTCTCCTTCTAAAGCTTCTTGTATTTCTAAATAACCATTTTCTAAATTATCGTCGTAAATTGTAACCTCTTTAAAATCGTATACTCTAATTTCATAATCATCACTATTATGAGCTATTATTATAGCTGGAAATTCATAATTTTCTTTGTACATAACAGACCTCCTATATTTTATCTTATTTTAATTATGTCAATGTAGTTTATAATTTGTCAAATTTAATTTATAGGGAAACAATTTGATATATTTTTAATACTATGTAATAAAGGAGGAGATTTTTGTGAATTTAGATTTATATACTCAATATATAGTTCCATTAGTTATTATAATTTGTATTTGTGTTGGATATATTATAAAAAATAGTTTAAGCTTTATTCCAAATGAATATATTCCATTAATAATGTTTATTTTAGGAATAATAATAAATATTATTATAAATAAAGATATTTCAGCAGAGATTTTTCTAGGTGGAGCAGTGAGTGGTTTAGCAAGTGTTGGTACACATCAAACATGTAAATGTTTAAAAGATAAAAATAAAGATATTTCAGATAGCGATAATATTAAGTAATAAAAACATTATATTTTTATGTAGATAGGAAATTATATATATATGATTATCATTAGAATATATTAATTTATGGAAAAAAATAAATATATAAGTTAATATTATAATATAATATTTTAATATTGAAAGGATAAAAATTATGAATATAAAAATTATTTTAGCTATAGTTATAACATTAGCAATAGCAGCTTGCATAGCTTTAATTTATGCAGGTAACTTTTTTTATAATTTAGCAATAAATCCTAATACTTCTAAAAAAATGATCTTTCATAATGAAGGGGTTAATCATAATGAACTTACATATGATGAAAAATGGCTAGAGGAAAGCTCTAATTTTAAAGATGTATTTATAAATTCATTTGATGGATTAAAGCTTCATGCTTATGAAGTATTATCAAACAATAAAACTAATAAATGGGCAATAACTGTTCATGGATATATGGTAGATGCGTTCAACCTTAGTACGAAAGCACTTCACTACCACAAATCAGGATATAATATACTTGCTATTGATTTAAGAAGTCATGGAAAAAGTCAAGGAAATCATATTGGTATGGGATATAATGATTCAAAAGATTTAATTGAGTGGGTTAACTATATAGTAAAAAATAACCCAAATAGTGAAATTTTACTTCATGGTGTTTCTATGGGAGCTGCTACTGTTATGATAGCTAGTTCTCAAAATGAGCTACCGTCAAATGTTAAAGTTATTATAGAAGATTGTGGTTATTCTTCTGCTTTAGGTCAATTTAAATATCAATTAAAAAAGTTATTTAATATACCTTCATTTCCGGTACTAAATATGGCAAATTTAATTGTAAAATTAAAAGCAGGTTACTTTTTAGGTCAAGCTGCTCCTATAAAATATATAAAAAATTCAAAAGTACCTATTTTATTTATACATGGAGATTATGACAGGTTTGTTCCATTTTTTATGTTAGATGAACTTTATGAAGCTTGTAATCAAGTTAAGAAAAAAGTAGTTATAGAGGGAGCATCTCATGCTCATGCGGAAAGTGAAAATCCACAAAAATATTGGAAAGAAGTAGATTTATTTATAAAAAAATTTATGTAAAAAATACTCCAAAGTTTAATTTTACTTTGGAGTATTTTTTAATAAATTATAGCTTACACCTTTTGAAATTACATTATAATTTATTATATCTTCTTTTGTTAAATTAAAATCATCAGAAGAACATAACTTCATAAAACATCCAACAGAATATATATTTTTAAAAAACATCTTTAAAGAAGGCTGTTCTTTAAGTAATAAAAAAATTACAGAAAGCATAACTATATATGTTTTAAGAGATAGATAAAAATATTGTCTCTTAAATTTATTATATAAATTATTTTCCTTTAAAAAAAGACGGATAAATCCATAAGCTTTCATATAATCATTTTGAGTTTGAATACATATATTTCTAACTATGCTGTTTTTTCTAATTCTATAGTAATAAAGGGTATCACCTATAACAGTAATTTTTTCTGCTTTATATATTAATTTAGATAAAATAGCTAAATCCTCAAATTTCATATCAGGAAATACATTTAAATCATTAAATATTTCTCTTTTCCATAATTTATTCCATAAATAAGAGTGTATTAAGTTATCTGGAATTAATCCTTTTAATATTTGATATTTATCAAATTCACCTCTTCTAAATTTAAAAAATATTGGTTTTGCAAAATTTATTTGTTCATAGTATTTATAGAAATTACATATAACTACATCACTATTTGTTTTTATAGCAGTATTATATAGTTTACTTAGATAATTTCTTGTAATAAAATCGTCACTATCTAAAAATGCTATAAAATCTCCTTTTGCATTTTGAAGACCAATATTACGTGTTATTGCTACACCAGTATTTATTTTATCTACAACTTTTATTTTAGAAGATTTTTTTTCATATTGTCTAAGTATTTCGAGAGAATTATCAGTAGAACCGTCATTTACACATATTACTTCATAATTTTCATCAAAATCTTGATCTAAAATAGAATTTAAACATTCGCATAAATATTTAGATGTATTATAAACAGGTATAATGACACTAATTCTAGGATTTTTATTATTCATATTTCACCACCTTAATTTGATAATTAAAGTATATCATAGAATTTTGTGTCTAATCTTACATATTTATTACAGTTTATTTATTTTTTTATGAAAAATGATAATTTAGTAAAATTAAAAATTTTTGTAGCTTTTAAAATTTATATAAGATAATATTAATTATAGAGAGATTTCTTAAAAACAAAGAGTTTTTAACTGAAAGATTTTGAAATTATAGGGGGAAGAAGATGGAACCATTAGTTGTAGTAATACAAGGACAACAATTTAAATTAAGAAATTTAAATGATTTAGTAGCTTCTATATTTGGAGCAAGTTATTTTAATTTATCTCAAGAAGAAAGATTAAAACTTAGATATGAAAGAGCTTATGCTATAAGTCAATTTCATAAATATTTACCTGTAATTCATACAGAAAAAGGAACTTATGGGGAAAATTTTGAAATAATAAAAAAAGATTATGATTTTGAAAATGGCTTTATAATAGATGATGATTACTCATATATATTATCTCTTTGTAAAATAAATAGCTTTATGTTACTTGAAGTGAGAAATTCTAACATATTTACAGCTATGATAGACAAAAGCCAAGTAAAAGAAGATTTAGTTGTAGTAAATACTTTTGCAAAACAACTATTAGAAGAGCTATATGCTTAGTAAATTATATTAAATTTAGATTTTAGAAATAAGTTTACATAATAATATATATGTAAACTTATTTTTTTAGATATTATTAAAAAATAAAAGTTGATATACTTTTGGATAATGATGACAAAAATGTAATTTAATATTTTTAAAAAATATTTTATAATTATGTAAGAAAGCGAAAGAATATGTTATATAATTATTAAAAATATTCCCTTAAAATATTTAATAGGGGGTATAAAGTTATATGCACCAAAGAAGGGATGATAAATTTGAATAATAAAATACTAGTTGCAGATGATGAAAAAGAAATAAGAGACTTACTTGAAATATATCTTCTAAATGAAGGCTACAAAGTAATAAAAGCACAAGATGGTAAAGAAGCTTTAGATATAATAGAAAAAGAAGAAATAGATTTATTAGTTTTAGATATAATGATGCCTAAGGTAGATGGAATAGAGGTTTGTAAAACAGTTAGAAAAACAAAAAATACTCCTATTTTAATGTTAAGTGCAAAATCAGAAGATATGGATAAAATACAAGGCTTAATGACTGGAGCAGATGATTATATGACAAAGCCTTTTAATCCTTTAGAATTTACAGTAAGAGTAAAAGCACTTCTTAGAAGAAGCTACTATTTAAATACTAATACTACGGAAGAATCAAATTTAATAAATGTAGGATCTTTAATAATAGACAAAACTAAACATAAAGTTGTATCTGATGGAAAAGAAATTTCACTTACAGCTAGAGAATTTGATATTTTATATTTAATGGCAAGTAATAAAGGGCGTGTTTTTTCTTCTGAAGAGATATTTGAAAAAGTTTGGAAGGAAAAATATTTCCAATCAAATAATACAGTAATGGTTCATATAAGTAGATTAAGAGATAAACTTGATAAATGTTTAAATGGCGAGAAAATAATTCATACAGTATGGGGAGTTGGATATAAAATTGAAAAATAATAATAAGGCTTTTAAATATTCACTAATTCCTATAGCTTATTTTGTTTTTAGCTATTTAATAGTATCAGTAACTTTAGTAATATTTAGAGTAATATTAGATAGATATTATAGATATAATAGCGATTATGGTGGAGCATTAATAAATGCTATAAATTTCTTTAAATTTTTTAAAGCTCAAACTATAGGAGATAATTTATATTACATAATAATTATAGGATTTTCAATTTTATTATATTATATGTTTATGAGAAATAATATAATAGGTCTTATAAATGTTATAGAAGGAACTAGCCAAATGGCAAGTGGCGATTTAGATAAAGTTATAAATACAAATTGTAAAAAAGGAGAAATAAAAATTTTAGGAGACAATATAAATATTATTTCTTTACTTCTTAAAAATATAACTATAGAAGAAAAAAAAGCTCAGCAGACAAAGGCTGATCTTATTACAAATGTATCGCATGATTTAAGGACTCCTTTAACATCTATAAAAGGATATTTAGGTCTTATAAATGACGATAAATACAGAGATGAAGTGCAGCTTAGATATTATGTAGATATTGCTTATCAAAAGTCTGAGGAACTTGAAATACTTATAAATGATTTATTTGAGCTTACGAAGGTTCAAAATAATTCTATAGTTTTAGATAAAAAGAAAATAAATTTAGTTGAACTTTTAAATCAGATTATATTTCAATTTGGCTATCAATTTCAAACTGAAAAAATACAAGAAAGAAGCTTTTTTTCAGAAGATAAACTTATAGTTTTAGCAGACCCAAATAAACTTGTAAGAGCTTTTGAAAATTTAATAAATAACGGTATAAAGTACGGTACAGGAAATTATTTAGATATACATGCTTATAGGGAAGATAATTTTGCTGTAATTGATGTAATAAATTACGGAAATCCAATACCATCAGTAGAGCTTCCATATATATTTGATAAGTTTTATAGAGTAGAAAAATCTAGAAATAAAAATGATGGAGGTTCAGGATTAGGACTGGCTATAACTAAAAGTATAATTTTATTACATGAAGGACAAATTAGCGCACAAAGTGATGGAGAAAAGACTATATTTAAAGTAAAATTACCTTTATTATAATGTATATAAAATAAGAAAAATAGCTTGATATTGTACGTAACTTCATTGTATAATAAAAACTCATAGTATTTTGAAAACATTTATGGAAATTATAATTATCCATAATTTCTAACTGAATATAATTTCCTATGTGTTATAAAAATAATTTATTAATTAATAAACCAAATAGGTCAAGGAGGAAAATTTATGACTAAATCACCAGTACCAACTCCACATTTAGAAGCAAAACTTGGAGATATAGCTGAAACAGTATTATTACCGGGAGATCCGCTAAGAGCTAAATTTATAGCAGATACATATTTAGAAGATGTTGTACAATATAACACAGTAAGAGGTATGTATGGATTTACAGGATATTATAAAGGTAAAAAAGTATCTGTTCAAGGTTCAGGAATGGGTATGCCATCAATGGGAATATACTCTTACGAATTAATCAACTTCTATGGAGTTAAAAATCTTATAAGAGTAGGTTCTGCAGGAGCTATAAGTGATAATTTAAAATTACATGATGTTGTAATAGCAATGTCAGCTTCTACAGATTCAAACTATGCACATCAATTTAATTTACCAGGTGTATTTGCACCTACAGCAAGTTTTGAATTACTTGAAAAAGCTGTAAATAAAGCTAGAGAACTTAATACAAATGTTACTGTAGGAAATATAGTATCAAGTGATGTTTTCTACGGAGATGATGGTTTAGATAGCTTCTACAAATGGCAAAAAATGGGTTGTCTTTGTACAGAAATGGAAACAGCAGCACTTTATATGAATGCAGCTAGAGCAGGAGTAAATGCATTAACTATACTTACTATATCTGACTGTCCATTAAAGGGTGAAGAAACTACTTCAGCTGAAAGACAAACAGCTTTTACTAAAATGATGGAAATAGCTTTAGGATTAGCTTAAATTTAATTAAAAATAAAAGCTTACTTAGAAAATATTTTTATAAGTAAGCTTATTTTTTATGTGTATTATAATATTCTAAATACACCTGTAACAAGTCCAACAATATCAACATCTCTTTCATCTAAAATGATAGGTTCCATAAAGTCATTTTCAGGTTGAAGTCTAACTATTTTGTCTTCCTTGAAAAATCTCTTTACAGTAGCAGATTCTTTGCCTACTAAAGCTACAACTATTTGTGAGTTAGAAGCTGTAGAGCATTTGTCGACTACAACATAATCATTATCTAAAATACCGGCATTTATCATACTTTCTCCCTTTACTTTTAAAAGGAAAGTGTCTTTACCTTTTACAAATTGAGAAGGTAGTGGAATATATTCTTGGATATTTTGTTCTGCAAGAATAGGTTCTCCAGCTGTTACTTGACCTACTAAAGGTAGTGAAATCATTTCTTGTTCAGTTACCTTGTTTATAAAAATATCATCTTTATCTAATATTTCTATGGCTCTTGGCTTAGTAGCATCTCGTCTTATGTAGCCTAACTTTTCAAGTTTATTTAAGTGGGAATGTACTGTAGAAGTAGATTTAAGACCTACTGCAGTACAAATTTCTCTAACTGAAGGTGGATATCCCTTAGTTAGAAGTTGTTCTTTTATAAACTCTAGAATCATGAGTTGTTTATTTGTTAAATTATTAGAACTCATAAAAATCACTCATTTCATTTTTTATTATAAAGTTATTCTCATTTTAACTTTATTATATATTGTACCATATTGAGAGATTTTATACAAACATTTGTTCTTATTTTGAAAACTTATTTATCATTTTCTTCATCTATCCATTCAAAATTTTTAACAATGTCTCTTTTTACATTTTTTTTGTGAGCTGCATAAAGTTGAGTAGTAGTTACATTGTCGTGATCTAGTAAATTTTTTACATCATATATAGAAAATCCTGATTGAATAAGAGAAGTTGCAGCAGTGGCTCTAAGCTTATGAGGAGAGTAACCTTTTTCTCTAGTTGTGTGCATGCATATAGATGTATATTTTTTTACAAGTTGTCTTATAGCTTTAGAAGTAAGACGTTTTTTTTGTAGAGATAAAAATAAGGCATCTTTAACATCTTCATCTAAATCATCATTTTTAGGTCTTTCGTTATTTATGTAATCTAAAACAACAGTTTCACAAGTATGATTTATAGGCATTAATACTTCTTTACCTCTTTTTCTATATATTTTAAATTCTCCTCTAGAAAAATTAAATGAAGAAATATTTAATTCACGAAGTTCGTTTAATCTAAGGCCATATGTTACAAATAAAGCTAAAATTGCTTTATCTCTAAATTTAGTTTTTTTCCAATATACTTTTTCTTTTTCTGTAAGTCCTTCACCAGATTCTACAGCTTCTAGCATAACCATTACCTCATCTATATCTAGCCTTTTTATAGCATCTGGCTGAGCTTTTGGAAGTTTTATGGGGTTAAAGCCCAAAGTTATATTATTTTGTACTTGTTCGTTTCTATAAAGGAATTTAAATAATGTAGATATAGATGATTTTTTTCTAGCTAGAGTTTTATTATTATTTTCATATACTAAAGTTACATTTTCTTTTTCTTTATAATATCTAGGACAGAAATCTCCTAAAAATAAATTTACATCTCTTGATTTTATGTTATTAAATTCTTCTATAGTTATATCTTTTATATTTTCTGCACAAGAAAGACCACTTTCATTTACTAAGTAGTTGCAGAAAAAAGTAATATCTTCTAGATAAGCAGCTCTAGTTGAAACTGCTACAGAACTTTTTAAATATATGAAATAGTCTTTCATAAAGTCTGGTAGATTTTTTTCAAAGTTTATACATTTTTCAGCTAATATATGATCTCTTATAACGATATTATTAGGTTTATCTGATTTATTATTTATCTTTAATTCTTTCAATAGTCGTCCCTCCATTATAGATGTTTATTAATTTTATAGTCTTAAATTGAGCCGAAAATGACTATTTTTAAAAAATAATATTTAACTAGTAATTTTTATTTTTAATTATTTTATCATTTATTTATTTAAACTACAATTAAAATAAAATTTTTAAGTAGTAGGAGTTTTATTTTATCATGGTACAATAAGTATATGTGTAAAAAAAGAAGTGAAGGTATATTATTTAGAAAGTTTATATAAAAATAATTGATTTAAATAATGATATACTATTAATAAAAAGGAGAGGATATTATGACAATTAGTAAAGATCAAGTTAAATATATTGCAAAACTAGCTAAACTTCATTTTGAAGAAGATGAAGCTGGAAATTTTGCAAATGAATTTGAAAATATATTAGAGCAATTTAAAATAATAGATAGCCTAGATTTAGACGATACTGAATCTGAAATAGCAACAGTTTCGGTAACTAGAAAAGACATACCTAAAAAATGTGAAATAAAAGATTTATTTATAAATGCAAAAACAATGAGAGATACTTCTATAGAAGTACCAAAAATTATTGAATAGGAGGTTTTTATGAGCATAAAAGAATTAGTAACTAAAATTAAATCTTCAGATGTAAAAAGCTATGATGTTGTTAAATCATATATAGATGTTATACAAAAAAAAGAAGATAAAATAAATGCTTTTTTATTACTTCAAATTGATGAAGCTTTAGAAAAAGCAAAACAAATAGATGAAAAAGTTAAAAATGGTGAAAAATTAGGACTACTTGCAGGCATACCAATAGCAATAAAAGATAATATATGTATGCGTGATATAAAAACTACTTGTGCATCAAAAATGTTAGAAGATTTTATTGCACCTTATGATGCAACTATAATCAAAAAATTGCTAGATGAAGATGCTATATTAATAGGAAAAACTAATTTAGATGAATTTGCTATGGGATCTTCTACAGAAAATTCAGCTATGAAAACAACTAAAAATCCAATAGATATAACTAAAGTTCCAGGAGGATCTTCAGGCGGTTCTGCAGCAGCTGTGGGCTCACAAATGGTTCCACTTTCAATAGGGTCAGATACTGGAGGCTCTATAAGACAGCCTGCATCATTTTGCGGTGTAGTAGGCATGAAACCAACTTACGGTTTAGTATCTAGATTTGGACTTATAGCATTTGCCTCTTCACTTGATCAAATAGGACCATTTTCTATGACAGTAGAAGATAATGCTTATTTACTTAATGTACTTGCTGGAGAAGATGATTTAGATTGTACTACTGTTAAAGGACTTAAAAAGATAGATTACACTAAAGATTTAGGTTCAGATATAACTGGTATGAAAATAGGTATTCCAAAAGAATTTATAGAAGAAGGTTTAGATTTTGAAATTAAAGAAACAATATTAAAAAATGTAGAATTATTAAAAGAATTAGATTGTGAAGTTGAAAATTTTTCTCTACCTATAATTAAAGATGGACTTGCTCCATATTATATAATATCTTCTGCAGAAGCTAGTTCAAACTTAGCTAGATATAATTCAGTAAGTTATGGATATAGAACAAAAGATTATAAATCTGTAGATGAAATGATAGAAAAAAGTAGAAGTGAAGGATTTGGAAGTGAAGTAAAAAGAAGAATAATGCTTGGAACTTATGTATTATCATCTGGATATTATGATGCTTATTATAACAAAGCTCAAAAATTCAGAACAAAATTAAAATCCGATTTCAAAGAAGCTTTCAAAAAATATGATATAATACTTTCTCCAGTATCTCCAACACTTCCATTTAAAATAGGAGAAAAATTAGAAGATCCTACTAAAATGTATTTATCTGATATTTATACAGTAAATGTAAATTTAGCAAAAATACCAGCATTATCTATGCCAGGAGGAAAGAGTAGAGAAGGGCTACCAGTAGGAATTCAATTAATAGGAGATACATTTACAGAAGATAAGATATACAAAGTAGCTTATCAGCTTGAAAAGAAATTAGCATTAGAATTTGACAGAGAGGTGTAATATATGGGATATGAAACAATCATAGGACTTGAGATACATGCAGAATTAAAAACTAAAACTAAAATATTTTGTAATTGTTCTACAGAATTTGGTAAAAAGCCTAATGAAAATACTTGTCCAATATGTCTAGGTATTCCAGGGACTTTACCAGTGTTAAATGAGGATGTAATAAAACTTGCAATTAAAGCAGGAACAGCGCTGGGATGCAAAATTAACAACTACAGTAAAATGGATAGAAAAAATTACTTTTATCCAGATGTAACTAAAAATTTCCAAACTTCACAATATGATATACCTTTATGTGGAGAAGGATTAGTCAAATTTGATTTTGAAGAAGGAGAAGTAAAGGTTAGAATAAATAGAATACATATAGAAGAAGATGCAGGGAAGCTTATTCATCTAGATGATGAGCCATATTCACTTATAGATTATAATAGATGTGGTGTACCTTTAATAGAAATAGTTACAGAGCCAGATTTACGTTCTCCTTCTGAAGCTGCTGAATTTATGAGACAATTAAAAGCAATACTTGAATATGCTGAGGTATCAGATTGTCGTATGGAACAAGGTTCAATAAGATGTGATGCTAATATATCTATAAGACCAATAGGACAGAAAGAATTTGGAACAAAGGTAGAGATAAAAAATATAAATTCATTTAGAGAAGTTCAAAAAGCTTTAGAAAGTGAAGAAAAAAGACAAATAGAGCTATATAAGCTTGGAGAAGAATATAAAATAAAACAGGAAACTAGAAGATGGGATGCTTCAAAGAACAAAACTTTATCAATGCGTTCTAAAGAAGAAGCTCACGACTATAGATACTTCCTAGAACCAGACTTAACACCTATTATAGTAGAAGAATCTCTTATAGAAGAAATAAAATCAACTTTACCAGAAATGCCTATGCAAAAGCTAAGAAGATTTGTAAAAGATTATAAAATTCCTCAAAAGGATGCATCTATAATAATTTCAAACAAAAAATTAGCACAGTTTTATGAAGATGTAGTGGCATTTGGTGTAAATCCTAAGACTGTTGATAATTATATCTTAGGAGATATGCTTAGAACTTTAAATATTAAAGGACTTGAGCCAGAATCTATAACTATGGATGCCAAAAATTTAGCTAGCTTAATAAAAATTGTAGATGAAGGCAAAATAAGTAGAACAGCAGGCAAAGAAGTATTCAAAGAAATGTTTGAAACTAACAAAGATCCAAATACTATAATAGAAGAAAAAGGGCTTTTACAGATAAGCTCATCAGATGAGATAGAGAAGCTTATAGATGAAGTACTTTCTAATAATCCTCAATCTATAGAAGACTTCAAATCTGGTAAAGAAAGAGCAGCAGGATTTTTAATGGGACAAGTTATGAAAGCTTCTAAAGGAAAAGCAAACCCACAAGTTACTAAGAAAATGTTAGATGATAAGTTAAAAGCTTTAATTTAAATTAGTTTTAAATTATGAATTTAGGATAGATTGATAGATTCCAGCTTATAGTTAAATACGTAATTGTAAACAATTATATGATTAACCCAAAACTGGAATCTATCAAAATAAAAACAATTCCATTTTATCTATTAATGCTTTCAAAAAACAAACTCTTAATAGTTAAATATATTCCAGATACTATAAATAGAATCGGTATCAATATCCATATTCCTAAAGACTTAATTGTATCTAATAAAGATAAAGTCATTCCATTTTGAAAAAATATAATTCCAATTCCAATAATGACACATACTGTTCCGATATATGTTCCCATTATATTAATTTTAAATTTATCAAAAACTCCTTTTATATGTAACGCAGCTAACACAAATACGCTTCCTCCAAGAGTAAAAAACGCACCAAAATAAATAAGAAAATTACTTCTATTTGTTCCAGATAAAACTGCTTCTGTAGGATTATTTAAATTATATCTTATTTCTCTTTTACTATTGATTTCTGGTATAAATTCTGATCCAATACCATAATCAGTACTAATCGTATATTCTTTTCCATTAACATCATAAATATAAATAAGTTTGTATGTTGTTTCGTCTTTGCCAACATCATAAATACTATAATCTTTAAAATAAGCATCTGTGATTAAATAGCCTTTTGTTTTTTCATTTAATTTATAAGTATCACGAATTCCAAAGAATAAACAGACAATTCCAATTAATAAGACACTTAATACCAAGAAACTAGAAACGACAATTTGAAAATCAAATCTTGATTCTTTTTGCTTAGTTGCTGATTTTGAATTTACACGAAACAAAAACTTACGCACCATATAAATTCCTGATATCCAAAAAGGTATTGTAAATATTAATAAAAAATAGTTATTTTCTTTAGCAAAGTAAATACTCCAAAAGACTAAAAACGCAAACCAAAATACAAGAAAACTTATTACAAATAATTTACTAAAAATTGTAGCAATCTTTTTATTACCTATGCTCAAGCAAATATTTTTTCCTATTGAAAACAAAGAGCAAAATAAAAATGGTATAATCATTATTCTTGATATCATATCTTGATTTTTACTTATTATGATAAGTAAAAAAATAAATATAATTGACAATCTTATGATGGTCCTTACATAAATACTCTTATTTTTCATTTTTCCTCCCATTGAACAACTTCGTTTTGTTATATATTTATATTATTATACTATATTTAATAATTAGTAGCTATTTATATAAAATAAAGTTATATTTCGATAAAAATAATGGAGTAGAGTAAAAGTAAATTTTGTATCATTTAACAGTTAAGCGAAAGATAGTTATTTACAGAAAATTTTTAAAACATCCAACTATTCCCTAAATCTACATTTGGAGAATAGTTGGATGTTGAGATAA
>CAYVBY010000023.1:0-26481 GCA_964449895.1 uncultured Clostridium sp.
AGAGAAGGTGGTAGAACAGTAGCATCTGGTGTTGTAGCATCTATAATAGAATAATCATTTTCTTAACTACAGATAATAAAATAAAGAATTTAGGGGAGGACATTCGTTTTCCCCTTTTTATTTTAAGGAAATGAAAAATATGTGTTGACATTGTATTTTAAAGATTGTATACTAATTGAGGCTTAGAAATTAGAGAAATTATCTTCTTTAAAACTCAAGATTTTCAAAAAAATAAATTAAAATTTATTAAAAAAAAGTCTTGAAAAATATAGAAGAATAATATAAAATGTAATAGTGTGCTTGAGAGATACGAAAAATAAATCCAAACTTAGTCCTGAGGTTGAAAAACTTGGGTTTGAGGTTGCAGAACACCCGGAACTGTGTATCGGAGGATTAAGTTTAAACGTCAAAGAAGGAGGGAAACAAAAATGGCTAAAAATGAAAAAATAAGAATAAGATTAAAGTCATATGATCACAAATTATTAGATTTTTCAGCTGGAAAAATAGTTGAAACTGCTAAAAAAGCTGGATCACAAGTTTCAGGACCTGTGCCACTACCAACTGAAAAACAAGTTGTGACAATATTAAGAGCTGTTCACAAATATAAAGATTCTAGAGAACAGTTTGAAATAAGAACTCATAAGAGATTAATAGATATAACTAGTCCAACACCAAAAACTGTTGACTCATTAATGAGATTAGATTTACCAGCTGGTGTGGATATAGAAATAAAATTATAAGAAAGAACACCTAAGATACAGTCCTATAAGGTAGTTATCTTAGAATGATTATCGAAATTGATAATCCGCTGTAAGAATTATAGGAGGTGCTAATATGAAAGGAATATTAGGAAGAAAAATAGGTATGACTCAAATATTCACTGAACAAGGTGAAGTATTACCTGTAACAGTAGTTGAAGCAGGACCAGTAGTTGTAACTCAAATAAAAACAACTGAAAATGATGGATATACTGCAATACAAGTTGGTTTTGAAGATGCTAAAGAAAAATCTTTAAACAAACCACAAAAAGGACATTTAGCTGCTGCTAATACATTAAAAAAACATTTAAAAGAATTTAGAGTAGATTCTGTAGAAGGATATACAGTAGGACAAGAAATAAAAGCTGATTTATTCGCTGCAGGTGAATTAATAGATGTTACTGGAATAAGTAAAGGTAAAGGATTCCAAGGTCCAATAAAAAGACACGGACAATCAAGAGGACCTGAAACTCACGGTTCTAGATACCACAGAAGACCAGGTTCAATGGGAGCTTGTTCTTACCCAGGTAGAGTTTTCAAAAACAAAAAATTAGCTGGACACATGGGTAGCGTTAAAGTTACAGTTCAAAACTTAGAAGTAGTAAGAGTTGATGCTGATAAAAACTTTATATTAGTAAAAGGTGCTATACCAGGAGCTAAAGGTTCAGTAGTAACAATAAAAGAAGCAGTAAAAGCTTCTAAATAATGACTAACCGAAGAAAGGAGGAATCACGATGCCAAAATTAAACGTGTTAAACATACAAGGACAAAATGTTGGTGAAATAGAATTATCAGATGCTGTATTCGGTGTTGAAGTGAATGAGCATGTATTATACGAAGTAGTAAAAAACCAACTTGCTAATAAAAGACAAGGTACTCAATCTGCTAAAACTAGAGCAGAAGTAAGAGGTGGCGGAAGAAAACCTTGGAGACAAAAAGGAACAGGTAGAGCTAGACAAGGTTCTATAAGAGCTGTACAATGGGTAGGTGGAGGAGTTGCTTTTGCACCAAAACCTAGAAGTTACAAATATACATTACCAAAGAAAGTTAGAAGATTAGCTATGAAGAGTGCTTTAACTTCTAAAGTTCAAGCAAATGAAATGATAGTATTAGATGCTTTAACAATGGAAGCTCCTAAAACTAAAGAATTTGCAAATATATTAAAAAATATAAATTCTGCTAAAAAAGCTTTAGTAGTAATGGCTGAAAAGAACGAAAATGTAATAAAATCAGCTGCTAATATACCAGGTGTTGAAACTGCATTAGTAAACACTATAAACGTATATGACATATTAAAATATGATTCATTCATAATAACTACTGACGCTGTTAAAAAAGTGGAGGAGGTGTACGCATAAAATGACTAATCCACATGATATAGTTATAAGACCAATAGTTACTGAACAAAGTATGGCTGATATGGCTGAGAAAAAATATACTTTTGTAGTTCAAAAAGGAGCTAACAAAACTGAAATAAAAAAAGCTGTAGAAAAAATATTCGGAGTAAATGTAGAAAAAGTTAATACATTAAACTACGATGGAAAAGTTAAAAGAATGGGTAGAAGCATAGGAAAAACTGCTAGCTACAAAAAAGCAGTAGTTAAATTAACTGCTGATAGCAAAGAAATAGAATTTTTCCAAGGTATGTAATACTTAATAATTAAAGGAGGGAAAATAAGATGGCTATTAAAAAATTTAAACCAACTTCTCCTGCCTTAAGAGAAATGACAGTATTTATATCTGATGAAGTTACAACTAACCAACCAGAAAAATCTCTTTTAGTACCTTTAAAGAAGAATTCTGGGAGAAACGTTCACGGTAAAATAACTGTTCGTCACAGAGGTGGAGGAAACAGAAGAAAATATAGAATAATAGATTTTAAAAGAAATAAGGATGGTATACCAGCAAAAGTTGCTACAATAGAATACGATCCAAACAGAACTGCTAATATAGCATTATTAAACTATGCAGATGGTGAAAAAAGATATATACTTGCACCAGTAGGTATAAAAGTAGGAGATACTTTATTATCAGGAGCAGGTGCTGATATAAAACCAGGTAATGCATTAGCATTAAAAGATATGCCAGTTGGTACAGTAGTACACAACATAGAATTAAAAGCTGGAAAAGGAGCTCAATTAGTAAGATCTGCTGGCGTTTCAGCTCAATTAATGGCTAAAGAAGGAAATAAAGCTTTATTAAGATTACCATCAGGTGAAATGAGATATGTATCTAAAGAATGTAAAGCTACTATAGGACAAGTAGGTAATGTTGAACATTCAAATGAAACTATCGGTAAAGCAGGTAGAAAAAGACATATGGGTATAAGACCTACAGTAAGAGGTTCTGTAATGAACCCTAATGACCATCCACACGGTGGTGGGGAAGGTAGATCTCCAATAGGTAGACCATCTCCAGTTACTCCATGGGGTAAACCAGCTCTTGGATACAAAACTAGAAAGAAAAATAAAGCATCTAATAAATTAATAGTTTCAAGAAGAACTAAATAATAGATTTTAACAAGAAATTTATTTTACCCGGGAAGGAGGAAATTAAATGTCAAGATCAACTAAAAAAGGACCTTTTGTTCATGCTAGACTTCTTAAAAAAATAGAAGCTATGAATGAAAGTGGAAATAAAGAAGTTATAAAAACTTGGTCAAGAAGTTCAACTATATTCCCTCAAATGGTAGAGCACACTATAGCTGTACATGATGGTAGAAGACATATTCCTGTATATATAACAGAAGATATGGTAGGACACAAATTTGGAGAATTTGTTCCAACAAGAACTTTCAAAGGTCATAAAGATGATGAAAAGAGTAATAAAAGAAAATAATTAAATCATGACTAGGGAAGGAGGAAGAACGATGGAAGCAAAATCAATAGCAAAATATGTACGTGTATCTCCAAGAAAAGCAGGTCAAGTATGCTCTCTTGTAAGAGGTAAAAACGTTGATGAAGCTTTAGCAATATTAAAATTCACTCCTAGAGGAGCTGCTGATATAATAGCTAAAGTTGTAAAATCAGCAAAAGCTAATGCTGAAAATAACCATGAAATGGATGCAGATAAATTATATATAGCATCAATAGTTGCTAATCAAGGACCAACTATAAAAAGATTCATGCCTAGAGCGCAAGGTCGTGCAACTATGATAAGAAAAAGAACTTCTCATATAGAGGTTGTTTTAAAAGAAAGACAATAATAAATAGGAGGGAAATCCATGGGACAAAAGGTTAACCCACACGGACTAAGAGTCGGTGTTATAAAAGATTGGGATTCAAGATGGTTCACTACTAATAAAAAAGAGTTCGGAAGTTTATTATTAGAAGACCACCAAATAAGAACATTCCTAAAAGAAAAATTATATGTTGCTGGTGTTGCTAAAATAGAAATAGAAAGATCAGCAAATAAAATAAGAATAGATCTTCATGTTGCTAAACCAGGTGTTGTTATAGGTGCAGCAGGAGCTAAAATAGAAGCTTTAAAAGCTGAATTAGAAAAAATGACTAAAAAAACTGTTATAGTTAATATAATAGAAGTTAAAGGAATAGACAGAAATGCTCAATTAGTTGCTGAAAACATAGCATTAGCTATCGAAAGAAGGGTAGCTTTCAGAAGAGCTATGAAACAAGCTGTACAAAGAGCTTTAAAATCTGGAGCAAAAGGTATAAAAGTTGCTGCTTCTGGTAGATTAGGTGGAGCAGAAATGGCTAGAACTGAAGGTTATAGCGAAGGTAATGTACCTCTTCAAACTTTAAGATCAGATATAGACTACGGTTTTGCTGAAGCTGATACTACTTATGGAAAAATAGGTATAAAAGTTTGGATATGCAATGGAGAAGTTTTACCAACTAGAAGTGGTGTAAACCCAAGAGAAGAAAGAAAAGACAATAGAAGAGATAGAAGAGATAATAAAAGAAGAGATAACAGAAGAGATAACAATAGAAGAAATTCTAGAGGAAATGACAGAAATAGAGGACAAAGACCACAAGGACAAAGACCTCAAAGAACAGAAAAAAATAATTAATCATAGTTAGCTTCAAGGAAGGAGGAGAAATACTCATGTTAATGCCAAAGAGAGTAAAACGTCGTAGAGTTCACAGAGGAAGAATGACTGGAAAGGCTCAAAAAGGTAACAAAGTTACTTACGGAGAATTCGGTCTAGTTGCTTTAGAACCATCTTGGATAACTTCTAATCAAATAGAAGCTGCCAGAATAGCGATGACAAGATATATAAAAAGAGGCGGGAAGGTTTGGATAAAAATATTCCCTCATAAACCAGTAACAAGAAAACCAGCTGAAACTCGTATGGGTGCTGGGAAAGGTTCTCCAGAATATTGGGTAGCCGTAGTTAAACCAGGAAGAGTAATGTTTGAATTAGCAGGTGTTCCTGAAGATAAAGCTAGAGAAGCAATGAGACTAGCAGCTCACAAACTTCCAATAAAATGTAAATTTGTGAAAAAAGAAGATTTAGAAGTAAAGGGTGGTGAATAGGATGAAAGCTAAAGAATTAAGAGATTTAAAAAGCGAAGAATTAGTAAGCAAATTAAATGACTTCAAAAGCGAATTATTTAGCTTAAGATTCCAATTAGCTACTGGTCAATTAGAAAACACAGCAAGAATTAAAATGGTTAAAAAAGATATCGCAAGAGTTAAAACTATCCTTGCTGAAAGAAAGTTAAACGAAACTAGAGCTTAATTTGGAAAGGAGGCTTTTTGAACATGGAAAGAGGAAGAAGAAAAGTAAGAATAGGCCGTGTTGTAAGTAATAAAATGGACAAAACAATAGTTGTTGCCGTTGAAGACTTCGTACGTCATGAATTATACAATAAGCCTGTTAAAAGAACTAAAAAGTTTAAGGCACACGATGAAAACAATGAATGCAGAATCGGAGATAGAGTAAAAATAATGGAAACTAGACCTTTATCTAAAGATAAGAGATTCAGACTAGTTGAAGTTGTTGAAAAAGTTAAGTAGTTTTTTTGAAAAGGAGGGATTACGAATGATACAACAAGAGACACGCTTAAAAGTTGCTGACAATTCTGGTGCAAAAGAATTACTATGTATACGTGTACTAGGTGGAAGTAAAAGAAGATATGGTAACGTAGGTGACATAATTGTTGCTACAGTTAAAAGTGCAACACCTGGTGGAGTTGTAAAAAAAGGAAAAGTAGTTAAAGCTGTTATAGTAAGAAGTAAAAAAGGAATAAAACGTAACGATGGAAGTTATATTTCATTTGACGAAAATGCTGCAGTTATAATAAAAGACGATAAAACTCCAGTAGGAACTCGTATATTCGGGCCTGTTGCAAGAGAGTTAAGAGATCATGAATTTATGAAAATAGTTTCTCTTGCTCCAGAAGTACTATAATAAGGAGGTGCAATAGGAGACATGATGCGCGTTAAGAAAGATGATACAGTTGTAGTAATAGCTGGTAAAGATAAAGGTAAAAAAGGTAAAGTATTAGCTGTTTTACCAAAACAAGACAAAGTAATAGTTGAAGGTGTTAATGTAATAACTAAACATCAAAAACCAAGTGCAATAAATCCACAAGGTGGAATAATAAATAAAGAAGCTGCTATCCATATATCTAACGTAATGCCAGTAGATCCAGAAACAGGAAAAGGTACAAGAGTTAGATTCGAAATGAAAGATGGAAAAAAAGTAAGAGTAGCTGTTAAGAGCGGAAAAGAAATATAATACGACTTGAAAGGAGGGACCAAAGATGGCTTCTAGATTACAAGAAAAATACATGAAAGAAGTTGCTCCTGCATTAATGGAGAAATTTAATTATAAAAACGTAATGGAAATACCTAAAATAGATAAAATAGTTATAAATATGGGTATAGGTGATGCTAAAGAAAATCCAAAAGGATTAGAAAAAGCAGTTGAAGAAATGCAACTTATAGCAGGTCAAAAACCAGTTATAACAAGAGCTAAAAAATCTGTAGCTAACTTCAAATTAAGAGAAGGTATGCCAATAGGTGCTAAAGTAACATTAAGACAAGATAAAATGTACTACTTTATGGATAAATTAGTATCTGTTACTTTACCAAGAGTTAGAGACTTTAGAGGTATAAATCCTAATGCTTTCGATGGTAGAGGAAACTATGCTTTAGGAATAAAAGAACAATTAATATTCCCAGAAATAGAATATGATAAAATAGATAAAGTAAGAGGAATGGATATAATATTCGTTACAACAGCTAAATCAGATGAGGAAGCTAGAGAATTATTGAAATTATTAGGAATGCCATTTTCAAAATAATAAATATTAAGGAGGGATTCCAGTGGCTAGAAAAGCAATGGTTGTAAAACAACAAAAGAAACAAAAATATAAAACTAGAGAATACACTAGATGTTCTATATGTGGTAGACCACATTCAGTTTTAAGAAGCTTTGGTATATGCCGTATATGCTTTAGAGAATTAGCTTACAAAGGACAAATACCTGGTGTTAGAAAAGCAAGTTGGTAGAATTTGCCCAAAAATGAAAGGAGGTTTTCAATATGACAATGACAGATCCAATTGCAGATATGCTTACTCGTATAAGAAATGCAAATACTGTTAAACATGAAACTGTTGATGTTCCAGCTTCTAACATAAAAAAAGAAATAGTTAGAATATTATTAGAAGAAGGTTTCATCAGAGGTTATGATGTTATAGAAGATGAAAAACAAGGAATAATAAGAATACAATTAAAGTACGGACAATCAGGAGAAAGAGTTATACAAGGAATAAAAAGAATATCTAAACCTGGTATGAGAGTTTATACAAATGCTTATGAAGTACCTAAAGTATTAAACGGATTAGGTATATCAATAATATCTACTTCAAAAGGGATATTAACTGACAGACAAGCAAGAAAAGAAAATGTTGGTGGAGAAGTTATCTGCTACGTTTGGTAATCACATTAAAAATAGCAAGGAGGTGTAACCATGTCAAGAATAGGTTTAAAACCAATAACAGTACCTGCAGGTGTAGAAGTTACTATAGCTGAAGGTAATAACGTAACTGTAAAAGGGCCAAAAGGAACTTTATCAAAAAAATTCGATGAGGCTTTAACTATAAAACAAGAAGGCAATGTTATAACAGTTGAAAGACCAACTAACAATAAACAACATAGATCATTACACGGATTAACTAGAACATTAATAAACAACATGGTAACTGGTGTTAATACTGGTTATGAAAAGAAATTAGAATTAGTTGGTGTTGGATACAGAGCACAAAAACAAGGAAATACATTAGTTATGAACTTAGGATTCTCTCATCCAGTAGAAATGGTAGATCCAGAAGGAATAACTGTAGAAGTTCCAAACCAAACTGAATTAGTAGTAAAAGGTATAGACAAACAATTAGTTGGTAACTATGCTGCTAAAATAAGAGATTGGAGAAAACCAGAACCATACAAAGGTAAAGGTATAAAATACGCTGGTGAATATATAAGACGTAAAGAAGGTAAAACTGGTAAAAAATAGGTCGTAAAACCTAATAATAATAGTTAGACCAAATAAAAAAGGTTGAAAGGAGTGAGCTCAGTGTTAAAGAAAGCTGATAAAAACGCTAAAAGACTTCAAAGACATAAGAGAGTTCGTAGAAAAGTATTTGGAACACCTCAAAGACCAAGATTATGTGTATTTAGAAGTTCAAACAATATATATGCTCAAATAATAGATGACACAAATAGAGTTACTCTTGTAGCTGCATCTTCATTAGAAGAAGCTGTTAAGAGTGCTGTTAATCATACAGGAAACAAAGAAGCAGCTAAAAAAGTTGGCGAATTAGTAGCTAAAAAAGCTGTAGAAAAAGGAATAACAGAAGTAGTATTCGACAGAGGCGGATATGTATATCATGGAAGAATTCAAGAATTAGCTGAAGGTGCAAGAGAAGCTGGTCTTAAATTCTAATAAAAGAGGAGGGAAGAAGGTATGCGTCGTAAACTTATAGATGCTAGACAACTAGACTTACAAGAAAGAGTTGTTGAAGTAAGACGTGTTACTAAAGTTGTTAAAGGTGGTAGAAACTTTAGATTCGCAGCTTTAGTAGTTGTTGGAGATGAAAACGGACACGTTGGTATAGGTACTGGAAAAGCAATGGAAGTTCCAGATGCTATAAGAAAAGCAGCAGATGATGCTAAAAAGAATCTTATAAGAGTGCCAATAGTTGGTACAACAATTCCTCACGAAGTAATCGGACACTTTGGTGCTGGGAAAATAATAATAATGCCTGCTCAAGAAGGTACAGGAGTTATCGCTGGTGGGGCTGCAAGAACTGTATTAGAATTATCAGGATTAAAAGATGTTAGAGCGAAATCTTTAGGATCTAAAAATCCAAGAAACATGGTAAATGCTACTATAGAAGGTTTAAGCTCATTAAAAACAGCAGAAGATGTAGCTAGACTTAGAGGTAAAAAAGTAGAAGATCTTTTAGGATAAGGAGGTAGTGTGAAATGGCTAAATTACAAATAAAATTAGTTAGAAGTACAATAGGAACTACTCCTAAACAAAGAAAGAATGTAGAAGCTTTAGGATTAAGAAAAAGAGAACAAGTAGTTGTTAAAGAAGATAATGCCCAAATGAGAGGTATGATCGCAAAAGTTGCTCACTTAGTTGAAGTAACTGAAATAGCTGAATAATATAAAAAAGGAATTTAAGAAGGAGGTGCAAATCCATGAAACTACATGAATTAAAACCTGCTGAAGGTGCAGTAAGATCTAGAAAAAGATTAGGTAGAGGTACTGCTACAGGTCAAGGTAAAACTGCAGGACGTGGACAAAAAGGTCAAAAATCTCGTTCAGGCGGTGGAGTAAGAGTTGGATTCGAAGGTGGACAAATGCCACTAGCAAGAAGACTTCCTAAGAGAGGTTTCAAAAATCCATTCAAAAAAGTATACACAGAAGTTAATGTTGAACTTTTAAATAGATTTGAAAATGGTACAGAAATAACTGCAGAATTATTAAAATCTACAGGTGCTATAAGTAAAATAGAAAAAGACGGAATAAAAATATTAGGTCAAGGAAATCTTGAAAAAGCTGTAACAGTAAAAGCTGCTAAATTTACTGCTTCAGCTCAAGAAAAAATTGAACAAGCTGGAGGAAAAGCAGAATTAGTTTAATCTGTTATTCTAAAGTTACAGGTGGGTGATATACGTGCTATCAAAGATAAAACAATCTTGGAAAGTTAAAGATGTAAGAAAAAGAATATTATATACCCTAATGATGATTCTAATATTTAGAATAGGTACAACAATACCAGTTCCTGGAGTAAACACAAGTATTATAAAGGAAATGGTAGGCGAAAATAGCCTACTATCCCTATATAATATGTTTACAGGAGGAGCCTTTAGTAACTTTACATTATTTGCTTTAGGTATAGGACCATATATTACGGCTTCAATTATAATACAACTTCTTACAGTAGGTTTTGAAAGTTTGAAAGAACTACAAAAATCTGGTGAAGAAGGAAGAAAAAAGATGAATATGTATACTAGATATACAGCATTAGCATTAGCAATAATACAAGCTGTAGGTATAACTCTTGGAGTTGTAAGGAATGCATTGACATCAGATAGCGTGTTCTTTGTGACAACAGTCATAATTACATTAATATCAGCAAGTATGATTTTAATGTGGATGGGAGATAGAATTACTGAAAAAGGACTAGGAAACGGTAGTTCTGTGATCATCTTTGTAGGTATCATATCAAGAATACCTGTAGATATTATTGACATTGTGTCATCAGTACAAGCAGGAACACTAGCAATATGGTTAGGAATATTATTACTAGTAATAATATTAATAACTATAGCTCTTGTTACATTTATAAATGAAGCAGTTAGGAAAATACCAGTACAATATGCTAAAAAAGTTGTCGGAAGAAAATTATATGGAGGTCAAAACTCACATATACCAATGAAAGTAAATCAATCAGGGGTTATGCCAATAATCTTTGCAAGTTCACTTTTAGCATTTCCGCAAACAATAGCAATATTCATGGGCGAAGGAGCTCAAAATTTTGTTTCCACTTACTTAAGCACATCTGGTGATATAGGATTTTGGATTTATAGATCACTAGAAGTTCTATTGATAGTATTTTTCTCTTATTTTTATACTACAATATCATTTAATGTAGATGATATTGCTGAAAATATGAAAAATAATGGTGGATTCATACCAGGTATAAGACCGGGTAAGCCTACAATAGATTACTTAAATAAAATACTTTCAAGAATAACTCTTGCAGGAGCTTTATTCTTAGCAGTAATTGCTATGATACCAGCATTTTCAGTTCATTTTATGAATGTAAATATGAGTTTAGCTGGAACATCAATATTAATCGTTGTAGGGGTAGCACTTGAACTGAAGAGACAGTTAGAGTCACACCTAGTTATGAAGAGTTATCAAGGATTTTTAAAATAAATTGGAGATGATGATATGAGACTAATATTATTAGGACCTCCTGGTGCTGGAAAAGGAACTCAAGCAGCAGGAATAGTAGAAAAATACAAAATACCTCACATATCAACAGGAGATATATTTAGACAAAATATAAAAGAGGGAACAGAGCTTGGAAAAAAAGCTAAAGAATATATGGATCAAGGTTTACTAGTTCCAGATGAATTAACAGTTGGTCTAGTAACTGATAGAATTTCACAACCTGATTGTGGAAATGGATTTATGTTAGATGGATTTCCAAGAAATGTATCTCAAGCAGTACAATTAGATGCTTTCTTAAAAAGCAATGGTATTGCTTTAGATAAAGTTATAAACATCGAAGTTGATAAAGAAAAATTAGTTGCAAGAGCTGTAGGAAGAAGAATCTGTAAAGCTTGTGGAGCTACTTATCATATAGAATTTAACCCATCTAAAGAAGAAGGCGTTTGCGATATATGTAAAGGAGATCTTTATCAAAGAGCAGATGATAATGAAGAAACAGTTTCAAAAAGAATACAAGTTTATTTAGATGAAACTAAACCTTTAGCAGATTATTATTCTACATCAGGAATAATCGCTGATATAGATGGACAACAAGCTATAGACAAAGTTTTCAACGATATAGTTTCTGCACTAGAAGGTAAATAATGATTAAATTAAAATCGCAAGAAGAAATAACTATCATGAGAGAGGCTGGCAAAATTGTCGCCGAAACTCATGAGTTAATAAAGTCAGCTATTATTCCGGGAGTATCTACTTTAGAGTTAGATACAATAGCTGAAGAGAATATAAGAAAATATAATGCAGTACCATCTTTTAAAGGCTATGGAGGATTTAAAGGAAGTATCTGTGCGTCTATAAACAATGAAGTAGTGCATGGTATTCCAAGTAAAGACAAAATAGTAAAAGAGGGAGACATTATAAGTATTGATATAGGAGCCTATTATAAAGGATATCATGGTGACTCGGCAAAAACACATGCAGTTGGCGTGATATCTGAAGACAATAGGAAATTAATAGAAGTGACACGTCAAAGCTTCTATGAAGGAATAAAGTTTGCAAAAATTGGATACAGACTTTCGGATATCTCACACGCAATACAAAAATATGTAGAACAAAATGGATTTTCAGTTGTTAGGGATCTAGTTGGTCATGGAGTAGGCACACAATTACACGAAGAACCAAACATTCCTAACTATGGAAAACCAGGAAAAGGACCAAAATTAAAGGCTGGTATGGTTTTAGCAATAGAACCAATGATAAATATGGGAAAATATCATGTCAAATGTCTATCGGATGGATGGACTATCGTTACAATCGATGGTAAAAATTCGGCACACTATGAACATACGATAGTTATTACAGAAAATGAACCAATTTTGCTAACAAGTCTTTAAATTTTGTTGAATTAGTGGTATTATAGTTAATGCGGGCTTGAACCGCTGACGTAAAGTTAAGCACTAAAGTATAAAAATACTTTGAAAAAAGTAATAAAATAGGTTAAAATTGTTAATGATACTTTTTAAGAGCTAACTTAGTTAAGTCATTTATGACTTATTGAATGGAGGGCTGGTTATTTAATGGCCAAAAAAGATGTAATAGAATTTGAAGGTACAGTTGTTGAAAACTTACCAAATGCTATGTTTAAAGTTAAATTAGAAAATGGTCATGAAGTATTATGCCATTTATCTGGTAAGCTAAGAATGAACTTCATAAGAATTCTTGAAGGTGATAAGGTAAAAATAGAACTTTCACCTTATGATCTTACAAGAGGAAGAATCACTTGGCGTAAGAAGTAGACTACCGTATAGTCTAAGGAGGGATTAATAATGAAGGTAAGACCATCAGTAAAACCAATGTGCGAAAAATGTAAAGTAATCAAAAGAAAAGGTAAAGTAATGGTTATTTGCGAAAATCCAAAGCACAAACAAAAACAAGGATAATATAAAAAAAGATGGCGTTAACAACAGTTTTATGGTATAATAAAAAACTGTGATGTTAACAAAAAATGTTAAAAAATAACGAAAAATAGATACAAATTTATATAAGAAACAGGAAGTTTTTTATAGAAAACTAATATAGGAGGTGCAACAATGGCAAGAATCGCTGGGGTAGATTTACCTAATGAAAAAAGAGCGGAAATAGGCTTAACTTATATATATGGTATAGGTAGAGCGACTGCTAATGAAATATTAGCTAAAGCTGAGATAAATCCTGATACAAGAATAAAAGATTTATCAGAAGAAGAAGTTAATACATTAAGAAAAATAATAGATAATGATTTCTTAGTTGAAGGTGACTTAAGAAGAGAGATTGCATTAAATATAAAAAGATTAAGAGATATTAAATGCTACAGAGGTATAAGACATGCAAAAGGATTACCTCTAAGAGGACAAAAAACTAAAACTAATGCTAGAACTAGAAAAGGTCCTAAAAAGACTGTATCTCGTAAAAAGAAAAAATAATAAATAGATAGGAGGGAAATTAGAAAATGGCTAAACCAAAAAAGAAAGCAACAACACGTATAAGAAGAAGAGAACGTAAAAATATAGATCGTGGACATGCACATATACAATCAACTTTCAATAATACAATAGTTACATTAACTGACGTTCATGGAAATGCTATATCATGGGCATCTTCAGGACAATTAGGATTCAAAGGCTCAAGAAAATCAACTCCATTTGCATCTCAAATGGCTGCAGAAACTGCTGCTAAAGCTGCAATGGAACATGGTTTAAAAAGCGTAGAAGTATTTGTTAAAGGACCAGGTTCAGGTAGAGAAGCTGCTATAAGAGCTTTACAAGCTACAGGACTTGAAGTAACAATGATAAAAGACGTCACTCCAATACCACATAACGGATGTAGACCACCAAAAAGAAGAAGAGTATAATCATAGGAGGTGTAGATAATGGCAAGATATACTGGTGCATCATGCAGACAATGCCGTAGAGAAGGAATGAAATTATTCCTTAAAGGTGATAGATGTTATACAGATAAATGCGCTATAGTTAAAAGAAACTATGCTCCAGGACAACACGGACAAGGGAGAAAGAAACTTTCTAACTATGGATTACAATTAAGAGAAAAACAAAAAGTTAAAAGAATATATGGAGTTTTAGAAACTCAATTCAGAAATTTATATGAACGTGCTGAAAAAATGTCAGGTAAAACTGGGGAAAACTTATTATGTCTATTAGAAGAAAGATTAGACAATGTAGTTTTCAGAATGGGATTAGCTAACTCTAGAAAAGAAGCTAGACAATTAGTTACTCATGCACACTTTACTTTAAATGGTAAAAAAGTAGATATACCATCATTAACTGTTAAAGTTGGAGATGTTATAGCTGTTAAAGAAACTTCTAAATCATCAGCTAAATTCAAAGCTTTAGTTGAAGCTAACAGAGTTGCTCCAAACTGGTTAGATGTAAACTTAGAAGAAATGACTGCTAAAGTAGTTGCTTTACCAACTAGAGAAGATATAGATATCGAAATAGCAGAACACTTAATCATAGAACTTTATTCTAAATAATAAGCAGTTTTTAAAAATAATTTTAAAATTGTTTACCCTCAGTGGATTAACAAATTTTAAGGAGGGTTTAGTCCATGATAGAAATAGAAAAACCAAAAGTAGATATATTAGAGCTTAGCGAAGACTATAGATATGGAAAATTCGTTATAGAACCTCTAGAAAGAGGATACGGAATAACTATAGGAAATGCTCTTAGAAGAATATTATTATCATCTTTACCAGGTGTAGCTGTACATTCTATAAAAATAGATGGAGTGTTACATGAATTCTCAACAATACCAGGTGTAAAAGAAGATGTGACAGAAATAATATTATCATTAAAAGAACTTTCTGCTACTATTGAAGGTGAAGGAAGCAGAACACTTAAAA
Organism: uncultured Clostridium sp.; assembly: GCA_964449895.1. Lineage (GTDB taxonomy): Bacteria > Bacillota > Clostridia > Peptostreptococcales > Peptostreptococcaceae > Intestinibacter. The sequence goes on from CAYVBY010000023.1 coordinate 15,098, forward strand.
TAGAAGCTCAAGGTCCATGCTCTATCAAAGGATCTGACATAATATGTCCTCCAGATGTTGAAATATTAAGTAAAGATTTACATATCGCAACTTTAGATGATAATGCTAAACTTAATATGGAAATATATGTTGATAAAGGTAGAGGATATGTGCCAGCAGAAGATAATAAAACAGACAATATGCCAATAGGTGTATTACCTGTTGACTCAATATATACTCCAATTGAAAAAGTTAGTTATCACGTTGAAAATACAAGAGTTGGTCAAAAATCTGACTATGATAAACTTGTATTAGAAGTTATGACTAATGGAAGTATAAATCCTCAAGAAGGAATATCTCTTGCTGCAAAAGTACTTGTTGAACATTTAAATTTATTTATAGATTTAACTGAACATGTAAGTAATGTTGAAATAATGGTAGAAAAAGAAGAAGACCAAAAAGAAAAAGTTTTAGAAATGACAATAGAAGAACTTGATTTATCTGTTAGATCTTATAACTGTTTAAAAAGAGCGGGAATAAACACAGTTGAAGAATTAGCTAATAAATCTGAAGATGACATGATGAAGGTTAGAAACCTTGGTAAAAAATCATTGGAAGAAGTAATTCAAAAACTAGAAGAACTTGGATTAGGTCTTAAACCAAGCGAAGAATAATCGAGCAAAGGAGGGATTGGCATGGCTAATTACCGTAAGTTAGGTCGTGTGACTTCACACAGAAATCTTATGTTAAGAAACTTAGTAACTGACTTACTAAGAAATGGTAGAATAGAAACTACTGTAACTAGAGCAAAAGAAACTCGTAGAATGGCAGAAAAAATGATAACTCTTGCAAAAAGAGGAGATTTACATGCTAGAAGACAAGTTTTAGCTTATGTTATGGATGAAACTGTTGTAAATAACTTATTCACTGATATAGCTCCAAAATATGCTGAAAGAAATGGTGGATATACTAGAATAATCAAAAAAGGTCCAAGAAGAGGCGACGCTGCTGAAATGGCATTTATAGAATTAGTTTAGTAAATAATAGTTTTATATAGATAAAAAGATTAGGTTTATAACCTAATCTTTTTTTTATTTTATATAAATAAAATTATTATATCTTTAATAATTGCACTTTTCAAATTCTATAATAAAATATATAATTGTATCGATAAAATAAAAAATAAGAATATGATTGTAATGAAATTAATATTTTTAAAATTTTACGCTTAAACTATGTTATAATAATAGTCTGTATAAGTTTTTAAGCTACTGCTTTATAAAGGAGTATATAAAATGGAAAATATAATTAGTGTAAAGGACATGTCCTTTGAATATGTAACTTTAGAGTCTAAATTTAAAGCAATAGACAATTTAAGTTTAGATGTTAAGCATGGTGAATTTGTGGCAATAATAGGTCACAATGGATCTGGCAAATCTACATTATCTAAGAATTTAAATGCAATTTTAGTACCTAGTGAAGGTGATATTTATATCGATGGAATGAATACAAAAGATGAAGATAAACTTTGGGATATTAGACAAACAGCAGGTATGGTATTCCAAAATCCAGATAATCAAATTGTAGCAACTATTGTAGAAGAAGATGTTGCTTTTGGACCTGAAAATCTAGGAGTAGAACCAAAATTAATTAGACAAAGAGTAGAAGAATCATTAAAAAGTGTTGGAATTTATGAATTAAGAGGAAGACAACCACATTTATTATCAGGTGGTCAAAAACAAAGGGTAGCCATAGCAGGAATTATAGCTATGAGACCTAAATGTATCATATTTGATGAAGCTACAGCTATGCTAGATCCATCAGGTAGAAAAGAAGTTATGAATGTAATAAAAAAATTAAACAAAGAAGAAAATATTACAACTTTACATATAACTCACTATATGGAAGAAGCTGTTCAAGCTGATAGAGTAGTTGTTGTAGACAAAGGTAAAAAACTATTAGAAGGGACTCCAAAAGAGGTATTTAAAAATGTAGACTTACTTAAAAAGATAGGTCTAGATGTACCTTGTATGACTGAACTAGCTGGTCTTTTAAAAGAAGAAGGACTAGATTTAGATGATGATATACTAACTGTGGATGAAATGGTGGACAAATTATGTCAGTTATAGTAAAGAATTTAACTTATATATACGATGAAGGAATGCCTTTTGCAAGTAAGGCTCTTGATAATATTTCTTTTGAAATTAAAGATAACGATTTTGTAGGACTTATAGGTCATACAGGATCAGGAAAATCAACATTAATACAACACTTAAATGGTTTATTAAAACCTTCTTCAGGAGATATTATTGTAAATGGTTTTAATATAACAGATAAAGAATTAAATCTAACTGAGGTTAGAAAAAGAGTAGGGATTGTTTTTCAATATCCCGAATATCAATTGTTTGAAGAAACAGTAGAAAAAGATATAGCTTTTGGTCCTGGAAACTTAGGTTTAAGTGAAGAGGAAATAAGTGAAAGAGTAAAAAAATCTATGGAAGCAGTAGGGCTTGATTACGAAACATATAAAGATAGCTCACCTTTTGATTTATCAGGAGGACAAAAGCGTAGAGTGGCAATAGCTGGTGTAATAGCTATGAATCCAGAAGTACTTGTATTAGATGAACCTACAGCTGGATTAGATCCAGGTGGTAGGGATGAAATATTCAATTTAATAAAAAAACTACATGAAGATAATAATATAACTATAATACTATCATCACATAGTATGGATGATATGGCTAAATTAGCTAAAACAATTATAGTTATGAACCATGGAAAAATAGAATTTATGGGATCACCTAGAGAAGTATTTAATTCTCATGCAGATAGATTAAAATCTATAGGCTTAGATGTACCTCAAGTTTTAACTTTGGCAGCTAAGTTAAGAGAAAAAGGATTTGACATAAGAAATGATGTGTTAACTGTTGAGGAAATAAAAGAGGAAATACTAAAAGTTATGAGAGGAAGAGGAAAATGTTAAAAGATATAACTATAGGTCAATACTATCCAGCGGATTCTATTATCCATAAATTAGATCCAAGAACTAAACTTATAGGCGCAATTGTATTTATGATTGCTTTATTCGTTGTAAATCAGTTTTGGCCATATTTAATAATCTTAGGAGTAATAGTAGCAGTAACTAAAGCATCTAATATTCCTATAAAATATATTATAAAAGGGATAAAACCTTTAAGATGGATACTATTATTTACTTTTGTAATAAATATATTCTGTTTGCCAGGAGAAGTAATTCAACTTGGAGGATTTAAACTTCAGTTAGGATTTTTAAAAATCACTGATAATGGATTAAGACAAGCAATATTTATGTCTGTTAGATTAATATACTTAGTTGTAGGGACATCTTTACTTACGCTTACAACTTCACCTATACAATTAACAGATGGTATAGAGAGACTTCTAGATCCACTTAATAAAATAGGTTTACCAGTACATGAATTAGCTATGATGATGACAATAGCATTACGTTTTATACCTACATTATTAGATGAAACAGACAAAATTATGAAAGCTCAAATGTCAAGGGGAGCTGATTTTGAAAGTAGTAATCTTATAAGTAGAGCTAAAAATTTAGTGCCATTATTAGTACCTCTATTTGTAAGTGCATTTAGAAGAGCTGATGAATTAGCTATGGCTATGGAAGCTAGATGCTATAGAGGTGGACATAATAGAACTAAAATGAGAGAAGCTGTTATATCTAAAGCAGATAAAATAGGATTTTTATTAATGATTTTATTCTTAGCTGCAAGTATAGCAAGTAGATTTATACAAATTTTAATATAGTAATTTTTTATGAGGTAATTTATGAGAAATTTAAAAATTACTTTACAGTATAATGGTGAAAACTACTGTGGCTGGCAAAGACAGCCTAATTCTTTAGGAATACAAGGAACAGTAGAAAAGGCAATATATGAAATAACAAAGGAAGAGGTAAAAGTAACTGCTTCAGGAAGAACTGATGCAGGAGTACATGCCTTAGGTCAGGTTGCAAATTTTAAAACTAATACAAAAATACCTGCATCAAAAATACCAGACGCATTAAATGCTAAATTACCGAAAGATATTTCAATAATTAGTTGTGAAGATGTTGACATAGACTTTCATGCAAGATATAATGCTTGTGGTAAGACTTATAGGTATTTAATATATAATAGACCTTATAGAAGCCCTTTATACAAAGATTTAGCCTATCATGTGAGATATGAGTTGGATTTAGATAAAATTCGCTCAGAATCGAAATATTTGATTGGTACGCATGATTTTGGAGGATTTATGAGCTCAGGATCATCGGTAAAGGACACAGTAAGGACTATATATGATGTTAAGATACAAGAAGATGAAGGTATAATATCTATTGAAATAAGTGGTAATGGATTTTTATACAACATGGTGAGAATAATCGTAGGCACTCTTGTCGATATCGGAAGAGGAAGAATTAACCAAAGTATGGAAGAAATAATAAATTCTAAGAGCAGATCAATGTGTGGCCATACAGCACCTGCACACGGATTATTTCTCAAAAAAGTTAATTATTAAACCTTGACACATTTTGTTACATGTATTAGAATATATAGGAATGTGTTAATAAGTCCACAACGCCCCGGACTTTATATATAACGGTAAAATAAAATTTTGGAAAATTAAGAAGGAGGGACAACCATGAAAAGTTATATAGCTAAACCAGCAGAAGTACAAAGAAAATGGTACTTAGTTGACGCTGAAGGAAAAACATTAGGTCGTCTTGCTACAGAAATAGCAACTATATTAAGAGGAAAACATAAACCAACATTTACACCACATGTAGACGGTGGAGATTTCGTTGTTGTTGTAAATGCATCAAAAGTAGTTTTAACAGGAAAAAAATTAGATCAAAAATATTATAGATACCACACTGGTTATGTAGGTGGATTAAAAGAAATTTCTTACAGAGAAATGATGGATAAAAAACCAGAAGAAGTAGTAGCTCACGCAGTAAGCGGTATGTTACCAAAAAATAAATTAAGAGCAAAAATGATGACTAGATTAAGAGTATTCGCAGGAGCAGAACATACTCATGCAGCTCAAAAACCAGAAGTAATAAACTTCTAATTAGATAGGTGAAAGGAGGAGTTATCATGGAAAAAGTACAATTCTACGGAACAGGAAGAAGAAAAAGCTCTGTAGCTAGAGTTAGATTAGTTGCAGGTGAAGGAAATATAACAGTAAACGGAAGAGCATTAGACGAATATTTCGATTACGATACATTAATAAGAGACGTTAAACAACCATTAGTTTTAACAAACAATGAAAATAAATATGATGTTATAGTAAAAGTTGAAGGTGGAGGATTCACTGGACAAGCTGGAGCTATAAGACATGGTATATCTAGAGCTTTATTAAAAGCTGATGCTGAATTAAGACCAGAACTTAAAAAAGCAGGATTCTTAACAAGAGATGCTAGAATGAAAGAAAGAAAGAAATATGGTTTAAAAGCAGCAAGAAGAGCACCACAATTCTCAAAAAGATAGTATTATCGTATATGATATTTATAAAGACCTTGAAATCATTGATTTCGAGGTCTTTTTATGTTAAAGACAGAATATTAGATTTTGTTGTGGATAAATTTATCTTTATTTTAAAGGATAAATTTAATTAGAAATGAAAATATAAATAATAATTATTATTTATGTTTATTATTAAATTCAATTATTGACACTATATATATTTAAATTATATAATTACTAAAATTGCTAAAAATAAAAATTATATAATAAAAAAGAGTACATCAAAACTACATAATAGAAAATTAAGTTTTACTAAACTAATTCAAAGAGGTGATAATATATGTTAAAACAAAATCCGCCCCGCATAGATGGAGTACTTAGAAAGAAATCCGTAAGAGTACCGGAATCAATTTGGAAATGCAGTGGAATAGTTGTATTTGGAAGGAGAATAAAATCGTTAGCATTTACTACAGATTTAGCTATTGTAAGAAATATAAATGCAGATGCGATTTTGGCTGTTTATCCATTTACTCCTCAGCCAGTTATAAATCATGCATTACTTGTAGCAGCAGAGAGACCAGTTTTTACTGGTATAGGTGGAGGAATGACAACAGGAAAGAGAATAGTTCAGCTTGCAACCTATTCAGAAATGCAAGGAGCAGTAGGAGTTGTAGTTAATGCACCTACATCACCTGATATTATAGAGGAAATTTCTGAAAATATCGATATACCACTTATAGTAACTGTTGTTAAATGGAAAGAATCTGTACATGATCAAATTGCTGCAGGAGCTACTATATTAAATGTGGCTGCAGCTAAAGATACACCAAATCTAGTTAGAAAAATTAGAGAACATTATCCAGATATACCTATTATAGCTAGCGGTGGAAATACAGACGAATCTATAGAAGAAACAATTAAAGCAGGAGCAAATGCAATTTCATGGACTCCGCCAGCTACAAAGGAAATATTTAAGACTGTAATGCATACTTACAGAGAAGCTTAAGAAATAAATTAAGTATATATTCTAAGATATTATTTCATTAGTTAGAATAATTTTAAAAATACGGATTTTTATTGTTGAATATTAAATAATATTCGTGTATAATAAATTTGTACAATTAAGAATGGTCAAGCAACTGGTGGAAAGTATCATTAGATACTGTGGGAATTAACCCACAGGGAGCTTGATTATATATCTATGAAATGCCGACCGCCTGGGCACGTGATGTTTTTTTATGAACATTTGCGTCCTGGCGGTTTTTTATTTAAATTAATTTTAAGTAGGGGGAATTTTAAAATGAAAATGTTATCACTTGCACAAGAATTAAATAGCAATACATATCCAGGAAGAGGGATAGTAATAGGTAAATCAGAAGACGGAAAAAAAGCAGTAACTGCATATTTTATAATGGGTAGAAGTAGCAATAGTAGAAATAGAATATTTGTAGAAGAAGGTCAAGGAATAAGAACTCAAGCTTTTGACCCATCTAAACTTGAAGATCCATCATTAATAATATATGCACCAGTAAGAGTTTTAGGAAATAAAACAATTGTAACTAACGGAGATCAAACAGACACTATATACGAAGGAATGGACAAAATGCTTACTTTCGAACAATCATTAAGATGCCGTGAATTTGAGCCAGATGGACCTAACTATACACCTAGAATTTCAGGAATAATGCATATAGAAAATGGAAAATACAACTATGCAATGTCAATACTAAAAAGCAACAATGGAAATCCAGATGCTTGTAACCGTTACACATTTGCTTATGAAAATCCAATAGCAGGTGAAGGACGTTTCATTCATACATATATGCATGATGCAAATCCACTTCCAAGTTTTGAAGGAGAACCTAAATTAGTAGGAATTAGTGGAGATATAGATGAATTTACTAATATGATTTGGACAAACTTAAATGAAGATAATAAAGTTTCTTTATTTGTGAGATTTATAGATATAGCTACAGGAGAATACGAAACAAGAATAATAAACAAAAATAAATAGTCTTTTAATAATAAATAAGTGAATATATAAAGAGAAATCCTATTATTAATAATATATTGAAATGTTAATAATATAAAAACTTTAATATAGGAATTAGTTGATATAAGTAAAATATGTTATAAAAAGGAGTATTTCAAATGAACGAGATGCAATTAAAATATGGATGTAACCCAAATCAAAAACCATCAAGAATTTTTATGGAAGATGGATCAGATTTACCAGTTAAAGTTTTAAATGGTAGACCAGGATATATAAATTTTTTAGATGCTTTTAATGGATGGCAATTAGTTAAAGAATTAAAAGAAGCGACAGGACTTCCAGCTGCTACATCATTCAAACATGTTTCACCTGCAGGAGCTGCGGTAGGTAAAGAATTAGATGATACATTAGCTAAAATTTACTGGGTTGATGATTTAGGAAAATTATCTCCATTAGCTTGTGCTTATGCAAGAGCTAGAGGAGCTGATAGAATGTCATCATTTGGTGATTTTATAGCATTATCAGATGTTTGTGATGCAGATACTGCTAATCTAATAAAAAGGGAAGTTTCTGATGGAGTTATAGCTCCAGGATTTACAGATGAAGCTTTAGAAATATTAAAAACTAAGAAAAAAGGTAATTACAACTTAATTCAAATCGATCCTGATTATGTTCCAGCTGAGCTTGAAAGAAAACAAGTTTATGGAATAACTTTTGAACAAGGAAGAAATGAATTAGATGTAAATGGAGATCTTTTATCTAATATAGTAACTAAAAATAAAGAAATTCCAGAAGCTGCATTAATAGATATGAAAATAGCTCTTATAACATTAAAATATACTCAATCAAATTCAGTATGCTATGTTAAAGATGGGCAAGCTATCGGTATAGGTGCAGGTCAACAATCAAGAATTCACTGTACTCGTCTTGCAGGACAAAAGGCTGATAACTGGTATCTTCGTCAATCTCCACAAGTTATGGAACTTGAATTTAAAGATGAAATAGGTCGCGCCGAAAGAGATAATGCAATAGATGTTTATATAGGAGATGAATATATGGATGTTTTAGCAGAAGGTGAATGGCAAAAAATATTTAAAGTTAAACCAGAAGTATTCACAAGAGAAGCTAAAAGAGCTTGGCTTGATAAAATGACTGATGTAACAGTTGGTTCAGATGCATTCTTCCCATTCCCTGACAATATAGAAAGAGTTCACAAAAGTGGAGTTAAATATATAGCTCAACCAGGTGGATCTGTAAGAGATGATGCTGTAATCGAATGCTGTGATAAATATGACATAGCAATGGCATTTACAGGAATAAGATTATTCCATCATTAAAATGATTATTATTAAAAATTAAATATAGTAAATTACTCTCAGCAATTAAGCTGAGAGTTTTTTATTATATTTGTAAAAAATATAATAAATCGTTGACAGATATATCGTCATCTGATATATTATAAATATATCAGATGACGATATATTGAGAGGTGATATATATGGCAAAGAAAACACCATTAACGGAGGCGGTTTTTTATATACTATTAGCAGTCAGAAATCCTAATCATGGTTATGGAATAATACAAGATGTGCAAGAGATGACTGATGGAAGAGTAAATTTAGGACCAGGAACTCTGTATGGCGCAATAAATTCACTACTAGATAAAAAGTGGATAGAATTATATAGCGAAGAAAAAGAATCTAGAAAGAAAAAATCTTATATCATAACATCTAATGGTAAGGAAGCATTTAATAATGAAGTTGAAAGATTAAAGGAATTAGTAAAAAATAGTGAAAAAATGGGGGACTAGTTATGATTAAGTTTCGTTGGTATGTAGATAGTCAAAAAGAACAAGAATGGTTAAATGAAATGAGTAAACAAGGATGGGCCTTAAAATCATTCTTTTTAGGATTTTATAAGTTTGAAAAAAGTGAACCAGGTGAATATATTTATCAAATAGATCTTTTACCTGAAAAAGTAAACAAACAAGAGTATTATGATTTTATGGAAGAAACAGGAACATAAGTAGTTTGTAGCTGGTTTTATTGGGTATATTTAAGAAAGAATGCTTCAGAAGGCAACTTTGAAATGTATTCAGATAAAGAATCTTTGAAAGAACATTATAAAAAAATTATACAATTCTTTACACCATTTATGTATCTTGAATTAATTGCAGCATTATTACAATTACCAGCTATATCTATGGGATCATATATAAGTATTGCATCATTTATTTTACTGATGTTCTTATTTATAGTTTTTTTTACAACAATAAAATCTTTTAAAAAAAGAATAAATTTAATAGATGAAGATATATAGTTTAGGAGGAATGATGAATGATGGATTTTGTAATAGCAGCTTTACCTTGGGTTATTATGGGAATTACTATTGCTGTAATTACAGTTAATTTTAATAAAAATAAAGAAGTTGAAGATCAAGAAAATGTGGATACAAAACAAGGTAATTATATGGCTTTAGGAATGGTATGGGGAATGTGTATAGGATCGATTTTAAGTACACTGAATATAGTTTCTATTTCATATGGAGTTAGTTTTGGTATGCTAATTGGTATGGTGGTAGGGACTTTTATAAAAAAATAATCAATATATTTTAGCATAGTGAAAAAGTGTGGCAGAGTAGTAATCTGTCACACTTTTGTTTTTGGAATATAATATTTAAGATAAAAATATAAATATACAGGGTGATAATATGAAAAATTTAAAGTACATAATACTCTTTGTAGCTGTATTAGTAACTATTTTATTCATAGTAAAAATAAAGAATCATTCTGAAGATGTTATGAAATATATGCCAGTTACTAATAAAACTATAATTTTAGATGCAGGTCATGGAGGTATAGATCCAGGAGCTATGAGTGATGATAAAACTATCTTGGAAAAGGATATTAATTTACAAATTGCAAAGAAGTTAAAAGAATTAATAGAAGCTAGTGGGGGTAGTGTTATTTTGACTAGAGAAGAAGATATAAGTTTATATGAAGATGGGGATAATAAAACAACACGACAAAAATACAATGAAAATCTGAAAAATAGAAAAAAAATAATTAAAGAATCACAGGCAGATATGTTTATATCAATTCATTTAAATGCATTTCAGGATTCGAAATACTATGGTGCACAAACTTTTTATCCAAAAGATAAAGAAGATAGTAAATTTTTGGCCAATCTAATTCAGGAAGAATTGAAAAGGGTTGTAGATAATACTAATAATCGAGCAATTAAACCTAGAGATGATATATATCTTATAAAAGAAAATGAAATACCATCAAGTTTAATAGAATGTGGTTTTTTATCAAATGAAAAAGAAGCTAAGTTACTAACTGATGAAGAGTATCAAGGGAAAATAGCTTGGGCTATATATGTGGGAATTCAAAGATATTTTAGTGAATATAATTAAATCAAAATAAAAAACTAGTTAAAATAGAATTAAATAATAATATCGTAAATAATTTAATGTAAATTAAAATTTCAATAAAATCATTTTAATTAAGAAAAGTGTTGCTTATTTTACCACCTGAAGCAGCACTTTTTATATTATTTTAATAAAATTTTAAAAAGTTATTGAAATGAGATGGGATTAGTTTCGTAAGTTTAAATATGATTTATAAATAATAAATAATAGAATTTGTTCGTATATTTTCGAATGAAAATCAAGCGTTTTCTTTTTATGGATTGTAAATAAAAAATAATAAAAAAAGTTTTAAAAAAAGTATTGACCATTTTAAAGTTAGATGATATAGTAATACTTGTCCTTGAGAAAAGGGCAAAACAACTTAAGAAAGTTGAAAAAGTTATTGACAATGAGAAATGACTTTGATATACTAAAGAAGTTGATTTAAGAACTTTGAAAATTAAACAGTAGGTTAATTAATAATTTTTAATTCACAC
>CAYVBY010000024.1:0-22121 GCA_964449895.1 uncultured Clostridium sp.
TAGTTAAAATAATGGATGAAACTGGTAGAGATTTAATGGATAAATACAAAGAAACAGCAAAAGGTGGAATCGCTTTATTATACGAAGAAAGTGATGAATTCCAAGATTAATTAAAAAATAAATATTAGGATTAATAAAAGCTGTAAAAATATAGTTTTACGATTATATTTTTACAGCTTTTTATAATATATGGGAAATTATATTTATTTAAAAATTATTGGATAATTTATATAAAACATATATAATTAGGGGTATTAAGGATAAATTATAAAGTTATTGGAGGATTAATACATGAAGGATATATCGTATATAGATCAAATAGTTAAAAATCATAGAACTAATTTGCATAAAATAGCTGAAATTTCACATTTAGAATTTAAAACTGCAAAATATATAAGAGATTATTTAGATAAATTAGAAATAGAATATGAAGTATTATTGGAAACTGCAACAGTTGGTATTATAAAAGGAAAAAATCCTAAAAAAACTATAGCATTTAGAGCAGACATAGATGCACTTCCAACTGAAAATGGAGCAGAGCATTTATGTGGACATGATGGACATATGAGTATATTACTTGGATTTTTAGAATATATAAATGACAATAAGGATTCATTAAATGATAATATAGTATTTGTTTTCCAACCTGCAGAGGAAGATACTGGTGGTGCAGAAAGACTTATGCAAGCTGGTATATTTAAAAAATACAATGTAGACGAAGTTTATGGACTTCATATTCATCCAGATTTTCCAGAAGGATATATAGGATGTAAGTCTGGATATTTGATGGCTCAAAATGGTGAAATTGATATAGAAATAATAGGAAAAAGTGGACATGGAGCTATTCCTCAAAATACAATAGATGGAATATTAATCGGAGCAAATTTTGTAAGTTCTGTTCAAAGTATAGTTTCAAGAAATTTAAATCCAATGGAAGGCGCTGTTCTTACATTTGGGAAAATGACAGCTGGTTCTATTAGAAATATAATAGCTGAAAATGTTAAGTTAGAAGGAACTATGAGATGTTTTAATCCAGACGTATATGAAACAATGAAAAAAAGACTTCTTGAATTTGCTAAGGGATTTGAAGTTGCATATAATTGTACAGTAAAAGTAGATATACAAGATGGATATTATGCTGTAAATAATGATGAACAATTATTTGATGAATTTGTAAAAGCTGTTGGAAAAGATAAAATAACTAAGACTGAACCTCTTATGATTTCAGAAGATTTTTCTTATTATCAAAGAGAAGTTCCAGGACTTTTCTTCATGCAAGGTGCTCGTAATGAAGAAAAAGGATTTGTAAATGGATTACACAGTTTAAAATTTGATTTTAACGAAGATATAATGCTTGATGCTATAAACACTTATATAAAAGTACTTAAATATAAAGGTTCTATTGAGTAATAAAAATAGTACACATCTTAAATAAATAAACCGATCTCCAATCGTTAGATTTCAAGTCTAGCCTTTTGAGGTCGGTTTAAAATGTACAAGATATGTACTATTTTTTTAAATTTATCTTAAATTTTTATATTATCACTTAACAAAATTGATTTAAGATATTGTATAAATTATAATTTACATAGTAATTAAAAATTTGAATTTAAGTAATATAAAAGTATGTGGAGGAATTAAACTATGAAAAAGAGATTATTGATGCTAGTAGTTTTACTTTTGATAGGTCTTATAAGTTTTGGATGTAGTAAATCAAATGAAGTATCTTCTTCAGATATAGCTACAACAAATACTTCAAAACAAGAAGTAGATAAGAAATCAGATGAAAAAAATAAAGAAGAAAAATATGTAATTTGTATAGATCCAGGACATCAAATAAAGGGAGATATGTCTCAGGAACCTATAGGTCCAGGGTCATCAGAAATGAAGTTTAAGGTATCTTATGGAACCCAAGGCGTTGCTACAGGAATTCCAGAATATGAAATAAATTTACAAGCAGCAAAAATTTTAAGAACTTATTTACAAGAAATGGGATTTAAAGTTATTATGACTAGAGAAAGTCATGATGTAAATATTACAAATTCAGAAAGAGCAATTTTTGCCAATGAAAATAACGCAGATTTAGTTATTAGAATTCACGCAGATGGTTCAAATAATCCTGAAACAAGTGGAATGTCACTTCAAATACCAGCGAAAAATGGAACATATACAAAGAAAATTTACAAAGAAAGTAATAGATGTGCAGCTATAATGAGTTCGTATTTTAAAAATGATGGATTTAAATTTAACAATATATATGAAAGATCTGATTTGACTGGATTTAACTGGTCAGAAGTTCCTGCAGTATTAGTTGAAATGGGATTTATGTCTAATGCTGAGGAGGACCAAAAGCTATCACAAAAAGGATATCAACAAAAGATGATGAAAAGTTTAGCAAATGCTACACAAGCTTATTTTAAAAAATAGATAGTTAAGTTTTATATTTATAATGGAGGAATTTAAAATGGGTTTTGAATTTGATGCTTTAAAATACAGTTATCCATCTAGGAGAAGTTTAGTATATGGAAGAAGAGGTATGGTGTCTACATCTCAGCCACTAGCAGCACAGGCAGGACTTGATATTATAAAAAAAGGTGGAAATGCAGTAGATGCTGCTATTGCTACAGCTATTTGTATGACTATTTTAGAGCCTACTTCAAATGGAATTGGTGGAGACTGTTTTGCTCTTGTTTGGATGAAGGATAAATTATACGGTTTAAATGGAAGTGGACATGCTCCAGAGCTTGCAACAGCTGAATATATAAAAAATCAAGGATATGATAAGATGCCCGTTCATGGCTGGATTCCCGTTACTGTTCCAGGGCAAGTTTCTGGATGGGTAGAATTATCTAATAGATTCGGAAAATTAAAGTTTGAAGAATTATTTGAACCAGCAATTGAATATGCAGAAAATGGATATCCCGTATCTCCTATAATATCTAAACTATGGCAAGAAGCTTACGAGAATGATTTTAAAGATTTAAATGATCCTTTATTTGATGAATGGAAAAGAGTTTTTTCTGATAATGGAAAAACTCCTTTAGCAGGGGAAGTTTGGACTTTAAAAGATCATGCCAAAACACTTAAAGAGATTGCTAAAACAAAAGGAGAATCTTTTTACAGAGGTGACTTGGCAGATAAGATAGACAAATATTCAAGAGAAACAGGAGGGCTTATTAGAAAGTCAGATTTAGCTAAATTTAAGGCTGAATGGGTTGAACCTATAAGTATAAATTACAAAGGTTACGAAATTCATGAAATACCACCTAATGGACATGGAATAGTAGCTCTTATGGCACTTAATATAATAGAAGGATTAAATGTAAAAACTCATGGTGATGTAGAAACCATACATCAACAAATAGAAGCTATGAAACTAGCATTTGTAGATGGACAAAAATATGTTTCTGATTGTAGATATATGAAAGTTACAAAAGAAGAATTACTTTCAAAAGAATATGCTAAAAAGAGAAGTCAGTTAATAGGATACAATGCTATAATGCCAAAATATGGTGATCCTTCTTGTGGAGGAACTATATATCTTTGTACAGCAGATGCAGAAGGAAATATGGTTAGTTATATACAAAGTAATTATTGTGGATTTGGTTCAGGAATAGTAGTTCCAGGGACAGGAATAGCCTTACATAATAGAGGAAATAATTTTAATTTAGATGAAAATAGCGAAAATTGTATAGAACCAAATAAGAAACCATATCATACAATAATTCCGGGATTTTTAACTAAAGACAAAAAAGCAGTAGGGCCGTTTGGTGTTATGGGTGGATTTATGCAACCTCAGGGACACCTTCAAGTCGTCATGAATACTATTGATTTTGGAATGAATCCACAGGAAGCGTTAGATGCACCGAGATGGCAATGGGTAGGCGGCAAAAATATTCAAGTTGAAAGAGCTTTTCCATTTGCCGTTACAGAAGAATTAGTTAGAAGAGGTCATAATATAACAGTCTTACCAGAGTCTACGAATATGGGGCGAGGACAAATTATAATGAGAGATGAAAATGGAACTTTAGTTGGAGCTAGCGAACCTAGAACTGATGGATTTGTAGCTGCTTGGTAGAAGTATATAAAAACACTCCCTAATATTAGGGAGTGTTTTTTGAGCTATTTTAATTTAAATTAAAATAAAATTTTTTATGTAATATAAAAGTATCTCTTTCAAATCCAAATAAATTAAGTAATTGTATAAAAAATAAATCATGTAAATGAGTGCATATAATACATTAATTTGGCAATAATTTAAATATAGAATATGTAAATTTGAAAGGGGTATTTTTATGGATAATAAAGAATTAACTAAAGAATTAATATATAAATGTGAAAAAACTAAAAAAAATCACACTAAGAAAGATAAACCATTGACAGACAATGATATAATGAAATATGAGATTGCTTCAGAGTTAGGATTAATTGATAAAGTAACTGAAAAAGGATGGGCAGGTCTTACAGCAAAGGAAGCTGGTAAGATAGGCGGAATACTTACTGCTCGAAAGAAAAAAATCAAAAAAGAACAAGAAAGTAAGGGGAAAAATAATAAGGATGGATCAATATAGAGAATTTGCATTTGTTTATGATGAATTAATGGATGATGTTGATTATGAAAACTGGATAGATTATATAGAAAAAATAATAAAAAAAGAAGATGCTAAAGTTCAAAATATTTTAGAGTTGGCTTGTGGAACAGGAAATATAACTATACCTTTAGCTAAAAAAAATTATGATATAGCAGGAATAGATATATCTGACGAGATGCTAAATGTAGCTAGAACAAAAGCAGAAAAACAAAATATAGAATTAGTTTTATTAGAACAAGACATATCAGAGCTTGATTTTGATGTTACTAATTTAGATTGTGTTTTATGTGCTTGCGATGGATTTAACTATATAACTTATGATGAAGATTTAGAAAATGTATTTTCTAAGACTTATGAATTACTAAAAGAAGAAGGTATATTTATTTTTGATATCAGTTCATTTTACAAATTATCAACTATTTTAGGAGATAATATGTATGGAGAAAATAGAGAAAATGTATCTTATATGTGGCAAAATTATTTTGATGATGAGCAAAATTTAGTAGAAATGGAGCTTACTTTCTTTGTAGCGGATGAAGGTGGAAAATTTGATAAATACGAAGAAGTTCATCTACAAAGAGCATATACAGAAGAAGAAATAATAAAAATGCTTAATAAAGCGGGATTTTCTAAGATAAAAGTTTATGGAGATTTTACATTTGAGTCTCCAAGTGAAGATAGTGAGAGAATTTTCTTTATCTGTAGAAAATAACATTAAATTAAACGAAGGATAAATGGAGGAATACTATGAAAGATTATGTAATAAAAGCTACAGGTGGTAATGATGAAGTAAGAGCTTATGTAGCAACTACTAGAGAAATGGTAGAGACAGCAAGAAAAAATCACAACACAACAAAGGTGGCAACAGCAGCACTTGGAAGAACTTTAACTGCAACTAGTATGATGGGTCTTATGATGAAAAATGAAAAAGATGAATTAACCGTTATAATTAAAGGTGGAGGACCTATAGGAACTATACTTGCAACTTCTGATTCAAAGGGTAAAGTTCGTGGATATGTCCAAAATCCTGATGTTCAAGTTGAAAACTATGCAAATGGAAAATTAAATGTAGCAGGAGCTGTAGGCAAAGACGGACATGTACAAGTTATAAAAGATTTAGGTCTAAAAGAACCTTATATAGGATCTTATCCATTAGTAAGTGGAGAAATAGCAGAAGACTTTACTCATTACTTTGCTTTATCTGAACAAACTCCTTCAGTAGTATCATTAGGTGTTTTAACTAGAAATAACGAAGTTGAAAGAAAAATAACTAAAGAAGATGGAACTGAAGAAAGTATACTATGTAAAGAATTTGATGTTGAACAAGCTGGTGGATTTATAGTTCAATTAATGCCATTTGCTAGTGAAGAAACTATATCTACTTTAGAGAGAAATGTTTCAGATATACAATCAATAACTACTTTATTAAAACAAGGCAACAAACCAGAAGATATACTAGAAATAGTACTTAAAGATTTAGATCCTAAAATATTAGATATGTGTGAAGTTGGATTTGAATGTAATTGTTCAAAAGAAAGAACTGCAAGAGTTCTTCAATCTATAGGAAGAGATGAGCTTCAAGCTATAATAGAAGAAGACAAAAAAGCAGAAGTAACTTGTCATTTCTGTAACGAAAAATATAACTTTACAGAAGAAGAATTAATAGAAATATTAAACACTATAAAATAATAAAAAAATAGAAGATACTAATTATAATTAAATTAGTGTTTTCTATTTTTTTTCATTTAAATATATAATTTATGTATATGTGATTTAAAAAAGATTTAAAAAATAAAGATTTTCTTATATTAATAATAATATAAAATAAATTATGAAGGGGGGATATGTTTTTGATGGATGTAGATTATGGATTGGATTTGACACAGTCTCAAAAGCTTGTAATGAATACAACGATAATACAATCATTATCTATTTTGAGTATGAGTAGTATAGAACTTGAAAATGAAATAAAAAAACAAGAAGAAGAAAATCCATTGATAGAGATAGAATTTAAAAATAGCGATATAGAAATAGACTGGATAAAATATATAGAAAATACGCAGAAATTTACATATACAGATAAAAATGAAGTTGCATTCAATGTGAGAGATGAAGGTAATTTTGAAAATATGATCAAAGAAAATCAAAATTTATATGACTATTTAAAAAATCAAATTAGCTATTTAAAAATTTCAAAAAGGGAAAGAAAAATTTGTGAATATATAATAGATAGTTTAGATGAAGATGGATATTTAAATAAGCAAGATGAAAAAAATATTTTTAATAATCTTAAAATAGATGAAAATGAATATAATATATGTCTAAATTATATTCAATCTCTTGACCCAAGTGGAGTAGGGGCAACTAACCTTTCAGAATGTTTATTAATACAGCTCAAAAGTTTAGGCATAAATGATAAAATATTAAATCAAATTGTAAAAGAAGATTTAGATAATATAGGTTCAAAAAAAATAAAAGATATATGTAAAAAATATAAAATTGGTCAAAATAAATGTATATATTATATGAATATAATAAAAAGTTTGGAACCTAGACCAGGTAAAATATATCAAAGTGATGATATACAATATATAAAGCCAGATGTAATAGTAAAAAAGATAGATGATGAATTTATAGTTATTACAAGTCAGATGGATAATTTAAGTATAAATATAAACAATTTTTATAAAAATATATTGCAAAAAAATGATTATGATGATGAAACAAAACAATTTGTAAATACTAAATTAAATAGTGCATTAAGTTTAATAAAAAATATTGAAAATAGAAAATCTACTATATTAAAGATTGCAGAGCAAATAGTAAAAAGACAAAGGGATTTTTTTGAAAATGGCATAAATTACATAAAGCCAATGACTATGCAAGAAATAGCTAATGAAATACAATTACATCAATCTACAATAAGTAGGGGTGTAAACGGAAAATATATATTAACACCTTATGGATTATTTGAATTTAGATATTTCTTTTCAAATGAATTAGAAGATATATCATCTATTAAAATAAAAAATCTTATTAAGGAAATAATAAAAAATGAAAACAAGAGTAAACCATTAAGTGATGAAAAAATAAAAATAATTTTAAGTGAAAAAGGTATAGAGCTAGCTAGGAGAACGGTTGCAAAGTACAGAGAAGATATGAAAATTCTACCATCTAGCAAAAGAAAACAAATTATTACTTAACTAAAATAATTGTAAAAACGGTTTCAAAGATAAAAAATAAATAATATTTAGATATATACAAAAAAAAATAAGAAGTTCAAAAAAAATATTGAAAAATAATTATATCTAATATAAAATATAATTATCTTGTGGGACATAAAATTAAACACAGGACAAAATAAGTCCCAATTAAAAATAATACATGAATAAGGATGAAAATATGAATGATTTTTTAAAAATGCAACAAAAATTGATACCACAAGTGCTTGATATTATGACTAATCGTTACAAAATACTAAAACAAATATATCTAAACGGAACAATCGGAAGAAGAAGTTTAGCAAATGTTTTAGATATGAGCGAGAGAGTTGTGCGTTCGGAAACTGAAATATTAAAAGAACAAGGCTTAATAAATGTTGCCACATCAGGAATGAAAGTAACTGAAGATGGTATAGAACTTCTAGAAAATCTAAGTGATATAATGGATGAAATCATGGGATTATCTACACTAGAAGATAAATTAAAAAAATTATTAGGCATAAAAAAGGTAATACTTGTACCTGGTGATTATGAAAAAAATAAAAGTGTGTTAGTTGATGTTAGCAAATCAGCTGCCGATTATTTTATTAAAATACTACAAGACGACGATGTAGTATCAGTAACAGGAGGTACAACATTACTTGAGTTTTCAAAAAATATCAGAGACGATAAAGTATTTAGTGATGTAATGGTAGTACCTGCGAGAGGTAGTGTTGGTACAAATGTGGAAACTCAATCCAATAACATAGTAGCAAATATAAGTAAATCCCTACATTCAAAATATGAATTACTTAATTTACCGGATAAGTTATGTAAGGAATCTATGGATCTGTTGACTCAAGAGCCAGAAATTAAAAAAACATTAGATTTGTTACATAAATCAAATATAGTAGTATTTGGTGTGGGTAGAGCGGATGAAATGTTGGTTAGAAGAAATACATCAGAGGAAAAGTCAGAAATGATTTTAAGCAAGGAAGCTATCGGAGAAGCTTTTGGATACTACTTTAATAAGGACGGGAAGATCGTGTATAAATTAAATACAATCGGAATCGATCTAGAAACAGTAGATGAGGCAAGAGATGTAATAACAATATTTGCGGGCGCTAAAAAGGCAGAAGCTTTCTTAGCAATTTCTAAAATAATAAAAGAAAATTTAGTCTTAGTCACAGATGAAGTTAGTGGAAAAAGACTTTTAGAATTAATAAATGGTTAAATATACAAATGGTTAATATATAAAATATAAAAAATAGATAAATTAATTAAATATGATTTGTTAAATATATGAATAATAAAAAAGGTTTTATTTTTAGGAGGTTAAATCAATGGTTAAAGTAGCAATTAATGGATTTGGTAGAATAGGAAGATTAGCATTAAGAAAATTAATGGAACAAACTGATAAATTTGAAGTAGTAGCAATAAACGACTTAACAGATGCAAAAATGTTAGCTCATTTATTCAAATATGATACTGCTCAAGGTAGATTCAACGGAGAAATAGAAGTTAAAGAAGGAGCTTTCGTAGTTAACGGAAAAGAAATAAAAGTAACTGCTGAAAGAAACCCAGAAAACTTACCATGGGCAGAACTTGGAGTAGATATAGTATTAGAATGTACAGGATTCTTTACTTCTCAAGAAAAAGCTGAAGCTCATATAAAAGCAGGAGCTAAAAAAGTTGTTATATCTGCACCAGCAACAGGTGATGTTAAAACAATAGTATTCAATGTAAATAATGATATATTAGATGGAACTGAAACAGTTATATCAGGAGCTTCTTGTACAACTAACTGTTTAGCACCAATGGCTAAAACTTTAAATGACAAATTCGGTGTTGAAAAAGGTTTAATGACTACTATACATGCATACACTAACGATCAAAATACTTTAGATGGCCCTCATCCAAAAGGTGACTTAAGAAGAGCTAGAGCTGCTGCAGGAAACATAGTTTCAAATACTACAGGAGCTGCAAAAGCTATAGGTTTAGTTATACCAGAATTAAAAGGTAAATTAGACGGAGCTGCTCAAAGAGTTCCAGTTGTAACTGGTTCATTAACTGAATTAGTTTGTACATTAGATAAAAATGTTACAGTAGAAGAAGTAAATGCAGCTATGAAAGAAGCTTCAAATGAATCTTTCGGATATACTGAAGAATTCTTAGTATCTTCTGATATAGTAGGAATAAGCTATGGTTCATTATTTGATGCAACTCAAACAAGAGTTATGGAAGTTAACGGACAACAATTAGTTAAAGTTGTATCTTGGTATGACAATGAAATGTCTTACACATCTCAATTAATAAGAACTTTAGGATATTTTGCAAACTTAGCAAAATAGTTTAGGATTATAGGTCCGGGTTTGTGGTATATGCTACATGTCCGGACTTTTTTACAAGACATAGGAAATTATAGTATATAAAAATAAATATAATAATACACATAAATGAAAAAATTTTGATTTTTTTATCGATAATAAATTGTTTTATCTAAAAAAGATGTGATTAATTTCAAATAGTATATAACAGTAAAGATTTTGATAATTAAAAAGTATACATAAATACAATAATATACAAAATATGATGTATAATTAACATAATTTATACAACTTTATTAATAAATATGGTATATTATAGTAAGATAGAAAAAGTTTACTTTTGAAAGGAGTTTAATTATGTCAATGTTAAACAAAAAAACAATAGAAGATATAAATGTTACAGGAAAAAAAGTTTTAGTAAGATGCGATTTTAATGTTCCATTAAAAGATGGAGTAATAACTGATGAAAATAGATTAATAGGTGCACTACCTACTATAAAATACTTAATAGAAAAAGGTGCAAAAGTTATATTATGTTCTCACTTAGGAAAACCAAAAGGAGAAGCTAAACCAGAATTATCTTTAGCACCAGTTGCAAAAAGATTATCTGAAATGTTAAATAAAGAAGTAGTATTTGCTGCAGATGCTAATGTTGTTGGAGAAAATGCAAAAGCTGCTGTAGAAAAAATGCAAGATGGAGATGTTGTTTTATTAGAAAACACTAGATATAGAAAAGAAGAAACTAAAAACGAAGAAAACTACTCTAAAGAATTAGCTTCTTTAGCAGATGTATTTGTAAATGATGCATTCGGTACTGCTCATAGAGCTCACTGTTCAACTGTAGGTGCTGGAGAATTTTTACAAGAAAGAGCTTGTGGATACTTAATTCAAAAAGAATTAAAATTCTTGGGAGAAGCAGTAGCTAATCCAGTTAGACCTTTTACTGCAATACTTGGTGGAGCTAAAGTTTCTGACAAAATAAATGTTATAAATGCTCTATTAGAAAAAGTTGACAATTTAATAATCGGTGGAGGTATGGCATATACTTTCTTAAAATCTCAAGGATATGAAATAGGAAACTCATTATTAGAAGCTGATAAAGTAGACTATGCTAAAGAAATGATAGCAAAAGCTGAAGCTAAAGGTGTTAAATTATATTTACCAGTAGATTTCAAAACAGCTAATGAATTCTCACCAAATGCAGAAGTAGTAATAACAGAAGATCAAAATATAGCTGATGGATACGAAGGTTTAGATATAGGACCAAAAACTGTAGAAAAATTTGTAGAAGTTGTTAAAGGTTCTAAAACAATCGTATGGAATGGACCAATGGGTGTATTTGAATTTGAAGCATTTGCAGGTGGTACTTTAGCAATAGCAAAAGCTATGGCAGCATTAGAAGATGCAACTACTGTAATAGGTGGTGGAGATAGTGCAGCTGCTGTTAATCAATTAGGATTCGGAGATAAAATGACTCACGTTTCAACTGGTGGAGGAGCTTCATTAGAATTTTTAGAAGGTAAAGAATTACCAGGAATAGTAGCTTTAGACAATAAATAATATTTAATTAAAAAATGATATCGTTAGATATTAGATATAAACTAAAAGAATAATCGTGTAATAGATATATTCGAAGGGAGGATATTCGTATGAGAAAACCAATAATTGCAGGAAACTGGAAAATGCACAAAACTATAAAAGAAGCTGTAGCTTTTGTTGAAGAAGTAGGAACTAGAGCTAACAGAGAAGATGTAGAAGCAGTAATATGTGCACCATTTTTACAATTAAAAGACTTAAAAGAAGCAACTAAAGGAACTGACATAAAAGTTGGTGCTCAAAATATGCACTATGAAACACAAGGTGCTTTTACAGGTGAAGTGTCTGCAGAAATGTTAAAAGAAATAGAAATAGATTATGTAGTAATAGGACACTCTGAAAGAAGAGAATATTTTGGAGAAACTGATGAAACAGTAAACAAAAAAGTATTAAAAGCTATAGCTGTTGGAATAAACCCAATATTATGCTGTGGTGAAACTTTAGAACAAAGAGAAGCAGGAGTTACTAAAGATCACGTAAAAACTCAAATATTAGCTGGATTAAAAGATGTAGCTAAAGAAGACTTAGCTAAAGTTGTTATAGCTTATGAACCAATATGGGCTATAGGAACTGGAAAAACTGCAACTGCAGAACAAGCTAATGATGTTATTTCTTATATAAGAGAAGTAGTAGCTTCAGTTTATGGTGAGTTAGCTAATGAAGTAAGAATACAATATGGTGGTAGTGTTAAACCAGCAAATGTATCAGAAATAATGGGACAAAGTGACATAGATGGAGCTTTAGTAGGTGGAGCATCACTTAAAGCTGATGATTATGTTGCTCTTGTAAATTTTAAATAGGAGATAACTTAAAAATATGAAAAAACCAGTAGCATTAATAATCATGGATGGTTTTGGAGAAAGTAATACTACTGTTGGAAATGCTGTAAAAGAAGCAAAAACTCCTAACTTAGACAAAATCCAAGCAACTTATCCTAATACATTAATAAAAGCTAGTGGTCTTGACGTAGGTCTTCCAGATGGACAAATGGGTAACTCGGAAGTTGGTCATACAAATATCGGAGCAGGAAGAATAGTATACCAAGATTTAACTAGAGTAACAAAAGCAATAGAAGATGGAGATTTTTTCGAAAATCAAATCTTAGTAAAAGCAATGCAAAATGGAAAAGAACAAGCTGTTCATATAATGGGATTATTATCTGATGGCGGTGTTCATTCACATATAGATCATCTTAAAGCATTAATAAAAATGGCTAAAGAAAAAGATGTTAAAAATGTATATGTACATGCATTTACAGACGGTAGAGATACAGATCCACAAAGTGGTCTAGGATATATCAAAGAAATAGAAAAATATATGGCTGAAATAGGCTGTGGAAAATTTGCTACTGTAAATGGTAGATACTATGCAATGGACAGAGATAAGAGATGGGAAAGAGTAGAAGTAGCTTATAAAGCTATGGTATTTGGAGAAGGTGAAGTTTCACCATCTGCTGAGGAAGCTATATCTAACTCTTACAAAAAAGGTGCTACAGATGAATTTATCATACCAACTGTAATAGTTGAAGATGGAGAACCTGTAGGAAAAATATCTGAAGGTGATTCGGTAATATTTTTTAATTTCAGACCAGATAGAGCTAGAGAAATATCTAGAGCTATAGTGGATAAAGAATTTACAGGATTTGAAAGAGCAGATATAAATACTTACTTTGTTTGTTTAACAGAATATGATGTGACTTTACCAAATGTTCAAATAGCATTTGGACCACAATCATTAAGTAATACATTAGGAGAATATTTATCAAAATTAGGTAAAACTCAATTAAGAGCTGCTGAAACTGAAAAATATGCTCATGTAACATTCTTCTTTAACGGTGGAGTTGAAGAACCAAATGAAGGTGAAGATAGAGAATTAATTCCTTCACCAAAGGTTGCGACTTATGATTTAAAACCAGAAATGTCTGCACCAGAATTATTAGAAAAAGTATTAGAAAAAATAAATGAAGATAAATACGACTTTATAGTTGTAAACTTCGCTAATCCTGACATGGTTGGTCATACAGGTGTAATGGAAGCTGCTGTACAAGCTGTTGAAACTGTAGATAATTGTGTTGGTAAATTAGTAGACAAAATAGTTGAAATAGGCGGAAGTGCAATAATAACTGCTGACCATGGAAATGCTGAATTAATGTCAGATCCTGAAACAGGAAAAGTTGTAACTGCGCACTCTGTAAATCCAGTTCCATTTATAGTTGCTGGAGAAGATTTTAAAGGTAGAGAGTTATTAACAGATGGTAGATTATCAGATATAGCTCCAACTTTATTAGATATGATGAATTTAGAAAAACCAGAAGAAATGACTGGTCATTCTTTAATAAAATAATAAAAAATAAAAGAGATTAAAATATTATTAAAATACATAAAATTTATAAACTTACCCATCAATTTGTTTGTAAAAATATGAATTTAAGAATATAATAGTCTTAATTAGTGAACGATTGAAAGGAGAAAAATATGTCAGTAATAGAATCAGTATACGCAAGAGAAGTCTTAGACTCAAGAGGAAATCCTACAGTAGAGGTAGAAGTAGCTTTAGAAAGTGGAACAGAAGGAAGAGCTATAGTTCCATCTGGAGCATCAACAGGAGCTTTTGAAGCTGTTGAATTAAGAGATGGTGACAAAAGCAGATATTTAGGAAAAGGAACTGAAAAAGCTGTTAGAAACGTAAATGAAATAATAGCACCAGAATTAGAAGGATTAGATCCATTTGATCAACCAGGAATAGATGCTTTATTAATAGAATTAGATGGAACTCCAAACAAAGGTAAATTAGGAGCAAATGCTATATTAGGTGTATCTATGGCTGTTGCTAAAGCTGCTGCAAATGAAATAGGTTTACCATTATTCCAATACATAGGAGGAGTTAATGCTAAACAATTACCAGTTCCAATGATGAACATATTAAATGGTGGAGAACATGCTGATAACAATGTAGATGTTCAAGAATTCATGATATTACCAGTTGGTGCACCATCATTCAAAGAAGGTTTAAGAATGGGTGCAGAAGTATTCCACTCTCTTAAAAAAGTTCTTGGAGAAAAAGGATTAGCTTGTGGTGTTGGTGACGAAGGTGGATTCGCTCCAAACTTAGGATCAAACAGAGAAGCATTAGAATTAATAGTTGAAGCTATAACTAAAGCTGGATTAGAACCAGGAAAAGATGTTATGTTAGGACTTGACGTTGCTGCTTCTGAAATGTACAACGAAGAAACTAAAAAATATGTTTTAGCTGGAGAAGGTAAAGAATTAACTGCTGAAGAAATGGTTGATTTATATGAAGATTGGACTACTAACTTCCCAATAATAACTATAGAAGATGGTTTAGATGAAGAAGACTGGGATGGATGGAAAGTTCTTACTGAAAGAATAGGTAAAAAAGTTCAATTAGTTGGTGACGATTTATTCGTTACAAATACTGAAAGATTAGAAAGAGGTATAGAAGCTGGTGTAGCTAATGCTATATTAATAAAAGTTAACCAAATAGGTACTTTAACTGAAACTTTAGATGCTATAGAAATGGCTAAAAGAGCTGGATATACTGCAGTAATATCTCACAGATCTGGTGAAACTGAAGATACTACTATAGCTGACTTAGCTGTAGCTGTAAATGCTGGACAAATAAAAACTGGTGCTCCATCAAGAACTGATAGAGTTGCTAAATACAACCAATTATTAAGAATAGAAGAAATGATAGGAGATCCAGCTAGATACTGTGGATTAAAATCTTTCTACAACTTAAAAAAATAATTTATGAGATTTGTTAGAAGTATAAGTTTAGAATAACTAATTTTGTATCGAAGTATAACTTCTAAAATCGTACTTTTCAAATATCTAAATATGTTGTATTTTTAATATAGTAATAAAACTTTTTTATAAAAATATTACATATTATTACTCTGCTTGAACTAAGGAGAGCAAATATTTTAAAGATTTATAAATTTCTCCCAAAAGAGTAACCCCTAAAGAAGGATATAAGATAGAATAAAATCTATTTTATATCCTTTTTTATATTTAGTAGTAATAATAATATCATTAGTAGTAATCTTAGTAGTAGTAATAATAATTATCCTAAATGCATTGTAAATCATACTTTTTGTAAATACCTTTTATTTTATAATTATATTAAAGAAATATATATAAATAAGGAATAAATTGGGGGAATATATCTAATTTTATTTCATATTTTCTTAAAAATTATAATAAAGGGAGGAGTCTGTAATGAACAAGAAGTTTAAATCTATATCTGCTATATGTATGGCAATCTGTATGGCTATAACAATGTCTTCAACATCATTATTTATGGTAGTTGCAGATGCTATAGAACAAAGTGAAGTAGAGCAAGTTCAAGAAAACAATCAAGCTTCAACAGAAGATATAGAAAAAACTGAAGAAACTACAGAGGATGCTCAAAAAGAGCAATCTAGAGAAAAAGAACAAGCAGAAGAAGCTACAGAATCAACTTCAGTTAAAGTTGGTTGGTATGATTCTGAAAAAACAAGCTTTGAAATTTCTTCAGAAGACGATTTAGTATTATTATCTAGAATCGTTAATGGTACTGCTGAAGATGCAGGAGGAAATAAGGTACAAGATAGTTTTAAAGGAAAAACTATAAATTTAGAATTTGATTTAGACTTAGAAGATGTAGAAATAACTCCAATCGGTACTAAAGAAAATCCTTTTGAAGGGACTTTCAATGGTCAAAACAACAAAATTTCTAATTTAAACATATCTTCAGAGGAGGATTATCAAGGTTTATTTGCTTACAACAAAGGTACTATTAAGAAAATAAATTTATCAGGAAAAGTAACTGGTAAAAATTATGTTGGTGGTCTTGTTGCAATCAATGAAGGTACAATTCAAAATATCAATTCAAATGTTACTATAAAAGCCACTGAAGATTATGTCGGTGGTGTAGTAGGTAAAAACTTAGGAACAGTAGATAGATGTAAAAACTCTGCTACTATAGATGCTAGAGATTTTATGGGTGGTATAGTTGGTTACAATGTGTCTACTGTAAAAAGATGTTCTAATAGCGGCAGAATAAATTGTTGGGGAATTGACTGCATTTATAATACTATGAAAGGTGCAGGAGGTATAACAGGTGTTTCTAAAGGAACAACTGAAGCTAAATGTATAGTTTCTGATTGTTACAATACTGGTAAAATCTATGGACATTTTAATGGCGGTGGTATAACTGGATGGATTGAAGAGGGTACAGTTCAAAACTGCTACAATACAGCTTATGTAGAAGCTATTTGGGATGCAGGTGGTATAGCTGGTGCTATAGCACATATAAATGCATATGTAAAAAACTGTTATAATACAGGATATATAACTGTATTTAAAGGAACACAAAATAGTACAATTGGAACAGGATATAATTATAAATATTCAGGCGGTATAGCTGGATTTGTATGGGGCGGTAATATAGATAACTGCTACAATAGTGGTGATATATACAGTATAGAACAAGGCGGAGGAATATTCGGTGGAGATTATTATCAAGCTGGAGGTTCTGTATCAAATTGTAGTACAGTAGGTCAAGTAGAAGGACTATCTTATATAGGAAATGTAGTTGGCTGGTCTGGT
Source organism: uncultured Clostridium sp. (assembly GCA_964449895.1). Lineage (GTDB taxonomy): Bacteria > Bacillota > Clostridia > Peptostreptococcales > Peptostreptococcaceae > Intestinibacter. The sequence goes on from CAYVBY010000024.1 coordinate 17,325, forward strand.
GGTGTAACTCAACGAGATAATATATATTTTACTCCGACATCAGAACATTTTGAACAAATAGTAGGTTTACTAAATGCACAGGTTACTACTGATAATGGATATCTAGGATGGAAATATGAAAATAATGCTATAACACAAACAGAAGTCTATGATGTAGAATTTGATTTAAATCCATCAGATGCTACTGTAGTTGTTAAAAATAGCCAAGGAAATGAAATGAATACTTCATATGAAGGTATCTATGCATTAGCAAATGGGACATATACTTATGAAGTATCAAAAGAAAATTACGAATCAAAAACTAATACTTTCACAGTAAATAATTCAAGCAAAAATATTTATGTAAAATTGATAAAAACATCTGATTTATGGGATGGTGAATCTGTAAATACAGATTGGTATAATGATACTGATAATAGTTTCAATATATCTACTAATTCTCAATTAGCAGGATTAATTAAATTAATAGACGAAGGAAAAGATTTTGTCGGTAAGACAATAGTTTTATCAAATAATATAAATTTAAATAATAAATCATTAATTCAAACAGATAAAGAATTTAATGGAACTTTTGATGGTGCAAGCTATTTTGTACAAGGACTAAATGGAAGTTTATTTAAAAATTTAGGTAAGGATGCAATAGTTATAAATTTAGGAATTAGAGGAAACGGAGAAATCGCAAACACTAATAAAGGTAAAGTTGTAAACTCATATAGCTTAACAGATTCTAGTCTAGTTTCAAATAATGAAGGTGTTGTTAAAAATTGTTATAGCTCAAGCAATCAATCGATAGTAAAATCAGGAACTCAAGCAGTAGATAGTTATTACATAGATGGTGACAATTATAAAAATGAAGATTTGATAAATTCTAAAATAGCAGATTTATTAAATAAAAACGTAAATTCTAAAAATAACACTTATTACAGTTGGACAATATCAAAAGAAGAAACTGTTTTAACAAAATCATATAAGGCAACATTTAAAGTAAAAGGAGAAGCTGGAGATATAGACGATGCAAATATAACTTTATATGATTCAAATAATAACGAAATAAATAAAAATAGTTGTAAAAATTTCATGACAGATAACAATATATTTAGACTTATAAATGGTAAATATAGTTATACTATCAGTCGTGATGGATATGTTACTAAAAAAGGTATATTAAGAATAAATGGCAAAGATCAAACTATGCAACTTACATTACCAAATGCTTATAAAATATCTTTTGTAGTAGACCCTAGTGATGCTACTGTAGTAGTAAAAAATAGTAAAAATAAAGTGCTAGATCTTGAAAATGGTGTTTATATACTTGAAAAAGGAGATTATACTTATCAAGTGTATAAAGAAGGATACTGGACACAAAAAGGTAGTTTTGCAGCAACAAAAGATGAAACAATAAACATAAATTTAGCTCAAACATATGATGTAGTATTTAAATTAAATACTGAAAATTTAAAGGGACTAAAAATAAATGTAAAAACTGAGAATAAAGAAGATGTAGCTTCTGAAGAAGATGGATTAACTTACAAATTAAAAGATGGTAAATATACTTATAGCATAAAAGCTATAGGCTATAAAGAATTAACTGGTGAAATCCAAGTAAATGGACAAAAAATAACAAAAGAAATTAGTCTTCAAGAAGCTTATGACACATCTTGGTATGATAGTACAAAAGATAGCTTTACAATAACAAATGGAAGTCAACTTGCAGGATTAGCCGTATTAGTAAACGGTGTAAATTCAGACGCTGTAGATTTTAAAGGAAAAACTATTACTTTAGCAAGTGACATACAATTAGTTGAAAGTGAATGTGACTGGTTACCAATAGGAACACAAAAAGCTAATTTTAAAGGAAATTTTGATGGTGCAAATCATACAATTAGCAACATTGTTTTAAATAGAAGTGATGATAGAGATGTTGCCTTATTTGGAGCAATTTCAAACTCAACATTAAAAAATGTTACAGTTGAAGGTAGTATAAATGGTAGAAATTGTGTGGCTGGATTAGTCGGCACTTCGCAAAGTTCTACTATAAATAATTGTATAAATAAAGTAGATGTTTTAGCTAAGTCACAAGTTGCTGGATTAGTAGGTTTTACATATAGCACAAATTTCAAAAATTGTATTAATGAAGGTAAACTTGAAGCAACAGAAGGATCAGTTGGAGGTATAACAAGTCATTTTGATGGATCTCAAGGAAGTGATAAATATTATATATCAAACTGTAAAAATAATGGAACTATTATTACAGAAACATCTGGTTGTGGTGGAATAATAGGAACATCACTTGGAATTTTAATAGAAGATTGTGTCAACAATGGTAATGTACAAGGAAATAAGTATGTAGGTGGTATAGCAGGTAGTACTTCTAATGTAAATGTAATAAATTCATATAATACAGGTTCTATAACTGGAAAAAGTAAAGATTCTTCTTATCTAGGTGGTATAGTAGGAGGATATCAAACTAAGACAAATGAAAAATTCTATCTTGGAAATTGCTACAATCTAGGTAAAGTAAAAACAGAAGGTACAATAGCAGGAGGTATAGTAGGATCTGCAGATAATGATGGAAAAAATGGAAAAATATACAATTGCTATAATTTAGGAAATGTAGAGGCTAAAGATAATTTTGCATCTATTGTAGGAAAAACTATTAATCCGAATATACATGATTGTTATTATTTAAATATTACTGAAACAGATAATGACAAATCAATTTTTGGAGAAAATGGAAGTAAAATAGAGACAGAATTTAAGGATGGAACTGTAGCAAATTTATTAAATAAAAACATGACAGCACAAAATAAATTTAGACTATGGGAAGTAATAGATGGTATAACTACATTCTCAGATAAAACAATAGATATTTTATCATTTAGTATGTCACCTTCAGATGCTACTGTAACTTTAAAAGATAGTAATAACCAAGTAATATCAAAATTAAATGATACAAGTTATATTAATCTTAAAGAAAATGAAAAATATACATATACAGTAGAAAGAGAAAACTATATAACTAAAACAGAAGAATTTACTTATACACCAGAAAATAATATTATAGACGTTACTTTAAGTTATATACCTACAACAGTAATGTTTAAGACAACACCAAAAGATGTAAAAGTAACTGTTTATGATGAATCTGATAAAGTTGTCGAAGCAAATGAAGATGGTTCATATACATTAACTCCAGGAGAATATAAATACTATGCAGAAGCAGAAGGCTATGGATTAAAAATAGAAAACTTTATAATAGAAAAGATAAATCAAGATACGACTAAAGAAATATCTGTAAAATTAGAAAAAGCATATAATGTAAGCATCAAAACAAATTCTACTACAGATGAAAATATAACAGTTAAAGATAAAGATCAAAATACTATAAATCCTAAAGAAGATAATGTATATGAATTAGCAGCAGGAACATATACATATTATATAGCTGCAGATGGATATGAAACGTATAGTGGAAGCTTTGAAGTAGTAGACAAAGATATTGAAATTTATCAAGAACTAGTTAAAGTATATGACCTTAGTTGGTATGATAAAAACAAAACAGAGCTTATTATAAAAGATAAGTATCAATTAAAAGGTTTCAGTGCGATAGCAAGTGGTAAAACTACTTCTGTAGCTAAGGATGACTTTAAAGGAAAAACTATTAAACTAGCTAATGATATAGAACTTAATAGCAAAGATTTATTTACTAAGGACGAAAACGGAAAAATAACTGTTAATAGTAAAGCTGATAAATGGACAATGTCAGGAACAGCTAAATTTGCAGGTACTTTTGATGGAAACGATTATGCTATAAATGGTATTTATAAAGTTGGAATGGGAGGATTATTAGGTATAGTTTCAGGAACAGTTAAAGACATTACAATATCTGGATATATAAAAGGAACAAATAGATCTGCTGGTATAGCATATCAAGGTATGGGTAATGCTAGATTTGAAAATTGCGTGAATAAATGTATGATAGAGGCTAATACGCAAAATGCAGGTATTGTTGCTTACTGTGTAAAAGCTACTATAGTAAACTGTGTAAATGAGGGATATATTTTAGGAAATAAAAAAGTAGGTGGAATAACTGCGTTATCTACAGGAGCAACAATAATAAATTGCGTAAATAAAGGAAAGATTGAAGCTAATACTGATGCATCTGGTATAGCAGATACTAGTAAAAATATATCAAATTGCTATAATTTAGGAGAAATAACTGCCCCTAAAGCAGCTGGGATTTCAAATACATGTACTTCTATAGATAACTGTATAAACTATGGTAAAGTAACAGGAATAACTTCAAAATGTGCTATATCAAATGTAGCTATAAAAGATACTATGATAAATAACTATTACTTAAAAGATAGCTGTTCACAAGGTGTAATAGGTGATGATGTAGAAGGTCAAGTTGAAGCTAAATCATCTAAAGAATTAGCTGATGGTTCAGTTGCAACATTACTTAATGCAAAAGTAACAAAAGAAAATGATTATAAATCATGGACAGTAATAGATGGAAAAACAGTATTTGGAAGCAATGACTTATCAATAAATGCAAGTGTTAAAGGAGCTACAATTAAGCTTTATGACTACAAAGGAAATGAAGTAAAAGCAATATCTGGAACTACTGGTGTATATGATGGACTTAGAAAAGGATCTTTATACAGATACGAAGTAAGTAAAGATGGATTAAATACTGAAACAGGAACTGTAATAATAGGTACTACTCCTCAAACAATTTTTGTTGAACTTAGTGCAACAGTATACGTTACAGTAAGTAAAGATGGAGAATTCAAA
>CAYVBY010000025.1:0-15761 GCA_964449895.1 uncultured Clostridium sp.
TTGAAATTAACTATTTTTTCTGAAAAGATAGAAAGTTAATTTATGAATTGACAAATTATAGTTAAATTAATATAATCATCTTTGTGCAAAATTGATGGAATATAAATTAGTAAAAAGGGGGAAATATTTGATGTTTAAAAAAGCAGAAAATTTATTGATAATTATTGTAGGTATTATGATAGATGCTTTTGGTGTTGCAGCCTTTACATTACCATATGATATTTTATGTGGCGGTGTAACAGGTTTAGGTAGAGTAGTGGAACATTTTATGGGAATGCAAGTTTCACATGTTGTTGCTATTTTCAATGTGGGATTATTTTTATTAGCTCTTTTAACATTAGGTAAAAAGTTTGCAGCTACAATTCTTTTAGGATCATTTTTATATCCTGTATTCTTAGATGTATTTCTTAAATGGGATGCTGCACAATGTTTAGTAAAAGATCCATTACTTGCGACTATTTGTGGTGGATGTTTAATTGGAGTAGGGTTAGGTCTTATTATTCGTGGAGGTGGAGCATCTGGGGGATCGGATGTGCCAGTAATTATTTTAAACCGTAAATTTGGATGGCCAATTTCTCCAATGTTATATGCAGTAGATGGAGCAATTTTATTAATGCAAATACCTTTTGCAGATACAAATGAAGTTATTATGGCAATTTTACAAGTTTTAATTTATACAATTGTTATGAATAAGGTTATTATCATGGGTCAAAATAAAGTACAAATTATGGTATTTAGTAAGAAGGTTGAAGAAATTAATCAAGCATTGTTATCACTAAATCTAGGTACAACATTACTTCATGGTAAGACTGGATACTTTGCAGAGGAACAAGATGTAGTTGTTTGTATTTTCTCTAATAAGTATATGAATCGTGTAAAATCTTGTGTTTTAGATATTGATTCTACTGCTTTTATAAGTGTAAGTAGTGTCAGTGAAGTTAGTGGTAGAGGATTTACACTTCCACAGATTGAGCATTAATTTTTAGCGGGGTAGTTTATGTTACCTCGCTATTTTTATTTATATAAGATTATGTTATAATGAATTTTGAAAAATTAGCACTCAACTATTGACAGTGCTAATAAAAGTGCTATAATAAAAAATATAAGAGATAATATTAATGAAGGACTAAATGTGCAAATGCATATTTTTTTAACTTCAAATTAGCACTCGACAAACAAGAGTGATAATAAGATTTCTTATAAAAGTTCAAAATAAAATTAATTAGAATAATTTTATGGAATAAATAGAGAAATAGAACTTTTAGCAAACCCTATAGGCAAGGGAGATATCCCTTGTTATTTTTTTTGAAAAATTTAAGTATAAAGTTCTATTTTAAAATTAATTAAGCTGTTTCACTAGTTATATAGTGAAACAGCTATTTTTTTGATTTTATTATAGTATTTTATTTTTTGATTATTACTAAATAATTATGACGATAAAAAAGCAATATAAATTTTAAAAGGAAATTTATATAAAAATATTATGCTAATAACAATAAGTATGAATAAAAAAGTTTTAGATTGAAAAAATATTTACAGTAAACTTTATCGATAAATAATAAATGATTAATTATATTTTATAAAAGGAGAATGTATATGGATAATATATTGACACAATTAGAACATATTATAATGACTGTTTCTGATATAATATGGCCTATATTTTTACCGTTTATTTTGATAGTAGGTTTAATAACTTCAATAAGAACTGTATTTATAATTCAAAAGAAGGCAACTCTTCCTTCAAAATTCAAAATCAAAAATGCAATTGGACCGGCATCAATTTCTTTAGGAGCTATGATAGGTACTGGAGCAATAGTAGGAGTATTAGGTGCGTTATCAAAATTATGGTCTTCAGGGCAGGTTAATATAGAGGTTATGGCATTATGGGCACTTATAGGGGCTTTAATTATGGTGCCAGTTTCATATTCAGAAACATTAAATTCAAAGATAATGAAAAAGACACCAAAGGAATATATATCAGACTTAATAAATCCAGTACTGGGAATGATCTATGCTGTATGTTTTGTAGCACTTGCTGTATTTGGATTTGGTGGTTTTCAATTTAGTGGAATAGATTCAGTAGCATCAATAGTAGCATCTAAATTTATGGGAATAAATACCACTTTAATACAAAGATATTTATTTATAATATTACCAGTAATTTTAATAGTAGCAATAATTGTGTTATCTAAAAAGCACGAAATTTTTATGGATGCAATGACTTATATGATAGGTACAGCTATAGCATTATATTTTATTTTTTTTATAATATTTTTAATAAAAACAGCATCATATATATCTGTATTTTTACAAGGGATGATAGATGGATTATCAAATCCAATAAATGCTATGTTAGGAGTGCCTTTAGGACTTATATTGGGAATGCAAAAGATTATACAAACTGCAGAAACTGGATTGGGCGCTTTGGCAATGGCAGCACAAGAGGCTGACACTATGCCTAGAGAGGCAGCCATGATTTCATTAATTCCCACAATTGTGACAGTATTTGTATCCGTAATAGTTACTTGTTATATAACATCTTATGGTGTTAGAAATGGTATAATAGTTTTTCCAGCAGACTCTGTTACTAGAGTTACACAATTATTTGAAACAGCACAGTATGTAGTAGGAACATTTGGATTAATAGTTATGTGTATATTTACTGTTTTATCGGCACTTACTACTATATTAGGATCATATTACTATATGAGTAAGTTATTTAAGAAAAATGCAATGAATAAAAATATAGCCATATATTTAGTACTAGTTGTATCAGCAGGAACATTGGCAGTATTTGGAGCAAATGTTGTATTTGAAGCTACAGATTTACTTTTATTTGTTCTTTGTGGAATAAATGTTACTGCACTTTTTATATTTACTTTAAAGGATTGGAAAAAGTATATAATTAATGATTCAGAATATATTTCAAATAATAAAAGATCACTGTAGATAAGAATAGATACGGTATATAAAAACATCATTATAGTTAATATATAAAATATAATCATAAAAATAACTGAGAAATGATTTTTCAATAAATATCATACTCAGTTATTTTTAATATTTTTGATTAACTCTATATTGTCCACAAGTAAAATATATAACAAAAAATTTTAATGTGGATAAGTTTTTCTAAAAATAATTAAATTTTAAGTTATAAATTAAACTTATCAACAATATTTTAATAAAGAAATCTTTATTCTAAATATATTAAGTATGTAGATTTATCTCAAAAACACTGACGGAAACTATAATTCCAAAATTTTTTTAATAAATATAATTTCCTATGTGTTATAAAAATGATATAATGGGGAGGATTTTAGATGAAAATTATTAAACAAAAAAATCTAAGTTCTAAAGAAGTTGTGAATAATGTACCTAATTCAATAGCTTATACATTCATAAGAAATTTTATTAACAGTAGAGATTTTGAAGAATTATCTGAAAGCTTGTTTATAAAAAAATTAAATAAACAACAAGTAAATCAAATTATGAATGAAATAAGATGGTTATTTAGAAATTATCCACAATTAGAGGTTATGACTATTGAGGATCAAAAAGGAAAAACTACTAAATTTATACTTTAGTCAAAAAATATAAATTACAATAAAAATCACAATAATAATTACATAATTAATATAAAATGAGATATAGTTGATTTTTAGAAATTTTAATAAAAGGAGATTTAGATATGGCAAATTTAGATTTTATATATAAAAGAAAAAGTGTTAGAAAGTTTAAAGACCAAGAAGTACCAAAGGAAGATTTGATGGAAATGTTAAAAGCTGCAACTTATGCTCCATCATGTAAACACCAACAAAATTGGCATTTTGTAGTTATAACAAATAAAGAAAAAATTAATCAAATAGCAAGTGTTGTAGAAGATAGACATACAGAAATTGCAAATATGGCAGATAATGAAAAAGATAAAACGAATATGAATAAATTTTTAAAATACTATACAGTATTTAAAAATGCACCAGTTCTTGTTTTAGTTTATGCAAAACCATTTAAAAGTGTAGAGTATAAGATATTATCACAAAATGAGAATAAAAAACTTTATGATATAGCTATTTCGGCTAGAGCAGAGGTTCAAACTATAGGAGCAGCTGTTGAAAACTTTTTATTAGCAGCAGCAAATATGGGTTATGGTACTTGTTATATGACAGGGCCAATTCATTCTAAAGATAAAATATATGAAGTTGTAGGACATGATGAGGCTAGAGGAGAATTGATAGCTTTAATTCCTGTTGGAGTTGAAGAAGATACTAAATCTTTACAACCACAAAGACTTCCTATTGAAGATGTAGTAACTTTTATAGAGTAATAATATTGCATAAAAATAAAAAATATAATAAAATTATATACCGTAAATTTTAATATATTTGTAATAAAATAATTTAATTTTAATGATATACTATATAATGATAAAATATCCTGTTTTGAAGCAGGATATTTTAGTTAAAAAAATAAATATGAGAGGTGAAAAATGGATTTTATAGAAATTTTAAAAGCGATAATTTTAGGTATTATTGAAGGTATTACTGAATGGTTACCTATAAGTAGTACGGGACATATGATTTTAGTTGATGAATTTTTACAATTAAATATGTCTCCTCAATTTAAAGAAATGTTTTTTGTAGTTATACAATTAGGTGCAATTTTAGCTGTGTTAGTTTTATATTGGAAGAAAATTTTTCCTTTTTCATTTAAAAAGAAACCATTTGTACAAAAAGACATCATTATAATGTGGATAAAAATAGTAGTTGCATGTTTACCAGCTGCGATTATAGGTTTATTATTTGATGATAAAGTAAATGAATTATTTTATAACTTTCAAACAGTAGCAATAATGCTTATTTTATTTGGGATATTATTTATAATTATAGAAAATTACAACAAAGGTAAAACACCTATTGCCAATCATATGAATGAATTAACTTTTAAGATGGCTATAATAATAGGTTTATTCCAAGTAATTGCGGCAGTATTTCCAGGAACTTCACGTTCGGGAGCTACAATTTTAGGAGCTTTACTTATAGGAGTATCTAGAGAAGTGGCAGCAGAATTCACTTTCTTCTTAGCAATACCTGTTATGTTAGGTGCAAGTTTACTTAAATTAGTAAAATTTGGTCTAGTATTTACTAGTTTTGAACTTGTTATATTATTTGTAGGAAGTTTAGTTGCATTTGTAGTATCAATATTAGCGATTAAATTCCTTGTGGGTTACATAAAGAAAAATGATTTTAAAGCTTTTGGATGGTATAGAATAATACTTGGTGTTATACTTTTAATTTATTATTTCTTTTTAAGATAAATTTGTTTGAAATTAGAGGTTATTTATTAAATAGCCTCTTTTTTAATGCAAAGATTACTGAATGATATTTTAAGATATTGTAACAAATAGATTTATTTTTATATGATATACTATAACTAAATTTATAGTTTTAAGAAGGGAATAACTATGTTTGGCTATGTAAGAATAAATAAAATGGATCTGACATTTAGAGAATTTGATTATTACAAAGGCTACTACTGTGGTTTATGTAAATATTTAAAAGAAAATCATGGTGAAATTTCAAGAATTTCTTTAAATTACGATATTACATTTTTAATAGTAATTTTAAGTGCTCTTTATAAATTAGATAGTAAAATTACACAAGAGAGATGTATTGCAAATCCATTTAAAAAGAAAATGAGAATAGTGAATGAAGCAACAGAATATGCTGCTAGTATGAATATACTTTTATCGTATTATAAACTAGAAGATAATTTATATGATGATGGAGGAATAAAGGATAAAGTAGCTTTTAATATATATAAAGGAAGATTAAAGCTTGCATACAAAAAATATCCTCAAAAGGCAGAATATATAAAAGAACAAATGGAAAATTTAAGAAAGTTAGAAAGTGAAAGCTCAAAAAGTATAGACAAAACATCAAATACCTTTGGAAAGATTATGGGAGAAATCTTTGCATTTAAAAATGATGAATATGAAGAATATTTAAGAAATATAGGCTTTAACATAGGTAAATATATATATATTTTAGATGCGTATGAAGATTTAGATGAGGATTACAAAAAAGGAAGATACAATCCTTTTATAGATTATATAGACAAAAAACAGGAATTAAAAGATAAAGTAGAGAGATTAATAAGTATATCTTTAGGTATGGTTGCTAAAAATATACAAATGTTGAATTTAGAATTTAACAAGTCTATTATAGACAACATAATATACTCTGGAGTTTACTTAAGATATAAAAATATATTGGAGGAAAGGTGTGGTGAAAATGTACAGTAATGTATATAGTCAAAATAATTTTACAAATATTAGAGCTTTAATGAGTAATAAAGAGTTTGAAAAAGCTTATGATTTACTTCAAAAGATAAGTGATAAGTGTAGTGAATGGTATTATTTAACTGGACTGTCAGCTATGAAAATTGGATACTATGATGAAGGAGAAGAATATATCCAAAAGGCATCTACTATGGATCCAAATAATGAAGAATATAGCCACGCATATAATCAATACAATCAATATAGAAATGATTATAACTATAATTCCTATAATTATAATAGAAGAAAGAAAAATGATTTAGATGGATGTTGTTGTTGCTGTTGTGATTGTTGTGGTGATGATTGCTGTGATACAATGTGTAAATTATGGTGTGCAGACCAATGTTGTGAATGTTCTGGAGGAGATTTTATAGAATGTTGCTAATATAAGGAGGATGAATATATGAGTAAAAAAATTGCCTATAGTGGAATATTGTTAGCGTTAAATATTTTATTATTTTTTATGTTAAATTTATTTCCTACAAATACTCTTTTTTTACTGGGATTATCTTCTTTACCTATAAGTATAATTATAATGGAGTGGGGTCCTAAGATAGGAGCGACATTTTATTTAGCATCTACTATTTTGGGCTTTATATCAATTACAAATAAAGCTCATTGGATTATATATGTTTTTATGTTTGGAATCTATGGTTTAATAAAATATCTTATAGAACAAGATAGAGTTATTTATATAGAATATATTTTAAAACTTGTATATGCAAATATATCATTAATTATAGTTTATATTATCGTAAAACAGTTTATGTATGTACCTACTAAATGGTATTTGGTATTACTGTTTAATGTAATATTTTTAGTTTATGATTATGCATATTCTTTATTTATAGACTATTATAATCACAAATTAAAACATATAATTAAAAAGTTATAAATTAATTTTAAAATAGGTGTCTCAATCTAAAGTCAATAATTGAAACACCTATTTTTTATTATTATTGCTTAGAGTGTCTATATTCATAAGGGGTTAAACCTGTTTTTTTCTTAAATACTTGTATATAATGGCTTACATTGTTGAATCCAACATTTTCGGAGATATTTAATATAGAGTCAGAGCTATTTTTTAGTAATTTCATACTTTGGTTAATTCTATAGTTTATTAAATAATCATAAGGTGACATTTTAAGAGATTTTTTGAAAAATCTACAACATTCTCCTTTACTTACAAATACTGAATCGGCAATATCTTGTAGTGTGATTTTTTGGCTATAATTATTATGTATAAAAGACAATACATCTTTAACTCTTTGCTCATTAATAGCTTTAGGCTCAGTTTTTTGAGTAAATGTATTATTTTCATTTTCTACTAATAAAAGCCAAAAATTTAATAAACTAATGTATATTTTTAGCTCATATCCATTTTGCTTTGTAATATCAGCATTTATAATATCGTCTATATGTTTTAAAATATTTTTTTCCCATTGGCTATATCCATAAAATTCAATTGAATTTAAATTATTAGATGTAATAACTGGTTCAATATATTTTTGATCAATTATACTTCCTGGAAACATTTTTAATAATTTAGCATCAAAATTTATAGCATGATATACACAGTCTTCTTGCCCTATGCTTTTTGCCATATGAATTCTTTGTGTATTTATAAATATAGCTTGTCCTTTTTTTAAAATATATGATTTTTCTCCAACTATAAATTCTACAGAACCTTTAGTAACTACTGATATTTGTAATTCATCATGCCAATGAAGTTTAACATAACCTTTAGAAAGTTTTCTGATTTCACTAAAACTAACTTCAAATGGAAATGAATATATTTTTTCAATACTTATATCTTCTAAATTATCATTTAAAACTATTTTTTTAGAGTGCATAAATATTTCTCCTTATATGTTAATATATTGATATTTTTTAGTTAATATATTTATAGAAATAATAATATATAGACGATATAATTATAAATAACAAAAGGTTAATAATCAAATGAAATTCCTAAAATATAGAGAATTTCAGAAGGTTTTTATTAACATATAGATTGTATAATTATAAAATCTGTATAAAATATATAACGATAATATTATTATAAAAATTAACTATAGCATTTTAGTTAAAAATATACTAATCCCAATTTTAATGAACCCCTCCAAAATGACCAAGGGTTCTTTTTTTTTATAAAAAAACTGTGAGATTAAAGTTTTTATTTATCTCACAGTTTTAGTTTTTATAATTTGAAGTAATTAATTTGATAATCAGTTAATTCTTCATCACATTCACTACAATGATATGTTTTTTTAGAAGTTACAAATGAATTTGATTCATTATCATATTTAGTTTTTAGTTTTGTGATTATACCAGTTGAAGTAAGGTCTTTTCCACAATTTTTACAATTTTGAACAGTACATAGATTTTCTAAAAATGTAGGATTTAATTGTTCTATAGTATAGTTACAATTAGAGCAAATTACTGTATTTTCTTGTTCTTTAGATATAACTTTTATTCCATTTTCTTCTTTAGAATATTTGTAGTTTACTTTTTCTAAAGTAGAATACCCTGATTCCAAAATGTTGCAATTACAATTAGGACATATAAATTTAGGCTCATAAGTAGATGTATTTGAAGGATTTTCTGTTTCTAATGTTTGAGAGTCTTCATCTTCTATAATGTCATGACTTTCTTTAACAGTTGTTTGAGAGTTATCTGTTTTAGTATTATTATTTTGTGAATCCATCATTTCTTCTAAAATATCTAGATTTAAATTAGAGCATAAACCAGATATTGTATCTTTTATAAATGTTTCTAGATTTTCAGAATCATCTTTTTCTACATTTAATTTTATTAGATATTCGTATATATCATTTGCATTAAATTGATTTGCAGCAGTTAAAATATGATCTTTTATAGTTGCAAATTGATTATTTTTAGAAGGTTTATTTAAGTCTACCAATTGATTTTTAATAATAAATTCAACTATTGAAAGATAATCATATTTAGTTGCAAAGAAAAGAACCATTTCATCTAATTCATGATTTTCAATTTTATCTGCAAGATCAACAAAAACTTCTGGAGATTCTAAATATACTTTTCTTTTTAGTTCATTTAAATCACCTATTATTTCTATAATATTAATAAAATTTTTCATAACGAATTTCTCCTTTTTAATATATTTTTTTACACATAGGAAAGAGAAATTTTCTTACTTTGCCAAGTGTTTATTTTTTTATAAATCTTTCTTTTGTAATTTTACATTAGGATCAAGTGAATATATAACATCTTTTCTTTCTACAATTATTTGAGTTTTTTTAGATAAAGTTTCGTCTTGGTTAATGTTAGATAGAAGTTCTTGAGTTGGATTTATTGCAATTGGATTGCCAACTCTTTGTAGCATAGTTATATCTCCATTTGTATCACCATAAGCATAAGATTTTTCTAAATCAATATTATATTTTTCTATAAAATAATCCATAGCTTTCATTTTACTTCGTGAATCCCACATAGGTATTACTTTTCCAGTAAATGTATTATTTTCAAATACATACTGACTTCCTTTGTAGTCAGTTACATTGTATTTTTCTGCCATTTTTTCTACTAAAAAGTCGGGACTTCCTGAAATAAATATAACTTTATGTCCTTGTTCTAAGTGCCATTTTATTCTAGATCTAGTATAAGTATATACTCTTTCTGCTTTTAATTTTATAACTTGCTTTGTTGCGAAATCTATATCAGATTTATCTAGTCCTATTAAAGACTCAACATATAAATCGCATAGATTTTGCAGATAATCATCGTAATTTCCTTGTCTTTTATCCCAGATAATAAAAATATCTCTAGTACTGTCTACCCATGCTTTTTCATCAATGATTTCATATTTTATTAATTTTTTAAAATGTTCTACCATAAGAGAATTTCTATAAATTGTTCCATCGATATCAAAAAAGGCTGCTGTATTTTTCATTAGGATCACCTCTAATTTATATTTCTTATATTATATTATATTTTTTGTAAATAATATACTAAAGACTGTTAAATGTAATATAAAAGAAAGGTTATTTTATGGTATATTTAATAGGTAATTCTAATTAAGAAAGGTTAAGATTGTATGAAATTTGAATATGCAAAAATAACTAGATCTAGACTTATGGGAAGTATGGGTCTTGTTATTAAACATAGAGATGAAGAAAATGAAGTATTTGAATATTTTTTATTAGATTGTGAAGGATTAGGATTTTGTGATTATGTTAGATTAAAAAATCCTACAAAAGAACAATCTTATATGGAAGAAGAAAGGTTAATGGGTGGTCTTGGAGAAAATAGAATATTTTTATCTGAAGATAAAGCTAAATTTTTAGTTAAATATTTTGGAAGCAAAAATTTAGAATATGAAAAACCTCTGCCAGAAGGAGAGGAATTTTATATGGATATTATAAAAAATTATGAGACAGATATAACTATGAAAGATATGTTTCCTATAATATGTAGAGAAATATATGATGAAGTTGAATTTATAAACTTTATGACTATGAGATTTATTGCTTGGGATAGAGAAGCACTTAGATATTTTTGTGAAAATGAAGATACAGCTTATATGCACATCACAAATATAAATGGAACACTTTTAAAAAATAATGTTTATAAAAAAGGTGAGGGGAAATACATAAGCAAAGCAATATATGAAGATAATGATGGATATTATACATGCAAAATAGCTTTTAATATTGAAACTATAAAAGAAGAATATAGGATAAAATCTATATTTGTTACAGATAAAATACCTTTGTATGATTTTCAGGTATTTGATGAAATTTCTAAAAATGAATTTGTAGATATATATAATCTTCAAAATTATGATGATTTTGTAGATAAATTTTATAGAGATAATCCTTTTATGCTTAGGAGTCCATTAGAAGAAGGTATATTTTTTACTAGATTTAATTTTAATAATAATCATGTAAGAAAAATAGAGTATGTTATAAATAATGATTTAAAAGCTATTTATTATGTTATGAGAGAAAAATTATATGTAGCTACTTATTCTAATAGAGATAGGGATTATATTAATAAATTATTAGTTACAAATTATAAAGATTATATAGAATTTAGTGATGCAATGTTTTTTGAGCAAAATGTATTATTTGATTTTGCCGAATCAGGATATGATGATTTTTATTATTTCGTTGAAGAATAGACAAAAATTATAACAAAAGATTAATTTTTTTTTAATTGTGGGAAAATGTAAATTTTAGTACTATAATTTAAGTACATAGTTTATTTATATTTCTTTAAGATTATTTTGGTTTTCAATTGGAGTAATCTTATTTTTTTGTGTTTTTTGGCAAAAAATTCAAAATTTATTGAATAGTATATAATTAAATGATAGTATTATCAGTAAGTAACACTAAATTTTAAAAGGAGAACGGGGAAAATGAAAAAAATCAAAAAATCGATTATATTGTTACTAACTTTGGCTATGATTTTTAGTACTATAGGAGTTTCATACGCAGATATTAATGGAGTTAAATACCAAGGTGCAAATGGAATCACAGCATCAAAAATATCTAATCCAGAGCTTGGGGAAGGTGAAGTGGATGGATTAGTTCAGTATGATGGACAAAATGTATTAGTATCAGATGATAACACTATTAATGACCGTGGTCAAAATTATGCATGGTCAGCACTTGGTTATGGAGATGATATTTATGTAGGAACTTGTTTTGGTGCAATATATCAAACTTTAAGAATTATTGCAATGGAAAACAACATAGATTATTCTTTAATGAAAAAAGGTATAGATGTTTTATATAATGGAGATCTATATAATGGAGATGACGATAAAGCCAATACTCAAAATAGAAGTGTACTTGTTAAAATTAATGTTAAAACAGGTAAAACTACTGTTGTTCATGGACCTACTATATCAGGTGGATATCGTGCAGCTATAGAATTTCATGATAAGTTATATTTTGCTGTAGCAGGTGCTCAACCATATATACTTGAAGTAAATCCAGTTAATGATAAAACTCAAATTGTATGTTATAGTGAAAAACCTCAAAGTGCATCTATTTCAACAGGTATAAGAGGTTTAGCTGTTTATAAAAATCAACTTGTAGCTACTATGATAGGCAATAGTGGTGCATATATGGTTGCTTCAAAAAATCCTTCTGAAGGGCAAAGTACATTTAAAGTAATTTGTACTCAAAAAGACTTATTAGATTATCCTGCATATCATTATATGGATAGTATATTTGGTGGAAGTATATGGGATATTGTAGAATATAACGATAAATTATATATTACTGTAGTTACTGGTAAAAATGGCAATAAACAAGCATTTGCACTTTTCAGTGGACAACCTGATGCAACTGGAAAATGGAAGTTTGATTTAATAGTAGGAAATCCAAATGATGGAGCAAAATATCCATATGGTCTAGGTTCTGATCGTTCAGGTGCTGCAAACTTAGTAGTACATAATGGATACTTATATATAGGTGGGTACAATGACCCTATGATTGCATTACCAGATGTATTAAATATGGAATTTGAAAATCTTTATAAAGACTTAAGTTCACCAGTTTGTTTATGGAGACTTGATGAAAATGAAAACATAAAAATGGTAGCAGGTGAAGCAAATGAAGTATTCCCTGAAGGACCTATTGGTAATATGGGTGCTGGTTTTGGAAGCAATCTTAATCAATATGTTTGGAGAATGATATCTTATAATGGAAAATTATATCTTGGAACATTTGATATAGGTGGACTTGCGTATCCATTAATGCAGTTTACTAATGGTGACGTTTTAAAAATGTCAAAAGAAGATTGGGAAAAACAAATAAATTATATAAAAGTTTTTATTGAAGCAATAAAAGAAGAAAGTGGAAAAGAAGAATCATCAGAAGATACTGAAGTAAAAGAAGATCAATCAGAAGAAAATGGAAAAGAAGATTCAGTAGTAGATACTGAAGACAAAGAAGAATCATCAGAAGATGCTAATGAGGAAGAATCATCAGCAGACACTGAAGTAAAAGAACAATCATTAGTTGTTACTAAAGCGAAACCAGTTAATATTGATGTAAAATCAGACGAAAATGTTGAGGTTGTAGATAATCTTTCTGATATGACAGAAATTATGACTAATATGTCAGATTTATTTGAATATAGTGAAAAAGAACAAGTTGCAACTTATAATTCACAATCAAATAGAGAAGAATTTTATAAAATGCTTTCTAAACTTGTTAAAGAATACGAAGCAGTAAAAGATCAATTACCTGAAAATATTACTGAACAATTAGATGAAGTTCTTAATCAAGATTCTGTAGATAATTTCAAATACTTTATAGAAGTTTGTGCATATTTAAGCAAAGGTGAAAGAGGATTTGATTTATTAGTAAGTTCTGATGGTGCTAATTTCTCTACAATTACAACTAATGGTTTTGGTGATGTATACAATCATGGATGTCGTACATTTGCTGTAACTGATAAAG
This sequence comes from uncultured Clostridium sp., assembly GCA_964449895.1. GTDB lineage: Bacteria > Bacillota > Clostridia > Peptostreptococcales > Peptostreptococcaceae > Intestinibacter. Next base: position 13,798 of record CAYVBY010000025.1, read on the forward strand.
GTCTTTGCATAGGAACTGCAAATCCATATTATGGATGTCAAGTTTGGAAATTAGATGAATCTATTCAAGATGCTGTACTTTTAGATAAAAAAGGTGTATACGACAAAAATGTTAATAGTGAACAACATAAAGTTTTTGTAAGAATTAACTTCAATGGAAATACTATTGATAAAATTGAATGTAATTACGAAGCTTTAACAGAAGGTATTGATTATACAGTAACAGAAGATGGAGTTGAATTTACTGAAGAATTTTTATCTAAATTAAATGTTGGAGAAGATTATAACTTTACATTCTATTTCAATGTTGGAGCTAGGGGTAGATATGCTTTAGAAGTAATTGATACTACTAGTGAAAATGAAGACAAAGACAACGGTAAGGATGATAATGTAGACAAAGATAATAAAGACGACAATGTAGATAATGGCAAAGATGATAATGTAGACAAAGATAATCAAGATAAAGAAGAACCTGAAACAGGAGATTCTTCAAATCTTTTACTATATGGAGCATTAATGATAGGTTCTATATTTGCAGGAAGTGTTTATCTTAAATCAAGAAAAGAAAATTAATTAGGAAGTTTTTATTATGAAAATATTTATTTTATTACTTATCGTAATTTTGATTATGGTACTGTTTTATGGCATTGCTTCATATCTTGTGTATTTTATATTAGATAGAAATGCTAAGTATAAAGAATCAACAGATTCGCTAAGTAAAGATCCTGAGGAAGCTAAACGAGGTATTCAAATTCTATGTGGTTCAGATGAATGGAAAAAAGAATTTGCTCAAAAAGCTGAGATATGGAGTTTATATTCTAAAGAAAATTTACTTCTTAAGGCACGTTTTTTAAGAAATGATTCCAATAATTATGTTATTTTATGCCATGGTTTTACTGGCAAATATACTGAAATGTTAGGTCGTGCAGAATATTTTTATAGAAAAAATTTTTGTGTCATCCTTCCTGATGCAAGAGCTCATGGTGATAGTGAGGGGAAATATAGAGGCATGGGATGGCTAGAAATTGATGACATAAAGAGATGGATTAATAAAATTATCGAAGTGGATAATAAAGCTAAAATTCTACTTTTTGGACAATCAATGGGTGCTGCAACTGTTATGAATGTTGGAGGAGAAATCTTACCTAATAATGTTAAGGCTATAATTCAAGACTGTGGTTATATTAGTGTGTGGGATGAATTTGCTAAACAGATGAAAATTCGATATCATTTGCCAGCATTTCCTGTTATGCATATTGCTGATAGGATTTGCAAAAAAAAAGCAGGTTATTCATTTAGAGAAGCAAGTCCACTTAATCAAATTTCTAAGTGCAAATTACCTATTTTGATGATTCATGGTGAAGAAGATAATTTTGTTCCATGTGAATATATTTATCAGTTATATGAAAAAGCTAATGAGCCAAAATACAAACTTGTTGTTGAAGGAGCAGGACATTGTATGTCTATAGCAAAGGAAAATGAATTGTACTGGAAAACAATAGATGAGTTTGTTGAAAAATATGTTGTGTAATAAATAGATTTTGCAAAAAGAGGGCTATTCTAGAATTATCTAGAAAGCCCTCTTTAATGTATTTATAATATTGGGGGAATATTATGAGGAATACATTTATAGTATTGGCAAAAAAATAAATATTATACATTATTATCTATAAAATTATATTTTTTAAATTTAAATATCAAAAATACGATTATATTTAAGTAAATGAACAATTCTTTTAGATATACAAAATTCATAAAAAAACATGTTAAAAAGATAACATCATGTTGTTATAACAACATATATTTAAAAAATACTCTACTATAATAATTGTAATGATAACTAGTCGAGTTGTGATTCAATTTCGATTTAGCTAAAATTTATTGTAATAACAAAGAAAAATTTGTTTTGTAGGAGGATGTTTGTTATGGGATTCAAATCAGATATTGAAATAGCTCAAGAAGCTA
>CAYVBY010000026.1:0-14841 GCA_964449895.1 uncultured Clostridium sp.
TTGTTCCTATATTAACATGTGGTTTATTTCTTTCGAATTTAGCCTTTGCCATTTTGAAATTCCTCCTAAAATTTTTATTTATTTTGTATAAGACGAGGACGAATCCTCGTCTTTTATTTTTTAATCAATTTAAATTTGTTATTTACTATCTACCTTCAGATATTTTTTTAGCAACTCCTGCTGGAACTTGTTCATAGTGGTCAAATATCATAGTGTAAGTAGCTCTACCTTGAGTAGTAGATCTTAACTCAGTTGAGTATCCAAACATTTCAGAAAGTGGAACAAATGCATTTATAACTTGTGCACCACTTCTAGCTTCCATACCTTGGATTAAACCTCTCTTAGAGTTTATTCCACCCATAACATCTCCCATGTATTCTTCTGGAGTAACAACTTCAACTTTAAAGTAAGGTTCAAGTAATACTGAATCACCTTTCTTTAATGCTTCTTTCATAGCCATTGAACCAGCCATTTTGAATGCCATTTCTGATGAATCGACTTCATGGTAAGAACCATCGTATAATTCAACAGCAACGTCAACAACTTGGTAACCAGCAACAACACCTGATTGCATAGCACCTTGTATACCCATATCAGTTGGTCCAACATATTCTTTTGGTACAGATCCACCAACAGTTTTGTTTTCAAATAGATAACCAGCACCTGGTTCTTGTGGAGCAACTCTAAGTTTAACATGACCATATTGTCCTCTACCACCAGATTGTTTAGAGTATTTGTATTCAACATCTACTGGTTTAGTTATAGTTTCTCTATAAGCAACTTGTGGAGCACCAACATTTGCTTCAACTTTGAACTCTCTTAATAATCTGTCTACTATGATTTCTAAGTGTAATTCACCCATACCACCGATTATAGTTTGTCCAGTTTCTTCATCAGTTCTAACTCTGAAAGTTGGGTCTTCTTCAGCTAATTTTTGAAGAGCAACACCCATTTTTTCTTGAGCAGCTTTTGATTTTGGTTCTATAGCAACATCGATAACTGGTTCAGGGAATTCCATAGATTCAAGTATGATTGGAGCATCTGGAGCACATAAAGTATCACCAGTTGTTGTATCTTTTAAACCTACTGCAGCAGCTATATCTCCTGCATAAACTTCAGTTATTTCTTGTCTTGTATTTGCATGCATTTGTAGGATACGTCCTATTCTTTCTCTCTTGTTCTTAGTTGCATTTAATACATAAGAACCAGATTCTAATGTTCCAGAGTAAACTCTGAAGAACGCTAATTTACCTACGAATGGGTCAGTCATTATTTTGAATGCTAATGCAGAGAATGGTTCTTCATCTGAAGAATGTCTTTCAGCTTCAGTTCCATCTGCTAAAACACCTTTTATAGCTGGTATATCAGTTGGAGCTGGTAAGTAATCTAAAACAGCATCTATAACTGGTTGAACACCTTTGTTTCTGTAAGCTGTACCACAGAATACTGGGTTCATTTCACAAGCTATAGTAGCTTTTCTTATAGCTACTTTCATTTCTTCAACTTCTAATTCTTCACCTTCAAGGTATTTCATCATTAAGTCTTCATCAGTTTCTGCAACTGCTTCAACTAATTTTTCTCTCCATTCTTCAGCTAATTCTTGCATATCAGCTGGAATTTCTGTAACTTCCATATCTTGTCCTAGGTCATCTTTGTAGATTATAGCATTCATGTTTAATAAATCTACTATACCTGTGAAAGTATCTTCTCTACCTATTGGTAATTGAAGTGGAACTGCATTCGCACTTAATCTATCTTTCATCATATCTACAACATTGTAGAAGTTAGCACCTAATATATCCATTTTGTTAACAAATGCTATTCTTGGTACTTTGTAAGTTTCAGCTTGTCTCCATACGTTTTCAGATTGAGGTTCAACCCCACCTTTAGCACAGAAAACAGCTACTGCACCGTCAAGAACTCTTAGAGATCTTTCAACTTCAACTGTGAAGTCTACGTGTCCTGGTGTATCTATAACATTTATTCTATGTTCTTTCCAAGTAGTAGTTGTAGCAGCAGAAGTTATTGTTATACCTCTTTCTTTTTCTTGTTCCATCCAGTCCATTTGAGAAGCTCCTTCATGAGTTTCTCCTATTTTATGTGTACGCCCAGTATAGTACAGGATTCTTTCTGTAGTAGTTGTTTTACCTGCATCTATATGAGCCATGATTCCTATATTTCTAGTTTTCTCTAAAGGAAAATTTCTAGCCATGGTTATCCTCCTTAGCTCTTAATCTAAACTTATTTAATCCTAAATGAATTTAAACGATAAAATCAAATTAGAATCTGTAGTGAGCAAATGCTTTATTTGCTTCAGCCATTTTATGAGTATCTTCTCTTTTCTTAACAGATGCTCCAGTATTGTTTGCAGCGTCCATTATTTCTCTCGCAAGTTTTTCTACCATACCTTTTTCCCCACGAGCTCTTGTATATCTTACTAACCATCTTAAACCTAAAGTTTGTCTTCTGTCAGGTCTAACTTCTATTGGAACTTGGTAGTTAGCTCCACCAACTCTTCTAGCTTTAACTTCTAAAACTGGCATTATATTATCCATAGCTTTGTTGAATACTTCTAAAGCTTCTTCCCCAGTTTTTTCAGCTATTATATCAAAAGCATCATATACTATTTTTTGTGCTTTCCCTTTTTTTCCGTCTATCATTAAATTATTTATTAATTTTGTAACTACCTTACTTCCATACACTGGATCTGGTAATACATCTCTTTTTGGAACATTACCTTTTCTTGGCATTTTACTTCCCTCCTTAATTATTTTTATCTTAAATCATCGGTACTCGACATATTATCACAATGCCGTATGCCATAAATATATATATATATATTTAAAGCACCGCACTATAATATTTCAATCTAATTTAGTAATCTATTTTTTAGCAGCTTTAGGTTTCTTAGCACCATATTTTGATCTTGATTGCATTCTTTTATCAACACCTGCAGTATCAAGTGTACCTCTTAATATATGGTATCTAACCCCTGGAAGGTCTTTTACTCTTCCTCCTCTTATAAGAACAACACTATGTTCTTGTAAGTTATGTCCTTCACCTGGTATATAAGCAGAAACTTCTATTCCGTTTGTTAACTTAACTCTGGCAACTTTTCTTAAAGCTGAGTTAGGTTTTTTAGGAGTAACTGTTTTTACTGAAGTACAAACTCCTCTTTTTTGTGGTGAACTTGCATCAGTTGTTTTTTTGTTTAAAGAGTTGTAACTCTTTTGTAATGCTGGAGCAGTTGATTTTTTCATTAAATCTTTTCTACTCTTACGAACTAATTGGTTAATTGTTGGCATCATCTGCACCTCCTTCTTCTAAAATTTCGATCTTAAAAATGATCGCCAACTAAATCGGATATTTCTACCGACTTTTTTGTAGTTAAGTATTTTTCTAAACACTTAATAGTTTGGTACTTAATAGTTCTTTAAATTATATTAAGCTAACTTAAAAGTTTACCCCAAACCGTAATTCAAGGTAAACTTTCAAATTCGCACTCATACATTTTAACATCACATAGGATTGATGTCAAGAAGCTTTATTCAACAATTTATTAATTATTATAAAGATTCTTCTATTTTTTCAACCGCTATATTTCTGTATTTTTTCATTCCTGTTCCTGCTGGAATTAATTTACCTAATATAACATTTTCTTTAAGTCCTATTAGGTGGTCTTCTTTTCCTTTTATTGCAGCTTCAGTTAATACTCTAGTTGTTTCTTGGAATGATGCAGCTGATAAGAATGATTCTGTAGCAAGAGATGCTTTTGTTATTCCAAGTAAAACTCTTGTAGCTACAGCTGGTCTTAATCCATTTGCTACTGCTTCTTCATTACATTCTGTAAATGTTAATACATCTTCATAACCACCTGGTAATAAATCTGTATCTCCTGGATCTTCAACTTTAACTTTAGATAGCATTTGTCTTACAATTACTTCTATATGTTTATCGTTGATATCAACCCCTTGAAGTCTATAAACTCTTTGAACTTCTTTTACAATATATTCTTGAACTCCACCAATTCCATTTACTCTAACTATATCATGTGGGTTTATAGAACCTTGAGTAAGTGGGTCCCCTGCTTCAACAGCTTGACCTTGTTTAACTCTTATTCTTGAACCATATGGTATTTGGTAAACTTCTCTTTCACCTTCATTTGTTATAACTACAACTTCTTTTCTCTTTCCAGTTTCGTCTATTTCAACTGTACCAGAAACTTCTGTTATTATAGCTAAACCTTTTGGTTTTCTAGCTTCAAATAGCTCTTCAACCCTTGGAAGCCCTTGAGTTATATCTCCACCGGCAACTCCACCTGTATGGAACGTACGCATTGTAAGCTGAGTTCCTGGTTCACCGATAGATTGAGCAGCTATTATACCAACAGCTTCACCTATATTAACTTCTTTACCTGTAGCTAAGTTTCTACCATAGCATTTAGAACATACACCATGATGTGTTTTACAGTTAAGTACTGTTCTTATATTAACTTTTTCAATACCTGCTGCTACAATAGCTTCAGCATTTTCTTCTTGTATCATAGTGTCTGCTTCTACTAATACTTCTCCTGTTTCAGGATGTACTATTGGATCTATAGTATATCTACCAACTATTCTATCGTATAGTTCTTCTATTGATTCATTTCCATCTTTTATTGCAAAAATTTCTGTTGTTTCTGTTGTTCCACAGTCATAATCTCTAACGATTACGTCTTGGCTGACATCAACAAGTCTTCTTGTTAAGTAACCTGAATCGGCTGTACGAAGAGCTGTATCTGCTAACCCTTTTCTGGCACCGTGTGAAGATATGAAGTATTCCATAACTGATAACCCTTCACGGAAGTTAGATTTAACTGGTATCTCAACTGTTTTACCAGTTGCATTGGCCATAAGACCACGCATACCTGCTAACTGTCTTATTTGGTTTTTAGAACCTCTGGCTCCTGAATGGGCCATTATATAAATATTATTTAATCTTTCAAGTCCATTCATTAAGGCATCTGTAACTTGTTCAGTTGTTTTAGTCCAAGTATCTATAACTCTTTCATATCTTTCTTCATCAGATATTAAACCTCTTCTAAATACTTTTTCATATTTTTCAACTTGTTTTTCAGCTGATTCTATTAATTCTTTCTTTTGAGGAGGTATCTTCATATCTGCAACTGCAACTGTTATACCACCTATAGTTGAATATTTAAATCCTAAAGATTTAATATGGTCTAAAACTTCTGCAGTTTTAGTATTACCATGTTTTCTAAAGCATTTATCAATTATTTTACCTAATCCTTTTTTGTCAACTAAGTAATTTATTTCTAATCCAAATGGATCTTCTTCTCTATTAACAAATCCTAAATCTTGAGGTAAGTTTTCATTGAATATAAATCTACCTACTGTACTTTCAGCAAATCCAACTCTACCATCTTCTAAAACAATTCTCATTTTTACAGTTGCATGTAATTCAACTGATTTAGTTTGATAAGCTAACATTAGCTCATTAAAGTCTTTAAATACTGTTCCTGTTCCTCTTTCTCCACCTTGAGATTCTATAGTTAAATAATAACATCCTAAAACCATATCTTGAGATGGAGTAGTTATTGGAGAACCATCTTTTGGAGCAAGTATATTATTTACAGAAAGCATTAAGAATCTTGCTTCTGCTTGTGCTTCTACTGATAAAGGTACGTGTACGGCCATTTGGTCACCGTCGAAGTCAGCATTATATGCTGTACAAGCTAGTGGATGTAATCTTATAGCTTTACCTTCAACTAAAACTGGTTCAAATGCTTGTATACCTAATCTATGAAGAGTAGGGGCACGGTTAAGTAAAACTGGATGGCTCTTAATAACTTCTTCAAGAACATCCCATACTTCTGGTTTTACTTTTTCTACTAATGATTTAGCACTTTTTATATTATGCGCATGTCCATCTTTAACTAATTTATCCATTACAAATGGTTTGAATAATTCAAGAGCCATTTTTCTTGGAAGACCACATTGATAGAATTTAAGGTCTGGTCCAACAACTATAACTGAACGTCCTGAATAGTCAACACGTTTACCAAGTAAGTTTTGACGGAAACGACCTTGTTTACCTTTAAGCATATCTGATAAAGATTTTAATGGTCTATTTCCTGGTCCAGTAACTGGTCTACCTCTTCTACCATTGTCTATTAGAGCATCTACTGCTTCTTGAAGCATTCTTTTTTCATTTCTAACTATGATGTCTGGTGCTCCAAGTTCTAATAATCTTTTTAATCTGTTATTTCTATTTATAACTCTTCTATATAAGTCATTTAAGTCAGAAGTAGCAAATCTACCACCATCTAATTGAACCATAGGTCTTAAATCTGGTGGAATTACTGGAATAGCTTCTAGTATCATCCATTCAGGTTTATTTCCTGATTTTCTGAAAGCTTCTACTACTTCTAATCTTCTTATTGTTCTAACTCTTTTTTGACCTGTACTTTCTTTTAATTCATCTCTTAAGATTTTACTTTCTTGTTCAAGGTCAATTCTCATTAATAATTTTTTTACAGCTTCAGCACCCATACCAACTTCGAAAGTATTTCCATATTTTTCGTAGCTAGTTCTGAATTCTTTTTCTGTAAGTAATTGTTTTTCATTTAGACCAGTTTCACCTGGATCTATAACAACATATGAAGCAAAGTATAATATTTTTTCTAAAGATCTTGGAGACATATTAAGTAAAAGACCCATTCTACTTGGTATGCCTTTAAAGTACCAGATATGAGACATAGGAGCTGCAAGCTCTATATGTCCCATTCTTTCTCTTCTTACTTTAGACTTAGTTACTTCTACACCACATTTGTCACAAACTACACCTTTGTATCTAACTCTTCTATATTTACCACAATGACATTCCCAGTCCTTTTGTGGTCCAAATATTCTTTCACAGAATAAACCGTCTTTTTCTGGTTTTAAAGTACGGTAATTAATTGTTTCTGGTTTTTTAACCTCACCTCTAGACCATTCTCTTATACGTTCTGGAGATGCTAATCCTATTTTTATCGACTCGAAATTGTTTAATTCAAACAAGGAGTTCTCTCCCTTCTATTTGATATTTATTTTAATTTATAAAACTATATTTCAAAATCACTGCTGTCATCTTCTTCAAAGCTACTGAAATCATAACCTAAACTATCATCTACATCTTCAACACCATTATAATCTATATCACCATCTAATAAATCATCATCTGATTCATCTGGATCTTCTATAACATGAGATTCTTCAACTTCTCTCTCATCACTTATAAGGCTTAATTCGAAGTTTCCATCAACTTCATCATCTAAATCTGTAGATTCTATTACTTCTAACTCTTCATCTTCTTCGCCTAAAACTTTAACATCTAAGCATAAACTTTGAAGTTCTTTTATAAGAACTTTGAATGATTCAGGTATACCTGGTTCAGGTATATTTTCACCTTTAACTATTGCTTCGTATGTTCTTACACGACCTACAACATCATCTGATTTTACAGTAAGTATTTCTTGAAGTATGTGTGCAGCTCCGTATGCTTCAAGAGCCCAAACTTCCATCTCACCAAATCTTTGTCCACCAAATTGAGCTTTACCTCCAAGTGGTTGTTGAGTTACTAATGAGTATGGTCCAGTACTTCTTGCATGTAACTTATCATCAACTAAGTGATGTAGTTTTAAGTAGTACATGTAACCTACTGTGATTCTATTATCAAAAGTATCACCTGTTCTACCATCATATAATGTTAATTTACCATCTCTTGGATATCCTGCTTGTTCAAGAGCGTCCATTATATCAGTTTCTTTTGCCCCATCAAATACTGATGTTGCAACATACCATCCTAATTTCTTAGCAGCAAGACCTAAGTGAACTTCAAGCACCTGACCGATGTTCATACGAGATGGTATACCTTGTGGGTTAAGAACTATATCCATTGGTGTACCGTCTTCCATAAATGGCATATCTTCTTCTGGTAATACTCTTGAGATAACCCCTTTATTACCATGACGTCCGGCCATTTTATCTCCGACTTTTATTTTTCTTTTCTTAGCTATATAACATCTAACTAATTCGTTTACTCCTGGTGATAAATCATCTCCATTTTCTCTTGTAAATACTTTTACATCAACTATGATTCCAGATTCACCATGAGGTACTTTTAAAGATGTATCTCTAACTTCTCTAGCTTTTTCACCGAATATTGCACGAAGTAATCTTTCTTCAGCAGTAAGTTCAGTTTCTCCTTTTGGAGTTACTTTACCAACTAATATATCTCCTGAATCTACTTCAGCACCTATTCTTATTATACCTCTGTCGTCTAAGTTTTTAATTGCACTTTCTCCAACATTTGGTATATCTTTAGTTATTTCTTCAGGTCCTAATTTAGTATCCCTAGCTTCACATTCATATTCTTCTATGTGGATTGTTGATAATCTGTCTTCTTTTACAAGTCTTTCATTGATTAAAACAGCATCCTCATAGTTGTAACCTTCCCAAGTCATGAATGCTATTAAGCAGTTTCTACCTAATGCTATTTCACCTAAATCTGTAGCTGGTCCGTCAGCTATAACATCTCCAGCTTTAATTAAATCACCTTTATTTATTATAGGAGTTTGATTTACACAAGTACCTGAATTTGAACGTTTAAATTTAAGTAATTTGTATCTATCTCTATTTCCATCTTCTTTTTTGATTATTATTTCATCTGCTGTTACTCTTTCTGCTATACCAGTATTTTTAGCAACAACAACTGCTCCAGAGTCTTTTGCAGCTCTGTATTCAACCCCTGTACCTATTATAGGAGCTTCTCTTCTAACAAGTGGTACTGCTTGACGTTGCATGTTTGATCCCATTAGGGCACGGTTTGCGTCGTCATTTTCAAGGAAAGGTATCATAGCTGTTGCTATAGATACAACTTGTTTAGGAGATATATCCATAAAGTCAACTCTATCAGTAGGAACAAGTTCAACTGTACCATTTACAGTTCTACAAACTACTCTTGAGTTAACAAAGCTACCATCTTCATTTAATGGTTCATTGGCTTGTGCTCTTATGAAGATATCTTCTTCGTCTGCAGTAAGATAATGTATCTCATCTGTCATCTTTCCTGTTTCTTTATCATATTTTCTATAAGGAGATTCTATAAATCCATATTCATTTATTTTAGCATATGTTCCTAATGAGTTTATAAGCCCGATATTTGGACCTTCTGGAGTTTCTATAGGACACATTCTACCATAATGTGAATGATGAACGTCACGCACTTCGAATCCAGCTCTTTCTCTTGAAAGACCACCTGGTCCTAATGCTGATAATCTTCTCTTATGTGTTAACTCAGATAATGGGTTAGTTTGATCCATGAACTGAGATAATTGTGAACTACCAAAGAATTCTTTGATAGCAGCTGAAACTGGTCTTATATTTACTAATGCTTGTGGAGTTATAGATTCTACATCTTGAACAGTCATTCTTTCTCTTATAACTCTTTCCATTCTTGAAAGACCAATTCTAACTTGATTTTGTAATAATTCACCAACAGATCTTATTCTTCTGTTTCCTAAATGGTCTATATCGTCTATGTTTCCTATTCCAAAGAATAAGTTGAATTCATAACTTATAGAGGCGATTATATCATCTAATAAGATATGTTTAGGAATTAATTCCTTCATTCTTATTTTTATACTTTCTTTTATTTCTTCTTCATCACTATACTCATCTAAAATTTCTTTTAATGTTGGATAGTGAACTTTTTCTTTTATGTTTAAATCATCTATGTCAAAATCTATGTGAGCTTTAATGTCAACAAAATTATTACCTATTACTTTAACTTTCTTTTCATCTTCAGTTTTTATGTTAACTGCATTAATACCTGAGTTTTGTATTTTCCAAGCATTTTCAAGACTTATTTTTTCATCAGCTTTAACAAATACTTCACCTGTTTCAGGATTAATGATGTCATCATAAGCTATTCTATTCATTATTCTGTATGCTAAAGCAAGTTTTTTATTGAATTTATATCTACCTACTTTTGCTAAATCGTATCTCTTTGCATCAAAGAAAAGAGAATTTATTAATGAAGATGCACTTTCTACTGTTGGTGGTTCACCTGGTCTTAATTTTTTATAAATTTCGATTAAACCTTCTTCAACATTTGTAGTATTGTCTTTTTCTAATGTTGCTAATAATCTTTCATCTTCACCTAAAAGTTCAATTATTTCTGCATTTGTGCCTATTCCTAAAGCTCTTAATAATACAGTAACTGGTTGTTTTCTAGTTCTATCAACTCTAACAGAAACTACATCATTAGAATCAGTTTCATATTCTAACCAAGCACCTCTATTAGGTATAACAGTAGAAGATATTAACTTCTTACCTGTTTTATCTCTTTCTAATGCATAATATACACCAGGAGATCTAACTAATTGACTTACTATAACTCTTTCCGCTCCATTTATTACGAAAGTTCCTCTATCTGTCATAAGCGGGAAATCGCCCATGAAAACTTCTTGTTCTTTTATATCTCCTGTTTCTTTGTTAATAAGTCTTACTTTTACTTTTAGAGGCGCACAATATGTAGCATCTCTATCTTTACATTCTTCAATGTCATATTTAGGCTTATCTTTAGCCTTGTCTTTAGACTTATCACTTGGATCTCTAGGTGTATCATCTAGAGAATAATCAACAAATTCTAATATTAGATTTCCTGTGTAATCCTCTATTGGAGAAATGTCATTAAAAACTTCTTTTAAACCTTCTTTTAAAAACCACTTATAAGAATCTACTTGTATTTCTATAAGATTTGGTAAATCAGCTATTTCTTTTATTTTAGAAAAGCTCATCCTCTCTCTCTTACCTATCATGACAGGATATGGCATTCACTTTCACCTCTCAATAATTAAAAATAAAACTTTTGTCTTACTAAACGCATCTAGTAATTTTAACATAAGTTTGAGTAAATTTCAACATTTCATGATATATAATTTTAAATTTATATATTATTTTTATTATGAACCACGTATACATTAAATTTGCATTATCTATTATGTACACATTCTTAAACATTAATTCCATTTTTTTATATTTTTTTCATAAAGTTGAGAATAGAGAATATAAACCCATTAGACTTATATTCTCTATTCTCAACTTTATTGCCCTATAACTCAAAAAAGGTGCCTCGCGGAGACACCTTCTTCTTAAAAAAATTATTTAAGTTCTACTGATGCACCAGCAGCTTCTAATTTTTCTTTTATTTGTTCAGCTTCTTCTTTAGAAGCTCCTTCTTTAACAGCTTTAGGAGCGTTGTCAACTAAGTCTTTAGCATCTTTTAATCCTAAACCAGTTATTTCTCTAACTACTTTTATAACTCCAACTTTTGAAGAACCAGCATTTGTTAATACAACATCAAATTCTGATTTTTCTTCAGCAGCACCAGCAGCAGCACCAGCAGCACCAGCAACCATAACTGGAGCAGAAGCAGATACACCGAATTTTTCTTCAGCTGCTTTTACTAATTCATTTAATTCTGTAACTTTCATTTGTTCTATAGCTTCTAATATTTGTTCTATTGTCATTTTTAGCACCTCCGAATTTTTTACTAATTTTTATTTTTTAATCTTATTTTCTAAATTTAACTGACAATTAAGCTTCTTGTCCTTCTTTTTCTTTTATTAAAGCATCTAATAAATATACAAAGTTTGACATTGGAGCTTTTAAGCTTCCAAGTAATTTTGCAAGAAGAACTTCTCTTGGTGGTATATTTGCGAACTCAACTATTTGAGCTTCGTTGTAGAATGTTCCTTCTACTACACCCATTTTTAATTTCATTTTTGGATGAGCTTCCATAAAGTCTTTTATAACTCTAGCTGGAGCTATTGGATCTTCGTAACCAAATGCTATAGCATTAGTTCCTACTAATAACTCGTCGTTGAATTCTGCTATTCCAACTTCTTTAGCTGCTCTTCTAACTAAAGTGTTTTTGTAAACTTTGTATTCAACACCAGCTTCTCTCATTTTTTTTCTTAATTCTGTAACTTCTTCTACTGTTAAACCTTTGTAGTCAACAACTATTGTAGAAGATGATTTTTGTAGTTTTTCAACTATTTCAGCAACAACTTGTGATTTAATTTGTATAGCTTCTCTCATCTAGATGTGCACCTCCTTCACAAAAGTCTATTCACCGTATATAATCAAAAAAGCTTTTATATCTAATAAATGTAGACATAAAAGCTCTAGTTTCAATTTATCTAAAACCTCGGCAGGAAATTAAGCTCTCGCACCTACTGTCTACGGCAAATTTATTCATTTTTAACATCAACAAGAGATATTATAACATGTATATTGAACTATGTCAATAATATTATTCAGTTACTCTTGCAGGATTTATTTTTACTCCAGGTCCCATAGTTGAAGCAACTGTTATACTTCTTAAGTATTGTCCTTTAGCTGCAGATGGTTTAGCTTTTATTATAGCTCCCATTAATACAGCAAAGTTTTCAGTTAATTTTTCTCCACCGAAAGATACTTTACCTATAGCAACGTGGATTATGTTGTTTTTGTCTAATCTGTATTCAACTTTACCAGCTTTGATTTCTTCTATAGCTTTAGTAACATCAAATGTAACTGTTCCTGATTTTGGGTTTGGCATTAAACCTTTTGGTCCTAATACTCTACCTAATCTACCAACTACACCCATCATATCTGGAGTAGCAACAACTACATCAAAATCAAACCAGTTTTCTTTTTGTATTTTTTGTACTAAATCTTCAGCACCTACAAAATCTGCTCCTGCAGCTTCTGCTTCTTTAGCTTTTTCACCTTTAGCGAAAACTAAAACTTTTTTAGTTTTTCCTGTTCCGTGAGGTAATACTATTGCACCTCTAACTTGTTGATCTGCATGTCTTGAGTCAACACCTAATTTTATATGAGCTTCAACTGTTTCATCGAATTTAGCAGTAGCTATTTCGCTTACTAAGCTTAAAGCTTCTTTAGAATCGTATAATTTTGTTCTATCTATTTTTCCTAATGCTTCTACATATTTTTTGCTTTTTTTAGCCATTTTTAAAATTCCTCCTTGTGGTTATTGTCGGCATTTGCCTCCCACTTCTAACGAAGTGTCTAATAAATAATTAGTCTTCTACTACGATACCCATACTTCTAGCAGTACCAGCTATCATACTCATTGCAGCTTCTACTGATGCAGCGTTTAAGTCTGGCATTTTTAATTCAGCTATTTCTCTTATTTTAGCTGAGCTTAATGTAGCAACTTTCTTTTTGTTTGGTTCTCCTGAAGCTGAATCTAATCCAGCAGCTTTTTTAAGTAATACTGCAGCAGGTGGAGTTTTTGTTATAAATGTAAATGATCTATCTTGATATACAGTTATAACAACTGGTATTATCATTCCTGCTTGATCTGCAGTTTTAGCATTGAATTCTTTAGTGAATCCCATTATATTAACACCGTGTTGTCCTAACGCTGGACCAACTGGTGGAGCTGGAGTAGCCTTTCCTGCAGGTATTTGTAATTTTATTTGACCTATAACTTTTTTAGCCATATCGAGCGCACCTCCTCAAATTCCTTCTAAATTATATTCTTTCTATGCTCTTTAATTCTACTTCTAGTGATAATTCATTACCACAACCATCTAAGCATACTTTTGCTATTTTATTTTTCGCATCGATTTGTTTTACAATTCCACTTTGTCCTTTAAATGAACCATCGCATACTTTTACTAAATCACCAATTTCTATTTCTACGCGATTTTCGCCTATTTTATCTAAATTGATTCCCATAGCCTCAACTTCTGCGTCACTAAGTGGAACTGGTTTAGAACCTGGTCCTACGAATCCCGTAACACCTTTTGTATTTCTTACTATATACCAAGATTCATCTGTTATCATCATATTGATAAGAACATAACTTGGATATATTTTTCTTTGTCTTACTTTTGTTTTTTCTTTTACGACTTCTTTTACTTCGCCGTTATCTTTTACTTTTTCTTTTACTTTTGTAGTTTCAATTACATCTTCAGTAGGGACGATAACTTGTCTTATACAGTCTTCCATTCCCCTTGTCTTTACTGCTTTTTCTATGGTAGCTTTAACTTTATTTTCATGTCCTGAATAAGTATGAACTACATACCATTTTGCTTCTTGTATTTCCGACATTTACATTCTCCTTTTTTCTATTTTAATATTAATGCTAGTGCTCCTGATAAAAGAGTATCTAATGCCCATACTAAAATAGTAAACGAAATAATTGTAGCTAAAACTATACCTGTGTTTTTTAATAACTCAGTTTTTGTTGACCAAGTTACTCTTTTTAATTCTGCTATAGTTTCCTTAACATAAGTAACTAAACTAAATCTTTTTTTATCAGATTTATTCTTTTGAGTTGTCATTTTACTCACATCCTTAAACATTACTATTTTGTTTCTTTATGAGTAGTATGTTTTTTACAGAATTTGCAATATTTTTTTAATTCTATTCTGTCTGGATTATTTTTTTTGTTTTTTGTAGTGTTGTAGTTTCTTTGTTTGCATTCAGTACATGCTAAAGTAACTCTTACTCTCATTTGCTACACCTCCAACTTTTTATACAATAATATATATTGTTATATAATATTTTGAAACAAATTATCAAAATACTATTACCTTCCTTTAACCATTACCTTGTATAAATTATCATAAATTTAAAAACATGTCAATGTTTTTGTTTTTTAATTTGTTAAAAAAAGAGGAGTATAAACCTCCTCTTTTTTATTAACATATTATTTTAAACAAAATATTTATTATTCTATTATAGATGCTACAACACCAGATGCTACTGTTCTACCACCTTCTCT
>CAYVBY010000027.1:0-13303 GCA_964449895.1 uncultured Clostridium sp.
ATTTTCAAAGTTCATTTGCTTGTTTCAGCTTTTTAAGTTTAACAAATTTTTATTTATTTGTCAAACCCTTTTTTAAAACTTTTTTATTTTATAAAAAAGTTCTTATACAACTTCGAAGTTTTTCAACTTCTGATTGCTCGCCCTATCTCTCAAGGACAAGTAATATAATACCACCTTAAAAATAATTCGTCAATACTTTTTTTATATTTTTTTGAGTTTTTTTCTAAATAATCATTTTATAAATATTTGTCTACTATGTTCCCACAAATATTCTATCTCTTATACCCCCTAGTATATATCCTATTATTAATATAATTTATCTTGATAATTTGTTAATTAATATTTATTTTTTATATTAATTATATAAAATATTGCTACAATTGATCTATTATCGATTATTAATACTCCAAAACAATATTTACTTTTATTTAATATAAAATAATTTATTTTTATAGTATAATTATTATAAATATGGTTAAAATATTATTTGTTAGGAGGTAATTAACATGCCTAAATATATCAGAGAACCTATAAATGGATTTACCCATTTATTTGGAGCAATTTTATCATTTGCAGGTTTATTAATATTAGTAATAAAGACAACATTAAAAAATCCATCACCTCTTGCATTAACAGCTGTAATTATATTTGGTATATCTTTAATACTATTATATTCAGCATCTGCAACTTACCATTTAGTTATAGCTAAAGAAAAAACAATTAAATTTTTAAGACGATTAGATCACTCTATGATTTTTATATTGATTGCAGGATCTTATGCTCCTTTCTGTTTAATATCTTTAAATGGAGTAAAAGGTTGGGTATTATTCGGAATAGAAGTTTTAATTGCAATTATAGGTATTTGCTTTAAATTAATTTGGTTTAAAAGCCCTCGCTGGGTTTCTACAATTATATATGTAGCTATGGGATGGTTCGCTATATTTTTAATTCTCCCTCTATACAGGGCATTATCTATCGGTGGACTTCTTTTATTAGTTATAGGTGGTTTATTTTATACAGTTGGTGCAGTTATATATGGAGCTAAACCCAAATTCCTTAAATTAAAAAAATTAGCATTCCATGAAATATTCCATATATTCATATTATTTGGAAGTTTATTCCAATACTTATGTGTTCTTTTATATGTAATTTAATCAAAAACTGCATTATAAATTATTAACTTCAAATTCAAAACTAAATATTTTTAATCACAAATAAATCAAGGAGGTCAATAAAATATAATTTATGACCTCCTATTATGTTTAATTTTATATTATCTTTTTTATATACACTTACAATATTATTTACTTTCTTTCATGCTCATAGCTCTCATTGCATTAAGCACTGCTATTAAAGCAACTCCAACATCTGCAAATACAGCTTCCCACATGTTAGATACTCCACCTGCAGTTGCTACTAAAACTATAATTTTTACACCTAATGCAAATATTATATTTTGCCATACTATTTTATTAGTTCTCTTAGATATTGCTATAGCCTTTGATATTTGACTTGGTTGATCATTCATTATAACTACATCAGCTGCTTCTATAGCTGCATCTGATCCAAGTCCACCCATTGCTATACCTACATCTACTCTTGCTAAAACTGGAGCATCATTTATTCCATCTCCAACAAAAGCCACTTTTTGTTTATCTGTTCTTCCTTGATAAATTTCTTCTATTTTTTCTACTTTTTCATTTGGTAATAAATTTGAATATACTTTATCTAGTTTCAATTCTTTAGCTACTGCATTTGCAACTTTTTCGTTGTCTCCAGTAAGCATAACTGTCTGTTTTACTCCTATTTCTTTTAATTTTTGTATTAATTGTTTGCTATCTTCTTTTATTTCATCTGATATTACTATATATCCTGCAAACATATTATTTACTGCTACATATATAACTGTACCTATTTCACTAACCTCAATATATTCAATATTATTAGTTTTCATCAATTTTTCATTGCCTGCTAAAACTATTTTTCCATTGTAGTTTACCTTTATACCATGTGCTGCTATTTCTTCATATTCTCCAATTTTTCCTAAATCTAAATCTTTATTATATGCTGCAATTATTGATTTAGCTATTGGATGATTTGAATTTGCTTCTGCATAAGCTGCATATTCCATAAGTTCATCTTCTGAAACATTTACAGCATTTATTTTTGTTACCTTAAATATACCCTTTGTAAGTGTTCCTGTTTTATCAAATACTACAGTATCTACATATCTCAATGCTTCTAAATAGTTACTACCCTTTATTAATACACCATTTTTAGATGCAAAACCAATTCCACTGAAAAAAGTAAGTGGTATTGATAAAACTAATGCACAAGGACAAGATACAACTAAAAATGTAAGACCTCTTAATACCCAATCATACCAAACAGCTTTACTATACATATCTATTACCATTGGAGGTATTATAGATATTACAATTGCCAATGCAACAACTACTGGAGTATAGTATTTACAAAATACACTTATAAAGTTTTCAGTTTTTGCTTTTTTACTGCTCGCATTTTCAACTAAATCTAATACTTTTGAAACTGCTGATTCTCCAAAATTCTTAGTTACTTTTATAGTTAATAACGCATTTTCATTTATAAATCCTGATAGAACTTCATCATTTATATTTACCGTTCTAAGTACTGATTCACCTGTAAGTGCTGATGTATCAACCATAGAGGTTCCTTCTATAATTATACCATCAAGAGGAATTCTTTCTCCTGGTTTGACTACTATTATACCTCCAATTTCTACTTCTTCAGGATCTACAACTTCTATATTATTTCCAATTTTTAAATTAGCAATATCAGGTCTAATTTGCATTAAAGCTGATATTGATTTTCTTGATTTTCCAACCGCTAAACCTTGTAAATATAAACCTAGTTTATAAAATACCATAACTCCAACTGCCTCTGATGTTTCTCCTATTAAAATTGCACCAATTGTAGCAACTGACATTAAGAAGTTTTCATCAAATATTTTGCCATTTTTTATATTTTTAGCAGATTTCAATAATACATCTCCACCTACTCCTAAATAAATCGCTATAAATAATACTGTACTTATTGTATTTGCTTGCCCATGACCTATTATTTCTTGAATAAATATTATAGCATATGCAATTGCTCCTATTATTAATTTTATTTTTTCTATTTTTTCTTTATCAAATTTATTTTCTGGCTCTTTTTCTAAGTCTTTATTTTTAGATTTTGAAGAACTCTTTACTTGTATATCAAGACCTGGTTCTGTTGTGTTTATTATATTTATCGCTTTTTCTATAGTTAAACTTCTACTAGCTTCATCTTTTAATGTAAAGCTTAATTTTTTATTTACAAAATTTAAATTCGATATTTCTACCTCATCTAAAGCTCCTACCTTTTGATTTATTACTTCTGCACAATGAGCACAATCTAATCCCCCTAATATTATATCTACCTTTCTATTTTTATTATCATCACTTTGCTTGTTATTATCTTTTTTTCTAAAAGTACTTATTTTTAATGAAGAATCTACAACATTTATTAATGAAGATAATTCTTCAATTTCATCATCTTCTTTTGATGAATCAAGAGATACTATTAATATATTCTCCTCTATATTTACTACACATGATTTAATTCCTGGAACATTAACAGCTAAAAGTTCTATCATTTGTGCTGTTTCTACAGTTAATATCCCTTCAATAAATAATTCTTTTTTTGTCAAAACTGCTGTGCTCATATTATTCTCCTTCATACTCTAATGATTATATTTTTCATTTACATGATCTAATCCACAATTAAATATTTGACTTATATGTTCATCGTTTAATGAGTAATATACTGTTTTACCTTCTTTTCTAAATTTAACAAGTCTTGCCTGCTTTAAAACTCTAAGCTGATGAGAAATAGCTGATTGAGTCATATTAAGCGTATCTGCTATGGCATATACACACATTTCTTCTTTAAATAACGCAAATATTATTTTTATTCTAGTAGAATCACTCAATGCTTTAAATAAATCAGCTAAATCAAAAATTATTTCATCTTTTGGCATATCACCTTTAATTCTCTCTGCTATATCTTTATGATTGCATCCACAATTTTCTATATTTTGATCAATCTCATTTATTTCTATATTTTTATCTTTCATACTCTCCCTCCATTTTATTCAAATATATGAATAATTGTTCATATATTAATGATAGTATTTTAATAATAAAAAATCAACATATTTCAGATATTTTTCATTTAGCAATTTTTTGATTATCATCACATAATGAGATGCAAAAAATCTTATAGCATTTTTGATGTATAAATAGTTTTCATATCATATATTTAAAATTATAAAATTCACAAATAAATACTTTAAACATATATTTTTTATTAGTTTAATATATATTATAAGAAAATCTTTATTAGTTTATCTAAATTAATAAGAAAGGAGAATTTTTATGAACAATAACGATAGAAAAGATAATGTTATTCCAAATTATATATATCCTCAACCTTATATAGACCCTATGGTTTATTTAAATCCTTATTATTCGAATAGTACAGAATATCCATTTAATAATCAAGGTTACCCACAATTTAACAATGGATATATTGATTACTCTCAATTTAATGATAATCAAATGAACAACACTATGAATGGTCAAAATTACAACATAGAAGATAATGAAGAATATTCTAATATTCCAGAAGAAAATTTTAATATACCTTATATCCCATATTATCCACCAATGAATATGCCTAATATGATACTTCCTGGAATGCAATATCAACCATTTCCACCTAATATGAATCAAAATTTACCAAATACAAATAACCAAAATCAACAAAATATAAATCAATCAAATGCTAATATGTCAAACCCAAATATGAATAACATTAATATACCTAATATGTCAATGCCAATGTATCCTACAGGAATGTATCCTAATATGTACCCTAATATGCTTCCAAATATGATGTATTCTTATTATCCTTTTATGAATATGCCACCTAATATGCCTAATATCAATATTGAAGAATTTGATGAAGAAGAAATGTAAATTTATCTTTGTATTAAAAAAGCTGCTAATTTCTTAGCAGCTTCTCTTTATTTATAGTTTTATAACGACGGTAACAATTTTTTAATTTTTATTTTTTTAATTTACGATTTCTATTGTAGTTTATTAAGCATCCTGCTTTAACTATTTCTTTTTCATCGTCAGTCATATCAGCTATATATAAATCTAATTCTTTTATATCATCTGATATTACATAAGCTTTTATATTTTTCATATCACCATCTAGTGCTTTTCTTATTCCTGGAACGAAGATATAATCTCCTACTTCAAATTCAGCATCTGCTTCCATTTGGAATGGAACCATACCCCAGTTCATAACATTTGAACGATAACGTTTAGTTGCATATTCTTTACAGATGTTTGCAAGTCCACCCATAACTCTTTGGCAACTTGCAGCTTGTTCACGAGCAGAACCATCACCTGGTTTTTTAGCGTAAATCATACTTCCTATTTCTATATCTTTAACGTCTTCTATTCCGAATTTTTCACTTATTTTAGCATAAACATTAGCAAGATCTTTATCTAATGCAGTTGGGTCTTCACCTTGCAATCTAGCTTTTTCTACTGCATCAACAGCTTTTGTTTTTCCTACATATTCAGGGTCTCTTCTTGATAACGCGAATTCAGCTAATTTTAATGGGTTAGATCTAAATGCTGAAGTTTCCCCTGATGGTATTAATTCGTCTGTAGTTGTTACTTCATCTAATATTTTTGAACAAACTTTTAATAATATATTGTCTGCTAGAGGACTCATTTCTGGCCAGTCTTTTATATTTGGTCCATATACTAAATCTAATTCATCATCAGATTTTTCAAATCCTTGATATACTCTACTTCTATATGATGAATCGTCAAATTTGTAACCTGGTATATTTTCTTCATTTACTAAATCAGTTGCTGATGTTAATATACCTCCATTTGCTGCAGTAGCTGCTATACTTCTAGCATCCATTAATGCAACAGATGACATTTGACCATTTCCTGGTTTAGAACCTTCTCTATTAGGGAAGTTTCTTGTTGTATGTCTTATACTTAATCCATTGTTTGCTGGAGTATCTCCTGCTCCGAAACATGGTCCACAAAATGCAGTTTTGATAGTTGCTCCAGTAGCCATTAATGTTGATATTGCACCTTTTTCTAATAAATCCATAAATACTGGTTGAGATGATGGATATACTGCTAATGAGAATTCATCATTTCCACAGTTTTTACCTTTTAATATTTCAGCTGCTTGCATTAAACTTGTGTAAGTACCACCTGAACATCCAGCTATTATACCTTGTTGAACTTGTAATTTTCCATCAACTATCTTATCAGTTAAACTAAATTCTATTTCTGGATTGTCTATTAATTTTTTAGCATCTTCTTCTACTTTAGTAAGTATTTCTTCAAGATTTGCATTTAATTCATCTATTTCATATACGTTACTTGGATGGAATGGTAAAGCTATCATTGGTTTTATTTCACTTAAGTCAACATAAACTAATCCATCATAATAAGCAACTTCTTTTGGATTTAATTCTTTGTAATCTTCTACTCTATTATGAGCTTCTAAGAATGCTTTTGTATTTTCATCAGTTTTCCATACTGAAGTTAAACATGTAGTTTCAGTAGTCATAACATCTACACCATTTCTGTAATCAGTGTCCATTGATGCAACCCCTGGTCCTACGAATTCCATTACTTTATTTTTAACGTATCCGTTTTTGAATACTTTTCCTATTATAGCAAGTGCTATATCTTGTGGTCCAACTCCTGGGTGTGGTTTACCTTCTAGATAAATAGCAACAACACCTGGATAATTGATATCATAAGTGTCTTCTAGTAATTGTTTTACTAGTTCTCCACCACCTTCTCCAACTGCCATTGTTCCAAGAGCTCCGTATCTAGTGTGACTGTCTGAACCTAATATCATTTTTCCACATCCAGCCATCATTTCTCTCATATATTGATGTATAACTGCTATATGTGCTGGAACATAAATTCCGCCATATTTTTTAGCTGCAGATAAACCAAACATATGGTCATCTTCATTTATTGTGCCACCTACTGCACATAATGAGTTATGACAATTTGTTAGAACATAAGGTATTGGGAATTTTTTCATCCCTGATGCCTTTGCAGTTTGAATTATACCAACATATGTAATATCATGAGATGCCATAGCATCGAATTTTATTTTTAATTTATCCATATCAGAAGAAGTGTTATGCGCTTCTAATATTGAATATGCTATTGTTCCTTTTTTAGCTTCTTCTTTATTAGCTTTTTTCCCAGTTAATTTTTCAACTTTGTCGCTTTCTGATTCTTTTACTATTGCGTCACCATTTACTAGATAGACACCTTCATCATATAATTTAATCATTTTCCTATCTTCCCTTCGACTTTATATTAATTATTTTATTTATATCTTTAAATATCTTTATACATAAAAGATACTTCGTTATGCCTTTAAAGTCTAATATTGTTTTTTTATAGATGTTATTCAAAAAAGTTATAATATTGTTTTTTTATTTTTAAAAGCAAATAAGGAAGTAATTCAATTTAAAATTACTCCCTTATTTGTATATTATCTTCAACAAATTTCACAAAATCTTTTGTAATTATATTCATCTGCTTTTTTTTAGGATATACTAACCATGTATTTCTTATTATATGATTTCCCTCATCATCAAATAACGGTGTTAAACATACATTATATACTTTTTCAAATCCTTCCGGTAAAAAACAGCAAGCATAACCTAATCCCTTATCAACTAATTGCCATGCAAATTCTATATATCCAGCAAACATACCTACAGGTGGATTATCTCCATATGTTTTTCTCCACCATTTATCTAAAATTTCTTTGCTTTTATCATTTGTCTTGTAATCAATGCGTTGCATCTGCGGTAACTTTTCTAATTCAATAGGCTCTTTTGATACTATATATGCTTTATTTTGTTTAACTAAAATTTTATTTACATCACCCTCAAAATCACCACATATAAAACCAAGTTCAATATGATTTTTAAGCACCATTTTAAATAAATTATTGCTTTGATCATTTATAATTTCAAATTTTACATTTTTATTTTTCTTTGAATATTCAAATAAAACATCAGTAAGCTCAAATTTGCTGTATGTGTAAGGTGAACCTACCTTAATCGTTCCTTCCAATTCAGTTTTATATGAACTCAATCCTTCTTTTACATCTTTTATGAACTCCATGTATTCCTTAGCTCTTTTAGCTAAGTATTCTCCTTCTGGAGTAAATTTCACACCTTTTGAAGTCCGATTTATTATCTTAACTCCAAATTCTTTCTCTACATTTTTAACCCTTTTTGTAAGAGATGGCTGACTTATATATAACATGTCTGCTACTTTAGTCATATTCGGTGTTTCATATAACTTATATAGTACTTCCCAATCTGTATCTTTTATAATCTCCACCCCTTTTCACAAATCTATACTACATTTTATTTTATCAAAGTAAATTGTAACATACAATATTTTAAGACTTATCCTTGCAAGCAATAAAACTTCATTTAAAAAAGGTATAAATATCCGATGAAATTTATACCTTTATTTTTTATCTTAGTATAATGTTTTTTGATTTAATGATTTATTTGGTCCTATATATTCTGCATCACTAAATGCTAATAATGGATAGAATACTATTCCTAAAAGTAATAATCCTAGGAAATATCCTATTCCTTTTCCAAATACTTTTGCTAATTTATACATTGTTATAATAGCAACTATTGCATTTACTACAGGTATTATAAATGCTAAAAATATCCATCCATTTCCCCAAGTTATCTTACAAAGACAATAAGTGTTATATAAAGGTATTATTGATTTCCAACCTTTAACATTTGCTTTTTCAAATATTACCCACATACACGCTATTAAAAATAATGTTACTAATATTGATATTATCATAAAATATCCTCCCTCTTTTATCTATATATTTGTATTATATTACACAATTTTTCTTTTAGTCAATTTTTTGACAATAATCTAAGTTTTTCACAAAAAAATGCTAACCAATATTATCAATATATCAGTTAGCATTTTACTATTAAATCTTATTAACTTCAAATAAAACTATTTTTTTTTCATCTAAACTCTTTTTTACATCTATAACTCTTTGATTCGAAGATCCTCTCATCGCAAGAGATAAATTTCTATTTTCTTGTTGAAATGGTCCATCAACTAAAACATCTAAATATTTTAGAACTTCCTTTTGTCTTTCTGTAAAATCCTCTACAATATAACCCGTCCACATGTAGATTTTTTTATTTGGGAATTTTTCTTTAAATTTTTCACATACTTTTATTACTCCATCCACATTTTCAGGACATAATGGTTCGCCTCCCAGAATGGATAAATCTCTTTGTACGTTGTTTTTGTTAATATTTTTTAGTATATAATCTAAATCTTCATCTTTGAACTCTTTACCACTTTCAAAGTCCCATGTTTCTCCGTTAAAACAACCCTTACAATGATGTGGACATCCTTGAGTCCAAAGTGACATAGTTATACCTAAACCATTTGCGATATCATTATCTTTTATCTTTGAAAATTTCATTAAAACCACTCCATTTTATAAGTGTAATACTCTTTGACTTATTTCTTGAGTACGACCTTTGCCCCACATATTAGAACCTATATATCCACAAGTTCTTCTCATAACTTGCATCTCATTTTTATCTTTATTTCCACAGTTTGGACAGTACCATTCCATATCATCATCTAATTTAATTTCTCCAGTATATCCACATTTGAAACAAACATCTGGTTTTGTATTTATTTCAGCATATTGGATATTATGATAGATGTAGTTTATTATTTGTTCAACAGCAGGTAAATTTTTACTCATATCTGGAACTTCTACATAACTTATACATCCACCTAAACTTATGTCATGGAATTGACTTTCAAATTTTAATTTTTCGAAGGCATCAATTTCTTCTGCCACATGTACATGATAAGAATTTGTATAATACATTCTGTCAGTTACATTTTTTATTTCTCCAAATTTTTGTTTATCTATTCTACAGAATCTTGAAGTTAAACTTTCTCCTGGAGTTCCATATAATCCAAATCCTAATCCTGTTTCTTTTTTCCAAGCATCACACGCATCTTTTAGATGATTCATTACCTCAAGTGCAAATTTTTCACCTTCTACAGTAGTATGAGATACACCAAGCATTGCTTGAGTCATTTCATAGATTCCTACATACCCTAGAGATAAAGTTGAATATCCATTTTTTAATAATGGATCTATTTTTTCACCTTTACCAAGTCTAGCAATTCCACCATGTTGCCAGTGAATTGGAGATATATCTGAAGGAGTTCCCAATAATAAATTATGTCTTACCATTAGAGCTTCTCTACATAAATCTAATCTTTCATCTAATATTTCCCAAAATCTAGTCATATTTTTTTCTGCAGCTAATGCTACCTGCACTAAATTAAGACTAACTACACCTTGATTAAATCTACCATACCACTTATATTTACCATTTTCATCTTTCCAGTTACTTAAGTGAGATCTACATCCCATTGGTGGGAATGTTTCCCCATCATAATTTTTTCTCATTATTTTAGCACTTTGATAATCTGGTACTAATCTTTTTGTATTACATTTAGCAGCTAATTTAGTTATATAATCGTATTTTCCACCTTCTAGACAATTATGTTCATCTAGTAAATAAACAAGCTTAGGAAATTCTTCTCCTATTTCTTGTCCTTTATAATTTTTCATACCTTCTAATCTTTGGCGTATCATTTCTTCACAAATTAGTGCTTCCTCTTTTTCGTATTCGCTATTTTCTTCAATTTCTAAATATATTGTAGAAAATGGTGATTGTCCATTACTTGTATGTAATGTTGATAATTGATATCTAATAGTTTGAATACCAGATTTTAATTCCTCTAACATTCTATCTTCTGCCAATTCATGTGCCATTTCTTGATTATATTTTTGCATATATTTATTTAGATACTTATTATATGAAACTCTTAAAAATGGTGCTATATGTTTTATAGTAATTGAGTTTCCTCCATATTGTCCACTTGCTATTTGAGCTATTATTTGAGTAGTTACAGTACATGCAGTAGAAAATGATTTTGGAGACTCTACTAATTTATTATTTATAACTGTACCGTTATTTAACATATCTTCTAAATTTATTAACATACAATTATGTATTGGTTGTATTGCATAATCCATATCATGATAATGAATCGCACCCTCATCATGAGCTTGGACTATATGAGCAGGTATTAATTTTCTTCTAGCTATATCTTTAGATACTTCTCCTGCCATCAAATCTCTTTGTGTAGATGCTAAACATCCATTTTTGTTAGAATTTTCATTTAAAACATCTTCATTACTCTTATCTAAAAGTCCTAATATACTACTATCTGTAGTATTTACTTCTCTCTTAAAAGATTGTACTGCTCTATATCCTTCGTATGCCTTTGCAGTTAATTCTTGCTTATGATCAATTAGCTCTTTATATACTAACTCCTCTACTTTATAAACAGTTGGAGCAGATGAATCTTCTAAATTTTCATCTATATACATTTGTTCTATTTCATTTGCTATATTTTCTGCTATTTCTTCTTCTAAAATACCACTTCCGTATTTCATAGCTTTTATTATAGCATTTTTTATTTTTAATTTATCAAATTCAGCTTTACTTCCATCTCTTTTTATTATATTTAAATTTACTGCCATAGCTATCTCCTTTATTCCTTCTATAATTTTAATAATTTATTTTAACATTTTCCCTATTTTATAAACTCCTACATTATCAATACTACTTTTTTAGCTATATAAATCTATAAAGTAAAGATTATTTTTAATTATGTATACTCAATAAATTATCACAATATATAGTACTGACTGATTTATTTTACACTATATATTGTACCTAATCAAGCGAAAATAACTTTATAAATTTTCCAAAAAAATATATTTTTCTTATTAAGTTTTGTATTTCAAGAACTTTAAGAGTTAAAGCTTTAATAAATAAATCAAATTGGAAATTATTACAAATTTTATATGTAATTTCACAACAAATATATTTTATTTTTTCAATTAGATAAATATTAAAATCTTTTTCTATATTATAATTTACTTATAAATATAATTTATGGAGGAATTTTTGATGAAAAATTTATTAAAGGAAAAAATAAACAATGGAGAAAAAGCATTTGGAACTTTTTTTGAATTAGGATCATCAAGTGTAGTTGAATGTTTAGGACAAACAGGTTTAGATTTTATAATAATAGATAATGAGCATGGACCTTTTGAACCTGAAAGCACAGTTGAATATATAAGAGCTTGTGATAGCGTAAATATAACTCCTTTTGTAAGAGTTCGTGAAATCTCAAGACCTGCCATACTTAAACCATTAGATATTGGTGCTAAAGGGCTTATTATACCTTGTATAGAAACAGTTGAACAAGCTAAAAAGGTAGTTGAATATGGAAAATTTAGTCCAATAGGAAAAAGAGGTTTCTGTCCTTCTCGTAAAGACTATTGGGGCTGTTCTAACGAAGGTCAACCAATAAACGATTCAATGAAACGTGAAAATGATGAAACATTACTTATTTTACAATGTGAAACAATTGGATGTCTTGAAAATATAGAAACAATAGCAGCTATAGATGGTGTTGATGGTATATTTATAGGTCCATTCGATCTATCAATATCTATGGGAATTCCAGGTCAATTTGATAATCCCGAATTTTTAAAGGCTATAGAAAGAATATTAGCAGCTTGTAAAAAATATAATAAAATTTCATCTGTATTTACTGGAAAATTTGATGATATTAATAAATATTATAAACAAGGATTTGATATAGTTACTTATTCATTAGACGCAAATATTTTAATTAATGCATTTAAAAATATAGTAGCTAAAATTAAATAATACATTTCAAAATAATTTATCTAATAAAAACTATTAGTATATAACAATACTTATTCTAAATAAATTTATACAATAAAATAGTGTGTGGCAAGCCACACACTATTTCTTTTATAATCAATGAATTTATATTTTTTAATTATATTAGTTATGTATTTTAAATAACTCTCCCGTTTACTTCATTTGATTATATATATGTAAAATATTTAATTGTCAATAATTTAGTCTAGAATAATCCAGATATTACTCCGTTTTCATCAACATCTATTTTTTCAGCTGCTGGAACTTTTGGAAGACCTGGCATTTTCATTA
>CAYVBY010000028.1:0-13180 GCA_964449895.1 uncultured Clostridium sp.
TAAAAACAAATTAGTTTAAAATCTCTTGTAACTAAACTAATAATTAAGTTCAATTTTACTGTCATCTTTTAGATATTCATTATCTTCAGGCATAATATTTTTGTAAATAAAATCGTGAAGTACACAGATTGAGTTTACATCATAAAGCCATACCCAGCCAGCATTTTTGTATTTACCACCTACAGCATGTTTGTTGTCTGTTATAGGAAATTCAGTTTGAATAACTGATTCACTACTTACGAAACTATAAGATGTAAATGCTAAATTCAACATTTCACTTACTGTAAGATTAGTAGAAACATAAGGAAGTAGAGCATTTATTAAATTTGGATAATCTGACATAGAAAGGTCTTTGACTCCATTAAACATTCCTGATATAATTTTTCGCTGTCTTTCATCTCTGTATATGGCATTGTCAAGGTATCTCATACGGGCATAGGCAATTGCTTGGTATCCGTTTAAGTTATGAGTTCCAGCTTGATTTATAAGCTGCATTTCTCCTTTGTCAGAATAGGTGCAAGTTCTGTAAGCACCTGGAATTCCTGCATTTAAAGACTCAAGTTCTCTTTCTTGTACATCAACTTCTACACCGCCTATTATGAAAACTATGTTCATAAGATCTAAAAAATCAACCTGTACGAATTTATCTATTCCTATGTCGAAATTTTCTTCTATAGTTTCAAATAATAACTCTTCTTTACCCCAGAAGTATGCTGCATTTAATTTTCCTTTGCCATGACCTGGAATATCTACATAAGTATCACGTGCAAGAGAAGTTAATTTAAAAACCTCATGATTTGCATCAACTGTCAAAATCATCATAGAGTCGGATCTATAGTTAAGCTCGTTTTCACGTCCGTCTGTACCTAGTAAAAGTATGTTTGTAATTCCCTCTACTTGCTCGTATTCAGATTTGTATGATCCATCCACATGTGCAGAATGTAATCTTATAAAAATATATCCAGCCGTTATAAGAGGAATTAAAATAAGTATGGCTAGTACAATAATCATGATTTTTTTTAATAATGAAAATTCCTTAAATTTACCCAAATATTACTGTTGCTAGTAAATTATGTAAATTTACTGCAACATTCACCTCCCTCCAAGTTTATTATTAATTAAATTATAATCAAGACAATCTTTCAATTCAATAAATTATTTAGATATGCTTTTTTTACTTTAATAAAAAAGTTACTTTTGTAAAAAAAATTTAACATTCAGGAAGGAATTTTATCTATATTTGTAGAATATAATTACCTATGTTTTAAGAATATTCTAAAAATATAGATAATTATAAATGATTATAGAGTTATGATTTACTTTGTAAAGATTTTATAGGAAATTATGAATTATAGGCAAGGAGGTGGATTCATATGAAAAATCTTACCGAAAAGGAAAAAATAAAATTAATTGTGATGATAGAACGCAGATTAGCTGAAGTAAAAGAGGGATTAGAAAAATTAGAAAGAGAAAAAAATCACTACCATGATGTGGGTTTAGACGAGGAATATAAGTATTCTTTTAACTATCTTCATGAAGAAAATAAAATTTTGACTGGTATTTTAGAAAAGTTTAAAGACAATATAAGAATTTAAAATGTTAATTAAGATTTTAAATAAATTGAAGAAATATAAGCACTTATTTTATAAAATTAGATATGAATAAAGAGCCTGAAAAAGGCTCTTTTTTTATAACACATAGGAAATTATATTCATTTTTAAATTATGGATAAATATAATTTCCGTATATGTGTTTCAAGAAAATCTACATTATGGATCTTTAGAATAAAGATTTTCTTATTAAAATATTTTAAACAAAACAATTTAATATATCAAAGTTATCTCTCTGTATAAATTTATTGAAATATGGTTATAAAAAGATTAATATTATAGATAGATTTTATGTTATGGGAAATAAAGGAAAGTTTTATAATATAGCTACGGGTATAATAGATATATTTTGTTTATTTAAAGAAGGGAGGAAACTATGGAAAAGGTTGATTTACAATTTTTAAATTTATTAAAATCATCTTTAAAAAATGAGCGTTACAAAGGAGAAGAAATTGATTTTGATAATTTATTGTATATTTATAAATTGTCTGAAATGCACCATGTTTTACCAATGATATACGAGAGTGTATATAATGAAGAATTTTTCAAAAAAATAGACAATGGATTTAAATCTATGTTTAAGTCTATGTCTTTTAAAATTATTTTTTCACAAATTCAAAGAAGTAGTAGATTTTTAGAAATTTATAAAAAAATTAATGAAAAAAACATAAAAATTTTAGTTTTTAAAGGTATAATTTTTAGACAAATGTACAATAATCCAGATAGTAGGATGTCTGCAGATGAGGATATATTAATTTATGAGAAGGATTGGGATAAGCTTAAGGAAGTTCTTGAATCTGAAGGTATGGAGTTTATTGATAAGGGGGAAGAGTGTGCATATTTTTGCCCTAATACAGGACTTTGTATTGAAGTCAGCACAAGTTTATTTTCTAAGGAATCTAAGGCTTATGGCCATTTAAATGACTTATTTTTAGATATATTTGAAAAAGGAATAGAAATAAACATAAATGGTGTAGATATATTTACTATGTCTCATAATCACCATCTAATGTATATAGTTTTCCACAATTTGAAACATTTCTTAACTGGAGGATTTGGAATTAGACAGGTTGCAGATTTTATAAAATACATAGAAAAATACTCAGATGAGATTAATTGGGAACAACTTTGGAACGATTTAGATAAATTAAACTACACAACTTTTACACTTAATTTATTAGATATAGGTAAAAAATATTTAGGATTTGATGATAATAAAGTTATCTATCCTAAAGACTTTGAAACATCTAACAATTATTACATAAATAGCGACTCTTTAATAAATGATATTTTAGATGCTGGAGTTTTTGGATCAAGTACAATGGATAGAAAACACACAGCCCTTATGACTTTAGATGCAGTTGAAGATAAGGAAAAATCAAATAGATTAAAGGCAATATTTCCAAATGTAAAATATCTAAAAGGTAAGTATACTTATTTGGAAAAATACCCTATACTTCTTCCTATAGCATGGGGACAGAGAATTTTTTCATACATAAAAAATAACAAAAATAGCTCAAATTCATATATAAATACTATGGAACTTGGCAAACAAAGAATAGAGCTTCTAAAAGAATATAAAATTATAAAATAGTTTCATTTTCAATAGAATATAATTTGAAAATATTTAAAATAAAGATTTTATTATAAAGTTGAAAATAAAGATTAAATGTGGTATTTTTAATAAAGATTTTGGCAATAATAGATAATATAGAGAGGAATACGCAAATGGATAAATATATCAGTAACAAAATAAAAAATGTATCATTGTTTATGACATTCTTTGTAGTCTTACTTCATTCGAATAATTTAGCAAAGGGTGTTGGTGTTAATTTAAATTCAATTGTTCAAAATTTTATAGGGCAAGGTATTGTTAGAATAGCTGTACCTACATTTTTCCTAATATCAGGATATTTATTTTTCTATAATTTTGAACCATCTATGGAAAAATGGAAATACAAATTCAAAAGTAGATTCAAAAGCTTATTTATACCTTATGTAATTTGGTGTACAGGCTGGCTAATTATACTTTTCTTAGTAGAATTAGTTCCAATTGGAAGAGTTATATTTTCAGATAGAATAATTGCAGATTACAGCCTAAAGGAACTATTTATAAATACATACATATATCCGCTTCCATACCAATTTTGGTATATAAGATCATTGATGCTAGATGTTATCTTAGCACCAGTATTTTACTACATTATTAAGTCTTTAGGCAAAAAATCTCTACCTATATTAGTAGTTGTATGGTTTTTATATCCAATTTCAGAGATGTTAGGTGGAATATGGATACTACAAGTATTTAACTATCCTTTTACAATATTTGCTATAGGTGCAGCTTTAGCAATTCACAAGGTAGATTTACATTTTAAAGACATAGAAAATAAACATGTAGTAGTTTTAGGTGTTTTATATATTTTAGCTTGTGTCGTAAGAACAGCTCTTATGTATACTGAACTACCTCTACTAGATTTAGCAGAAAATGTACTTATTTTATTTGGTGTTCCATTTATGTGGTTATTATACGATAGAATGCCATCTATAAAAGATAGAAAAATTGACATAGCAAAATATGGAATATTTATATATTTCTTCCATATACCATTTCAATCAATACTTAAAAAAATGTGGTTTATAGTTATGCCTACAGGTGATGTGAGTAGCCTTATAATATTTTTCATAGCACCTGTTATATCAATACTAGTGTGTATAGTTTTTGCAATGTTCCTTAGAAGATACATGAATAAAATTTATATGGTTTTAACTGGTGGAAGATAGAGGAGTAGACTAATTTGTATCGAATTATTAAATATATCAAAAGGGTATTTCATTAACATAATGAAATACCCTTTTTAAATCGAACAAATAAGGAGGCGCAAAGCTTTGAAAAAATTTTTTCTAATTGCAGTTTTAGTTTTGGGTATAGGTTTTTATTATTTTAATACTATTGAGGAAAATTATGAACAAAAAGGTATAATTAATCAAACTAATGGAAATAATATAAGTAACTCAACTTCACAGTCAGATTCTAGCTCTAATTTAGATAATATTTTAGATAATGAAGATAACTCAATTAAAAATCTTGATAGCTATAAAACTATTAAGATAGGAGAATCGCTAAACAGTTTAATTTCAAAAATGGGAAAACCTAACAAGATTGAAGGTAGTGAATATCCTTTTGATTGGTATGTATATAATGATAATTATAGTAAATTTTGTATGGTAGGTGTTCAAGATAAGAAGGTAGTGGCTCTTTTTAGTAATACTATGGACTCTACAGAGAGCGAAGGCATTAAGCTTGGAGATACAAAGTCAGATGTTTTAAGTAAACATAAGAAACTAAATTACAGGGAAATAGGATACACTAGATATATGATAGATAATGAAGATTATTATAGCTTAATAGAAGGAAAGTCAGCGTATATCACAGTATTTTTTGATTCTTTTAATGAAGACAAGGTTTTAGGCATCCAAACTATAGCTAAAAAGGTAGAATCACAAATACTAGATATATATACAAAGGATGAATCTATTACTGATGACTTTGAAAATATAAACAGATATTTAATAAATGCAGAGAGAGTAAAGGCAAATTTAAATGCGCTTTCATATAGTGAAAAGGCGACACTATGTGCTCGTTCACATAGTCAAGATATGAGAGATAAGGATTACTTTGCTCACGAAAATTTACAGGGCAAAAGTCCATTTGATAGAATGAAAAATTATGGCATAAACTATACAGGTGCTGCAGAAAATATAGCTGCAGGACAAACAAGCTCAATATTTGCTCACTATGCACTTATGAATTCAGAAGGCCACAGGGTTAATATCCTTGGAAATTATAAATATATAGGTATTGGGGTATCATTTGGCGGGGATACAAATATATACTATACACAAAATTTTTATAGATAGATTATTTATAAGTAGATTAAATAAATACTTATAGATAAATTGAAGATAGATAAATTGAGATAACTTGAAAAATTTATATACAGCTTAAAAAATACCTACAAAATAATTATTGACATAAAAATTTCTATATGATAATATAAAAAACGATTAAGTAGACCAGATAATCGCGGGCAGCGTAAGCTGCGTGAGGAAAGTCGGAGCTCCATAGAGCAGGGTGCTAGGTAACGCCTAGTGGGAGTGATCCTAAGGAAAGTGCAACAGAAAATAACCGCCACTTATGTGGTAAGGATGAAAAGGCGAGGTAAGAGCTCACCGTCGACTAGGTGACTAGTTGAGCCGTGTAAACCCCACCTGGAGCAAGGCCAAGATAGGGCTAAAAGGATGTTGCTCGCATCCTCCGGTAGGTAGGCCGCTTGAGCTTATTGGTGACAATAAGCCTAGAAAGATGATTATCTAATACAGAACTCCGCTTATAGATCTGCTTAATTACCAATATGATTTTAGAAGATATGCTCTCTTTTAGGTAGGTAATGACCATCTAGAAGGGGGCATTTTTGCTATACATATATATGAACATTTATTAATTTATCTCCCTATGTTTAGATAAATATTTACAATAAAAGTATAAAATAAACTATATATTTTAAAAATTTAACATAAATTAAAAAAAATTTATATTTTCTGAAAAATGGGAATAAAATGAATGACAAGTTTTGTAAAATAAAGTAAAATAAGAAGTAGGAGAAATATCTAATTAGGGGGAGAAAAAATGAAAAAGAAAATATTAGCTATTTTGATGGCATTTGCTATGGTAGTTACTTCTATAGCTTATACTCCATCAATATCATTTGCTGCTAAACATGAAAGTAGCCAAAGTAAATGCCATTATAAAGATACTTATGGCGCATACGCATATAGCGTATTACAATATTTAGACAAGAACTTAACTCAAAGAATTGCAGGAACTGAACAAGAACAAAAAGCTGCTGAATATCTACAAAAAAAATTAAAATCTTTTGGATATAAAGTTGAAGTTCAATCTTTTACTTATGAAAGAAGAGGTGAAACTTACACATCTCAAAATGTTATAGCAACTAAAAAAGGTCAATCTTCTAAACAAGTAATAGTAGGATCTCACTATGATAGTGTTAAAACTAACGGTGTTGATGATAATGGTTCAGGAACAGTTGTAAACTTAGAAACTGCAAAAAGACTTGCGAAAAAGAAAACTCCTTATACTATAAAATTTGTGTTCTTTGGAGCAGAAGAAGTTGGATTAAAAGGATCTCAAGCTTATTCAGAAGCTATGACAGCTCAAGAAGTTCAAAATACTATTTATATGGTAAATATGGATAGTCTGTTAGCTGGTACTTATCGTTATTTATATAGTGGTAATTACAATTCAGCAACTGGTGTAGTTGAAGATGCTTGGCCAGCAGAACAAGCTATGCAATTAGCTAATGCTTTAGGAACTGGTATGAGACTTAACAATACTGAATTAAATTATGACTATCCAACTCCATCTACAGGAAACTGGAGTGATCATGCTAGCTTTAGAAATAAAATGCCTTATTTATATTTTGAAGCTGTAAACTGGGAGTTACCAGATGATCCAGACCACCCAGAATGGGGTTCTTCAGGTGCTTATGAAACAGAAATTGGAGAAGTAATGCACGTTCCAGGAAGAGATGATTTAAGCTTTATAGAAACAACTTGGGGAAATCGTGGTAGAAATACAATATCTGCTTATTGTAAATTATTAGAAAATGTTTTATATCAATTAAATCCAGAAGGATTAATAACTCCATCAAAGGATAAATTAAATGAAGCTATAGATGAAGCTACTGAAATGCAAGATACTTTCTTATCTAATAAAGATGCTCAAAAATTACAAGTTGCATTACAACGTGCTAAAAAAGTTAGCGAAACAGAATATGTATTACTTAAAGATCAAGCTGTAATAGATAAAGCTACTATAGATTTAACAAAAACAATAAAATTCATTAAAAATAATTTAAAAGTAAATGTTAAAAATATAAATAAAAAAGGCATAGTAGTTATGTATAACGGTAAAATATTAAGAGAAGGTAGAGATTATACAGTTTCTTATGTTGAAAACAAAGCAGTAGCTACTAATGAAGCTGAGGTTGTTGAAACTGAAGTTATTGAAAATGAAGTTGTTGAAAATGAAGTAGTAGAATATAGTCAAGAAGTTCAAAAGGGAAAAGTTGTTAAAGTTGTTATAACAGGAATAGGAAATTATCAAGGTAGCATAGAAGTTACATTACAAAAATAATAGATAATTTTTAAATAAATGATGCTATTTTAGATTTATATCTAAAATAGCATCTTATTTTTTGAAATTATATATCTAAAACTCATAATGATTTGAATATTTGTTATAAGTTAATTTAATAGAGATTTCATTTATTGATTTATAATTATAAATATGATAATTATATATATATAGTTAAAAGAGGGGGCAATACAATTATGAAAATTTTAGTTACTGGAGGGGCAGGTTATATAGGTAGTCACACAGCCGTTGAATTATTAAATGCAGGGTATGAAGTGATTATAGTAGATAATTTATGTAATAGTAGTTCTATTGTACTAGATAGAATAAAAGAAATAACTGGAAAAAATATTAAATTTTACCAAATAGATACCAGAGAAGAGGCTAAATTAAGAGAAGTATTTAAAGAAAATAAAATAGATGCAGTTATACATTTTGCAGCTCTTAAAGCTGTCGGAGAATCAGTTGAAAAACCTTATGAATATTATCATAATAATTTGATAAATACTTTGACAGTTTTAGGTGTTATGAGAGAATTTGGAGTAGATAAATTCGTATTTAGTTCATCAGCTACAGTATATGGAAGTCCAAAAACATGTCCAATTAAAGAAGATTTTCCACTTTCAACTACAAATCCTTATGGAAGTACAAAATTAATGATAGAAAATATGCTTAGAGATATCTGTAAAGCAAATGAAAATTTCAATGTTGCAATACTTAGATATTTTAACCCTATTGGAGCACATGAAAGTGGTAAAATAGGTGAAGAGCCAAATGGAATTCCAAACAACTTAATGCCTTATATAACTAAGGTAGCAATAGGAAAATTAAAAGAACTTAGTGTATTTGGAAATGATTATGATACACCAGATGGAACAGGGGTTAGAGATTACATACATGTGGTTGATTTAGCTTTAGGTCATGTTAAGGCTTTAGAAAAATTAAATCAAAATCCAGGGCTTGTAACTTATAATTTAGGAACAGGCAAGGGATATAGTGTACTTGACTTAGTTAAAGCATTTGAAAAAGCAAGCAATGTAAAAATTCCATATAAAATAGTAGGAAGAAGAGCAGGGGATATAGCAACATGTTATGCAGATGCAACAAAAGCAGAAAAAGAGCTAGGTTGGGTTGCAAAATATGATGTAGATAAAATGTGTAAAGATTCTTGGAACTGGCAAAGTAATAATCCAGAAGGATACACACTATAAGAAGATTACTTTGAGATAAGTATTACACAATGTTGATAAAAATATACATTATATAATGTTAGAAAAATTTAACGAGTTATAATTTACTGGAAAATGAAAAATATGGTATATATAATAAATGTAGGATTAAATAGTAATAATTAGGAGGAGTTAGTTGGAATATTTAAGAATTTTGATTTTATCTATGATTCCAGTTACAGAGCTTAGAGGCGCAATTCCTATAGGATTGGCTTTAGATTTGCATCCAGTAGGGGTTTATATATCAAGTGTTGTAGGCTCTACTTTAGTATCAGTGCCACTAGTACTTACATATAGACATGTTGTAAAATTTATGAGAGACAAAAAAATCCTTATAAGATTACTTACCAAAATAGATAGAAAAATAGAAACTAGCATGAAGAAAATGAAAGCGGCATCTATGCTTGGAATAATACTATTTGTGGGAGTTCCTTTACCAACTACTGGAACTTGGACGGCAGCAGCTATAGCTTCTATTTTAAAAATGAGAGTAGTAGAAGCATTTACAGGAGTTTTATTGGGAAATTGTATCGCAGGAATTATAGTTTCGCTTATATCTTTACAGATAATATAAAATATTAATTATAAAAAAATCTATAAACATTGGTTTGTAGATTTTTTTTGCTTATAAATTGTAAGAAAATTGTATGTTTTATGTAAATGAATTTTTAAATGTATATTTTATAATTAATGTGAATAAATTATAAAATTTTGTCGTACAATATGCAATTGAAATTTTAAAATGTTTGTTTTATACTGTATATGTAAATATGGAGGTGCAGAGTTTGAGTAAATTTAAACAAATATTAAAGATATACGATAAAAAAGTATGGCATCATATAATACTATGGTTATTAGGTGGTGTTGTGCTTGTTTTTTTAACAGAGTTTTTATTAAGGGGTAATTTACAAGGATTAAAAGTTGCAATAACTCGAAGACCTGCAATATTATTTGTAAATTACCTTCTAATACTTATATTGACATCTATAATTTTTATAGTAAAAAGAAAATATATGGTATATTTTATGGCATTTATGTCAATATTATTAGCAGGAGTAGCCACATTCTTTCTTATGTCAGCTAGGGGTATGCCACTTACTTTTTCAGATTTATATTCAATTGAAGAAGCTTTAGTTATAGCAGATAAATATATAAATAAATCTGTTATAATATTAGCGATTATAGGAATTATTGCTTTTATTGTTGTAGCTAGTTTTTTATATAAATTAGATTTTAACACTAAGAGATTTAATAAAGTTTATTTCGTATTACTATTTATAGTAGTGATATGTTTTTCTTCAACAGTTAAAGTTTTACAAGAAAAGGAAATAATGAAATTTATAAGATGGGATATAACGCAATCTTATAAAAATAATGGATTTGTTTACTCTGCTGTTGAGTCTTGTCTAAAATACAAAAGAACTAAGCCTAATAATTATACAGATAAAGCAATAGCATCAATAAAACAAAGGGTAGATGAAGCTGAGTCTAAAGATACTCGTCAAATAAATACTAAAAAACCAAATGTATTATTTGTTCAATTAGAGGCATTTATGGACCCTACTTTAATAAAGGATATAGAGTTTAGTGAAGATCCTATACCTAATTTTAGAAAATTATCTCAAAATTTCACAAGTGGTGTGGCAGATGTTCCTACTACTGGTGGTGGTACGGCTAGAACTGAATTTGAGGTTATGACAGGACATAATATAGATTATTTGACTTTTGGAGAGATACCTTACAATACTATATTAAAAAATAAAAATTATAATTCAGTAGTTTCTACACTTGATTCACAAGGATATGAAACTCATGCAATACATAATTTCCAAGGCAATTTCTACAATAGAAATAAAGCCTTTGCGAGACTTGGATTTGGAGATTTTACATCTAAAGAATATATGGAAGGTTATGAAATAAATGAAAGAGGATGGGTAAAGGACACTATCCTTACTAAATACATCAAAAGGGCATTAGAGTCTACAGAAGGTTCTGATTTAGTCTATACAATAGCTGTACAAGGACATAGTAGTTATCCAACAAATGTGAAAGATTATGACTATTTTCCAATAAAAGTTGATAGCACACTTGAAAAGAGCGTCGCTAATCAAATTTACTATTATGCTAATCAACTTAAAGAGACTGATAATTTCATAGGAGAGCTTGTGGAGTATGTAGATAGCTTAGAAGAAGATACAATAGTACTATTTTATTCTGACCACATGCCTAATTTAAAAATATTTAAACAAGAGAATTTCTATTTAGATAGTTATCAAGCACCATTTACTTTCTATTCTAATTTTGATATAGAAAAATACGATATAGATAAGATAGAATCTTATGAGCTTAGTTCTCTTTTATTTAAAGAAGCTGGTTTATCATATGGACCAATGGAAAAATTTAATACATATATGAAGGAAGAAGAAGATTTTTCTAAACTTCAGGATTTAGTAGAGTATGATGTATTATTTGGAAAATCTTACTTTATAGATGAGAAAGAAAAATTACAAAAGTCTGAACTTAAAATGGGAATAGATGATATTATTGTAAATAATATCAAATTAATAGGTAATAAAGTTATTTTAAGCGGAGAAAATTTTACAGAAAGCAGTGTTGCGTTTTTTAATAATAAAGCAGTTGAAACTCAATTTATAGATAAAAACACTTTAGAAGTTGAATATGAAGATGATTTTAAAAATATTGTAGTAAAACAAATTGGAAGAAACAACACAGAACTTAGTTCATCTAATGAAATTATATACACTAAATAAAGGGAGCGTAGCTCCCTTTTTTTTATAACACATAGGAAATTATATTCATTTTTAAATTATGGATAAATATAATTTCCGTATATGTGTTTCAAGAAAATCTACATTATGAATTTTTAGAATAAAGATTTTCTTATAAAATTGTAACAAAAAAAGTTACAAAAAAGTAAATACAACCTATAAAAACAATCAAGTTGTAAATTTGTTAATAAATAAAAAATTTTTTTGCGAAAAAT
Organism: uncultured Clostridium sp.; assembly: GCA_964449895.1. GTDB lineage: Bacteria > Bacillota > Clostridia > Peptostreptococcales > Peptostreptococcaceae > Intestinibacter. Next base: position 12,058 of record CAYVBY010000028.1, read on the forward strand.
AACTTTACAATCCAAAAAACAAATTTTGACTTTAAAATTAAAGGAAAACAACGGGAAAACAGTCAATAAACTTAAAAAGAAAATCTTGATTTTGCCTATTTTTTCAAAAAAAAGTAGCCAGCCTAAAAAAAGTATGTTAGAATAATTAAAAAGTAACAAATTGGTAACAAATTAAATTGAAAATAAATATGAAAATAACAGATTTGGAATAAATATTAAAGTAGGAGGTGTTATTAAACATTATGTTTAATAAAAAAATAAAATCAAGATTATCTAAAGTATTAGCGTTAGGAATGGTGGCTACTTCAGCATCAATGGCAGCGCAACAAATAACTGCAAGTGCAGATCAAGTAGAAAATACAAATTCAACATATACAAGAACTACAACTAAAATAGGAACTGTTACAGCAACAGCTTTAACTGTTAGAAGTGGAGCAGGAACTTCTTATCAAGCAGTAGCTTATTTAGCTAAAGATGCTAAAGTTACAGTTTTAGAAACTGAAAGTAATGGTTGGTATAAAATAAAAACTGCATCAGGATTAGTTGGTTATGTTTCACCAACTTATTTAAAAGTTACAACAACTACAACTGATGATAATAATTCTAGCAACAATACAAATTCAGGAGTTTACGTAGTACAATCTTATTCAACAATATCAAAAATAGGAACAGTTACAGCAAGCTCATTAAATGTTAGAACAGGTCCTGGAACTTCTTATAGCAAAAAAACTGCTGTAACTAAAGGAACTTTAGCTGGAATATTAAAACAATACAGCAATGGTTGGTATGAAGTAAAATTAGCAAATGGAACTGTAGGATGCATAAGTGGATCATATATAACAATAAAAGCTGGTACAGAAGCTGATTTAACAGGAATTAAACCAGAAACTACACCAAGTGGTGTTACAGTAGTACAAAGCTACTCAACAATATCAAAAGTAGGAACAGTTACAGCAAATTCATTAAATGTTAGAACAGGTCCTGGAACTTCTTATAGTCAAAAAACATCTGTAAGTAAAGGTAGTGTAGTAGGAATATTAAAACAATACAGTAATGGTTGGTATGAAGTAAAATTAAAAAATGGAACAACAGGATGCGTAAGTGGATCATACTTAACAATAAA
>CAYVBY010000029.1:0-10952 GCA_964449895.1 uncultured Clostridium sp.
TGGTACTTGGTGGGAGACCGCCTGGGAGAGTAGGACGTAGCCACGTAATCTTTTTAATTTTATAAAAAGTAAACATAACAACATAAAAAAACTACCTCAATTACTATTGGCTACAGTAATTGAGGTAGTTTTTTTATATTTTTCTTTATAAAAGTATTTAAACTATATTTTTATGGGTAAAATATTTTTAGCGTATATGTAAAAGTTCGAATATAGTAATATATATTATGGTATAATTGAAAAAGAAAACTAATGTTCGAGAAAGGTTAGGTGATATTATGGATTTTAAATTAAAATCAGATTTTAAGCCTACTGGTGACCAACCAGAAGCTATTAGAGAAATTGTAAATGCTATAAATCATGATGAAAAATTTTCAACTCTATTGGGAGTTACAGGTTCGGGAAAAACATTTACAATGGCAAATATAATACAAGAAGTGAAAAAACCAACTCTTATATTGGCACATAATAAAACGCTAGCGGCTCAACTTTATAGTGAATTTAAAGAATTTTTTCCAGATAATGCTGTGGAGTATTTTGTAAGTTATTATGATTACTATCAACCAGAGGCTTATGTAGCTCATAGTGATACTTATATAGAGAAAGATGCGAGTATAAATGATGAGATAGATAAATTACGTCACTCAGCTACATCATCAATTTTGGAAAGGGAAGATGTTATTATAGTATCTTCAGTTTCTTGTATATACGGTATAGGAGATCCAAAAGATTATAAAGAAATGATGTTATCGCTAAGAGTGGGAATGCAGGTTGAAAGAGATGATATCATAAAAAAATTAATAGAGATACAATACGAAAGAAACGATATAAATTTCGTGAGAGGAACTTTCAGAGTTAGAGGAGATGTTGTTGAAATTTTTCCTGTAAGTAATGATGAAAGGGCTATCAGAGTGGAATTTTTTGGAGATGAGATAGATAGAATTACTGAAATTGATTATGTTACTGGTAAGATAGTAGGTACGAGAAATTATACAGCTATTTTCCCAGCATCACATTATGTTACAACTCCAGAAAAAATAGAGGAAGCTATAAAATCTATAGAAAAAGAATTAGCCGAGGTAGTTCAGTATTTTAAGGATAATGATAAATTACTTGAGGCACAAAGAATAGAACAGAGAACGAAATACGATATAGAAATGCTTAAGGAAATTGGATTTTGTCAAGGAATAGAAAATTATTCAAGACATATTACGGGAAGAAAGGAAGGAGAAAAACCATATACACTAATGAACTTTTTCCCAGATGACTTCTTGTTGATAGTAGATGAATCACATGTTACCTTACCACAGGTTAGAGGTATGTACGCTGGAGATCATTCTAGAAAAAAATCATTAATAGATAATGGATTTAGACTTCCTTCAGCTTATGATAATAGACCTTTAAATTTCTCTGAATTTGAACAAAATATAAATCAAGCCTTATTTGTTTCTGCAACTCCGGGACCTTATGAAATAGAACATTCAACTACAGTTGCTCAACAAATTATAAGACCTACAGGATTGCTTGATCCAATTATTGAAGTTAGACCTATAGAAAATCAAATAGATGACTTAGTAGGAGAAATAAACAAGGTTATAGCAAAAAATGAGAGAGTATTGATTACAACACTGACTAAAAAAATGAGTGAAGATTTAACTAATTATTTAAAAGAAATAGGAATAAAAGTAAAATATTTACACTCTGATATAGTAACTTTAGAAAGAACTGAAATAATAAGAGATTTGAGATTGGGAGAATTTGATGTATTAGTTGGAATAAATCTACTTAGAGAAGGATTAGATATTCCAGAAGTTTCGTTAATAGCTATTTTAGATGCGGATAAAGAAGGTTTCCTTCGTTCTGAAACTTCTTTGATACAAACAGTTGGGCGTGCAGCTAGAAACCAAGACGGTAGAGTTATTATGTATGCTGACAAAATTACGAAATCTATGGCGGCAACTATTGAAGAAACAGCTAGAAGAAGAGAAATACAATCTTTATATAACAAAGAGTATGGAATTATTCCTAAAACTATTAAAAAAGGAATTAGAGATAATATAGAAACTCTTAAACTAGCAGATGAAGAAGAAATTTTTGGAATTTCTGAAACTGATAATATTGAAGAAATTAAAGCTAATATAGAAAAATTACAAGGAGAAATGATGGAAGCTGCTACTAATTTACAATTTGAAAGAGCAGCTGAATTAAGAGATAAAATAAAAGAATTGGAATCTAAATTAAAATAATCAGAAAGATTAAAGTTAATATAAATAATATAAACTAAAAAATATATACTGACTGATTAGAATGTATGTGTTGATAGAAAGGAATTTACAATGGAAGACAAAATAGTCATAAGGGGTGCAAATGAAAATAATCTAAAAAATATTGATTTAACCATCCCAAGAAATAAATTTATAGTTTTTACAGGGTTATCAGGTTCGGGAAAATCTTCCCTAGCATTTGATACAATTTATGCAGAAGGTCAAAGAAGATATATGGAAAGTTTATCTTCTTATGCTAGACAGTTTTTAGGTCAAATGGAAAAACCAAATGTAGAATATATAGAAGGACTTTCACCTGCTATATCAATAGATCAAAAGACGACTTCAAAAAATCCAAGATCTACTGTTGGTACAGTTACAGAAATATATGATTATTTAAGACTTTTATTTGCTAGAGTTGGAGAAGTATATTGTCCTGAATGTGGAAATAAAATAAGTCAGATGACAGTACAAGAAATAGTAGATAAAATATTAGAATTTCCAGAAAGAACAAAGATACAAATATTATCTCCTATAGTTAGAGGTCAAAAAGGAACACACAAAAAAGTAATTGAAAATATAAAAAAAGAAGGTTTTGTAAGAATAAGAGTAAATGGAGAAAATTATGAGGTTACAGATGATATTGAACTAAATAAAAACAAAAAACATCATATAGAGGTAGTTGTAGATAGAATAATTGTAAAATCAGGAATTGAAAATAGACTTTCAGATTCAATTGAAACAGCTATCAAGCTATCAGATGGACTTGTAATAGCTCAAATTATAGATGGTGAAGAAATCATGTACTCTACTAAATTTGCTTGTCCAGATCATGGTATAGGAATAGAAGAATTATCACCAAGAATGTTTTCTTTTAATGCACCTTTTGGAGCTTGTGACGAGTGTAAAGGTATAGGTGAACGTAGAACTGTAGATAGAAATCTTGTTATTCCAAATGAAGATTTATCTATAAATCAAGGAGCAATTGCAGCTTGGGGTTCTGTAAGTAAGAATAATGACACTTATTACAGTAAAATGGTTAGAAGTTTAGCTGAAAAATTTAATGTATCATTAGATATTCCATTTAAAGATTTACCAGAGGACTTTGTAGAGGAACTTCTTTATGGAAAAAACAATATAATGGTAGAATTTATATATGATTCAAAATACGGTGGAAGAAGAGAGTATAAAGCTCCTTTTGAAGGTGTTATCATGAATTTAGAAAGAAGATACAATGAAACTTCATCTGATTACTCAAAGGAAAAAATAGATGAATTTATGGCAGAAACTCCTTGTCCAAAATGTCATGGAAATAGACTTAAAAAAGAAGTTTTATCAGTTAAAATTGATGGTAAAAATATAATTGAAGTTACAAATCTTTCTATAAATGAATTAATAGATTTTATAAATAATTTAAAATTAAGTGAAAAAAATCAGTTTATTGCTCAGGAAATATTAAAAGAAATTAATGAAAGAGCATTATTTTTGAAAAATGTAGGATTGGAATATTTAAATCTTTCTAGAAAGGCTGGAACTTTATCAGGAGGGGAAGCTCAGCGTATTAGATTGGCTACTCAAATAGGTTCAGCTTTAGTTGGAGTTTTATATGTATTAGATGAACCAAGTATAGGACTTCATCAAAGAGATAATGATAAATTAATAGCATCATTACAAAATTTAACTAAAATAGGGAATACTTTAATTGTAGTTGAACATGATGAAGATACTATGAGGGCTGTAGATTATATAGTAGATATAGGTCCTGGGGCAGGTATTCATGGTGGAAAAATAGTTGCTCAAGGTAAATTAGATGAAATAATAGCAAATGAAAATTCTATAACAGGGTTGTATCTAAGTGGTAAGAAACGAATTGAAACACCAAAAACTATACGAGAAGGAAATGGAAATTTCATAGAAATAATAAAGGCAAATGAAAATAATCTTAAAAATATAGATGTAAAGATTCCTCTAGGAAAATTTGTATGTATAACAGGTGTTTCAGGCTCAGGAAAAAGTACTTTAATAAATGAAATTTTATACAAGAGTGTAGCTAACAAGGTAAATAAATCTAGACATAAACCTGGTAAGCACAAAGATATAACAGGTATAGAAAATATAGATAAAATAATAAATATAGATCAAAGTCCTATAGGAAGAACACCTAGATCTAATCCTGCAACATATACAGGAATATTCGATTATATAAGAGACTTATTTGCAATGACAAATGAAGCTAAGGCTAGAGGATACAAAAAAGGAAGATTTAGTTTCAATGTAAAAGGTGGAAGATGTGAAGCTTGTAAGGGCGATGGTATAATAAAAATTGAAATGCACTTCTTGCCAGATGTATATGTTCCTTGTGAGGTATGTAAGGGACAAAGATATAATAGAGAAACTTTACAAGTTAAATATAAGGACAAAACTATATCTGAGATATTAGATATGAATGTGGAAGAAGCATTAGAATTCTTTGAAAATATACCTACAATAAAAAGAAAATTAGAAACATTGATGGATGTTGGGCTTTCTTATATAAAATTAGGTCAACCTTCTACACAATTATCAGGAGGAGAAGCTCAAAGAATTAAATTGGCAACAGAATTAAGTAAAAGACCTACAGGAAAAACATTATATATTTTAGATGAACCTACAACTGGTTTACATATGGCAGATGTAGAAAAATTAATATATGTTTTACAAAGATTGGCGGATACTGGAAATTCTATAGTAGTTATAGAACATAATTTAGATGTAATAAAAAGTTGTGATTATATAATAGATTTAGGTCCGGAAGGTGGAGATAAAGGTGGGACTATAGTTGCTACAGGAACACCAAAGGAAGTATCTAAAGTAGATAAATCTTATACTGGACAATTTTTAAAGAAATACTTCGAATAAACAAATTATCATAGTAATTTATAAATATTAAAAATATAATAGAGGAAGCATTATAAATTTTAATAAAATTTATAATGCTTCTATAAAATATAGGAAAAGCAAAGATACAAAAGGAGAGTTTTAATGTTTGATTTTCAAGAACAATTAAAATTGCTACCAAATGAACCTGGGGTTTATTTGATGAAAAATAAAAATGGAAAGATAATTTATGTAGGTAAGGCTATATCTTTAAAAAATAGAGTTAGACAATATTTCCAATCATCAAAAAATCATTCATCTAAAGTAAAATCCATGGTGAGTAATATTGCATCTTTTGAATATATAATTACAGATTCGGAATTGGAGGCATTGATATTAGAATGTAATTTGATTAAACAATATAGACCAAAGTACAATGTATTGCTTAGGGATGATAAAACATATCCATATATAAAGGTTACAACAAATGAAGATTATCCAAGAGTTATGAAAGTAAGACGAGTTTTAAAAGACAAAGCAAAATATTTTGGTCCATATACAAATGTAAGTGCAGTAAATGATACATTAGAAGTTATAAGAAATACTTATCCAATAAGAAATTGTAATGTTGATATAGCAAAAGCAATAAAAAATAATACAAGACCTTGTTTAAATCATCATATTAAAAAGTGCGTTGGACCATGTACAGGGAATGTATCAAAAGAAGAGTATGCAAAAATGATAGACGAGATAATAATGTTTTTATCTGGAAAAGAAGAAAATTTAATACAGCTTTTAAAGGAAAAGATGAATAAATGTGCCATGGAATTTAATTTTGAGGAGGCAGCTATTTATAGAGATAAAATTAAAAATCTTGAAGAAATAATGGAAAAACAAAAAATAGATGCATCTAGTTCTGATGTACATCAAGATTTAATTGCTCTTGCTAGAACTGAAGAAGAAGCTTGTGTTCAAGTATTTTTCGTTAGAAATGGAAAAATTATAGGAAGAGAGCATTTTATATTAGAAGGTGTAGATGGAAGTTCTTCTGCTTCAGTACTTGGATCATTTGTAAAGCAATTTTATATGGAACAAGAGTATATTCCAAAAGAAATTATTATAGATGAGGAAATAGAAGATAATTATATTTTAGAAAAATGGTTAAGTGATAAAAAGGGAAATAAGGTAACTATTAGAGTACCACAAAAAGGAGAAAAGAAAAATTTAATTGAAATGGTACGAAAAAATGCCATAGAATATCTAAATAAATTTTCTTATTTAAATAAACAAAAATATGAAAAAAGTATAGGAGCATTAACTCAATTAACAGAGTTACTTGAACTTGAAACAGTACCTAAAAGAATCGAAGCCTACGATATTTCAAATATTCAGGGAGTAGATTCAATTGGAAGTATGGTAGTTTTTACTGATGGAAAAAAAGATAAAAAAGAATATAGAAGATATAAAATTAAAACTATAGTAGGTCCAGATGATTATGGTTCAATGGCTGAAATAGTAGGAAGAAGAATTAAACATGGGAATTTACCGGATTTAATATTATTAGATGGTGGTAAAGGTCAAGTAAGTTCTGTTAAAAAGGTATTAGACGATAATAACCTACAAATACCTTTATGGGGAATGTTTAAAGATGATAAACATAGGACAAAGGGATTAATTAATAAAGACAAAGAGATAACACTAGATAAGACAACTAATTTATATAGATTTGTGGCAAATATACAAGAAGAAGTCCATAATTATGCAATTACTTATCATAGAAGTTTAAGAACTAAATCTCTTACCAAATCAATATTAGATGAGATTCCAGGTGTAGGGGAAACTAGAAAAAAGAATCTTTTAAATTATTTTAAAAGCATTGATGATATAAAATCTGCTACAGTTGAAGAATTATTAGAAGTTGATAGTATAAATAAATTAGTTGCAGAAAATATTTATAATTATTTTAGAACGGAGGAATAAAATGGAATTAACAGATAGAGTATCAGTAACAGATCTTGTGAAAGATTTAGATTTAGATGTTGTTTATCAGCCAGAGGGCAAAGAATTTTTTGTAACATCACAAGATGTCAATAGAACAGGACTAGCATTAGCTGGATACTTTGAATATTTTTCTTATGATAGAATACAAATAATTGGTATGGGAGAATATGCTTATTTTAAAAATATAGATAAAGAAAAAAGAAAGCAAATATTAGATAAGTTATTTTCTTATGAAATACCATGTTTAATAGTAACAAGAGGTTTAGAGATAGATGAGGATATAATAGAAGCTGCTAAAAAACATGAAAAAATGATTATAAGTAGTGATAGAAATACAACTAGATTTATAAATGTAATATCAAACTATTTAGATAAAAAATTGGCTTCTAGAGTTACAGTTCATGGAGTACTTGTAGATGTATATGGGATAGGTGTATTGATAAAAGGTGAGAGCAGTATAGGAAAATCAGAAACAGCTCTTGAACTTATTCAAAGAGGACATAGATTAGTAGCAGATGATGCTGTAGAAATAATAAAATTAGATGATAATAGACTTATTGGTCAAGCACCAGAATTATTAAAGTATTATATGGAAATAAGAGGAATTGGTATAATAGATGTTAGAAGTCTATATGGTGTAGGAGCAATTAAAAATGATAAGCAAATAGAATTAGTGATTCAATTGGAGGATTGGAATCAAACAAAATACTATGATAGATTAGGTTTAGATAAGGAATATGAAGAAATATTAGATTTAGAAGTTGAAAAACTTGTAGTGCCAGTAAAACCAGGAAGAAATACAGCTATGATAGTAGAAGTTGCAGCTATGAATTTTAGACAAAAGGTCATGGGATACGATGCAGCTGTTGAATTCACTCGAAAATTAGCTAAAACTATTCAAAAATAATTCAGATATTTATATTAAAATTTGTTAATTATATAAAAGAATAATTGATTTAAAAATATATGTAGAGTTTTGTAAAGAAAAAAGCCTGTTGTGTTTTCACACAACAGGCTAAATTTATCTTAAACTATAAGCAAATTCTATGATTATTTGTCACAATCACATTTAGCATATGGGTTGCTTCTATCGAAGTAGTGAGTATGTAGATATTTATGAGCGTTATGTCCGCCTCTTTCACCTAAGAAGTCAGCATAAAGTTTCTTAATATCTTCGTTTTCATGAGATTTACGTTGAGGTTTATTTATATCTATTTGATATAATCCTGCACCTCTAGCTTTAACTTTTTCGTAATCTCCACCATGGAATGGTTGTCCACCACCAGCTACACATCCACCTGGGCAAGCCATGATTTCTATGATGTGGTATTTAGGAGCTTTACCAGCAGCTAAATCAGCTCTTAATTCGTCCATTAATTTTCTAGCACATCCTAAAGATGAAGCAGCAACTACATTTACATCAGTTCCAGCAACATTTACTGTAGCTTCTTTGATACCTTCGAATCCTCTAACAGCTTTGAATTCTATAGCATCATATGGTAATTCTTCTTTAGTTACATCTGTATAAGCAGTTCTTAATGCAGCTTCTAGAACCCCACCAGTAACACCGAATATATCAGCAGCACCAGTTGAATATCCTAATGGGCTATCAAATTCAGCTTCTTCTATAGTAGCTAAATTTATACCAGCTTCTTTTATCATTCTAGCAAGTTCTCTTACTGATAATGATAAGTCAGTATCTATTATACCATCTTGACCTAATTCTTCTCTAGCAACTTCGTATTTTTTAGCTATACAAGGCATTATAGACATTACTATAACTTCGTCAGCTTTTTTACCTAATACTTTATCAGCGAAGTAGTATCTAGCTATAGGAGAGAACATTCCTTGTGGAGATCTACAAGTTGATAAGTATTTAGTTAAATCAGGATATTGAGTTTCGCAGAAGTTAACCCAAGCTGGACAACAAGAAGTCATTATTGGTAAATCTCCACCTTTAGTTAATCTTTGTACGAATTCGTTAGCTTCTTCCATTATAGTTAAGTCAGCAGCAAAGTTAGTATCGAATACATAATCGAATCCTAAAGCTTTTAATGCAGCTACAACTTTACCAGTAGATATAGCACCTGGTTCTAATCCAAATTCTTCACTTATACCAACTCTAACAGCTGGAGCTATTTGAACCATAACAGGTTTTTCTTTTTGAGCTAAAGCAGCCCAAGCTTCACCAGTATTATCTTTTTCCATTAATGCACCAGTTGGACATACACTTACACATTGTCCACAGAAAGTACATTCAGTATCTATCATATCAGCGTTGAAGAAAGTACCAACTACTGTGTTGAAACCACGGTTTACTCCAGAAAGTACACCTACAGTTTGTACTTCTGTACACATAGTTTCACATCTTCTACATAATATACATTTATCGTTATCTTTTACTATAGAGTAAGAAGAAGTATCTATTGGAGAAGTTGATTGCTCACCTTTAAATCTTACGTTTCTTATACCCATATCAGCTGCAAGATCTTGTAATTCACATTTTCCACTCTTAGCACATGTGAAACAATCTTGTGGATGGTCTGATAATAATAATTCAACAACATTTTTTCTATATTTTAAAGCTTCTGGAGTGTTAGTGTTAACTACCATTCCTTCTTTAACCATAGTACCACAAGCTGGTACTAATTTTCTTCCTGCACTTACCATACAAACACGGCAAGATGCACATTCATTAGCAAATCCTATTTCATCTATTTTCATATGGCATAAGCTAGGTATTTTAATTCCAACTTGTTTTGCAGCTTCTAATATTTTAGTACCAGCTGGAACAGCTACAGCTTTGCCATTTATAGTTAAGTTAACTAAACTCATTAGTAAATCCCTCCTCAATAATATAAAGAAATTATTGTTTTAATACTTAAATAGTGAGTGCACTACATTTTAACGATTGCATTTTTCTTACATTTTTCCATACAAGCACCACATTTTAAGCACTTAGTAGTATCGATAACATGTTTTTCTTTCTTTTCACCAGTGATAGCATCAGCTGGACAATTTTTCTTACATAATCCACAACCTATACAGTTATCATTGATTACGAAGTTTAACATAGATTGACATTTAGCAGCAGGACATTTTTTGTCTTTAACGTGAGCTAAATATTCATCATAGAAACAGTCTAATGTACTAAGTACTGGGTTTGGAGCACATTTACCAAGACCACATAAAGAAGCATTTTTGATAGTTAATGCTAAATCTTTTAAGTCAACTAGATCTTGTTCAGTACCTTTACCGTCACATATCTTAGTTAACATTTCAAGTAATCTCTTGTTACCTACACGACATGGAGTACATTTACCACATGATTCTTCAACTGTAAATTCAAGGAAGAATTTAGATATATCAACCATACAGTCAGTTTCATCAAGAACAAGCATACCACCAGAACCCATCATAGATCCTATAGCACTTAATGATTTAAAGTCTATTGGAGTATCTAAGTCTTTAGCAGATATACATCCACCAGATGGTCCACCAGTTTGAACAGCTTTGAATTCTTTTCCACCAGGGATTCCTCCACCGATTTCATAAACGATTTCTCTTAAAGTAGTTCCCATAGGTACTTCAACAAGACCAACGTTATTAACTTTACCACCTAAAGCGAAAACTTTAGTACCAGTAGAGTCTTCAGTACCAAATGAAGCAAACCAATCAGCACCTTTGTTTATTATAGCTGGAACATTACCAAATGTTTCAACGTTGTTTACTGAAGTAGGAGCTTGCCATAAACCATGTTTAGAAGAAGAGAAAGTCTTCATTCTTGGTTCACCACGTTTACCTTCTATAGAGTTAATAAGAGCAGTACCT
>CAYVBY010000030.1:0-10314 GCA_964449895.1 uncultured Clostridium sp.
GTACTTGGTGGGAGACCGCCTGGGAGAGTAGGACGTAGCCACGTAATCTTTTTTTATATAGTTTTATATAAAAAAGAAAAAAGTAAGTGGATAAAATAAACTTAATTATGATTTTATCCACTTACTTTTTTATGTAAAAAATTACTCTAATTTATAGGTTTTAAATTTTTCATACTTAAATCAAGTATTTTTGCTGAATGTGTTAGTGCGCCTACAGATATAAAATCTACTCCTATTTCTGCGATAGATTTTATAGTTTCTAAGGATACATTTCCAGAAAATTCTATTTCAGCTTTATCTCCAATCATATCAACTGCTTTTTTAGCAGTTACTAAATCCATATTATCTAACATTATTATATCTGCTTTTACTTCTAATGCTTCTTTTACCATATCTAGTGTTTCTGTTTCAACTTCTATTTTTCTTACAAAAGAACAGTTCTTTCTAGCTAGGTTAACTGCATTAGTTATACTACCAGCAGCACCTATATGGTTATCTTTAAGCATTACACCATCAGATAAGTTAAATCTATGATTATTTCCACCACCAACTTTTACAGCATATTTTTCTAAAATTCTTAAGTTTGGTGTAGTTTTTCGAGTATCTAATAATCTAGCATTTGTATGCTCTATTTCTTTTACAAATTTATTAGTTAATGTTGCTATACCACTCATTCTTTGGAGAAGGTTTAGAGCAACTCTTTCTCCTATAAGTATGTTTCTAGTATTTCCTTTAAGTTCTGCTATTTTTTCTTTTGGAAATACCTTATCCCCATCTTTTTTTAATAAATTTACAGATACATCACCTAATATTTGAAAAACTCTACTAAAAACTTCTAATCCAGCAATAATTCCTTCTTCTTTACAAAGAAGATCAACTGATGAGATACTATCTTCAGTTATTATAGAATTAGTAGTTACATCTTCATTTGGTATATCTTCAATTAGAGCATCTTTTATTATTTTATCTACAATCAAAAAATTAATCATCTATTATACCGCCTTTTCCTTTAATCGCTTCTACAACCAGTTTTCTATTTTCTGCTACGATTTCATCAACTGTTTTTTCAATTTTATCAACAGATTTTGTGATTAACTCTATATTATCGATAGAATTGTTTATAACATTTGCTCCTCGTCTAGAGAATACTAATCCTTCTAATAATGAGTTACTAGCCAATCTATTAGCACCATGTACTCCAGTACAACTAGTTTCACCAACAGCTAAAAGTCTATCTAAAGATGTTTGGCTATTAGTGTCAACTTTTATTCCACCCATAAAGTAATGTTGTGCAGGAGATACTTTAATAGGTTCTTTTGTTATATCAGTATTTTTTTCAAGACAGTTTTGATATATTAAAGAGAATCTATTTTTTATATATTCTGGATCTAAGAAACTTATATCTAGAAGTACATAAGGTGTATTTGTCTTTTTCATTTGTTCAAATACAGCAGCAGAGACTACATCTCTTGGTAATAATTCGTTTACAAACCTTTCTCCATTTACATTTCTAAGGATACCACCTTCACCTCTTACTGATTCTGAAATTAAAAATCTTCTTTCATCATTTGTTTCATCGTAAAAAGCAGTAGGATGAATTTGTATATAATTAATATCTTTAAGTTCTACATTATGTCGTATAGCAGTAGCAAGACCGTCTCCTTTTAATATTCTTTGGCTAGTAGAATTTTTATAAAGACCTCCAATTCCACCACAAGCTAAAATGACATATTTAGCAAAGACATTTATTTGTTTTCCATCTTTAATTAAGATTCCACCGATACATTTACTGTTATCAACAATTATATCAACAAAAAATGTATCTTCATAAACTGTTATATTTTCTCTAGAGATTACATTTTTTATAAGGATTTTTTCAACATTATCTCCTGTATGGTCATTTGTATGAACTATTCTATTTATACAATGAGCACCTTCTTTAGTGTAATCCCAATTTCTATCTTTATCTAAATCAAGTTTAAGACCTAAAGAAACTAGATTTTTTAAATTATCAATAGATTCAGAGGCTAAAACTTTTACAGCTTCTAAATCATTTTTATATTGACCAGCTTTAAGTGTGTCTTCTATAAAATAAGGTACATCGTCTTTATCTCTAGCAACAGAAATTCCACCTTGAGCTAAAGATGTATTTGTACAGTCTAATTTTCCTTTTGAAACAACTAAAACATTTAAATTACTATTTAAATTAAGGGCGCTATATAAACCTGAAATTCCAGATCCTATTATTAAAACATCAACATTTTTATTTATCATAACTATTTCCCCAATTTATGCATATTTTCTAGAGAGATTAAAGCTTTTTTGCTAATTTCCTCATCTAGAATGACCTCTTGTTTTTTACCAGTTAGTGAATCATAAACATCTTGTAAAGTTATTTTTTTCATGTTAGGACAAATCATATTTTCAGGGAAGTAGAATTTTTTATTTGGATTGTTCTTTTTAAGTTGGTGAAGTACACCTTCTTCTGTACAAATTATAAATTCTGCATCTTCACATTTAGTGGCAAAATCTATTATTCCACTAGTACTTCCAATATAATCACTTAAGTCTCTAACTTCTTTACAACATTCAGGATGTGATAAAACTTTTACATTTGGATGTTCAGCTTTCATTTTATTTACATCATTAGCTTTTATTCTATTATGAGTTGGACAATATCCTTCCCATTGTATAAATTCTTTTTCAGGGAAGAAATCAGCTATATATCCACCTAAATTTTTATCAGGTAAGAATAATATTTGCTTATTTGGTATATTTTTCATTATTTTTAGAGCGCTAGATGATGTAACTGAAACATCACAAAGAGCTTTAACTTCATAAGATGAATTTATGTAACATACTTTAAATGCATCTGGATATTGTTTTATTTTTTCTTTCAAAGCTTCTGGATTAGCCATATCCGCCATAGGGCAGCCAGCGTTTTCAACAGGTAAAATAACTGTTTTATTTGGAGAAAGAATTTTTGCACTTTCTGCCATAAATTTTACTCCACAGAATATGATTAAATCTTCTTTAGCATCACGAGCTACTTGGCTTAGGTAATAAGAATCTCCTACATAATCTGCTATTTCTTGTATTTCTGGAATTTCATATAGATGTGCTAAAATTATAGCATTTTTTTCTTTTTTTAATTTTAATATCTTTTCAGATAGTTGATTCGTCATAAATTTTCCCCTTTTACAAAATGAATTAACAGGTGTAAATACACTTGTAATAACAATTATAACATCTCATAATTTAGTATTCAACAAAAAAGTAATCGTTAAACTTTTAATTATATTACAGTCAAAATGAAGATTATTAATCAAAAAACTTAACAATTGATTTTTTTTTGAAAAGTATATAGAATAAATTAAAGATAACAAAAATAAAATAATAAGATAAAAAGAAGGTGCCAAATGAACTCGAATCAAAGAAGAGAAATGTTATTGAAAATATTAAAAAAGTCTAATAAACCTATCAAAGGAAGTGAGTTATCAACAAAACTTCAAGTAAGTAGACAAGTAGTTGTAAAAGATATAGCACTTTTAAGGGCTTCTGGTATAGACATTTTAGCAACATCTACAGGATACATTCTTTTTGAGGTTGGTAAAAGTGAATTTAGTATAAAATGTAAAAATCATAATTTAAATGAAGAAATTTATGAAGAATTAAAAACGATAATAGATTTAGGTGGTAAAGCTAATTCTGTTATAATTGAACATCCTACATATGGAACTTTAAAGGCTGATTTGAATATATCTACATATAGACAGCTTCAAAAGTTTATGGAAAAGGTTGAAACAGATGAATTTAAACAATTATCTGCATTATCATCAGATTATCATATTCACACAATTGAAGTTGCAGATATAAATGCGTTAGAAGAAATAAAACAAGAATTAAGAGAAAAAAATATTTTATTTGAATAGTATTTTATTAAAAGGATATTATCATTAAATAATGCAATTTTTTATGGTAATATCCTTTTAATTTGTTTATTTATTGTATAATAAAGGAAAATAAAGGTAAAAAATGAAAAATAAAATAAGTTGAATTCTAAAAAGAGTTATGTTAATATTAATATGTTATATGTTTAGGAGGTAGAATGAGCAAGTTAGTTTTTATGAGTGAAGCTATAAAAGAAGCAAAAAAAGCCTATGATAAAGGTGAAACTCCTATAGGTGCTGTAGTAGTTAAAGATAATCAAATTATCGGAAGAGGACATAATTTAACTGAAACATTAAAAGATAGTACAGCACATGCTGAGATATTAGCTATTAAAGATGCATCACAGAACTTAGGAGGATGGAGACTTATAAATTGTGATTTGTATGTTACTATGGAACCTTGCATTATGTGCAGTGGAGCAATAGTTAAATCTAGAATAAAAAATATAATTATTGGAACTAAACATATCAAAAATGCTACGATAGAAAAACAACATACATTTAAGATGGAGTACTTTAAAGATAATCGTGTAAATGTTGAGTTTGGAATAATGGAAGATGAGTGTTCGATCATTTTACAGCGCTTTTTTAAAGATTTAAGAAAGAAATAAATATACTGGAGAGATGGTCGAGAGGACGAAGACGCTGGCCTGGAAAGCTAGTATGCGTGTCAAAAGCGTATCGTGGGTTCGAATCCCACTCTCTCCGCCAAGGAAATATAATTTCGGTTACAACTTTGCTGTACTAGATGGGGAAATAGCGGTGCCCTGTAACCTGCAATCCGCTATAGCAGGGTTGAATTCCATCTAGCGGTTATTATTTTGTGGAGCTGCCCAAAGAAAGTGGTGTTGATATTTAGGTCCCATGCAATGTAAGCCCATGAATCCTGTCAGGTCTGGAAGGAAGCAGCAGTAAGTGGTTACTGCATGTGACGTGGGAGTGCCTAAGTTGAGCTAACTGCTTTGGTAACGTCTGTGAAGTGTAATCAATAGATGGTGTACAGCATTTTAATATAAAAACAAAATCCCTGATTAAGGGATTTTTATTTTTGTCTTTTCAAATAAAAAACTTTAAAAAGTTTTTAAATTTGGAAAGATTTTTTAATATATACAATTTTTAAAATAAAATTTATTATATTTCAGAAAAGAGTTTAAAATAATATTTTAATGATATAATAATTAGAGAAATTGTCTAAATTATATTTATAAATAATATTTATTTAAAAGAAGGGGATGATAAATATGCATAAAGCGTTATATAGAGTGTATAGACCTAAAAATTTTGATGATATAGTTGGTCAAGAACATATAGTTAGAACTTTGAAAAATCAAATTGAAAGTAAAAATATAGGACATGCATATTTATTTTGTGGAACAAGAGGTACAGGTAAAACATCTACTGCAAAAATATTTTCAAGAGCTGTAAACTGTACAGATTTACATAATGGAGAACCTTGTAATGGTTGTGAAAGTTGTACAGATATATTAGAAGATAAATCTATGGATGTAGTAGAAATAGATGCTGCTTCTAATAATAGTGTAGACGATATAAGGGAATTAAGAGAAAATGTAAAATATTCCCCTTCAAAATCAAAATACAAAGTTTATATAATAGATGAGGTTCACATGTTATCTCAAGGTGCATTTAATGCTTTATTAAAAACATTAGAAGAACCGCCATCTTATGTTATATTTATACTTGCAACTACTGAAGCTCATAAAATACCAGCGACTATATTATCTAGATGTCAAAGGTTTGATTTTAAAAGAGTTACAGTAAGAGATATTTCTCTTAGAATGAAATATATTTGTGAACAAGAAGGTATAGAAGCTGAGGATAAAGCATTAAACTTAATTGCTAGAAATTCTCAAGGTGCACTTAGAGATGCACTTAGTATATTAGATCAATGTATTTCATTTGAAGGAAATAATATAAAATATAATGATGTAATTGATCTTTTAGGATCTGTAAATATAGAGCAGTTATTTGAACTTGCGGAATCTATAATACAAGAAAATACGAAAAAATCACTACAAATTTTAAATGAATTTATTATTTGGGGAAAAGATGTTAGAAATCTAGTAAATGATTTAATTGATCATTTTAGAAATCTTATGGTATGCAAAATTTCAAATGACCTTGAAGAAATCATATCTTTACCACAAGAAACAATAGATTTACTTAAAAAACAAGCAGAGACAATAGATACAAATAATTTAATAAGAATTTTAAATATATTATCAGAAGCACAAGATAATATGAAAACTTCATCAAATCCTAGGGTTCTTATAGAAGTAACTATGATGAAAATAGCACAACCTATGTTTGATGAAAGTAAGGAATCATTAATAAAAAGAATTGAAAACTTAGAAAAGAAAATAGAATCTGGAGATATAAAAGTTAATCACATATTAACAGGAGAATCAGTGGATAACTTTAATAACAATAATCAAATTAATGAAAACTCTACTGAAAATCAAATTGAAGAAAACATTGAATATGAAACTTTAATGAATGATGATGTTAAATTAATGAAAGATTCATGGAAGAAAATATTAGCTAAAATGAAAGAAGATCAAAAAGCAGTAACAAGAGCTTTACTTCAAGATGTGGATAGTTTTAATATAGTAAATGACACATTATATATAATTTTTACTGATAATTACTCTTTTGCTAAATCTAGATTAGATTCTCCAGATACTTTAGAATACGTAGAGAAAGTTATAAGAGAAGTTTTAAATAGAAGTTTTAATGTAAAAATAACATTAAAATCTCAAATTTCAAATTTGAATCTAGAAAATGATATCAAAAAAGAAGATAAGGGAGAAAAAATTTTAAAAGATATAGTAAGTGAAGATATATTAGAAGTGAAGGATAGTATAGATAAAAGCTAGAATAATACTATTGAAAAAAACTATAATAAATGATAATAATTATATTATGATATAAAAAGATAAATTTTTAAGGAGGAATAGCAAATGGCTAAAAAAGGATTTGGCGGAGGAATGATGCCAGGTAATATGAATCAAATTTTAAAACAAGCTCAAAAAATGCAAGATAATATGCAAAAAATGCAACAAGAATTAGAAGCTAAGGAATTTGAAGTATCTGTAGGTGGAGGCGCTGTTACAGTTAAAGTTAATGGTAAAAAAGAAGTTTTAGATATAAATATGAAACCAGAAGTTGTAGATCCAGATGATATAGAAATGTTACAAGACTTAGTAATAAGTGCTGTAAACGAAGCTTTAAGAAAAGTCGATGATGCTCAATCATCTCAAATGAGCAAAATGACTGGGGGAATGAATATACCAGGATTATTTTAGTAGGTGATAAAATGCAATATTATACAGAACCTATAAGTAGACTTATTGAAGAATTTTCAAAACTTCCAGGTGTAGGTAAAAAAACAGCTCAAAGATTAGCTTTTCATGTGATTAATATGAATACAAATGATGTAGAATCTCTATCAAAAGCCATAATAGATGCTAAAAGACAAATTAGATATTGTTCTATTTGTTGTAATATAGCAGATAAAGATCCATGTGCCATGTGTTCTAATCCAAATAGGGATTCGAGTGTAATATGTGTAGTTGAAGATCCTAGAGATGTAGCTGCAATGGAAAAAATCAAAGAATTTAAAGGACAATATCATGTATTAAATGGTGTAATTTCACCTATGGATGGTGTTGGTCCAGATATGATAAATATCAAAGAACTTATTCAAAGATTAGGAAATCAAGATGTAAAAGAAATAATAATGGCTACCAATCCAACTATAGAGGGTGAAGCTACAGCTATGTACATAGCGAGACTTATAAAACCAATGGGAATAAAAGTTACTAGAATTGCCCATGGATTACCTATAGGTGGAGATTTAGAATATGCTGATGAGGTTACTATATCTAAGGCTTTAGAAGGAAGAAGAGAGTTATAAAAATATTAAATAATTTTTGAGAATAAATAAGTGTGAAATAAAATAGAATTTTACACTTATTTTTTTTAAATGCTAGCTAATTGAATAGATAAATATTGTATAATTCTATTAATAAATGTAATTAGAGGTGTAAAAGTATGGATTTTGAAGAAAATAATATAAATAAAGAAAAAATACATATTAAATCCAAGAAAAATAATAATATAAAGTCTACAAATAAAAAGAAAAAAATTATAATAGTAGACAATAGCGCAAGTAGTTCTTTTAGAAATAATTACAAGAACTATCAATACGATTACGAAGAAGATTTTTATGAACCTCGTTAAATAAATAAGAGGCTATCTTAAATAAAATTAATGATGGCCTCTTATTTATTTAATAAAGATTTATTAATTAACAAAATTATTTATTAATTAAATCTACTACTAAATTAGCTATATCTTCAGCAGTATTTTCTTTTTTTATAGTTCTTATGTTTTGTTTTAAAGTTTCTATTCTTTCTGGATTGTCTATTAGAACTTTTAATAAAACAGAAATAGTAAATTTCTTTGAAGTTCTTAATGCAGCTCCACAGTTTGATAGAAAGTCTAAATTTTCCTCTTCTTGTCCAGGTATGTAATAAGGAATAATCATAGGTAATTCTTTTAATAAACATTCAGTAGTTGTTAATCCACCAGGCTTAGAAATAATAATATCTACAGCAGACAAAATATCATTCATATTTTTTGTAAAACCAAGTACAGCGATTTTTTTATCTAATGGATATTTAGAAGAATTTATAGCATATTCTATTTTTTCTTTTAAACTTTCGTTTCTACCTGTAATAACTAAAATTTGAAAATCTCTATCTATAGATACAAGCTCTTTTAATGTATCCTTTATATTACCGGCTCCAAAACTTCCTCCCATAACTAACACAGTAAATTTATCATGTGAAAGACCTAATTCCTCAAGAACAATTTTTTTATCTCTGTGTTCTAAAAAAGATTTTTCAACTGGAATACCATAAGGTTTTATCTTTTGATTATCTATACCTTCTGATATTAATACTTCTCTTACATATTCATCACCAGCAATATAGTAATCAATCTCATCTTGTATATATGCTAAATGAGCTGTATAGTCAGTCAATACAGATATAAGAGGAGGAATATATAAGTTACTGTATGAGTTATTTTTAGGATATTTCTTTTTTAGTGTATTTAAAGCTATCATAGGAAAAGGATGTGTTCCTATGATAATATCAGGCTTACGTTCTATTATTAGTTTTTTTATTTTAGAACACATAAGAGTATTAAATAAATTTCCCTTAAGTTCATGCTTTGCAATAATATTAGTATCTGATAATTTATATACACCACCCCATGCTTTTGGAGTGTATTTAGCAGATTTTTCATAACCACTAGAGATAATTTTATCCATTGCGGTATTAACTATTTTTAAACTATCTATGATTTCACAAGTGATAGCCTCTCCATTAATATATTTTTTTTCAATTTCGTCTTTCATAGCCTTAGCAGCTCTATTATGACCTCCTCCAGTAGAAGCAGACATAATTAGTACCTTTTTTGACATTGCAAATAACCTCCTAATTAGATATAAGTTTGTTGCTTTATTTTTATAAATTATGTACTATTAATTATATTTTTATAATTATTTTATAATATGTGAAAATGAAAATAAAGTAAAATTAAATTTAGAAGGAGTTGAGATAAGTTGAAGAAAATAGAAATGTATACTAGTGATACATGTCCAAATTGTATAAAATTAAAAGAGTTTTTAAAAGAAAATAACATAGAATTTGTGGAATATAATATATCTAAAAGTGTAAAACATAAGAGAGACTTAATACAAGAAGGATTTATGTCTGTACCAGTTATGAAGATAGGTGATGACTATGTTTTAGGATTTGATATACCTAGAATAAAAAATTTATTAGATTTATAAAAAAGAAAAAATTACTATTATAAAAAAACTTATTTAAGAAATAATAAAAATAGTTAGTGTAGAGCATAGATTTTATAGAATAGAATTATATTTTTATATACTAAATTGTGTTACAGAAATATAATTTGAGCATATATATTTATAAAATCTTACTTGCAAATTTTATAAATGAAGCTTTTTTATAAAATCTATGGATTACACAAATGTTGAAATTTTAATAAAACAAAGGATTTTATGTATTAAAAAATATAATAATAATTAAAAAAATAAAAAAAAGTATTGACGGATTATTTTTAAGGTGGTATTATATTACTTGTCCTTGAGAGATAAGGACGAGAGCTTAGAAAGCTTGATAAGATTTACAAAATAAAATCTTAAAAAGTTATTGACAGAAAATAAAAATTTTGTTAAACTAAATAAGCTGACTTAAGCAAATGAACTTTGAAAATTAAACAGTAGGTTAATTAATAATTTTTAATTCAC
>CAYVBY010000031.1:0-8712 GCA_964449895.1 uncultured Clostridium sp.
GAACCGTATCACAAGTAAACTATTTTGATAATATTTATATAGTATTTTTTATATATTACTAATAGTGGTATAATAAATAATTAAAAAATAAATGAAAGGAGAATTATATGAAAAAATTATCAAAAATAATAGCTTTATCTATGTGTGTAATGATGGTGTGTTCATTATTTATAGGATGTAGTAAAAAACCTCAAGAACAAATCAACTTTTTCAACTATGGCGAAAACATAGATGATGAAACTATAAAGGAATTTGAAGAAACATACAATATAAAAGTAAATATGGAAACTTTTGATGATATGGAGGCTATGTACCAAAAGATAAATAGTGGTGCAGGTCAATATGATGTAGTTTTAGTATCAGATGCTTTAATGCCAAGAATGATTGAGAAAGGTCTTGTTCAAGAATTAAATAAAGATAATATACCTAATATATCTCAAATGGACGAACAATATCTAGATTTAGAAATAGACCCAGGAAATAAATATTCAGTTCCTTATATGTTTGGAACAATAGGTATTGTTTACAATAAAGATGTTGTAAAAGAAGAAGTTAATAGTTGGGATATTTTATGGGATGAAAAATATAAAGATCAAATTTTTATGTTTGATACATATAGAGATACTATAGGAGTAGCTCTAAAAAAACTTGGATATTCTATGAATTCAACAAATGAAAAGGAAATAGAAGAAGCAAAGAATTTATTATTAGAACAAAGAAATTTAGTAAATCCAATATATGGAGTTGATAACGGGACAACTATGATTCCTGCTGGTGAAACTAATATAAATATGATTTGGTCAGGAGAAGGATTAAATCTTCAAGAAGAATATCCTAATTTAGTTTATGTCGTTCCTGAAGATGGAGCTAATTTCTGGATTGATAGTTTATGTATAACATCTAATGCTAAAAATGTAGAGGGAGCTGAAAAGTTCATAAACTTTGTAAGTGACAAAGAAAGTGCTTTGAGAATAGCTGATGAAATAGGTTATACAACTCCTAACAAAGAAGCTAGATTAGAACAACCAGAAGATGTTCAAAACAATCCAAATGCATATATGCCAGAAGAAATTATGAATAGATGTGAAATTTATAAAGATTTCACTCTAGAAATTAAAAAAATCTATGATGATGCGTGGACTGCTATAAAGGTAAATGAACAATAAAATGTTCTATGTGAAACTTTTAGAATAAATAAAAAAGAGCAATACTGTTAGAAATCTTATCAGTATTGCTCTTTTGTTTAAGTTCCACAATATGTTTTATATACATATTGTGAAGGCGTAGGAGGCTTTGCGTAATCCTTTTGAAAATCTGAGTGTTCGTAAGGATTTGATAAAGCTTTTAAAAGATTATTCATAACTGAAAAATCACCATTTTTACCAGCTAAAATAGCTTCTTCAACTCTATGATTTCTAGGTATAATAGCAGGGTTGGAATTTTTCATTAAATTGAAGATTTCATCTTGTGATTTTCTTTGAGATGAAAGTCTAATTTTCCATTTGTTGTTCCAATTTATAAATTCATCACTAATAAACATTCCACTATTGGGATAATTATTGAATGTCAAAGAGACAAAAGTATTAGTGAAATCTTCTTTATATTTTTCCATAAGATTAAGTAATTCGTTTAAAAGTGCTTCATCTTCAGATTTTGGATCAAATATACCTATTTTAGAACTCATTTTAGAAATTATTTTTTGTCTACATAAATTAGGAAATGTAGATAGTGAGTTTTGAGCAAGTTCTATAGCTTTATTTTCATCTTCGTCTATTAATGTAAGTAAAGTTTCTGCAAATCTATATAGATTCCAATTTACCATAAGAACTTGATTTTTATAAGAATATCTTCCTTGAGTATCTATCGAACTAAATACAGTATTAGGGTCATAGTTATCCATAAAAGCACATGGTCCATAGTCGATAGTCTCACCGCAAATGCTCATATTATCGGTATTTAAAACACCATGTATAAAACCTATACTCTGCCATTTTGAAACGAGTTCAGCCTGTAAAGAAATAACTTCATCTAGTAAAGCTAGATATTTATTTTTACTATTTTCTAAAAATGGAAAATGTCTTTTTATTGTATAGTCCGCAAGAGATTTTAGTGCATCTTCATCAAGCATATATGCTGCATATTCAAATGTACCAAATCTAATATGGCTAGATGCTACTCTTGTTAATATAGCTCCTTGTTCTATATTTTCGCGATATACCTCTTCACCAGTTAATATAACGGATAAGCTTCTAGTAGTAGGTATTTTTAATCCATACATTGCTTCACTAATTATATATTCTCGTATCATAGGACCAAGTACAGCTCTTCCATCACCATTTCTAGAGTAAGGTGTTTTACCAGAGCCTTTAAGTTGAATATCAAATCTTTTTCCTAAAGGGGTAATTTGTTCACCTATCAATAAGGCACGTCCATCTCCTAGCATAGAAAAATGTCCAAATTGATGACCTGCATAAGCTTGAGATATGTATGCACCATTATCTATTTTTTTATTTCCAGAAAGAATATCTATACCATCATTAGATTTTAAGTAATCAACATTTATACCAAGAGATTTGGATAAATTATCATTTAACATAACTAATTTAGGAGATTTTACAGGTTTTAAATTAACATGACTATAAAAATTTGGGGGTAAATTTATATATGAATTATCAAAATTAAATCCAGTGTTATAAGTTTTATTTATCATAATATATTGAGTGATATTAGATCCCTCTTTTCGCCTCCTTTACATAATATTAATTAAATATCTTATTATTTAATATACCCGTATATATGAAATAAAAACTTTATTTATTTGTAACATCAAGAAATAGTTGTAATATAAAAGTGATTTAAATAATAATTATTTCTTGGAAATCTAGATTTGTATAGTAATATATATAATAATAATTTCTATACTTTCATTTATAGAGTTATTTAATAAATTTGAGTAGGTTGATAAAAATATGAGAAAAAAAGAAAAATTATTAATTTTTGATATGGATGGAACTTTATTAGATTCAATGGAGTTTTGGAGAAAATTAGGTAGATTGTATTTAGAAAGTAAAGGAAAGGCAGTTCAGGATGATTTAGAAGAAATAATAAATCCTATGACACTTGAAGAATCTGCATCTTATTTTAAATTTACTTATAAATTAAAAGAAGATGTAGATACTATAATCAAACAAATATTAGATCTTATAAAAGATAAATATTTATATGAAATTCCTTTAAAGAAAGGAGCTTATAATTATTTAAAAAGTATGAAGGAAAAAGGCAATTTGATGTGCATTCTTACTACATCTGAAAAAAGTCTAGCTATAGCTGCTTTAAAAAGAAATGGTGTATTAAATTTATTTGATGAAGTTTATACAGATAGAGATTTTGATATGAGCAAACGAGAACCGAAATTATATACAAATGTTTGTGAGAAGATGAATGTAAATTCTAATAGTGTTATAGTATATGAAGATTCATTATATGCAGTAGAAAGTGCTAAGAGGGCTGGATGTACAGTAATAGGAGTATATGATGATTACTCAAAAAACGACTGGGAAAAAATTAAATTTATTGCGGATAAAGTTATAATTAATTTTTAAAATAATAAAAATTTATTTTAATATTTTTAAGAAATATATTAAGCAAAAACTATTATCAAAGTAATAAAAATTATTTTTATATATGTTGTTAAAATTGTGTAATATTGTATAATAATATAGTGGATAGTTGATACTTAACAACAAAAATATACTCGTATATGAGATTCAATTAAATCAAATTGAATTAAAAAGAGGAGAGGTGATTATCGTGAAATTATATAATACATTATCACGTAAAAAAGAAGAATTTAAACCAATTGAAGAGGGCAAGGTGAAAATGTATGTTTGTGGTCCTACAGTATATAACTTCATACATATAGGAAATGCAAGACCTTTTATAATATTTGATACATTAAGAAGATATTTAGAATATAGAGGTTATGATGTTACATACGTTCAAAATTTCACAGATGTAGACGATAAAATAATAAAAAGAAGTCATGAAGAAAATATTACTCCAGAAGAAGTTGCAACTAAATATATAAAAGAATATTTTGTAGATGCAGATGGATTAGGTATAAAAAGAGCTAATGTGCATCCTCAAGTAACTGATAATATAGAACAAATAATAGCTTTCGTAAAAGAATTAGAAGATAAAGGCTATGCTTATGCTGTTAATGGAGATGTTTATTTTGATACTAAAAAATTCAAAGACTATGGAAAACTTTCTGGTATAAAACAAGAAGAACTAGAAGCAGGAGCAAGAATAGAAGTAAATGATCAAAAAAGACATCCAATGGATTTCGTTTTATGGAAAGCTAAAAAAGAAGGTGAACCAGGATGGATAAGTCCATGGGGTGAAGGTAGACCAGGATGGCATATAGAATGTTCTGTTATGTCTAATAGATATTTAGGAGAAACTATAGATATACATGCGGGTGGACAAGACTTAAAATTCCCACACCATGAAAATGAAATAGCTCAAAGTGAAGCTAGAAGCGGAAAGAATTTCTCAAATTATTGGTTACATAATGAATACATAAATGTAAATAATGAAAAAATGAGTAAATCTTTAGGTAATTTCTTTACAGTTAGAGAAATATCAGAAGTTTATGATTTAGATGTAGTTAGATTCTTTATGTTATCTACACATTATAGAAACCCAATAAACTTCAGTGATGAAATACTAAATCAATCTAAAGCTGGCCTTGAAAGATTATACAATGCTAAAGAAAAAGTTGTATTTACAATAAATAATCTTGAAGATACAAAGATAACTGAAGAAGAAGCTAAATTACAAGATGAATTAGCTGGATTTAGACAAAAATTCATAGATGCTATGGATGATGATGTTAATACAGCAGATGCAGTGAGTGCAATATTTGAATTAGCTAAATTTATGAATAGTAATGTCACTGAAAAATCTTCAAAAGAATTTGCTCAAAAGGTATTAGACGAATTTAATGAATTAACTTCAGTTTTAAATATCGTAAACGACAAAAAAGAAGAAATGCTAGATGAAGAAATAGAAAACTTAATAGCTCAAAGAACAGAAGCTAAGAAAAATAAAAATTTCCAATTAGCAGATGAAATAAGACAACAATTACTAGATAAAGGCATTGTTCTTGAAGATACAAGACAAGGCGTAAAATGGAAAAGAGCATAAAATATGGAAAAAATACAATTAATAACTATGTCTCCTTTAGTTTTAGCTTATTTAGGAGATACAGTTTATGAATCTTATATTAGAGAACATCTAATAAGACAAAATATAAATAGAAAAGTTAATAATCTTCATAAATTAGCTATACAATATTCTAAAGCTAAAGCACAGGCAACAATAATACATGAATTAGAAGGGGAGTTAACAGAAGAAGAACTTAGAATTTTTAAAAGAGGTAGAAATCAAAAACCTCATACTACTCCTAAAAATGCTGATATCATAGATTATAAATGTGCTACAGGTTTTGAAGCTTTAATAGGATTTTTATACCTTAGTGAAGATAAAAAACGATTAGAATATATAATTCAAAAGAGTATAGAGATTATAGAACGAAATATTTAATATAAAAACACCACTTTTAAGCATATTTTAAAGTTTTGTATAAAAGTGGTGTTTTTTATAATATAAATTTTTCTAATTAAATAATATTTTTTTAGTGTATAATAAGACTTATAAAAACTTTATTTTTAAATAAAGTTTAATATTTTTTGTAAAAGGAAAAAATGTATTAATTCATAAATATATAAATTAATCAATAATTAATTTATATAGCTAAAGGAGGACATTATTATGAAAGTTAAATTATTAGCTCATACACCAGAACCTGAAAAAGTAATATCTATGGCTGCTAAGTTATGTTATTCTCAAGTAGGTGTAGATGAAATAGAACAAAATCTAACTGAAGAAAGTATAAATAAATTTTTAAATATGTTAGTTAGTATTGGACATGAATCACCAATTGAACATGTTACATTTACTTTTGGAATTGAAGGTATCTCAAGAAGTTGTTCTCATCAAATAGTAAGACATAGAATTGCAAGTTTTTCTCAGCAATCGCAAAGATATGTAAAACTTGATCAATTTGAGTATATAATTCCGCCTGAAATAGAAAAAAATGAAGATGCTAAAAAAATATTTATAGAATCAATGAATAAGTGTCAAGAAGACTATGATAAATTAGTAGATATTTTATTTAAAAAACACTATCAAGAATTAATAGAAAGAGGAGTAAGTGAAAAGAAAGCAAAAGGGCAAGCAGAAAAAATGTCTATAGAAGATGCTAGATATGTATTTCCAAATGCTTGTGAAACGAAAATGGTATTTACAATAAATGCTAGAAGTTTATATAATTTCTTCCACCATAGATGTTGTGAAAGAGCTCAATGGGAAATTAGAGAATTAGCAACAGAAATGCTTAGACTAGTAAGAGAAGTTGCTCCTATTTTATTTAATAATGTGGGACCAAGTTGTTTAAATGGTCCATGTCCAGAAGGCAATATGTCATGTGGAAAAACAAAGGAAATAAGAGAAAAATTTAATAATTTATAGGAGGTAAATTTATTGGCAAATATAGAAGGTAGAAATCCCGTAATAGAAGCACTAAGAAGTGATAGAGAAATAGATAAAATAATGATATCTAATTCATCTAAAGAAGGTTCAATAAAAAAAATAATTGGTATGGCTAAAGAAAAAAATATAGTTATACAATATGTTGATAAACACAAATTAGATGAAATAAGTACAAGTCATGCTCATCAAGGTGTAATAGCCTCAGTGAGTGAATATAAATATTATGAATTAGATGAATTATTAGAGATTGCTAGCAAAAAAGGAGAAGATCCATTTTTTATTATTTTAGATGAAATAACAGATCCTCACAATCTTGGAACAATAATAAGAACAGCAGATGCAGTTGGAGCTCATGGTGTAATTATACCAAAGAGAAGATCTGTTCATATAACTTCTGTTGTAGCAAAAGCTTCAGCAGGAGCAGTTGAATATGTTCCAGTATGTAAAGTAACCAATATAGTAAATACTATAAAACAATTAAAAAAAGAAGGTCTTTGGATTGCTGCAGCTGATATGGATGGAGAAGTTTTCTATGAACAAAATTTAACAGGACCATTAGCTTTAGTTATTGGAAGTGAAGGTTTTGGAGTATCTAGATTAGTTAAACAAAATTGTGATTTTGTAGTTAAAATGCCTATGATAGGAAATGTATCATCTTTAAATGCATCAGTTGCAGGTGGAATATTGTTATATGAAATATTTAGACAAAGAATGAAAAAGGATTAATGAGCAAAAAGAAAAAATATAAGTCCTATTTAATTGTAGATGGTTACAATATCATAAATGATTGGGAAGAATTAAAAAAATTAGCTGAGGATGATTTAGACGCTGCAAGAGAAAAATTAATACATTATTTAATTGAGTTTTCACAATATAATGGTAAAAAAGCTATCGTTGTTTTTGATGCTTATAATGTAAAAAATAGTATAGAAAAAATTGAAAAAAGAAAATATATAACTGTTGTATATACAAAAGAACATCAGACAGCAGATAGTTATATAGAAAAATTTATTAGTACTTTATCTAAATATGATAAGGTACAAGTGGCTACAAGTGATTATGCAGAACAACAAATTATTTTAGGAAAAGGCGCAACTAGAATTTCTGCAAGGGAATTAAAGTTATATCTTGATGAAACTATGATTAAAATTAAAGAAAAACAACATGATACTACAAAAAAAATTCAGCGAAATTTTTTGGAAGATAGGTTAGATTATATAACTTTGTCGAAACTTGAGAACCTTCGTAGAATGCGTTGAAAATACTAGGTTTGTTGAGCTATAATTATTATAACTACCAAACTTGTAAATGGGGGAGATTTCATGTTATTAGCCAAGGATAATGATAGAGATTATAATTATTATGAGAATTTTGATAATAGTCAACAAGATGAATATAATATAGTATTAAAAGCAAATAAAGGGGATAAAATAGCATTAGATTATATTATTTCTAAATATAAAAATTTTGTTAAAGCAAAAGCAAAATCATACTTTCTAGTTGGTGCAGATAAAGAAGACATAATACAAGAAGGGATGATAGGTCTATACAAAGCAATTAGAGATTTTGATGGAACAAAAACAAATTCTTTTAAGTGCTTTGCTGAAATATGCATAACAAGACAAATAATAACTGCTATTAAAACAGCAACTAGACAAAAACATATACCGTTGAACTCATATATATCATTAAACAAACCTATATATGACGAGGAATCAGATAGAACGCTTTTGGATATAATAGCAACGAGTATAGTAACAGATCCAGAGGAATTAATAATAAGCAAAGAAGAACTAAAAAATATAGAAAATAAGATGAATGAATTATTAAGCGACTTAGAATTAGAAGTACTAGAGCTATATTTAAGTGGTAAATCATATCAATATATAGCTAATGTACTTTGTAGAGATGTTAAATCAATAGATAATGCATTACAAAGAGTTAAGAGAAAATTAGAAAAACATCTTGAAAACAGAAATAATTAATAGTAAAATGCTTATTGTAAACACTTTAATCATATTAAATTATTTAGGAGGTAACTTAAAATGGCAAAGGCTAAATTCGAAAGAAATAAACCACATGTTAATATAGGAACAA
>CAYVBY010000032.1:0-5217 GCA_964449895.1 uncultured Clostridium sp.
ACTGATACTAATAGATCGAGGACTTGACCAAATTAAATGTTTTCATTAAATGTTTTCAGTTTTGAAGGTATTAAATTGACATAGATTTAATAAATTCAATAAAGATTATGTGGTTATTATAGCAAAGAGGATACACCTGTTCCCATTCCGAACACAGAAGTTAAGCTCTTTAGCGCCGATGGTACTTGGTGGGAGACCGCCTGGGAGAGTAGGACGTAGCCACGTAGTCTTTTTTTATTTTTGTTATTACAAGACTATAATTTAATATGGTAGATTGATTTATGATTAATCGAAAAAGAGTGTTGAAAAAATTATAATGACTATACAAGTCTATTACATATTTTCCAACACTCTTTTTATAATATATAAGAAATTATATTTAATTCATGATACTTTGTACAAATTTATCTAATCTATCTAATGCTTCTGTAAAAGTTTCTTCACTACAAGCAAAAGATATACGAACATATTCATCTATACCAAATGCAATTCCAGGAACGATGGCTACTTTGCATTCTTCTAATAATTTATCACAAAAATCAGAAGATAGACTTTCACCGTGTTGGAATTTATCTTTTACTTTAGATATATCTATAAATGCATAGAATGCACCTTCAGGATGTATATAACTTAAGTTTTCTATTTTATCAAGTCTAGAAGTTACAAGATCTCTTCTATTTTTATAAGTTTTAACCATATTATCGATATCTTCTTTACAGTATTTTAAAGCACCATATCCCATATACTGAGCTGCTAAGCAAGGGTGTGATACTAAATGTCCTTGTATAGAAGTTATAGCTTTAGCAATTTCTTTAGGTGCAGCGGCATAACCTAATCTTGTACCAGTTAAAGCTGCTGACTTAGCAAAACCATTTACAGTTATTGTTATTTGTTTTATTTCATCGCTTAAAGATGCTATTGAAGTAAATTCTTTATCAAAGCAAATTCTTTCATATATTTCATCTGATACTATATAAATATTATTTTTTAAACAAACCTCACATATATCTAATAGTTCTTCCTTAGAATATATAGCCCCTGTAGGATTAGAAGGGTTATTTAGAAGTAATATTTTAGTTTTATCTGTAATATATTTTTCTAAAAGTTTTCCTGTTAATTTAAAATCATTAGCTTTATCTGTTTCTATAATAACTGGAGTAGTATTTACTAATTTTGCCATTTCAGAATAGCTAACCCAATAAGGTTTAACTAGTAAAACTTCATCTCCTGGATTAGTAAGGGCGATTAAAGCATTAGTAAGAGCCATTTTAGCACCACTAGTAACTATTATTTCATCTGGTGAATAGTTACAATTGTTTTCTTCTAATAATTTTTTACTGATTTCTTCTCTTAATATGCTCATTCCAGGTACTAAATCGTATTTTGTGATATTATCGTTTAAAGATTGAATAGCACATTGTTTAGCTTTTTCTGGAACATTAAAGTCAGGCTCACCAACACTAAGATTTAAAACTTCTATTCCTTGAGATTTCATTTCTTTTACTTTTGTACTTATCCCCACTGTTCGTGATGGTTCTATAACATCAAGTCTTTTTGATAACATAATTTACCTCCTTAAAAAATATTACTAAAAAAATGTATATTAAATATAGTATACTAAAAAAATAATAAATTAAATAATAAAAATAAAAATATATATATAATATAAAAAGAATTTATAAAAATTTGAACCCTTTACAAATACAAGGTTTCAAAAAAACTATATAGCAATTTCAATGGTTACAGAGTATTGGGAAAATTTGACTAAAATTTCTAAATTTGATAATCTAATATAAGTAGATATTAGTAGGGACCCCTTGGATTTTAAGGGGAATTTTTTTAAGTTTTAACACTATATATAGTATTTAGAAGTAAATAAGCATACTATATATAGTGGTCGAGGGGGATGCGGTGTTGATAAAGTATATAAAGAAAAGAGACGGTAGAAAAGTTAATTTTGATAAGAATTGTATAACTAATGCCATATTTTCTGCAGCAAGTGAAGTAGCTATAAAGGATAATGTAGACCCAAATTATACTATGTCAGAAAAATTAGCTGACAAAGTAGAGATTCTATTAGAAGAAAAATATGGGGATGAGATTCCTAATGTAGAGAATATTCAAGATGCTGTTGTAAAAGTATTAATTGAATCTGGTCATGCAAAAACTAGTGAAGCATTTATTCTTTATAGAAATGAAAGAAGTAGAATAAGAAATTCTAAAACTAGACTTATGCAATCTATAAAAAAAATAACATTTGAAGATGCTAGTGATTCTAATATAAAAAGAGAAAATGCCAATATAGATGGAAATACTGCCATGGGAACTATGTTGCAATATGGAAGTACAGTATCAAAAGAGTTTTGTAAAACTTTTGTTATAAAACCAGAACATACTCGTGCACATGAAGAAGGAGAAATTCATATACATGATATGGATTTTCTAAACATGGGAACTTTAACTTGTTGTCAAATAAATATAGACAAATTATTTGATGGTGGATTTTCAACAGGGCATGGTTTTTTAAGAGAACCAAATAGTATTATGAGTTATGGGGCTTTAGCTGCCATAGCAATTCAAAGCAATCAAAATGATCAACATGGAGGACAAAGTATTCCGTTTTTTGATTACAGCTTAGCAAAAGGTGTATATAAAACTTTTAAAAAGTCATATATAGCAAACTTATATAAAGGATTAAAGTTATTAAAAAATATTGATGATAAGAGAAGTGTACAAGATATAGTATATGAAACTGAAAAAAGTTCAAATAAGAAAGTTGGATTAGAAAAGAATTTAGATTATTTATATATTGAAAAAGAAAAATTAATAGAAACTTTTGATATAGAAGAATCTTTAGCTGTTACTTTACAAAATTTTGCTTATGAAGAGGCTTATAAAGAAACAGAAAGACAAACATATCAATCAATGGAAGGATTTATTCATAATTTAAATACAATGCACTCAAGAGCTGGTGCGCAAGTTCCTTTTTCAAGTATAAACTTTGGTACAGATACATCTCTTGAAGGTAGAATGGTAAGTAGAAACTTATTATTATCTTTAGAAAAAGGATTAGGAAATGGAGAAACAGCCATATTCCCTATTTTAATTTTCAAAGTTAAAGAAGGTGTCAATTTAAATCCAGAAGATCCTAATTATGATTTATTTAAATTGGCTTGTAGAGTTTCTGCTAAGAGACTATTCCCTAATTTTAGTTTCTTAGATGCGCCATTTAATATAGGTACATACAACCCAGGTGATCCTGAAACAGAAGTAACATATATGGGATGTAGAACTAGAGTTATGGGTAACGTATGCGGTGAAGAAGTTGCTAGTGGAAGAGGAAATTTATCATTTACTACTATTAACTTACCTAGAATTGGAATAAAACATGGTATAGTTAATGGAAATAAAGAAGCAAATTTAGATGATTTTTTTGAAGAACTTGATGAAAAAATAAATTTAGTAATAGAACAATTACTTGAAAGAATGCAAATTCAAGGAAATAAAAAAGTTAAAAACTTCCCGTTCTTAATGGGTCAAGGTATATGGAGAGGCTCAGATGAACTTTCTCCAGAAGATACATTACAAGATGTAATTAAAGAAGGTACATTAACTGTCGGGTTTATTGGGTTGGCAGAATGTTTAATAGCTTTAGTAGGTAAACATCATGGTGAAAGTCAAGAGGCTCAAGAGTTAGGACTAAAAATAATTTCGCATATGAGAAGAAGAATGGATGAGGCTACACAACAATATAAATTAAATTTTTCTTTAATAGCGACTCCAGCAGAAGGACTTTCAGGTAGATTTACAGAAATAGATAAAAAGATATATGGAGAAATAAAAGGAATAACAGACAAAGAATATTATACTAATTCTTTCCATGTGCCTGTATACTATAATATATCAGCTTTTAGTAAAATAGAAATAGAAGCACCATATCATGAATTAACTAATGGAGGACATATAACTTATGTTGAATTAGATGGAGATACATCTAATAACTTACAAGCTTTTGAAACTATTATAAGAAGTATGAAGGAAATGGGTATAGGATATGGTAGTGTAAATCATCCTGTAGATAGAGATCCTGTATGTGGATTTTCTGGAGTCATACCAGGTACTACATGTCCTGTATGCGGACGTAATGAAGAAGAAAGTGATATAAAATTTGAAAGAATTAGAAGGATAACAGGTTACTTAGTAGGAACTGTAGATAGATTTAATGATGCTAAAAAAGCAGAAGTAAAAGACAGAGTGAAACACACTGAAGTTTAGAAGGGGGGATAAAAAATGAAATTGAGAATTGCATCTCCTGTAATATGCGACAGTATTGTTGATGGACCGGGACTTAGAATGGTTGTTTGGACACAAGGATGTAAACATAATTGTAAAGGATGTCATAATCCGCAAACGCATAGTTTAAGTAAAGGATACGAAGTTGAAGTAGAAGAAATTATTGAAAAAATGAAATCTTTAAGATTACAACAAGGGGTAACTCTTTCTGGAGGAGAACCATTTTTACAACCAAAACCATTGTCAGAAATAGCAAAAGCTGCGAAAAATATAAATTTAGATGTTTGGAGTTACACAGGATTTACATTTGAAGAACTTATAGATAAGAAAAATCCTATGTATTTTGAGAATATGGAATTATTAAAATATGTAGATGTACTTGTAGATGGCAAATTTGAAATAGACAAAAGAGATATAAGCTTACTTTTCAGAGGATCATCTAATCAAAGAATAATAGACGTAAAAAAAAGTTTAAAATATAAAAGAGTAGTTTTAAATTTTGAATATATGCAACAACAAGAACTTTGTACTGCGAAATAAATAAAAAAACTCCCTAGATAAAAATAATTTAGGGAGTTTTTCTTTATGATTTATGAAAAATTATATAAATTATATATAAAATGAGATTAATTTAGATAATATATTAACTCATTGAAAGCCTTGAAATAAGTGGTTTTTTCTAAACTAGAATAAATTATATAAAAAAAATCAAAAAAAAATTAAAAAAAAGTATTGACGGTTTTTGTGCGAGATGGTATAGTAATACTTGTCCTTGAGAAAAGGGCAAAACGACTTGAAGAAAGTCAGAAAAACTTTTTAAAAAAGTTGTTGACAAAGAAAAACAGCTTTGATATACTTAAGAAGTTGACTTAAGAACTTTGAAAATTAAACAGTAGGTTAATTAATAATTTTTAATTCACACGA
>CAYVBY010000033.1:0-3848 GCA_964449895.1 uncultured Clostridium sp.
TTAGTATCCATAATTCCATCTGTAGGATTACTTTTTCTTATTTCTTCTTCTATAACTTTAGACATTTCCTTACTTATATTATTTATAAATTTCTTAGCATTTTTTTGTAAACTAGGATCTTTTATATGATCAAAGGAAAGCTCTGAGTGTGAGTCATTTTCTAATGACTTTAAAAATTCATCCTCTTTAACTGATTTTGGTATCAAAACTGCATTAAAAGGCTTTCTAACATTATTTTTTATCTTTTTATCTTCTATCTTCATACCTATAGTTCTTATTATTGCCATTCTACCTTTAGGTATTTTTAAATCATAATCAAAATAAAGATCAAATTCATAAGTATCCTTCAAATCACTTATTTTTATTAATCTAGCTTCTTTAGTTGTATAAGTATTAAAATATAATTTGGTAAATACATCCTTTATATTTTCTATTTCTTGTTCATAATATATTTTAGAATTTATAAAAGAAGATATATTTTTACTATTAATTTCTTTATCATTAACTACAACTTGTAATTTCTCATCGAAAATAGCCACAAAAAAACTATCACATACACTTTTTATTATTTCCACTTCATTATTAAATTGTTCTCTTAAAAAAGGTATTATTATTTTTAGTCCTCTAGTATTTTTTCTAAAAACCTCTCCATAATTATTTTCATGAGGCATAAATTTAGTTTTAGATGAATTATTCACATCTTGCTCTACTTTAGTAAAGTATCCTGTTGCTCTATAAAAATTAGATTGATATTCATGTTCTACAAGCTGAACAGTTCCTCCTAAATGCTGATCTCCAAATTCATCACAGTTTGCAAAATACATCATATATAAATCTGAAGCTGCATTAGATGCTATTTTTCCAATACCATGAGAACCTCCCCTAGATTTTTCAATTGATTCATCATCTTCTTGACCATGAACTCCCTTATTATAAGCGTATATACTCCATGTATCCTTTGAATTATCAGTTTGACCATTTTTTGCCCCTGATAATCCCTTTGTGTTGCTATCTTCAAAAGATATATAGTTAACAAATTCATCATTCATTTTATTTTGCATATGTTCTATTGTCTCTTTTGTATAACTATTTTTACCTTTTAAACAACTTATTCTTGATTTTACTTCTTCTAACCCTGGTATATCTTCTTTTTTTATAGTACCTGTTTTTATTGTAACTTTTACAGGTTCGTCATTATCTTGTAATTTTCCATCTAAAGAGTTTTGTATATTTTCTCTAACGAGACCTACTACTCCGTAATCATAGAATTTTTCTAAAACCTTATTAAATGAAAATTCCTCCATACAAGAAATCCTTGAAAATTGCCACAAATCCCCCATAATCAATCTCCTTTTTTGTTTTTATTTTTATTTAATTTTGTTAATTACAAACTAAAAAAATTTAGCATAGTCATAATAATTTCAACTAAATAAAACTATATGCCAATACTTTACAAACATAAGTATTGGCATATCTTTTAATTCTTCGTAGACCATATTTTTAATGCTTCTCTAGCTAATGCCTTTTGTCTTTCTTCAATTTCTTTTTTAGTCCATTTTTTATAATTAATTAAAGTATTTGAAATATCTATCTTTGATTTAGAATACATTTCTTTTTTATCATCAAATAATTTATTCGAATTCTTTTTATTGTACTCACATCCAAGTAAAGTAAGATTTCCTATTCTCCATAAATATTCTTGATGATCATCCTTTGATACTTTCCAATCACCAATCTTTTGAGGCATTATATGTTCAATATGTATTTTCCCATTATCTTTTTTAACTTGAATTTCTGAATTTAAAGAATCATTTATTTCACTTAAAATATATCTTATAATAGATTTTTTCTTTATTTTTAGCGTTGTAAATGAATTAAAAAATTCTTCATCAGTTA
Organism: uncultured Clostridium sp.; assembly: GCA_964449895.1. Taxonomy (GTDB): domain Bacteria; phylum Bacillota; class Clostridia; order Peptostreptococcales; family Peptostreptococcaceae; genus Intestinibacter. Next base: position 1,897 of record CAYVBY010000033.1, read on the forward strand.
TTATTTCTTTATTTAATTCCTTTAACACTTGATCTGATGTTGTATAAGTAGCATTTGAAATATTCTGAGCAATTCTAGCAAATACAATTTCATATTTATTAGCTACTTTACCAGCAACAACACAGTTTCTTAATATTAATACCTCTATTCTTCTAACAATTTTTTCGATCTCAATTTCATCGAACTTTAAATTTGTTAAAGCTAAAATTATTGGATAAAAAGATCTTGCGTTCATTTCTTTTAAATTAATTAAAGATCTCATTATTTCTGAGTTCGAAAAATAAATTTCATCATTAGGATTCACTAAAGACTTGTAAATCTCTGCTGATTCTATTAATTTCATTGTAAAAATTTCACTTTCTTTAGGATTTGTAATATTATCTCGTATTCTCTTGTACAAATCTCTTTCTCTAGAAAAAACAGATTGAGAATTCCAAAAGTGTCTTATAAACTTTGTTGTATCTATATTATCTAGTGTATCTAATAATTTTTCCCAATTATTTTTTACATTATCTATTCTATTTCCTGCAATTCTAAGCACATGATTTTTCAATAAATCAGCAGTTTCTAATGCTTTCCCTCTATCATTTAAAGTTTCAAAAATTATAAATGCTTCATTTATATCTGTAGTTTCAACATACATAACTTTAAATTTTTTTATAAATGAAGAATAATATAGATTTAATGTATTATACATTTCAACTACATCATCTTTATCATTTATTTGTTCTCTTAGTTTTTTATCAAAGAACCAATAAGCACTTTTTATTCTATTATGTGAAGGTACTCTTTCTTTTTTATTATCACTAGGTACTCCAACTTGTATATTATTCTCAAAATATTCTTTATCAATTTTCCCCAAATATAATTTAAGTTCATTTTCTTCCTCTGAAAATCTACCTATGTATTTTAACCTTATATCTTCACATCTATTTCTTGCGCTCTTATATTCATGTTTATCATAAATTTCTTGAAATAAATTATTTATAACTGATAAAAATATTACAGTCGTAATTGTTCTTTGTTGACCATCTATTATATATCTTTTTTCTTTTATTTCTCCTTCTTCTCTAGATGCATCTATATGAACTACAATTTGACCAAAAAAATGTTGATCTCTTTTTTCTGTAACAAGGCATTCCAAATCTCTCCAAAAATCATCTACTTGTATATCTGTATCCCATGAGTATTCCCTTTGATAATCTGGAATCCAGTAAAAACATGAGATATATTCTTCTATACTTTTAAAAGAAAAATTATTTATGCTCATTTATCCTCCCCCTAATTTCCTCTATCTCAAAAGTTTTATACTATAAATTATACTATAAAACTTTAATTTATTTAGTTTCTAATAATTCTTTATAATAAATCTTTTTATTACGGTTTATAAAAAATGCCACCTCTGAATCTGAATTTATTTTAAATACGAAATTTATGTTAGCATTTTCTAAATATTCATCTACATAAAATATAATTCTCTCATGAGTTACATGACCACTATCCTCAATCTGACTAGCTAAAAACACACATGATTCTCTATCAATCGTATTTTTAAAGCAAGTATTTTTATTTATAAAAACAAATAACTTTAGAACCAATTCATCTAAATATCCATATTGATCCATAAGATCTACTATAAATTCTACATTATTTTCTAAAAAAAGCTTAAATTCTTCGTCAGCTATCAATCCAAAAATTTCTTCTACCCTTTGTTTGTATAAATCTAAATCTCTACGTTCATTTTCTATTTCGATAATTTTATCAACAATTTTTTCTGTATTCATTTTTCTGACTCCTCATCATTATTAAAATTCAATCTATTATAAATCAAATTTAAAATCAAAAATACTGCTTTATACAAAATTCAATTTATTAATTTTTTCCATAAAAAGAAGCTCCCCCTTAAAAAGGAAAGCTTCTCTGACGATTCCCCAGATTAGTCCCGTCTTGCC
>CAYVBY010000034.1:0-3064 GCA_964449895.1 uncultured Clostridium sp.
GTGTAGAGATGTGATTTGTTTATTGTTTACACAAAACTATAGTTAATACTATAATTAAGGTAAATGCTATAATAGTTATTACAACAAGTGCAATAAAAAGCAAAAATATAATATGTAATAAAGTTTGTTCTATCATAAGCATCACCTCCTTATAAAGAATATAAAGAGATGACAAGCCACGTCCCTAGCTTTCCTTGTTCAAACAGAGTATACAACAAATGTAAAAAGATGTCAATTACAAAAAGACAAAAAAAATTTTAAAAAAATCTCTTGCAAAATAAAATAAAAAGTGATATTATATTTAACATATTAATAATAAAAATAATAGATTTAAAAAAAACCCCATTTTTTAGGGAAAGTTTTTTTAAATCTATTTTTTGTTTGTAAAATAAGGAGGAATAAGATGAAACAAGGTTTTGATGGTGAAATGTATTTAAAAATACAAAGTGAAAAAATAGAAGAAAGAATAAATATGTTTGATAAATTATATTTAGAATTTGGTGGTAAAATTTTTGATGATTATCATGCAAGTAGAGTTTTACCAGGGTTTGAACCAGATGCAAAAATAAAATTATTAGAAAGACTAAAAGATATTTCAGAAGTTATTTTTTGTATAAGTGCTGATGATATTGAAAAAAGCAAAATTAGAGCAGATTACGGAATAAGCTATGAATTAGAACTAATTAGATTGATTGAAAACTTACAAAGCTTAGGCATTTCAATAAATAGTGTTGTAATAACTTTATATAATGGTCAATCTAGCGTAGAGCATTTAAAGAAAATACTTAAAGAAAGAAATGTAAAAACATATATACATAATCCTACAATTGGTTATCCAAATGATGTAGAAGTTATTGTAAGTGATGAAGGATATGGAAAAAATCCATATGTAGAAACAACAAAAAAACTAGTGGTTGTTACAGCTCCAGGACCTAATAGTGGAAAACTAGGTACTTGCTTATCACAATTATATCATGAACATAAAAGAGGAGTTAAAGCTGGATATGCTAAGTTTGAGACATTTCCTGTATGGAATTTAGGATTGATGCATCCAGTAAATGTAGCTTATGAAGCAGCTACTGCAGATTTGGCAGATGTTAATATGATAGATACGTTCCATTTAGAAGCTTATGGAGAAACTGTTGTAAATTATAATAGAGATTTATCAACATTTCCGATATTGAAAAACATATTAACTAAAATAACAGGAAAAGAAATATATAAATCACCAACAGATATGGGCGTAAATATGATAAAACAATGTATTACAGATGACGAAGCTGTAAGAAAAGCAGCAGAAATGGAAATTATAAGAAGATATTATAATGCTTTATGTGATTATAAAAAAGATTTATGTACAGCAGAAACAGTAGAAAGAATAGAAATGATGATGCAAAAATTAAACTTAAATATAAGAAGCAGAGAGATAATAGATGTAGCATTAGAAAAAGAAGAAAAAGAAAATACGCATGTATTGGCAATAGAACTTCAAAATGGAAAAATAATTACAGGGAAAGAATCAGAACTTTTAAGTGCATCAAGTGCAGCTATTATAAATGCATTAAAAGAGATTACAAAAATTCCAGATGAAGTATATTTACTATCGCCTTCAGTGCTAGAAGCAATATTTAAAACAAAACAAAAAACATCATACAGAACATCATACTCATTAAATGTGCAAGAAGTTTTAATAGCACTTAGTATATGTGCATCAACAAATCCAATAATAGAAAAATGCATTAGTAAAATAGGCAATTTAAGAGGATGCGAAGCACATTCTACATATATGATAGAACAAAGTGAACTAAACGTAATAAAAAATTTAGGAATAAACTTAACATGCGAACCAAAAATCTAAAATTCAATATAAATTTATAAATTTAAGTTAAAAAACGGTATAGTGTAAATAAAAATATATGTATAAATTCCTGCAAAACATCCTTGTAGGAATTTTCCAATTAAATAAGGTTTTATAGAAATTCCATTTTTTGAGGTTATACTAAGCACTTGTAATGCTACAGAAATTCCTCCAAATCCAAGCAAAAATGCGCAGATAACAACATTTACAGATATATTTTTATTGGTAATTAGTGCAATAGAACAAACTCCATTTGTAAGTTCTATTAAACCTGTTATAATTCCAGTTGAATATTTAGTAGAAAGTCCAAAAAAATTGAAAACAGGAGAAAGAAATTTTGCAAATAGGTTTAAGCTACCACTACTATTTAATATTGAAATAATAACAGAAAATAATACTACAAATCCACCAATAAGAAATATTGTACTAATTGAATTCATAATAGAATTAGCCAGAACTTCTCCTAAATTTGATAAAGATATCCTAGAAGGTAGATTATGAGAAGTTTTATTAAAAAGGCTACTTCTTTTATTTTGATCATTTTTCCACCATCTAAACAAAAAACCAACAGTAATACAGGCAAGAACATGTGTTATAAGTAACAAAATTCCAGTCTTGGTATCCTTAAAAAGCCATATTCCAACAGTTCCAACTATAAACAAAGGACCTGAGTTGTTTGTAAAAGCAATAAGTCTTTCTGCCTCCACATTTGTACAGATATTTTGCTTTTTTAAATTGGCAACTATTTTAGCACCAACAGGATAACCACTAATAATACCCATTATAAAAGGAAAAGCTCCTTCTCCGGGCACATTAAAAATAGGTCTCATAAATTTATTTAATAGTTTTCCCAAAATTGAAACTACATTTGTGTACCCAAGAAGCTCTGTTGCGATAAAAAAAGGCAAAAGAGAAGGAACAACAGAATTTGCCCATAGATTTAATCCTTTTTTGGCAGCAGATAAATTATTATTAGAAAAAATAATTAAAAACAATGTGAATAAACATATTAATATAGGAAGAATTAAATTCTTAGCCCTTAGCACAAATAATTTAAATCTATTCATGGACACACCTCTTTTAATATATATTTGGATTTAAAAAATATATGTTAAAAATCACAATTTCTCTAACAATAAAAAGGAAAAAAATGCCAAATGTAGAATAATATAATTAAAGGAAAAAATAGCAAGAAGAAAATTTACA
>CAYVBY010000035.1:0-2485 GCA_964449895.1 uncultured Clostridium sp.
TAGAAACAGATTACCTAAATAGCGAGCTTAGGTAATTTGTTCTTTTTTTGTATCTCTTATATCTAATGCAAGTTTATCACTAATAACACTTGCAGAAATTCTTTTATTTTCTATATCAGCATGAGCATATCTTAAAGTAGTTTGAAAATTAGAATGACCTAACCATATTTGTATATCTTTAACGGGTACACCATTCTGAATTAATAAAGTACCACAACTATGCCTTAAATCATGTAACCTAATATGTCGTAGATTATTACTATCTAATACTTTACTAAAAGTTTGTGTTACATATCCAGGTTTCATTAATTCTCCATTTTCCATTAAACAAATATATTCTTTATAATCATTGCAATAAGTATTACCATAAAACTTTTTATATTCTTCATACTTATCTTTATAAGTGTTTAATAAATCAGCAATAAAATCAAATAAAGGTAAAGTTCTATAACCAGAATCACTTTTTGCTCTGTCCTTAAAAATGAATTGTGTAACACCATCAATTTTTCCACGACCTACAGTATGTCGAATTGTTAATGTTTTAGCTTTGAAATCAATAGCATTCCATTTAATACCTATAACTTCTTCACGTCTTAATCCATATATACCAGCAATAACTACTGGTAATTCAATAGGTGTAGTTTTTATAATTTCCATTAGTTTTAGTAGCTCATCTTGTGTATAGTAATCTGCTGTATATTCTTTAGTTTTAATTGATTCCAATTTAGTAGCAGGGTTACTATCAATTATTTCTGTGATAACTGCACTTTTTAAAGCTTTACTAATATTTGCTCTATAATGTTTTATAGTATTTCCTGAAAGACCTTCGCTAAAAAGTAAATCGAAAAAGTCTTGAATGTGTTTAGGTTTCAAATCTACTAATTTGATTTTCTTTGCTTTAAAGTATTTGTATAATCTACCTTTAATAACTTGTTCATAGCCAATAAATGTTGTTTGTTCAACTTTTCCTTTTTGTTTTTCTAACCATTCCAACATATAATCACAAAACAAAATATTTTTATACTTGTCATATATGTTTGGATCTCTTAATTGTATTTTTGATTTTTGTTCATATTCAATTTTATATTGTTCTAATTTTTCTTCAGCCTTTTTCTTGTTTCCTTTTATAGTATAACCTGTAGGAATCCATTTGGGTTTTCTTTTTCCATAGTCATCATATAAATTTAAAACAGCATAATAAAGACCTTTCTTTTTCTGTAAGCTACCTGTTATCATTTTTCTCCTTTCCGTTGTAACAGTTTATATTTAACTTATCATTGATATTTTGTGTATTATATCATGATAATCAAAAAAATCCTACTGTTCTGTCATCACATATTTGATAACATTAACTTTAGGAATTTTATATTCTCTACCAACTTTTTTACTTTTTATTTTCTTTTCTCTTAACATACGATATGCAAGAGTGTTACTAATACCACCTAACATTTTTCTCATTTGTGTAAGATTTACAATGTCTGGGTAATCTGTAAACATTAAAGTGTAAGTTTCTTTCATATCTGCCATATTTAACACCTCCTCTGAGCTCTATAATAAAAAAGACCTATTTATCAATAGGACTAATTAAATACTATAACAATATTTTTTCTTGTATTTTTGTGTTGGTATTTTAATATTCATATTTATTGATTTAGGAACATCTGAACCAACTTTTAACTTTCTATCTATAATTAGATTACCTTTGCTATTTCTATGATAAGCACTTGAATTCCATTTCCTAAATGCTAAATCACTCATTTCGTAAGAATAAGACAATTCTTTACTTGCTTCAATATGTTGTTGCTTAACAAATTCATATAACTCTTTATCAGCCTCATTTTGTCTTTTATTTCTAATCCATTCTCGTTTAGCAATTTTACGATTTTCTTTACTAATATTAGCTCTATATTCTTTTTCTTGAATATATCTTGTATCATTTTTAATTATTTTTGTTATATAAGATGGATTAACATTTAATTCTTTCACAATATTAGTTGGTTTATCATGTTCATTATAATACTTATCTAGTATATAGTTCTTGTTATCTATATTAATCACAACCTTTCAAATAATTAGGTAAAATTTGTGTCTACATATTTTTTATACAGTTGTAGCTCTTGACATTTTATATTAATTGGTGTAATATATTATTATATTTCAACTATTAATATTTGATACTATTATAAAGTAATAATTGTAATATGTCAATATATTACAATTAATTTTTTAAAAAAATTTTAAGGAGAATAAAATAATGGAATTTAATTTTAAAAGTAACAGTGCATATTCATACATGAGATATGGTGGTTATCAAGGAAAATATAAGGGAAAAGAATACTATATGGTTCCGAACCCAGAGGCTAGTATAAATATTAGAGATTTATATGATATGTTCAGTAAAATGGACTCAATATTGGTTGATTTATTAAATATAGGAAGAATATGTATGGATGCAGAAGATGATCAAACCAAATTTACTTGTGCT
>CAYVBY010000036.1:0-2475 GCA_964449895.1 uncultured Clostridium sp.
CTTTCATCATTATTTAATACAATTTTAAAATATGAATATTCAAAACTTTAATTACTTAAATAACATATTAATTTACTAATTCGCATTTTTTCATAACTATGCCATACCAATTACTCATTACTAAATAATTGCCTTTACAAACCACTTTATCTCCTACAGATACTTTATTATATACCTCATCTGATGGAAATACGCATAGAATATGACATCTACCATCAACTTCATTAGATATTTCTATTGATGGTTTATTATGAATATCTGGGCCTACTTTTATTGCAATTCCTGTTACTTCAAATCTTTTATCTTCATATATTTTTAATGCATTATCAATCTCATTGCAAAATAGATTATATAATTCAAGTGAATTAATAGGTTCTTTTTGTTCTAATAATGTACTGTCTTTCGTTTCAATTTGCATAGTTTTCCAATCTGATGGATGTTTCGGAATAAAAATTAATTCTTCATTATTCATAATATTTTCTCCTTTAATATTTTCATTTTGGGAATTTGAATTTTCTTCTTGAACATCAAAAACAGGTTCTCCATCAATCCAAATTTGTCTAATTTTAGTTGTATCAGTTATATTTTGATCTGGTCTTCCCTCAACTAATACCATTATTGATTTATAAATTTGTTTTTTAGAATTTTCTTCTAATCCAAATGCATTTACTGATTTTGTTGTTGCTCCTTGTAATACTTCAAGAGGTGTTAGGCCTGCTTTTACTAAAAGCTCCATTTCTTTATGAAGAGAAGAACCATGTTGAATATCTGGTACAAAAAACGAGCTGTTCGCATCTGTCCCCACAAGAATTGGTACACCATAAGAATTTAATAATTTAACTGCGTTTTCTGCATCTTGATAATCACTTTCTTCAAAACCATATATTTTAGAATTTGCAAATGATTGCATCATAACAAGTGTTGGTATTACAGCAATATTTTTACTAGCAATTTCTTTAGCAAGTTCTTCTGGGAATTTTTCTCCTATTGGTACATGTATTAAAATATCAACTCCTGCCTCCACAGCTTGTTTTACTGCGTCAACTGTTGTAACATGCCCTGCAACTTTTAAATTATTTTCATGAGCACAATTTACCATGTCCTGAAGAATATCTTTTTCAATTAATCCGCCACCCATTATTGCTGGCATATCCACCATAACTTTAACATAGTCAGCCCCTTGTGCAATCAAATTATTAACAGTAGCTCTACCATTAGATATTCCCGGCATTATGGTTGTTGTGGCTGTCCACATATTAAAATTTTCTGAAGAATTAGCAATTTTCTTAGATGCTGCAACATCATAAGCAGTTGTTACTCCATTATTTATCATTTCTTCTATTTGTTTTTCATTTGTTATATGTGTATGAGCGTCAATCAATCCAGGCATTAAAAAGAATTTACTATCGTCGCTACTATTTTGATTAAAAATAATTTCATTAGAAAGTTTCCCATTTTCAATCGATATTGTCGCATTTCCTTTAATTTCTATTCCATCAAATACTGTACATTCAAGTGTATTGTTTTTTGAAATTATTTTTTCTTTGTCTATAACAGAAACGTCCCTATTATTTGAAATTATTTTAATTATAACCGTGCCAACAATTACCAATAGAAGCAATATTATAAATATTTTAACCATCTTCTTCATCTCTATTTCTTTCTTCCTTTTAATTCTTTCATTTTTTCTTTTCTATCAAGAATTTTTTGAACTTCACTTTCTATATCTACAGCAGGATAATGAAGTCCACTGCGAAGTGCTTGTATCATTTGGTCTGTTCTATTTCTTATTTTATATTCTTTCCCATCTTTTATAAATACATTACCTGTTTGTCCAAATATTAAATGAACATTATATTCCTCACATTGGTCGTGTAATTTTTTTACCCATTCATAATGAAGTGGTCTTGATCCTAAATAATTTTCACCACCAGCAAGAACAGTTTCAATTTCTCCTGTTGCTAAATATTTTTCTAGATCTACTTCACCTATAAATGGTTTTACGCTAACCCATTTATGTTTTGAAGGAACTTCTAATAAGTACGGAATTCTTTCATCTACTCTTTTTTGGTTTTCAGCAGATACTGCAAATTGCACATTATCCCAGCCATCTCCCCAATCTGATGGTAAATTATCTTTTATTCTATGAGCTCTTTTGGTTAAAAGAGAAAATGTTACGTCTCGTCTTTGTCTAATATAATCCCAAGCTTTATCTCTCCACTCATCTGCTTCTTCTAAAAAGAAATCACTTGTCATACAAACTCTAACAAAGGTTCCTCCTGGTAACTTGTAAAAACCATTTCTATCTCTTTTAATTGGATAGTCATAATTCGATTTGTTTATAACAACTTCATTTGTATCTCTGCCATATCTTTTATCTAAAAAATATGCATAACAATTTTGACATCCTTCACTACATTTATGGCATCCGTGCCATGGATTCCATGTTAAATCATTAATATCCATATTATACAT
>CAYVBY010000037.1:0-1839 GCA_964449895.1 uncultured Clostridium sp.
GGATACCCATCTTCTTTTCCCAATTTTAGTCTATAATCTTTTAATACCTCATCAAATTCTTTTTTCAAATCAGATTTCCAAAACATACGTGTTCTTGAAAGCTGTAAACTTTCCATTTCTATATGTGCATTATATTTATTATCATTGTATATTAAAATAAGTGGTATTTGTTCACCATTTTGTATATCTTCAGAATCAAAAAACCATCTTATTTCCTTTGGCACACCTGAACCCCTATATTCAAAAAAAGATTTATCACAGTTTTTTATTGCTGTTATATCGTTTATTATATCCCACGAATAAAATTTTCCTGTATCCCCCATTTATATCACCTTACTTATATTATTTATGGATATATTACTAATTCTAATTTTATAATTTATAACTTATTTAAATCATAATAATATCCCAAGTATTTCATAAAAAGTGGTTTTAATTCGTCTTTATCCATAGTTGGAGACATTATTATAGGATAACTTTTATTAAGTTCAAATATTACTCTACGACCATATCTTTCATCCTTACCTAAATCTGGTCTATCTTTTATTTTAGCTTTTAATACTGGACTTAATCTTTCATCTTCATATATTATGTCTAATACATTAATTAAAAACTTTCCATTTCTAAATATTTCTGATTTCAATATGTAATTATATAAATCTAAATTATTTAGTATAATACTAAAATATCTTTCTTGCTCATCTTCATCATCAGTAGTATCAGTTATATACTCAGAAGCTAAAACACATTTATACACATAATTTTCCCAATCAAATTTCTTCAATACTACATTTTGAAACTTATCTATACTTTCAGTTATCTGAGGATATGTTTCTAGTAAATATTCTCTTTTCTTTGTACAAAATAATGAATACCAAAACATTTCATCTAAATGAATATCTCTATCTGTTTTTATGTAATACTTTGAAATTGTACGAAAAGCTTCTTTATATATCTTATCTCTTTCCTCAACATCCTTAATTGCAATATATATAGGAAAGTCTGGTGCTTCATCTATATAAATAACTTTATCTCCATCAAAATATTCATCTTTTAATTCTATATTCCCATCTAAAAAATCAGTATAAAATTCTTCCGTTCTAATCACACTCTTTTTTAAAAGTCTAACTTCCATTACTTATATAGCCCCCTAACTGTATTCATAAATTTTTCTATTATTTTGTCTGAAATTAAATAAATCACAGAATCTATATTTTCAAAGTTTAATTCAGAAATCATTTTTTTAATCATTAAGTTATATAATTTTAGATCTAACCCATTCTCTGGTGGAGAAATTGAATTTAAATCAACATATCCATCTTCCCCATTATTTATAATAAATCTAAATAAAGCTTTTTGAAGTCCCATATAAACATAAGTATTATTTAAGTTTTTACTTTGTGGTGAATCAGAAAATTGGAAACTATCATTTTTATACTTAATAACTATTGTTTCACTTGAAAGATATATCTCTATATCTGATTTTAAATTTGGATCTATTTTCTTTTCAAAAAGTTCTAATGGTTTTTCTATACTTCCATCAAAAGTAAGTATGTTTGAAAAACCTAATATAGAATTTTTAGGAACTATTATATCTTGTTTAAATGAACTATAAAATTCATTTAAATCTTCATTAAATTCAAAAGAAATATTTTCTTTAGATTTTATAATCAATTGTATAGAAGTTCTTTTTCCTAAAGATATTCTAGATTTTGGTATGAAAATAAATTTATTATTAATATTCATATTAAAAAATTTATTATCTCTAGATTGTATTACAAAAATTAATTCTGCTTTTTCTTCTATTAATTGTTTTTCTATAAAACTAGATTCAATATT
>CAYVBY010000038.1:0-1520 GCA_964449895.1 uncultured Clostridium sp.
CACCAATGGGAGATCCTGTGGATATAGAGCTTAGAGGTTATGAACTTTGCATTAGAAAGGAAGAAATGAGAAATATAGATGTGGAGGTAATATAATAAAATAAACTTAATATGCCGAGCAATACTTGTTTCTTTTTATTATATGTATAGAGGAGGTAGAAAATGAAAATAGGATTAGTTGGAAATCAAAATAGTGGTAAGACAACTCTTTTTAATTTACTTACAGGTACAAATCAAAAAATAGGCAATTGGCCAGGTGTTACAATAGAAAGAAAAGTAGGAAGAATAAAGGGATTAGGAGATGATTTGGTAGATTTACCAGGTATATATTCCTTAAGTCCATATACTGTAGAAGAAGAGGTATCAAGAAGTTTCGTATTAGATGATAAGCCAGATTTAATAATAAATATAGTAGATGCAACATCAATAGAAAGAAGCTTATATCTTACAACACAACTTATGGAATTAGATACGAAAGTTATAATTGCACTTAATATGGCAGATAGATTAGAAGTAAAAGGAATCCATATAGATGCAGAAAAATTATCAAAAGAAATAGGTACAGATGTTGTAATTATTTCAGCATTAAAGGGAACCGGAATAGATGAACTAAAAGAGGTAATAAGAAAAAATAGAAATATACACGTAAAAAGTAAAGAAATTTTTAAATCTGATATAGAAAACGAAATATTAAAAATTAGAAATGAGCTTAAAGTAAATAGGTTTATGGCTATTAAAATATTAGAAAATGACAAACAGTACAAAAAATATCAAACAGCAATTGTTAGAAATAGCAGACAAAAACTAGAAGAAATATATAAAATGGATATTGAAGAAATTGTAGCTAATTTAAGATATGATTACATAGTAGAAATAAAAAATAAATCAACTAAAATAAAGCAAGTAAAAGAAAGTATGTCTGATAAATTAGATAAAATATTTTTAAATAAATTTATTGCATTTCCAATATTTATTATAATAATGTTTTTAGTATATTATTTATCAGTAGGAGTAGTTGGAAGTTTTACTGTTGATTGGGTAGCAGAAAACGTAGAAAAATTTGGAAGCCTAGTAGAACAAGGATTAACAAATCTTGGCGCATCAGAATGGTCTACAAGTTTAGTAGTTGATGGAATAATAGCTGGATGTGGAGCAGTACTTGGATTTGTGCCACAATTAATTATATTATTCCTTTGCATATCAATATTAGAAACAACAGGGTATATGTCAAGAGTTACATTTTTATTAGACAAGTTATTTAAAAAATTCGGATTAAGTGGAGAAACATTAGTACCATTTATAGTAGGACTTCGGATGTAGTGTTCCAGCAATAATGTCAACAAGAATAATAAAAGACAACAAAGAAAGAAATTTATCTATAATGCTAACACCGTTTATTCCATGTAGTGCAAAATTACCAATAATAGCAATGTTTACAGGATATTTCTTTGCAGATAATTCTGGATTAGTATCAGCATCACTTTACTTTTTTGCAATAATAATAATATTAATATCAGCAAT